>JADJYG010000032.1 GCA_016719895.1 Saprospirales bacterium | reverse complement strand
CCCCTTTTGTCCTCCCCGAAGATTACCCGCCAGGCATTCGCGTGGGCGTAATTTGCGTGTTCTAATCATCCTCAGCTACTTTCCAGTCGGGTAATACCGGTACGCAATTTGTTTCCCTATGAATAAGTTTGTACGTCTTTTTATTTTTCTTATAACCCTGAGTATACCTTCATCGGCTGCCTTTGCGCAAAACAAGGATTGGTTGATAAAAATGCAGGACCCTGACGTCAACTTTGGGAACTGCAAAAGAATTCCATGACTACTGGAAAAACCGCACCGATTAGAAGGGTAACGGTTATAGGATTTTCCGGCGTTGGGAAATATATCAACGAAGTGCGCGTGCTGCCGGATGGCAAGCGGCCCCGGATTATGTCATGAAAGAATATGCACGGTATCACCGAAGCCTGAACTCAAGTCGGCTTCGGTCGCCTGGAATATCGTCGGGCCAACCGCTTACCCATCAACACTACCGGTCAGCCTACCTGTCAAGGGGCGGATCAACGCCATCGCGTTCATCCCACCGACGCCAATACCCTTTCATCGGCTCTCCCTCGAACGGGATTTGGAAAAGCACCAACGGCGGCGCCAACTGAACCAGTCTTTCTGCCAATATTCCATACCTGGGCGTCTCGGCCATCTTGATCCATCCTCCGACCCGAACATCATCTACATCGGCACCGGCGGCCGGGACTCGGATGACGCGCCGGGGGTTGGCGTTTACAAGTCGACGGCGGCTCCGCAGGGTCCCAGAACTCGGGCATGGGCAATACCTGTCGGCATGATGGTCATGCATCCCTCGGATCCGGTACCATCCTTGCCGCCACGTAACGGCATTTTCAAAACCACCAAGGCGGGGTCAGGCGGACGCTTCGGCAAGCCGGGGATTTCGGGACATCAAGTTCAAACCGGGCGACCCAAGCATTATGTACGCCCCCCGCATGGTTACGCCTTCACAACTTTACCGTTCCACCAACACGGGCGACAACTGGACCCAAATTGTAACGCCCACTATCGGCGTCGGCTCCCGCATGGTCATCGGCGTTTCTCCGGCCGATGCCACTTACGTGTACCTGGTTCACATTAAAAGACACGGACCGGCTTTTAAGGCCTTGCTGCGCTCTACCGACAGCGGGCAAACGTTTTCGCAACAGTCGAATCACCCAATATTTTCGGTTATCCATGCAACGGCAGCGGACGGCCAGCCAGGCAACCTACGACCTGTGCATCGAAGTGGATCAAACCGATGAGGACATTGTTTACGTAGGCTCTATTAACAGCTGGAAAAGTACGGACGGCGGCATAAACTGGTTCGCCGTGTCGCATTGGGTGGGAAGCACCTTGCTCCGGGGGACCCGACGGCGAACTGCGCCGCATCGCTGCACGCCGACCACAACACTGGTACCAATGGTCGCCCCATCACAGCCCCAGAGGCTGTACGTGGGCAACGACGGGGAGCATATCGTATACCGCCAACGGCGGGGCCACCTGGACGGAAATCAGCAACGACCTTTCCATCGGACAGGTGTACAAAATCGGCCAAAGCACGCAAAACAGTCAATACGATCATCGCGGATTTCAGGACAACGGCATTCGGCCACCACCAACGCAAGCACCTTTACTACGGTACGCGGGGGGATGGCTTTGAAAATGTCAGATTGATTACAGCGACCCCAATTTTTGTTATCTGGAAAACCCGAGTGCTGATTTAGCGCGGTCGACCAGCGGGGTTTTAGGTTCCTACAGCGGAATCGACAACGGCATGACCGGCGATGCCGCCTTTTCGGCTCCGTATATGCTGCACCGGACCAATGCCAGCACCATGTTCCTGGGCGGGAGCAACATGTGGCGGAGCACGAATGTGAACGCCATACCGGCCACGACGGTAGCCTGGGATAGCCTCGGCACTTTTCCGGCGGGCCTCACCATACGGGTAATAGAGCAGTCTCCGGTTAATTTGGATATCGTGTACATGTCCAGGGCAACCGGCGGCTCCTCGGTGTTGTACCGTTCCGACAATGTGAATGCAGCGGCCACCGCCATTGTATGGAATGTCATCACCAAACCCGGAGGGCAGGCGCTTCCACCATAAAAGCCCATCCCGCCGACGCCAATATCGTGTATGCCACCGTTTAAGATGCAGGGGTGTTCAAATCCAGCGACAAGGGGTCACCTGGACGGACATCAGCGCCAACCTTCCGGCGCTGTTTATCAACTGCCTGGCGCTCGACAAGCAGCCAACGAGGGCATTTACATCGGCAACCAAACCGGCGTATGGTACAAAGACGCCACCCTTTCCAACTGGGTACTGTTCAGTACCGGCCTGCCGCCCGTGGATGTGCGGAACTGGAAATTTACTACAACGCCAACCCCAACAACAACCGCATAACCGCCGCCACGTACGGCCGCGCATTTGGCAGAGCGACCTGATCCAGATCAATGTCGTCAACCCCGCTAACCTCACGGCTACGCCGATTAGCAATAGCCAAACCGACCTCGCCTGGGCGCTCAATGCCTCCAACAACAACGTGCTCATTGCCACTTCTCCGACCACCACCTTCGGCGTGCCTGCCGACGGCAGGGCGTAGCACAACCAGTTACAATACCTTGCCTGGCGGAGGAACGGTCATCTATGTGGGCAACCTGACCAATTTCGGCCACACCGGTTTGACGGCAGGCGCCACCTATTGCTACAAAATCTGGTCGGTCAACGGCAGCAACCAATACTCGGCAGGCCTGGCGCCGGTTTGCGCCACTCCATCTCGCGATTGGACCGGCAACGTGAACACCGATTGGTTCAACACCGGCAACTGGGGCCCGGCACGGTGCCGACGGCCACGGATGGCGCGTACATTCCAGCCGGACGACCCTTCTACCCGCTCATTAACGCCGCGAGCAACCTGTTACCACCTGACCATCGAGTCCGGCGCTTTGGTGAGCATGCATGCTGCAACTCCCCTATACCTTCCAGGTGACTGGCGATTGGCTTAACAATGGGACGTTTACGCGAGGCGTTGGTACGGTCGAGTTTAACGGAACCAACGCCTTGCAAAAATCACAGGGTCTTCGAGCACGGCATTCAACATTCTTAGCGTGGACAAGGGCATTCAGACCAGAATACTGAGGCAACGGCCGTGATTTCCTTGAACGCAGCAGCCAATCCCTCGACATGGTTTCCGTACACCTTTAAACTCCGAGCGCATCTACGATCACGCCGTTTACCGACTGCTACCGGCGCGGACTTGTCTTCGGCCTTGGAAGGGTTGTGGAACAACGGGGCACCATAAATTCCGGAATTTTCAACTGGACCTCGAATGGACGCGCTGTTGCGAGTTACTGCCGGAATCCTCAACGTGGGCAAACAGTACCAACACCCGCATTACATACCTGAACAACGGAACCTGATCATGGAGGCGGCGCGCTGAACGTTGCGGGCCGGATCGCTCCCAACAGCGGGACTTCGGTCGGTAACTTTATTCAAACGGCAGGAACACTGACCGTAAATACGCTTGGCTCAACCAGTACAACTCGTGCGCCGTTTGAAATCAATGCCAGCGTCCCGTTCACCATGAGCGGTGGAACGATCGTCGATCGGCGGCAGTCTTCCCACACAACGGCGACCTGATGATTTCCGCCACTTCTAACGAGGTGACTGGCGGCACGCTTCAGATCGGCGATGCTTCCACCCTGCCAGTCAAACCATCCGAATCAATTGCACCGTGCCCGTGTACAACCTGACGGTAAACGCCACCAATTCGCCAACAGCCCAATTCCTTACCAACGGCTTGACGGTAAAAATGACGTGACCATTTCCGGCGGCACGCTGAACGCCAATAGCCTGAACCTGAATGTCGGCGGCCACTTTTGGACTAACAACGGCGCCTTCACACCGGGCACGGTGCCGTCACTTTCAACGGAACCGCTAATCAAAACCTCGCAGGCTGGAATACCACAACGTTTAACAACCTCGGTGATGAACAACGTCGCCGGACTTACCCTGAGTGGCAGCGTGAACACCACGGTAAACGGTGCGCTGACCCTGACCAACGGCGTCATCACCACCGGCAGCAACAAGATGATCATTTCTTCGACGGGGTCTGTTGCAAGAACCTCGGGGCATATTTCGGCAATTTGCGAAAAATGTGGCAACTGGCGCAGGCATCGCCCGTACGTTCGAAATCGGCGATGCCGCCCTTGCAAATTACACGCCCGTGACGCTGACATTTGCATCGGTTTCCGGTGCCGTAAACCTGACGTGGCCCGCGCTGTTTCGGGCGATCACCCGGCAATCGGCTCAGCCACCTCAATCGGTCCAAAAGCGCCAACCGCTATTGGTCGCTGACCAACAGCGGAACGACCTTTACCACTTGCGATGCCGTGTTCGATTTCCTGACCGCAGATTTAGACCCTTTAACCAACACGGCGGCCCTTATTTGCGGCAAATACGATGCACAACTGGGCGTACCCGGCTGTCGGAACCAGAACGGCGAACAGCACGGAAATCACAGGAGTCGCTACATTCAGCGATTTCCGATTGGCCGAACCCGCTTGTGTTAATCCGGATGTGCCAATACTCACTGCTTCGGTAAACCCCACTTGTTCCGGTCAGCCCACCAATTTGAGTATTTCCGCTGGCAACCTGAACGGAGCCGCCAACTGGGAATGGTATTCGGGCTCATGCGGCGGTACCTCCGCAGGTTCCGGTACGAGTGTAAGCGTTTCGCCCACCACAACCACCACGTATTACGCCCGGGGCGAGGGCGGATGTGCCACACCCGGATCATGCGGTAGCATTACCGTGATGGTGAACGCCTGTGGTTTTGTAATCAGCGGGAATATCAAGTGGGAGCATGACGGATCCACCGGCGTAAAAGATGTTATAGTGGCGCTAACGGGCGACCAAACGGGCTCGGTAACGACACCGCTCAGTGGCGATTATACCCTGGCGATTACCTCCGGCTCCAATTTCACCGTGACTCCCGGTAAAAGTATCAATAAACTCAATGGTGTAACGGTAGCCGACGCTACAGCCATTCAACAACACCTGGCGAATATCACACCCATCGCCAGTGCCTATAAACAAGTGGCTGCCGACGTGAATAAGAGTAATTCCATTTCAACCCTCGACGCTACGGTCATCAACCAATCGCTGCTGGGCAACCCCGCGGCGCTGGCGCAGTTCAAAACCTCCTGGCGTTTTGTGCCAACTACGCATACCATGCTGATTCCCCCCTGGGGATTTCCCGAAAAACGGACGTACACGGGCCTGATCTCGAGCCAAACCAACCAGGACTTTTTCGGCATAAAGACCGGCGATATCGTGAGCGCCTATGCAAACCCGGCAAACCTGGGCAGCGACCCGGCGCTGGCGCTGCGCCTTCCAAACCAGCCGTTGGAAACTGGCGAAACGGTGGATGTTCAGGTCCGTTCCACACCATGGAACGACTTGTCCGCCCTGCAGTTGGCGCTGGGTTTCGATCCGGCGCGGCTGGAGTTCCTGGGTATTCAACCAGTGCTAAACAGCCCCATCCCCTCGATGCCGGCAACTTTGGTCTGTACCGGGTCGAACGCGGCGAAATCCGCCTCGTTTGGTCGAAGGCTGAAGGCCTTGACCTGCCGGAAGGGGCCCCGCTCTTCCGGATACAATTCCGTGTTTTGGAAAACGGTGGATATTTAAACGAGGCATTATGGCTCGACCCCGGAAGTGTTGCCTGCATGGGCATACAGCGCTGCATTGAAAGAATATGCTGTCGATCTGCATTTCGACGGCGTATCCGGTACGGTGGACGCCGATGAAACAAAACGGTACCGGCTGTTGCCCAACCGGCCGAATCCTTTTAGTACGGAAACGACGATCGCGTTTGATCTGCCCGGCGCCTGCACTGCGCGGTTGCGCATTATCGACCTTACCGGCCGCGAACTGTGGCGCCTCGAAAAATCGTACCCGGCGGGCTACAACGCCGAACGGCTCCTTTTCGATGCGTTAACCGCCACCGGTGTATTGTATTGTGAACTCACTACCCCGTTCGGTACCTTATCCAGGCGCTTGGTGCGCATGGCACGGTGAGGGAATTGGGTATTTAGGGCTACCGATTACCCACAAATCGATATGAAAATTTGTCCTTTGCCACGTTAAATTCAATCATAATCAACCCTTGTCCCAGTGCAGTTTACTTTACCAGCAGATGCAAAGATATTGGGTCGAACGGGGCATCCAAGATTGTAAGGACACCTTGGGAATGACCCGTTACCAAGTGCGCACCTGGAGATATTGGTATCACCATATAACATTGACCATCATTGTATTGCACTATATGTTAGAACAAAAATTCTTAATCAAGACGATATTCCATTGCTCTCTTGCCCAGACATAAAGTTCTTCCTTGCTCAAACACTTCCTCAATAAGCAAAAACCCCAGATGAGTTTTGGGGTCCTATCCCAAAAAGACACGAACGCCGCTTGAAAGACCTGATGAGGTTCCAAACTTAACGTGGCAAAGTAGTATTAAGTTGATGGCCCTGGGTGGGTCGCGGAAAATGGTGGCGGTGGAGAAATGATGGGGTTCCGGGCACCAGAAGCCGTCAGCGTCCTATTGAATAAATCCGCCCCAAAGGAAGCCTTCAAAGGGGCTGTTTGGATACCGGCCTACTACGAAATTTCGTTCGATACCGAGATTTTTAGAAATGTTTTTCAGATTTCGCAAGTCGGTCTCAGCAGCGGTTTCTTTGACTTCTAATGCCGTATTTTTATCCAAAATAAAATCAATTTCCTTACCCGTTTTCAACTGGTAATACGATATGTTGCCAAAAGGGAGTAATTGGTTGAATACTGCGTTTTCAAACTTCGTCCCGCTGCCCAACTCCGCCGAAACAGCGGCGATGCCGTTGTCTAAAAAATAGATTTTGCGTGCCTTCACGATTTCCCGGTCGGGGCTGTTGGAGGTGACCGGAACCGTTCGAATCAGGTACGATTGTTCAAACAATTCCAAATAGTTTTCAACCGTTTTTCGGGTCATGGTGGTCAGGCTCGTCAGTTTCGAGATGTCCAGTTTCGACCCGACCCGAACAGCCAGCAATTTCATGAGTTTATATATCTCGGTCGATTTTTGGAAATCTGCCACAGCGGCGATGTCCAAATTGATATATGAACTCAAAATATCCTGTATCAAATCCCTTTTTTCCTGTATGGGATTGGTCAATACCACCTCGGGAAACCCGCCATAATTGATGTATTCTTCGTAAAAAAGTTTCAGCCGTTCATATTCAGCGGCAACGAAAGGGCTTGCTGTGAAATGGCTTTTCGAAGTGTGGGGCATACCTTTAAAAACCAGTAATTCATTGAAAGTCAAAGGGTAAATTTCGAAAATCTTTTTTCGCCCAGCCAGCGATTCGTTAAAACGGTTCTTCAGGTAGTAAGAACTTGAACCCGTTAATATAAATTTGATATCGTATTGGTCGTACAAGTATTTCACGACGCTGGGCAGGTTTGGCGTCAATTGAATTTCGTCAATCGCCAAAAGTACTTTTTCCGTAAAATTGACTCCGCGTTGCATCAGTGCCAGCACAATATTTTCGTAATTCTTTTCCGAAAAAAGGTCGCGGTTGTCGATCCGTTCCAGGTCGAAATAGACTTTCTGCCGGATCGTTGAAAGGTCCATCAACTGTTTTACCAACGTTGTTTTTCCCGTTCGGCGCATACCTGTCAGGACGGTAACCTGCTTGTTTTCAAGGTGTTCGCGGAGGGCGGAAAGGACGCTTCTTGGATAAATCATTTTACTATTTTATATCTTTAAAGCAAATATAGTATAACTATTTTAAAAATTTTATGATTTTATTGTTCTTGTTGGCGTCCCGCCAGCAAGAACCGGTAGCATGAGTGGCAGAAAAGACCCCTCACTCCGCCGTTGCTGTTGACGTCCCGCGCCAACAGCAACAGAAAATTTTCCGCCGGGTATACTTTAATCGACTTTAGCCATTTGAAACGCTTAAAAAAGTGCTCATTGCGCATCAGGAAGGTGATTTTTGAAATTATGAACATCACGCTAAAAACGGGATGTTCATAATTAATTCCAAAACTTGTCTGCCTTGCTGGTAAACTGCATAGGGACTATCCGCATATTTCCCGCCGTGTGAAACCCCATCCCCTTCCTCCAATGGGCTACCGATTACCCACGAATCGATATGAAATTTGTCCTTTGGCCTCGAGAGGCTCAACGTTTGTCGAATGGCCAAAATCACGTTTTCGTGTGGCCTCGAAGGGCCCTGACGTTAATTATTTACGTGGTGAGCCTGTAACGTCAGGCCTCTCTACCGCCGAGCGTCGGCTACGCATAACCCGCCACCCCAGTTGCACTCCCTTTTCTCCCCGCGCTTGTCATTCCGCAGGAACCTGCCCGCTCTACGCGTGCATCTCATGTTTATCCTCGTAGAGTGAACAGGTTCTTTCAGAATGACAAGCGCGGGGGGAGAAAAAGGGGGGTAGGGAAGATTCCGGATTTATGCACAGCACACGCTCGGCAGTACCGAGGCCCCGCGGTCTTAATAACCGGCCCATTCTACAAACGTTGAGCCTCTCCGAGGCCTTAAGCATGTTGGGGATTTTCCCGCCGGGCCCAAAACGGTACTTTTTCGCTATTTTCCGCCTTTTTCAGTCACAGAGTCCCCACTATGCTCCTTCAAAAACGCAAAAACTGACGCGAAAAGCCCTCGTATTTGGCTCCGGCAGTACTTGTCCCGATTACTCGGGAAAATCCCCAACATGCTCGTACGCGACCTGTTGCGCTTGCCGGCTTATCAAATCGCTGCGGAAGTTTCCCTGAACGAGCTTTCCAACCGGCGCTGCGACGCCATTATCAATTACATTAACTTGCTGGGAAAGGTCTTCGTCATTTTCCATCTCTCCGGGTACAGCTGGAACTTGCGAAAAGGAATCACCCGGGCAGCGATTTGCCCGCCAACATCCTCTTGCCATAATCGCCAACCTAACAAACTGAAAATCATGACCAAAACCGCTTTACGCCTGCCGCTCCTGCTGCTGGGCGTATTTCCCCTCACCGTATTGGCACAAAACACTTCCACGGGGTCTGTTGAAGATGGCGGCGCGTATCCTGCCGAAGAAAACGACGCCCAACACCCCTGCATCAGCCCGGAGGAATATGCCGCCCTCGAACAGCGCTGCGCCGCCAACGCCGCCGCCCTGGGCCTGCCCGGCGAAGGGCCCAAAAGCCAGCTGATCACCGCGCTCGGCTGGCCTCTGCGCCCTGCCAACGGGCTGACCGATTGCAGTTACTACAGCATCAACGCTTACCTCGACCACAATACCGCCGCCGGCGCAGTGACGGATTACAATTGCGGCGCCCGGACGTATGACGGCCACCAGGGCACCGACATCGGCATAGCGCCGTTTTCTTTTTACAAAATGGATCACAACCAAGTGGAGGTGGTGGCCGCAGCAGCCGGGGTGCTGTTGGACAAAGCCGACGGCAATTTCGACCGCAACTGCGCCGTCAACAGCCTGCCGGCCAACTATGCGGTGGTGCAGCACCCCGACGGCTCGCGCGCGTTTTTACTGGCATTTGAAAAAACTCGGTCACGACCAGGCCATCGGCCAGCCCGGCCGCCGGCGAATACCTGGGCGTGGTAGGGAGTTCCGGCAGTTCGTCGGGCCCGCACCTGCATTTTGAAGTGCGGAGCGGGAGCACGACCAGCACGCGGGTAGACCCCTTTGCCGGCGCTTGCAACGGACTAAATGCCAACTCCTGGTGGGCGGCTCAAAAGCCGTATGCCGAACCGGCCATCGTGAAGGCCTCCGCAAATACGACCGATATTGTGCTGCCCGGCTGCCCGAATACGGAGACCTCGAATGAGACCAGTTCCTTTGCGATCCCGTTTCAGGGCCCTGGATTGCCGGCGGGACGGGCCAAATTTTATATTTTCCTGCGGAACGAAACCGCCGGCCTCACGGCCACCATGAGCATCCTGAACCCCGACGGCTCTGCGTTCAACAGCTGGACATACAGCAGTACCGCGAATAATACGACCAGCTGGCGGGGATGGACCAAGCCGTTGCCCACCATGGCCGGCGCCTACACCTTTAAAGCCACGTACAACGGCATCAGTTGTTCCAAAACATTTGATATTACGACCTCGGTCGGCGCCGAAACGGGCCTGTTGCCCGAAAACGAGACCATTTTGGCGGCGCCTAATCCAACCAGTGGAACATTTGCGCTGAAAACCCTCGACGGGCGGGCGGCTGCGGGCGCGGTTGAAATA
This sequence comes from Saprospirales bacterium, assembly GCA_016719895.1. Lineage (GTDB taxonomy): Bacteria > Bacteroidota > Bacteroidia > Chitinophagales > Saprospiraceae > M3007. The sequence goes on along the minus strand of JADJYG010000032.1, from coordinate 12,124 downwards.
TGGAATTGGCTGGGCGAAAAAATATTCCAGTCCGATGCAGCACTTCAAGTGCCGGTTCTGGACCTGTCCCGTCAACCGGGCGGTGTGTATTTTGTGCGAATTCTTACGGGCAGCGGAAGGCAACTGGTCAGGGTTCTTAAGTTTTAAGAGTTGGTTCAATGTTGTTGGCGAGGACGCCAACAACGGCGTTTCTGCTTGATTTTCAACGAGATGCCGCTGTTGGCGTCCTCGCCAACAGCAAACTCTACCGGACTATTGCATTAAGTCAATAGTTCGTGAAGAATTTTTAACCCATTTCTATGTTTTCGGCATTTTTGATAAGGTTAGACTAACACGTAACCCTGCAAAAATAAATTCCAGTATCATTCTTTTCACAAAAGCTGATTTTCAATCCAGGGCAGGCGCATCAAAACTGCGGGCGACCTCGAAGAGGTCTAACATTGGTAGCAATCATTCCATTCGCGCGATTTCCACGACCTCGGTACCGCCGAGCCTCGGCTTCGCATAAGCAGCTCGCGAGTCGACCCCACCCCCGCCCCTGCCCCAACTGGGAGGGGAGCCGTAGATTAAACCGCGACTTCCTCCGTAGAATGGGTCGTAGCGTACTCTACGCCCACTTAGTGGCCCTCCCAGTTGGGGAGGGGCGGGGGTGGGGTCGACTCGCGGCCGGCAATATGCACAGCACACGCTCGGCGGTAGAGAGGTCGAATATTGGTAGAATCCGAACAAATGCCACGAATATTCGACCTCTCCGAGGTCGTGGGACCTTAAAAATCGGTTGTTTCTACCAACATTTGACCTCTCTACCGCCGAGCCTTGGCTACGCATAACCCGCCACCCCAAGCTGCACTCCCTTTTCTCCCCCCGCGCTTGTCATTCCGCAGGAACCTGTCCACTCTACGCGTGCATCTCGTGTTTATCCCTCGTAGAGTGAACAGGTTCTTTCAGAATGACAAGCGCGGGGGGAGAAAAAGGGGGGTAGGGAAGATTCCGGATTTATGCACAGCACACACTCGGCAGTACCGAGGTCACCCGCAGTTTTGATGCGTTTGCCATGGATTTTTTAGAATGCTTGGAAGGCTAAATTCTTCACGAACTATTGTTAAGTTATACCCGGCGGAAAGTGGTTTGCGAAAAGAACCGACACCAGATAAGCGCCCGGCCAAGCGAATTTGCGCGGATCGTCATTCAACGCAAACGCCGGAGCATCAGGTACAAACCGGCGATCAAAAGCAACCCGGCAACGGGAAAGCCGTACATAACACATTCTATTTTATGGTAATATGCCAAATAATCTGATTCAACTCTTTCAAAACCCCGGATGATCCCCGCGGCGCCGGCAGAAAGCCACAGAACGGCCAACCCCGCGTTTGTCAGGGCAATCCCGGTGTTTAAACCCGGTTTCGGCGTTTCGGCGTTTCCGGCCAGGAGGTAAGCCCCGGAAATTATGATAAGCATATTCGTGCCGATCATAGCGCTCATGGCATGGGCGACGATCCAATAGGTGCCGTGCACATAGAGATTGACATGGGGGATGGCAAATAGAATGCCGCTACTGATGGAAATCATCATCCAGAACGTGATAGCGGTTATCAACCGGTGCAAAGCGTCTTTTCCCGTTTTTTTGCGGATTTGTTTTTTGTATTCTTTTGTATGCTTTAATAAAGAAAGCACGGCAACCATACTTGCCGCGAAAGCCAGTATTTTCAGGCTGAACGGTTGAGGCGAAACATAGTGGTGATGCCCGAATGTAAAGAGCAAACTAAACAGGGCAATAACGTATAACCATCGGTTTCTCAGTGGTTTGGGTTGTTGGTTGAGCAGGAAGACCGATACTCCGTAGAGGCTGATATTGATTCCGGCGATGAAGGTATCTATGCCGTGCCATTGAACGGTGAGGTCTTTTACAAAATTTCCACCCACAGACGGGATCAGCCAGAAATGCGACTCGACGACGCCGCCGACGATGAATAAATGGCCCGATACGAGTAGCCAGAACCCTTCTGGATTTGCTGCCGATAGCGCCTTGCCCGATCGGAAAAGGCGAAAAATATTGGCTAAAACAGGCGTCAAAAGCAGGGGAGTAAGGTAAACAGGCCAGGTGATGTACTCCCTCCCGGAATAATACCCTGCGAGGATTGCCACACCGCCCGCGACAATAAACGCCGTAAAAACATAGGATCTGGCTTTTGCAGGAGAAGCGCCGTAGCGACCCAGGATGTATTGCGCAAGTCCGAGCAAGCCGGCTATTTGGGCGCTCAATGCTAAAAACGTATGCAGCGGGCGTATTTTTCGAAAGTCAATCCATTCCGAATCAGCTGTGGGCAGGGCTACTTTCAGGCTTGCGATGAAGCCTGTTACCGACGCTATAATAAAACAATACAGGGAGACTTTTATGAGAACATTTTTTATTGTCATGCCGGACGCTAATGCTTGTACGGGCTTGTTTTGGATTGTCCAAAAACAGGCCCATCATAACTTTTGAGCGGGTAAATACTCGTGCTGTCGATCGCTTTCAGGTAGGCTATCAGGGCGTTTTGCTCGGCAGTGCTTAATCGGAAAGCCGGCATTTTTTGGGATCCGTTGTTCAGTACATACCGGATATATCCTTCGCCTCTCCTGCTGAAAGCGTTGGTCAGGTCGGGACCGATATGTCCTCCAAGGCCTACAAGCGCATGGCAACTGACGCAGTTGTTGCGTTGCCACAGGTCTTTTCCCACCAGCGTCGGATCGGAAGGTCCGTCTTTTCCGGCAACCGCGAGCACAAAGAGGCTGACCATAAAATATCCGGTAAGAAGCAAGGCGGTTCTGAACAGGGGCGCATAATCGATCCGGAAAGTTGTCCGGCCTTCGTGTTCCAGCATCGTTGTTCAATTTATGGGTGATTCAGGGTGAAAGTGGCGCTTGGCCAAATGTCGCGGGACAAATATCTGATTGAGCCCGGTAATCCATGTATGAGCGTCTGATTTTTATTAAACTTGTTGCGACGGGGTGCCGTTGTCGAAATTCCCGGGGCAATACCATATCCTTGCCGCCGTATTTAGCATGTTGGGGATTTTCCCGCCGGGCCCAAAACGGTTCTTTTTTGGCTCCGGCAGAAAATCCCCAACATGCTTATGGATGCCGGCGGTAGCCTCGTATCGCACACCGTTTGTGGTGTTGTTGCGGAAGATGGTGGCGGTGGAGAAATGATGGGGTTCGGGGCGGCAGGGAACTATCCGGTCACAAGTATTCCATCATTCAAAACGACCTGACTGGCAAGGAGTAGCGTGAATCTTTTAACAAATTTAGGCAATTTCGGAATTCAATTCCAAAATTGCCTAAATTTGTTGGATGATATTAAAGCGTCATCTTTTTCAAAAGGCGGAAGAACTGCTGCAGAAATACCCGATGCTTGTCATTACGGGACCCCGGCAATCCGGCAAGACAACTTTTGCCCGTCAATTGCGCCCCGGGTATACCTACCTGAATATGGAAATTGGCGAAAACCGCGAATACGCCGGTAAAGATCCGCATGGTTTTCTGCAAACATTTAGAGGAGGAGTTATCCTCGATGAGGTGCAACAAGTTCCGGATCTCTTCCCTTACCTGCAATATTATACCGATATGCGCGGCGAAGTGGGGGAATATATCCTTTCCGGTTCCCAACATTTTTTATTATTGGAGAAAGTTACCCAATCCCTGGCAGGCCGAATTGCCATTTTCGAGCTACAACCCTTTTCCCTGGAAGAATTGTGGGAAAGTGAATGGGCGCCCCAACGTTGGGAGGATATTTTGACTAAAGGGTTTTATCCGCGTTTGCATAGTTTCAATATAACTCCCGCTGATTTTTATCCGGATTATATTCAAACATATGCGGAGCGCGACGTGCGCCAAATCACCAATGTAGTTGACCTGAATCAATTTCGCACCTTCTTATCCTTGTGCGCCGGCAGGATTGGGCAATTATTGAATCTGAGCAGTTTAGGTAATGATCTGGGAATTGATGGCAAAACGGTCAAATCATGGCTCTCGATTTTGGAAACCAGTTTTATTGCATACCGTTTGCCGCCATATTTTCAAAATTTTGACAAAAGGTTGGTAAAAACCCCAAAACTTTACTTCTATGACACCGGACTTGCTGCCTGGATGCTTGGCATACGCACTCCGGCAGATTTGGATCTGCATTTCGCTAAGGGTGCTTTGTTTGAAAATTTTGTTATAAATGAATTGATGAAAAACAGGCTGAATGCGCATCAACGGCCGAATTTTTATTTCTGGCAAGATAAAAACAACAATGAAATTGATTTAATCATAGATGAAGTAACGCGCCAGGAATTAATTGAAATCAAGGCCGGGAAGACGATTTCAGCCGAATTTTTCAAACACTTTTCAAAATATACGCCCCTTGTTCCAATCCCGGCTTTGCGCTTCTGGGTAGTTTATGGCGGCGACCAGAACCAGATTCGATCTGACGCCACGGTGACTACCTGGAACGGCCTTTCAAAAATAAACTTCCCCTGAAAATACTTTAACTTTAAAAAGTGCGCTATCCCGTGTTCGTCTTTCAGACGGTTTCTCAGCGTCAAAAAACAAACAATGGCGTCCTATTGAATAAATCCGCCCCAAAGGAAGCCTTCAAAGGGGCTGTTGAAGGTGACCGGAACCGTTCGAATCAGGTACGATGACAATCTCGGGGGGAGAAAAAGGGGGTAGGGGAAGATTCCGGGATTTATGCGTAGCCCACGCTCGGCGGTAGAGAGGTCGAACATAGCGCATTCGGCACAAATATTCGACCTCTCCGAGGTCGTGAAAACTCCTGGTAATCAACGTTCTACAAACGTTTGACCTCTCCGCACCCATTTCGCTTAAAATTTTAATCGATTTGTCGAGCCCCATCAATGCCTTGACGCTGGCAGTTCTTCGACACTGCCAGGTCATTTGGGCGCTGACGCTGGCAGGTCTTCGACACTGCCAGCGTCAAGAGAGCCTGTAGGGTAATATAAACCGACCTGACCGAATAAATAAATATTTAAAGTTGCCCGAAATTTTAAGCGAAATGGGTGCTCCGAGGTCAACCTTACCCTGACGGCTATGGCGTCCTCGCCAACAACACTGATTATCAACCAATCAAAAAAATGCCGCTGTCAGCGTCCTCGCCGACAGCAAGAATGCCGCTGTCAGCGTCCTCGCCGACAGCAAAACTTACCGAACTATTGATTTGCAAGGGCAAAAGCCAGAACCGATGGACGCTGCGTCTACCGCCCCTCGTCCACCGTCTCCGCCTTCCACTCCTCGATGTTTTTGGTTTTGCCGGAGAAATTGACGCCCACGGCCACGACGGGTTTGCCGAGGTTCCAGAACGCCTGATGGTAGCGTTTGCGCCGGATTTGCTCTAAGGCCGCTTTGGCGCTTTGGTCGACTTTGAACTCCAGGATATACACCCGTTGGGTAGTTTCCACGGCGGCGTCAGCGCGCGGCCTTCGGCGGTGCAGGGTTCGCTGCGGATGCGCAGGCCCATGTAGCTGAACAGCAGGTGGATGGCGGCGTGGAAGAAACGTTCGGGCGTTTTTTCGTAGAGTTGGAAAGGGATGCTGCTGAACATGCCTTTCAAAATTTTCATCACCTGTTCCAGGTCGTCGTTTTCAAAGGCTTTTTCGAGGCGCAGGGCGACTACTAAACCGGAGCCTTTGGGCACGCCGCCGAAGGCTTCGAGCAGGTAGGCGAGCATGGAGTTTTCCACCTCGTAATTGGGGTAGCCGAGTTGGTAGATGCCGTACTCGTCGCGCCCCAGGAGGGTCAGGTAGCCGGTTTGGTAGAGCAGGCCGTAGGGGCGCAGGTCTTCGAGGTCGAAACTGTCGAACTCGATTTGGGACTGTTCGGTCAGTTTGAAATCGTACAGGCCCTGTTGTTTGAGCAGGTTGATGAGGAAAGTGGGGGTTCCGGTGGCGAACCAGAAGTTTTCGAATTCGCCGGTATTGAAAAAAAGGTTGACGGAGACGGGGTTATAAACCTTTTCGGCATTGATATGAAAGCGGTAGCCATTGTACCAGCGCCGCATTTTTTCCAGCAGCGCTTCGCGGCCGAGTCGGAGTTGGGCGGCGGCGGCGTCGATTTCGGCGGCGAAATTATCTTCTAATTCCTGTTGGGTATAGCCCAGCATAGTGGCGTAGGCCGGGTGCAGGCTGATGTCCTGCAGGTTGTTGAGGCCGGAAAAGATGCCCACTTTGGAGAATTTGCTCACGCCGGTGAGGAAGACCAGTTCGAGCAGATGGTCGTTGTTTTTGAGTACCGTGTAAAATTCCTTGAGGATATCGCGGGCTTCCATGGCTTTTGCCAGGTCTTTTCCCAAATGGTGAATTACCGGGGCATCGTATTCGTCGATGAGTACGACGACTTTGCCTTTGGCGGATAGCCGGGCGATGAGGTATTCGAGCCGGTTGCCGGGCGTTCCTTGCGCGGCGGGGAAGCCGGCGGCTTCGATGAGCAAATTCAGTTTAAAATTGAGCGCTTCCGGCAGACTGACCTCCGGATAACCGATTCCGGTAAGCGTGATCCGGATAACCGGATGTTTCCGGCTCCAGTCCCATTTGTCCTCGATCCACAGCCCCCTGAACAACTCGCGGCTGCCCGAATACAGTTCCTGCAAGGTGGCGATGGTGATGGACTTTCCGAAACGGCGCGGGCGGGAGAGAAAATACGCGCCCGGATTTTGGCAAAGCTGATAGATGTACCGCGTTTTGTCGATGTATTTGAAGTCATTTTCCCGGATCTTCCGAAAATCCTGCAGCCCGATGGGAAGTTTTTGAAGCGCCATTTTGCCTTGTTTTTCATGCAAAGATATGCAAAGGTCGCATTATTACCGATCAGGCAGGCGGCGCGGATTCCGGCAAAAAAGGCAGCCAGTTGTCGAGGCTACAGACTGGAAAGCGGCCTCCAAATACGAAATAAGATCCCCTTTTCCCAGGAGGCGTAATATTAAGTTTTCGTTTTTAACATCATTTTTTTGATAATTAAGATAAAATTGTCTTAATTTTGGCCGACTTTTAATCCTTGCCGGAATAATGCGCTTCAGGCATAAGACATTTTGCCTTTTTTCCTGCCCGTTGTTCCCTTTTCAGTTTCAACATCCCGACGACTTTTCCTTTAACCGCGCGCGGTTAAAGGCATTGTCTTCTTTTAATCAGTATTATCCAACTTTATTCCCGTAGGAAACAAAAAAATATCGGTATGAAAGTCTTTACTCCGTTCGTAAACCAGCTTGCGGTCGTATGCTTGGCCTTTTTTATGAGCCTGCTACAGGCCAATTCACAGTCAATTGTCACCTCGCTGGGCGCATCTGGCGGTTGGTACTCGGATGATACCCGAACTTCCGCCGGCACAGATTTGGTGGGGGTGCAGCGCACTCTCTATGGCAAGCCTGGTCAGGTACCTACTACAGCCGACGACATTGCGATTGACCAGCAGTTGCAGTTCGTGGGCGGTCCCGCGGGTAGCACCGGGGGCGGAACGGTTAAGATCATTGCGCCTACCGGCAACCCGGGCAAATCAACTCTTGGCGCTGTCAACCTGGCGGGCTTCGCCCCGGCTTCCGACCTGACCGGCGGCTCCTTTACAGCCGAATATCGCTGGTATATGGAGCCTAATCCCACGAGCCGTACCGTGGCGTTCCGCCTCGGTATCCAGTCCGCGCAGTGGGCCGCCTCGCAAACCAGTTTCACGGCAATCCGGAGCGGCGAACAAACCTGGGATCTGATTTTGGTCAACGTTATGGCAGGCGCCGTACCGAATGCCTGGAATACCGTCAATGTTGATAAAGACAATGGGCTTTGGTACTTGTACGGCCAGGCCGGTAACGGTAACTGGGTCGGCATAGCCGGCTCGGCGCCTCCCGGTGGCTCAACGCAAAAAACGCTCGCCGACTGGGCTTCCGACCCCACCTGGGGCACTATCCTCTTTGGCGCCGGCGCCAAGATCACTAACGTACAGTTCGGGCTTGGGTCATATCAACAGCAGTGCAACGCCTATGTGGATTATTTGCAGACTACGCTCCTGAACAGCGGCAACGCCATCAATTTTGCCGCCCCGGTGCGGGTGTATTCCGACATGGCAGAAACAATGCTTGTCGGCGGTTATTCCACGATTCAGGCCGCTATTGACAATGCGACTACGCTGAGCGGATACTTTATTCGAGTGGATGCAGGCACATACAACGAAAACGTCCTCATCAACAAGAACGACCTGACGATCCGCTCCACGGGCGGCAAGGGCGTGACGACCATCCAGGGGACGTACGCCGGCGGCAACAACGGTACGGTGTCCAAGCCGACGGTACCAACGGGGTGACGCTGGGCCAGTCGGGTCAGGGCTTCACCATCATCGGTTTCGACGGCACAGGCGGTATCGAAGCCGCGGCAGTGTACCTGCTGGGCGCGCATACCGATATTACCATCGAGGGAAACGAGATACGGGCGGATGGCGATCATGGCCTGCTGTCCAATTACAACGCGGCCATCGACGGCATTTTGATCAACGACAACATGTTTACGGGCAAAACCTTCTTAGGCGCCGAACCGGGTGGCTGCGGCTTCGCCACCCAGTTCGACCCCGGCAACAACGTCCCGAGGCAATTGGTAACCATGGGCGGCGGCGCCGGGGTGACGGCCTCCAAAAACGTGACCTTCACCAATAACATGGTGACGGGCACGACCGGCGGCTACAACTCGACCGGCGCCTGCGAACAGGGCAACCAACTGGTGACCATCGACGTGATCGGAGCGGATATCCGCAACAACATATTCAACGGTACCACGACCAGCGGCGCACACAGCCTCCGGACCCGCGGCCCAATGGCCAGCATCGGCTGCAACACATTTCATTCGGACTTCCTGCACTTCACTTGCAAGCACATATTCTTCGGCTCTCCGGCGCCGCTCACGGGGGCTTCGCCCTCCACCTTAGCCGGCGTCGCCTCTGTCAACGCATTCCCCGACGGTGGCGCCTACCTGACGCCCGACCATCCGGGTTCCTGGATAATTTTTAAAGATATGGCGCAAGCCGTGGCCGCAGCGGGCTTGATCGGCGCCGGCCAGGCGCCCGTACCGGCGGCGCCCGCCTTCACTTGCCCGGTAACCAACACGAATACCGGCAACGTGTTCTGCTCGATCCAGGATGGCATAGAAGCCTCCATGACCCTGAGCGGCCATGTGCTGGCCGTGCCCGCCTGCTCCTATTCTGAATTTGTGGACGCCGTCGCCCCGGGCAAAGACATTACCCTCGCCCCCGGCGCCAGCCCCGGCTGCGTGACCATCACCGGCGGCCTGACGCTCGGCAGCGGCGATGCGCTCGACATGGAAATCAACGGCACCTCCGCCTGCACCGACTACGACCGCTTCTCCGTGAACGGTGCGGTAACACTGGGCGGGGCCACCTGACCTTGACCCTGGGCGCGCCCCCCCCGGCGATTCGTATACCTTGATCGCCAACGACGGCGCAGACCCGGTGAGCGGGCAGTTTGCGCAAGGCGCCACCATATCTTCGGGCGGCTACGTGTTCTCCATCAACTACGCGGGCGGCGACGGCAACGACGTCGTGCTGACCTCCTGCGGCACAGGCAACGTCCAGAATACTGATACCGGCGAGTGGTTCTGCTCGATCCAGGCGGCCATCGACGACGCCCAAACGCTCAACGGGCATACCCTGTCGGTGAACGCGGGTACGTACGCCGAGGATATCACAGTAAATAAATCCCCTCACCATCCTCGGCCCCAACGCCGCGATTGATCCCTGCTCCGGAAGCCGGGTCGCGGAAGCGGTAGTCGTGCCGAAAACGAAGGATATTGGCGCCACCGTGCTGTTTTACATCGCCGCCAACACCGACAACGTGAGCATCAAGGGCTTCACCCTGAACGGCGACAATACGGCGCTGACGAGCGGTTTTACAGCACCAACGGGGCCGACATAGACGCCGCCGAAGGCGTGGCGACCTACGAGACCGGCGTGGACAACCTGGTCGTCCAGAACAACATCTTCAAATTTCTCTTATTTCGGCGTAACCCATTACGACTACCCCGCGGGCGTACCCTCCAGCGGCCACGACATCTCCAACAACAAGTTCATGGATTTGGGAACCTATGACGCAGGCTCGGGAATTTCTTATTGGGGAGGCGGCGTGCTGTTGTACAACAACGCATACGCCCACGTGAGCAACAACTGCATGACCAACGTGCGCTCGGGAGTTCAAACCGGCAATTTCTACTTGCCCAACCCCGGCGCGGCGACATACCAGGTGATCGAAGACAATACGATCCAGGCGCGCCGGCGGGGCATTTTCCACAACCTGTTCTACAGCACGGCCTCGCCTTACACCTTGGACGACAACACCATCACGGCGCTCGACCACGCCAGCGAAAGCTACTGGGACGGTATCCTGATCTCCTCCCACCAGGGCGTCGCTTCCACGACGAGCGATAACGTCATCGACGGTTCGGCCATAACGGGCAAGCCCACCGAAGGCATCGAAGTGTGGAACGTGCGGAGCACCGCCCCGGCAACGATCAGCGGAGGCTCCGTCACCGGCGTAAGTATCGGCTTGTTCGTCAACAACTACGAAGGCTACGTCTCGGATGCCGGCGAGGGCGCGCACACGGTGGTCAGCGGACTGACGGTGACCGATTGCCCGGTGGGCGCCAAGATATTCGACAGCCCCTCCGGCACCTTGCACGCGGCCGTAAATGCGACCATCCAGACCGATTGCCACTTCAGCCATTCCTCGGGCGGCACGACGGGTATCCTGGTAGCGGGCGCGGCGGCCTCGGCAACCATCCAGGACAACAGCGCCTCTTTCCACGGCTTCACCACCGGCATTGACGTCGACGCCGGCTCGGCAACCATCGACAATAACCACATCTACGACAATACCACGGGCATTCGCTTTACCAACAGCGGCAGCGGCACGGTGACCGACAACGACTTTACCGGCGCTACCAAAGCGATACGCATTTGCGCCTCGACCCCTCAGCCGCCGGCACGGTCGGCGCCGACGGCGGCAACCACTTCGCCGGATCCGTCTATGGCGTGGACAACCAGAGCGCTGCCGTCGTGGATGCCGAAAATAACTACTGGAACGACGCCACGGGCCCCGGCGCGCCGCCTTATGCCTTCGGCTCCGGTGCGAAATAACCGCCAACGTGGACTACTGCCCGTTCTACGGCGCGCCCGGCGGCCCATACTGCCGGCGGCAAATTGTTCCTTCCTGTTCAGCGGAACCATCCTCTGGGAGCACGACGGCGCGAGCGGCGTCAAAGACGCCACCGTCAACCTCACAAGCCGCGGCAGCGCCAGCGACCTGACGGACGCAAGCGGCGATTACCTGATTGCCCCACCGTACGCCGCCGGGAATTACACCCTGACGCCCGTCAAATCGATCAACAAACTCAACGGCATGACCGTGGCCGACGTCAGCCACATCCAACAACATGTAGCATTACATCACCCCTATCACCAGTCCATATAAAAGTGGCCGCCGACGTGAACAAAGCAATTCCATTTCTACCTTCGACGCCACCATCATCAACCAGTCGCTGCTGGGCAACCCCGCGGCGCTGCTGCAATTCAAAACCTCGTGGCGCTTCGTACCGCAGTCGCATACGATGATCGATCCGCCCTGGGGCTTCCCCGAAAGCATCAGCCTGCCCGGCGTGATGGCCAGCCAGACCGACCAGGATTTTTACGGCATCAAAACCGGCGACGTGGTAGCCACCTGGGCCAACCCGGCCGCACTTTGGGACCCGGGCGAGCCAATGGCCTGCGGGTACAAGACGAGCCGTTGGAGGCGGGCGCGAACCATCGGCCTGGAGTTCCGTATCGGGCAGTTGGCCGATTTGGCGTCCTTCAGTTCGCTCTGCGCTTCGATGCGCCCGCCCTTTTTCTGGAAATCCGGCCGCTCGGGGCTTTGCCGTTGACGGCCGATAATTTTGGTTTGTTCAACGTTGCCGAAGGTGAAATCCGCGCTGTGGGTCGCAGCCGGCGGGCGTATTTTAGGAAGAGGCCGCGCCGCTGTTTCAAGTTGAAATTCAAAAGCGCTGTAAAGCGGCGGCAAATTGAGCGAAATCCTGGGCCTCGACGACGGCGTGCTGCCGGGCTA
>JADJYG010000031.1 GCA_016719895.1 Saprospirales bacterium | reverse complement strand
ATTGACCTGGGCCAGCGGGTCTTGTAGTTCTGCTTGCGCGCGTTGAGCAGTTTGCTGGAAGTACGCTTTGCGCTATGAAAATGCCAGTAGACTCAGGAGCAGTGAGATCGTATCGAACACTGCCGATAGCCTGGAACCGACGGCAACAATCGACGCTTACCTCACTTTTGGGTTGCTTTCCTTGTTCTTCCATAGCAATGCGCTGAGCAGAATGAGAATGACAATGGCGATAAAAAAACGGCACCCGCGCGTCTGCGCGTTGGACGTATCCGTGGCCTGCTCACTTTCCCGACTTTCGTTCCCTCCCCGGCACACCGCGTTGGCGCCGAAGTAATCGACAGTAAAGGCATGACGGGGTCGAGGTTGTTTCTGCACTGAGCTGTATTCGTTGGTGGGCGTAGGCAGAACAAGGGCCCATTTGGGTTGTTTTCGTGCTGGTGGCAATGACCCAGGCAGGCATCATGCAACCAAGAACTCCGAAGGCCCGGAGGCCGCTGAGGCTGCTGCAACTTTCCTCGAAGCAGTGTTGCCGGCAACGTCGAATTGTCGGTCGCTTTCGCTCGAATCGGGTAGACAGATGCAATGTTCATCGTGTCGTAATCGTTTGTCCCGCATGGCCGTATCGGTGTTTTTAGGGATTTATCAGCCGGCCGAACGTTCTTTCTTCTACCATAACCAGCCGCACCAACCAGGACCGCGAGGCCAAGACCAAAGGTGCCCACTTTTTCAGCACCAGCGGGGTTTGTTTTGTTCGTCTTTACAGGTACACATGATGTTCGTTTTTGAGGTTTAAACCATTGCTCCCCTGGCATTTTGCGCTACTTGCGTAACTGCGTCACGTAGGAAACGAAAACAGGATGACGATCGGGGCCACGTGCCATCGGCAAAATCCACACAGACCGGTATTAGGTTGTTTCGTCACCCCGGCGGTTGCGGATTAGGGGAAGTCTTGGGTTGCTGGTTGTTATTTTTTGCTGGCTCGTTGCCGCGAGCCGGCGACCGGATGTCGGGCAGGTTTTGTTTACCAGTCCCCAACCCTTTTGCCGCCCTGGTTTTGGGGCAATGGGGTTCCGTCGGCCTACGCCGGATTCGTTTCCGAAGGCGTACACGCAAGTCTTCGTTGACGCTTCGATATAACCGTTTGCACAAACCATTTTGGGATTGTATTTTAGGGTTCAGGTTCGTACCAATCCGGCCGTTATTGTGGCGGGAGTTAGGGATGTTCGGGTTACGTTGAGTTCTTGCGGATGATTTTTGATTTTTTTTCATTTCGTTTCCAAAGCGGCAATACCCCGCTTCGAACAACCGGGATTTGTCGCCGTGGGTGCGTAATTGGCCGCTCCGTAAATGCCCTTCCAGGAAGAAATGAAGCCCGTATTGAACTCCCCTGGCTTGTGGCGACCAGCAACCTTCCGCCCAATTGGATCCTGGCGCGGCGGAGAATCAAGGCCGGTAACCGGAAGCGGCAAGTCTGGCGGAAAATCCAGGGTCGAGCGGGTCTTGTGTTCTGAGCGCCCTCGATGGCGATGAATTGCAGGGAATCAATCCCGACACCAGCCAGGTATCGGAACACGCAATGCCCGCTATCGCCCTGTGTTTCGCCCTTCAAGAGCCGGATATCCCTCCTGTGTTCATTCGTTTGCTTGCGGAAGAACCAGAATGAAGTTATCCACTGCACGTTGGAGCGCTGGCAAATCCCGGTCATGAATATTATCGCGCGGTACACCACCTTTTTGAAACGTCGCCTGCTAAGCGGTGTTTGATCGCGGGATTACCGGCGGTCGGTTCCTCCCATTGCACCGGCGTTTCGGGGATATTCCACTGGGATGGATTAGTATCGTAACGCGGCACGTATAGATTGTCTCTCGGGACTTTCTCCGTCGCATCCTCCCGAAGGAGGAAAGCGCGGGCAACAAAGCAGCACATAAGCAGGATGTTTTTCAGGGCGTCGTTTTTCGTCACCGGATAAATGGTGCTCCATACCCGGATTGGCCGGCATGGAGCGGTTTTGAGGAGTTATTAAGATCGCGATGTATTACTGGGCTGGTTTGATACTTTGGAAAAATTCAGTCCTTGCCCACAACTTTCCGACAAACGGCAGCCCGAATTTCAAGGCCGTTATAGACCAGTCCGGCGTAAGCGAAGTTGGGCAAAACTGCTGGATCACGTATTCGGCTTTTCCTGGGTCAAAACCCCAGTTTGAACGTGGCCGCGCCGCCGGCCACCAACAGGGCCGCCGCCGCACTGCGGATAAAGGTCTTTGGGATACGTTTCAGGCCGGGAATTAGCGCCGGCAAACAGGCCGAGCAAAATGGTGATGGCTACCTCCACACTGCTGGTGGCCGAGGGCGTAACAAAGGACGTAGGATCGGTGTAACCTTGACCACGCTGAGACTGTCGAATGCCGAGCCGAGCCAGTGGGGGCTGGCAAAAACGGCACAGGGGCTGACGGTGGCCAAGACCACTGCGGGTGAGGGAACTTTTGAGGATGTTGCGAACGAATTTCATTTTGGGAGTCATTTTTATTGGTGAATGATTCATTTCGAGTTTTCAGGTTCATTTTCCCCTTCTGGGGCTTCGTCTTTGCCGATCATGTCCAGGGCAGCCTCTTCCACCCTATCGGCAGCGCGGTCGGCAAAATGCGTGAAGCGGTCCATCCAATGCTGGCAGGTGGCGCCCAGGATCGAGGTGATGCTGCTACACGATTTCGGCGGGCAGGTGCGGAAAGGCGTAGGACAACACGCTGCCGCCGATAACCCCACGACCCCGGCCAGCCCGATGCTTGATAGCAGCGTGAGCCAACGTCTTCTTTGCACCACCTGGGCAGCGAGATAAAAATCCAGCCGAACACACCGGCTGCGACGTAGGAGGCTATTTTTCGAGTTCATGGTTTATCAGAGTCGTTTATTGGCGACGACCGCACGTTGGCGCCGGCCAGGTAGAGCATCCGGGCGGTCGTACCCGCCGTTTTTTCTGATTTGGGAATAATAGCCCATGTTCGCAGAAGTCGGTATGTTGGTCGTCGTGACGCCCACGCTCACCCCGTCGATATACCCTTCGCAGGCAGCGCCATTGGGTGAACGGCGACGATCAGCGATTGCATAGTCGAGGTTCCCGTGAGCGGGCGGTGCCTGTATTTATGACCGTTTCCGTTCCGCCGGAGCGGCGACGAACTGCCAGTTGCCGGAGTTCGTGCCGTGGGTGTAGCGGAAGTACACCCCGTTGGAAGGCTCGCCCGTAGGGTTGGAGGCGTCCATCCAGCCGCAGCGAGCGTTGTAAGTATTGGTGCCGTCCGAGAGGTTGTCTAAGCTGATCGAGGCGGCGTAGCGCAAATAGGTGTTGTTGGTGGAGCGCACCATTGCGTTGGCCGCGCGCCGATGGAACCTTTGCCCGTGGCCGAGGAAGAAGTGGAAATACCGCTTAGTCCCCAGGGCCACCCCCCGTACCCGGAGCCGCTGCCGCCGGTGTTTGCCTTTACGAAAAAGTCGCCGCTGGTACCTGAACCGGTCGAGCCGGCTACCCGTGTCGGAATTGGGCGCTCAGCACGTAGTCGTTGAAATAATCAAATGCCGTCAGGGTGCGCCAGACGGCGGCCGTGGCGTCGTAGATCAACTCCACGGAACGGCCCGGCAGGATAAACCAGTCCTGGTCGTCGAAGGCAAAGCGGTTGCCCGCGCTGCTGGATGCTGATTCGTCTTTGAGCATGACGGTGTATGATCCCACGTTCATCAGGGTGATGCGCCGTCCCGGTTCTCCGCCGTCCAAACCGGTGATGATCCGGAAAGTGGCGTCGGTGGACAGCCGGATGACGCTGGCCGTGGAAAGGCCCGTGGGCGACCAGTCGTTTTGGTTGCCGGTCAGTTGCGCCGGGGAAATAATTCCGCCCGTCACGAATTTTTCGGACAACGCGGCGATGGTCAGGGTACTGTTTGCCCCGCCGTCGGTCATTTTTACATTGGCCCCGGCAGACAAGACGCGCTCGTTGGTCAGGGTGGCGTTGCCGGTAAGCGTCAGGAAAGTCGCATCGGTAGGCGCACCGGAGCCTGCCCGCGCCGAATGCACCCAGGCGGAGACCGTCGTTGCCTTCAAATTTGCTGTCGGTGGTGTTGTAGCGCAAAATACCCTGGCTGTTGGCGGGCCGTTGTGCGGTGGAGCCACGCGGCAGGCGAATGGCGTCGTTGCCGGTAACATCCAGCGCGTAGGCCGGCGCAGAAGTGCCGATGCCGGCCTGGCCGTCGTCGCCGACAAAAACAGGGTGTGCCCGTAGTATTGTACGCACCAAAGGCATTGGTGGAAGTGGTGTTCCCCAGGCCCACGACAGCCAATCGCGGCATAACTTCCGGAAAAACGGCCCCGTCGCCGATCAGGCTATACCCGCCGACGGTTTCCAGGGCGAACAAATTGGGCGCGTTCACAACATTAGCCGCGAGATACATCATGCGCACTTTGCCGTTGGCGCCACCCGTTTGGTTGACCATACCGGTGACTTCCACCAGATTCATGATGCCATTGCCACTCGTCGGGGCAAAGCCACCGTTGAACGTGACCAGAGCCGAGGCGCCGCTGGTAATCGTGGAAACCACCGTGGCGGGTTGCTGCAAGCGAGCGTCGAGATTGAATAGCCCGCCGTAATCGAACCCTATTCGGCTGATCCCGGCTCCTGAAAATAACCGCCGTTGGTGATCCGGCTGCGCTCTGTGTCGCCGCTGTCGAAACCCTGAAAGGCGAAGGTGGTATTGTTAGTGTTGTTGCCTTTGACAATCAGCCGAGCCGTGCCGGACGACGGTTGCCCGACGAGCAAGGCGCCGCTGGTGTTGTCCCAATGCAGGTTTGGCGATCCGCCGATACCCGAAGTATTGTTGTACTGAATGTTGCCCGCGCTGCCAGCCGGACGCACCAGGCTGGCGGCATCGACACGCGTCGATTGCCCCCAAACAGCCAAAGCCCCTGCCCCGAGGAGCAGCAGCGTCAGCGCTAATTTTTGGATGGGGTTACTTCGGTACATTGACGGGCTTTTTCCAAAATATCGTTCAGGGTTCGTTTTTCTTCGCGGGCCAGGGCCAACTGGCGGCGCAACATGACCAGCCGCTCCAGCAGGCCGATTTCCGTTTCGATGGTACCGACTTCCTCCGTTTTTTGAGCCAGGTTGGTTTGTACCTGGGCGGTATCGAAGGGCACGGTTCTGCCGTTTTGAAGCAGGACATAACCGAGGCTGTCTCGCTTTTCGATTTTGTAGTCGCTGCCGGTTTGGGCGGTGGCGAAAAGGGAAAGCAGTAAAAAAGGGATGATGAGTTTCATTTTCTGAATGGGGTTAGTTGACGGTGATTTTTTTCACCAGGATTTTCTGCCCGGTGGAAACCGTGCGGGAAAACGTGATGACCTGGCCGGACACGGTAATGTCCTCGCCTGCGCCCCAGTCCATCATTACACCGTCCAAAAACACTTCGGTGTCCGTGGTGAGCGGCGTAAAGCCGGATACCGTGGTGGTAGTTGTGTTGGATACCGGCACATCCTCGAAACGCTGGATCGTGACCGTGGGCGCCGAGGCACTGGCGGCAATCGTGATGGTATTTCCCGAACGGGTTAACGCGATGCCGGAGCCTTGAGCGAGGGTTACGCTGCTGCCGCCCGTGAGATTGAGGGTGCGGTCCGATCCACTGCCGTCGCCGGCCGTAAGGGTTTGGCTTTCGGTCAAGGTGGTGTTGGTGACGCTGGAAATAGTTCCGTCACTGTTCAGGGTAAACACCGGGATTTGTGTGGCGCTGCCGTAGCTGCCGGCGGTGGCCTGGTTAGCGCGGCCAATGCGGTGGAAAGTCAGGGTGGTGGTGCCCACGGTGATCGAGCCATCGGTGGTCAGCACCCACATACTTTCGTTGTTGGCCGTGCCTTCTTCCACGAAAAAGGCCCCGCCGTTGGGCATTTCGGTGGAGGCGTCGAAGTCGGTGGAGCGCGTCCAGGCGCCCGTGCCGGTGATATACACGCCGTTCTCGGAGCCGGTAGTTTGTGATTTGACCAGCACCCGGTCGCCGGTCGTGGTGCTCACGCCGTCGATGGTTTGGTTGCCGCTCAGGGTAATGTTGCCGGTAGTGGCCACCCGAACCGATTGTTTCCAGGCATACTGCCCGGTGGAAATGGACAGGGTCGGGTTACCGCTCACGCCGTCGGCGTTGCCCAGGCCAAAACTCAGGCCCGCGTCGGAAGCGGCAGTGGCGATAGAGCGGTTGGTAAAAGTACCCGCCCCAGTTTGTACGACTAAGCCTGTGCCGGAAAGCGCGGCGATGCCGTTCACCTCAGCATCGAACGAGATATCCGTTCGCGAAGAGCCGGCGTTGTCGGCTGCCGTTACCGCGCCGCCGATAAAGTTAAGGGTAGCACGCTGAGTAAGTCCGCTGCCTTCGTCCTGGATGGTGGCCAGGGCGTTGGTAGTGATGGTAAAACTGGGGTAAGTGCCCGTCACGGCAGTCGCGCCCGCACCGGTCAGCGACACCGTTTGATCGGGTGCGCTGTTGGTGATGGTGTTGCCGCTGATGCTGATGCCGGTACCGGCCGTAAGCAGGCTGCTGCCTTGCACCCAGGTGACGTTGCCGCTGCCATCCGTGACGAGGAAGCGGCTGTTGGTTCCGGAGGCGCGCAGCAGCACCGTGGGATCAATTTTGGTGCTTTGGGCCATTGCGAAAACGGCGGGTAAAGCGAAAAGAAAGAGAAGTAATGCCTTTTTCATGGCTGATTGGGTTTAAAGCGTCTTTTGGGGTTTGTTTCTGGGTTATTTCACGAGGAGAAAAAATGCCTCGTCCTGGCCGGCGACGGTCAATAGGATATCGTCGCCACTGATGGTAAAATCGAGCCCGTAGGTCATGCGCACGCCGGTGCGGTAGAGGTTGATCCGCCAATCCCGTTCGGTGGCCGGTAAAGAAATAGTCGGGCTGATTGTATCTCCAATTACCGATGCAAAGGCTTCGTAGATTTCGTTGCCGCCAGCGTCGGCCGGTAACCAGGTCGTGCCGTTCCATTTGAGCACCTGGTTGGTTGTCGCGCCTTGTTGGGCAAGTTGGAGCGGCGTTTCCGCTGTTCCATTTCCAGACAAAGTCGCATCGGTTTGAATGGTCGTCCCCAGCGAGTCTATTTTCAGGTTGGTGAAGGTTTGCAAACAACCCTGCAACGAAGCCGAAAGCCCCGAGATGAACGGCCCAACCCGGTGCACGGCGCTGGGGTGATAAATGGCCGCCATGCCGCTGGGTAGTGCCGACAATTGCCCGGAAGGATCGACTGCCCGGCCTGCGATGATACTGCCGGCAGTTGTGATCGTGTCGATGGGCAGTTCGTAACACTGGTTGCTGGAAAAGACGATCAGCCGGGGGTGTTGCGCCTGGGAAATCTGGCTGCCCGCAAAACCGGTGTTTGAGTTGAACAGCCCCTGGAAGGTAAAATTCGGAGCCGTTCCGCCGGTTTGCACAAAGGGCGAAAGCCAGCCTTGCCAAAGGCTGTCCACTGTTTGCGCGGGGACAATCGTGGCAAACGACAAACCCAAAGTCAATATGAAAAGCAGTTTCAGCCGCATGGTTAGAAATTGAATACGAGTTGGTAATCGTCGTAGTTGGCCGTCAGGCCCACGGCCCGAAGCGTTATGCTGGGCGATCCGCTTGAACCGATGCCGACTACCTGCATTTGCACGGTGTCGTCGTCATCCACGGAATACGGATTGCCCGGCGCGGGCGCTCCGAATACCTGGGCCGACAGGTCAATTTTTTGTGTAGCCGGGATGTGTAAACTACCAATGCCTTCATTGCCTTGCAGGCCTGCACCGTTGAACACCACGGTCAGGTTACCCGATCCGTCGTTTTCGGCATCGTCGCCAGTTACCCGTGCGGAAAGCAGGGTCACGCCGGTAGGAATGGTCACCGTGAGCGTTCCCGAGCCTCGAACGGCGGTGATGCCCGCGCCGGTGGCCGTCACGACCACGGCCAGAGAGCCGCTTCCGGAGATACTGGGCGTGTAGGTGGAAATCGTGCTGCCGCTGCTGGGCGCCGGCCCTTTTGAGAGTTCGAAGGTGCTTGGATTGATATACAGTATTTCGGTTTCAGCGGCGGTTTTATCCTGCAATTGCAGCAGGTAGTGGCCGGTGCTGTCCACGTAAAAAGCGCCGTTCAGGGTGTTTTCGCCCACCACGTAGGCCATTTGAGCGGAAAAATCGGTGGTGAGCATCTCGCCCCGGATGCCGGTGTTTTGGGTGCGGATATAAGCCGCGTCGGGTTTGAGCGACCACTGCGAAGATTCCACAGGGTTGCTCACCCGGCTGTAAGTAGCAAAAGCGCCGGTGCTCTCGAACTTGGAAAGCCCGAACACCCCGCTTCCGCTGCCGTCGCTTGTGCGGGCACGAAGGGTCACCGAGGTAACGCTGTCGAGTGCGAGCGAATAGGCGCTTTTGCCGTTGACCGTGGTATTTTGAGTCAGATCGCCACCCCAACGAACGGTTGAACCGGTTTTGGTCAGGGCGTTGGCGTAGCTGTTCAGGGCGTAGGAAATCCAGGCTGTGCCGTTCCAGGCGTAAAGGGTACCCGTGGCTGTATCCACGTACAGCAGACCTTCGTTGGCTCCGGGCGATAGACCCGGGACACCGTTTCCTTGCACGACTTCATCCACCCCATCCTGGACGACCCAGGTGGAACCCGTCCAGACATACAGTTGGGCAGTGGTCGTGTTCAGGTAAAGATTGCCTTGCGTACCGGTGGGCGCTCCACTTGGCGCCGTGGTGTTTTGAACTACCTCGTCCGGCAGCAGGCCGATCAGGTAGTTCAGGGTTTTGTATTCCAGTTTACCGTCACTGCCCCGCGTCATCAGCAGGTTGTTCGCCGCCGGCGGGCTGACGCCTTTGATTTGGGTGGTCGGATTTATCTGGCTAAAGGCGGGAAGGCGGCCAGGCAGAGCGCGAAAAGGGAAAAGAAAATCTTGGTAAAAAGAGGCCTTTCATGGCGGTTTTAATGGTTTTAAGCCGTCGGACGGCTGGTTATTACACGATGGCAACGATCCAGATTTGATCTGCCAGGCCGGCTCTGCCAACGTCACCTGGCTGCCGGACACGGTGTAGTTCGTTGTGGGGTATTGCAGTAGTTCATTCACAAAAAGCAACCATTTACCCTGGTTAGAGGCCGAATAGCCGGAAGGCAGGCTAAAGGTTGTGCCCGATCCCGAGGCGCTGATCGTCAGACGGCTAAGTTTACAGCCATCAGCGCCGCCCTGGAGCCGGACAAAATGCCAACGGTCTTCCACTTCACTCGCTGCGCCATTGGAGTCAGGTTGCCGGCCAATACAGAGAAATTGCGTTGAGCCGCTCCATTGCGGAATACCAAATAATCGGTGGACGATAAACCGATAAATGCTGCCGGAACTTCGACCGTACCGGTTTGTTCAGTCACTTCTTCCATCTCTATGGTGGCATCGCAACCTTCATCGAGCGTTACCCAGGCCAGGTTATCGCTACTTTCGAGCGGCATTTGCGTAAAGTCCTCCCCTTCCGGATTCATCAGGCCGTTGGAAAAAACCAACTGCCCGCCATTGGCCGAGTAACCGATGGGCGGCGTGGCCGTGTTACCCGTTTGGCCCGAATAGAAGGCGGTAGCGAATTCGCAGGTACAATCACTTTCCGCTACTTCAGCCGCAAAGCAAATCTTGTTGCTCCCGGCGTATTCGTTTTGGCAGTTTTTCAGGCGAACTTCTATGCAAATTGTATCAGTTTCAGCAATCGAAACACCCTGCGAAATCAGGTAAGCCGTTATTTGACTGTTCGTTGAGTTCAGATACAAATAGGTGCTGCCTGTCCCGATACTCAAGGAATCCGTGGGTGCCGCAAACGGCGTAGAAAAAACCAATACCTTGTTTTTTGTAAAACCGCCATTGCAAAAGCCGCTGTGCCCCGGCGGGACAACGGTTGTTGTCATTCCAGGTCGGAATAGCCGAAAAGAGGGCCTTCCGGACCAAACGAACGCGCGGTTTTTTATTGGAGCAGCAAGGCATGGTTTTACAGCGGACTGGGGAAGGTTTTGCTCAGCGATGGGATGGTGAACGTTTGGCCGTCTTTCGCCGTGATTTCAACGTTGGCCAGCACCAACAGCCAGGTACTGCTGACGTTATTTTCTGTTTGTTCTACTCCGGCAAAAGTGATGGCAAGTGCCCCCGGAACGCCAGTATTGTTCGGCCCGGCGGCAGTACCAGCCGGTGATTCCGAATTCACGGCATCAAAAAGCGTTGCATCGCCGGCCGTCACGAAACCTTCCACGTCGCCGAAATTCACCTTGGGTTTGAGGGTAGCTGTTACATCGAAGGTGCCTTCTGTTTCGCCGGGAGCAGCCGTAACGCTCAGGCTAAAATCGCCGCCGTCCAGGTCGGCTTGCCGGGTAGAGATGCGTTTCCGGCAGGGGTTTTGGAAATATCCGTTGCTCATTTTTTAGGGTTGTTTTGAGTTTATCCAATATACTTTCGGGTTACTGCCTCGGCAATCGCGTACAAAAACACAATCACCAACACTGCCAGCCCGAAATACAGCGCCGATGCCGTGTCCGCTTCATACCGGTACGGTATCTGGCCGCTGGCGATCATGTCAATAACTTCCTGGTTCATCCGGTAATTTTTTTGCGAATCAATGCGGTAACGACGCCGGCCACTACGGCCGCGAGGCAACCGTATAGTAGCAGCCGGAAGATCGTCCGCTCCTCGAAAGCGACTTCGACCCGGATGCCGTCGGTGGACAGTTTTTCGAGTACATCAAGGACTCCCATCAGGCAGTTTTTTGGCGTTTGTTATAGGTATTCACGGCCACCGTAAAAATGGCGAGCACGGCTACCAGCAGCAGGGTGAACTGCCAGACAGGAAGCGATCCAATTGCTTTTTTCATGTTGTAGGTGCGGTTTTTGGGTTTGCAGACGAAAAAAATAATACAGGATCACCGTGGCCAGCACTGTGGCGGCCACATTGATCAACGTCCAGGTTATAATCTCTTTCGCACTCATGCTATATATTCAGGTTTTTGACCCGCTGTTGAATACTTTTCAATTTGGCGTCCACCACATCTCCGGCATCTTTAAAGCAACAGCCGCCTGACATAGAAACTGTCGAAGGTTGCGCGCAGCGTACCGTTGTACATGGATTTGTAGTAAGCCGCCAGTTGGATCAGTTGCGCGTCCGGTAGTTCGGCTATCGCCAGGATGGTGTCGCAGCGCAATTCGTTGCAGATGAAGGTCCAGCCGGTAGCCTGCTTCAGGTCGTCGGCTAAGCGTTTGAGGTTTTGCGGCAGCGGCGCCACGGGTGTGCCGTCGGGGTTGGAGCCGTTGCCATTGCCATTGTTACCGCCATTGCCGTTGTCTGTACTTCCACTCGCCGCCGACTTTTTGACCAGCCGGATCACGAACACCACGATCAACGTCACTGCCAGCCCGACGGCCAAAAACAAGCCGATGCGGAGCAAGGTCCGCTGGGTGGCAGGGTTAAAACCTGTTGTATGGCGCTAGGTTGTGGCATTGGGGTACTCGTGTTTAGCAGTCAAACGGATGGTTGTGCGGGTCTTTGTAATAATAGGCGTCGTCTTTAGCGCATCTCGGCTGGCCGCCCGCGACAGGGTCCTTGAACACCAGCTTGGGTACCCGCAGCAGCAGGAACACCGCCGCCCCCAGGACAGCCAGCACCAGCAGGATACGCAGGATGGCGACGAATGAGGCATTTGCGGAGTTCATGTCAGGCCGAGGGTGTCCAGTTTTTGCAAAAAGGTGGTGTTCAGTCCGTCGCTCATGCCCAGGTAGGAACAATCATCCGTGTACGTGGCACCCACCGCGTGGTGCAGGGTTTCCCCGTGCGCGTTTTTGTACGCGTTGTGGATCACGCGGAGCTGATTGTCGTTCCATTGCAAAGCATCGTACAACGCTTCGCAGCGGCCTTCGGTGGTCAGGGCGTTGCCACTCAGGGTTTCGTGCAGGCGTCCGGCGATGTCTTTTCGGCGCTCGTAAAAGTCCGCCGTCACGTCACCGCCGCCCGTCTGCATTTTCGCATCCTCCGGCACCAGGCCGAACAACACCCGGAAATACGGCCGGAACAGCCACCACAGCGCCAGCGCCGCGAGTGCCAGGGCGAGCCAGCGGGCGTTTTTTTGCAAAAAGCCCGTCGCGCCCGATCCGGCGCTCCAAAGTGCCGATGCCGCCGTGAGTGCCATAACCTACCAGTACGGGTTTAGTTCGACGATGCCGACACCGGGCCGACCAGCCGGGATTTCAGGCTTTGCAGCACCGGGGCGCCAGTGGCAGGACTGGGGTCCGTGGTCGTATTCGTACCCGGTACTTTTCCGGCAGTAGCCTTTTTGATTTTCGGGTACACGTAGGTGATGAAAAGCAGGGTCGCGCCCACGGCGAGCACGGCAATTACCCAGCGTTGTTTCAAAATGCGCATCATGGTTTTTTGAGTGATAAGTGATGAACGATGTTGAGCGTTAGCGAAATCCCGTACACGAAGTGATGAATAATGAGCGTGATTCTACTCAAGCGACGGCCTTTTCCAGGATTCGCCCCAGGTAGCGCAGCACGCACAGCAGTCCGATAACGGCCAGTCCGATCAGTATCCAGGCCACGTAAAGGCGACGCTTGCCGTCACCCAAAAACGAGGCGACGGGGTTTTGCGGCATGGTTTGACGGATTTGATCCACCAGCAGCCGGGCCGGGGTTTTACCCGTCGTTTGCCGGATGGCGGTCAGTTCGGCGGCGTACAAACCCATTTGATCCACGGGAACGTCCAGCAATTGCTCCAGCCAGGCCAGGAACGCCTCGGGCGACTGTCGCCCGGATTGCTCCTGGATGGCATACGAGATCGCATCCACGTTCGGGAGCATCGCGGCACTGACCCGGCCTTCGGCAACCAGCCGGGCATACACACCCGTCAGGTTGTTGGTCGTAATCAGGTGTACCAGTTCGTCGGTCGAATACTGCGTTTGCACGGGGCTGAGGGGCGCTTTGGGGTGAAAAAGAAAGGCTGAGCGGACCGGTTGAAAATCCGGCCGGCCGGGCCGTTTAGTTCGCGCCGCGAAAGCCCGTGTAGATGGTCAGGGTGTACTTGCGTTTGCCGACCAGACCGGGGATTTTCCACTGCGTGTCGCGGTCGAACAGGTTGGCCGCCGAACTCAGCGAGATGTCGGCGTACTTCAGATCGGTGCGCGGGAAAGCCTCCAGGTTCTCGAAATTGCTCACGTCGATGCGACCGAAATCGCCCTCGCCATTGATGTTTTTGCGCGAGAACATGATGTGATCCGGCAGGTCTACCACGCTGTTCGAATCTGCGCCGGCGGCTTTCTGGGTCTTGATCTGGAAGGCGGCGAAGGTGTACGGGGTAGAGCAAAGGCGGTTGAGGAACACCGGATATTTGTTGCAGGTCGGCGAACCGATGTACAAGGTGGCCTTGTTTTCGCTCGTGTTGCAGGTGTCGCAGGACGTCTCGTGCGTCTCGCTGGAGTCGCCGATGTAGGCCACGCATTCCTGATCCTCGTCGAATTCGCTGGTGTCGATCGTGAGCGTGATGTACTTCTCGACGGGCGCGCCGGCGCTTTTAGCCACCTGGCCGTCGATGGGCGAGCCGGGCGGCGTTACCTGCGGGCCGGTCACGTCCACCGTGGTGGCCACCAGGTCGGTCGGCATTTTTTTCTTGGTGTACTCGAGGCCCGCGAGAATCTGCTTGGAGATGTGGGTGGGCAAGGTTTGTACGAAATCCATTGGGGAGCCTTGGTTTTGAGGTGAATGGGTGCCTTTTTAGGGATATGATTTAGGGCTCAAAAATATGGGGTGAGTTGGAACTGCGGTTTCGGATTTTGAGGGAATAGACAGGTGGGGTGAGGAGGTTTTGGGAAATTATTCTTGCCTGGAAATCATCTGATCCAATCAACATACGCAGAATTCAGGTCATTGATCAAGGAGTGATATAGATATAATATACCGAAATCAAATGGAACAAATTTGAATCAGTGGGTGTTAGCTCCAGGGCAATTTTTAAAAATTCTACGTTTTAAAAAATGGGATCAAAATCTAAACGTAACATGAACCGGGAAGAGGAAATGGTTGAGGAATATCTGCTTCATTTAGGATATAATAAAAGCAATATTAAACATCAACCAAATGGGCAAAGAACACCTGACTTTGCAATTGGTGGGGAGGTAGCAATTGAGGTTCGTAGGCTTAACAAGCATTTTCATAATGGCGAAAAGGTTGAACCATTAGAACATCTTAACATAAACATTCATCGTTTCATAACTGGCATCCTTGATACCTTTAATGCAAGCCCGTTTGCTCGTTCGTGTTACGTTACCTATGTTTTTGAGAGGCCAATCAAACTTTCAAAGGAGTTAAGGAAAAGTATCCAAACAGCATTAGAGTCACACTTGTCGATTTTAGACCAAAGACACTCAGTACGGGTTCACAAAAATCTAGTGTTAGAATTTCTTCCGACAGAGATTAAGTATGGTCGCCCATATGTTTGGGGAGTTTCGAGTGATGACAATAGTGGAGGATTTGTCGTGGCAGACCTACATAAGAATCTACCAATTGCTGTTAGAGAAAAAGAGGAGAAAGCAAAAGCATATTACCATGAGTACAAATCTTGGTGGTTAGCATTAGTTGATTATATCGGATATGGGCTTGATGAACTTGATTTACGTCAGTTCAATGCTAATCCTCCGATCAAAACTATATTTGATAAAATAATTTTGGTTTCCCCAATGAATCCAAAGAGGGGAAATGAAATTATAATTGAAAAAACCTCTTTCACATAGATTATCTGCTTTATGAAACCAAATCTTTGGCTATATTCCTCTCAGGAGGAGATGATGGGCTCCAATGATTCTCTAATCGTTTTTGGTGCAGGAGTTTTTAAACGAGCAAAGGTTATCAATGAATTTGATCAATTGAACCGGATTTACTTAGATCGTAAAAATGGGGCAGCAAAAATTAGTGATCCAATTTTACAAGAATTCATTTTTGAGTACCTGATTGATTGCGTTCGCATTGCCATTTTTTTTGAAAATTATATGAAGGCCGAGCTAATCGTAAATGGTTTCTGTGTGCATAAAATTAAAAAGGGGATACCTAAGTTTGAAGCTTTGGCAGAA
The DNA here is from genome assembly GCA_016719895.1 of Saprospirales bacterium. Lineage (GTDB taxonomy): Bacteria > Bacteroidota > Bacteroidia > Chitinophagales > Saprospiraceae > M3007. Next base: position 194,889 of record JADJYG010000031.1, on the reverse strand, counting down.
GAGCAACGGAAGGGACCGGTCAAAGTCAGAGATATACATAGTGTCGAGGCTTTTCAAGTTAAAAACCAAACAAAAACAACCAAAAAGCAACAAAAAAAACAACCCCCGGGAAATAAGGGGGGGGGGGGACAACAAAAAACAAAAAAAACAATAAAAGTAAAAAAAAAACACCGGGCAACAGGGGAAGGAAAAACCCAGGCGCAAAATCACCACAACACAAAAAAGGGGAAAAGGGGGGAGGGGGGGGGGGGGGGGGGGAGAACAACAACCACCACGCGGGGGGGGGGGGGGGGGGGAAAAAATATATTATAAAAAAAGGGGGGGGGGGAAGGGGGGTTTTCAAAAAACAAAATCCCACAAAAAAAAAAAAACAACCCAACCCACGGGGGGGGAGGGGGGAGCGGGGGAACACAAAAAACAAAAAAGAATAAAAAGTCAAAAAAACACCGGGGACAAAGTGAAAGAGAAAACAGAAAAGAAAAAAAATCTCTTTTACCGGATGAGGTGGAGTTGGCGGGTCGGATGGTGGAGTGGAGAAGAGAACGAAAGCGTGGGTGTGTTTGGTTTGTGGGGAGAAAATTTTTAAAAAAAATAAAGGGGGGTAAGAAGTAGGGGTTTGTTTCATTCACCCCCATTAATAAAAAGACCATAGCGGTATCTTTAGCCACCCCACCCTTCCGGCGGAGCAGCCCCGTAATATGAAAACAAAACTATCCGAATTTTCTACACCACCGCGGCCGGCACAAACTCCAGGCGCACATGCGGATTCCCATCAAACAACTGCCGCACAATCACCTCCGCCAAATCCACCGGCAATTCCGTCCGTTTGGACTTTTCCTGGTATAGGTCGTCGAAAGCAGGGTCAGAAGCCCGGAGGATGGCGATTTTATGCCGCAGGCTCGCGGTGGTGATGTGCAGCGCATTGGCCAGGTCACTTTTGGCCACCCGGCCGGCAGCCACGGTCAGGCGGATGGGATTTTCGTTGAGCCAATTGGCTACACAGGCGGCTTCGCAGGGTTGTGGCATGGTGTTCAGGGGTTAGGGTTTTAGGTATTCGTGGTTTCTTCGAGGCCGGCTTCCAGAAGGGTTCGGATTTCAGCCACGATACGTTTCCCATCCGGTTGCCCGTCGTCGGTGATGGGCAGGTGACTTTCCTTCAACAGGGCGCCGCCGACGGTGAACAGTTGAAATACCCAAGCCGGGAAGGGTTCCGCATTGGATAGCTGCCGGAAATCGCCAAAGGTGCCGGCATGATCCAGCACCGCCAGTACACGCAGCGTTTCTCCGGTATTCCAGGCGTTGAAAGCCGGGTAAAGCAGACTGAAATCCGGTTGGATATTGAATTTCAGACCGGGATTCAGAATCGGCATTCTAAAACCGGCCGGTGGCTGGGCCGGCTCGGGATCGGTTGTAGTTTGGGCACTTTGCTTCAAGGCATCCAATTCCGTATTACCAGCATCGAGTGATTCCTGTAAGGCTTCGTTTTCGCCGGTCAAACCGACAATGCACTGTTTCAACTTCCGGTTAGCCCGCACGGAAAACAGGTACAACACCAGCAATATCGAAAAAACGAGGAGCAACAGGATGCCGATAGGTTTCCAGGGCATCCGGCCCACCCCATCAGGACTTGGCATCAGATTTAGGTTTTCCATCGGTCAGTAGTTGGGGGTTGGAATTGAAGTTAGCCACCTGTACCGTCACGTTTTCGCCTTTCCGGGCGGCTTCGGCGATGCCGTTCAAGGCGCGGGCGTAGGCAGCCGTTGCCCGGATTTGCTGGACAAACCAGGTGATGAGCAAAGCCAATAGCAGCAACGAGGCCACGATGGAGCCGATACGGCGGGTTTGCGGGGTAAGTTCGAGGGTCATGGTTGGATAGATTTTTTGATCTCGGAAACAATCTGCTGGATTTCGCCGGGCGACAACGCCACGGTCACTTTGCCCTGATCGAGCAGTTGCCGGGCCTTGCGTTCGTTTTTGAGCCGCCGGAGGCTGGCCGTGATGGTAAAAGCGGCTGCCGCAGCGATCAGGGCGAGCGCCAGCCAGATGGCCCAACGGGGTATGTTTTCCATGTGCAAAAGGTTTTTGAGGTTTACAGGGTTTCACCGTCTTCGGCGCGCATTTTGTTCACCACTGCCGACCAGCGCAGGTCTTTGGTGTAACCGGCCCAGTTGCGGCCTTTCGAGCGTTCGATGCGGTTGCGCTGCTGGGTGGCGGCTGCTTTGGCCAGCGCCAATACCGAATCGAGGGCGCGGGTAAAATCCCGCGTTTTGGGATTGGCAAATCCGCCGAAGGCCGTGGCAAGGTCGCTGGCCCGCAGCTCGATCTCGCGCTGACCGAAGCGGACGATCAGGCGCACTTCTTCCGAGGCATTACCCCGGGCCACTTCGGGAAACGAACGTTTATGGTATTCCTCCAGCAAAGCGGCTATGCCGTAGCGTTCCACCTGGAGGTACACCTGGCGCCGGATGGCCTCCACTTCCGCGTCGAAACCGGTTTGCTCGGCCTGTTCGCGACGTTGTTTGGCAATGTCGCCGTAGCGGACGGTGATTTGCAGTTCGCGGGCCGACAATTCACTAACAGCCTTGGTCGCCAGGTAGAGATCGTAAAAGAAGATCACTTCGTCATCGGTCCAGTCCTCCACGGGCTGGCTGATGAAAGAAGGCGGCTCTGCCGGTGGGGTGAGCGGGGTTATTTCGGGCAAAGTATCTGTGGTCATGGTCAGTTGTTTTTAGTAATCAAGGTTTGTTTTCCATTGAATTTCCGGTACGGTATGCTTTGGTGTAGGGCCGGGTTTTCCGGGTCCGGCACCAGTATTTCCAGTTTGTCGAGATCCGCGTAGAGTTTGGTGCGCCCGGTTTCCCGGTCATACAGCACGAAGGGCGACATCTTCGCCGCCGGACTGCGCAGGCGTTGCAAGGTGGTCCAGATCGCGTACAACTCCTCGGGCAGGGTTCGGACCGTGAACCAGGCTTCGTGGTTGGGCTTGTCGCCGGTGCGGAACACGATGTAAATGCGGAAAGCCTTTCTAAGGAGCAGGTTCATGCTCATAAAGTCGTGGCTCACCACCATCACGTCGATGCAGTTGTTGCGGTGGATGGTGAAAAACTCGATCTGTTCCTCGGGCATCTCGCTCTTTTGCGGGATGTAGTTGCGGCTCTCGTCCAGGATGACCAGCCCGTTGCGGAACCAGGTGCTCAGGATTTGAAACCAGGACGGGTCTTTCCATTTCACGTTGCGCAACACCCGGATGCCGCGATCCCAGCGCTGGGCCTTGCGCGTTTGCGGATTGATCACGCCGTATTTCAGTTCGGTCAGCGTGATCTGCGGGAACTCGTCGAAGGCGGTAGCCTGCGAAGGATCGCAGATCAGCACTTTGCGAGGCACTTTTTTGTCGCGGGTGCGCTCGATATAGAACTTGGCTTGCTGCCGGATGAAGGTGCTTTTGCCCTTGCCCAGGTCGCCGAATACACACATGGAGCAGTAGTCCCGTTGTTTGGGGTCTTTCGAGTTGTCCAGTCCATCATATATCGACTGCATGGGCGAAGGGTTAAAAAAGGTTTTTGGGGCCGGTTTTTGGGGTTTGGCCTGGGGGTTATGAAGAAGGTTGTTTGTCGTTCCAGTAGCCGGCCTCCTGGGTGTTCACGAATGTGGTGAACTTATCCAGGATGCTATCCGCATTGTTGAAGCCGATCTTTTCCAGCAGGATTTTACCGCCGTTCACCACCAGCGGCGTGAGCAGCAGGAAGCCCAGCAGCAGTTCCGGCGGGATACGCACCTGCCGCGCTTCGAGGATTTTGTCCAACAGCCGCACCGTGCGCTGTTTCAATCCCTCGCTCATGGCTACCTGTTCAGCAAAGGAGGTTTTGCGCTTCGTGAAACCGAGTACCGCCTCCTGCGCCTTTTCGTACAGCGCCTTTTCACCGGGATTCGCTTTGCCGGCGGCAATTTTCGGGTACAACTCTTCGACCGTCTGCACGGCCTTCTTGGGCGTACTGAAAAAGTCGTAAGACCACACCGCCAGCACGGATTGGAGGATGTCGTACCAGTCCACCAGTTCCTGGGCGGCAATGCTGTTTAGTTCGGAGTCCAGGGCGGTCAGCGGAGGCGCGTCAGCCGGCGGGCTGCCGGCTGACGATGCCTCCTCGGGGGGATTACCATTGGTCAAGGCGGGGGCCTCGGGGGTATTTTGGGGCATTTCCCGTTTGGCGATTTCTTCGGCTTCCGTCAAACTGCGAGCGCCTTTTTGGCGAATGGCCTCTACCCGCTCGATGAATTCCGGCTGGGCGCCGGTTTCTTCGCCGAGGTCTTCGGGCAGGGCCTCGGGCGTTTCGGCGCCGGGCGCGGCCACGATTTCAGCCACGGCCAGGACGGCCGGCTCCACGGTGCGATCCGAGGTAGCGTCGAGCAGTTCGGCCAGGATATCGTCGCCGGCAATCGGGATGCCGTTGAGGATTTGTTCGAGCACGGGCATCTCTACCTGCGCTTCATCCAACGCCGCCCCGACGGTCGTTTTAAAGTTTTTGCCGCCGCGTTTAGCCATTGGGAAGTTGGGTTTTAGGTTCTTCCGGAAGGTGTTTTTTCAGCACTTCCACCAGGTGGGCATAAGCGGTGAAGTCAATGCCGGCTTCCGCCAGGATGGGCGCCAAATCGTTTACCTCGATTCTGCCCAGCCAACTGCCCTCGAACGCGCCGGCGAGCAGTTTGCCGTTGTCGATCAGGGTGTCCCGCTTTTTGCCGTCCAGCAGGATGCTCAGGATCGTTTTGGCGTCGAGGGCTTCGCCGAGGGGCAACACGGCCATCAGTTCGCCGATCTTGTCCGCGTGGCCGGCGATGCGTTCGCAGGATTTCAGTAAATAATATATGGTGTTGGTCAGGATGACTTTTTGGGTCGTCAATTCGCTCACTTTGAAGGCCGCGTCTGCATACGCCCTGGCGTTTTCGCGCAGGCGCCCGGCAAGTTGGGAAAACCGCGCTGTGGTGGTGACTTTTACCCTACCCTCCCGAATAGCGGTAAGTAGTGCGTCGCGATGCCGGTCGAGGTCTTTGAGCCAGGTGGTCAATTGATCCGCTCCTGCCGAGGTCTCTGTTTCGCCGTTCATTATCAGGGAGTTATCAGCCATTTTTTTCGGAATATTTTCGGTAAATTTTCGGAAAGGTTCCGGTAGATTTTCGGTAAAGTCTCGGCATGGTTTCGGTAAAAAACCGATATATCGAATCGGTGTAAATTGTTTGCCGGATTTGTTCCGAGTATTTGCCGCTTTTCGTTCGAAGTTTTGAAAACATCCTGCCGAAAGCGGCTCCCCTGCGATCTTTCATTTTACAGAAACAAATTTGCGGTATTCGTTGCATATTTGGCGACTAAATAAGTAACTTTGTTGCAACATTATATAGGCTCAAAAACTTGCAGATTACAACACTTAAACATTGCTATGGGACAACAACATGGGCGTTTTGCCGACCGGACGTTCGAGGGGACGGAAGTCCGGTTTCTGGAAATACGCGGAACCGGGACCACCGGAAAGTGGCTATTTGAAATCCGGGCGCTGGAGCGCGCCGGAGCGCACACGAAACGAACGCGCTTCGTGGTGGAATTCCTGCCCAAAGCCTACCGGCTCAGCCGGCTCGGGATGGTGGGGCAGGGGAGCGAAATCGGGATCGGGGAAATGACCGGCTTGCTGGAAGTGTCGGAGGACATCAAGACGGCCTTCGAGGAGCACATCCGCCAGGAGTGCGAGCGCCGCCGGATAACGCTGCGCCGAACCCGACAAGGCCCCGGCTACCTGCTGCGTCAACTGGCGACGCTGCTGATTAACGCCGAAATCCGACCCGCTGCGAAAGCCGAACAAGAGGTACTGGACATTATCCGGCGTCACCTGGAAAACCCGGTTTTCATCCACCGGGTGAAGGGCGCCACGGACCAGTACCATTTTGGGGATGAGCACATCGGCAGATTCTTTATGAAGGAAACCCCGGCTTACCAGGAATAAGCGAACACATAAACAGTAGGCAACATGGATATTACACCAGGTCGGAACCCACAAGATTGGGCCGCGTTCAACAGCCGCTTCCGGCTGCTGCTTTCTCCCCTTATTTCCTCCCTGTGCTTCCTTGTGGTGGTACTGGGGAGCGTGTACGGCATGAAAAAGATGCTGGAACCGCAGTTTCCCGGCATCGGACTGTGGGTGGCTGTGGTCATCGCGTTTGTGGTGCAACGGCTCAACGGCGTGTCGGTGCATTTCAGCACCCGGATGATCGCCGCGGCTTTCCTGCCCAAGGCGGAAAAACAAAGCCTCGAAAACCAGCGCGTGGCCGGGGTGGACATCACGATCGGCATCCTGTGCCTCTGCCTGACGGCCGGCATCTGCACCGTGGATTTTATCGTCAACCGCGAAGGCAACCACGAGGCCGTGGAACGGATGACGGTCAAACCGGAAGAAAAGGTGGTGGACACCGCCCCGCACGACAAGGTGCTGAACCTGGCCGAAAAGGCCCGCAACGCCGAAAAAGCCGCCGAAGACCGCGAACGCGCCGCCTGGGGTACGAAGGTGGATGCCGAGATCAACAAGGAGAAGCGGCGGCTGGAATCGCGCAAGAAGCGCCTCGCCGGGGTAGGGGCGAACTGGGCGCAGGTGGAAACCCGGCAAATCAACGCGCAGCTGTCCGGACTGGAGAAAAAACGCCGCGAACGCAAAGGCGGAGTTCCTGCCCAAAACCAGCAACCTGGCCGAAAAGGAAAAAGCCCTGGCCGACATCGCCGCCCAGCAAAGCAGCCTGCTGCTCGGGCAACAAACCCAGGCGAGCGAGGCCAACACTCGTGCCCTGGGCGACTACGAGGCGCGCAAGGAATCGCGCAAAAGCGGCATGTTCCTGATCTACCTGGCCGGTATGTTCCTGTGGCATATCTGCCACGGGATGCGGCAGTACCGCGCGCTCAAGTTCGACGAGAAGCACCCCGACGGCGAAAGCCCGCTGATCGAGATATTCAAAACCATCGGCAACGGGCTGAACAACGCCCTGTGGACCGTCCGGGCGAAAATCTACGACTGGCTGCCGGAGGATGAAATCCGCGACGCGGCCAAAAAAGACCTGCTGGCCAAGGTGCAAACCGATCTCTGCCAGGAAGTATTCCAGTTCGTGACCAACAACCAGGGCGTAAACGAAATGGCGATCTACCTCGCCCTGAAACACCGCGACCTGAACGAGGTACGCCAATCGCTGCGGGTGCTAAAAACCGCCCGCTTGCTGTTCGAGAACAGCGGCCTTTGGACGGCCGACAAACACCAGGCCCAGTTTTTTTTTGACCTGACGGGAGGGGAGCGCGGCGGAGCGGATAAACGCCTTGAAAATCAAACCCCAGGCGCCAAATTCATCATCGACGAAACCTTCATCCGGGCCTTGATAGACGACCTGCTGGCCGCCCGGAATTTCATCCGGGATAAAGCCCAGATTGATCTGTTGATCCGGGAATTAGAAACCACTATTCAATTTGTTTGATATGACACTCGCCGAATTGGACGAACACATCAAAACCTTCAAACGCCGGGTAAACGACCCGCAACTGAGCGAAGCCCAGCGCGCCGCGTTCCAGGCCGCCCTGGAAGGTGCAGAAAAGCAGCGGCAGGAACTTCTGGCCGCACAGGCGCCCGCTGTGGCGCCTAAACCGGAGCGAACGATTCTCAAACCGCCAGTGGATACCCAATCGGGTTCATTGCCCGTAACGCCACCGGTTGTCATCGAGCCGGATCCGGCCGCGACGCCACCCGAACCGCCGGCGCCCACCGGTGGCCCTGAAAAAAAAACGCTGGTTCGCTCGTCTGTCCCAATTGTGGGTACTGTTTCGATGCAGAACCCTGATTCGGCTTCGATTGTGGTGGAGTGCGATTTGGAAGGTTTATCGAGGTCGGTGATCGTTTTCCGCTGGGGCAAGACGGAGGAGCGGCTGTCGCCGGGCGTGGCGATGGGGCGGTTTAAGGCGCGGGTGGCGGATGTGGCGCGGTTGAAGAATAGGAAGATGGAGGAGAGTCGGTGTTTTCGGCGGGCGGTGGGGTATTATGTGGGGTTGTGTGGGTTTTATGGGCGGGAGTTGGGGGCGGGGGATTTTGGGTTTCGGGGGCGGAAGGTGGAGGTATGGGCCGCTGTGCAAGGCGCGGCGCTTCGCTAAAATGAGGAATTTTAGCGGCAACCTTGGGGGGAATCCCCCCCACCTTCCCCCACCCAGTTTGGGAAAATAAATAACCCAGGGTGCTATTGAATTCCGCCCCCCGTGGCGGCAGAACTAAATAGATGTTTTCTGCCGGGTTTGAAGGGCGGTACCGGATATTAGCGGCGTACGACGCAGTAACAAACCATTAGGGGGCTGTTCAAAAATCATTTTAGCCATACCCATTATCTACCGGGTACTGTATATTCGCCTTTGTTGTTATTTTTCAGCCGAAAAATCCAACGGTTTATGGCTACCGCCCAATTTTTTGACCACATCCGCGACTTTAACCCTCTCAAAAAATCAGACATCGAATTCCTCCGCCGCGCCATGCCCTGGTGCGTAATCATCTGGGGGGAATAAACACTGGAGAACCAAACCAACCTGAGATGGTCTAAAAAAACCGGACACGAATTTATGAATTTTCGTGTCCGGTTTTTAGACCATCTCAAATCTCCGCTGCCCTACCGCATCAAATTCATCTCCACATAAACCCCCAACAACTTATTAGCATCCGACTCATCCGTCAACTCCAACACCCTGCGTTTCAGGATTTTATCTGGCAACCCCGGACTAAGGCTTTCGAGGTCTCTTCGGGCGGCTTCAAATTCGTCCTGATTCAGGGCGATGATGTACTGAAAACCACGTCTTTCTGATTCCTCGTAGGCGAATTTGAGTAGTGTAGCGCGCTGGCGCGGATCAACGCCTTCAAAAATCAGGCTGTCGTGCCAGATGAATTTCACCTTGTGACAGTGTTGAGCAAGCAAAAGTGTCCAGTCAAAACAAAAAATCTTGACCTTATTGATACCGCCGCCGCCATCCGAGTCAATGAAGGGATTTATATTGAAACGGATTTGATTGTTGCCTTCGTTGTTTTCAATTTCAATACCTGCGTTTTTATCGTCATAGCATTGCCGAACGATGGATTGAAACATCGAAATGTTTTCCTCTAAAACGGGCATGGCGGTTTCTGTTAGATAATTATTAGCCGCGATATTGCCCGCTTTGAGACCAATTTGAATCTCATTGATTTTATTTTTCTGTTGGGTGGTAATATCCCGGAAGAGTTCATAACGCTGCAACCGCTCCTCTGTTTCAGACAGTTTTTGGCTCAAAGCCATGTATTGATCCAATGCGCCCTTACCTTTCAACATTTGCAAGCGTCTACCTTGCTGCTCACCCAATGCGCCAATCTCCGTTGTCAATTGCTGGATTTGCTTTTCAAACAATTGCTTTTCCTTTGTAAGGCGATTACTGCGGTCGGAAAGTAATGACTTGTGAAACTGCTCTACCTCCTGTATGTTTTTTTTCAACATTTCAGGCAGTTCTACCCGCGCCTCTTCGTACAAGCGAAGTACTTTTTCAACGGGGACATCTTTACGTAGGGCGAGTGTGGTTTCAATATTGTTAACGGCATTTTGAAGCCGGGTGATTTCATTTTGTCGTTCCGCAATTAGTCGGGCAAAATCATCGGCTTCCTGCTTAATGAGGTGGTAATCATCTGCCACCACAAATGTATCCAACGCCTGTTTAAGTCGCTCAGCATCGTCTTTGAGATTGCGAATGCTGATGTCAATATTTTTGCCACCCGAGTCGGATACAAGTTTTTGAAATTCAGGCTTTTTGATAAATTGCTTATTAAAAGATTCCGCCTCCTCAAGGTCTTTCTTTAGTTTGTACTTGTCAAAAACAAGTTTAGGGTCTAAACCCAGCAGATAGGTGTTATTAAGCAGTTCAGCGTACGGTTTTTTCTCTTTATCAATAAATGTAGTTGCGTCTTTGTAACTACCCCTTCCGGGACGTATGAAACGCGAAATCAACGAACGAAAAGAAATGGAATCAAGGTCGTCTACCGGCTCAAAAAGCAAATCAAATAAAAAAGCGTTGAAGTCGCCAAGACGGTATTTGGTATCGTTCAGGAAAATTTGATTTTGATTGTCGGTTGCCCGACGGCTCGTGTATTCCACGCCGTTTATTTCAAAGGTCAGGGAGAATTCCCAGCCCGACAGGTGCTTTTCTAATTGCTTTATCGAACTAGAACCTAAACAAAAATGGGTCAAGGCAATGGAAAGCGACTTGCCTGTGCTGTTATACGTTTTCTGAGCGTCGTCCACCTTTTGCGAAGCCAAAATCAGAGACAGTCCCGTCCGGTTAAACGAGATCGTATTAAAAGACTCTTGATTTGCAGTCAGCTCAATCAGGCGCATCGTTTAATTTTTCCTTCCTGGGTTACATCAATGGCATCAATCAGGTATAAAAAATCGAGCGCCAGCACGACCCGTTCAAAAGAGTGTTTTGCCGGGAATTGCTGGGTGTCGTTTATTTTTTCAAACTTTGCCCAAAGTTCGTCCACCGTTTTGGGCGATTCCAAAAACGTCAGCAGAAAAGCCGCGAGGCCCCAGATCGACTGCGAAACAGTAATATGTTTATTCGGCAAAATCATGTTCAGTCAAAAAGCGTGGTTTTCGGCGGTTCAAAAATATCGCAGCATTCAAAGTAATAAGACATCAGCACCTCTACAGCATCGCCAAAATACTTCTTCGGGTGCTCGGGGCAAGCCTTTTCAAAGATATAAAAAAACAACTCGTCGCTTTGTTCAGGGCTAGCGCTAGTAATTTTTTGTTTGCCTTCTTCATAAAGGCCTGAAAATTTTTGCTGCAAAATTACTTTCAAATCCGTATCCAGTTCAAAATAGCGATTCAGTGCGCCAACTTGGTAAGCCCCTCGTTTTAATAAATCGGCGACAGGTTGGGTTAGTGCATTGAATTCGATTTTTCTTAGAAATTCAGGGTTAAGCACGATACTTCCCGGTTTGGATGGGATATAAGGCAATGCTACAATGTGTTCAATCACTTCATTTAATGCTTCAAAACTGACCATTGAATTACTGACTGTTGACTCAGGGATCAAACATTGAAGGCAATTGGCCTTTGCATCGGCATCCAATGTTTCAAAAACCTTATACAAATCTTTAGATAGAAACAATAAGCATGGGACTCCATGTTTTTCACGTAGTTCACTCAAGTGCCTATCAATCTCTGGATATACACCTCCCCAAAATAGATCATTGTAAACGAAAAAGAACTCTTTTACTTCTGTAAATGTACCCCACTCTTTTAGCAAGCCTTCGAAAGCCTCTTTAAGTTTAGTCGCTGCCTTTGTAATTTGCTTTGGCTCTGCCGGCTTTTCCGGTGCATATACTTGATAAAACTGCCCTGTTTTGACGTCGTAGCCGTCACATTTCCCATCTCCTTTTTTTCCATGTGGTTTTGGATTTCGGAAGTTAGGATTGGCACTACTCATTACTTCCACAAAAAAGCGCTGAAACTCCATGCCCTTTGATTCAAGGACTTTGTTCCTGAATAGGATTCGTGCGAAGTAACGTTCGTGGGCATTCATGGGAAATGAGGTAAATTTAATTTGAAACCGATGTAAAGGTACGGCTTCAAAGATTTTGAACAACAAAAAGTTGTAAACATTGCCCTGTCATTGATGCATGCGTGTACATACATCAATGACACGCCCAGCGTCCATAGGGCAAGTGGTATAGCCGATTTAATGGTATCAGGTATTTTTTAGTTGTTAGTCCGAAACCTCCTCCGAAACGTGTCCGGCCTTACCGCTCGTCCCTTCTCCCCCCAAAGCCCCACTTTCTGCCCCTTCGCATACGCCTGAATCTTTTTCATCAAGCTATTCGCCTTCGTGTTTTTCTGCTCCGCCCTGTACCAGGCCCAGCCTTTCGAGACGATATACTGCGCCAAATCAAGCGTGTCGGGCGCCTGCTCCGGATTTTTCACAGTGAAGAATATTTCACATACCGGACGTTTGTACACATCGGAATACCGGTACTTGACCAGCACCGTTTGACCTTTGATGAGTTGGCGAACGCTGTCGGCAGCGGCGCGGCTGTAGGGTTGATCGAAGGGGATGACGCCCGGAAAACGCACTTCCGGCGCATCTACGCCGTAGAGACGCACCCAAACGGCGCTATCGGGCTTTTCAGCATTTGCGAAAGAGAGTTTGTAACTGTCGCCGTCGTGGACGGCTTTAACGATGGCGGGTTGCAGTTGCTGTGCGTTCAGCGATAGGGTCAGGCACAGCAAGGGCAGAAGGATAAACAGGTTTTTCATGGGTGCAGTGTATTTTGGTTTAAAATTTCGTTGCAAATATGTGTATTATTTTTGATTATTTTCTACGTTTTTATCATACATGCCTGGTTTATACCCAAGTCCCCATCAAATGCCTATGCAACTGCTTTTTGAAGCTCCGCCTGCTTTGCCTCCGACATCGCCTGAAACCAGGCCTTCACCACACCTGTCTCGACGCTATTTCCGATGAATTTCTTTTGCTCATGCTGCGGACCGTATAAAACATAGTGGTCGGGAAAGCCCTGGATACGTTTCAATTCGATCACTTTCAACATCCGCATGTAAATGTCGGCAATGCCATGCGCCCGCATAAATGCCTTTAGTTCTCGCATTACCTGGGAATCGCCGGGATTTTCCTGCCATTTTGGTGGGCCATCCAGTACCGGTGTAGCCAGGGATAGGGGATAGGACTTTTGCCGGGCTATGATGGTGGGAGCCGGGGCGCTCACCGGGCTTCCGGCACTTTGAAATTGCGGGTTGACCAGGAATGCGGAACACAGATTCATCTTCGGCACCGTGAGCAGGCTACCCGCCGGCTCGGCAACGCTCTGCGAGCGCCCGCTGATGAAATTCCGGTCTATCCAGGAAATCGGACTGACTAAGGCCATGCGGTCTTTCGTCGTGCAGGTGGGAGCCGGTTGTTTGACCGACGAACACTGTCCGTTGCCAAAGTACGATTGCAGCATGGGCGTTATCAGCGCCTTATGACCGGCGGTGGTGACGGCGCCCACCGGTTGATCGACGCCGGTACAATAGCCGGGCGAGTTGCAGGTCATCACAGACGGCTTTGTATGGTATTTCCGCAAACCCGACAGAATTCGCCGCAAAGTGCGATCCACCAGCGGCTTTTTGCGGTCGAAAATGCTGCGGCCCAAATCCGGGAAATCCAGCACCTCGGCTACCGGCCTCCAGGGTTTCAGTTTTTCCCGGAACAGGTTGCCGCTGGCCGGACGTTTTACGTGCGTAGGTTCCGGCCATGAAAATGCGGCGCCAGGCCGCCAAAATGCGCCGAAATACCGCTCCCGGATGGTCACGCCACCGAAATTCGCCGCATTTAGCAAACGCCAGTCGTGGCAGTAGCCGAGCGACTGTACCTTTTTTACCCAGCGCACATAGTCCTTGCCGGATTTGCGGCTTTCCGGAACCAGGTAGGGCCGCATTTTGCCTTTTTTCCGGTCGAAGTGAAGCGGGCAATAGTCGCCGTCCGTGCATTGAATCACCTTTGGAATACAAGGCCCCCAAGCCATGAACTCTTCCACGTTCTCGATGAGCAGATAATCCGGCTGTAATGCGTCGATATACCGGAAAAGGCCGTCCGCGAGTGCGCGGGAATCCGCATCGCGGGGCAAGCCCCCCTTTGCATTGGAAAAATTAGTGCATTCCAAACTGGCCCATAATACCAATGCGGCGTCGGGGTACCGCATTTTCCAATAATCGACCGCATTTTGAATCGGCGTGATGTCAGCCTGGAGGATATCTTCGGTCAGGTGCAATACGCCCTGGTGATTTGCCGCGTGACTTTTAATCGCCAGCGGATCGTGGTTGATTGCGGCGATTACTTTACAAACGCCGCTTTTCTCGGCGCCGGTGGAAGTACCGCCGGCGCCGCAAAACAAGTCGATAAGCAGGAAATCCGGCGATTTCGCCGCATTTTTCGAGATGCAGGTCATGATAATTCAGATGAGTTGGGCGAGGAGCATTTCTCCCGCTTGAAGGATCGGAGTGATGTTCTTATGCGGCGCGGGAAGTTGGAAATGCGGTAAGTGGCCTACGTGTCGTTGCAAGGAGTTCAAATGCCCCTGAATAAAACAAGTCACATCCGCTTCCCGAATCCCTTCCTTTTCAAACTGAAAGCGCCCACGCGCCACTTTGAGCGCCGTCTGTGCATCCGGACCGTAGGCCAGCACATATCCGGTGCCGCCCTCGGCAATAAGCCATTCGCGGCCGGGCTTTGGATTATTCACCGCATTTGCGATTCGAAAAAAGCGGTACTTGCCGCATTTGGCGATCTCCACAGCTTCCACTTCAAGGTCGTGGCGTTCAAAGGTTTCGCCGTTCCAAAGCCACCAGGACACGGCGTAGCGCGGTGATTTTTTATGGTTGTTCATAGCAGGGATTTTTAGGCAGCATGAAGGCTACCGGTGATAGAATAGAAATGCAGGCGGGCGATTTCCGGGGATGCAGCCGTGAAGCAAGCCACACCATCGGGCCGGCACAGCAGCCATCGGTCGCAGGGACCGGTGGGGTAGGGATTGCAGCATAAGGCGAGTCGGAGGGCTTTTGTGTGCAGCCATTCGCAGGGCACGATAGGTTTGAGTTGTGCACGGCCGATCCAGTCCAGTATGTGCAAGGAAATGCGGCTGGTTGGATTGAAATGCGGCGCTTTGTGCCGGATAATGCGGCGTTTTAGCGCTGTAGCGCCGGAATAATCCGGCACTTCATGTGCGCGGGCGACGTGCAGACCCGCCGGGTGTTGTTCCAGGAGTGGTGTCATAGCTTGGGATGTTTTAAAATGGAATGTCCTTGTCGTTGCGGCTGGTGGGTTTTATCCCGCCGTAGGGCGGCGGGCTGTCGGGAAAGGCAGCGTCGCCGCCCAAACTCGCCGGATTATTGGGCGTGCCACTTTGTCTATGCCCCGCATTTGCAACTACCGGGGCAAAAAAATGCGGGTGGTTTTCCAGCGTCGAAAAGCGGGTGAACTGTTTTTCAAATTTCACTTTCACCGTATCGGTATCGCCGTGCCGGTTTTTGGCGAAGATGATCTCGGCAATGCCTTTGAGCGATTCGCCGGCTTCATCCTCCAGAATGCCGTAGTATTCGGGCCGGTAGATGAACGATACGATGTCCGCATCCTGCTCCACCGCGCCGCTGTCACGCAGGTCGGAGAGTTGCGGGCGCTTGGCGCCACCGCGTGTTTCCACGGCCCGGCTCAACTGCGACAATGCGATGACCGGCACGTTCAGTTCCTTGGCCAGGCCCTTCAAGGCCCGGCTGATACCGGACACTTCCTGCTCGCGGTTGGCGTTTTTGTTTTCCATGCCGCCGGGCGTGAGGGTCATCAGTTGCAGGTAATCCACGATGACCAATTGAATATCGTGTTGCCGCTTGAGCCGCCTGCATTTGGCCCGCATTTCCGGGATGCTGATGCCGGGTGTATCGTCCAGGTAGATGGGCAGGTTATGCAGCTGTTCGGCGGCTCCGGCCAGGACCATCAAATCCTCATCGGAGAGTTTGCCGTCCCGCATTTTTTGACCGTTAACCTCGCCCAGCATAGCCATCATGCGCATGACCAATTGCATATTGGCCATTTCCAAACTGAAAAATGCGACGGGAATACCGCATTTCGCCGCATTTATCGCCACCGAAAGCGCAAATCCGGTTTTACCCATTCCTGGCCGGGCGGCGAGGATCACCAGGTCGGAGTCGTGCCAGCCGCCGGTCAGGGCATCTATTTCCGCAATGCCGGATGATTTTCCGGTGATGCCATCGCCCGTTCGTGCTTTCAGGGCATTCTGTTCAATCTGTTTGAACGTTGAAAATGCGAGAGACGCCACCTTGGTGCTGGAGCGAGACAGCGTATTTTGGGTAATGGCGAATAAACCCTGCTCCGCATTTTGGAGCGCAGCGAAACAGTCGATGGTGTCTTCGTAGCCGTCCTTCACCATTTTGGCGCCGGTGGCGATGATCTGCCGTTGGATGTGTTTTTGCTGGATAATGCGGCTATGATACTCGATGTTGGCCGCAGATGCCACGCGGTTGGTCAGTTCCACTAAGTAATAACTGCCACCCGCGCGCTCCAACTCGCCGCATTTGCGCAGTTCCTCGGTCACGGTGAGAAGGTCCACGGGGTGTTGCTGGTCGTGTAGCCGCATTATCGCCTGGTAGATGGCCTGGTGTGCGGGTGTGTAAAATGCCTCGGGCGTGAGCAAATCCGAGACAATGTTCATCGCTTCCCGGTCAATCATCAGCGCGCCCAGGACGGCTTCTTCCAGGGGCAGGGCCTGCGGCGGGATTTTGCCAAAAACATATTGCGACATGCCGGCATCTTCCCGCATTTGGGCCGGATTTTGCCGCATTCTGGACGGGTATTCGCGGGAAGAGTTGGGCCGTTGATCGCGCATGGGTTTGGCGGATTAAAGCGTAAAGAAAAATTCGGGTGAGACCCAGCCGCCGCCCTGGCCGATGCCACATAAGCGGCCGGAAGCCAGATCAACACGCAAAACGGGTTGTGTGGATTCGCCGTGATAGATATAGGCGCGGGCGTATTTCTGTTTGGCTTGCAATCGCCGGGCAACTTCGCCCAGGAAAGCCGCGACTAAGAAGGAATGCGGCAATTCGCCGGATTCCGGATCGGCAAAGCGGGCAACTAAATCCGGCTTACTCGCCGCAAAATCCGCCGCAAATTGCCGGAACTCGCCGCATTGGGGATCGGCCCGGAACGTGTAATTCGGGCTGCCGGCCAGCCATAGTCGCCACGCGCATTTCGGAAGAGGGGAGGGTGCTTTTCGCTGCGCTGCTTGCCAACCGGAATGCGGCGACCAGCGCGACACCGCGTCGGTCATTTTCCCAAAGTTGGGCAAAATCACCGCAAAGGTGACGGCCAGCGGGCTGAACGCATTTCCCCGGGTGCCGCCTTTGGCGAACAACTGCTGGAGCCGCTCGATCTTTTGCGCCTGGGAGAATTCGGCCCGCGTTCCCCTGGCGATGGCCTTGTTGGGTACGTCGTGCGAGTACAGCGGCGCGAGCCAGCGGTCGCCGGTGAACACCAGCATTTTGAACTCGGATTCCGGGCCGTATTGCCAACGGGTTTTGCGGCGTTTGCGGGGCGGGCGGCGGGTGGCGGTGGCGGTCTGCATGATCAGTTGTGTTGCTGTTGAAGGACGTGGTGTGCCAGCACGATGAAAGTCGGCGTGGTGTAGTTTTCGATCCGCATTTGGAAAAAAGCGTTGGTGTCGCGCAGGGTAGCGTCGCGGAAATCCGGCTCCGCGCACATGCGGTGGTAGATCACCGACATATCTGCCCGGAGCTGTTCTATTTCGGGCGAAGTCTGCTTGGCTTGCATGGCGAAGACCTTTTCCCAGAGCGCATTTTTGATTTTTTGCCGTTCGGAAAGTTCCAGTTCGCGTTGTACACCCTGGCTATCGAAACGGGCGATCAGGCTGGCGAAATAGGCCGAAGCGCCGCCCCGGTTGCTGTCGAATTCCCGTTTTTGCGGCTTTCCAGCCTGGCGTCGGCGTTCGGCTTGCTGGGCCATGTAGGTCATGCAGGCCTCCAGGTGCTGCGGGCCGTATTCGGAATACCAACGGGAGAAGGTGCCGGGATGGGTGCGGTTGGCGCCGAGGGAGAGCAAGTGGGCATACAGCCGGTTTTTGCGCTCGCGGGCGGATTCGTTTTCCGGGTTTTCGGGCGGAATTTGCGGGGTGTGCGGTTCTTTCACGAACAATCGCAGGGCGCTCAGCAGGGTGCCGTGTGGACGATCCGGCCGCATGAACTTTTCGGGTGTTAGTACCCAGGTTTCAGGATTGTCTTCCAGGTATTTGGCCTGGCTTTCGATGGCTTGACGAAGCCGCATTTCGGCCTCTTCGAGGGTGACATCGCCCGCATTTCGGGCTGAATGCAGGTTTTCGACGAGCAATTCCACGCATTTTTGGGCGGTGTAGGACATGAAATGGTCCTTCAAGTAGGCATTTTCAGAACTATGCCGGATCCGGCCAGTCCCCAAAAGTGGCAGGTAAATCCGGGCCAACAGGAATTGCCACAGCACGGCCGCCCGTGCCAGCGCGCCGCCGCCGGCAGCGGGCGGGGGAGCCGCAATATTTTTTTGCTCAAAAATTTGCCCGGAATCACCGGAGGGCGTTCCTTGCTGTTGGGCGGTTTTTACCCCCGGTTCTGTCGGCTTTGCCGACTGGAAAAAAACGTCTTCCGCTTCAGCGGAAAGCCGCTCCTCTTCCTTCTTCTTTTTTTCAACGGTTTTAATTATTGGGGGAATTGTGGAAATTTTTTCCTGTTGTCCCGCCGCATTTGGCTCGGAATCGGTCGCATTTTCGCCCGTGGCATCTGCCCATTCCGGGCCGAAAATCCAGGTCAAATTGACCAAGCCGATCACGTTGCCACGGCCTTTGGGATCGGGCTCTCCGGCACGGTTGAGGCGCGTCCAGGACAGGAAGAACGGGAAACCTTTCAGCGTGTCGCCGCTTTGCGTGACCCAGGCAGCCGTCGTTTTGCGGCGCCAGTTTTGGACCGTGCGACGAATGTTATCGGAAATCACCGGCATCCCGGATTTGGTGCGCTCGATGGCGGCGCCCACTTCGTGCAGTTGCGCCCGCCGGCCTTCCGAAAGCCGGAGCAGCATCCCGTGGGCGACGTTGTTGGTCTGCAAGGGCCAGTGGCCGCGCTGGCCGGCGCGCCACAGCTCGTATTCCGCCGGATTAGACACGGCCAGTTCAGCCAATTGCTTCCAGACGATGTTCTGGCAGTGCCGCAGGAATTCGTACACCTTACTGCCCACCAGGTTGTTGCCCGGGTGCGCATCCTCGTAGTCCAGGAGGGCGTCTTTGAGTTCTTCCCGGCGCAGGTTGATGTCGAGGTTCAGGATACGTTGCAGGTTGTGGTGTTCCTGCTCCCAAGCATTCGGAGTGGGGCGGGAATTCGACTTGGATGCCGTCATAACGAAAGGAGAAAAGTGGCGGCCCCGAGTCCTCGGGGCCACCGGATATGAGCGTTTTGCTGTTGGTCGTATGTATGCCCCGCATGTGCAACTGCTGGGGCAAAAAAATTAATCCCAATCACCGTTGGTGATGTGACAGCCCGCTACCTGTACGACGTGGTGCACCTCCCAATAGGTCAGGCGGTGCCTTTCGACAAATTTCGTAGCTTCGAGCACCGCTTCTTCTTCCGTGGTCTGGTCTAAGCGGATGTCGATATGCTCGTCCTGTTCTTTGCTATCGCGAAACGGACTTTCGGCGACCAGGTAGCCGATTTCCCGGGCGTCCTTTTTGAGAATTGTCAGGTAATACATGCGTGTCAGGTTGTGATTGTGCCAGAAAATTGGATATGTAATGTGGGTGGAGCCGGCTTTCACGCCGCTCGTCCATCAGAAAATGCTTGTAGCGCATCAGTTCCTCCAGGTCGTACTGCGTACCACCGGTGCCGGGAATTACGATAGGGTGCAAGTGGTCCAATTCCACGCCTCTTTTCAGCAGGATCTTCGGCCAGCCCAGTTTTTGCATCGCATCGGTGTGGCTGATCCAATGCGGGCTGACGGCCATGCCGGAAAGGATACCTCCCGCCTTGCCGATCACATTCATCAAGACCTCGTTTATTTGTGATTCCAGCTGCTGAAGTTCCTGTTGACTGAGAGAGATCATAAGTCGCGTAAATTGGTTGTATTAAATTTTTACTCAAATTGTTTTGAATTAGAGCGGCAAATTGGCTACCTTTTCGGCAAAATAGCGCTGTTTTTGCAGCCGTTGAGCCTGTTTCTCTTCCTTATAGCGGCTTAGAAATTCGGCGGCTTCGACCAGCAAATCATATCCCTCATACCTCCCCGCAAATACCAACCGAAGCCATTCCGGCGAGATGCCCCGCTCTCTGCAAAAAGCAGTCACTGAGCCATATTCTTGCCGGAACTTCGCCCGAAGTTCCATGCGCAGTTGAACGATATCAGCGGATTTGGTCATTCCTTTTTTGCGTTCTTTGCGTTTTGATTTGTGAATTGACAGGGCAAAAATATTCAGATATTTTAAATTATCAAAAAATAGTTTAGATATTTTTAATTATTACCCTTATCGCGGTATGAAAACAGACAGGTTAGAAGAAATTAGGCGGGATTTGGGCTTAAATAAGGCCCAAATGGCAGAATTGATGGGCATTGAGGCGTCCTACTATTCAAATATTCTAAAGGGTGAGGGCAAAGGAAACTTGCGCCTGGAACACTTAGAGCGACTTTTGAATGATGCCAATGTCAATCCGTTGTGGATTATGACAGGCGAAGGAGAGAAATACTTAGGAAAAAATAAATCTTTAGAACTGCGCGGTGAGCCCACGGAAGAGGAGGTGGAGCAGTTGTACGAATTCGTTTTACAACAGTATCCGGCCGAGTTGAGCACCAATCAAATATATATGCTCAAGTTAGCCTGTGCGCAAGCATTCGTGGATTACCCGGAGTTAAAGCGGTTGGATCAATTGGGTCTGGTCGTCAGTGTTTACCTGAGAGTCATTGTCCGGTTTCCCACAATCGACCTCGTCAACCTTTTGGGTCTCAATGATGTGGCTGCCACTCTTAGCAAGTAATATTAGCCTTAACCGGATGCATAACTGGACAACCTTGGTCGACTTCATGAGTAATCGGTCTGTTTTTTAAGACAGTGGCAAATATAGCGTACCGATTCGTTTTTAAAAACATTTTGTTTCAACCAGACATAAATCTTGCGACTTTTGTTAAGGCTGGTGTTGGAAAAACATACTTAAGGGTTGGCCGATTTGCTGCGGCGATATGTTGCCAGCAACCATCAAACAGCGAAGAAAATCACTGGGAAAGGCTTTAATGCAGTGGCGCCAGAAGGGGAGGAGATGCCCCGGCAGCGTAGAAATTTGACAGAAAAACGCGGGTAAGAGAAAAAATTTATTGCACTAAATTCTGTACCAATGAAAATTAAAAACAAGTGCAACTAATTGATTTTAAGCAACTTAAATAGGGTTATACAGGAGTATTTTTTTAACGTCTCGTTAACGAGGGAAAGCCGCTTAGCCCGCCTTCCTGTTTTCGACACTGGTACACCCAAAATCAAAACCCGAATAAATCAGCGAGATTTTTCTGCTCAGCCCTGGTGTAAATCGTTTTGGATACCGTTTCGTCAGACTCGTTGAGTTTGACCTGAACCGGGAAGTCGGATTACCATAAAGCGATGTATACAAAAAACGCTACTTTTAATCCCGCCAAAAACACACATTTGAACGCGCCTATGGCCCTTCCTCTTCCCGTCTTCGATCTCGACGATACCGTCGAAAGCATCAAAAACACCGGCTGCGTGCTGCTCGCCGGCCCCAACCTGCTCCGCTTCCGCGGCGTGCCCGTGCAGCGCTACCTGCGCGAACAATTGCTCGAACTCGCCAAACCCGGCGACATCGAACTCTACTACGAACAGGAAGCCCTCTTCCTCTTCTCCGGCACCTCCGCCCGCATCCGCGTGAAAAAAAAAGCCAAGGAATGGCTCCGCAACCTCTGGACCGACCCGGAGTTCCAGGCCGAAAACGCCGAAACCCTCCGCCTGCTCGCCCAACTGCCCCTGCACCTCGTCATCAGCACCACACCCGATAAATTCCTCTCGGCCAGCCTGGCCGCCTGGCAGACCCAGCACCAGACGGGCTTTTTTGTGGGCGGCAACAAGGAGGTCCGCAAAGTAGCCCCGCCCACCCTCCAAAAACCCCTGGTGTACAACCTCTGCGGCTCGGTGGACGACCACGAATCCATCATCCTCGACTACGAGGACCTGTACAAGTACATGAAAAGCGTGCTCGACACCAGCCGCCTGCCCAAAGGCCTCACCGACGCCCTGGCCGACGCCGACAAGTTTATCTTCCTCGGCTTCGAACTGGAAAAATGGCATACCCAGATGCTCATCCAGCTCCTGACCGAAATCATCGAAAACCGCGAAAAATTCGCCGCCCAGCCCGACTATCCCAGCGCCGACTTCAAGCGCTTCTTCGAAGGCCATTTCCATATGGCCCCGCTCGACTGGGCCGCACAGGACGATTTCCTGCGCGACCTGCTCGACGCCTTCCGCGCCGAACACCCCTCCCTCGTGCGCCGCACCGACCGTCCCTTCGACGCCCGCCTGGCCTTCGTGCGCCAGTACGTGGAGGAAAACGACTTCACCAACGCCCTCAACGAACTCGAAGCCGCCGCCCAAACCGACGCCGGCAAAACCGCCGTGTCGCTGCTCAAAAGCCGCCACGCCGACTTCAACGAACAACAGGACACGCTCCACCCCGACGCCCGCCAGGCCGCCCGCAACAAACTGGCCGCCGACATCCTCGCCAACGCCACCGACATCCTCAACGCCGCATGAACACCGCCCGCCTCTCCCGACGCTACCCGGGCGTGACGCCCTTCGAACGCGAACAGGAACACCTGTTCTTCGGCCGCGACCAGGAGATCGCCGACCTGCTCCGCCTCACCGCACTCGAGCGCCTGCTCGTGCTGTTTGGCAAATCGGGCCACGGCAAAAGCTCGCTGCTCAACGCCGGCGTGCTGCCCAAACTCCCCGCCGCTTTCCGCGGCAAAACCTGCGTGCCCATCGCCATCCGCCTGGGCGCCTACGCCCGCGGCGAAAGCCTGCCGCCCAAAGACGCCCTGCTCGCCGAACTCGAACGCGCCTGCCCACCCGCACCCGGCACGGCATTCTACGACAACCTGCCCACCGGCCGCACGCTCTGGCGCGAATTCAAGCGCCGCCAGCCGGCTGGCGGCACGCCCGTGGCCTTCGTCCTGCTGTTCGACCAGTTCGAAGAGTTTTTCCTCTACCCGGCCGACCAGCAGCAGCAGTTCCGGCAGGAAATCTCCGAACTGCTCTACACCGAAATCCCGCAGGCGGCCTTCCACGAGTTCGACCGCCTCGACGAGGCCGCCCAGGACCAGCTCTCCCAGCCCCTCGACGTGCACGCCGTGTTTGCCATCCGCTCCGACCGCCTGCACCTGCTCGACTCGATGCGGCAGGAACTGCCCGACATCCTGCGCAAGCGCTACGAGCTGCGCGGCCTGCGCGCCGAACAGGCCGAAGCCGCCATGGTGCGCCCCGCCGCCGCCGATGACCCCCGCTTCGACACCCTGCCCTTCGCGTTCCAACCCGCTGCCCTGCAGCGCATCGTGGACGAGCTCGCCAGCGGCAGCGCCGGCGAGGAGGCCGGCCAGATTGAATCGTTCCAGCTCCAGATCGTGTGCCAGAGCATCGAAGACGCCGTGCGCACGCGCAACCGCCGCGGCGAAAAAGCCGTAACCATCGCCGCGGCCGACCTGCCCGATTTTGAAAAAATATTCGAAAACTACTACGCCGCCCGCATCGGCAGCCTGGCCGACGCCGAACAGGAGCGCACGGCCCGCCTGCTGCTGGAGGAAGAACTGCTGTACGTGGACGAGGCCAAGGGCGAAGCCCGCCGCCTCAGCATGGACGGCGACGCCCTGGCCGCCAACCTCCACGCCAAACACGGCCGCGCCCTGCCCCCGGCCCTGCTCGACGCGCTGGTGAACGCCTTCCTCGTGCGCCGCGAACAAACCGCCCGCGGCACCCACTACGAGATCAGCCACGACACCCTCATGGGCGCCATACTGGCCGCCCGCGAGGAGCGCCGCCGCGCCGAACGCGAAGCCGCCGAACGCGAGCGGGCGCGGGCGGAAGCCGAAGCCCAGCGCCGCGAACGCGAAAAAATCCGCCGCGCGCGCAACCGCAGCCTCGCCATCGGCCTCGGCGCGCTCCTGCTGCTCGGCTGGGCCCTGTGGAGCGCCCGCGATGCCGCCGAAAAAAACCGGCTTGCCGAAGCCAAAACCCTCGACGCCCAACGCGCCGACAGCGCCGCCCGGGCCGCCATCGACACCGCCGCCGTAAAAACCCGCTACGCCGAACTCAAGGAAAAAGAAGCTACCGCCGCCCTCACGGCCGCCGAAGCAGCCGAACTCAAAGCCCTGCAGGAACAGGCCAAAGCCAATGCCGCCAAAGCCGAGGTGGTGGGCAGCCTGCTGGAAAAAGCCCGAAATGATGTTTACCGCCTCGAATACGAAAACGCCCGCGCCAGCCTCCTGAAAGCCGCCGCTCTCGGCCAGCGCAAGACCGAAGTGGCGCAGGCGCTGTACGAAATCGCTTTCGTGGATTACCACACGGGCCAGACTGCCCGCGCCGCCAGCATGGCGGAGGTGATGCAGCAATTGGCTGGCCTCGAAAAACAAAAAATAACGGCGTCTTTCTCAAAAGACACACCGGGCGGCGATGATCGGGTTGCCCGCCTGGCCGACAACATGCACACCCGCTACTTCGGCACGATGATCCCCATCGAGGGCGGCAGTTTTGATTTGAAGGAATATAATCGTAAGGATACAACAATATTCGCCTACCGCGCCACCGTCTCCTCCTTCCGCATAGCCGCCACCGAAACCACCTGGTGGCAATACTACCTGTTTTGCCAGGCATCGGGCTATGAAATGCCCGAAAAACCGGTCTGGGGCAGTGAAGGAGATAACCCGGTGGTGAATGTGTCGTGGTGCGATGCGGTGGTTTTTGCCAACTGGCGCAGCGAACAGGCAGGCTTACAGCCGGTGTATATAATTGATTCAACCGGCAAAGAGGATTGCATTGTTACGCCCGCCACTGCAAAAGGCTGGGCCAACGGCTTTCGCCTGCCCACCGGGGCCGAATGGCAATACGCCGCCACCAACCGCGGG
Source organism: Saprospirales bacterium (assembly GCA_016719895.1). Taxonomy (GTDB): domain Bacteria; phylum Bacteroidota; class Bacteroidia; order Chitinophagales; family Saprospiraceae; genus M3007. The sequence continues at coordinate 170,108 of JADJYG010000031.1, read as the reverse complement.
CGGGATGATTACCGGTATGCGGGCAGCGATTCTTTAGAGTTGGTGGGCTGGTACTATAAAAACTCCGGCAGCCGTAGCCGCCCGGTGCAGCGTCTGCAAGCCAACGCCCCCGGCCTTTATGATATGAGCGGCAACGCATGGGAATGGTGCTGGGATTGGTATGGTGCGTACAAGGATACCGGTAATCCGCAGATTAATCCAGCCGGACCTGAGGAGGGCTCCTACCGTGTCATTCGCGGCGGGTCGTGGGGGAACTACCCGCAGAGCTGCCGTGTGGCGTATCGCTACTACGACGCACCCGGTTATCGCGACTACAGCACGGGTTTCCGTCTGGCCAGGACAAAATAACCCTTTGGCTCTTTTACCCTTTTACCCCCGAGGACTCGGGGCAGGCTCTTTGTGCAAGTATCGGCGTGACTCTAAGTCACGCCGATACTTGCGCACCCCTACGCGTAAAAGCATTGCTTATCCGAAAGCGCATATATAGGCGCAGCATATATGGCATATATATACACGCGAAGCGTCTATGTGTCGCCGCTGAATGCATATATGGGGAAATTTGGTTCGTATATATGTATCGCCGGACCCCGTTCGGCATTCCGCCTCTGTTGGCTTCCGCCTCTGTTCTTTTTCCTTGCAGCTCACAGGAGGGCTGGATGGCCTCCACTGAACAGGTGTTTGTCCCGTTCCTGACACTATACCGCCGAGCGTGTGCTGCGCATATTGCCGGCTGCGAGTCGACCCCACCCCTCTCCCGAGGCCTCGGGACTCCCGATTACCCACATCTTGATATGAAAAAGTATCACCTGACCTCGGTACCGCCGAGCCTCGGCTACGCATAACCCGCCACCCCAAGCTGTGCTCCCTTTTCTCCCCCCGCGCTTGTCATTCTGAAAGAACCTGTCCACTCTACGCGTGCATCTCGTGTTTATTCCTCGTAGAGTGGACAGGTTCTTTCAGAATGACAAGCGCGGGGGGAGAAAAAAAGGGGGTAGGGAAGATTCCGGATTTATGCACAGCACACGCTCGGCAGTACCGAGGTCGTGCGAGGATGTCGGGACATTTATTCTACTACCAATATTTGACCTCTACGAGGTCAGTACGATTCGCGCTTTTCCGCCGTTGTTGGCGTTGCGCCAACAACGCCTCTCCCTCCGGGGAGTTGTTGGCGGGACGCCAACAACGGCAACCATTTCCCGTCAAACCATATTTGATTTAAGATTGCAGATTTTAGAAGTTGCCCGACGCGACATCGGATTTCAGCAGCTCCTGCCCGAACGTGATGCGGTGCCCGTCAATGGTTCGAATTCCGAATTCACGCATGCCCCAGGGTTTGTCCGTGGGGAAGGACAAGACCTCCACGCCTTTGGCATGGAACTCTCCGAACAAGGCATCCGGCGCATCGACCAGGATATAGGCGAAATAGGAATGGTTGCGGGTTTCAAAAGCCGCCACGTCGTCGGCGCATTCGCCGAGCATGACGACGATACCCTCCCGGCGCAGTTGGTGCCAGCCATCCTGCGCCCAATCGATAGTGAAGCCTAATTTTTCGACGTAAAAATGAACCGAGGCTTGCAGGTCTTTCACAGCCAGCACGTAGCGGGTTTCGAGTATGATCTTTTTCATGCGTGTGTTTCCAGATTTTTCCGCCGTTGTTGGCGTCGCGCCAACAACGGCAACCAATGAAGGTACAGGGTCGTCTATCTTTTTTGCTTCTCTAATTTCGCCTTTAACAAGGGCAAGTGGTTCGTGCAGATTTCGAAGAGCACTTCATAGTCCGCTTCGTCGTAATGGTGTGAAATAAAATCCCTGAAGCGGATGATAGGCTTAGGGTCTATTCCGATAGAAGGCAAGAAGTCCGGTTGCTGCAGGTCAATTTTTTTGGTGGTTTCTCCGATCACCTGAAGCCGAATAGCAATCGCATCCATGATAAGCTGACCTTCTTCGGTGTCCACAAAGGCATCTGCTTTTTTTATTTTGACCATACGGCGCTCTATTAGTTCAAGTGCTTCAATGATGGTTGCAAGCCGGTTGAGCAGGATATCAGACATAAGCGAGGTCTTTTTCTACGGCTTCCATAAAGCGTCGTTTCAGGTGCGGGCCCTGGCGTATCAAGTCAACCTTATGTCCGAGCAGTTCGCTGAGATAGTCCGTCAGTTGGAGGAGGAGTAAGTATTTGGGTTCCTTAAGTTCTACAAGCAAATCCACGTCGCTGTCGGGCCGGGCGGTTCCACGGGCATAAGAGCCGAACAAAGCTATTCGTTCTACACCCATATCTTTCAACGCTTCACGGTGTTGTGTCAATATGGCAAGGATTTGCTTTTTATCCAAATTGTGAATCGTATTGCTTTTCATGTCATTTCGAATTTCGATAGCAAATATAGCCTGAATCTGGCGCTAAGCCAATTTTCCGCCGTTGTTGGCATCGCGCCAACAACGCCTCTCCTTCCGGTGAGTTGTTGGCGGGACGCCAACAACGGCAACAATGCGGGGTTGAAAGGGCAAACCGTTTTACAACCGCGGAGCGGTTGATCAAGGGCAACCGTTTTGGGTGGCTACCAACCCGCGGATTCTCCGCGCTTGAATTCAGGATCCTGCCCTGCGTGCTCTCGTGTTTTCCTAGAGTGACAGTCTATGACAAGCGCGGGAGAAAGGGAGGAAGATCGGATTTATGCACAGCACACGCTCGGCAGTACCGCGGTTGTGTCGCGTCGTATTCCCCCCCCCGCATTTCATGCGGGGCTATTCAAATTCGACCCCTTCGGGGGCTGGCACATACCATCTTATCAAGAAAAATTTCTTCAAAATGTGGGTAATCGGCAGCCCCAACTGGGAGGGGAGCCGTAGAGTGGTCGTAGAGTACTCTACGACCCATTCTACGGAGGAAGTCGCGGTGTAATCTACGGCTCCCCTCCCAGTTGGGGAGGGGTGGGGGTGGGGTTGACTCGCGAGCTGCTTATGCGAAGCCGAGGCTCGGCGGTAACGTGTCGGGACGAAAAACCCAGCTTGTCCGGGGATAGGGCGGCAGTATGAGTAGGCCCAGACTGAAAGTTCTGCCGCTTTTTTATTGCCATCTGTCAGGTTTGGAGTACACCCCTGCCCCGACCGGAGCGGTCTCCGCTGGCAACGGCGGAAAGGATCCGCTACAACGATCTCACAATGCCCAATTGAAAACAAATGGCATCTACAATATCGTTTTTCACCGCTTCCTCTGCAATAGCGCCGTATTCCAGGCTAAGTCTTTTTTTATCGATAGTCCGAATTTGATGGTAAAGGGCGATGGAGTCGTTGGGAAGACCGCTACTGTTGGCGGGTAGAAATACCTCATTCGGATAAACAGTGCGGCCGGGCTTCAGCGAGGTGAGGGGTATGATATTGACGCAGTTAAGCAGGTCATTCAGAATATTCTGACTGCTTTTGTAACCTGACAGGTGGTATTTAAAAAAACAGCCGGTTTTGCGGCGCAAAGCGCACGCAAAACCGGCTGTTTTTTTAAATACCACCTGTCAGGTTTGGACGAGGGACGAACAAAGAATTTGACCCGGTATTGCACGGCTACCCGGCAATCCCTTATATTTGAACATTCGTTCATTGGTAACCCGACTTGTGATCCCATGCTTAAATCTACGCTCCTCCTGGCGTTTTGCTGCGCTATTGCATCCCTGCTTTCCGCCCAAACATTCAATATATCCTATAAAAATCCGGACCAACTGGTGGTTTGCGCTGCCGATACGCTCAGCGTGACGATACTGAACAATACCGCTGCCCCTGTAAACGACGCCTTCCTCGACCTGGAGCTGCCGCCGGGACTGGAATACCTGCCCGGAAGCGTCGCCGGCGCGTCCGAGTTCGATATCGCCAACCTGGAAAAACCCGTGCTGGCCCTGCCGGCGCTCCCCCCCAATACGCCCCTTACGGTACAGCTGCGGCTGGCTGCCACCTGCGGCCTTGTAGCGGCCATCAACTCCGCCCAGCTATTTAACCTGGTATTGCGCGTGCGCGCCGGGGCGGCGACGGAGCAAGTCGCCACCACCAAATTCCAGATTCAAACCGGCTTGCTGGTGATTACACAGGTGGACAACGACTCGATTTACGGTGAAAAAGGCCAGATGCTGATGCGCACGCTGCACGTGCGGAATACCCGGCTTGGCGCCGTGCAGCATTTATTCCTGACCGATTCACACCCCGCCGGCATCAGTATTCAGGTAGCGGGCGCCGCCGCGCAGCAAGATTTGCCTGCACATTATTCCGCCTATTTCGACGGCGCCTTTTTTACCGCGTTCGGCGATGGCGACAACCTGCTGGAGTTTGGCGAAACAGCCCTGATCAAACAACAAATCACGGTCACCGACTGCGGTTTCCCGGGCTTTACCTGCCGCTCGAACCTCGCTGCCGCCTGGAGCTGCACGGCGGCGGCAGCGCCCTGCCAGGCCGACAGCACCTATGCCGATGTGGTGGTGCTGCCCTCCAGCTACCAGCCTAAACTGAGCTTCCTGACACAATACGCCCTGCCTTGGGAAATTTGTGCGGAAACACCGCATAAAATGCGCCTGCGCATGATCAACGAAGGCCCCGGCCCAGCTACCAACCTGATCCTGCAAATCAATTCCGAAGCGCCCACTGCCCTCGGGATGGATAAAAATTCGTTTCAAATCCACCAAAATGGCGCTTCTTCCCCACTGATACCCAACCTGGCCGAGGATTTTGTCATGCCGGTATGCAACGATACGAATTCGGCATTTATAACCTTGTATATCCCCGAAATGCAGGGATTCGACACCCTGGAGATCACCTTCAACACCTACTATTGCCTGCCTGCCTGCACCCAGTTTTTGCCAAAGATCCGCCTGAATTATTATTACAACAAACCCTGCCCGCCCGGCGGATTTATAGTAGCCGACACCGTCGTATTCGAACCGAAACCCGGGGATTACCTGAATGCCGCCGTGGCCTATAACATCGGCGAATGCCTGGAGGACAATCAAACCTACCCGTTTCAATACCGGCTGAACTCCAACCGCCTGCTTTCCGACAGCGGCTATGTTTGGCTGAAGTTTGACTTGCCCGTCGGGCTGGAATGGTCGCCTGATTGTCCGCTGCTCCTGGATGGTAAAATGCCGGTGTTGTTTTCCGATGATACTATGACCACAGACTACCCCATACACCGGGTGCTTGCAGCGTTCGAATTGCCCTTGTCTGACACCTTTTTTGTTGTCAATTTTTGCCTGAAAAACACCTGTCGCGACGATGCCTCGTACATCTATGCAGGCGGCGGAAGTACGGAACCCGGCGTCGATTTTGTGGTGTACGAGCCGGAAGCCTGTTATGGCTGCGGCTATGAGCCGAAAACAGCAGCCTTGCTCACACGCAGCCTCGATGCCGGTCTGGATTGCGCCGTACCAGCCTGCGATGCTTTCGAACTGCATACCGCATGCCAATGCCCCGGTGGCCCGGGCGGGCCACAGGATAGCATACCCGTTGTCGTTGGCCCGGGCGAGGGGTGTTTTGAGATGCGGCAGCACCACGAGGCGTACCGCCTCAATTATGGCCTTCCGGACAACAACAACAACCGCGTAGCCGACCCCGCCGGTATGCTGGATATGGGTAAGGTGCGGCGCGACCGGTTTCTGCCTGGCGATACACTGCGCAATATCCTGGCTGCAAAAATCGTCTGCGGCGATAGCATAAAGGGATTGTTTTACCAGTTGTTTGCCGAAATTATCCGCAGCGATTTCGGGTATGCCGGCGTATTCGATACCTTTAATATCGGGCCGAACCAAACGGATGCCGCCCGAAACGGGTTTACCGATAAAGACTTTATCAGCATTGCTGCCGCTACAATGACCATTTGGGATTCCAGCGCCCAGGCGGTTTACTACTGCCCTTTGGCCAGCATATTCCCGTTGGATAAGCGGTACGGGCGGGTGGCCGTGGTCAACTCCAAACCAGCTTCCGTTATCGATGAGTTGGCCTCTATGAATTACCCCTTCAACCCCCGCATGGACCTGTTGAGCGATTCCGGGTACGTCCCTCCCGGTTTTCTGCTGGAAAGCGGCGACTCGGTGCAATTGCAGATTGACCTGAAACTGGGGGTAAACTACGCGCCCAACTGCAAACAGAACTTCCCGCCCCTTATCAATTTCGAAGTGGGTTATAACCTCAATGATCTTTACCGAAGGCACAATTACCGCCGTTACGACACCCTGATGTTTCAGTATTCGGGTTTTGCCGACTCGCTCACGAAAGCGTCTTTCGGTATAAAACCCTGTGAACACTCCGTACAAGTCACGCCGTTTGCCTATAATATCCGGATCGCCCGGGAAAACCTTTTCCCTTTCGAAGTGCGGCCCTTGTCGAAAATTTCCAGTTACGACCTGATCATGCCGCCTGGCTTGGAACCGCTGTCCGCCGAATTGTTATTTCTGAACCTGCAGGAAAACGTGCCGGTCCTTCAAAATATTCCGCTGCCGTTTCAGACCATTCCGGATTCGATGCTGCGCATCGATTTTTCCCCGGCCTACCTCAGTCCGCCCGACGAAGGGTATAGCCTGCGTACCCGGGTGTCATTTGCGCCGAGTTGCACCTTTAGCGAGCCGGATTCCTCCGCACAGTGGGTCACGTTGGATTTCCCGGGTTGTATGATAAAATCCGATTCGCTGGTGTATGTGTTGGAAAGCAAAATTGGCTTTTTCAGCAACCACGCCAAGGATACCCTCACGACCGATGAACTGACGCTGAATTTTCCGACTGATTCCGTTTCCGTGGATATTTTACTGCAAAACCTGGCGCCCGTTACCGCCCCGAATTACTGGATACAGCTGCTCAACCCCGAAGGCGGCCTGAGTGGCCTGACCATAACCGCAGGTGGAAGCAGTACGGCCATTGCAGCGGTCGACGGCATTTATCAACTGGGCAACCTGCCCATACTCGGAACCAACAGCTTGCAAATCAACGGTGTCAACACTACTTGCGACCCCCAGCAGTTGCGCATCATTTACGGCTGGGATTGCCAGCCCCACCTTCAATCGGGCCCGGCCTCCTGCGCGCAGGATACCCTGGTCCTGCTTTTCCAGCCGCTGAATCCGGAAATCGAACTGGAACTGAAAGATTTCCCGGTCAACGTCCCCCTCTGCGATACCTCCGATTATTTTATCCTGGAACTCTCCAATGCCGACTTCGGTCATGCGTATGAGCCCGTTGTGAACATAGAATTGCCGGCAGGGCTTCAACTCCTGTCCGGCTCCTGCCAGATGGCTTACCCGGTGGACAGCGCTTTTATCGACATTCCCGACCCCATACCCGCCGGGAATAATTTGTTGGAATGGAACCTGGCCGGCTTGTTGGAGGCCAACAGCTTGCCCGGCGCCTTTCAACTGACCAAAAACGCCCTGCAAATCCGGTTCAAGGTCATCGCGGCGTGTGGTGTCGTTTCCTATGCCCAACTGATCTTCGGCGCCCGGGCGGAGTGGTCGTGCGGCCGGCCGACCAATACCCTGCGCAAAGCCAGCGATCCCATTCTGGTGGAAGGTTTGGCGCCAACTTACACCCTCCAGGTAATCATCGCCGAACAAGGGACTGCCGGCCTGTCGCCCTGCGCCACTGAACGCACGATAGCGGTCACACTTTTCACAACGGGACCGGCCCTGTCCGGCGACAGCATCTATGCCCTGCTTCCACCGGGGTTTTCTTATGTTTCCGGCTCTTACCAACCCGGCGTCCATGCACCCGCCGGGCAGCCGGCGCTGAGCCCGGCCGGCTTGCGATGGCCGATGCCCGCCGGCCTGTCCGCCGGTTCTGTAATTACCTTTACGTTTGCCGTCACAACGCCCGCTGCCCCGGCTTGCGAAGCCGCCGTTTTGCGAATGCAAGCCCGGCAACAGACTGTTGCGTATTGCCCGGCCATACAGGCCGATTGCAAGGTGTATGTCATTACCGGGGAAAACAGCTACCAGTTTCCGCCGCCCGCCGCCGGCGTCGCGCTCACCGGGGCCACGCTAAGTATCCAGCCCGACGGCAAAGTCAATTATACCGTAACCGTGGCCAATAGCAACGCACTGGCGCCGTTTGAAATCGATATCCTGCAGTTCTTTTACGACGTCAACCTCAACGGCAAACACGACGCCGGCGACGAATTGTTGTACACCGTCGGCGACCTGAATGCCATACTGGAACCCGGCGGAATGTTGAGCATCCCGTTGAACGGCCTGCCTGCACCCGATAGCTTGTGCCACCTGCTGGTGGTGTTGCCGACCAAACTAAACTGCGTTTGTCCGGTCAGCGCCATCCCGGTTTCGGTAAATACCGTGTTGTTCGCGCTGCTGGAGCGCTGCCTGGGCGAGCCGGTACCGCTGGGGCTGCCCACTGCAGCGGGGCACAGTTACGCCTGGTCGGGCGTGCCCGGCCTGCCCTGCACCGGCTGTTCGGCATTTGCCTTCGAACCAATGGCTGCCGGATTGTACCAGCTCACTTTGGCCGATCAGGGGCCCTCTTGCCTGGTGACCTACCACTACGACGTGCAGATCAACGATGCCCCGGTTTTGCAGCCGGTGGAGCCGGCGATTTGCCGGAACGAAACGATCACCCTGCAAACCACCCCGGCCCTATCCTGGAATTGGCAAGGCCCCGGCATCAGCAACCCCAATGCGCCGGTACAGATCCTGCAGCCGGCCCAGGGCGCCACCTACTTCGTGACAGCCACCAATGCAGCCGGTTGCACGCTCACCGACTCGCTCACGGTGGCGGTACTGCCCGCGGATACGCTCGATCTGGGCGTCCTGCGCACCTGCCAGGGCACGCCGGTCGATATTTTTGGCGCCCTGACGGAGACTCCCGGCTTGTATTCGGATATCCGGCCCGCTATAACAACCGGTTGTGATACCTTGGTGTACCTCCGGCTGGAAGTGGTGCCGAATACGGAAGAGGCCATCAGCAAGTGCGTTGCGGATACCCTGCTGATATTTGGCAAGCCGGTGACCGAAGCCGGCGTCTATTGCGAGACCTTCGAATCCAGCCTTGGTTGCGACAGTACGCACTGCATCGTGCTGTCGACATTTATGGTACCCGAGCTTCCGGACCCCGACACATTCTACTTCGTTTTGGGCGGTTCGGTCCAGCTCCCCGGACCCGACGGGTATGCCAGTTATCTTTGGGCACCAGCCGAATACCTCAGCTGCACGACCTGCCAGAGCCCCTTCGCGTCGCCACCGGATACCATGGAATACACACTGGCGCTGCGCACGGGCGACGGCTGCAAGGACACCCTGATATACCGGGTAGCGCCTTTCCCGCCTTGCGACCCCGCGCGTATCCGCATCCCCAATGTGTTCACACCCGATGGCGACAAGGTAAACGATACCTTTACCGTAGTGCCCTACGAAGGCGTGGAAGTGATTGCCCGGCTGACCATCTACAACCGCTGGGGCCAAAAGGTGTACGATGCTTCGGGCCCGAATGCAGCCTGGGACGGCACCACCTTCGGCGAACCCGCCCCCTCAGATGTCTACCTGTGGCTACTGGAAGTGTTGTGCAACGGCGACGAGCGGAAATACCGAAGGGGAGACGTTACCGTGTTGCGGTGAGCATGGGGCAAAAATATTTTATCGAAAAAGGGGGAGTTCCAGCGGGTTCTCCATCCCTTTTTTTTAATCTTTATGCCAGCTACCGGATCTTTCCTATTTCGCTGCGTTCATTTTGAACAATCCCCTTGACAAGAATCTGCAACCGACTCTTGGGCCTTCCAATTGTGCCTGGTTTTTATTGAACAGTTTTTTTACAGGTAAACGATTTATAATTTTCAGGACATGAGAGAAAAACTAGTCTCCGCCTTTTTCAGGATTTGGTATTGGTATGTCAGTACGGCCGACAAAAACTCTGAGGTCATCTTTATGAACTACGGTTATTCGAAAGACGGCCACAGAATCAACCTGGACGCAAAGGATGAAGCGAACCGGTACTCCGCACAGCTGTATGATCATGTTGCAACGGGGGTAGATGTTAAGGGGAAAAGTATTCTGGAAATCGGCTGCGGGCGCGGCGGCGGCTTGTCCTACATCAACCGCTATTTATCGCCGAAGTCGGTAACCGGGTTGGATTTGTGCGATAAAGCCATTGATTTTTGCAGTAAATATTATTCAAAGGAAGGGATCGCGTTTTTACAGGGCAATGCCGAATCCCTGGCTTTTCAGGATCATACGTTCGATGTGGTGATCAATATCGAATCCTCCCATCGCTATTCCAGGATAGATAAGTTTTTAAGCGAGGTATACCGGGTATTGCGCCCTGGGGGATTTTTTCTTTTTTCCGATTTCAGGCATAAAAATGAACTGGAAGAACTAAACAATAAACTGGAAGCCGCAAACCTTAAATTTATTAAGGCCGAAATGATCTCGACGAGTGTTGTGGAAGCGTTAAAACTGTCTTCCTCCGAAAGGGAATATTTAATAAAGAAGCTGGCGCCGAGGTTTCTGCACCGGCTGGGGAAGCAGTTCGCCGCCACAGAGGGGACGCCGACGTTCAACAAATTTGCCACAAACGAATATGAATACTTCTTTTATATTTTGGTTGCTGGCTGACTAAATTGAATTCCCCCGTTTTCAGCAATGCGCAGAGGCGCTATATTTCGGGATGAAACCGTTTTGGCCTTTTGTGGTCTCCACGTGCTTTCCCCTTCGCAGTAAATCCGCTTCCACCGCTAAAATCTAACCCGGTATGTTGAATCGTCTCCTCTGTATTTTGCTCTTTTTGCAAGGGTACGCGCTGTACAGCCAAGGTATTTGGACCGATCTTTCTGAACAAAATATACCCGCTACGGCCAGCCAACGGGAAACCGCTCCCCGCAGCTATCGCATGGTATTACTCGATCTGGCGCAACTCCGGACGCTGCTTTCCGCCGCGCCCATGCGTTTTACAGCCGCCGCTGCCGATCAGGAAGTCGTACTGCCGCTGCCGCTGCCGGATGGGGGATGGGGGCGTTTTCGCCTGACCGAATCGCCGGTTATGGCGCCCGCACTGCAAGCCCAATACCCGGAGATACGCTGTTACACCGGTGTCGGCGTCGACGACCCGGGCGCCTCGCTCAAATGCGACCTGACTCCACACGGATTTCACGCGATGATCCGCTCCGGCCGGCATGAACCGGTCTTTATTGATCCGTACCGGCAAAACGGCCCGGAGCATTGCATCGTGTATAAAAAAAGTGATTTGGCTGTTCCTAAAAAAGGATTTGTCTGCGCTGTGGATGGTATCGTGGAACTACCGTCCGGGCCGGCCAAAAATGAAGCGCCGGAAATACAGGGCGATTGTATGTTCCGGCAATACCGCCTGGCATTGGCCTGTACGGCCGAATATGCCGCTTTTCATGGCGGCACTATTCCTTTGGCGCTGGCGGCCATGAATACCACCATCAACCGGGTAAACGGTATTTACGAACGCGACCTCTCCGTCAGCTTGCAACTGTTCGCCAATAATAACGTGCTGGTATTTCTCGATCCGGCCACCGATGGCTATACCAATGGAAATGTTTCGTCGATGATCGGTCAAAACCAAACCAAGTGCAATACCGTTGTCGGCGCAGCCAATTACGATATCGGGCACGTGTTCGGAGTAGGCGGCGGCGGTGTGGCCAGCTTGGGCGTTGTGTGTGGCAACTCTGTAAAAGCCCGCGGCGTCACCGCCCTTAGCCAACCCGTCGGCGACCCCTTCGACGTGGACTATGTGGCGCACGAGATGGGCCATCAATTTGGCGCAAACCACTGCTTCAATAACAGTTGTAGCGGAAATATCAACCCCGGTACGGCCTTCGAACCAGGCAGCGGCTCCACTATCATGGCTTATGCGGGCGTCTGTTCGCCCAATGTACAACCCAATAGCGACGCCTATTTTCATGCGATCAGCTTGCAGGAAATCGGCGCCTATACAACAGCTGGGCAGGGCAATGTGTGCCCGCTAAAGGTCAATACCGGCAATAATGCGCCGGCCGTGGACGCCGGGGCCAATTACACCATCCCCAAATCCACCCCTTTTGCGTTGACGGCAACCGGAAATGATGCCAATGGCGACAGTTTGACCTACTGCTGGGAACAAATGGACCATGCACAAGCGCTGATGCCGCCCTTGTCTACCAACACCGACGGGCCCATGTTTCGCTCCTTCGACCCCACGGCTTCGCCTACCCGGTATTTCCCACGCCTGGCCGATCTGGCGGCCAACACTGACCCCACTTGGGAAGAGCTGCCCGGGGTGGCCCGGGCGATGACGTTTCGTGTCACCGTGCGCGACAACCGAAATACCGGCGGTTGCACGGCAGAGGATAACATGAACCTGGCGGTATCCGGCACGGCAGGCCCTTTCATCGTTACGGCGCCAAACACGGCCGTGACCTGGCTTGTCGGATCGTCGCAAACCGTCAGCTGGGATGTGGCTAATACGACTGCTGCGCCCGTGAGTTGTGCACAAGTGCGCATCCTGCTGTCTACCGATGGCGGCCTTACCTACCCGACTGTGCTGGCTGGCAATGTTCCCAATACCGGCGCCGCGCAGGTAGATGTGCCCAATGCCGTTTCCGCCACCTGCAGGGTGATGGTACAGGCCGTTGGAAATGTTTTCTTTGATATTTCCAATCAAAATTTCAAGATCGAAATACCGCCGGCACCAACATTCCTGCTGGATTTATCGGTCAGCCCCAACCAACAAGTATGTTCTGGCGAACCGTTGTCTTTTTCTGCATCCACCAGCAGCATAGGCGGGTTTAACGACCCGGTTACAATCGACGTAAGTGGAGCGCCGCCAGGCGCCGGCATTGCGATCAACCCCAACCCGCTCACACCCGGAAACAGTGCCGGCATTGAACTAAACGGTCTCGATCAGCCGGGTATTTACACGCTTACCATAACCGCTGCCAGCGGCGCTATCGTGCGCACCCGTATCGTTGATCTTGCGGTACTCGACAGCGCTCCGGAAATACCCTTGCTGCTCAGCCCGGCCGATGGAGCATCCGGTGTCATCCCCAACGCTGCACTGAGCTGGAGCGCGGTACCCAATGCCCTGCAATATCAGGTACAGGTAGCCACCAACCCTTCCTTTGCAGCTGGTACAATCGTATTTGATCAGCCAAGCGCCAGCCCTGCTACCGGCTTGAGTGGGCTGGACACCGCCACGGTATATTATTGGCGCGTAAACGGGGAGAATGCCTGCGCACAAAGTGGTTTTTCTGCCGTTTTTGCCTTTCAAACTGCGCGACCGGAGTGCTCCTTTGCCTTCAACAGCACTGATGTGCCCGTGGTGATCCCCACTGCCAACGTTGCCACTGTAATTTCAGAAATCAGTGTGCCGGCCAACCGGTTTGTTGCGGATGTCAACCTCAGCATGCAGGTCAACCATACCTGGGTAGGCGACTTGGTGGCAACCCTCGTAGCCCCCGACAACACCTCGGCATTGCTGCTGGACCAGCCCGGGTTCCCGGCAACAAGCAGCGGCTGCAATGGAGACAACCTGAGCCTCCAATTGGACGACGAAGCCGCACAAACGGCCGCCGACCTGGAGAATACCTGCGGCAACCTGCCGGCGCTCAACGGCGCCTATCAGCCGGTCGAATCCCTCGACCGCTTTAACCTTGCCAATGCACAGGGCGTCTGGACGCTTTCCATCACCGATAATTTTCCGGAGGACGGCGGCGCGCTCAACGCCTGGAGCCTTTCTTTTTGCTTTTTTGACACAATTCCGCCAACCGAACTGCTCCTGAACCAACCCCTTACCGTTGCCAGCGGGGCTTCCGCCGATATTACCGCCGCCAACCTGATGTTGAATATTGCCAGCGCCAATGCTGACGACGGCATGTTTACCCTGCTGTCGCTACCTCAACACGGTACGCTCCAACTCGACAACGCTAACCTGGAACCCGGCGGCGTTTTTACCCAGGCAGACATCCTCGCCGGGCGGGTCAGCTACACCCATAATGGCACCCCTGCTATTGCCGATACGTTCCTGTTCGATGTTGCCGACCTCAGTACCAACGGATGGCTTCACGGCCAAACGTTTAGTATCATCATCCTGCAAAACGACCTGGAGGTGTCCGCTCAACTGCTGCAAGCCCTTCAGTGTCACGACGGCAACAACGCTCAGATTGCCGTAACGGTGACGGGTGGAACGCCGCCTTATTCCTACCGGTTGAACGGCGGCACACCGCAAGCCGGCAACATATTCGACGGCCTGGCAGCCGGCGTCTACTCGGTTGCCGTGACCGATCAAAACGGATTTATGGCGGGCTCCGATACGCTGAATATCGATAATCCAGCTGCTATTCTCGTGGCCGCAAGCGTCTTGGCTGACGATATCACAGCCCAGGCGACCGGCGGTACGGCGCCGCTGGCGTACAGCCTCGACGGGCTGGTTTTCCAAAATGAGCCGCTATTCGAAAACGTTGCCAACGGCCTCTATACTCTTACCGTACGCGATGCCAACGGCTGCACGGGCACGGCAACCGCCACCGTGGCGGTGGATCAGTTGATCGTCCAGATCAACATCATCGCCGCCATCGCCTGCCATGGCGGGTCGAATGGCGCAGTAACCGCCAGTGTGTCGGGCGGGGTCGGGCCCTATACGTACAGCCTCGACGGCGCCGTTTTCCAACCCGGTAATACATTCTCCGGATTGAGTGCCGGGACGTTCGCGGTGACCGTCCGGGACGATTCCGGAAATACGGCCACCTCCAATGCCGCTGCGCTGACCGATCCGCCGGTCATCGAAGCCAGCGCGGCGGTGAATCTCAACGCGATTATCGTGACCGCCACGGGGGGCACGGGCGCGCTGGAATACAGCCTCGACGGGCAGCAATTTCAATTTGATATTACCTTCGGAAACCTGGCCAATGGCCCTTACACCGTCACTGTTCGCGATGCCAACGGCTGCACGGCCACCGTGGGCGCCGTAGTAGACGTACCGCCGCTGGAAATCCTGGAATTGCGCATTGCCGGCGCCATTCTGTGCTACGGCGAAACCGTTTCGATTGAGGTCGCCGCCGGCGGCGGCATACCGCCCTATACCTACAGCCTGGGTGGCGGTACGTACCAGCCCGGCAGCCTGTTCGGGCCAATCGGCGCCGGGACGTACGCCTTTTACGTACTCGACGCAGCCGGTACCGTAGTCCAAAGTCAGGAGCTGACCCTTTCGCAACCGGACCCGCTCAACGTCAGCATCGTCCAGACCGCCAACGATATCCTGGTGCAGGTGTCGGGTGGCGTACCGCCGTACGAATACACCCTGGATGGCGGTTTGCCGCAAGATAACAGCGCCTTTACGGATCTGCCAAACGGCGCGCATACGCTGACCGTAGCGGACGGAAATGACTGCGTCCAGGCCGTCCCATTTGTGATGCATTATATTCCGATGAGCGTGCAGGCTACCGGCAGCAACCCATTGTGCGCAGGGGAGGCCTCCGGTCAGTTGATCTACACGGTTAGCGGTGGAACACCGCCATACAGCTGCACCTTAAATAGCGGCCCCTGCGCCCTCGACAGCCTGACGGCCGGATCGTACACCCTGCTCATAACGGACGCTGCCGGCGACACTATTCCATATTCTTTTACCTTGCTTGACCCGCCTGCGCTGACCGCCTCGGCAACCGTCAGCAGCGACACCATCTACGTGACGGCCGCCGGCGGCGCCGGCGCCTTGGAGTATAGCCTCGACGGCATCGTTTACCAGACTTCGCCGGTATTTGCCGGTGTAGCGAATGCTACATACGCCGTCCGGGTGCGTGACGCCAATGGTTGTATCGCGATTGTCGAAAATATTGTGGTCAATTTTGTCGGCACGGCCGCGCCGGCTGAAGCCTGGGGCCTGGCCGTACAGCCCAACCCAAGCGCCGGCCGTTTTCACTTCATCCTGCACAAAGCGCCGGCAGGTCCCCTGCGTACCGACGTTTTCGACACGGCCGGCCGGCTGATCCAACAGCAGATATACCCCCAACTGAACAGCGTGTTTTCCACCACCATCGACCTGGCGAGTCTTCCGCCGGGGGTGTACTGGCTGCGCCTGACGAGCGGCATGCAAACGGCATGCGTCCGCCTGCTGGTCCAATAGATGTAAAAAAACCCGGTTCTTGCATGCAAATCAACCTGACCTTAGGGCATCGAACATACACAGCCGATCTGTCGCAACCCATCGACATTTCCATTCCCCTGCGCGATGGCCCGGATAACCCCAATTGTTTCTGGGCGCCCCCGGTGGAATTTAGTCCGGTGGTAATGGACAGCTTTGTCGGCAGCACGGCCCGGGGCGGCCCGGTCAATTTTTTTAATGTCCGGTTCAATCCGCACGGCAATGGCACCCATACGGAATGCGTGGGGCATATTGCCCGCGAACGGTTTGTCTTGCCCGAATGTTTACAGGCGCACCATTTTGCGGCCAAGCTGGTCAGCGTGTACCCCAGACCCTCCGGCGACGAGGGCGACCGGGTCATTTTTCGCGACCAGTTGGAAGAAGTTTTAGGCAAGGACGAGGCCAGCGCGCTTGTGCTGCGCACGTTGCCCAATGACGACCTGAAAAAGCGGCGGAATTATTCCGGCGCCAATCCGCCCTACCTGCATTGGGATGCCGCCCGTTTTTTAGTTGAATGCGGGATTCAACACCTCCTTCTTGACCTGCCCTCGGTGGACCGGGAAGAAGACGCCGGCCTGTTGCGGGCGCACCATGCCTTTTGGCAGTACCCGCACGCTGTGCGCAAGCACTGCACCATCACGGAACTTATTTACGTGCCGGACACGGTAAAAGACGGTCTTTACCTGCTCAACCTGCAAACAGTCTCGTTCGACCTGGATGCCAGCCCGTCAAAACCGGTGCTGTTCCGGTTGTTGGAGATTTGAGCGTTTGTCTGAAAATCTCCAGCATGCCCGAAATCCTACCGCGCATAGGCCACGGCCCGTTTTTCCCGGATGACCGTCACTTTGATCTGGCCGGGGTACTGCATTTCGTCCTGGATTTTTTGTGAGATCATAAACGACAGGTCGTCGGCGTACTGGTCGCTGACCTTGTCGGCTTCGACGATCACGCGCAGTTCGCGGCCGGCTTGCATGGCGAAGGCTTTGGCGACGCCTTCATAGCCCATGGCGAGGTCTTCGAGTTCGCCGATCCGCTTGAGGTAGTTTTCGAGAATCTCGCGGCGGGCGCCGGGGCGGGCGCCGGAAATGGCGTCGCAGGCCTGGATGATCGGCGAGATAATGTTGTTCATCTCGATCTCATCGTGGTGGGCGCCCACAGCGTTGATGATCACGGGGTGTTCGCCGTACTGTTCGCAGAGTTTCATGCCGACGAGGGCGTGCGACAGTTCGGTTTCTTCTTCGGCTACTTTGCCGATATCGTGCAGCAGGCCGGCGCGTTTGGCCATTTTGATCTGCTTGGGGTTGAGGCCCAGTTCGGCGGCCATGATGGCGCAGAGGTCGGCCGTTTCGACGGAGTGTTTGAGCAGGTTTTGGCCGTAGGAGGAGCGGAAACGCATGCGGCCCACCATGCGCACCAGGGCGGGGTTGAGGCCGTGGATGCCGAGCTCGATCACGGTGCGTTCGCCGATTTCGATGATCTGCTCTTCCAGTTGTTTGCGCACCTTGGCCACCACCTCTTCGATACGCGCCGGGTGGATGCGGCCGTCGGCTACCAGGCGTTGGAGCGACAGGCGTGCCACCTCGCGGCGGATGGGGTCGAACGATGAGATCACGATTGCTTCCGGCGTATCGTCTACGATGATCTCCACCCCGGTGGCGGCTTCCAACGCGCGGATATTGCGGCCTTCGCGGCCGATGATCTGCCCTTTCATGTCGTCGTTTTCCAGGTTGAACACCGAAACGGTATTCTCGATGGTAAACTCGGCGGCCATACGCTGGATCGTTTGGATGACAATTTTTTTGGCTTCCTTGCTGGCATTTAGTTTGGCCTGGCTGACCGCCTCTTTCACGATCGCCATCACCTCGCTCTCGCTCTTGGCGCGCACGGCTTCCAGCAGCTGATCTTTGGCGTCCTGCTGGTTGAGTTGCGCGATCTTTTCCAGCGCTTTGATGCGCTCTTCGTTGGCGGCGTCGAGTTCCTCTTTTTTCTTCTGGACAATTTTCATCTGTTTGTCGAGGTTTTCCCGCAACGTGGTAATCTCGGCTTCTTTGATTTCGATATCGGCCTTTCGCGCGTTTATTTCGTCCACTTTTGCCTGGAACAGTTCCTGCTGTGTTTGCAGGTCTTTCTGCTGGCTGACCACCTCTATCTCCATCTCCTTCAGTTTGATCTGGTGCTGTGCTTTTTCGCTGTCAAACTGGCTGCGCATTTGCGTGTAGCGTTCTTTGGCCTCCTGAATTTTCTGCTGCTTGATCCGTTCGTTTTCGGCCTCAGCCCTGCCTACAATTTTTTCGGCCTGAACGGCCGCTTCATCGGTGATGCGTTTGGCGGTGAGCCGGGCTTCCTGAATGGCCAGGTCGGCCTGGCGGTTCCCCTCCTCGATGGCTTTCTGATTCGATTTTTTTATCGTCTGGCTGGCAAAATAATACGCGGCAATACCGCCGACGACCAATCCTATAATGATTCCTATAACGAGCTCCATATTGGGTTGTGCATTTAATTGTTAAACATATATGGCATTAGCGAGTTTTTTTATTCGCTTGGTATTCAATAAAGCAGTATTCTCCAGCCAGCAACTGCACGCTGGAGAACACGATGAAACAGACGGGTAAAAACGAGATGAACGCGCCCGGTTAATACGCGGCTACTGCCTGGGGCCGCTGGGCGGTCCGCTGCAATTCAAGGGCGTATGTCAGCAAGGCAAGGGCGAAACAATCCTGCAGGTCGCGCGACGGCTGGCCGGCCTGGAAAGCCGCCACCTTGTCGTTTATCTCTTTGGCCAGGCGGTGTAGGAGTGCCTCATCTGCACTATTGATATGCAGCAGATAGGGCCGCCCGGCGATCAGGACGGTGACCTGAGTGGTATGATTTGCTTGTGTTTCGTATGCCATGGTGTAATCGGTCGGTAGTAAAAAGCGCCGGGCAAATGCGGCACGCTTATATGGAACAGCATATTCCAGCATAAATCGTTCCAATCCAGCGTACTGCATGCACAACACCCCATCCATTGGCCGTTCGTTTCAACTCGTTTTATAAAAAATGCTTTGCAAATCCGGCTGCCGTTTCCCCTCGCTTTCGATCGGGAGCGGGTGTGCGGTCATTTATTTGCGAATGGTTGCGTTTAGTCGTTGTTCGAATACCTGCTGCAATTGTTGTAGCAGGGCATCGATTTCTTTATCCTGTAGCGTTTTTTGCGGGTCTTCAAAAAGGAAACTCACAGCGTAGGATTTTTTTCCCGCGCCGAGCCTTTCGTCATCCTCAAAAATGTCGAACAAATTGACCTCTTTCAGTAGCTTCTTCACGGTTTTGCCGGCCAGTTGGCGGATTTCCGCAAAGGTCACTCCGCGGTCCAGCACCAGTGCCAGGTCGCGGCGGACCACCGGAAAACGGTTCATCTCCTGAAACTGTATCCGGTTGGCTGCCAACGCCGGCAGTATGTTATCAAAATTAAAATCGGCGTAATAGACGGCATTTTTAACGTCCATCTTTTTGGCAATAGCCGGTAGCACACGGCCAAACGTCACGAATTCCTTCGGGCCGCGGTGATACCGAAGCGCTACCCGGAACCGTGTTTCCTGTACAACGGTTTCCTGGTAGCCGCTCACCCCCAGGCGCGCCAGCAGATTCTGTACGTATGCTTTAAGCGTATAAAAATCGACCGCTGTTTTTGGTCCCGGCTGCCAGCTTTCCGGGTGGTGGGCTCCGGTGAGGAAGATGGCGAGGCGGGATGTTTCGGAGGCCCCCCCCGGCCCCCCCATGTGGGGGGGAGCGGGGCTATTAATACCCTTTCCTGGAGCATCCCCCATTCCCCCCTCATCGAGGGGAGCGGGGCTATTAATACCCTTTCCTGGAGCATCCCTCAACACGCTACTCCCCCCCTCATGGGGGGGCCGGGGGGGGCTTGCATACGTTTTCCCAAACTCAAACAGACGCAAATCCGGATTTTGGCGGTTTTGGTTGTGGCGGATGGTCTCCAGGCCGCCAAACAGCATACTGGGCCGGAGGCAATCGAGCCCCTGGTTGGCGGTGTTGTGCACATACACCAGCATTTCTTTTGGGAATGGAAGCGGGGCATTTTCGCCGGTATAGTAGGCCGAATTGCTGAGCGAGAGGCTCATGCACTCGTAGAACCCGTTGGCGGCCAGAAAATCAGCAGCCAGGTTGCGCACGGCGTCGGGGTCGGGGCGCGGGCTGATCTCCATATTGGTACGCAACTGTGCCGGCATGGCTACGGTATCGAGACCGTATATCCGTAGGATTTCCTCTACGATGTCGGCTTCACGGACGACGTCGGGTTTGTTGGTCGGCGCCACGGCAGTGAAGCCGGCAGTTGTTTCCGATTCCACGCCGATCTCCAGGGCGGCCAGGATATTTTTAACCGTTGCAGGGGGCAGGTTTTCGCCGATGAGGCTGTTGATCCGGCCGTATTCCACCGGTATGCGGGCCGGCTCCACGGGTTTCGGGTAGATGTCCGTCACTGCAGAGGCTATTTCGCCGCCGGCGAGTTGGCGAATAAGGTCGACGGCACGTTGCAGCGCTATGCGGCAGCCGTTGGGGTCCACGCCCTTTTCAAAGGCCCAGGCTGCGTCGGTGCGCAGGTTGTGGCGCAACATGGAGCGGCGGATCCAGGAGGGGTTGAAGCGAGCGCTTTCCAGGAAAACACTGGAGGCGCCCATCGTCACGCCGCTGGTGGCGCCGCCGAAAACGCCGCCGATGCACATGGGGTTCGAGTCGCCGTCGCAGATCATCAGGTCGTCAGCGGAGAGTTGGCGGTCCACTTCGTCCAGGCTTTTAAAAATAGTGCCGGCGGGCAGGGTTTTTACCCGTATTTTATTGCCTTGTATCCGGGTGGCATCGAAGGCATGCAGGGGTTGGCCGAGTTCGAGGCGCACGTAGTTGGTCGCGTCCACTACGTTGTTGATCGGCCGTTGGCCCAGGGCCAGCAACCGGTCTTTCAGCCAGCCGGGGCTTTCCTGTACCTGCACCCCCTGGAGCAACACACCGGTATAGCGGGAGCAGGCTTCCGTATTTTCGACGTGTACTTCGATCGTTGTGCCCTGGCCTGGGTCAGGTACAGAAACCGGCGGTGCGGCCGGAAGCCGGAGAGTAGCTTGCGGGTTTTCGTGGTGGCGGACCCAGGCCAGCAGATCGCGCGCCACGCCCAGGTGACTGGTTGCGTCGGCGCGGTTGGGGGTCAGTCCGATCTCATACACCACATCAGTGGCGAGCTGGAGGTATTGTGCGGCGGATATACCCAGGCGGACGCCTTCCGGCAGGACCATGATGCCGGAATGGTCGTGGCCGATGCCCAACTCGTCTTGCGCACAGATCATGCCCTGCGAGGGCACGCCGCGCACCTTGCGCTCGCCGATCTCGAACAGCTGGCCGTCTTTACTCCGTACATTTGTGCCAGGAAGAGCGACCAGCACATACTGGCCGGCCGCAACGTTTGGCGCGCCGCACACAATGGAGCGGATCGTGCCATCGCCAACATCTACTTTGGTGGCTGAAAGGTGGTCGGTATCCGGTATGCGTACACACTCTAAAACCCGGCCGGTTACGACTTTATCCAAGTCTACCGGCGATGGTTTCACGGCATCCCATCCTTCCACTTCCAGGCCCAGCGAGGTCAATATGTCGGCGATTTCTTCGGGTGTTTTATCTAGGTCGAGAAATTCTCGAATCCAATTCAGCGAAACCTTCATTTCCTCAAAAAATCGATCGGATTATTGTGCATCGGGTTGTGGTTTGGGGGTAATCAGCAGACAAAGGTAGCGCGCTTTATTGAAAACACCGCAGGAAATCTTCTTGCTTCTTCAAAACCCGGGGGCGAAAAACGGCATAAATACGCTCAAATCCTCGATATCCGGGCGCCAATGGCGTTCAGGCGCTTGTCGATATACTGGTAGCCACGGTCGATCTGGTTGACGTTGTGGATGACGCTTTTGCCTTTGGCCGAAAGGGCGGCGATCAGCAGCGCCTGCCCGGCGCGGATATCGGGCGAGGTCATTTCGATGCCGCGCAGTTGGGAGCGGCGGTCGAGCCCGATGACGGTGGCGCGGTGCGGGTCGCAGAGGATGATCTGGGCGCCCATGTCGATCAGTTTATCCACGAAAAACAGGCGGCTTTCAAACATTTTCTGGTGAACGAGCACGCTGCCGCGCGCCTGTGTGGCCACTACCAGCACGATCGACATGAGGTCGGGCGTAAAGCCCGGCCAGGGGGCGTCGTAAATGGTCAGGATAGAGCCGTCGATAAACGTGCTGATTTCGTAGTGCTCGTGCGGGGGGATGTGGAGGTCGTCGCCCTGGCGCTCTATGGCGATGCCCAGCCGATCGAAAGTGTGCGGAATGATGCCCAGGTGATCGACCCCGGCGTTTTTGATCGTTATGTCGGACTGTGTCATGGCCGCCAGGCCGATAAAACTGCCCACTTCGATCATGTCGGGCAGGCAGCGGTGCTGGGCGCCGCCGAGTTGTTCCACGCCGTCGATGTGGAGGAGGTTGGAGCCGACGCCGTCAATTTTGGCGCCCATGGCGTTGAGCATACGGCAGAGTTGCTGTACGTAGGGTTCGCAAGCGGCGTTGTAGAGGGTGGTTTTGCCCCGGGCCAGCACGGCTGCCATGACCACGTTGGCGGTGCCGGTCACCGAAATTTCATCCAGGTGGATATAAGCGCCCCGGAGGCCGCCGTTGGGCTGTTGCACGTAGTAGATGTCCTTTTCGTCGTCGTATTTGAATTCGGCGCCCAGCTGCTGGAAGCCCAGGAAGTGGGTATCGAGCCGGCGGCGGCCGATTTTGTCGCCGCCGGGTTTGGGCAGGGCAGCCCGGCCGAAACGCGCGAGCAGGGGGCCGATGAGCATCACGGAGCCGCGCAGGCGCTGGGCATCTTTCATAAACGTGTCGGAACGCAGGTAATCGATGTCGAGCGAGCCGGCGCAAAACCGGTAGGTGTCCGGCGCCAGTTGTTCTACCGTGACGCCCAGGCCGCGCAGGAGTTCGATCAGTTTGTTGACGTCGAGAATGTCCGGAATATTGGAAACCGTAACCGGCTCGTCCGTGAGCAGTACGCCGCTGATGACTTGGAGGGCTTCATTTTTAGCGCCCTGGGGGTGGAGCTCGCCGTGCAGGGGCGTGCCGCCGATGACTTCGAAGGTGTCGAGTTGCATTGGGTAACCGTTATGTGTCCGGCGAAGGAATGGAGAAGGCGTTGATTATCCGAACACCGTTTCTGGTTTGGAAAGGGTTCTGTTTTTTATAAAATTTCACCCATAAATATGGGCGCAAACATATGTTTATCGGTGCAGATATTTCCACGTTGCCTGGAAAAATGAAAAGTCCTTTTTGTTGAAACGATGCCAGACAGTGCCTTGCAGGCGGTACGCTGGCGCACTCATTGTTTTTCGTCCAGCCAATGCAGGATGTTCAACAGGAGCTTTGGATTTTGCCGGGCTTCCGGCTGATTCATGCCGACGGGGTTCCGGTTGGGGCCGGTCAGCTGGGCGGAGAACATGGCGGCTTCCCCCGAAACGACCACTTTTCCTTTCCCGTAGCGGAGGTAGCCCAGTTGATACCACCCGCGACTGTCGCGGTGCGGCGTGGTTTCGGTGAATTGCCAGGCGACCTGGGGCGACAGCAGGGTGTAGTGGTGCAAAGCCAGCACGGGTTGGGCGCCTTTAGGTAGTTTGAAGGCGCTGCCGGTGAAGGTCACGACCGTATCGATTCCCCGGGTTATTTCGTTGTCGAGCAGGGTATTGTTGCTCCGGAAAAACCGTTCGCAGGCGCGGCTGCGGTTGTCTGAAGCAAAGCAATTGAGCATTTCGACGCCGAAGGCGCGAGCCAGGTCCTGCGCCGAACCGGCAAAAGGCATATGGTCGGCGATGAGGAACAAGCGCCCGCCACCAAACACCCAGTCGCGTACGGCCTGTATCTCTGCGGGGCTAAAGGCCGAGCGGTTGGGCAGTACCCAGGCGGTATTGCTTGTGCTATCGAGGGCATTGGCAATCACCAGAATATGGCAATCGGCCAGGTTGGCTGGCGTAAACGGCAGGCGGTTGGAGGTCAGTTGGTAGCCATCCTGCCGGAGCAGTTTTCCAAAAGAAGCATACCGCCCGGCAAGCGTGTGGAAATTGAAGTGTGCTTCATCCAGCCAAACGGCCGGCCCGCTTCCGGCGGCAAAACGGGGTTGTGCGACTGGGTAAGCGAAGGTCGTGTCGGGTACTTGTTGGGCTGTCAGCAGCCCGGCAAACAGCGCAAAAAGCGCCGGAAGGAAGTGTTTTTGTTGCATAGCAAAAAGAATTGGTTACAGATCAGACGTGCAGCCGGCGTCAGCGCTTCAGGATCACAAACTCGACCCGCCGGTTTTTAAAACGCCCCTCCTCGCTGTCGTTGGTCGCTACCGGCCGGCTTTCGCCTTCGCCATGGTAACGCAGGCGCCTGGCGGAAATTCCGTTTTCCATCAAAAACAGCGCCACTGATTTAGCCCGTTTCCGCGACAGGTACTTGTTGTAATCCGGCTTTCCGATATTATCGGTATGCCCCACAATCTGGATGTGAACGCCGGGGTTTTCGCGCAATATCCGGAGCAATTTATTCAACTCGACGTACGAGCGGGGCATCAGTTCGTGTTTGTCGAATTCAAAGTAAATATCTTTCAACTGAATGGCTTTCCCTTCTTCGAGCGGTTGCCGGGTCAGGTCGTCGGATTTGATGGGTACCGCCGCGAAAGGCGGCACTTTTTTTACCAGGACATCGTCGATGTAATAATAGGCATAGTTAAAGCAGTCGGCACGGTAGGCACTGGTTTGGGTGGCGCTGTCCTCTGAAAAATTGCCGAGGGTCAGGTACTCCGCTTCATTGGCGGCCTGAAACTGGCCGCTGAGTTTGACCCACCTGCCGCCGGGCGCGACCACTAATTTCCCGGCGACAAATTGCGGCGCAAGGGCCAGCAATTCGTCGGATTGCCGCTGGATGCGTTTTTCTGAAAAATAAGCGCCCAACTTGTTGATCTGCAGCGAGCGTTTGAGGTGGGTAACCCAAAACTCGACGTGGTAGGTTTGGCCCGGCACGAGCGGCTCGGCCAGCTGGATTTCCACATACTCGCGGCAATGCGGCTTGCCGTTGGTACAGCCGTAGAGCGTTAGCCCGGCCATGCAGCGGCCCTGGTGTGCCGCCTGCTCGCCAAAACCCTTGTCCGCCCAGTCCTGCGGTACTTTTACACCGGGACCATACACATCGGGGCTGGCGGTGGTGGCGCTGAACCAATATTTAACCACCTGGGCAAAATAGGCGCCTTTGTACGACCAGCCTACCGGCGGGCTGACGAAGCGCTCAAATCCCGGGTTTGGCACGATATTATCCCCGTCTTTCAGCGTTTGTGCGGAAAGGGGGCAGCAGCGAAGGCAAACCAGAAAACCGGTCGCCCAAAACAGGTGGAAAGTACGGTGGAATACAAGGGACATAACCACTACAGATTTTCAGTTGTCCAAATGTATTGGTTTAGTCCAAATATTATTTCATTATGCAGGGAATAATTCCCCTGCTGGAAAAACAGGATTTGGCGCGTTATCTTTGCGGGCCATTTAAATAAATTTGACAAAATACTTCAGAATATGAATATTGCCGTAGTTGGTACCGGTTATGTAGGGTTGGTTACTGGCACCTGCTTTGCCGAAACGGGCAACAACGTCATCTGCGTTGATATCAACAAACAGAAAGTCGAACGCCTTAAAAACGGCGAAGTTCCGATTTACGAACCCGGCCTGGACGTCCTGTTCGAGCGCAACACGAAAGAGGGCCGGCTGTCTTTCACCACCGACCTGCGCGCGGCCGTGGAGCATAGTCAGATCATCTTTCTGGCTTTGCCGACACCTCCCGGCGGCGACGGCAGCGCCGACCTCTCCTTTATCATGGGGGTGGCGCGCGAATTGGCGGGTATGATCCGGGAGTACAAGGTGGTGGTGGACAAGAGCACCGTGCCGGTTGGAACCGCCGAAAAAGTGTCTGCTATCCTGGCGGAAAAACTGCCGAAGAAAATGTTCGACGTGGTGTCGAACCCCGAGTTTTTACGCGAGGGCGTCGCCGTGGAAGATTTTCTAAAGCCCGACCGCGTAGTGGTGGGCGTCCGCAGCGAAAAGGCGCGCCGCTTGATGAAACAACTTTACGAGCCGTTTGTCCGGCAGGGCAATCCGATCTATTTTATGGATGAACGCTCGGCCGAAATGACCAAATATGCCGCCAATGCCTACCTCGCTGCGCGTATTTCCTTTATGAATGAAATCGCCAACCTCTGCGAAAAACTCGGCGCCAACGTCGACCAGGTGCGCATCGGCATCGGCAGCGACAGCCGTATCGGCAAGCGTTTTCTTTTCCCGGGCATCGGTTATGGCGGATCCTGCTTCCCCAAAGACGTGCAAGCCCTGGCTAAAACAGCCAGCGAGCACAGTTACGATTTCAAGATACTGAAAGCGGTGATGAAGGTGAATGCTGCGCAAAAAAGCACCCTGACCAAAAAAATCCGGCGCTTTTTCAAAAACAATCTCGCGGGCAAAACCATTGCCGTGTGGGGGCTGGCCTTTAAGCCCAACACCGACGATATCCGGGAGGCGCCTGCCCTGGTGATGATCGACGAATTGCTGGCCGCAGGCGCCCGCGTGCAAGCCTTTGACCCGGAAGCCATGGCAAATGTGGAAGCGATTTATGGCGATAAAATAAAACCCGCGCAAAACATGTACGAAGCCCTTAAAAATGCCGATTGCCTGGCCATAACGACGGAGTGGGGCGAGTTTCGCACACCCGATTTCGAACGCATGCAGGACCTGCTGGAAGAACCGGTGATTTTCGACGGCCGCAATGTGTACGACATCGAACAAATGAAAAGCCTGGGTTTCCAGTATATCAGTGTAGGCCGGCCAAAAGTGAAAGGGAAAAAACGGGTTGGTTCGGAGATCGCTTGATCGCGCAATCCTTGCGGGCTACATACCAGGCGGCAGATCCGGACCTACCGGGCCTGCCGTTCTTTATGCGCGCCACTTAAAATTTTTGAAATTCGATTTACCTTTCACAACAAATTCCGCGACAATCGTTTAACCACTACCCCAATCGGCCGCAATACTTCACGCTCGAAAATCAACGTATACACCGCTTCATGGCACAGGTTGGTTGGGTTTACCTGGATGACTTCGGCGGCCGCCACCGGATCGGCTTGTACCACAGCGACCGTGCGGGACACTTGCTGCTGCATTGCGACGCCCGCATCGTTCAGGTCGATTTTTCGGTGAAAGAATCCCGCATCTACTCTTTTTTTGTCGAAGATGAACTGTGCGAGGTATATGTGTATAAAGAGAAAGTAGGGTTTTCGTATGATTTTCAGGTAAATAAAACGGTGGATACACCGCGCAACCGCCTGCGCAAGGCCGATGAACGCCGCAACCGCAAGTATATGGCGATCCTGGTTACCGGCCTGGTTTTAGTCGTTTCCTGTGTTTTTTTCGGGTTGCGCTGG
The DNA here is from genome assembly GCA_016719895.1 of Saprospirales bacterium. Lineage (GTDB taxonomy): Bacteria > Bacteroidota > Bacteroidia > Chitinophagales > Saprospiraceae > M3007. Next base: position 142,511 of record JADJYG010000031.1, on the reverse strand, counting down.
TATAACCACCGGCAGGCGGAAAAACGTATCGCCGGCACGGGGCTGACCAGCCGCCTGACACCGGAAAACGAACAACGGCTGCGCGCCGGGGGGCGCAGCGCCGTAGCCCGGTTGGTGCTGGTGGAAGTGGCATTGTCCCGCCAGGTTTTTTACGGATTCACCACCGAAGCGAACGACCAGGTTTCCGGGCGTTTTTACGTGCCCGATACCGGGCAGATCATCCTGCCCAATGGTTTTCCGCTGCACGACCGCGATGCGTTCGCCGTGCATTACCTGCCTTCGGAACCGCAAATTCACCGGGTCGATTTCGACCTTCCGACGGATCAAACACTGGCTGTTTACCTGGAGGAAGCCCGCCTGGCAGAAGTGCAGGCGCACCCCAGCGCCACTGCCGGCCATGGCTTGTGCGTGGCTAAGCTCACCCTCCGGCACAAAGGCTGGCGCCGGCTGGCCGATTTGATCTTTCAAACCGCTTTGCCCCACCAAAACCTGCATAACAACCGCGAATCGTACCAGCGGCTGCTGCGCGACCCAGAATTTGCCAACCTGCTCGCCCGGGAATGCTGGGACCAGTAGCGGCGGATTTTTGTCCCGCGTGCGGCAACGCTAAAAATCGGAGGTGATCAACAAATCCAGGTCTGTGCTTTTCAACTGAAAGCGTTCGCCCAGGTAAGCGTTGGTCAGGCAGCCTTTGTAGGTGTACACGCCGTTGCGCAAACCTTCGTGGCTGGTGATAAGCGAAAGGATACCCCCCGACTCGGCCTTAAGTAAAAGCGAGGTAATGATATTGCTGATCGCGTCGGAGGCGGTGCGCGCCACGCGGGAAGGTATATTGGGCACACAATAATGGATAACGCCGTGTTTGACGAAGGTCGGCTTTTCGAGGCTTGTCGTTTGAGAGGTTTCGAAAATGCCGCCCTGGTCGATGCTGACGTCCACAATGACAGAACCGGGTTTCATAGCCCGTACGATATCTTCCGGTACGACCACCGGCGTGCGGCCGTGGCCGGAGTGCATGGCCCCGATGGCCACATCGGCAGTGATTAATTGCTCGCGCAGGTGCATCGGATTGATGACGGAGGTGTGCAACTGTCGGCCTACGTGTTTTTGCAGACGCATCAGCTTGTATACGTTGTTGTCAAATATCCGTACCTCGGCGCCCAGGCCGATGGCGGTGCGCGACGCAAACTCCGCCACCACGCCGGCGCCCAAAATGATGACCTTGGCCGGCGGCACTCCGGCAATGCCACCCAGCAACACGCCCTTGCCACCACGGGCAGTCGACAACAGGTCGGCGGCGATGAGTATAGCGCTGGTACCGGCGATCTCGCTCATCACGCGTACGATCGGGAATACGCCGGTTTCATCGTCGCGGATATATTCCATCGCCAGGGCGATGACCCGGCGCTTTTGCAGCTTGGTGATATATTCCGGATGGAGTAACGGCAGGTGGATGGGCGAAATAACCACCTGGTTGGGCCGCATCAGGTCGATCTCTTCGAGCGTAGGTGGGGCTACTTTGACCAGCAGGTCAGCTTGGTACACTTTTTCCCGGCTCTGTGCAATTTCGGCCCCGGCTTCGGAATAGTCGTGATCGTTGAATTTGGCTTTTTGGCCGGCGCCCGCTTCTACCAATATCCGGTACCCGTTTGCCACCAGCGTAGCCACCGAATGCGGCACCAGGGCCACACGGTTTTCCTGGAGAGTCGTTTCCTTCGGAATGCCGATGAAGAGCGGCTGGTGTTTGCGCGATACTTCAAGCGTTTCCGTTTGGGTGGCCAATTGGCCAAAAGTGGTGGCGAGCGTTTCCATGTATTCTGGTATAAAATGAAGGTATCGGGAGCTGGAATCTACAAAATTAGCAGCCGCCGCGCGGTTTCGCTTAAAATGTGCAATTGAATTTTTGCAGTGCCGCCAGGTAGTATAGCTTCGATCAGCTGCGGCCATTCGATAAAACAATACCAGGGGTCGTCCAGCAGTTCCCCGAGGCCAATCTCCAGGGCTTCCTCCAGGGTGGCCAGCCGGTACAGGTCGAGGTGGTGTACGAGGGCCGGCCGGCCGTCGGCGTCGCGGTAGCTGTAGGCGTTGACGAGCGAAAACGTCGGGCTGACGGGCCTGTCTTCCACGCCCAGGTAGCGGCAAAAGGCTTGAACCAGGGTGGTTTTGCCGGCGCCCATTGGCCCGTAAAGGGCTACTTTGCGCCGTGCGCCTATCGTTTCTGCCAGCTGCGGCATCGCTTCGTAGAGTTCAGCCAGGGTGTGCACGATTATTTCCACCGGATTTATTTTTTACAAAGGTACGGCGTTGTAATTTTATAACCTGTCAGGTCGTTTTTGGCTTGGAATAGTCCCCGGGCAATTCCAAGCCAAAAACGACCTGACAGGTTTGGTTTTTAATTCCTGCGATTCCACCACGCATCCATGACCTACACCCTGCAGCAAATTCAACCCATCATCCACGCCCGCTGGCTGCAAAAAAAACACCCGGAAGCCCCTGTGGAGCATTTGTTGCTCGACAGCCGGAGCATCACCGCTCCTGCGGTGTCGTTGTTTTTTGCCCTGCCCGGCCAACGGCACGACGGGCACCGGTTTATACCAGACGTTTACCGCGCCGGGGTGCGGCATTTTGTTGTTTGCCGGGAGATTGATCTGGCGCAGTTGCCAGACGCCGGGGTGCTGCTGGTCACCGATTCGCTGGAGGCCCTGCAAACGCTGGCTGCGCACCACCGCGCGCAATTTACCCTGCCCGTGATCGGCATTACCGGCAGCAACGGCAAAACGGTGGTGAAAGAATGGCTCTACCAGCTGGCGCATGCCAAGCGGCATATCGTGCGGAGCCCGAAAAGCTACAACTCCCAGGTGGGCGTACCGCTTTCGGTGTGGCAAACCTGCGAAGAGCACGATCTGGGTATTTTTGAAGCCGGTATTTCCCAGATTGGCGAGATGCAGCGCCTGGCCCGCGTGATCCGGCCAGACATCGGCCTGATCACCAACCTCGGCCCGGCGCACCGCGAAGGCTTTCCTTCCGATACCGTCAAATTGCAGGAAAAAATGCAATTGTTCGATACCGCACGCCTCCTGGTTTACAGCGCCGATCACCCGGCTATTGCGGCTGCGGCGCAGGCCTGGATCGCGGAACGGCCCGGCCGGAATGGCTTCTCCTGGTCGAAGGAGGGCCGTACGGCTGCCCTGCGGTTTTCTGATTTTCAATTTTCCGCCGGCAAAACGAGGTTTCGCATACACCCTGACACGCCTGGCAAGCCGGTTTCCATCCTCGAAATCCCCTTTTCGGACGCCGCCTCCATTGAAAATGCCTGCCATTGTATCGCGGCCTTGCTGGCCCTGGGACTGCCGGCGTCCGACTTCAGCCGTCGGCTCAAACGCCTTGAACCGGTGGAAATGCGCCTTGAACTGAAAGCCGGGATCAACCGCTGCACGATTATCAACGATGCCTACAGCAATGACCCGGCGTCGCTACGCATCGCCTTGCAGTTTGCCCGGCAACAGTCGCCCAACAGGCCGGTTACCCTCATCCTATCCGATTTTTTACAAAGCGGCCCTGCCAAAAAGCAGCTCTACGGCCCGGTGGCCGCCATGCTCGCGGAGCACGGAGTGGGCCGGCTGATTGGTATCGGGGCAGATATCGCCGCCCTGGGCCATCAGCTGCCGCCCGGCCTGCCGGCATTTTTTTTCCCCGACACTGCGGCGTTTTTACACGATCTGCAGCGACACGATTTTCACGACGAGCTGGTCCTGATCAAGGGTGGGCGTTTGTTTGCCTTCGAGCGCATCGCCCGGCGGCTCGAACAGAAAGCCCACAAAACGGTACTGGAGGTCAATCTCAGCGCGCTGGCGCACAACCTGAACGTGTACAACCGCCTGCTGCGACCGGGCACCAAAATGATGGCTATGGTGAAGGCAGCCGGTTACGGCAGCGGGTCGGCAGAGGTGGCCAAACTGCTCGAATTCCACCAGGTGGATTACCTTGGCGTGGCGTATGCCGACGAGGGCATCGAACTGCGGCATGCCGGCGTGCGCCTGCCCATCCTGGCGCTCAACCCCGAACCGGCCAGCTTCGACGCCTTGGCGCGCTACCGCCTGGAGCCCGAGGTGTACAGCCTGGCATTGCTGGATGAACTCCTGCACTTTGCCGGGAAAACCCGCGAAATGGCCGTACATCTCAAGCTGGATACCGGCATGCACCGCCTGGGCTTCGAACCGGGCGATATCGAAGCGCTGATGGCACGCCTGTCGGCGCATCCTAATCTCCGGATCATGTCGGTCTTCTCGCACCTGGCGGCCAGCGACGCGCCGGCGCACGACGCGTTCACCCACCGGCAGGCGGCAGCCTTCCTCGCTATGTACGACCAGATACAGGCCGCGCTCGGCTACCGCCCGCTGCGCCACATAGCCAACACCGGCGGCATGGCGCGTTTTCCGGAATACCAGTTCGACATGGTCCGGCTGGGCATCGGCCTCTACGGCGTCGGCGCGGGCGGCCTGAAGGAGCACTTGCAGGTGGTGAACACCCTCAAGGCCACGATCAGCCAGATCAGGGACGTTGCGGCCGGCGAAACGATCGGCTACAACCGCAACGGCCCCCTCCGCCGCCCCAGCCGCATCGCCACCATCAGCATTGGCTACGCCGATGGCCTGCTGCGCCTGGCCGGCAACGGCCGCTACCAGGTGCTGCTGCACGGCCGCCGCGCGCCTACCATCGGCAACGTCTGCATGGACATGACGATGGTGGATGTGAGCGGAGTGCCCGAAGCCCGTGAAGGCGACGAAGTGGTGGTATTCGGCGAAAACCCGCCGGTGCAGGAGTTGGCCGCCTGCCTGCAAACCATTCCGTACGAGGTGTTTACGAATATTTCAGAGCGGGTGAAACGGGTGTATTGGCAGGAGTGAGGGGGGCTTTGCCAATTTCAAATTTCTGCAGATACAGAATCCAGGCTGAAAAATGAGCAGATTACGCACTGCAATATCGCTCTCCCATCGGTATTGAGCGCTTGCTGTTTGTATTGTACGCTTTTTGCAACCGCCCAGGCCAGAATTTGTTCGTATGCGTTCAGTGCGCCCGATGAATCTTTAAAATAGCCGGGACGTCCTTATCGCTCCAACTTTTCCAGCAGCCACTCGCGCGCCACGATATCCGGGGTGTTTTTGATCTCCTCGATCAGCTTCAGGCGTTTGGGGTTGTTGCTTTGCCAGCCATATTTGACGAGTTTGTCCAGTTTTTTCAGGAAATAATAATGGCCGTTTTTCATCGTCCTGTTGAGGTTAGAACGCCGGATTTTCTGCTCGAGCGCTTTCATGCGGAAATCCAGCAACTCGTTCTGGGTTTCGTAGTATATTTTGATGAGCAGGATATCTGCCGCAATGCTGAACAGCGGGTTTTCAAAATGCCGGAAGACCAGGTTTTCCTGCGCTTCGCCATAAGCTTTCCGGTACAGGGCGAGTTCCGAAACACTGATACTGTAAATTTCGGCGGGGAAACGGGTGGCGCAGATGCGTTCCGGCGGGTGCTCATCCAAAAATTTTTTCACCCAATCCGCTTTGCCCAGCCGGAGCCCGATGGATACCAGGTTGCGGAATTGAAAGACCTGAATCATGCCGTCGAAATAAAAGTGCCCTTGTTCGAGGTGCTCCCTGTATATATCAAAAGCGCGCTGTAAGGTTTGTTTGTCGCCGGCCAGCCGGTAGCGTTGTATCCAAAAAACCCGGTAGTATGCCTTGAAATTCCGGAAGCGATCCGGGGAAATCCGCGCTTTATTTTGCTCCAGCAAGGTATCCAGCTCTTCCAGCAAACCGGGCTCGGCGGGTTTATCCAGCAAGCGCAAAATGAGGTGGTAAATCTGGTTGGTAGGCACATCCAGGGGGGCGCCGGGCTGGGTCAGGGCCAGAATGGTTTCCTGTAAAACATCCTGGTACGCCGGTTCGAGCTGGGCCACCATATTCTGATATCGCAGGGCACAGGCGTATTCCAACTTTAAAATGGAGTAAAACAGGTCGAGGTTATGCTGTGAAGTGTTCAAATTCGTATCGTCTTCAAACGTATTGTACAGCCCGCGAAAGGCAACTTCTTCTTCTTCAATTAAAAACTGGTGGTAATAATGCTGTGCATCGCGCAAGGACGACGTTTCTTGCGCTTTCCGGGCGGCTTGCATATTTTGCCAGAACCGGTCCTCCAAACCGTATTTGCGGTAAAACCTGGCCATGGCCAGAAATTGATAAATACCTTCCTGTTCGGCCTCCATTTCAGCCTGAACCATGAACTTGCGCACCAACCGGAATAATTCGGATGAAAGATTGTCGAGGGGGCTTTTACTTTTTTCCGGATAAGGCCGGCCGGGAAAAAATATCTGAAATACGGCTTCTTTTGCCAGTGCCGGATGATTTTCTTCCGCGTCGTGTTCCAAAATATAGTCGCATAGCCGGATTACCTCACCCGCCAATGATCCGGCGTTAAAGTACGGCGAGCTCAAAAACACGCGTAAACGCCGGTTTTGTGTTTTATCGAGGCGTTTCAGGACCTCCAGCAATTTTCGGTTGAGCATGATGGGCAGGAATAAACCGGTATATTGGTTATGCGGATTATTCGAAATCAGGGGAACGAATATTTCGGAAAAATGGAAAAAATCGTAGTGGTGAAGGAAAATGATTTAGCAGACTTTTGTCGAAAATTATTAATCAGGTAAAAAAACGAGTTTAGATGAAAGAATTAACGCTCAGGAGCCTCCTGCTACTGCTCTTCGCCATGTGGGCCCCCGTCCGCCCGGCGCTGTACAGTAATGTACCCGAACGCCGCCCGGTTTCTTCCGTGGAAGCCAACTGTTCGGCGCCGCCGCCCTCCAATTTTCATGCTGCCACAGCCTCTGTCAGCAGTATAACGCTCCAATGGACAGAAAATACGCCGGGGCTCTATTACTGGCTCAGCGGTGCCGACTTAACAACGGGCGCCCCACTTCCGAATGTCGTAACGCAAGGCGATACGTATACGTACACCTCCTTGCCCTATGGGCATAATTTTATCTTTTTCATCGGCGCGTCCTTTTGCCCGCAGGGCCCTCCCGGAGGGAAAGTTGAAGTCCGGGGCAGTACCATTATCATTTCCGATATCGTCCTTAATATCTTTGAATGCACGCCTGACGATTCCAGGGAAATAAATGTTGGCGAATCCTTTGAAGTCGTTGTGCCCAAGTCCACCAGCGTTCCGGGCCAGCCGCTGAACAACGGTTACATTGCAGAATTCCGCTATAATTTCAATGGCACCGAAATGCTGTTGCGGTACGGGTTAGTTTATAACTTCAACGAGAGCACTGTTTATTTTGAAGAGTTAGAGGATCCATATTCCCGCTATACGTTAAAAGCATTCAACCTGAATGGGCTTGCCGGCGAATGTTGTTTCGGGAATTACAACAGCTTCGGGTGTAATCTGCCCATTTTCAGAATAACTTCGGTAGTGCCCGAGACCACCAATGAAACGGCTATTGTTGAACTTGTGTTCCAGCAGCCGGTGGGGTCATACAAGTCTTGCAATCAGGGCGCCGGTACCACACCGCCGATGCAAAAAATCAAACCGGGACCGGTTACAAAGGCCGAAGTTCTGCAAAAAACGGAAGCGCGCACGGAAAAATTACTGTTCAGCCGCTATCCAAGCCCCAACCCCTTTGCCGAATCCACCCGGCTGGAATATCAGCTCCAAACCGATGGCCCTGTGGCGATTTTGTTGTGCGATGCCCTGGGCCGTAAAGTGCGGGATATTGAACCGCGTACGATAAAAACCGCCGGCCGGTATGAAACCGTCATAGAGGGAGCCGGCCTGCCGGCCGGTATATATTATTTACACCTCCAAACGGAAGTTGACCGCCAGGTATTCCCGCTTGTTAAACAACGCGAATAGGAGGAAACCGGCAAAACCGAAAAACGAACACTATCCCTTCGCTGAAGCGCTTTCAGGGAAGGGTTTTTTTATTTTGCCCAGGCGGCGGCGCCCGGAAAAACGCAAAAAAGCGTAGTTTTTTGAATCCGGTGGCCGGGGCATCTTTGTACCATCATTGCGTTTCATGATATCAGGCGCGCTGCCGCAAGCGCTTCTCTTCCCTGCATTTAAGCCGTCGGAAATATCTGTCGCCAAAACCTGTTTTTTTACCTAGTGCAAGCGCTCCACGGCATCCTGCTGATTGGGGCGTTTGCCTGTAGTATAGCAGGATACGATGCTTAAAAACGCGGAGGCCCGGTGGGGTCCATTTATGAAATCCACCGGGCCTCCATGTTGAATTTTGGCAGAGCCTGCCGGCTCCTTATTCGCCTTGCCGAACCGGAGCTGCCGGTTGTTGCCGGGACAAATCTTCCTGGCTCATGCGCAACTCCTGTTTTTCAGGCTGCGGTATGGACGACGATTCCGCTTCCGTATGACCGCCCAGGATCGGCGCAATAGCCAGGCCCACCAGGCAGGAAAGTTTGATCAGGATATTCATCGATGGGCCCGAAGTATCCTTGAACGGGTCGCCCACTGTATCGCCGGTCACCGCCGCTTTGTGCGGGTCGGAGCCTTTGTAGTAGGTTTTTCCATCGATATTTACGCCTTTTTCGAAGGATTTCTTTGCATTGTCCCAGGCGCCGCCGGCGTTCGACTGGAAGATTGCCCACATGACGCCGCTTACCGTTACGCCGGCCATATAACCGCCCAGCATTTCAGCGCCCAGGCGCATGTCGCCCGACAAAAAACCCGGAACAAGGCCCACCAAAACGGGCGTGACGATAGCGACCAGCCCCGGGCGCATCATTTCGCGAAGGGCGGCGCTGGTCGATATTTCCACACACTTGCCGTATTCCGCTTTTCCATGCCCCTCCAACAAACCGGGAATTTCGCGGAACTGGCGGCGCACTTCATTTACCATGTCCATTGCGGCTCTTCCCACGCTTTGCATGGCAAATGCCGAAAATACCACCGGGATCATCCCGCCCAGAAAAAGGGCTGCCAACACCGGGGCCTTAAAAATATTGATCCCGTCGATGCCGGTGAAATCGACATAGGCGGCAAAAAGTCCGAGCGCCGTCAGGGCGGCTGACGCAATGGCAAAGCCTTTGCCGATGGCTGCCGTGGTGTTGCCTACCGAGTCGAGCACGTCGGTTTTTTCGCGTACTTCCTTTGGCAGCTCGCTCATTTCGGCAATACCGCCGGCGTTATCGGCAATGGGGCCGAAGGCGTCGATCGCCAGCTGCATGGCCGTAGTAGCCATCATAGCGGAAGCGGCAATGGCAACGCCATAGAAGCCCGCCAACGCATAAGCGCCCCAAATAGCCCCGGAGAAGAGTACAATTGGCATCCAGGTCGACATCATGCCGGTGGCCAGGCCGGCAATGACATTGGTGGCATGGCCGGTGGCCGACTGTTGTACGATATTCAGCACCGGTTTCTTGCCCAGGCCGGTGTAATATTCCGTGATAGCCGAGATGAGTGCGCCGACCACAAGACCGACCACGACGGCATAAAATACGCTCATGCTACTCACTGCCCGCGCCCCTTGTCCGAAAAAATTCATGGTCATGGTTTCCGGCAGCATCCATTGAATAGCCGGAAAACAGGCAATACCGGTGAGGATGATGCTGATCCAGTTGCCCCGGTTCAGTGCGCCTTGCACCGTGCCCGCAGTGGCTTCGGCGGTATCGCTCACGCGCACCAGGTTCATGCCGATGATGGAGAAGATAACCCCCAGGCCAGCGATCAGGATCGGCAGCAGGATCGGCCCGATCCCACCAAAGGCATCCTGTATGCCGCCATTGTCCCGGATCACTGAATTGCCCAGCACCATAGCCGCCAGCATCGTGGCTACGTAAGAGCCGAAGAGGTCGGCGCCCATACCGGCTACATCGCCTACGTTATCGCCCACGTTGTCGGCAATTGTGGCGGGGTTGCGCGGGTCGTCTTCCGGAATACCGGCTTCTACCTTGCCTACCAGGTCGGCGCCGACATCGGCAGCCTTGGTATAAATACCGCCGCCCACGCGGGCAAACAGTGCGATCGATTCAGCGCCGAGCGAGAAACCCGCCAGCACTTCCAGCACCCGGCTCATGGCGCGGGGCCCGTCGGCGCCATATACGCCGCCCATGAAAAAATTGAAAAACAGCGCAAACAAAGCGCTCAGGCCCAATACGGCCAGGCCGGCTACGCCGAGCCCCATGACCGAGCCGCCGTTGAACGACACCTTGAGCGCTTTGGCCAGGCTGGTGCGGGCGGCCTGTGTGGTGCGTACGTTTGCCTTGGTGGCAATCCGCATGCCGGAGAAACCGGCCAGTACCGAAAAGGCGGCGCCCATCACAAAGGCGAAAACGATCAGCGGGTGGCTGGTGGTTACCTGGGTGCTCAGCCAGCCCAACAGTGCGCCGGCTACGATCACATAAATAGTCAGCACCCGGTACTCTGCTTTTAAAAAGGCCATTGCGCCGTCGGCGATGTGACCGGCTATGACGCGCATCTTTTCATCGCCAGCGTCTTGTTTTTTAACCCAATTCTGCAGAATAAGCATGTACAACAGCCCTGCAACACCAAATAACGGAAGTAAGTAAACCAAAGAATCCATCTTGTTGTGACGTATTTGATAAGTTTAAATGACCGGGGTGTGAAGCCAAAAGAGGCGCAAAAGTAGTGAAATTTCATTTTTTGACTATAAGAAACCGTCTGAAAGCTCCTCTTTTCAAATGGTTATGTTTTTGGACTCGCCGGCACGCCCGCAATTTATCCGGATTGCACGGACGGAGGCCTGTTGCCCGCCGGCCGTTTCGGCCTGCAGGGAGGGATACCGGAGCGGTGCGCCGCGTCGCCTGCCCGCCGGACACAACCAATACCGCTCAATTGTTGTTCTCTCCAGATTTGGAAACCAGTACCTTTACCATGTACCAAAACCAATTGTGCAGCATGACGCCAGAGCATACAACGCCCGACCCGGACCCGAAGGCCGGCTCCCGAAAAAAAGATCATATTGACCTGGCCTTCCAGAGCCAGGTCGGGCCCCTGGAACTGGACAAGCGCTTCCACTACGAACCCGCCCTGGCGGCGCACCCGGAGCCGGGCAGTATTCCGCCTCTGCAGTTCCTTGGTAAAACCCTGCGCACCCCTGTTTGGGTATCGTCGATGACCGGCGGTACGGAACAGGCGCGCCATATCAACCGGAACCTGGCGCGCGCCTGTGGAGAATTTGGCATGGGTATGGGACTGGGGTCCTGCCGGCAGTTGCTGTATGCCGATACCTGTATGCCCGATTTCGATGTGCGGGATATAATTGGGCCTGACCTGCCGCTATACGCCAACCTGGGCATCGCACAAGTGGAAGAACTGCTTGCCCGCGGGGAATTGCGCGTCATGGAAGCGCTGTTGCAGCGGCTCCGGGCCGACGGGCTGATCATCCACCTCAACCCGCTCCAGGAGGCCATGCAGCCCGAAGGCGACCGGTTTCGGCGGCCGCCAATTGAAACGGTTGCCGCCCTGGTGAAAGCGGCCGGCTTCCCTGTTATCGTCAAAGAAGTCGGTCAGGGTATGGGCCCGGTCAGCATGCGCGAATTATTCCAGTTGCCCTTGGCCGCCCTTGAGTTTGCAGCAGCCGGCGGCACCAATTTTGCGAAACTGGAACTCTTGCGCAGCGACCCCGTCAAACAACAGGTTTTTGAAAAATTTGCACGCGTCGGCCATACCGCGGCTGAAATGGTGGAACATGCCAACCGGCTGTATTTTGCACTGGGGAAAAAACACCTGGTCAAACACCTCATTATTTCCGGAGGTGTCGGCGATTTTATGGACGGCTACTATCTGATACGAAAATCCGGACTTCCGGCCGTGTATGGCCAGGCGTCCGGATTTTTGAAGCATGCCCGGGGCGATTATGCCGCGTTGCAGGCCTATGTAGAAGCGCAGGTGCGGGGGCTGGAGTTAGCCTTTGCGTTTTTACAAGTAAAAGACTAAGAAACCGTCTGAAAACCCCGGGCGAAGCGCCTATTCGATGCCCAGTATTTTTGCCGCGTCTTCCTGGTGTGGATGGTTGGCCACTGCGGCTATTTCGCGCAGAACGGCAGTAGCTGCTTCGGTATCCTCCAGTTTTAAATAGGCCAGTGCCAGGTACCAACGGGCCTGCTGGTAAGGGCCCTTTGCTTTGGGCGGCACCAGTTGAAAGGCTTCGATGGCAGCCGGGGCATTGCCCTGTTCGAGCAGGCAGTTGCCCTGCAACAGCGCGGCCATGGCGCGGTATTCAAATTGGGGGTCGGCCACAAGAGCAGCGAGGTTGGGCAACGCAGTCGCGCAATCGGCGGCTTCATATTGTGCGCGTGCCTGAAGATACAACGAATCAAAATCGTTGGCGCCCAAGGTGTTGCGCAAATCATACCGTTTGAAATAGGTGTTGAATGCAATGATTGCCTTTTCTTTTGGCACAGCCAGTGGCTTGGGCCGCGGAGCGGCTTTTGGGTTGATAAGGTCAGGGTAGATAAACAAAAACAACAGGATAACACCGCCCAATCCTATACCGGCCAGAAAGCCCAGGCGTATCCGTGAGGCGCCATCGGCGTATTGCTTAAAAAAAATGATTTCCAGTCTGTCCAAAAGTTTCCACCACCATTTTCGCCAATGGAGTTTTTGGCGGCCCCGGCGGTAGAGGGCTTCGCGGCGGTCGAGCAGGGACTGCATTTCAACGGCGGCCCGGGCTACTTCGTACAGACGGAGTGCCCCGGCCAACTCCGGATCGGCAGCCAGCTGTCCTTCAAACGACGCCCGCGCTTCTGGTGGCAGTGCGCCGTCGAGATACTGTTCAATAAGTTCGTGTTGCGGGTTTTTCATAACAGATTAAAAATGGGTTTTCCGGTTAAGCCAGGCGCATAAGTCGCGACAGACGGGCTCTCCCTGTTTGCAAAGGTTTTTAAGTGCATCCCGTAAACTTTCCATGCCTCTGGAAACCATTTCGTGCGCTACTCGTTCGGTTTTAAATCCGTGCAGTTGCGTCAGTTCTTCGTAGTCGTAACCGTCCAGTTTGTTGGTCAACAGGGCGCGTCGCTTGGTCGGCATCTGCTCGAGGGCCTTCAGCACGCAAGCCAGAATGCGCATTTGTCGTTGTCGTTTTTCGTTGTCGTCGTCAATACGTAGTAAGCGGTTGAGAACATGGTCGTGGTCCAGGTTTTGCAGGATATCCATAAACCAATCGGGCAATTCTGCTGTCTTGGCCGGATTGATCAATGGCTCTGTACCAGTTTTAGTCGTCTGTTTGCGCAGTATGTCAACTGCCCGGCGATGTGTCAGCGTATAGATCATTTTGCCGGTATCTTCGATGGATTCGTTCTGGCGGATTTTCCAGTCCAACTCGGTCAACGCATCGGTAAACGCCATATGCGCTTCTTCATAGCTGAGGTGCAGCTTGCGCACGCCGACTTGTCGAATCAGATAAAAATACTTGTCCTGCAGGTGGCGATTGGCTTTTTCGCGTGGCGAGCCGCCTTGCTGGATCATCCGGATTAGTTGGTCATCGCTCATGTATTAATCTAGAAGGAAGGGGTGAGGGAGGGTTGGATATGGGGCAAATATATGTCGCGGCAACTGAATTCGCGATGGCGGGGGCGGGAAAGTCCTGTTAAGGAACGTGTCCGAAATAAGTTGCCGTTTTCGGCGAGTGTATTCTTGGCGCTGGCAAGGCGGTGAAACAGGCGCATAGCATCGCTACGCAACTGTTTTACCAACGAAGTCAGCGTCAAGAAGACGCCGCCCAAAATGGTAAGTTATTTCGGACACGTTCCTAATTCTACTTTGTCAAATTAAATAAATATTTAATTTTAGCCATTTTCAATCGTATGAGCCTACCCGTCAGTGAAAAAAAATAACGAACTATGCTTCGGCCTATAAGGGTTACTGTGTGTGTGGCACCAAAAACAATATGAGCCACTGTGAAGAATACTTGAAAGGTCTGTTTCACGATTGCAAAAGCAATATCGAACGTATGCAGGAGCGGATTCCGGAGAGCGATTATCAAAACCTTCAACACTTTATCAGTCACTCCCCGTGGGATTGGCAAGGTGTGATGGGAGAGGTATGCCGCCAGATGGCCGCCAGTTTTGCTCTTTTGCGCCAAGAAGAGCCCTGCGGTTTGATCCTGGATGAAAGCGGCTGGGAGAAATCGGGCAAGAAAAGCGTTGGAGTCGCCCGGCAGTATATTGGTAATGTCGGCAAGGTTTCCAATGGTCAGGTTGGGGTATTTACAGCCTTGTGCAAAGCAGACAAAGTGGGTTTAGTTGGAGGCCGTCTTTATTTGCCTAAAGAATGGACCAATGACCCTCAACGTTGTAATGAAGCAAAGATACCTGGGCATGAGCAGCATTACCGAACCAAGCCCGAACTGGCCATTGAGTTAATCAAAGATTTAGTTGGCAATGTAAGTTACGATTGGGTTGGAGGGGATGCACAATACGGCAATTCTCCCACATTACGGGCTTTTTTGCAGCAACAAAGCAAACCATTTGTCCTGGATGTGGGCGAAGGACTGGGTGTTTATCTGAGTGACCCGGAGCCATACCTGCCTATAAAAGAAGAAGGAAGGGGCCGTACCCCAACCAGGTATAAAAGCGATCAAAGGCCGGTATTGCTAACAAACCTCATCAATACCATAACTGATGATCAATGGCAAACACTAACCTACCGCAAGGGAACCAAGGGCCCCTTAAAACGGCAGGCCGTACTTTTGGATGCTTGGGTATGGGATGTCGATCATGAAGATAAGCCCGAAGCCTTGGCCCTCCTTATTTCCAGAGAGTTGGACGGCTCGGAAATAAAATTCAGCCTCTGTTTTCACTCCCAAAAACCCATCACATTGCCAAATGCCCTCTTTCGCCAAATGCAACGATACTGGGTGGAAAGAGCCTTTCAAGATGTCAAAGAACAACTCGGTCTACATCAATATCAGGTACGTTCCTGGGTGGCTTGGTATCACCATGTAGCCCTGACTATGATGGCACTTCATTATATTATTCACACCCGAATAGAACAACAAGATGAGTTACCTCTATTATCCTGTTCAGATGTCAAAGTAATCCTTGCTAAAACACTCTCCAATAAACTCAATTCCACTGCCGGATTGAACCAGGCTATTCGGCAACGACATCGCCAGCGGCAGGCTGACATGGACCGGTATGCAAATTATTCCTAATTTGACAAAGTAGAACTAAGGGGCTTGCGAATTTTTTTTATTTTTTTTGAAAAAAGGGTTGTGATCCAAAAAGGCTAACCGACTTTTAAAGGAAACCAATGCAAACAACGGCTTCTATCCTTAGCAAAACCAATGCATACCATGTGCCGAAGAGCAAAAAACCAAATGAAAGAAATCTGCCTCAGACCGGAACGCCAAAGCCAAATGCTCATCCGACTGCCCGCCCAAAATTTGCCCCCTTAAAGCCATGAACCCCAAAAAACCGCCCCAATTAAACCGGCCCCCAAGGCCTGACCCTGAAAACCAACCCCAATGCCAACCCCAATGCCAGCCCCAATTGCCTTGAATCCCACAGCCAAGTCCCATAAGCCCACCGAAAAACCAGTAATCCCAGATCTACCTGTTTCCCCATTGTAACCACCCCGAAATCCATTGGAGACCCCGTCCGCCGTTTAGACCAATGCCGCACCCGGAAATTTCAAAATCCGGTGCGGCTTTTTGGTTTTGGCGCCGTACCGCTCATCGAGCGGCTAATCTTTTTCGCCTTCCTCCGCTTCGGTATCATGGGCCCGGACAAATGCGCTGCGGCGTGGCGCCGGCATCTCGCTGTCCATTCCCCGAATACTTTTCCAAAGTACTTCATTGAACAAACGCTCCGGTACGGCATCCAAACGGGCCAGCTGGAAGGTTTCGGAGATACGGCTCAATTCGTTGACGGCGGCGTTACGGGTATCGATGGGTATCTGATTGGGCCGGGCGGCAAAGGGTGTAAAATCTGGTTTAGACGTAAAACACCGCCACATCGGCGTGGCGCCGGCATCGTACTGGCTCATCGGGGGCAAACCGAGGAGGAGTTCCATCGTGCGCAGCATAGAGGATGTGGAATACATCGTATGGTCGACAAAACTGCGCTTTACATAGGGGCTGGCCAGAAAGGCAATGCTTCGATGGGCATCCACATGATCGGGGCCGTTCTGGGCATCGTCTTCCAGGATAAACACGGCGCTTTCTTTCCAAAGCGGCGATTGGGACAAGTGCTCGATCATACGCCCCACAGCCAGGTCGTTATCAGCCACTGCCGCTTCGGGCGAATAGGCTCCTTTGCGCATGCCGGAAGTGTGATCGGTTCCAAACCGGATGGTGTTGAACCGGGCGACGCGGCCGATCGCCAGGAGCGAATCAAAGTCGTGTTCCCATACTTTTTCCCGCTCAATATCCGGGATGTTGAGGTCCCAGGAGGAATAATTTGGGCATATATGCCCTTCGAGCGTGGGGTAGTTGGCCTTGTAATCGTCGGCAAATTCGCCATAGGTGCGGTAACTCACACCGGCGCGTTGGCAATAATCCCAAATGTACCCTTTTTCCGGGTGCGCAAGCGGGCTCGCGCCTTCGTAATCGTACCCGCCGCCGCGCCCGCCGTAGCTGGTGGGCCAGGTTTTTTCCACATAATCGGTGGCATAGGCAGCCATGCTCCAGTTGTGGCCGTCGGCGCTTACTTCGGCGTTCACATAAAAATTGTCGAGCAATACAAATTCCCGCGCCAGCGCATGCTGATTGGGCGTTACTTTTTCAGGAAACAGGCACAGCGCCGGATCGCCGTTTCCGCCCGGCATATCGCCAAGCACCTGATCGTACGTCCGGTTTTCTTTAATAATATAAAAAACATATTTGACCGGCGAGGGGTCGCCCACGCGCATTGGCACGGGATTCCCGGGCTCGCCTTCGGCCTGCAGTTCCTTGGTTTTGGTGTAGGGCGTATGCTCAAACACCTGCCTCGAATAGCGCCCGAGCGCTGTGGCGTCGGGGGCGTCGATGATGCTGAGCGTGCCCAGGAAGAGTTCGCCGATATACTCCGCCGCCCGGTAATCTTCGGACTTCATGTTTGGTTGCGGGCCTTTTGGGTTGGGCAGGCTGGACATGCCTTTGCCGTTGGCTACGAATATCTTATTACCTGCGGCGCGTACGCAGGTCGGGTACCAACCCGTTGGGATAAACCCTTTGGAGCGGCTTTCCCCGGGTGTGGATACGTCGAATACCGCCAGGCAGTTGTTGTCTGCGTTGGCGATATACAGGGTGCTTTCGTCGGGGCTCAGGGCCAGGCCATTGGTGGTGGAGCCGGCCGGCGCGGCGGGGTACAAGGCCGCATTCAGCACTTCCACTTCCCGGCGGGTGGCCATGTTCACCACCGATACGGAGTTGGAGTTGGCATTGGCGACGAAAAGCCACTGGCCGTTGCGGCTCAGCAACAGTTCGTTGGGGTGATCGCCGACCGGTATGCCGGTTTTGCGCGCCAGGCTTTGGGCGTCGAAAACAGCCACCTGCCGGCCGCCCCATAGCGATACGAGCACATCGCCCGACGCCGGCGCGAGCAAGCAAGCGTAGGCCGGCGTTTCGAGCCGGAGGCGCTGCATCACCGCCAGGGTTTTCAGGTCGCAGACATACAAGCTGGAATCCTCTTTCGCAGCCACCCAAAGGCGTTGGCGGCTATCGTCTATCGCCAAACCACCCACCCACAGGCGGGGGCTTGGAGCGCCGACCCGGATCGCCGTGTCGCGGCGCAGGCTGCCCTGGTTTACACGGTAGCGTACTACCAGGTTGTCATTGCCGCCCGAGGCGTACAGATAGCGCCCGTCGGCGCTGAACGCGAGCCCGTACCAGGCCTTTGCAATATCATGCCCGGCTGTAATTTTTTCTTTTTTCGTGTCGACCAGTTGAATGAATTGCCGGCCAACGCCATTGTTGGTGACGGCCAGATAGCGCCCGTCGGGCGAGAGCGCCATATTCAGTGGCAGGTCGCCCAGGGGCAGGCTCCTGCCGGCAGGGCGGAGCGACCAACCGTTGGGGAGCAGGATGGGTTGGCCGGCAGCAGTGGCGTACGGGCCCGTTGTTTTGCAGGCGTGAAATACCCAAAGCGGCAGAGCAAAAAGAAAAAGGTGGAGGCGCATAGCGTTGCATTAAATCTGGAAAGCCCAAAAATTGGAAACCTGGCTTAAAGTTAAAGCGCCCGGTAGGTATATTTTATATTAAATCGTACGGGTAAAATACTTTCCTGGCGGTCAGCCTCAGCTCGCCCGCTGATTCCGGACATCGGTAATGGCAGCACCGGTGGGTACTTTTGCCGGTACAGTTAAAATAAGAGTTCAAATATGCCTACGCACATCGTTTGGATCGCTTATTCCATTTCAAATATCCTCGCTTTGCTGCTGTTGTGGGCGTGTTGGAAACGTCCGTCATGGGGCAGGCTGTTGTTTTTCCTGCTCTTTGGCTGGGCGGCATGGTTCAACGCCGTGACGGCGTTAAGTACGCCCGGTATATACACGGGTTATGCACAGTATACGTTTTCAGCGGCGTACCGGGCGTTCATCAGCGGTTATTTTGCGGCGCACCCGGCTCCTATAGTGTTGGCGATCGCCACGGGGCAGGCGGGTATCGCCATCGGCATGCTGGCAAAGGGGTGGTTGTTCCGGCTTGGCGCAGCCGGCGGTATGGTTTTCCTGGCCGCCATTACACCGCTCGGTGTCGGCTCGGCCTTTCCGTGTACCCTCATCATGGGCGCCGGCCTGTGGATGTTGTACCGGGAGGGGAGCGACTGCTGGTTGTGGCAGGTGTTTTATAAATAATTTTTCTACGCAAACATCTCCCAGGTCAGCTGATTGACCACATAAGGCTCGTCGTGCCGGATATTGAGGTATTCGAAAAACATCGGGTGGATACACACTTCACAGCCGGGCGAAAAAGGGTCATTTTCATCCGAATTAAAACAAAAACGATAGGCAATTTCCTGTTTTTGCTGCGTGATCACGGGGATATTGCCGTCGGTGCGCCGGGCATTCACCCGCACACCGATAACGCCCATGTGAAAGAGCCGGACGGCAATTTGATCAGGGGTACGACAATCGTCGAAAAGTTCGAGCCCGCCGAGTCCGTCGCACAAGGTTTCATAGGGTAACACCGTGCGCAATTGCACATTGCCGAGCTTGTTCAGCACCTTTTGCAGGCCCTGAAATTCGCCGATAAACTGGCCGATAAACTCGCGCCGGATGATATTTTCGGTTTCTGTGCGCACCACCCGCCGGAACATGTCTTCGTCGGCCGGCCCTTTTTCCATTTCGGCAAACAAGGCTTTCAGGTACATATGAATTTCGCGCGGATTCCAAAGCGAATGCCGCACGATGTAGAGGAAGGAGTCTTCTTTTACTTCGCGCAGGCGGCCGTTGGCGACATCGAACGGGAACAGGAGTTTCCAGGCGTTTGGAATGTCTTTTTCCGGCAAATGCAGGGCTGCGGCAATGCGGCGGTTGACGAGTTCGTACAGTTCGCGGGGGGTCCACTCCAGGCGTACCACGTGGTTGCTTTCCAGGTCGGCACGTTCGCGCAGCTGAAGTTCGAGGAACTTATCCATGGGGATGGTAAAGATCATATGCATCCACGAGAAATGCGCGGTGTCGCGCTGCAGGTCGCGGGCGGCGATTACCAGGCCTTTGAGCAAGGCGCTCAAAAAAGCCCGTTTTTCAATGGCCATGTCGGAGTTTTGGCGGTATTGAAACTCGTCGTAAAAGTCGTCGAACCGGTCGAGAGTCAGCAGTACTTTTTTGCTGTGCCGGTCGAGAATCTGGCGGATTTGCAACACTGGACGGCGCAAGGCTTCGTCGGTGTTGTTTTTGGCCATAATATTGAGCTGGCCCGAAATTTTTGCGATCAGCGCTGCAAAGCTACCCACCGATTGGTCGACAGCCGCTTCGATGAGTTCGGTGAAATTGGTAAAAAAATACACCAGGAAGGGGCCTAATATTTCGCCGCCCACGCGCCGTTTGCCGTTGGTGGCGCCCAGGAGTTTGAGGACGTGCCCGAGCGATTCCTCCAGCGTGCGTTTTTCATCGTCGGCCAGCCGGCCCGCAAAATCGGAAGCGAGGATGTGCTGGGCGGCCATGCACACGGCCGAAGCCGTGAGGCTTTGTTTCCAGGCATAGGTGGCTACTTTGGTGGGGTCGAGGAAGTGGGCCAGGTCGGTATTGCGCCCGGTGGCCGTACGCTTATTGAGTTTGTCGTACACTTCCTTGTAGAAAAAATGGAACAGGGGCTCCAGGGGAAACTCGTCGGCAATGATATCGATACCGGCTTCGGCCAGGTATTCTTCGTGGTTTTCATACCGGTAGCCGACCAGGAGCGCCGTTTTACCGGAGCCCTTGCGGCCGATGAGCAGGCATTTGCGCTCGTCGCGCACCTGGCGGTACACACGGGTATGCACGAAGGTGCGGCTTTCGGCTTGCCGCAAGAGTTGATCCTGCTCTGCTTTGAGTTCCCGAAAGGCGTCTTTTAATCGGCGGAGTTGATCCGGGGTGGGGTTTAATCCGGCCATTCTGTTTTGTTTAGATCGTTTTCGAGCGAAATATAGCAATAATTTTATCGACGTTGGAGCTATGCCCCAAAAATCCGCTACGAAACGAGCTGATACAACCCCGGGAGGTTTCGCCCTAAGCCGTCATAATCCAGGCCATACCCTACGACAAAACGGTCGTCGATATCGAAACCGACATAATCGACCCTGACCGGGAAAACAAGCGCTTCGGGCTTGCGCAAAAATGCGACCGTGCATACCGAAGCCGGCTGTTGTTCGCGCAGGTAGTCCAGGAAAAAATGCAAGGTGCGGCCCGAATCCACGATATCTTCCACCACGATAACGTGGCGGTTTTTGATCTCCTTTTCAAGGCCCATAACTGTTTGTACCGAGCCGGTAGAATGCGTACCGGCATAGGACGCCAGTCTGACAAAGCCCACTTCACAAGTGCCGTCGAAGGCGCGGATCAAATCGGCAGCAAAGACAAATGCCCCGCTCAGGATGCTGATAAACAACGGATTCTTGTCCTTGAAATCTTCGGTGAGCATGGTACCCAACTCTTTTACCCGTTCCCGGACCCGGGTTTCTGTAATACAGGCGACAAAGAGCAGATCGCGCAACTGTACGTGGTCGCTTGGGTTGGTGTAGGTGGTATTGGTCATACGAATATTATTATGCGGCGCCAACAAAGGTAACAGCTGTCCGCTTGGTTGCATGCAGACTTTTATACTTTTGACCAAACTTAGAAGCGCTTTGCTTTTGCCCTTTCACCACCCCGACCGGCTCGAAGCCGGATGCGACGAAGCCGGGCGCGGATGCCTGGCCGGCCCCGTGTTTGCAGCGGCAGTAATCCTGCCGTTCGGCTTCGTGCATCCCTGGCTGAACGATTCCAAACAACTGACGGAAAAACAGCGCGATGTCTTGCGCGAAGTGATCGAAAAGGAGGCGGTGGCCTGGGCGGTGGCGCAGGCCACGGCTATGGAAATTGACCGGATTAATATCCTGAAAGCCTCTTTCCTGGCCATGCACCGCGCTCTCGATGCCTTGGCCTGGCGTCCGGAATTTATTTTGGTGGACGGCAACCGCTTCCGTGCCTACGGAACCGTTCCGCACTTGTGCGTGGTGAAGGGCGACGGCAAATACGCCGCCATCGCTGCGGCTTCCATTTTAGCAAAAACCCACCGGGATGCGGAAATGTACCGGTTGGCGGCACTTTATCCGGACTACGACTGGCTTTCCAACAAGGGCTACCCTACCGCCGCCCACCGCGAAGCGATCCGCCAGCACGGGCTCACGCCCGAGCACCGGCGCTCATTTCAGCAGTTGCCGGATGGGGAGTGGCAGTTGGTTATTGACCTGTAGACGTGTTGCCGTGGTACCGGCAAGGTTCCGGTATCCGGCCCGGATGCTTCGCTATGCGCACCACAGATGTAGTCCGCGTGCTTTGAGGACCAACTGGCCTTCCCTAGCGTTGAAAGGCCACCGGCATATTATCGTCGTACACACCGGTGAGTACGGGGGTTTGCACGTTGGTGGTGTATTCGCGCACCCGGCTGTGCACGTAGGTGTACAGTTCGCGGATGGTGATGAGATGGTCGCCGTTGGCATTAGCCTTGCCTTTGAGGCCCTGGAGCAGGTAGTAGGTAAAAATCCCCTGCCGGAGCCCGTGGTCTTCCAGCGATAGTTCTTCCGCTTTGGAGGACATGAGCAAGGCTACGCCGCCGTTGGACTCTTCAAAGGCCTGGTAGTACCGGGCCATCGAAGCCGGCGTCGGGCCTTTGGCGGCCAGGCCGTAGTTGAGTGTACCGCTGTGGCAGGCATCGGCAATGCAAAGTTTGTGCTTGGCCTTGCTTTGCATCAGCACCTGTTTGATTTCTTCGTGGCGGAGTTTATTGTTGTAGCCGTCAAAATCCACCGGCAGGAAGCAGCCTTCAAGGCCGTGGCCGCTGAAATAAAACAGCACCACGTCGTTGGCATCGGCTTTGAGGAAAAACTGGCGCATGGTGCGCAACACGTTTTCGCGGGTGGCAGCTTCATCGATCAGTACCGAGATCTGCTCGTCGGGCAGGGCGCCGCCTTCGGGGCTGCGCAGGAAGGAGTAGAAGAGCAGGGCGTCGTCGTCGGTGAACTTGAGCGAGGGCATGGCGGTGTAGCGGCTGACGCCCACCACCACGGCATAGATTTTTACGTTTTTACTGGCTTCCACGCGTACGGGATCGTTGGGGATCATTTCGTCGGAATCGAGCTCGCGGATAGCGGCGCCATTGACCCATACGGCGCCGGAGACGCGGCCGCCGGTGGAGTACAACACGCCTTCGCCGTTGGGGGCGCCGTTGGCCCACTGGCCGGTATAGCGGTCGCCGCCGGCGTAATAGCAGGTGCCCTGGCCATAGGGCACGCCGTTTTTAAACTCGCCGATCCAGCGCGACCCGTCGGGGTAGTCGTAGTAGCCGGTGCCGTTGCGGCAATAAGTAGAGTTGCAGTTGCGCAAATCCGACACGTCCACCTTGCCCGAGGGTTTCTGGGTTGCTGCGGGCTTGGAGGGCGGTTTGCTGGCGCCTTGGGCAACTGTGCTGGCGCTTGCGCTGCCTTCGACGTATTTTCCGTTGGCCCAGGCGCCCTCCACGACGGCGCCATTGGCCCGCACGAGGCGTCCCCGGCCATTTTTGAAATTCTTGCTCCAGCCACCGGTATAGTACGCGCCGTCGGGGTAATACATCGTGCCGGTGCCGTCGAATTTTCCAAAGCGGAATTCGCCTTCATAGCGTTCGCGGGTAGGCCAGTAATATTTTCCAGAGCCGTGGGGCTGACCGTTGGCCCAGTTGCCGGCGTACTTGTCGCCATTGGCAAAGCGGAAAACGCCGTAGCCGTTGCGGCAGTTGCCTTCCAGGCATTGGGCGGAGAGGGATGTTTGGCTAAGTGCCAGCAGAACTGCCGGCAGGATCAAATGAAACAACAGACCCTTCATAAAAATCATAATTTGAATGTTCAACGAAAGCGGGTGTAAAAGAAGGGTGCAAATACTGTTAAAGATTGATTAAAGTTGGTGAATCGGAGCAGCCCGAAATCGCTGTGCGCCTATACGCCGTGGCCTGGTAGGGCGCGCGGCGGCGGTTTCTGGTGGTTGTTACCCGGGTAGAGGAGCGATTGCAAGAACAACTTTGGCAACCGAATATTGTGCCAGTCATATTATGTTCAGGATGAATGCGTACCTTTGCAGGGCCATTTCAATTGGCAATATACTGATTTACAATAATTTGAAAAAAAATCTAAAATGGTGTTAAAAAAACTCTGTCTGTCCTTTGCCACCGCGACCGCACTGGTTGCCTGCAGTTCGAATCATAACAATTCGGTGAATGCGCAAACAACGAGCGACGGCAAACACTTCGGCGCAACCATCAACGCCGACCATGCCATCGGGCATGATGAACTAATCTCCAAAATGGCGGGCACAGACTCCCTGGCGATCAAAGTGACCGGCACCGTGCAGGAAGTTTGTCAGAAAAAAGGCTGCTGGATCACGCTGGTATCGGACAAGCCCGGTTCTCAGCCCATGCGCGTAACGTTCAAAGACTACGCATTCTTCATGCCGAAAGACCTCGCCGGCAAACGCGTGGTGATCGAGGGTTTCGCTTTTGTAGACGTCACT
The DNA here is from genome assembly GCA_016719895.1 of Saprospirales bacterium. Classification (GTDB taxonomy): domain Bacteria; phylum Bacteroidota; class Bacteroidia; order Chitinophagales; family Saprospiraceae; genus M3007. The sequence continues at coordinate 118,346 of JADJYG010000031.1, read as the reverse complement.
TCGGTGGACGACCTGCGCCACTACGCTGAAGACGCCGGAAAATCGGCCGGGGAAATTGCGGCCATCACCGAACCCAAACGCGAGCTCGCGTTCGAGGCGGCGGGTGTGCTTATCCTGGATTGAGAAAAGGGGTTTCAGGGTTCATTGACCAAGTAGATTGATCTTCCAGTAATTGAAGGCCTCCATAAACAACCCCGGAACCCTGAAACCCCTGATTCTTGAAACCCCTGAACCCCTCAATAACCTTCTCCTTTCACCGCCGTCACGTAGTACATTTCCATCATGCCTTTGTTTTTGGCGGCAATTTTTCCGCGGGATAGCCATTCGAATTCATACTTGGCTTTCCAATAGGTGTCTTCGCTGACGTTGACGCGGCCGGGGTCGCAGGCTTCTTCCATGCGGGCGGCTATGTTGACGGTATCGCCCCAGATATCATACGCAAATTTTTTCTCGCCCACCACACCGGCCACGACCGGCCCGGTGTGTATACCAACCCGCGCATCGAAATAGGGCAGCCCCTGGCTCATGCGCTCGGCTTTGAGGTGGAGGAGGAAATCCTGGATTTGCAGGGCGGCTTTTACCATATCCGACGGGCTGGCGTTTTTATCCGACAGGCCGCTGGCGCAAATATAGGCATCGCCCACTGTTTTGATCTTTTCGATGCGGTATTGGCCTATGATATGGTCGAAGTTGCTAAAGCAGTAGTCCAGTTCGGCTACCAGGGCCTCCGGGCTCAGTAATTCGGATATGCGGGTGAAGCCGGTAAAGTCTACAAACATCACTGTGGCGTGTTCGTATTGCCGGGCGGCCACCTTCGTTTTTGCTTTTAGTTCCTGTGCGATTGCCGGCGGCAGAATATTGAGCAGCAGTTCGTCGCTCCGTTTTTGTTCAGCTTCGATGATCTTGTTTTTGCCGGCCAGTTCGTTGGCCGTGCGGCGTTTGGCGCGGTAGCGCAGGTAAAACAGGGCGGCAACCACCAGTACGAACCCGCTGAGCAACAAAAGGAAATAACTGGCGGTTTCGGATTTCTGCCGTTCGAGCTCGGCTTCGGCCAGGCGGGCCCGGGAGGCCTCGATTTCGCGGCCTTGCTGGGCACTGAACATAGAATCCACAATCTGTTCTTCCGTCAGGGTGCGCAACAGCCTGTTTTTAACCGACACCAGCGAGTCGGTCTGGCGTTTTTCAGCCGATATCTGGGTAATGGCTTCCTCGCGCTTGCTGAGTTCTTCCTGGGTTTTAGCTTCCACCTGTTTGATTTGTTCCTGGTAGGTCGTTTCCAGGATCTGGCTTTGGCCGGTCGCCAGCGCGAGTTGTTCGCGCAGGCTCCTGTTATCAGCTTCGGCGGCGGAGAGCTGGCTTTCCAGGCGCCGGAGGGCATCGCCGCTGCTGGACGAGCGGCCGGTATTTTCCTGGAGGTATTTGATCATTTCCTGGCTCCATTTGAGCGCTTCGGCCAGGTTGTTCTGGCGTTTGCCAACGTCCATCAGTTTTTCAACGGATTGCAGGGCTACATCGCGATGCCCGTAGTTGCGCGCCGTGTTCCAGGCTTCGATAAAGCGGGCGGTCGCATCCGGGTATTTGCGCCGGCGCAGTTGGGCTTCGGCGCTCAGGTAGAGTGCCTCGGAAGCCATGCGTTTTTCGCCCAGTTGAATGGCCAGTTCGCTGGCCTGGTAGGCATAATCGGCAGCCTCTGCCGGATTTTTTTCCAGCTGCCTTTCGGCCAGTTGGTAACTCAGGCGCATCTTTTCGCTCTTGGTTTGGGCGCGGTTCAGGCGCGACTTGATATCGGTAACGGACTGTGCGCCCAGCGAAACAGTCCCATAGGCAAGAGTCAGAAGCAGGACAAAAGTGGCGTATCGTTTCATAAAAACCGGAGTCCGGGGATTAGCGTGTCGGCAAATTAATCGCTAAAAATGAAAATTTATTGACTACCGGCGTTAAAAAAATCGGATTGCCTCTACTTTTACCCCCCTAATGGGCAATCTGTATGCATATCAAACCCTTCCTGGCCACGTATCCGCGCTTCGACCGTATTCCCGCTTCGCCGGATGTGTATTGTGCCCAGGCCAAACATGCATTTCTGGAGTACCAGCACAACCAATGGCTGGCTCAAACCGGACAGCCGGCGATTTATATTTACCTGATCGAGGCGCATCACCGGCGCCATACCGGTCTGGTCGCCCTCAACGATGTGCAAGATTTTTTCGTCGGGAAGGTTAAAAAGCACGAAAAAACGCTCAGCGAACGCGAGCAACATCAAAAAGAACTGCTGTTGCGCTGGGGCGCCGTGTTGAAACCCATCCTGCTCACGTTCGCCCCGGTACAGGAACTCAAAACGTGGATGGAGGCGTTTATTCAGGCACACACGCCGTTGTTTACCGTACATTTCAAAAAAGACGGCCAGACACACCAGCTTTGGGCCGTCGAGGATGATACGGAAATCCGGTTTTTGCAAGACCTGTTCGTCCGCCAGGTACCCGGCGTTTATATCGCCGATGGGCACCACCGCACCAGCACCCTGGCCCTGCTGCACCAACACCTGAAAGGTGAATATCCCCACCTGGACTTCGATTACCTCTTTTGCGCCTATTTCGCCACCGATCAGCTGGATATTCTCGACTACAACCGGGTAGTGGAAGGGCTCAACGGGCTCAGTCCGGAGCAATTGTTCGGGCGCTTGTCCCAGGTTTTTGAAATTGAATACGTGGAATACCCCCGCAAGCCCCGTAAAAAATACCAGCTCAAGTTATTTTTCCGCGGGCACTGGTACCGCCTGCACTGGAAACCGGAAGTGCTGACCGCCTGGCGCCCCAGCGCCCATACCCTGCCGGTATTGCTGGACGTCAGCATGCTCAACGAACTGGTGTTGCGCCAAATACTGGGCATCCGGGATGTGCGCACCGACGCGCGCATCACGTATGTGGAAGGCTCGAAAGGCCTGAACGGCATCCGGAAAGTGGTGGGCAACAGCGCCGAGCATACCGGTTTTGTGCTGTTCCCCGTCAGCTTCGACGATATGATGCATATTGCCGACACCGGAAAAAGCCTGCCCCCCAAAAGCACCTTCTTTGAACCACGCATGAAAACCGGTATCCTGATTAAAATGCTGGACAAAGAACCGGTTTAAAAACAGCCCGGTCGGATGGCCGGCCGCGTCCGTCGGGTATGTCGCCGTTTTTAACGATAAATTTGATTTATAAAATAAACTAGTTTATATTTGCATAAAATTTTAAAAAATAAACTACCTGTACGTTATCATGGAAAACGAAGAAAAAGTGCTCAATCCGCAGGAAAGCCTGCGCATCATCCGGGAAAGTATTGATTTGGCCAAGAGTAGTTTTCGCGAAAACGGGTTCCACTATTTGTTATGGGGCTGGCTGGTAGCCGGAGCATGTCTGGCGGATTATTACCTGGATGCAGTGATGGGTTACCCGAAGCATTACATGGTGTGGTTGGGCATGACGGTGGTGGGGGCTCCGGCAGCCGTCCTGTACGAATGGCGGCGCGACAAAAAACTAGCCCCGATCAGCAATCCGGTCCGCGACTGGCACGGGCGGGTGTGGATGGCGTTTGGTATTTCCCTACTGATCGTCATTGCGCTTTCTGTACAGGCCAGGGTATCGCCGATCCCTTTTATTTTGGTATTGGTCGGGTTTGCGACCTTTGTGTCGGGTTCGTTGCTGCGCTTTGCGCCGCTGGTGCTGGGCGCCATGGCAATGTGGACAGGGGCGGCCATTTGCCTGGCCTTGGGCTACCACGAACATTTGCTGGTACAAGGCATCGCCACCATACTGGGGTATTTGATCCCCGGATATATGCTGAATACGAGACGCCATGTTTAAATCGCTTGATCCCATTTTATTATCGCAATTGCGGCTGGCCATTATGTCGCACCTGATCGTTGTGCGCGAGGCGGATTTTAATGCCTTGAAGGACCAAACCGGCGCTACCGCCGGCAACCTGAGCGTCCAGATCAGCAAATTGCAGGAAGCGGGTTATATCGAGGTGGAAAAGACCTATAAAAACAATTACCCACTCACGGTATGCAAACTCAGTCCGCGAGGGATAGCGGCTTTTGAAGCATTTTATAACGACCTGAAAACCTATTTCGACCAGGATTTTTCCATAAAATAAACTAACAGATATGAAGAACACCCATTTTTTCGCAGTTGCCTTCAGCATCTGCGCCGGTTCGCTTTTTGCCCAGTCAAACCTCCAACCCAGTGCCCAGGTGGCGGAAGCCATGGGAAAAATCCAATTTTTAGCCGGCAACTGGAAAGGCAGCGGCTGGATACAGATGGGGCCGCAGCGGCACACGTTCAAACAAACCGAAACCGTGGCCTGGCATGCCAACGGCACGGTGCTCACGATCGACGGGCTCGGGCGCGATGCAGCCGATTCCACCAAAATCATTCATCAGGCCTTTGCCCTGATCTGCTACGACCAGGCGGCCGGGCAATATCTCCTGCGTGCGGTCCGCGCTGACGGGAATCATGTAGACGCCGACTTCAGCGTGCAGCCCGACGGCAGCATCGTATGGGGGTTCGTTCACCCGATAGCCGGCCGCGTCCGGTATACTATCCGCAATGCGGCCGGCAAATGGGTCGAATCCGGCGAGATGAGTCGCGACGGGCAAACCTGGACGCCCTTCCTGGCCATGCAGCTCGAACGGGTGGAATAAGTGCTACAGCCTCTTTTTCCGGTGATAATACGCCCTGGCTTTGATCTGGCTCCCGCAGGTTTGCATATTGCACCACCTGCGGGCTCCGTTTTTACTGGTATCCAGAAACAACCAGCCGCAGTTGTCACACGCTTTTATCCGTTGCAGGCGATCGCCCATGAGGAGATCTTCCGCGGAAAGGGCGATCAGCCACAGGGGTTTTTCCGGGTGCGGCGCCTTTTCCACGCCGCGCCGGAGGCCATCGGGAGTCAGGCAAATCCGCGTATGCGGGTACACTTCGTGTAGCAAGTCGTTCAGCGTGTCGAGGTGTTCAGGGTGTAGGGCGCCATGCTGGGCCGCATATTGGAAGAGCGCAAAGAGGGCTTCGCGCAGGGCGTGCACCTCTTCGATATTGCTTTCCGGCAAGCGGTCCCAAACCCGCCGCTCCTCTTCCGGCAATACGGCCGCCCGTTTCACCCAAATGCGAAAATCATCCCAGGAGCGCAAATACTCCTCCCCCATTACGGGCAACCGGGCAGACACGGTATTGATAAAATCCAGGCAAAGCCACCCGCCATTCAGCGCAATCGTCTCGAGCGGATTTTCCATATTTTTTACTACTAAAACTTGCTTTGTCGGTAAAATTAAACTTAACTTTACCGTCTAAAGCGTCTTTGTTGGTAAAGATACGGATTTAACAGCAAAGCTATGAAAACAAATTTTTCCTGTCTGGCGTAGCCGTATCCTGCCGCCACAAGTCCGTACCTGTGATGGCGTCTAACACGATACCTGGCCGAAGCCTGATTCTTGCTGCCTTTGCGGCCATTTACCTCATTTGGGGTTCCACGTATCTGGCCATTTTAATCGGCCTGAAAACGATTCCGCCGTTTTTGCTTTCGGGCATCCGGTTTTCCACGGCCGGGGTGTTGTTGTTGGGCTGGCGCATGGCGCACGGCGAGCGGGCCAGCTGGCAGGCTGGTTCGCAACACGCTTTTGCCGGCATGCTGATGTTGTTCGGCGGCACCGGCGCAGTCGTATGGGTCGAACAGTACATTTCTTCCGGCTTAGCCGCCATTATTGTCGCCAGCCTACCGTTCTGGTTTGTGCTGCTGGACTACAAACAATGGTCGTACAATTTTTCGAACGGCCTCATCATGAGCGGCGTACTGGTTGGCTTTGCCGGAATAATGTATTTGTTTGATCCGGGAAAACCGCTGTTCAGCCAAGGCCTGAACGCACAGTTGTTTGCCATGCTGGTACTCCTGGCGGGTTGTATTTCCTGGGCTGCCGGTTCGCTTTATCTCAAGTACCGGCCCGCCGCCATGTCGACCACTATGGGGGCGGGCATTCAGATGCTGGCGGCCGGTATATTTAGCCTGGCAGCGAGTTGGCAGCAGGGAGAGACCAGCGAATTTACCCTTTCCAGCGTTAGTCCGGAGTCCTGGCTAAGCTTGGCCTACCTCATCGGGTTGGGTTCGCTGGTGGGTTACTTGTCGTATGTCTGGTTGTTGAGCCAGCGGCCGGCCGTGCAGGTGGGCACCTATGCGTATGTAAACCCGGTAGTAGCCGTGCTGCTGGGCTGGCTTCTGGCTTCTGAGCCGTTTGCCTGGCGGCAACTGGCGGCTTTGGGCGTCATCCTGAGTGGGGTGTTGCTGATTAATCTGCCCAGGTACCGGACCCTGGTGTTGAGCCGGAAGATGTAACCCCCCCCATTCACAACTCCCCTGCGCACAACGCACTCAAACCAGCCCTTCCCGCACCAGGTCGTGCAAATGCACGATGCCGAGATATTGGCCATTTTCAAGCACCAGCAGTTGTGTTATGGCGAATTGGCGCATAAGGGCGAGGGCATCTACGGCTAGGGCGTCGGGGCCGATCGTTTTCGGCGCCGGCGTCATAATTTCCCGTGCGGTGACGCCGCCGAAACCGGCCGTGCGCTGGAGCATGCGGCGCAGGTCGCCATCGGTCACCACGCCAAGCAGATTGTGTTGATCGTCGAGCACGGCGGTAGCGCCGAGGCGTTTGGACGAAATTTCCAGGATCACGTCCTGCAAGGAGGCGCCGGGATGCACCACCGGCCGTTCGTGCAAGGCATAGAGATCGCGTACGCGCAGGTACAATTGTTTACCCAAAGCGCCGCCGGGGTGGAACTTGGCAAAATCGTCGGGCGAAAAGCCGCGCAAGGCGAGCAGGGCTACGGCCAGGGCATCGCCCAGGGCCATTTGGGCAGTAGTACTGGACGTTGGCGCCAGGTTGTTGGGGTCGGCTTCGAGATCGACGGGCGTCCAGAGCAGGTAGTCCGCTTGCCGGGCCAGGGTACTTTCTCGGTTGGCGGTCATGGCGATGAGGCAGTTGCCAAAATTTTTCACCAGGGGTACGAGCACCCGGATTTCGGCCGATTCGCCGCTTTTGGACAGGCACAGGACCACGTCGCCGGGCTGGACCATGCCCAAATCGCCATGAATGGCGTCAGCGGCATGCAGGAACAAGGCCGGCTGACCGGTGGAATTAAGCGTGGCCACGATCTTTTGCGCCACGATAGCGCTTTTACCGATGCCGGTGACAACCAGGCGGCCCGGGCTGCGATGGATGGTTTCCACGCACAACTGAAAATCTGTCGTATCATCGAGGGAGTCGGCGAGGGCGATCAAGGCCTCCGCTTCGATACGGATGGTGCGCCGGGCAGCGTCGAGGATGGTATGTTGTTGGTCCGTGTTTTTCAAAACGATGCAATAAAACGTGACGCCAGTTACTTCTGCGCCCTGGTTACCAACCAAATGGCTACAGCGGTGAAAATGATGTTTGGTATCCACATGCCCAGGGCTACGGGCACGTTGCCGCTGGCGGCAAACGAAATGGTGAATTTGGACAGGAGAATATACATGGCGCCCAGCCCTATCCCGATAGCCAGGTGCAGGCCCATGCCGCCGCGAACCTTGCGGCCGGCGACGGCCAGGCCGATAATGGTCAGGATGATAATGGTGAACGCGTCGGCGGTCCGGCGGTGCAGTTCGATTTCGTAGCTGCGGGAAGTAAGCAGGCCCCGGCTCCGGTCGCGGGCGATCGCTTCGCGGAGTTCAAACGAGGTCATCTCTTCGTTTTGATTGGCATACCAGATAAAATCCTGCGGCACCAGGTTGATCGCCGTGTCGAGGGGCGTCGTGAACCGCTGGTAGGACTCGCGCAAGCCGTTGAAGGTCCGGATGGAGTAGTTGTTCAGGATCCAGCGGTTGGGTTCGCCCCGCCAGGCGGCGCTTTGGGCGTCGAGGATACTAATCAGCCGGCTGTTGCGGAATTTTTCAAGGCGCAGGCCGGTAGCGGTTTGTTTCTCCTTGTCGTAGCCTTGAATATATACTTTGACGTCGGGCCCGACCAGAAAGTGCACGTTGGCTTTTTTACCCTTTTCCTGCTCCGTCCATACGTAGGTGCGTTCAAATTTGAGGCGCGTTTTATTGGTGGTGGGGATCAGAAAATGGTTGAGCGCGAGATGGAGGGCCACCACGGCGCCAGCTGCCAGCAAGTAGGGGCGCAGCAGCCGCTGGAAGCTCACACCGGCGTTCAGGATCGACAGAATTTCGGCGTTAAAAGCGAGTCGCGAGGTGAAAAACACGACGGCGATAAGTACATACAGGGGCAGCAGCAGGCCGCCCATGTTCAGCACAAACCCGATATAGTAGTCGACCATGATCTCCTTGAAGGTGCAGGTTTTTTCGATAAAACTCTTCACCTTATCGCTGAAATCGATCGCCATGGAAATGAGCGTGAAAATCAGCACAGCGAAAAAAAAGGTCGATAAATATTTGCGGATCAGGTAGCGATCGAGGGTATGCATCATGGGCCGGGTTTGCTTAAAGCGTCAACTTCACCTGTTCGATTTTCCGGTTATTGGCGGCCACGACGGTGAGCAGGTACCCCTGCCAGCGCAGTTCCGTACCGGAATTGGGGATATCGCCGCTGAGTTCGAGGGCCAATCCGGCCAGGGTATCAGCAGCGCCCCGGACCTCGTCAAAAGCGCCGGGGTTCAGCCCAGCGATGCGGCATACGTCATTCAAGAGGGTTTGGCCTTCGAAGAGATAGTTGTGTTCGTCCAGTTTGCGGTAGCGGATTTCGCTTTCTTCATCGAATTCATCGCGGATTTCGCCGGTAATTTCTTCCAAAATATCCTCCATCGTGACAATGCCGGAGCTGCCGCCATATTCATCCACCACGATGGCCATGTGGCGCCTGTTGCGTTTGAATTCCTGCAGCAATTCGCTGGCGCGTTTGGCTTCGGGCACGAGTTGAACATTCGTTCGGATAAGCGACTGCCATTCGAAGCCGTCCGGTTTATCCAAATGCGACACCAGGTCTTTAACGTACAGGATCCCTGTAACGTTGTCCAGGTCTTCGTCGTACACCGGCATACGCGAAAAGCCGGCTTCGCGTACTGTGTGCAGCAGATCGCCAAAGCCGGTGCGAAAATCAACGGCTACCACGCGGGAACGGGGTTGCATGACTTGTTTGACCGTGACATCGCTGAACTTGACAATGCTCTTCAACAATTCGATGTCGCGTTGTTTATCAGGAGTTGTTGCCGTCGTACTGCCCGGTACCGGTTCGGCCGCAACGGCCGGTTGTTGCGCCGAAGCGGTACGGGCACGGAGGGCCGCCGTTGAAAAAAGGAACTTCCAGAACAGGACGCAGGGGCCGAGAAATTGCAACGCCCGCCGGGCTTTTTCACCCTCCAGTACCGGCCAGTTCATCTTTTTCAAAGCCCAGAAAAACAGGGCCAGCAGGAGCACCCAAGCGGCTGCGGCAAGGATCCAGGTGAAAACGCCGGGCCAGGCGTTCTTTTCGGACCAGTCGTACAGCCCGTTCCGTACCGGCGCCGATTTTGCCAGGGCATTGGTCAGGAACACGGCCAACAGGATTTTGAGCAGGATGCGGGCATGCAACAGGGCTGCTACTGCAGGCCGAAGCTGGGTAGCCAGCCGGTAGGCGCGCCGGGCGCTGCGCGTATCAGTAGCGCGCAAGTGTTCCAGATCATGCGGGGAAAGGCCGAGCAGCGCGCGCTCGGCGAGCAACACCAAAAAATAGACCGATATACCCAGGGTGAACCAAACCATATTCTGCCGGCAGTTGGCCGCCCGGCAAAGGTACGGTAAGAATTCGAGTGCCGGAAGGGGGCTTTCCGGCTCCTTTATGCGCTGCGTATTTTTCCTGCGGACTTGCTGCGACGGGCGTCTTGGGCAGTAAAAAGCCCTTTTCCTGACCGGCTTCGTTTCCCGAATACCCGGGGTCGTCGAATTTACCCGGTTTCGAATGCAGAAATTGCTTATCCAGGCAAAAAAATGGCATTTTCGCCCGCTCAAGCCCCCCCGTCGCAACAAGTCAAAGGGAAAAAATCCAACGCGGACATCAGAACGGCAAATCATCGCCTTCGGCGCCCGCCGTGTCGGCCGGCACATTCGCCGGCATTTCGGTATTGCGGGCCGGCGGCGCATTTTCAGCAGGGGGGAAACGGGTTTCCGTGCTGCCTTCGCGGCGTTCGAGTGTGCGGAAGGTATAGGCCACAATATCGGTTACGTAGCGCTCCTGGCCATCCTGGCCGGTGTATTTACGGTAAGAGATTTTACCTTCCACGTAGACCAGCATACCTTTTTTCAAAATCTTTTCGGCGCGTTCGGCCAGCTCGCGCCAGGCGACCACATTGTGCCACTCGGTGAGTTGCTGGAAATTGCCGTCTTTGTCTTTGTGCGTTTCATTCGTAGCGAGCGGAAACCGGGCGACCATCACGCCGCTATCCAGATGCCGAACTTCCGGATCGGCGCCCAGGTTGCCGATGAGGGTTACTTTGTTAATCATGATGCAGTCGTTTAAAATGAGTGTGTCAATTTAACTTTAAAGTTACGTCTTTTCCCCGCCAAAACCAATCGATAATGCGCGGAATTGCAAGTATTTTTTTTAATTTAAATTGTTCGATTTGTCGAAACATTTCCAATTTATTTTCCTGAAAATCAGCAACTTCAATGCTATCCGGCAAGTCGAATTCGCAAAACACGGCGTTAACGATCCGGTGCGACAAGGTTTGGCGATAGGTGTTGGAAATACCCCGCAACACGGTCCCTTCCGGCGGGCCTGCGGGGAAAAATTTTGCCAGCAGGAGCGGGGGCAGGCTGGCGGTATCGGCCGGCGCTTCGGGCAGATCGAGCCGGGGGAACTCGTACAGGTTTTGCCAGATATCCTTGTCGTGGCGCTGCCCGACCCATACCATCCCGCGGTGGTAAAACACCGCGTACGCGAAAAACCGTTGCCTTTTTTCCGGGGTTTTCGAGCGCCGGGGGAGCAGGGGCACGCGGTTGGAATGGAAAGCCGCGCAGTGCGGCCGCAGGGGGCAGGGCACGCAGGCGGGTTGTTGGGGGGTACATTGGGTTGCCCCGAAGTCCATTATAGCCTGGTTGCAGGCGCCTGAGCGGGCAGGATCGAGCAGTTGTTGGGCCAGTCCGGCAAACTGCTTGCGGGCTGCGGGCGTATCCGTAGGGGTATCGATACCGAAAAAGCGCGCCAGCACGCGGTACACATTGCCGTCGAGCACGGCATACGGCAGGTCGAACGCAAAGGAGGCGATGGCCGCCGCCGTATAATCGCCCACCCCCTTCAGGGCGCGGAGGCCGGCGTAGGTGTCGGGAAACCGGCCGCCCCGTTCGGTAGCGATATGCAGGGCTGTGGCGTGCATATTCCTGGCCCTGGAATAGTAGCCCAAGCCTTCCCACAATTTCAACACCGCATCCAGCGGAGCGGCGGCCAGGCGCTCCACCGTCGGATATGCCGCTACAAATTTTTCGAAATACGGAAGCCCCTGTTCCACCCGTGTCTGCTGGAGGATGATCTCCGAAAGCCAGACCTTATAGGGGTCGCGTTCGCCTTTCCAGGGCATCGGCCTGGAATGGCCGGCATGCCAATCCAGGAGGTTTTTCTGAAAATACGCACGTGCCGCCGCTTCCGCTTTCTCTGAAATTGCCTCCGCAGGATAATTCATTCGGTAAAATTGAATTTTTTTTAAAATTTTTTTCTACCCCAATCGTGTTAGAAGAAAGTTGGCACGAAATTTTAATCCACGACTATAGGTTGCATCAGAAATTCACAACCATGAAGACATTACTCAGTATTACCATCCCAGCCATTAGCCTCTTCGTTGCCGGCGCCTGGAATATGCACCACTCCCCGGAGCCGCGTGCAACATCCAAAACCGGTGATGTTCCAGCCGCCGCGCTCAGCGCTCCCGCCGGGCAGAAGACCCCCAAAATGCAGGCAAAAACAACCACCCTGTACAAAAACGAAACGCTCGAACTGCAATTCGCCGCACCAAACGCTCCTTACCTGGGTGTGGTGGATCCTTCCGGACATTTCTTTTACGTCGTTTTCCCTTCTGAAGCAGCCATCGGGCAGCTCAAACCGCTGATCGACAGCGAGCGTTTTGCACCTTTACACACCCTCAAAATCAATACCCGCACCCTGACTGCCGACCCTTATACCCACGGCATTTACCGCAATCAACGGGTATTCACCCAAACCGGTGCCTACACCTTTATCCTGGGTGAAAACCTGCACGTGGACGACCCGGGTTTATTGGACAAAGTGCGCGTTTACTATAACCACAAGCCGCGCCCGGCTTTCGCCCAGGCCGATGTGGCAATGAACAATTGAGATTAATGTGGTCAATGAGATTAATGTATATTCACGGATTTGTCTTCAGTGAAATCAGGTTGGCAAACAAGCGGTAGGCGCCCGGCACGCCGGCAGGCAGCTGGCGGAAAAACGATAAGCCGGTGTACACAAAGTACCCGTTTCCGTAAGGCGCTACCAGGAGCGAGCCATCCGAAGACGCTTCTGCGGGGTCGTTGCAGGCGAGCAGGGCGCTGAATTGGGCGTCCCACGAAGCGGGGAAATACAGACCTCGTTCCTGCACCCAGCCATCGAAATCTCTGGCCGTAATTTTATTCGGGCTATTCAGCGCCGGATGGTCTGGTAATAAGAAGCGTATTTCAGCGGCCTGATCCGTGACGCGCGCACGCCCCAGCTGCAGGGGAAAAGGCGCCAATTCCTTCACAAACAAGTCAAAATTATTATTGTACTGCGTCAGCAGGGCGCCGCCCTGCCGCACGTACTCAAACAACCTGGGCTGGTGTTGCTGCAAGGCCTCTTTGGTATTGTAGGCGCGAACGCCGAGCACAATGGCATCGAATTTTTTCAGGTTCTCGGCGGTCATATCCTTGTCTTCCAGCATGGTCACCACACAACCCATGAGGCGCAGGGCCGCGGGGCCCTCGTCGCCGGCGCCCATGTAATAACCAATTTGTTTGGCGGTCACGCGCAGGTCGAGCCGGGCTGCATGCGCTTCGGCGGGCAACAGTACGAACTGCTGCGGGAAATGGTCGTATTTGATGGTGGCCAGGCGATTGCTGTACATTTTGCCGCCGATCAGGGCGCCTGCGCGCAAGGTAACCTCGTCCGGACCGGCGTGCGGCTGTAAATTGAAGGTATATTCCAGTTCTTCGCCTTTTTTCTTCAGCTCCAGCTCTGGCGGATTGCCGGCGCCCGACGCATTCGGCCATCCGGACGGGCTGATCAGCTGCAGTTGGCATTTGACCTGGTCGCGGTTGGCTTTTACCCGGAGCGTAACCGGCACGTGCCTGCCGCCGGGCGACAGATATGCCGATTCCGTAAATTCAACGAACACCGGCGGCAGGATATCGAAGGGTCGCCAGACCTCGCCCAGGGCCGGTTCTTCGATCTTGTATGCGACTTCGGTATCGTATTCGAGCGGCGTCCCGTTTACGGTGAGGGACCAGCGGACGCGGAAATAACGCGGCGTTTCGGGCAGGCCGCGCAGTTGTTGATCCTCTACGGTATACATGCCATCGGAGGCCGACTGCCGCAGCCAGTAGGGCGCGGTAAACGGGGCGTCTTCCGGCAATCGTACGGTTTTACTGACGGTCCAGCCTTTGTTCAGGGTCAGCAGTTGCGCCGGCACCGTATCGAACAGGCCCGGCGCCACCGACAAGCCACCGAGGGCCACCGTGCCATCGGCCGGCAATGCGCCGCGATAGATGCACTCCAGCCGAAGCGGCACCGGATCGCCCGGAGTAGCCGTCGGTTCGGATGCGGTGGCTTCCAGGTACAAGCCCAGGCAGCCGCGGATGGCTTCTTTGATTTCCTCCAGTTTTACCCGTTTCCAATAGCCATCCGGCAAGGCTTTTATCCCCTGCATGGCCTGGAGTAAGCCGGGTACGGAAGCCGCCGGATGATCGGGTTGATAGTTTTTTTCTACGTCGGCCAGCAGCTTGCCAACGGGCTCGCCGCCCGGCACCCGCGTCCAGGTGGTATTAATGCCTTCGAAAACATCGTTGGTTGTGGGCCGGTCGCCGGTCACAAAATCAAAATACTCGAGGGTTTCGCCGCGGCTGCTCATGGCGCCGAAGCCCTGGCAGCGGTGCATGGAGCGCGCCTCGGCGGCCACTTCGGTATTGCTCCTGCCTTTCAGCGGCAGGTAAACGCCCACGTCGAGGGTGAATAAGTGGCTTTTGTCCATTTTTTCAAACGCTGCTTGTCCGCCAAAAAACCACCAGGAGGTATTGAAAAAATGGCGTTTGGGTTGCCAGGGCGCCGTGAATGCCAGTTGCTCGGGATAGGCATCGGAGCGGCCGGCCAACCCAAACGCCTCCACCGCCAGCATAGCCGAAGCCGTATGATGGCCGTGGTTGCGATAGCTTTTATCATGGGTAAACCGGTTGAAAATGACGTCGGGCTGGGTTTGCCGGATCGCCCAAACGACATCCGACAGCACCTCGTCTTTATTCCAGATATCCAGGGTTTCGTCGGGTGTTTTGGAATACCCGAAATCATTGGCCCGGCTGAAGCGCTGCCGGCCGCCATCGATCGAACGGGCCATGAGCAGTTCTTCGGTGCGGAGCACACCGAGCAGCTCGCGTATTTCCGGGCCGATGAGGTTTTGGCCACCGTCGCCGCGGGTCAGGGAAAGGTAGGTGACGTTGAACAGTTTTTCGTTGGCGCAGTACGAAATCAGGCGTTGGTTTTCATCGTCGGGGTGTGCCGCCACATAGAGGACCGAGCCGAGTACGTTGAGCTTTTTAATGGCTTGGTGCAGGTCGGAGGCAGAGGGACGGGCGGGGCGTTGCGTCGCGGCAACCAGGGGCAGCAGGCAAAGGGCGAGCAGGCAGCGGGTAAATTTGTTGAACATGCTTGGGCAGGATAGTTGAGCGGGCGAAAATAGGGAAAAAACAGGGGATCGGCACAGAAGGTTGCGGCCGGCACTTCCCTATCTTTGGCCCATGGATCGCATCGGATATTTTTTTACCCGTCTGCTGGTAGAATTGTTTCGTTTCGTGCCGTTTTGGCTGTTATACCGCCTTTCAGACGGGCTGGCTTTTTTGCTGTACCACGTGGCAGGGTACCGCCGGCAGGTAGCCTGGGACAACTTGCGCCGTTCTTTTCCAGAAAAAACGGCGCAAGAGATCGCCGTCATCGCGCGCAACTCGTACCGCAACCTGACGGACGTCATGCTCGAAACCATGAAATCCTACACGCTGCCGATCTGGGAAATCCAACGCCGTTGCCCGCCCCTGAATCCCGAACTGCTCAACCAGTACCTCGACCGCGGGCAATCCGTGTTGCTCAGCGGCTGCCATTATAACAATTGGGAATATACCGGCATCACCATGCCGCCGGCGTTTCATGGCGCCGCCGTGACTGCCTATAAGCCCCTGAGCAACAAACGTATGGATGCCTACGTCAACCTTACGCGTGAACGCACCGGCATGGTCATGGTCAGTATGGAAGACACCTTCAAGATCATGCGGCTGCGCGAAAACGAGCGACTGCCCTCGGTGTATATTTTGCTGGCCGACCAGTCGCCATCCAGCCGCAAGAGCGCGCATTGGGTGGTATTTCTGGGGCAGGAAACGGCTTCGCTGCCCGGCGTGGACGTGCTGGCGCGCAAATTCAATTTTCCGGTATTATTCTACGAAGTCCGCCGGCGGCGCAGGGGATTTTACGATGTGCAGTTTTTTGAAATATGCGTCAACCCATCCGAAGCCGGCGAAAAAGGCATTACTCAAGCCTATGCCCGCCAGCTGGAAACCCTCATTCGCGAACAACCGGAAAACTGGTTGTGGAGCCATAAGCGGTGGAAGATGAAGAGGGAGGATGCAGAGATAGATAGGCTGGAGCGGGTGTGATTAGAAGCCATTTCAAAAATACCTTGTAGTTTGATCTGACATCTTAACATCCCGTCCCGTATATTTAGTGCTGCGATGCCTTTGTAGGCTGATGTGTAAAGCATTATTTTGATTTAAGGAAATGAATATCCGTTCAACAGACCAAAAAAGGAAAAAAGACAATCCTTCTGCACGAGAGCCCTTTTTTCAAAAAAAATCGGGGCAGGACGCCACGGCCAGTAAGGAGGGGAATACTATTAGTGCTATTGGAAAAAGCACGGGCTTCATACCCCTTTCCTCCTTTAACGCTCAACCAGTTCAAAGAAAACAAAACAATAACCTTCCGGATGATATCCAAAAAAATTTAGAGCATTCATTTGGCCATGATTTTTCTAACGTTATCGTTCGCACAAATTCGGTAAAAGCAGATGAGATGAAGGCGCGTGCCTTCACTCAAGGCGAGGAAATAAACTTTGCTCCTGGGCAATTCGACCCGAAAACGGAAAATGGCAGGAATCTTATAGGGCATGAATTCACGCATGTAGTCCAGCAACGGAGCGGCCGAGTTAAGTCAACAGGATTGTTAGGCAAAGATATGAAGGTTAATGAAGAGGCTGTTTTAGAGCATGAAGCCGATGCTTTAGGTAAAATCGCTGTTCAAGGAGACAATCTTTCTCAAGGGCAAACAATGGGGCGGGGCAGTAGCAAGGACCAAAACTATGTTCACAATTCCAATACAGGTGTAATTCAGCGTAGTGCCAAAGCGACTTGGGAAGAGGCTACTGATCAGGATCGAATAAGCATGATGGATGAAAAAAGTCAGAAAAAGTATCAGAAGCAACAAGAAAAAATAAATGCCGGTCAACAAATTGAAACTAAAAAGCTGGTTCAATTACCTACGCTCGAGCGGATGCTCCGTATTTCAGCGAACTATCACTATTATTCCAGCTTTCCAAGCAACGATCCCGAACGCCCGTTTCATTTGGATACTGGTGTTATCAGCGAAGTGGAACGGCAGTTTCGAATGAACACGCAGCCCAACTTTTTCCCGAATATTCGCTGGACAGATAAAAATGGAGATCCCCGCCAGATCGGCATTCGTTTCGATATTCAATTTATCCCGCACGAAGCTCCCGATTCCGAACACGACCCTGATTACTCTATGCAACAAAACCCACTCAAAGAGCAGGAAAATGTGCAACAAAATCCTTGGGACAACTTTCTCTTGCTTCAGCATATAGACCAAATTACTGATTTTAGCGTAGTTGACTTAGCATTTTGGCTGACGCGACATAATATTAATACCATTTCCTTTCCTGAAAGCGCAAATTATCAGGAAGCTGTTTATACTCCTCATGACGGTAGTGCAGTACAAACCTTTGCTATCCCAGGTCAATTATTAGAGCTGAAACGCTTGATACGTAAGGAATATCTCCGTCTGGGTGGAAATCCCCAAACCTTACGGCAGAACTCGTCTGGAAAGGAGGTTTTAGGCAAAGGGGACAACGAGGGCATCTCTATTGATCCGCAGAAATCAGCTCCGGATCAGCCCTTCGATTATCCGCGATATGAAAAAATGGATTCTCAAAAAGAAAAATATGAAGCAGGGGATATCTCCCAGCAAAAAGAAATTGAAAAGAAATTTCAGGAAAGAGCCCAATTCACATATCCGGAATCCGAACGAAACAAGCGGGTCGCATCTGTAATAGCCCACGAGATTGGTCACAATATCGGACTGATTCATACGGATCTCGGCATAATGAACGAATCGGCGGAAGCAAATCTGAAGACCAGAATTCAAACGGCAATATATACAAATCCGAATGCCATTTATGGCGGTGAGGTATATGCTTGGGAACCTACCTATTCTTTGGGCATTGACCAGATCACACACGAAAATGTTCAGGTTTTGGTAGATCGTATCCGGACGTTCACTTCCGAAATGCCTCAAACCCGGGAGGCTGCCACGAATATTCTCTCAGATAAAACCGAACTATGGAGTCAACTTCTGGACAACCTTTTTGCCTTTTTGGATAGCGGAAATTTCCAGGCAATATTCAGTGACCCGATGTATTCTTCGATGCTTTATTTACCTTTTGAAAGTGATCTTGCAGATAAACTTATCAATAAAAACACAATTACGATTAGCGATAAAAACATTATACAGCGCATCGTAAAAAACCGCACCGCCGTTACGATTGACGACTGGAATGCGCTCTCTCCGGGCGCTCGAACGCATATCATAGAACAAACCAAGCGGCTGCTCAGAGATGTGGCGGGAAGTGGTCTGACGTATTTCGAATCAGTCGATGACATGAACGTATTTTAAAGCCCTGCGCATGAAGCCTGTTACATTTCTCCTCCTCTTCCTCCCCACCCTGCTTTTTTCGCAAAAAAAGGCCATCGAAATCGCCGACGTGCACCGCTGGCGCAAGATCGAACAAACACAGATCACGCCGGGCGGCGAATGGGTAGCCTACCTCCTGACCCCCACCACCCAGGGCGACAACACCCTGTGCCTCTGGAACGCCCAAACCGGCCAAACCAGTGTTTTCGCCCGCGCTGCCGAATCCAAATTCTCCTACGACGGCCAATACCTCGTATTTAAAATAAAACCGCCGCTCGATACGCTCAAGACACAACGCCGGCGCAAGGTAAAAGACGAAGACCTGCCGAAAGACAGCCTCGGCATTTACGACCTGAAGGCCGGCCAGCTGACCAAGCTTCCCGGTGTGCGGTCCTATGCGCTGCCGGAAAAGTGGTCGGGCTGGGTGGCGTATCAACTGGAACCGGAAAAGCCGGAAAAAACCCAAAAGGACGAAAAAGCCGCAGCGGAAAAGCCCCTACCGGACAGCACCAAAACCGCCGGGCCTGAAGCCAAAAAGAAACCGGCAAAACCCCAAAAAAGAAGATAGCAAGGAAAACGGTTCCCGGCTGGTGTTGCGCAATTTGGACGCCGGACGCGAAGACACCGTAGCCTTTGTCCGGGAGTACCGCTTTGCCAAACGCGGGCCAAGTCTGGTGCTGTATTCCTCCGGACGCGACTCCGCTTTTCTCGCCGGCGTTTATCGTTTCGATTGCACCCAACGGCGGCTCCAGCCGCTTTTTCGCCACGCCAAAGGGAAATTTGCCCAGCCGGTGCTCGACGATTGGGGTCGCCAGGCCGCTTTTCTGGCCGACACCGACACCACCAAGGCCCGCACGCGGCCCTGGCAATTGTGCTACTGGTCGGAAAAACAGGATTCCGCCCGGGTGCTGGCCGACTCCGCCAGCGCGTTCCTGCCGCTTCAACCCACACGCTGGACCATCAGCGAGCATGCCCGCCCCGTTTTCAGCGAAGACGGCAGCAAACTGTACTTCGGCATGGCGCCGCCGCTGCCGCTGGCCGATACCACCCTGCTGCCGGAAGAGATTGTAAAAGTTGAAGTGTGGGCATGGGACAACAACCGCCTCTACACCGAACAGGAAAACCGGCTCGAAGCCGATAAGAAACGCAGTTATCCGGTACTTTGCTACCCCGGGCAAAATAAAATGATTCCCCTGGGCGGGCCGGAGTTGCCCGATTGGCGCTTTCAGGAACAACGCGATGCCGGCCTGGCCCTGGCCTTCAGCGAAGAGCCTTACGCCAAATATGCACAGTGGGACGGCGGCGCGCACCTCGATGTATACGCCGTCGACCTGAAAACGGGCGGTAAAAAACAACTGGTCAAAGACCTGCGCTGCAACCCGCGCCTATCGCCGGCCGCCGGATACATCCTGTGGTGGAGCCTGCCCGACTCCGCCTGGTTTGCCTGGAACGCCCGGTTGAATCAAACTGCGCAACTCACCAACAACCGGCAAACCCGGTTTTTCAACGAAGAAAGCGATACGCCCGACTATCCTTCCGAGTACGGGCTGGCCGGCTGGCTGGCCGGGGATGCCGCCGTACTGATATACGACCGTTTTGATCTCTGGAAAATCGACCCCAGCGGTAAAGCGCCGGCCCAGCGCCTCACCCGCGGCCGCGAAACCCGCACCGCCTACCGCTACCTCCGGCTCGATCCGGAGGAGCGCGCTATCGCTCCGGATACCCGGATGTTATTACACCAATACAACGACGACAGCAAAGCCGAAGGCTATGCCTGGCTCGACTTGGCATCCGGCGCCCTGAGCCCCTGGATGAGCGGCGATTTCAGCTACACCCGCAGCCCCTTAAAGGCAGAAAAGACAGGCGCCCTCGTATTCAGCCGGCAAAACTTCCAAACCTTTCCCGACCTGTATTTCACGGCGCTGCCAGGTAAAAATACCGCGGTGACCACCGTTGAGCGCCGCATATCTGATGCCAATCCACAACAGGCCGAATACCGTTGGGCCAACGTCGAACTGGTGCGCTGGACTTCGCTTTCCGGCGAAACGCTGGAGGGCTTGCTGGTCAAACCCGAAGGATTTGACCCCGGAAATAAATACCCTATGCTGGTCAATTTTTACGAAAAACTATCCGACGGCCTGCACCAGCACCGCGCGCCGGATGTGCACCGCTCCACCATCAATTATACCATGTATGCCAGCCGGGGCTACCTGGTATTTGTACCGGACATCCCCTACCGGACCGGCTACCCCGGCGAAAGCGCCTACAATGCCATCATGGGCGGTGTGACGGCCCTCATCGGCAAAGGATTTGTCGATGCGGACCGCATCGGGCTGCAGGGCCATTCCTGGGGGGGCTACCAGGCGGCCTATCTCATTACCCGGACCAACTTGTTTACCTGTGCAGAGGCCGGCGCCCCTGTGGCCAACATGACCTCGGCGTACGGCGGTATCCGCTGGGAATCGGGGCGCAGCCGGCAGTTCCAGTACGAACGGCAGCAAAGCCGGATCGGCGGCTCTCTGTGGGAATACCCGATGCGTTACCTGGAAAATTCGCCGCTTTTTTCCCTGGATAAGGTTCAAACCCCCATACTGATCCTGCACAACGACAAAGACGGCGCCGTGCCCTGGGAACAGGGCGTCGAACTGTTTGCCGGCCTGCGCCGTTTGGGCAAACCGAGCTGGATGCTCAACTACAACGACGAGCCGCACTGGCCGGTCAAACTGCAAAACCGCATCGATTTTCAAACCCGCATGCAGCAATTTTTCGACTACTACCTGCTCGGCACACCCAAACCGCGCTGGATGGAGCGGGGCGTTCCACCGCTGGAAAAAGGTATTTTGCAAGGGCTGGAGATGGGAAGCGGGCAATAGACCTGGCGCGACGGGCGTCTCTTGGGCAGTAAAGAAGCCCACCGTCGCAATAAGGAACGATGAAAGAATAACTTACCATTTTGGGCGGCGTCTTCTTGACGCTGACTTCGTTGGTAAAACAGTTGCGTAGCGATGCTATGCGCCTGTTTCACCGCCTTGCCAGCGCCAAGAATACACTCGCCGAAAACGGCAACTTATTTCGGACACGTTCCTAAGTCAAATAATTTTTTTCCACATCGGCAGAAAAAACGAGCAGGACACTTGTTTTATAAATCGCTTGTACATTAACTTTGCATTTCAAAGTACTTTTTAAAAAGCAAAATCATGCAGGCAACCGAACCAAACACACCTGAACCCGGCTTTTGGCAGCGCCAGGCTACCACAATTAAAGGATTGATCATTTTTTTTCTCGTATTGCTGCTGCTGATTCCGGCTTCGATGGTGGAGGGGCTGATCCGCGAGCGGGAGGGCCGTCAAATGGAAGCATACGAAGAAGTCAGCGACAAATGGGGGCGCATGCAAACCTTAGCCGGCCCGGTATTGGTATTGCCCTACGATCAGATCACGCGCGACGTTCAAGGCGTTGCGGTGGGCAGCCAGCGCAAGTACGCCTATTTTCTGCCCAGCCAGTTGAATATAACGGGGGATATCGCTCCGAAAAAACGCTACCGCGGCATTTTCGAGGTGGTGTTGTACAGTGGGACCTTGCGCCTCGAAGGCGCTTTTGAGCCCCTTGAATTGGATAAAAGTATTCCAACCGATGCGCAGGTGCACTGGAAAAATGCCGTGTTAGCGCTGGGCATACCCGATTTGCGTGGGCTGGAAGACCAGGTGGTTTTGCAGTGGGATGGGCAGTCGAGTGTTTCGGAACCCGGTATCCCGGTGCCCGGCGTCAACGCCAGCGGCATTCACGTACCGCTCGACCTGACACCCACCGGCGGGCAACCGACCGGAGGGCACCGGTTTCATCTCGATGTGGCGCTCAAAGGCTCGGGGTCCTTGTTTTTCACGCCGGTCGGCAAGGTCACACAGGTGAAGCTCGCCTCGACCTGGCCCGACCCGAGCTTCACCGGCGCTTTTTTGCCCGATGAAAAATCCATCCGCCCCGACGGATTCAACGCCTCCTGGAAGGTCCTGAACCTCAACCGGAATTTTCCGCAGCACTGGACCAGCGATCAGGAAATACGCGTTCAGGATAGCGCCTTCGGGGTGAGTTTTTTACTCCCGGCCGACAACTACCAAAAGTCGACCCGCTCGGTGAAATACGCGATTCTCTTTATCGGCCTCACCTTTTTGTGCCTGTTTTTCATCGAAATGCGGCAAGCCAGGCAGGTGCATCCGTTTCAATATGCGCTGATCGGGCTGGCTTTGGTCATTTTTTATACGTTGCTGGTGTCCATTTCCGAGCACCTGCCCTTCAACACTGCCTACCTGATTGCGGCGCTTATGACCATCGGGCTGACCGGCATATATGCCCGTTCTTTGTTCCAGTCGGTGCGTATGGGCATACTGGTGAGCGGCGCCCTGGCGGTCTTGTACGGGTTTTTGTTCGTCACCCTGCAGCAACAGGACTACGCCCTGCTGATCGGCAGTATCGGGCTGTTTTGCATCCTGGCTGTGGTGATGTATTTCTCGCGCCGGGTCAATTGGTACGCCGGGAGGTGATCGATTCGTCCTGCTTTTACCCCAGAAACCATAAAATAATCTGATCGCCCGCCCTTTTGGCTAAGAGCGTGTTTAAATTTCAGTCACCGGGCTACGAGGAGCAAATTTTATTTCATACTTCGTTAAAATTTTCGCCATAGGCTCCCGGCTATGGCTGCAAATTTTGCCTTGTCTGAAACAAAATTTGCTTCCTCTCGCCTCGGCACTGAAATTTAAACACGCTCTAACAACAAAAATCCTGCCCGGGGCCTACAATACCACGCGGAGCGCCTTGTCGGCAATAGAGAACGTTGCCGGCGTTTCGCCCAGAAACTCGCCATCCGCCTCCAGCAAGGTGGGCGTATCGCCAGTGTGTTCGACCAGTAAATGCCGGACCTGGGAATTGCCGATTTTTGGATGACTTAAAATCGTGCCGTTGTAAAACCGGCGCGTTTGCGCCAGCACCTCCCATTTCGGCAGGCGACGGGCATAGGTTAGCGCCAGCAACCCATCGTCGGGTACGGCATGCGGCACGAGTTGCATTCCCCCGCCGGAGTACCGGCAAATCCCAATGTTAATGGTATAAAATACATCTTCCACCGTTTGGCCGTTGAAGCGGAGGCAGGCTGGCACAGGGCGGTATTCAAACAAATACTGGCCCACCATGAGCAAGTATTGCAGGCGCGAAACAAAACGGTGGCGATCCAGTTTTTTAGCAATAAACGCATCGTATGCCATACCGGCGACGTTGGCGAAATAGCGCCCGGCCGTTTGCCCCCCGGTATGATACTGCACATTTCCCACATCCTGCAACACCGTTTTCAGCTCCAGCAGCCGCCCGAGCCGGGTGCGCGGATCACGGGGAATGCCGTACGACCGCGCCCAGTCGTTGCCCGTGCCGATGGGCAGCAGGGCATAGGCAATATCGGCGGTCGCCGCGTGCCGTTGGCGCATGATGCCATTGACGATCTCGTGGTTGGTACCGTCGCCGCCCAAGCCCAGGATATGCCGGTGGCCCTTCAACACTGCATCGTCGACCAGCCGCACCGCATGGCCGCGGGCATCGGTAAACCGGACGGTATAGGAAACCCCCATTTCCTGTAGCAGCGCTTCAATCCGCGGCCAGCGGCGGCCTGCTGCGCCGTTGGCGGCAGCCGGGTTGGCGATAATATACCAAAATGGGCGTTCCATAGGCAAGCGGACGGTTCCTGGAGGTTGATGAGAAAGGATACGGCAGAATGACCCTGCAAAGAAGAAAAAAATGCCGGTATTGCCTTCCCGGACCAACAGGTTTTTTCAAAAACCCGCATCTTCGTACCGTGCAGCTACAACTCAATTTCCTGCAGTTCGAACGCGCGCTCCGCATTACCCAGCGCGGCGAGGCTGCGTCGGTATTCGACCCGATCCGCCGGAAGCATGTAGCGCTGACGCCCGAGGAACTCCTCCGTCAGCTGGTGCTGCTGTACTTGCTCGAGGTGAAACGATATCCCGCCAACCGGATGCGCTCGGAAATCGGCCTGACCCTCAACAACCGCCCCAAACGCTGCGATATAGCGGTTTTCGACGCCGCCCTGAAGCCTTGGCTGATCGTCGAATGTAAATCGCCCAAAGTTGCCCTCACGCAAGCGGCATTCGAACAGGTGGCGCGGTATAATCTGCAGTTTCAGGCGCCCTTCCTGGCCGTTACCAATGGTTTGGCCACGTACAGCTGTGCGCTGGATTTTGAAGCCTCCCGGTTTACCTTTTTACCGGATTTACCGGATTACGGGTAGCCTGCAGGGGTACTTTACCCAGGTTTGAAAATCACATGGACGGTGATTAATTTTGCCTGATGATGCACGCTTTCTCCACTACCGATTTCCAGCACGCCATCCGCACCGGTATCCCCGCCATCCTTCCCGGCCCGCGCCCGCTCGACCCCGCCGTCAGCCACGCCCCGCGCCGCGTGATCGAGGGGGTGCTGTCGGAAAGCGATAAGATCCTGGCCATCCGCAATGCCCTGCGGTATTTCCCTACGGGCTGGCACCAAACACTGGCTGCCGAATTTGCCGGCGAGCTCGAGCGGTACGGCCGTATTTACATGTACCGCTTCCGGCCAGGCTACCCCATGCATGCGCGCGCCCTTGCCGACTACCCGGCCCGCAGCCGGCAGGCAGCTGCTATCATGCTTATGATCCAAAACAACCTGGATCCCAAGGTGGCCAAGCACCCGCACGAACTCATCACCTACGGCGGCAACGGCGCCGTGTTCCTAAACTGGGCGCAATACCTGCTCACTATGCGCTACCTGTCGGAAATGACCGATCAGCAAACGCTGGTATTGTATTCCGGCCATCCGTTGGGGTTGTTCCCCAGCCATGCGGAGGCGCCCCGTGTGGTGGTTACCAATGGTATGATGATCCCGAATTATTCGAAAAAAGAAGACTGGAACCGCTTTAATGCACTCGGCGTCACGCAATACGGTCAGATGACCGCCGGCTCGTTTATGTACATCGGTCCGCAGGGCATCGTACATGGCACCACCATTACCCTGCTCAATGCCGGCCGCAGGCTGGGCCTGGGCGATACCGATCTGCGCGGACGGGTATTCGTCACCAGCGGCCTCGGCGGCATGTCGGGTGCGCAGGCCATGGCAGCGGTTATCACGGGTTGTGTGGGCGTCATCGCCGAAGTGGACGGCGACGCCGTGCGGCAGCGGATCACCGACGGCTATATACAGGAACAAAACGTATTCACTGACCTGGCCGACCTGATCATCCGTCTCGAAGCCTGCCGGCGCAACCGGGAAGCCACCGCACTCATTTATCACGGCAATATCGTCGATCTTTGGGAACGCTTCGTGCGCGACAACATACAGGTGGAACTGGGCTCCGATCAGACCTCCTGCCACAATATTCACGACTTGGGCTATTGCCCGGCTGGGTACACGTTTGAAGAAGCCAAACAGTTGCTGGTCACCGACAAGCCCCGGTTTTTGGCCGCCGTGGCCGTATCGCTGCGCCGCCACGTAGCGGCCATCAATGCCATGAGCGCACAGGGGATGTATTTCTGGGACTACGGAAACGCCTTTCTTAAAGAAGCCGGCGACGCGGGCGCCGAGGTATTTTCCTCTGCCCCCCTGGGGCCCGGGGGCGGGGTCGCCGTCGGCGCCTCTCCCTACCGCTATCCTTCCTATGTCGAAGATATCATGGGACCGCTTTGCTTCGACTATGGCTTCGGGCCCTTCCGCTGGGTGTGCTGCTCGGGCGAGGCGGCTGACCTGCAAAAAACCGACGCCATTGCCGCCCAGGTGCTGGCTGCCATGCTGGCCGAAGCGCCCGCCGATATCCGGGGCCAAATCAACGACAACCTGCTGTGGATACAGTCGGCTCAACATAATCTGCCGGTGGTGGGTTCGTTTTCGCGCATCCTGTACGCCGACGCCGAAGGCCGGATGCGCATCTCCAAAGCGTTCAACGATGCCATTGCCCGCGGCGACCTCGCCGGCCCTGTCGTGCTGGGACGCGACCACCACGACGTGAGCGGCACGGACTCCCCTTACCGTGAAACCGCCAACATCTACGACGGTTCGCGCTATACGGCCGACATGGCCGTGCACAATGTGATCGGCGACAGCTTTCGCGGCGCCACCTGGGTGAGCCTGCACAACGGAGGCGGTGTGGGCTGGGGAGAAGTGATCAACGGCGGATTCGGCATGGTGCTCGACGGTTCGCCGGAAGCCGACCGGCGCCTGCATGCCATGCTGTTCTGGGACGTGAACAACGGCATCGCCCGGCGCGCCTGGGCGCGCAACCCCCACGCCCTGACGGCTATTCAACGAGCCATGGAGGCTTACCCGGATTTGCAGGTGACGGTGCCGTATCTGGCAGATGAAGCCATAGCGGCGCAGGCCCTGGAAGCAGTAAAAAATAGATTGCCGTAGGGTATGGTAATAATGTCGGGGTACGGCGGACTACCCGGCGTCATTGTACCACCACCGCCAATTTGCCGCCGGCACTTGCATCCAGGCGGGTGATATTTCGTACGCCATAGCGGCTCAGGTCGGCGATCTGCTTCCAGTCATTTTGCCGGCTCGGGTGATACTGATAAAGCTTGGAGCCGCTGCCCGCCAGGAACGTCCCATCCGGCAGCACCACAAAATCTTCGGCGCCAGCAAGGGTCTTTACCAGGATATCGGATGTTTTTTTCAGCGGATCGAAGGCTTTGATAAACCAGGTTTGCGCCGTCGCTTTTTGAACAAAAGCCAGGCGTCCATCGGGCAATTTCTGCAAACAACGACCGACATTAAACGCTATGCGCTGGGCTTGCTGGCGCCCCGTGCCGATAATAGCCAGGGCGTGTGGGGCGTCGTTTTCCCCCACCAGAAATACCGCTGCCAGCGTATCGCGCAGCCAACAGTGATACCCGATATTTGAAATAGCCGGAAAAAGGGGGCGCCCGCTGTCGGAGCGGTCCAGCGGAAAGGACCACAACCGCTGCGCGCCGTTTTCCTCTACCCGAACGGCCGAAAAACGCCGGCCGCCGGGCATCGGGGTGGGGGAATATTCCGGGGTAGCCGTAGCCGTTATGCGGGTGGTGGTGCGCGCCAGCAGATTCAACGCATAGAGCTCCGTTTGTGTGGTATCGGACGGCATTTGAACCGTCAGATACAGTTCGTTTGGAGAAAAAAAGCGGGGTTGGTTGTTGTACCCGGCCGGGTTGAATGCCGTCAGAAAACGGGGGGCCGCCGGCAGCCAGGCGCTATCGGCTTGCTGGTTGAGGGTGAACAACACGAGATCAAAATGCTCGAGCCGTTGGGAAAAAACAACGGTGGCCAGATGAAAAAGCGCTAATCCAGCAATGCCTGATTTTCTCATTGTGCGAAGGTACCAAAGTGTGGGGCGAATTTAAAATTAGCCTGTTACTACTTATAGTCGCGGATATCGAGCGGCGTGCGGCAAAGCTCCAAATCGCCAGGGTCGTTGGAGGCTATAACCAGGAGCCGGCCGGCCGCATAGGTTTCCACCAACTGTTTGAACCAGCGAACGGCCTGCACATCGAGGTTGGTAGAGGGCTCATCGAGCAGCAGTACCGGCGCATCGGTGCACACTGCAAGTGCGAGTTTGACCCGTTGTTTCATACCGGACGAAAAAAACCGGAGTTCCTTGTTTCGGGCGCGTGGAAGGTCGAGCAGGGCATACAGGTTGTCTGCGGTAAAGTCCGGTAAAAGCGGGCGCAGGCGGGCATGAAAGCGCAGGGCTTCCTCCAGTGTAAATTCTTCAATGAGCTCGATATACGGGGCGGCGAAACCGATCTGCCGGTACACCGCATCCGGCTCGTGCAACCGGCCGTTCGATTCATACCGTAGTTGCCCTTTGGAAAGCGACAAATGGCCGGAAAGCACCTTCATCAGGGTAGATTTCCCCGAACCATTGGGCCCCAGGAGGGCATACCGTTCACCGGCGGCAAACCGGTAGTTCAGGTCCCGGAAGATCCAGTCGAATCGAAAGCGTTTGCCGGCATTAGCGAGATCTATTTGCATATTCGGGACGGTAGACCCCGAGACCTCGGGGTAGACGGTAGACGGTGGACGGTGGGGTTGTAAAAATAGGGAAGACCTGTTCCTGATTAATCCCGGAGTGACGCCGTAGGCGGCACATTGAGCCGTCCACCGTCTACCGTCTACCGTTTGGTTAATCCATCGCTGCTTCACCGAAGCGGCCATTGGAGTTGAGTGAGCGGAATCCTTTCATGAGGCCGCGTTTGGCTTCGCGGACAAAACCAACGATCTCCTCGCGGTAGGGCGATGGTTTGATTTCCGCTTGAATTGATTTGATGGCCTGGTTTGTGCTGAGCCCCCGGACGAACAGGATGCGATAGATATCTTCGATGTGGTGAGTGTCTTCCCGGGAGAATTTTGCGCGGTGCAGCCCTACCCGGTTGATGCCGGCATACGACAGAGGTTCGCGGGCGGCCATTACATAGGGTGGTACATCTTTGCGGACCAGCGAGCCGCCGCCAATCATGACGTGGCCGCCGATGCGCACAAACTGGTGTACCGCCACCATACCACCCAAACGGGCAAAATTATCGATTTCGATATGCCCGGCCAAGGTGACGTTGTTGGCCAGAATACATCCCCTGCCGATAACGCAATCGTGTGCCACATGTACATAAGCCATGAGCAGGCAACCGTCGCCGATCACGGTCCGGCCCGCTTCGATCGTGCCGCGGTTGAGCGTACAACACTCGCGCACAATGACATTGTTCCCGATTTCCAGTGTAGTAGGTTCTCCTTTATATTTCAAGTCCTGGGGAATAGCGCTCACTACCGCGCCTGGAAAAATTTTACAATTTTCCCCGATGCGGGCGCCGTTGAGTATGGTCACGTTATTGCCAATCCAACAGTTGTTGCCGATAACGACGTCCTCTTCGATAACCGTAAAAGGCCCAATGATAACATTTTCACCAATTTGAGCTTTAGGGTGAATAACGGTCAAGCCGCTTGCGTAGCTCATGGAATCATCTGAGTTTGAACAGTACCACCCAACTGCCGCGGCGCCCAGTCGGAAACGGGGGGAGTTGGGTTCACTTTTTCCGGTTAAAAAAATCTCAAGCACCGTTAGCGCTCACGTCCTTGTTGCGACGAACGATTTGCGCCGTCAGTTCCCCTTCCGACACAATTTTGTTGCCTACATATGCAGTACCCTGCATATGTACAATGCCGCGCCGGATAGGTTCGAGAAGTTCCATTTTAAGGATTAAAGTGTCGCCCGGGACGACCTTGGCTTTAAATTTGGTATTTTCGATTTTCAGGAAATACGTATCCCAGTTGCCGGGGTCCTGTACCGTATTCAAGGCCAGGATACCGCCCGTTTGGGCCATCGCTTCAATTTGTAAAACACCTGGAAAAATAGGGTTATCCGGAAAATGCCCCTGAAAAAAGGGCTCGTTCACCGTCACATTTTTAATACCGACGACATGCGTCTCGCTCAGTTCGATAATTTTGTCCACCAGCAGGAACGGAAAGCGGTGGGGCAACATCTGGCTGACCTGAATCACATCGAAAAGCGGTTCTTTTTCCGGGTCGTATTTGGGTATGCCCAATAGCCTGCGTTTGTCGGTCAGGTGTTTTTTCAGGATTTTGGCAAATTCCACATTGGCGGTATGGCCGGGTTTGGTCGCAACGATTTTGCCGCGGATCGGTTTGCCAATCAGGGCGAGGTCGCCGATTACATCCAGCAATTTGTGCCGGGCAGGTTCATTCTGAAAGTGCAGTTTCACGGTGTTCAGCACCCCTTCCGAATCCACCCTGATCGATTGTTTGCCCATTTTCCGGGCAAGGGCGTCCAGCTCTTCCTGGTCCATCCTCCGGTCGGCAATAACGATGGCATTATCCAGGTCGCCGCCTTTAATGAGGCCCATTTCCAGCAGTTTTTCCAGTTCGTGTACAAACACAAACGTTCGGCAGGGCGCTATCTCGTCTATGTATTCCGCCAGGCTATGGAGTGCAGCGAATTGTTGTCCCAGTACCCTGGAGTTAAAATCGATCATCACAGTAGCTTCGAAGGAATCGGCCGGCAAAGCCAGCAATTCGATACCCAGCAGTTCGTCCTTATAAGAAATGGGTTCGGACACCACGAAATAGTCGCGTTCGGCCTCTTGTTCCTCCTGGCCGGCTTTTTTCAGCGCCTCGACAAAGGGCATCGAGGTGCCGTCCATAATCGGCATTTCCGGTCCGTCTATTTCCATCAAAACATTGTCGACTCCCATGCCCGTGAGCGCCGAAAGCACATGTTCGACGGTAGCCACCAGGGCGTCGCCGCTGCGCAAGGTGGTGCCCCGGTTGGTGGAAACCACCAATTTGACGTCTGCCGGCACGACGGGTTGGTCAGGCAGGTCGATACGCTGAAAGCGGTAGCCATGATTGACCGGCGCCGGTTTGAAAGTCAGCATGACTTCCTTACCGGTGTGTAAACCTACTCCCCTGACGGAAACGGGAGTTTTAATGGTGGTTTGCTTCATAATCCGGGAATACGTGGTTAGGGCGACAAAGGTACGGCGCTCTTGCTGGATTTACGCTAAATCCTTTGCAGTAGTGCGTTCAACCATCCCTGAAGGCGCGTTTTAGCGGCTAAATATTCGAACAGGAAGTATCCGCCAACCGCCGTGGCAGCGCCGGCCAGCACGTCGATCACATAGTGGTGGCGGGTATATACCGCTGCAAACCAAATACCCACGACAAATACGGCAAATACGGCATCGAGCCACCATTTGCCCAACCGGCGGCCGTACAACAGGCACAAAACGGGATAGGCCGAATGCAGGGAAGGAATGGCAGCAAACACGTTGGCGTTTTTTTGGTACATGCTGGCAAACAAACGGATACCGAAAATGGCATCAAAATTCAGCAAGCCGGCCGCGTGCCCCGGCGTGCCGTGCCGCACCACAAACCCATGCTGCTCAATATACCAGGGTGGCGCGGCGGGATAGAGATAGTAGATCGCAAACCCCAATATGTTGGTGAATAAAAACCCGTAGGAAAAGCGGATGAACAAAGGTTTGTCTTTCTGAAAAAGCCAAAAGGCAAATGCCAGGGGCACCGGCACCCAGCTCAGGTAAAAAAATGCGGAAAGCACATCGAGCACCGCATGGGTATTTTGTGCAAAATATTCATTCAGCGTGATGCGCGCCTGCTGCGGCCCGGCCACACCGAAAAGGGCTTTCTCCAACGCATATGGCTCGGCGATATGGACCGGGTTGACTTCATAATTCGGAAGCACCCGCATGGAATCGTAAATCATCCAGTAGACGATAAACGCCCCGAATGCCAGCACAAAACGGCGGGTTTCCGGGTGCGCGCCATACAAGCCAACCAGGGCCACGTACAATCCGATGTGCTCCGGACGCAGGCCAACCCCAAAATAGAACCATAAAAAATAAGCCAGTGAACCGACCCCGAAATAGATGTACTGCCTCAACCTGAACTGCTTTTAGGGAATGAATCTTTCATAAACGGCATTACCCGTTTCCGGATCGGTGCCGAACAACTCCACATATTTCACATTGGGAATGATCCCCACCTTTTTTCCTTCGATCTTGACGAAAACACGGTTGAGCCAGGCCGGCTTACCGTTGATCGCCAATACCGCGTGCGGGCGCCCACCGGCGTCGATGGTCAGCCGGAGGCGGCGCTTGGGATACGATACCACATTGAATTCGTATTCGCCCGGATGGTTGTTCGCCGGACGCAGCTCCACGCCATATGCCATCGTGCGTTGCAGATAATTGAGCGGCGCCGTTTTGCCATCTTCGGCATACCGCAACCAATATATATGGATAGGTTGTTTGCGATCGAACGCGCGGCCGTTGTTTATTGTGTTGGCATCATATACAATCGTATTCGTATTGCCCGTACGTTGCACATAGAACAGGCGCTGCGGCGCATTTGGCGGGGTGGGAAACGAACTTTGTGCGAGGCCAATAACCGGCAACAATACCCCGTAAAACAAAAAGACAAGGCGGTACATATCAGTTTATTTTCTTTTTTGCATCCAACACATCCAGGGCACTCCTGGATTCGCGCATGCGCTGTATGGCCGTCCAATTGGTAAGGATGGCCATGATAAATATTGGAAAGGTAAAGATCGTGATGTTTTCAAAAATCGGAAATCCTGTTCCCGGTACGACATACTTGAAATCGCCGGCATACGACTGTACCAAGCCGCACAAAATAGCCGAAATCCCCACCAATAATACGCGCTCGGGGCGTTGCATCAGCCCGCCCTTGCATTCCACCCCGAGCCCTTCGGCCCTGGCGCGCACGTAACTCACCATGATCGAACCGATCATGGCGACAAAAGCAAACAACGAACTGAAAAAATACTGTTGGGCGACCAGGTAGTAACAAATGCCCAAAAACATGACCAATTCGCTGTAGCGGTCGAGCACCGAATCGAACAAAGCGCCAAAACTGCTTTCCTGTTTGCTCACCCGGGCCAGGCGGCCGTCCATCATGTCGAACAAGCCCGCAAACAATATGATGCAACCACTCCAGGCCACATAGCGCAAATCGCCCCGCGCAGCATTGGTGCCATATACAAACACCACCGTCGCACCGATATTGATTACAAACCCGATCATAGTGATCGCGTTGGGGGTGACACCCAGCCGCGCCAGAAAATTAATCAGGGGCTGAATCACGCTGTATACCAGTGGTTGACCGACTTCTTTCAAAAAATTGGACATCGTTTGTTCGTTTTTAGGTCATGCTATCGAAAAACGCGTGTTTAAAACTCCATCTTAACCCGAAGCCGCACGCCCAGCTTGCTCACATTGGGATGCTCCGTGTAGGTAAAGCGGCGGACCAGGTCGACCCGCACCAACCGGAAAATATTCGCAACGCCAACACTGCCTTCTACATAAGGCCGGCGTTCGAGGGTGTAGGTCATCGGGCTGCCGTCGTCATAACGCGGGAAGCTCAGCAGGCCGTTGTCGCCATTGGGCCGGTTCCGCCCGTCGATATTGCCCCAAAGCGCCTTGAAGGTCAGCACTTCGCGCCACTTCAGTTTTTTCAGCAATGGAATTCGCCCCAAAAAAACGCCGCCGAAATTGTGAAAATAATTGATCGCCACATATTTATCGCTCACAAATTCGAGGAAATTCATCAGGTTATAGGAGTTCATCTGGTACGAATAGGTTTGGTTGGCGCGGTGGATCTCGAGCAAGGGGTACGGCACTTCGCCGAATACCCGGCCCGCTTCCAGGCTGCCAATGCCCCATCCGATTGGCGACATAAAAAAACCTTTCTGTGCCCGGAAGCGCAAGGCATGGTAGGTGTATTCACCCCGCATGAGGCCGTTCACGCCCAGGTCGTATGAAAATTCAAAAATCGGGTATTTGGTCAGGATCGGGGTGCGATACGTAGAGCCTTCGTAAAATTTTTCGTTGGGCGCAAAGCGCAGCGTCAGGCCCAATTCGGTCGTGCGCAAGTCTTGCCTGAAACGCGTTTCGCCGCGGTCCTGATAATCAAAAAGCAGGGCGCCGGCGCCGTTTTGCCGGACGGTTTTTATCGAAAATCCATAGGCGATACCCGTTCGGTGCTCGTGCAGGTAATCCAGCGCCGTGGTTTCCTTGTAAATCATACGGTTGTTCACACCGCGCTTGAACGACAGAAAAAAATTGTCTTCGTTCACAAACTGCAGCGCCTGACCCGGTATTTCAATATCATTCTGGTACCAAAACCGGACCTGGTGGAGCGGATATAGCCGGACTTTCGACTCGCTGAACGAATACCGGATGGCGCCGAAGCCTTTCCAGCGCTGGTCCCTAAAACCGTAAACGCCATAGCCTTCGAGCATCAGGCGCTGGCTAAAGGTGTAGTTCGTCCTGCCTCCCAACCGGGCCCGGAATCCTTCCACCTGGTTAAAACTGTAAAAGGTATTCACCGGCCCGACGTCGAACCCGCCGATGGAGGTATAGCCTTCCAGCAGGAATTTCATGCCGCCGACAATACGCCGGAACGAGCGGTTTTTGTGCAAGCTGTCGAGGGTTTGCTCCAGGCCTTTTTCGCTCCGGCTGAGGTCAAGATGCCTGTTTTCCCGCCAGAAAACCGAATCCCGGCCAGCAGCCCCGGGATCGCGTATCATAGCCAGCGGCGTGCCGAACAAGCTGTCGGGAAGGGGAGCGTTGAGCTCGTAATGCCGGTACGACGTGGTTTTGTTCCCCAAAAGCGAACGGGTGCTGTCTCCCCGGAACAGCCCAAAATCCATAAAAATTTCGTCTTTCGACAGCATCAAACCCCGGTCCTGCGGCGTGGCGCCCGTCCAGGAATATTCCTGGCTGATCTGCAACTCGTTGACCCAGTTTAGGTTAATATCTTTTGGAATGCCGACTTCGATTTTCCGAATTGCATAGGTCGAGTCGATGGTTACCCACATATGCCCGATAAAAGCCATATCTGTTTTATTGCGCGGGGCGAAATACAAGTGCGCGCAAGGCGTGCCGTCGATCTTTACGGTATCCTGAATGTAAAAGCGGTAAATCGTTGGGGCGATTGGGCTCAGGGGGCTCACAAACTGCATGGTCAGGAGGTCAACGGCATTGTTGTAAAAGTTGACGTCCATATACAAGCTGTTGATAAAATAGGAAATGCCCTGCAGGTCGAAAATGTCTTTGAAAACGACGTTGCGCTCGCCGCGGACGTATTCTTTTTTTGATTGTGGCGATTTCCGGTAGTACACATCCGCTACGCTTTCGCGCAGGAAAAGCAACAAGCTGATCTTATCGTTGACCCTGTTGGTGTCGGCATTTTCAAAAATAAAGCGAAAGCGGCGGAACAGCAGGCTGTTTTTTGTCCTTTCCGTCACATTGTTCAGGGCAAAACCGACTTTCTCGTATTTCTGAAAACGATAATATGCGAGGCCCTCTTTGCGGTTTTTATCCTTGTTTTCAATCACTTTCCGGATCAGCTCCACGGCCGGATTGCCCCGGTTGCGGTATTTTTCCACCCGCACGGTAATTTCTTTCAGCCCGACGGTAGCCTCGCGCATCTGCACATCCAAGCGGTTGGCCACGCCATTGTTAACCGGCAATACCTGGGTTTCGTAGCCCACGCACACGATTTTTACCTTGCCCTGCCCCGGCGCATCGGACTGCATGTAGTAATTGCCTTCGATGTCGCTACGGGTGCCGATGTTGGTGCCGTCGAATTGTATGCTGACATACGGCAGCGGTTCTCCGGTAGCGGCGTCCAGTATCCGGCCTTTTACCGAAGTTGTTTTTTGACCAAACAAGGTTGGCTGCCGGAAGGAAAACAGCAGCACCGGGAGAATTAGCCACAGTTGAGCTCTCATGAAGGTTTTTTTATGTACGAAACGGGTAGGGTTGTCGGTTTGTGGCCGGATTAAAAACGAGGTAATGATTGAATAAAAAAATTACAAACCAACTGGCCACCGCCGAAATAATCCGTGCCGGCCAGGGAGTCCATTGCATAAGGTGGTGAAACAACCATACGCCACTAACGTTCAAGCCCATGCCCAGAAAAACGCCTCCGAGGTATTTAACCATCAGGGTCCAGCCATTCGTTGCACGGGCCCGCTGAAAAACCCAGCGCCGCTGCATCCAAAATGCCAATATGGCGCCAACGCAACGCCCCGCCACGGTCGATTGTACTGCGGTAAGCAACAAACCGGTGAGGGCCAGGTGAAAGGTGGCAAAATCCAGGGCCGTCGCAGAGAGCGAGCTGAGGCTGTATTTGCCCACCAGGCGCAGCCAGTGCCGGAATCGGGCAAAAAGACCCGGCGAAGCAGAAACGTTTCTGTCAAAAATTGGCATATTTTCAAAACCGCATGGCGAGCGGGAACAGAGATGACTTGTTGCGACGGGCGTCTTTGGCAGTAAAAAAGCAACAAGTCAAATGCATAAAGCCGCCCGAAGCTAACTCAGGCGGCCAATATCCACAATTGAAGCGCAAAATTAGTATATACACCGGCCATTACGTCGTCGAGCATAACCCCCCATCCATTTTCAATTTTCTCCAGGCGCCGGATCCCAAAGGGTTTGACGATATCAAACGCCCGGAACAGCAAAAATGCGGCGAGCCAGTAGCTCCATACAAACGGCAAGCCCAGCAAGGCAATCCACATGCCGGCCATTTCATCGATTACGGTTTGCCGGGGGTCCTCCCCCCACTCGCCGGTCATTTTTTCCGAGCCCACGGCGCCAATCCAGGTGAAGGCGACGATCAGGCCGGTGAGTTCGAGGTGAAAAAGCGCCGGAGTAGCCGTTGCCAGCGGCCAGGCCAGCAGGATGGCCACCGCAGCGCCCCACGTGCCGGGGGCTAGCGGCAGCCATCCTGCTCCGAAGCCACTAAGCATTAACTTGTACAAGCGCTTCATATTCTTTTTCGAGCTCCTCGTAGTAGTCCATGCCCAGGTGGGTGATCAGGTCTTCACCCATGAGGTAGCGCAGGGTGTTTTCGAGTTTGCTCAGTTGTTTGAAAATGTCGTGCTGCGGGGGCAACCCGGGGGCGGTTTGCGGCGCTTTAAAATAGAAAGACAACCACTCCTGAATACCCAGCAGGCCGGAGCGCTGTGCCAGATCGAGAAACAGGGCGAGGTCCAGCACAATGGGGGCTGCCAGGATGGAATCGCGGCACAGGAAGTTGATCTTGATCTGCATGGGGTAGCCCAGCCAGCCGAAAATATCGATATTATCCCAACTCTCTTTATTGTCGCCGTGCGGGGGGTAGTAATTGATCCGGATTTTATGGTAAATATCGCCGTACAGTTCGGGCTGTAACTCGGGGTTGAAGATTCCGTCGAGCACGTTGCCTTTCGACACTTCTTTTGTGCGGAAATTTTCCGGCGCATCCAGCACGGCGCCGTCGCGGTTGCCCAGGATATTGCTGGAAAACCAGCCGCGTACGCCGAGCGCACGGGCGTGTAAGCCCGGGGCGACGATCGTTTTCATGAGGGTTTGGCCAGTTTTGAAATCTTTGCCACCGATCGGCGCCCGCATTTTGTGGGCCAGTTCGACGATGGCCGGCATATCGCAGGTGAGGTTGGGAGCGCCGTTGGCAAACGGCACGCCCATTTTCAAAGCGGCATACGCGTATATCATACTCGGCGCGATGCGCGGGTCGTTGTTGCGCAAGCCTTCTTCAAAGGCCTCCAGCGATTCGTGTACGGCGCTGATCTCGGTGTATGCTTCTGTGGAAGCGCACCACACCATGACCAGCCGGTCGCACTGGTTTTCGGATTTGAATTGGCGGATATCGGCCATGAGCTGCCCGGCGAGGTCCATTTTGCTGGAGCCGGTTTTCACGTGCGTGCCGTCGAGGTTGCGCACATAACTTTTATCAAAAACGGCCTTCATGGGTTTGATCTGCTCCAGTTCGGGCCGCAGGGCATCCACCAGGTTGCGTTCGAGTACTTTGGCTTGCACGGCGGCTTCGTACACATTGTCGGCATATACATCCCAGCCACCAAACACCAGGTTGTCAAGCCCGGCCAGGGGTAGGAATTCATGGATACGCGGATTGCGGGCCTCGGTGCGTTTGCCCAGGCGGATCGTACCCATTTGGGTGAGCGAGCCGATTGGCAACGCCAGGCCTTTGCGGGCAGCCAATACGCCGGCGATAAAGGTGGTGGCCACGGCGCCCATACCGGGCGTCAGGACGCCCAGCTTGCCGGTGGCGGGTTGAATGTTTATTTTTTTATTTGCCATAATTTAATAGGTGTAATTATTAATATAATGTTTTGATTATCAAAATATCTCTACAGATACCGGGCACGCCGCTCATATCCACCGGTTGGCCCGGTACCACGCCACGGTTTCCTGCATGCCGGAAAACAAATCGTATTGGGGCGTAAAGCGCAGTTCGTCGTGCGTTTGCTCCATATCGCACCACCAACTGACCTTGGCAATTTCATTCAGCTTTTCCCGGTTCAGGGGCGGCATTTTACCGCGCCATTTCCCAATGGTTTCGCTGAGGGTCGCCAGTATATACGCCAGGCGCATGGGCACCCGGATCCGGAGCGTACGTTTCCGGAGCGCAGTACGGGTAGCCTCGCCGAGCGCGTCGATGGTATAATCGCGGCCGTCGGTAGCGATATACTTGCGGCCGGTCTGCCCGGTTTGAAGCGCGGCGAGCATCATGCTGACCAGGTCTTTGACGTAAATAAAACTCACTTGCTGGGGTTTGTTGCCAATGTACAACTCGAAGCCTTTGCTGACGAGCCGTACAAATTCCAAAATATCCTTGTCGCGCGGCCCGAATACGGCAGTGGGCTGGATTACCGTCCAGGGAAAATCGGGCAAGCCCTCGAGGTATTGCTCGGCCGCCAGTTTGCTGGCGCCGTATGCGGTGACTGGCCGGGGCGCCCGCTGCGGGTGTAACCGGTCGTTATCGGTACCGGGGCCCAGGGCGGCCAAACTGCTTAGAAACAAAAAGCGCTCCGGCCGGATGGCGTCTGTTCGCAGAATATCAACCAAGCGCCGGGTATAATCGGCGTTCGTTCGAAAGTAGTCTTCCCGGCGCAGGGCTTTTGTCGTTCCGGCGATATGCACCACATAGTCAAACCGGCCAGCCCCTTCGAGTTCGCGGCGCAGGGCTAGCTCGTCTTCGAAAGGAAGGTGCAAAAAACGGATGCGCTGGTCCTGTAAATAAGCCAAATCGCTGGCAGGGCGTATGGCAGCAGTGACCTCCCACCCTTTGGCCAGGGCAACATCCGAAAGCGTGCTGCCGATAAAGCCGCTGGCGCCAGTGATCAGAATTCGCTTCATTCAACGGAGCATTTGCACATCCGGCGTAGAGTCGTCGCTCAGGGTGACGTTGCCGCGTTCCCGGCGCAGGATACGGGAAAAAAGCCCAACTTCCTGACTGAATAAAAATTGAAAAAAGAGCTTGGTGTACGATTTATGGTACTTCAAATGATTGTAAAACTCGGGCGCTACGGCCTTCAGTTTGGGCAAGTTATTCCAGGGCACGGAAGGCATATCGTGGTGTTCGTTGTGGTATCCGACATTGAGATTGAGGGGATTCATCCGGCCATAATAGCTATATGTTTCCTGATTGGGATCGAGCACCAGGTAGTGCTCCTGAATCCAACGCGCCCCCAGCGGGTGCAGTCCGATCGAAAAGGCCAGGCTCAGCCCCAAATAAACAAACGCTTGCCAGCCCCAAAAATAGACCACGGCAATATCGAACAGGATTTGAACAACGATGTTCAGGATAACCCAGCGATCGATCACTGCTACCTCCTTGCAACGCACGACACGCAGCATTTGGAAAAAGGGAAAAAACAACAACCACAGCGCTTTGCCGATAGAATAATTCCGGATCAGCCGCGCTTCCCAGCGGGAGGGCAGGTCGGCGTCGAGCTCGTGCACCCCCTGAAAAGCATGGTGCTTGATGTGGTAGTTCTTAAATGAAATTGCGGAGGGAAGCACCGTGGGTAGGTTGGCAAAAATACCGGTATATATATTCCAGCTGCGTTTCTTGAAGATAAGATGATGGGCAGCTTCATGGATACATACGAAAAGGGTATGCGAGGGGAAAGCCCCGACCAGCCAGGCCAGCGCCACGATCAGCCACCAGCTCTGGTCGCGCAAGACGTAGGCCATGAGCAGCTGAAACAACACGCAGGCGAGCGTTATGAGCGCCGTGACCGGGTTGTGGGTGATCAGCTGGCGCACTTCCGGATGTGCGGTGATGATCGCTTTGGTTCGAAGGCGGTGTGGCTCCGTTCCGTCGACGTAGGTAAAATCTTGTTGATAGGCCATAAGAAGTGTGTTTTTCGATTGCAGCAAACGACTCTTTACTTGCAATCCAGTTTTGATTGGTACGGACCGGTCTGAATAGCTCAAACCGTCACCAGATCGACCTGGCGGTCCAAAATTCCCAATTGTTTGGCATTGCGGTAAAGGATGTCTACGGCGCGGTCAATCTGCTCAATGGTGTGCGTGGCCATCAAGGAGAACCGGATAAGCGATTCTTCACTCGGCACGGCCGGCGATACAACGGGATTGATAAATACACCTTCGCGGAAAGCCTGCCCGGACAAAGCAAAGGTTTTGTAGTTGTCGCGCACATACAGCGGGATGATCGGCGATGCCGTGTGCCCGATTTCGAAGCCCAGGTCGCGGAAGCGGTCGATGGCATAGCGTGTATTTTCCCAAAGCCGCTCGATACGTTCCGGTTCGGCCTTTATGATTTCCAGCGCTGCCAGCACGCTGGCCGCCGACGCCGGCGTCATGCTGGCGCTGAAGATGAGCGAGCGGGAATGGTGTTTGAGGAATTCGATAACCGAGTGGGACGACGCGATAAAGCCGCCGAGCGAAGCCAGCGATTTGCTGAACGTGCCGATTTGAATATCTACGGCCTCGTTGATGCCGTAGTGCGAGCCGGTACCGATACCCAGTTCGCCGATAACGCCGATGGAATGGGCATCGTCGCACACTACAACGGCGTTGTGCCGTTGGGCTACGCCTACGATATCGGGCAACGGAGCCAGGTCGCCTTCCATACTGAAGATGCCGTCCACAACGATAAATTTCAGGGTCTCCTGCGGCAGGCGCGCGGCCATACGCTCGAGGTCGTCCATGTCGTTATGGACAAATTTCTGCACCCGGCCAAAGGTCAGGCGCGTAGCGTCGATAATGGAGGCATGTACCCGTTCATCGATCAGCACATAGTCGTGCCGGCCCACCAAGGGCGCCAATGCACCCAAATTGGCCTGAAAGCCCGTGCTGTACAGGATAACCGATTCGCGCTGGAGGTATTCGGCCAAGGCTTCTTCGAGTTCGATGTGGATGCTGAGGGTACCGTTCAGAAACCGGGAGCCGGCGCAGCCGGTGCCGAAGCGGGCGGTGGCGCGCTGAGCGGCTTCCTTGATTTTAGGGTGATTGGTCAGGCCCAGATAAGAATTGGAGCCGAACATCAGTACCGGCTTGCCGTCGATGGTTACTTCGGTGTCCTGTTCAGACTGAATAACCCGGAAATACGGGTAAAGTCCGGCCTTCCGTACCTCGTCCGGTGCAGTATAACTGTCGGTGCGGGCAAGTAGATTTTTATTCATCCCAGAAAGTGTTTCGTTAAGTTAAGCAAAATACGCCGGCTTGGGCGAAAATGAACGGATCAGGTGTATTAGAACTCTTATAAATAAGCAAACTGTGGCTGCCTGGTGCACCAGGCTATCACAATCCGGTGCGGAATACTGTTGTTGCTATGCCTCCAACGCCGATCCTCCGGTTAGGAGCAGGCAGAAACCACCCTCCCATCGAGACGGACAACTGCTTGTATTGCTGTTGTTCCATTCGATGAACCTGGGGTGGATTACGGATTAATCGGTTTGGTTGTTATGGAAAAGGTCGCTATCAGTTCGTCGTATTTTTTTTATCCCACTCGTCAATCAGTTGTTCGATTCCTTTGGACAAATAATTTTGAAAAACGGCTACGGTATTCAAATCGCGATGAAACGTGGAACAATTGGAGTTGCAGCGTTCGCGTAACACTTCATCCAGCAATTCGCCCAAAACGGTCATGCGGCGCAACCTTTTTTTCAGGTTGTCCAGCCAGCCATTCGTATTGATTCTAAAATACCGGCGGCGATTGCCGGAGAAGGTTATGTAATCGACCAGGCCTTCGCTGGTCAGGGTGGTCAGCGCATTGCTCACCGCACTTTTACTTGCCCGAAGGAAACCCTGTATGGCAAAAAAATCGCTGTGTGGCGGGTCACAAAGCAGAAGATAAGCAAACACCCGGCCTGTTATCGGGGCGAACCCGGAGCGTTCGAAAAAAACGCCCATTTGTTCCACTTTCGAGCGAATGCGCTCTGTCCGGTCACCCTCATCCGTTATCATAACGCCGTCTTTTTTATGCAAAGATACGACACTTCGTTTGGTTCTGAAACAACAGAACCAATTTTACCAATACCTGACACTCAGCGGACGTACGGAATACGCGCAACGATAGAACGCCCCAGCGTGAGTTCGTCGGCATATTCCAGGTCGCCTCCAAAAGACACCCCCCGGGCAATAGCGCTAACCAGCACCGCCGAAAGCTGCAATTTTTTGGATAAATAATACACCGTCGTTTCGCCTTCGATGGTCGGGCTGATCGCCATGATGACCTCCCGTATCTCGCCTTTTTGCACGCGTTCGAGCAGCGAATCGATGTGCAGGTCGGCCGGCCCAATCCCCTCGATCGGTGAAATAATACCGCCTAAAAGGTGATAAAGCCCCCTGTATTGCCCCGTATCTTCAATCGCCATCAGATCGCGGATATTTTCAACCACACAGACCAGTGAGTGGTCCCTGCGTGGGTCGGCGCAGATACGGCAAATGTCTTCATCTGCCAGGTTGTGGCACTCCCGGCACTCGCGAATGCCTTCACGCATGCTGGAAAGCGCCGTGGCAAGCTGCTCGGTAACTGACTTGTCCTGCCGGAGCAAATGCAACACGAGCCGCAAAGCAGTCTTGCGCCCGATACCGGGAAGTGTAGCGAACGCATCCACGGCTTTTTCGATAAGTTTGGAGGAAAAATTCATGACACGGCGCAAAGGTACGGCGCCGCGCCGGTTTTTTAGCGCAAAAGAAGCGGCGGCAGGCCTTTCCAGGTTACTGCCGCCGCACGGAAAACTACCCTGTCATGTCCTATTTCTTTGTTATCATTCAATGAATCGGGATACTGAGTACCGGGATGTCCGTATGGTTGACCGTATCTTCAGTAAGGCTGCCAAACAGCAGGTGCGATAACCCCTGCCGCTGATGGGTGCCCATTGCGATCAGGTCGGCGTGTTCCTGGCCCGCAAACTGAAGGATGCTGACCTCTTCGTTGAAGGTATTTCCACTAATGAAGGGCGTCACTTTCTTCAGGCCGGCTGCTTCGGCAAATGATTTGACTGTATTTTCGATATCCTCGTTGGAATCGAAGCCTGCCGGGTTGTTTAAATAGAGCACCTTCACCTCGAACGGAAAATACTTCTGCCATTCGGCAAGGGTTTGGAACACGCCTGCCTGATCTTTGCGCAAGGTGGTCGGGAATACCACCACTTTGAGGTTAAAATCGCCGGAATTTTCCGGTACCGCCAGCACTGTACAGGGGGCCGTACGAATCACTTTTTCTGTATTGGAGCCGACAAAAAACTCTGTAGCGCCGGTGGCGCCTTTCGTCCCCATCACAATCAGGTCCGCCCGATCTTCTTCCGCAATGCGCCGAACCGTCGAATACAAAAAACCCTCTTCCACCACCGTTTCGAATTTGACTTCGTGGAATTCTTCGCTTTCGCTAAACTCGCGTTTCATCGTGTACAACTCCTCTGCCGCATTTTCATAATACTCCGTCATATCATAGGCCTCGGGTACATAATAATCCGGCAAAGGCGGCGCATAAGCCACCGCTGTATTCGTATGAAGCAATTCCACGCGCCCTTTCACCTTTTTAGCCAACACCATCGCTACTCGTAGCGCATGCCTGGAGTTGGAAGAAAAATCGGTCGGAACAAGTATCTTTCTCATGACGCAGGAGGTTTTTGTGCTACAAAAGTCTTGTTCTCCAAGCCGGCTGCAAATGACCTGAATCAGAGCGCCCAATGAGTATCGTCAGGGAGCATAAAATATTGTCGTTTTCTCCGGCCCTCCGGCCTCTAAACAGGGTATGGGTATTCCACCGCCGCCAGCAGCAAGCCCCGCGCCGGAACGCTGAGGGTTTTACGCAACGGGCGCTGTACGTCGAGGGCCTCGCGGATTTCGTCCAGGCCGATCTGATCCCGGGCGTGCAACACACAGGCGCCAACGATCAGGCGCACCATGCCGCGCAGGAACCGGTTGGCGGAAATATAGAAAACCCATTTTTCGTTCGCGGAATCCAGCTCCCAGCGGGCAGCGGTAAGGGCGCAGGCATAATGCGCGACGCCGCTGTGGGTTTTGCAAAACGGGAAAAAAACACCATACTCCGGCAATAAAGCGGCAACAGCCGCCAGCCGCCCGGGATGGAGCCGGCGCCCTTGCGGATAAAACCAGGCCGTTTCCGCTGCAAACGGGTCTTTGCGCAGGGTTATATGGTACTCATAACTGCGCGCCACGGCATCGTACCGGGCATGCGCTTCCGGTTGCACCGGCCGGACGGCATACACGGCAATGTCGTCGGGTAACAAACTGTTCAATCCGGACAGGAAGGTAACCGGCAAGGCCGCGCCGGTATCGAAGTGCGCCACGTAATACCGGGCATGTACACCCGTATCTGTGCGCCCGCAACCGGTGACCCCGACCGGTTCGCGCAACAAGGTCGCCAGAGCCGTCTCCAGCACTTCCTGCACGCTGCAGGCATTGGGCTGGCGTTGCCAGCCGGCATACCTGGTGCCGCGATATGCCAGGGTCAGGAAATAACGCATGTCGTATCAGGTTTCAGGT
This sequence comes from Saprospirales bacterium, assembly GCA_016719895.1. Lineage (GTDB taxonomy): Bacteria > Bacteroidota > Bacteroidia > Chitinophagales > Saprospiraceae > M3007. The sequence continues at coordinate 73,712 of JADJYG010000031.1, read as the reverse complement.
TTATATTCAGGAAATCCCTCCACTGAAGCAACCCATTCCAGCCAGCTCTCAAAACAGTGGCAGCGTTGAAACCCTGCAAGCCTAGTCATGGAATAACGTGTCGCAAGCCGAATCGAGCATCCGGAAAACAACTTCAAAGCCATCGTCGTCATAATATGGATCGGGCACGCTCCGGTCTTGCCCGGGGTGCGTCAGGTCGAGCATCAATTGAACTTTGGCGCGGTGTTCGGCTTCCCGGGCCAACCGGAGCACCTCGCGCAGGTTTTGGGTGTCCATGACAAAAATACGGTCAAAACGTTCAAAATCGGCCGGCTGAAACTGCCGGGCGCGCTGATCGGTAATATCGATACCATACCGGCGGGCAACGGCGATCGAGCGCCCGTCGGGCACTTCGCCGGCATGCCAATGCCCGGTGCCGGCACTGTCGACCGTCCAGTCAAGCCCCCGTTGCCGAATTTTATGCTTCAAGATACCTTCCGCCAACGGACTCCGGCAAATATTACCGAGGCACACCATGAGAATGCGCATGTTTCTTAAAAAATCTTGCTGTATTTAATCAGGAAGGCGCCGGTCAGCTGGGTGGCTGGCGCCTGGCGGTCGCCGGTATCGCCATAAATACCATTTTCATTGGCATCCAGGTTCATTTTGACATCCTCGTCGTAAAACAGCTCGCCCAGGAGGTCGAGCGACAATCCTTTGAACAGTTGAATACTGAAATTATTGGCAAACAACACGTCGACGCTCGAAGGGTTCTCGAGGTAGTTGGAGAACAACCGGAGGGTGCTGTTTACCGACAGCCGGTTGTTGAAGTACTTGTTCTCGTACCGGGAAACCAATTCGGAACCCAGGCCGAGGAAATAGTTTTTATAGTCGGTGATGAGTCCGCTGGCGTCGCGGGTCACGTCGTTACCATGGATATCCAGCAAGGCAAGGGAGTCGTCAGACACATAGATGAAGCGCACCGCCACGGGCGAGTACTGAAAGGCGAGGTGGCCGTTCGGTTTGTACGTGACGCCGGGGGAAAACTGCACGAGGGCCGGCGCCAGGAATTTCGACACCACTATATCGGGGTTGCCGTCGAGGGTCACCGGCTTGAGGTAATTGCTTTTATAGGTCTTGAGCAGCTGTGTTTGCGCGAGCAAATCGGCCGAAACGAACCATTTGTCACTGCCGATCTTATAACCATACGTGGAAGTAAGGCGCAGCACATCGAGGTTCTTTTGAAAACCTTCCGGCTGGCTCAGCGAGGTGCGGCTCTGCCGCTGCAGGGAAAGTTGAAGACCAATCTGATTGTTCCAGAAGGAGTTCGCTCCCTTTCGATTGGCGGAAAACGTACCGAGGCCACCCAAGCCAAAACGGCCGGTGCCGCCGCCGACGCGGGGGTTGATAATGCCCAAGCCGCCGAGGTCGAGCCCGATGCCGCCGGAATACGTCCAGGCCGTATCGGTCCGGGCGGCATCTTGTGCCGCCAAGGGCTGCAGGCAGGTACAAAAAGAAAACAGGAGAAATACGAATAAAGCACGCATATGATAGGAATGGGTTTAGTGATGATATACTGTCCGGTTAATATCAGGCGCCCGGGGGCAGCAAATGATCGTCTTGTCCTTCGGGGTAAAAAACCTCCACGGTGCCAGTGGTCATTTTGCTCAGCGGGACGATGATGGCGCGTTCGGGGGTTTGGAGGATCAGGGAAGTGGCGTCGATCATCACAACCTTGCCCCGCACCCCGTCGATACAAATATCGTCGCCGATGCGGACTTTGTTCCGGTTGTAATGACCGGCCAGGTAATTGGCCACCAGGTCGCGGGCTGCCAAGCCGTACCCGACCGCGAAGGCCAGGGCCAGGGCGCCAACCACGACCGTCAGGTTGGAGGCAATAAACCCGGTGCTGATCTTGGCCTGCGACAATGCGCTGACGGCGATCGTAATAAACAGGAAATAAAATACGGCTGTGGCAATCATTTTGGCCGAGGGTATACCCATGCTCTCACAGGTGGTATGCACCGCGCCGCGCACGATATCGGCGAGGAAAAGCCCCAGCAAAAACAATACAAAGGCCGAAAACAGCGCCGGCAGGTAGTCAATCACGTCGCGCACCATATCGGTGATCGCGGGAATACCCAGCATGTCGGTCGCAAAAATGATAAACCCAAGCATCAGCACATAAAAAATCATCTGAGCGATAACGCCGGATATTTGAATCTTTATACCGCTGCGCTGCACCAGCTCGATGTCGTTGAGTTTTTCTGCCAGGCGGTCCACGCCTACAGTGGCCAGCACACGGCGCACCACACGCCGCAGAGCGCCGGCAACGATCCTGCCGATCAACAGCACCAGCAGGGCGAAAAGCAGTTTCGGGGCGGCCTCGGAAAAACGCGCCACCAACTCGGCAAATACGCCTTCCTTTAATTTGTCGAGAAATTCCATGGGCAGAAGATTGTAAACACGTGGCTAAGCAGCGATTTTTTTATGCAGGATTAATAAAAGCGGGACGCCTGAAAAACCATTTGCCTATGGCCGGCGGCCTGGCGGCATGCGCCAATCAGGCCATTCGTCGGGCGCCGGGCGCCGGCCGGGGTACAAATCCACCTCCGGGCCATCGTGGCCGGCGCCTCCGATGAGGTGGACGACCGTTTGCAGGGCATTGGGCATGAAGAGCTCTACCACCCGCCCGAATACGGCGAAGTTGGAGGCCTGGCTCGATACCCGCAGCTCCAATTCCGGAGGCAAGTCAGCTTCCCACTTTGCCTCCAGTGCTTTAAAACTATTGTTGCGCTCTGCCATTCAGATGATTATTTATAGAAACCGGTTTCAACAGTACAGTCCTCAGGATTCAATCGGGTCCGATGCATACAACTCGTTATAAATTGCCTGGGCTTTTTGCTTGGCCCGCATAATCTGCATCTTGATCGCACTTTCAGTTTTATGAAGCATCCCGGCAATGTCCCTTATCGGCAGATCATCCATGTATTTCATCAGCAGGATGATCCGGTCGCCTTCCGGAAGTTTGGACAAAACCACCTCCAGGCGTTCCTGTTTCATTTCCAGCAAAACACTGTCGGGCACTTCCACATCGATCTCTTCTCCGATCTGGCCCACGTCTTCAGCAAACAATACCGGTATCTTTTTCTTTCTGCGGATCAGGTCAATGCAAAAATTATAGGTGATGGAATACAGCCACGTCGAAAACGACGACTGCTCGCTAAAACGCGACAGGTTCAGAAATACCTTGATAAAAATATCCTGTACCGCATCCCGCGCCTGCGCCTCCTCCCCCAGCATGGAAATACATTTGGCAAATACTTTACCCCCATACCGGCGGTATAAGGCGGTAAAGTATTCCGGATTTTGCTCTTTCAGATAACGCGCGATAAGCTCGTTGTCGGAAAGGCCGGCTCCGGCATTCGGCGATGTCTTAACTTCCCTCAAGATTCGGGCAAGCGGTTTAGCAGATTGTGGAAGTACGTTGATCTGACCCACAAAGAGACAAAAAAGCCGCGATACCGAACGCCTTTTTCTTCCAAACCGTTAATGAGACGTTAAACTTTTTTCCCGGTCACACCAGCGCCGGCAAAAACAAACCTGCTGCCGTTACTTTGCACAAACTTTAACACTTCGCATGAAAATCTACCTGCTACTTGGCGCTTTCACTCTGCTTACCGGCGCTGCCGTTGCCCAAAAGAGCATCATTTACACGCAGTCCAACCAAAAAGTCGATACGGTTTTCCCCTACAATATTCCGCTGCTCGATATCGACAGCACCGTAGAAATGAACTCCCGCGAAGTGTTGGCTATCCCGAAAAAGGGCCAAAAGCCGACTGTCATTGCCTTTTGGCTGACTACTTGTATGCCCTGTCACCGCGAGTTGGCGACCTACACGGCCAACTACGCCGAATGGCAAAAAAAGGCGGATTTCCGCCTGATGGCCATTTCGATTGATTTTCCCCACCGTTTTCGCAAAATCGCGGAAATCGTGCGGGAAAAACAATTCCCTTTTGAAGTGTACTGGGACCGCGACCGATTGTTTCGTTCCGTCATGCCATACGGCGGCCTGAATGGCTTGCCACAGGTTTTTATTTTTGATAAGGACGGCAAACTGGCCTACCACCACAAGGGCTTCCGGCCAGGCGACGAGCAAGCGCTCTTTGCCAAAATACTCGAATTGCAGTGAGCGGGTGCTTTCGTGCGTCAGTCACCTCTCCTGCCGGTGCTCACCCGGGCATCCAGCCGGGCTTCCACTTCCCAGTTGGCCCGCAGGGGTTCGAGTTTTTTTAGAAAAACACGTTCCGGTTGCCGGCGTTCGAAGTAATCGCCGGTATCCCAGCGCCCGTTGCCGTTGCGGTCCTCAATGAGCTGCAAGGTATAGGCCAGGGGCAGCAGTTTTTGAAAAACAAACCGGGTTTCAGCGGTTTCGGCCGTAAAAAAGCGCTCTTCTTCCACGGTATTGTCCTTCAGCAGCCGTAAAAGATACGGCACGCCTGCTTGCAAGCTGCCTAAGGTCAGGTTGAGACTCCCGACTTGTTTTTCCGGCGGCGCCGAAAACACCCGGCGCAAGGTATCGGTATTGCTGCTGCCAAAAAAATCGGTCAGCGCACCGGGCAAAAGCAGGAAGGTATAACGCTGCCCGTCTTGCCAGCGAGCATCCAGCCGCAGGATCCGCAGGGTGGAAGAATCGGGGCGCAGCTGAAAATTGTGCAGGCGCACAGAATCGGCGGCCAGTACGACGAGGGCCGTATCCACCCGGGTCAGCGGCGTGCCAAAAGGGATGAGAACGTGTTTTCCAGGTTTAACATTGACCACTCTGGGCGGGGGCGCCACTGCCGGAGGAGCCGGTGTGGTCGGCGTAGAGCGCCTGCCGCGGCCGGCGGTGGCGGTGCGTTCATCGCCGAAAGCGGGTTTGTTTCCGGATAAAAAGCCGGAGCGGGACATTGCTTTCACCGGCACGGTATCGCGGCCGGCGATCAAATTCCAGGCCATCGAATCGGCGCGGTCGTACCAAACCAGCAGGGTATCTTGTTCGCGGTCGGCCAGCCAGCGGATGCCGGGCTGGTCGGGCTGCAGGGCGATGCTGTCGGGCGATTGGCTGAAGCCGAGGCGCACGAGGCCATAGCGGTTGGCATCTTTGGTCAACAGGCGCATCTGCGGCGCTGGCCGGAAAACGCGGATGGCCGGCAGGGTGCGGATGCTGTCGTTGACCTGCACCAGGCTGTCGGGAAAACCGATGCGCTCGGTTTCGCCGTCCCATTTCAGGTTTTGGTTAACGTCGTCTATGGCCACACACCGGAAGGCGCCGGCGCGCACGTTGGGGATGGCAAATTGTCCGCTCTTGTCGGTCCGGGCGAGGTAATACGGGCGCTCCTGGCGCACGATACTGTCGGCCGATGGGTAGTCGTACAGCAGGACGGCTATATTTTCGAGCGGATCGCCGCTGAATGCGTCCACGACGCTACCGGCCATAGAAAGGCTGTCGATCACATCGCCGGTGGAGAAAACGAAACGCAGGTCTTTCGCCGGGATACCTTCATGCAGGTCTTCGACGGCATTCCCAAAATGGATGGTATAGGTTGTGTTGGGCCGGAGCACTTCTTCCTTGTCCAGTTTGAACGTGACGGTCCGGCCCTTGAGGGTTACCGCCGGTCGCTTGAGCAGCGGCGGCGACACCAGCACCTGGGCGCCGACATCCTGCAGGGTCACCCACTCATCGAAACTGAGTTGGAATTGCCGCTCCTGGAAACGGGTGGTTCGGTTGGGGGCGCTTTTTTCCGGCACCACAGCGGGCGGTGTGGCGTCTTTCGGGCCGCCCTCGGGCGCCACCGGGCGGGCGCAGGCAAAAAGCGCCAATAGGGGCAAGGCAAAAACGAGCTGTTTCATGTATGCTGCCGCAAAAGTAGGGCTTGCTTGGGAAAACGCGCCGCCGGTCGAAAAGGCTGGTTAGCGTTCTACAAAAGAAATACCGATGCCCGCCCCGGGATACCAGTGGCCGGCAGGTTTTTCCTGAAAATACAAAAACTGCCGCTGCTCTTCCCGCGAAAAACGGAACAGCGCTTCCGATACATCCGAGTTATCGCCCAGGAGGACAGATTTTTCGGAAAGTTTGCTGCGGATGACTTGATATTCCTGGTATTCATACCCGGAGGAGTGATCGCTGTCGTTGATGAACAGATCGACAGGTCCATCGAGTTTTTTCAGGCTTTCGATCGAATCGCCGTAGCGCACCTCGCCAACCTCCCCGTACGGGCCACTGAGCAGGTAACCGGCTGCCGGGTTGATGTCGGTGCCGATATAATGACCGGAAAACCCTTCGGCGCGGTTTTTCAGCAGAGCTGAACAGAGCAATACCGAGCCGAGGCCCTTGTCGACGCCCGTTTCCACCACCAGGCGCGGTTTGAGCACCCGCACGCAGACGTACCAGCCCAGGCGGCGGCCCAGGCGCACTTCCCGGTCGGCAAAACGCCCGAGCGGCGATTTTTGCGTTTCGCGCAGAATGTGTTCCTGTAAATCGCGGTCGTTCAGCGCTTCGTCGACATAGGCGGCGATAACCGCAAAATCGGTTTTCAAGGCCACGGCCAGCAGGCTGGCGAGGTAGCTAATGTTAAGCGGCGTCAGGTGGTAAGTAAAATTAGTGTCTTCCCTGGATCGGAGGCCCCAACGCAAAATTTGTACGTAGCGATAGTTGTACGTACGGGAAGCCAGATACAGACGCCGGAAAAAATTCAGCAACCAAATCCGCTTTAAATATTTCAGTAGTCCGCTCATGTTGGGCCGTCGTAGGGTGAAACGACCGCAAAGGTAGGCGTTTCGCTGAAATCACAGCCCGATTCCATGGGCGTCCATAAACGCCCGGTAACGTTCATCCTCGCGCAATACTTCGGGATTGCCCAGCATGATTACCCGTTCGCGCGCCCGGGTGAGGGCCACGTTCAGTTTGCGGTCGACGCCCTCGGCCGACAGGCTGATCAGGCGCTCCAATTGCCCGGCCGAATGTACGCAGCAAGAGATCAGGATCACATCGCGGGCGCCCCCCTGGTACCGCTCCACGGTATCGATGGTAATTTTATCCGGGTTCAGGCCGGTATCAGCAATGCTTTGCCGGATTTGAGCGATTTGCGCCCGCCAGGGTGCGATAATGCCCAGGCTGGTTTCGGGGTCCCAGATTTTGCCCTGCGCGAGGTATTGCGCTTGAAAATAACGGAGCAATTGAGCCGCCAACCGCGCTTCGGCGGGCGCGGTTTTTTGGTTGGGCAAAACCCCGGCCTCGATTACGGGTAAAAAAACAACACGCCCCAGGGCGATTCCTTCGCGGGCGTTTTCCGGATAAAAAAGCGCGCCGCCGGGCAACGGCCGGTGCTGGCAATGCTCTGCACCGGGGGGGCCCGGGGGGGCCAGGGTTTGCAAGCGGCCGCCGTAGAAATGCCGGTTGGGGAAATCCATAATGTCGGCATGCATGCGGCCCTGGCGGTAGAGTTGGCCGTAGTGTTCTGTGAGGCCCCGCTCCAGACAGCGCCGGTAGAGGCGCTCGAAGTAAGAGTCGCGCAGGTCGGCCAGGCCGATGGCATTCAATTCGGGGTCGGACACCCGCGTGTACTCCGGCGTCTGGGCGGTGACGGCCGGCAGCTGGCGATGATCGCCGATGAGCACAAAATGTTCGAAGCGGGTGAGCAAGCCGACCAGTTGGGGTTCCAGGATTTGGGAGGCTTCATCGACGATCAGGCGCTGAAACTTTTTGATCTCCAGGAGTTTGTCGTTTTGGGCAAAAGACGCCACGGTGCTGACGAAAATCCGCCGCGCCTCCAGGGCAGCGCGCAATTCGGCCCGCGTGCCGGCGCCGGCGATACGGACGCTCAGCAATTGATCGCGAAAACGCGCGGCTGTTGAAAACCTCGACCCGATGCGCAAATACTGCTCCCGGATGCCGCCGCCCAGGCTATCGAGCGCTTCGCAGATCTCATCCACCGCCCGGTTGGTGTAGGCCAGGAGGAGCAGGTTATCCGCAGTTTCGCGCAATACCCAGTCGGCCAGGTCGCGCAACATGACGCTGGTTTTGCCGGTACCCGGCGGCCCCCAAAGCAGGAAGAAGTGCTGGGAGCGGGTGATTTGGTGGAGGATTTCACCCTTAACTGCGCCTCCGGAGGCATTAGGAGCGGGGTCAAGCACCCGCTGCCGCACGTCGTCCCCGGCGCTTGCCCACTCAAACAAACCCCGGTACATCCCGACGAAGCCGGTGTCGAGCATATCGGGCTCGAGGTTCCACCGGTTGCCGGCCGCGAAAGGTTTGAGGTTGAATTGGCGGTAGCGGAGCTGTACGGCCACCAGTTCGTTGTTCAGCTCCGTAATCGTACATTTGATCACTTGGTGGTCCAGCACGGTTTGGGTTTCGGAAACGGCGGGGTAAAGCACGGCGATATCGCCGACCCGGAAATTGGCCAGCGGATTGGTTTGTCCGGTTTTGCGGAAGCGGATACCCGGGTCGGGTTGGTCGGCGCGGTTTTCCACAATCTCCAGGTGGTTGAGGATGGCGAAGGCCTCCTGCTTCTCGGCAAAACTGCTGCGCCACAGGGCAGCATTGCCGTTGAGGTTTTCGCTGTTTTCCTCGCCCACTTTGGCCAGCCATTGTTCGCGGGCGATAAAGCCGGCAAAGGCATTGAAATATTTCCGTTCCAGCGGGCGGAGTTTGCCGTAAGTGGATTCGAACACGCCAAAATCGCGTACCAGAAAATCGCGGGCAGGCGCCTTGCCGGCCTGGAGGCGCTGGAATACCAGCACTGCTGCATCTCCCGGGCGTATGGCTGCCAGCAAACGCTCGATACCCACCAGGTGGTTGCGCACCTGAAGGGCTTCCCACTGTTCGGGCGCCACGGTGGGGGCAAACCGGAGCTGCTGCACATCGGCGCCCGAATACAGGATATACTTGGCCGGATCGGCGCCGGCGCCATACACCGAGCGCACCAGCAGGTCGTACAGCAGGGTTTGGGTAAAATGACTGCGTTGAATGCCGTAGCTGTTGGGCCGGAAGGGAACGCCGCTTTTGAGCTCGACAATAGCGGCTCGTTCGTTTGATGGATAAAACAGGTCGAGCCGCCCTTGCAGGCCGTATTGCTCGCTGTAAAAGGTCGGCTCCAACACGCAGTTTTCCGGTTCGATATTTTGCTGTGCCAAGCCTTTTTGGGCCATATATTTCAGGTTCAGGTAGTGTTTTTGGGCCTTGCCCGCCAGATCGCGCACGGCCGAATCGGTCATAGGCGCATAGGCGAACGGGAAAAGTTGGAAGGTTTCGCGCAGCAGGCCCTGAAACGCAGCCGGGGGCTCGTTCAGCAGGCGGTCGAGGAAAAAATTGGCAATATTGCCGAGCAAAATGGCGGGGGTCAAATCATAGGGCAGGAATTTTTTAACCAGGTATGCCAGGGGTTGTGCGCCGTGTTCCTTGAAACATTCGGACACGGCCGACACGTCCACCAGGTAATCGGGTTCGGCGACAAAAACGCGGGGCCGGTAGTCGCCCCGTTTGTCCACATCCACTTCCAGCAGGTTGAGGGTGACCGGAAAGCCAAATACCGTGCGCAAGAGGCGGATCGTCGGGTTGAAATTGTCGTTGCGCTCCGGCAGGTTGTAGCACACCCGGACCGGCTGGCCGGGGTTTTCGTCGTCATAGGCTATCAGGCAGTTTTGGTCCGGCTCGTCGCGCACGGCTACTACGCGTGCCCGGGCTTTATACGCCCATATTTCCGGGGGCGAAAAAATCCACTCCCCTTCGGCGGGCAGCTGGGCGAGCACTTCGGCGGGTATGGCGGTTTGGCAAATGATCAGGACCGTCTCTGCGAGGGCTTTCAGCCCCAGGCGCACGTCGCGCGGTTCGCCGGCCGCTTGCCCGGCGCGTATGCGGGCCGACACCCGCCGGAAGTGGTGGATGACGCGCAAGGTATCCGCCTGAATCTGGTAGCGATGGCCGGCATAACTGATGCGGGCAAAAAGCGTGCTGAATACCAGCTGCTCCTGTTTGGTCGCTTCGGCAAAGAGCCGCTCCAGCAATGCCGCCAATGCCAGCACCTTATCCCGCGGCGACCAGGCAGGGTGCGCGGCGATTTTGACGAGTTCGCGGTAAAGGAGTGGTGCGGCTTCGGGCGACATTGCACAAAAATAGGCGATGCCGCACACACTATCCGTTCCTCAGGCTTTTTCCTGGATTTCTTTTAAAAGGCGCTCGAGTGTGCGCACTTTCTTTTGCAGTTCCGGCAGGTTTTTAAACACGATATAGGCGCGTACATAATCGTTGTAATCGAACGCCGGGGCGCCGAACAAAGCCTGGTTCGGCTCCTTGACCGACGAAGCGATGCCACTTTGGGCCTGTACGCGGGTCCCGTCGGCGATGGTCAGGTGGCCGGCGATACCGGTTTGGCCGCCGAGTTGCACATTTTCGCCTATTTTAGTGCTGCCGGCCACGCCAACCTGGGCGGCCATGACGGAGTTTTTACCCACTTCAACATTATGGGCGATATGCACGAGGTTGTCGATTTTTACCCCGGCGCGCAGGATGGTGCTGCCCAGGGCGGCGCGATCGATACAGGCGTTGGCGCCGATTTCGACGTCGTTTTCAAGGATAACATTGCCCACATGCGGCACCTTCTTCCAGGCGCCGTCGTCCTGCAGGGCGAATCCGAAGCCGTCGGCGCCGATCACGGCATTGGCATGTAACACGCCGTTGTTTCCAATCACGCAATTGTGGTGAATTCGCACGCCCGGATAAATTTTGCAATTATCCCCGATGCGCACATTGCGGCCGATAAATACCTGCGGATAAATGTTGCAGTTTTCTCCGATCACTGTGCCGCTCTCCACCACCGTGAAAGCGCCTATGGACGTTTGCGCACCGATTTGTACATCGGCATGTACAAAAGCGTTTTCGGCCACCTGGGCGGGGGCGCCGTTCGGCGAAATGATATCGTTGAACTTTTCCAGTAAAAATGCCAGGCTTGTACGCACATCATCTACCCGGACCAGGGTGGCTGACACGGGTTGGGACGGCTGGAACGTTTTGTTTACCAACAGAATAGACGCATTTGTGGAGTACGCGTAGGATTCGTATTTGGGATTGTCCAAAAAAGCGAAATCGCCCTCCCGGGCTTCTTCGATGCGAGCCGGCTGACGTACGGTCGCATTAGGATCTCCTTCAAGCGTACCATTGAGCAGGTGGGCGAGTTGTGCGGCCGTAATGTCCATGCCGGAAGCAAAATGGGCAAAATGATGAAAAAAACGCGGTTTTTTGAAAAGTCCGGCAAAGGTAAGGAAATAGTCGCAAGTCATAATCCGAGGCTGGCGTTCGACTTAAAGTTCTATCTGCATCCACACCGGGCAGTGGTCAGAATGCGCCACGGAAGTCAGGTGGCGGGCATCGGCTATACAGTTGGTCAGGTTATGGGTTACCGACTGGTAGTCGATGCGCCAGCCCTTGTTTTTGCCGCGCGAGCCGGCCCGGAAGCTCCACCAGCTGTACTCCACCAGTTCGGGGTGTTTGAAGCGGAAGGCATCGGTGAAGCCATGATCGAACCAGCGGGTCATCCAGGCGCGTTCTTCCGGCAGAAAACCGCTGGATTTTTTATTGCCTTTGGGGTCGTGGATATCCTGTTCGGTATGGGCGATATTGTAATCGCCGACGACGATCAGTTTAGGCCGTTCTTTTTTCAGTTCGCTGACCCATCGGAAAAAATCGTCGAGAAAAATCATTTTAAATCCCTGCCGTTCTTCGCCGGTAGTGCCGGAAGGGAAGTAACAATTGAGCACGGACCAATCGCCGAAGTCGGTGCGTAAAATACGCCCTTCGCGGTCGTATTTATCCAAACCGCAGCCAGCGACGACCCGGTCGGGCTCCCGCCGGCTGAGGGTAGCTACGCCGCTATATCCTTTTTTTTCCGCCGAATGCCAGTAGTGCCGGTAGCCCAGGGCTTCCAGTTCCAGCAAAGGAATATCATCCGGCAAGGCTTTGGTTTCCTGCAGGCAAACGATGTCGAACTGTTCCTGGCGCAACCAGTCCAGAAAACTTTTGGAAATGGCCGATCGAAGGCCGTTTACGTTATATGAAATTATATTAACCATGGTTGTGTGGTTTCAGGTTTCCGGAGTTGGGCAGATTGGCTTCAACAAGAGCGGGCTGCCCTGAACGCAAACGGGGCACCATGAAACGTTGAAACCCGTTGAACCTGCTAACCCTCCACGAGCGTACCCACGGGTTCGCCGGCGGCAATACGGCGCAGGTTGCCGGGCGAGTTGATATCGAACACAATGATCGGCATATTATTCTGCTGGCACAGGGTAAAGGCTGTCATATCCATGACTTCCAGGCCCAGGCTGATGACCTTGGCGAAGCTGAGTTTGTCGAATTTGACCGCCGCGGGGTCTTTTTCCGGATCGGCCGTATAGATACCGTCGACCCGGGTACCTTTGAGGATGACGTCGGCGGCGATCTCATTGGCGCGCAGGGCGGCGGCGCTGTCGGTGGTGAAGTAGGGGTTGCCGGTGCCGGCGGCGCAGATCACCACCCGGCCCTTTTCGAGGTGCCGGATGGCCCGGCGGCGGATATAGGGCTCGGCAATGCTCTCCATACGCAGCGCCGTCATGAGCCGGGTGTAGACGCCGATGCTTTCCAGGGCGCTTTGCAAGGCAAGGCCATTGATGACCGTCGCCAGCATACCCATATAATCGCCCGTGACCGGCTCGATTCCCGATCCTTCCGACTGGATACCCCGGAAAATATTACCGCCGCCAATGACTACCGCTATTTCAATTCCCAAATCGTGCACATCCTTGATCTGGTGGGCATAATGCTGGAGCATATCTGCCTCTATTCCGTATCGCTGCTTGCCCATGAGGCTTTCGCCGGAAAGCTTGAGCAGTATGCGTTTATACTTGCGCGCCATTTGTCGGTATGGTTTGAAGATTTTAGAAAAACGATGCAAATGAAGCGGGATTAGGAACGATGAAATAATAACGTCAAAATTTTGGGGAGATTAATTTGTTGCTAAAGCAGGCGTGAGGAGGGCGCATAGCGGCGCTAGTAACTGACGAACAACGAACTTTAGCGGCTAATTAAGCCGCCAAAATCAGTGGGTTATTATTTCATCGTTCCTAATTCTACTTTGTCAAATTAGGAATAATTTGCATACCGGTCCATGTCAGCCTGCCGCTGGCGATGTCGTTGCCGAATAGCCTGGTTCAATCCGGCAGTGGAATTGAGTTTATTGGAGAGTGTTTTAGCAAGGATTACTTTGACATCTGAACAGGATAATAGAGGTAACTCATCTTGTTGTTCTATTCGGGTGTGAATAATATAATGAAGTGCCATCATAGTCAGGGCTACATGGTGATACCAAGCCACCCAGGAACGTACCTGATATTGATGTAGACCGAGTTGTTCTTTGACATCTTGAAAGGCTCTTTCCACCCAGTATCGTTGCATTTGGCGATAGAGGGCATTTGGCAATGTGATGGTTTTTGGGAGTGAAAACAGAGGCTGAATTTTATTTCCGAGCCGTCCAACTCTCTGGAAATAAGGAGGGCCAAGGCTTCGGGCTTATCTTCATGATCGACATCCCATACCCAAGCATCCAAAAGTACGGCCTGCCGTTTTAAGGGGCCCTTGGTTCCCTTTGCGGTAGGTTAGTGTTTGCCATTGATCATCAGTTATGGTATTGATGAGGTTTGTTAGCAATACCGGCCTTTGATCGCTTTTATACCTGGTTGGGGTACGGCCCCTTCCTTCTTCTTTTATAGGCAGGTATGGCTCCGGGTCACTCAGATAAACACCCAGTCCTTCGCCCACATCCAGGACAAATGGTTTGCTTTGTTGCTGCAAAAAGCCCGTAATGTGGGAGAATTGCCGTATTGTGCATCCCCTCAACCCAATCGTAACTTACATTGCCAACTAAATCTTTGATTAACTCAATGGCCAGTTCGGGCTTGGTTCGGTAATGCTGCTCATGCCCAGGTATCTTTGCTTCATTACAACGTTGAGGGTCATTGGTCCATTCTTTAGGCAAATAAAGACGGCCTCCAACTAAACCCACTTTGTCTGCTTTGCACAAGGCTGTAAATACCCCAACCTGACCATTGGAAACCTTGCCGACATTACCAATATACTGCCGGGCGACTCCAACGCTTTTCTTGCCCGATTTCTCCCAGCCGCTTTCATCCAGGATCAAACCGCAGGGCACATCTTGGCGCAAAAGAGCAAAACTGGCGGCCATCTGGCGGCATACCTCTCCCATCACACCTTGCCAATCCCACGGGGAGTGACTGATAAAGTGTTGAAGGTTTTGATAATCGCTCTCCGGAATCCGCTCCTGCATACGTTCGATATTGCTTTTGCAATCGTGAAACAGACCTTTCAAGTATTCTTCACAGTGGCTCATATTGTTTTTGGTGCCACACACAAAGTAACCCTTATAGGCCGAAGCATAGTTCGTTATTTTTTTTCACTGACGGGTAGGCTCATACGATTGAAAATGGCTAAAATTAAATATTTATTTAATTTGACAAAGTAGAACTAAGCGGGCAAAAAAAATCCTCCAAGCGCCTGAATCGCTTGGAGGACAGTTATTATATCTGAAATATGGGTGTCGAATGTTTCATGATCAGGACGGCCAGCGCTGAAAAAATTCCGGTTGCAAAGAAACGCCGAAATGCGTGCAAATGGGAATATTCGCGGAAAAAAGTAAGCGCTTGGGCAACTGGTATTACACGCCCGAAAAAACGCCCGCCTCCAGCCAGTACCTCAGCCCGGCGCTATCGACAACGTATTTTTTATAAATCCGGAGGCTGTTACTCCCGGCATTTTTCCATGATCTCATGGAAGATATCGTGGGCGGTGGTGATAGCGGCTACCAATTCGGCGTCCGGTTTTCCTTTTTTAACGGATTTTCGCACGTTTTTGCATTGTTTGACCAGGCGCTTCAGGGTATCGGCCGTTTTTTCCGGGATATAGCCGGCCGGTACGGCCGATTTTCTCCAGGCTTCGGCGCGTTCCACCAGCATGCCGGCTTTTTCGCGCAGGGGCGCCAGGTTGCCTTCTTCAGCGGGGTGGAACGTTGTGCTCATGACCTCGTGGAAATCGTGCATTTCTTTCCAGTTGGCTTTTTGTGTCTGGGAAAAAATCGTTTGGGGCGCCAGCCAAAGGGCGGCAAAAGAGACTACTAAAAGGGTGAAGTGCTTTTTCATAGAATTGAAATTAATAGAGATTTAGCGTAAACTTTATTGTATTCCGGGTTTTTAGTGTTTCTCCGAAACATAAATAATGGTATCGAACTTGGCGATGCCGTCCAGTGAAATCGTTACCGGCATATTGCCCATGACCTCGTGTGGATAATACAAACTGTCATACCCTAAAGCCACCAGCCAATGCCGGCCTTCCGGTACCGGAGCGATGCAACCGCGGGCATTCTGCCCTGTTTTGAAAACAGCATCAAAGTAGGCAGCGGGTTGCAGGTATCCCGGGAAGCTATCGGCGTCGTATTTTACATAGATAGTGGCGTTGGGGATGGGCCAGCTATGATGTTGTGTGGTAACGCAGATCTGCGTTGGTAATGGGATGGTTTCCGGAGGGGCCGGCCGGCAACCGAAACCGATGGTTAACAAGCAGGCTGCGAGCACTTTTTTCATATGCCGTATGGTATTTGATTACCGCTTAAAAACGCTGCAAAGCAGGCAATGGTTGTGTCATCCGGCGATGGGCGCCAAAAGTCGAACGGTCCAATGCCCTATTCGATGAGTTTTGTCATTCCGGGTCATGATTTTACGCGCCCCGCATACCCCCCGTCCGGATCTTTGGTATCCAAACCGGCTGCCGGTGCGCCACAACGGCCAATGCAGGGAGATACAAGGATTGGGAAAATACAATACGCCCTGGAAATCTGCCGGTTTTCATTGAGCTTGTGCCAGGTCGCGCGGATGGCTGCGTGGCCGGTCAGAAGAAAAACGGCTGCTTCCCAGGAAGGGAGGCAGCCATTCGTTTTGGTATCGGTACGCTGAGCGGCGCCAGGGCGGTGGAAATTAGAGCGCTACGTGCCGGAAGCCGGTGACCGTCAGGTCTTTGTTCAGGCTTTGGAGGTATTGCTGTACCGTTTGTTCATTATTTTTCACAAATTTCTGGCTCAGAAGGGTGTTTTCCTGGAAGAATTTGTTCAAACGGCCCATGGCGATCTTTTCAAGCATATCGTCAGGCTTGCCTTCGTTGCGGGCCAGCTCTTTGCCGATTTCGATTTCTTTCTCCACGATTTTCGGATCCACGTCGTCTTTGCTCACTGAAACCGGGTTCATGGCGGCAATTTGCATGGCGACATTGCGTCCGGCTTCTTCTTGTCCGGCCAGGCTGAGGGCAACCAACACCGAACGTTTGTTATTGGAGTGGTTGTAGGTGAGCACTTGCGCGCCTTCGAGCCGTTCGTAGCGGCCCAGTTCGATTTTTTCACCGATAACGCCGTTTTGTTCGCCGACTTTTTCGCGGATGGTCACGCCGCTTTCGAAGGGCAGGTCCAGCAGACCGTCCAACGATGCCGGAAAGTTTGCCAGGGCGATATCTGCCATTTTTTGGGTGAGGGCGATAAAGCCGTCGTTGCGGGCAACAAAATCCGTTTCGCATTGCAACGCAACGATGATACCCTGGGTTTGGCCGGCATTTACCTGGGCGATAACCACGCCTTCTTTTGCCTCGCGGTCTTCGCGTTTGGCGGCTTTGGCGATACCTTTTTTTCGCAGTGCGTCTATAGCGCCCTCAAAATCTCCTTCGGCGTCGACGAGGGCTTTTTTACAATCCATCATTCCGGCGCCAGTCATTTCCCGGAGCTTTTGTATATCGGCAGTAGAAATTTTTACTTCGCTCATATATTTTAGCGTGGTTGTGTGATTGTGTTGTTTATGTGGTTTCAAACGCCAGATATGGCCCCATTCCTAACCCTGAAACCCTCAAACCTGTGGAAACCGGATTACGCTTCCGCCCCTTCTTTTTCCTCGCCCTTGATGGCTTTGCGTTCTTCCAGGCCTTCGCGGATGGCTTCCGCGAGGTAATTGGTGACGAAAGCGATGGCCTTGGAGGCGTCGTCATTGCTGGGGATAGCGTAGTCGACCAGCGTGGGGTCGGAGTTGGTATCCACCATACCGAGGGTTTTGATGCCCAGTTTGCGGGCTTCGGCCAACGCCAGGTGTTCGTGGTGAATATCCACGATAAACACGGCGGATGGCAGGCGGCTCAGGTTGGCGATACCGCCAAGTTGTTTGTTCATTTTGGTGTGTTCGCGGCTAAGCGTGAGGCGCTCTTTTTTGGTGATACTGGTCAGCGTGGTATCGGCGAGCATACGCTCGATATTGTTCATTTTTTTCACCGATTTCCGGATGGTCATGAAGTTGGTCATCATACCGCCCAGCCAGCGGTCGGTGACAAACGGCATGCCCACACTTTCGGCAGCTTTTTGAACGATATCGCGCGCCTGCTTTTTAGTAGCCACAAACATGATTTTTTTGCCGCTTTTGGCCATAACTTTCAGGGCCTGGGCTGCGCGCTCGAGGCATTCCGCGGTACGGTTGAGGTCGATAATATGGATACCCTTGTGCTCCATAAAAATATAGGGCGTCATTTTAGGGTTCCACTTTTTGCGCAGGTGGCCGAAGTGGCAGCCGGCGTCCAGCAATTCTTTATAGGTGGGCTTTTGCATTGTTCAAAAGCAATGGTGGTGAAGGAATGTGGTTGATTTGTTGATTTGTTGATTTGTTGATTTGAGCGGACTTAAATCAACAAACAATCAGCGCTTGGAGAACTGGAAGCGTTTACGCGCTTTGGGCTTGCCGTATTTCTTGCGTTCGACGGCGCGGCTGTCTCGGGTGAGATACTTCTTATCCTTGAGCGGCTTTTTAAACTCTTCATTGAGTTTGACCAGGGCGCGGCTGACGCCCATACGCACGGCTTCTGCCTGGCCTTTAAAACCGCCGCCGCGCACATTGATCTTCAGATCATAGATATTTTCGGCGCCAACCACCGCAAACGGGTCGGTTACATTGTGCTGGACGTGCACTTGAGGAAAGTATTCGCGGTAGTCTTTGCCGTTTACCGTGATCTTCCCCTCGCCTTTCATCAGATACACCCGGGCTACTGCTGTTTTCCGGCGTCCGATGGCATTTATCATTTCCATGTTAATATTATGATGAAGGATGAAGGATAAATGATGTTTGCTGAAGGAGGCACGTGGTTACGCTGCGGTAAAAACGTGCATCCTGCACCCTGCATCATTCAGATTTTTATAGTTTCGGGTTGTTGAGCAATGTGCGGGTGCTCCGTGCCGGCATATACAAACAGGCGCTTGTATACCTGGCGGCCGAGTTTGGTTTTCGGCAACATGCCTTTTACCGCCCGCTCGATGATCCGGCGCGGATCTTTTTCCCACAGGGCTGTAGCGCCGGTGATCTTTTGACCGCCGGGCCAGTGCGAATAATCTTTATATTCTTTCTGATCCCATTTTTTGCCCGTAAAGCGCGCTTTGTCGGCATTGATGACGATCACATAGTCGCCCGTGTCGGCGTGGGGCGTAAAGCTGGGCTTGGTTTTGCCGCGCAAAACGGCAGCGATATGGCTACTGAGGCGGCCAACCACCTGGTTCTCAGCATCTATCACATACCACTTATGCTCCGCTTGTTCTTTGCTGACGGATTCCGTCCGGTAACTCAGCGTATTCATTTTATGTGCTGTTAAAAGTTGAAATGTAAAACCTGAATAAGGGGCTTTTTCAAAAGCGGCGGCAAAGGTAGAACGACCTTGCCGATCCTGCAAGTGATTTTGAAAAAAAATCCGGATAATTTTGGTATAAAGCCTTGAAAATGAATTCAATTTTGGCGCATGAATTTTTTCATAAAAACAAAACCAAACCATATAAACACTGGTTATCACCATTTTATGTCAAAAAATTCAGATTGGGAGAGGTAAACGTTAGATGGAATCCGGTACGCTTTTTTGCAACCGCCGGCAACAGCGCCGGCAACAGCTGCGGCCTGGGGCATTCCGGCGTTTGCGGCATCCGTTATACCTCACGCCGCTAAGTTTTCAGCATGATCCAGACTTCGGAAATTTTAACAATTAGCGTAGTGCTACCAGCCGTAGAGTATTTCCCGCAGATTTCCGCAGAAAAAGGACGCTGATTTTCGCAGACCTGCAAGGGTGATTCTGCGGTGATTCTGCAGATTTTTTCTGCGGAAATCTGCGGGAAATACTCTACGAATGCGCAAACCGCGCTAAATACTTCGGAATTTAACAATTGGTGGCTACCAGCGTCCCGAAAAAGCCGCAGGGGCGCGGCGCGCCCGCAACCGCGCTAAACACTTCGAAATTTTAACAAGCGTAGGCTACCAGCCGTAGTTTCCGCTCCGAAAAGAGGTCGCAGCAAGGGTCTGCGCGCCGCTTCGGAAATTTTAACAATTAGCGTAGTGCTACCAGCCGTAGAGTATTTCCCGCAGATTTCCGCAGAAAAAAGACGCTGATTTTCGCAGACCTGCAAGGGTGATTCTGCGGAAATCTGCGGTGATCTGCGCATTTTTTTCTGCGGAAAATCTGCGGGAAATACTCTACGAATGCGCAAACCGCGCTAAATACTTCGGAAATTTTAACAATTAGCGTAGTGCTACCAGCCGTAGAGTATTTCCCGCGGATTTCCGCAGAAAAAAGACGCTGATTTTCGCAGACCTGCAAGGGTGATTCTGCGGAAATCTGCGGTGATCTGCGCATTTTTTTCTGCGGAAAATCTGCGGGAAATACTCTACGAATGCGCAAACCGCGCTAAACACTTCGGAAATTTTAACAATTAGCGTAGCGCTACCAGCCGTAGAGTATTTCCCGCGGATTTCCGCAGAAAAAAGACGCTGATTTTCGCAGACCTGCAAGGGTGATTCTGCGGTGATCTGCGCATTTTTTTCTGCGGAAAATCTGCGCGCTTGCGGACTGCGGAAATACTCTACGAATGCGCAAACAAACCGCGCTAAACACATACGAAAAATTTCCGAAGTCTGGATCATGCTGAAACTTGCCTAAACGAGGTATAAAAAGTATTTAACTGCCGTTACCCGAAAATTTTTCCGGTAAGGCAGCATTAAACCATTTTATGGCATCTGAAAAATGCGTACCTTCGGGAAACTTCCGCCCCGCGCCAAAAGCCGTAACAGCCAGTCAATCGCTCTAGCGCCCGAAATTTTTGAACGAACAGGAACTTATTCAGGGCTGTCTGCGCGGGTCAGCGCAATACCAGCGTCAATTGTACGAGCAATTTGCCGGCAAGATGTATGCGGTATGCCTGCGCTATGCCCGCACCAGTTCAGATGCGGCGGATATTCTCCAGGAAGGCTTCGTAAAAGTATTCACGAAGCTGGAACAGTTTCATTTTCAGGGCTCTTTTGAAGGTTGGATACGCCGGATCATGATCAATACGGCCCTGCGCGCCTATCAGCGCCAACGGTTCGAGTTTGAATCGAGCGGCTATGAAAACCTGCCCGAATCGCCGGTGGACCCGGATGCGCTGGCCATTCTTTCAGAAGCCGAACTGCTGCGCCTGATCAACCGCTTGCCCGACGGATACCGGGTAGTATTCAACCTGGTGGCCATCGAAGGGTTTTCCCATGCGGAAGTAGCCGGTATGCTGGGCATACAGGAAAGCACCTCGCGGTCCCAATTGACCAAAGCCAGGCGCTGGCTGGGCGAACAACTGGAATTGTTGCACCGGGTAGTGGCGGGATGAGCCGCAAAGCGTACGGAATACCGAAATAAACCGATTAACCGTGAAACGAACAACTATGGAAAGGCCAAACCACATAGATGATCTGTTGCGCCGGCGCATCCGCCAAATGGAAGTGCCGCCGCCAGATTTTGTCTGGACCAACGTCGAACGCACACTGCGCCGGCGCAAACGGCGCTTTATTGTCTGGCTGTTCGCCGCCGGTATCGCCGGCGCGGGTATCTGGTCAGTATGGGCGCGGCCGGGTATATCCGGTCAGGCAGAAAATGGCCGGACCCCCCCGGCGCAACAGGCGCCGGCTACCGCTCCACGGCCGGCGCCATCCGCCGGCCAAACGCCCCCGGCAATAGCGGTACCCAGCCCAACAACCCGCCAAGACATCCAACACCCGGCGCCGGCGCCCATCGGCCGCAAGTCAACCGGGGAACCTGTTGCCGTGGAATACCCCGGGCCGTACCCGAACAAACTTGCCGCCGGGGAGCAGGGCGCCAATCCGTTGGTAGCGCAGCTCGTCGCGGCGCCGGGGCAAGTGGACTATCCAGCCGATTTGCTGCCCGGCCGGCTGGAGGAACTGGGACTCAGCAGCCGTTTGCCGGCCCTGTCGCCTGTCGCCCTGGCCAGCGGCAAGAAAAAAAACCAGAAAAAATGTTATGACTTCCACAGCAACCGCCAGGCCTGGCTTTTCGACGTGTACGCCGGACCCTCCGCCATGCACAAACGCCTGGATGCCCCCAACCCGGAATTCAAAGACTACGCCCAGGAACGCCTGAACACCGAAAAACGCGCCGGCGCATTCCATACCGGCATCCGCGTTTCTTATCTTTTTGCCGAAAACTTTATCCTGCGCACCGGCTTGCACTACGACCGCTTTGTCGAACAATTTGAATTTATCGACCCCAATTATATCAAATACACCGTGATCATCACCCAAAAACTGATCAACGGCCAGTGGATCAGCGTTCCGGATACGGTGGATATCCAGTATGGCTCGAATTATGTTAAAACGTACAACCGCTTGGCGTTGCTCGATATTCCGCTGCAGGCGGCGCTCGAATTGCGCAGCGGCCCTACCGGCGTCAGCCTCAACCTAGGCGGGTCGGTCAATGTGTTGTTTCAAAAAAGCGGCAGCCTGCTCGCCCTCAACGGCGAGCCCGTGACGTTCACCCCCGGCGCCCAACAACAATACGATGTGTTCCGGCCCCGGGTCGGGCTGAGCCTGCTGGGTAGCATCCAGTGGTTTTACCATATCAGCCCACGCATACGGGTCTTTGCCGAACCGTATTACCGGCATATTCTGGAGCCGGTCACACAGCCGGCATATCCGCTCAGGCAAACGCACGGCATTGGCGGCATACGCTTCGGCGTGACGCGCATTTTCGACTGACGAATGTTAAAATACCATAAAGAAGCAGCGTATGCAATAGCCGGAGCATCTCCGGATCGATCGCTGCAAAAGCCAGAACCCCAAATTAACCTTCCCCTTATACAGCCGCCCGATCTTGTAAAACTACCCGGAATAAACCACTCTATATTGCTATGTTTCGACATAAAAATACATATCTGTACGTATTACTAAGCACCTTAGCGGCAGTGTGGGGGTGCCGCAGGCATGACGTGGAGGAGTTTCTCCCGTACACACCTACCCAGGAAGATCTCAGTCAGCTGTTCACCCAGGTGCCGGATGCTTCCGCCCATACCGTATTCTATTTCGGGGGCTCTATCCCGGACACAACACTAACTACTGCAAGCGGCGTGCGGGTATTTTTGGCAGATACCGACAACTTATTTGCCGATGATACCGGTACGCCGGCCCCTTGCAGCACTTGTCCCGCTTTAAAAATTGAAGTGAACAGCGTGTTGCGCAAAGGCGACATCTTGTCGCGCGGCCTGCCCACCACAGCTTACCCTGGCGCCAAAATGCTGGAAAGCGCCGGTATGGTGGAGGTGCGGGCCACTTGCAGTGGGAAAACCCTTCATCTGCTCCCCAACCGCTACCTGAAAGTGCAGGTTCCCGCGAATGAAGTAAAGTCCGGTATGGAAGTTTTCACGGGCGCCAAAGATGTCCAAAATCAGTTTGCGGGCTGGAGCCCAACGGGCACAGAGGCTTTTTGGGCCGAATGGCCAGGCGCCAGCGCCATGCAATCAGGCTACGAACTGATTGTTCCACAATTGGGCTGGAGCAATTGCGCCCGCCCGATTATCGAACAAAGCAGCCCTTTCTGCGTTACCTTACCCGAACAATTTACGGCATTGAATGCCCGTGTATTTCTGGTTTTTCAAAATACCCACGCCGTGGCGCAACTCAGCGGCGACGATGCGAGTTCCGAGTTTTGTTTTTCCGAGGCGCCGCTGGGCTACCCGATTCGGATCGTTGTGATCGGGAAAACCGGGGGGCAGTTTTGGCTGAGCAACCAGTTTACCGAGATCGGGAGCAATGTGAAACTGTCCGTCACCCCACAACCCCAGGAAGAAAAACAAGTGGTGAGTTTTTTAAAAGGCTTGTAAGGCTCCCCATATTAAGATACCCGTGTTTAGTAATTTCGTAGTAAGCCGAGCCGGAAACGTCCGGTTTCGGCTTTTTTCGTTGCCAAACCGGTCCATTTTGCCCACCCGGCGTTAAAGCGTTTCGTCAAACCATTTAATTTGAACAATTTTGCCCCCGCAGGCATTTGAATGGTTGCCGGTTCACGTCGCTACCGTCCGCAATATGGAAACGCTTACCACCAATAATATCACCGTCAGTGTAGAGACGGAATTCCTCGCGGCACACTCCAACCCGCGGGAAGGGAAGTTTATCTTCGGGTATCACATCACCATCGAAAACCGCAGCCAACATACCGTGCAGCTCTTGCGGCGGCATTGGCTCATCCAGGATGCCTACGGCGTTCTGCGCGAGGTAGAAGGGGAAGGCGTGGTTGGCCTGCAACCGGTGCTGGCGCCGGGCGAAGTGCACGGCTACTCGTCGTTTTGTAACCTGTACACCGAAATCGGCAAAATGTCGGGGAACTACCTGATGAGCCGGCTGGACGACGGCTCGGCGTTCGAAGCGAGTATCCCGGAGTTTAAGATGGTGGCGCCATTTAAACTGAATTAGCCGGCAAACCTTCTTTAATCCGGTTCGAAGCCGAGCACGATATTGAATTTGGCAAATTCCGACCACTTGGCGTTGCTGTTAATCAGCGAAGGCTTGTCGAAGCCAAAGCCATAATCAAACCCGAGCGTTCCGAACATCGGAAGGAAGACGCGCAAGCCGAGTCCGGCGGAGCGGCGCATATCGAAAGGGTTGAAATCGCGGGCCCTTTGCCAGGCATTTCCACCCTGTGCAAAAGCTGTCACGAAGATGGTGCTTTGCGGGTTGAGCGAGATGGGATAACGCAATTCGACGGTGTATTTATTGAAGACGCCGGCGCCGCCGGGAAAAGGCGACATGATGTCGGCCACTTCATAGCCCCGCATACTGATAATATCGCGACCGTTGAGACCGAAGGTCTGGTTGTTGAGGCCGTCGCCGCCCAATTCGAAGCGCTCGAAGGGGCTGAGGCCGGTTTTGTCCGTCCATTGGTCGAGTATTCCGATTTTCGCCTGCGCTTTCAGCACGAGTTTGCCAACCAGGGTAGTATACCATTCTGCATCGAAGCGCCATTTTACGTATTCCACATAGCGATAAATGTCCTGGACATTGTCGCTTTCATAGAACGATTTGTCCCTGAACCACGAATACGGCGGGGTAGATTGAACGGTCAGCGATATCAGCGAGCCGTTTTTCGGAAAAATAGGGTCGTTAATACTATTGCGGGCCAGGGTGAGGCCCAGGTTATAGTTGTGGTAGGTGCCGCGGGTAACAATGCGGTTCTGATCGTCGCGGAACCCCGTCCAGTTGTTCAGGCGCAGGGTTTGGATGTCGAGGTTGGCGCGGAAAACAAAGTTGTCGTCCGGCCATTTCAGGCGGGTGCCAAAGCCGACAGTGCCCTGAATAATATCGAGTTTTTGATACGTGGACGAGCCCTCAAAGCCATAGGCATAGCGGTTGTAAAAGCCGGCTACCGTGAGTGAATTGGGCTTTTTGCCGCCCAACCAGGGCTCGGTGAAGGAGGCATTGTACGATTGGAAGTTTTGCCCCGACGTCTGCCCCCGGATACTGAATCGCTGGCCGTCGCCCTGCGGCAGTGGATTCCAGGCTTCTTTGTTTCGGATGTTGCGGAGCGAAAAGTTGTTGAACGTTACCCCCAGGGTGCCGATCACGCCGCCGCGGCTGAACGCCGTACTTGGCTGATAGCCGGCCGACAGCTCCAGCTGGTCGGAAGGTTTTTCTTCCACGGTATATTCGATATCCACGGTACCCCGGTCGGGGTTGACAGGGGTGTTGATGCCCAGCGCTTCGGGGTTGAAATAGCCCAGGTTGGCAATCATACGCTGGGAACGAATAATATCGGAACGGCTGAATTTCTCGCCCGGGCGGGTAAACAACTCGCGCCGGATGACATGCTCGTGGGTTCGGTCGTTGCCTTTGATCACCACCCGGTCGATGGTCGCCTGCGGACCTTCGTAGATCCGGAGCTCCAGGTCGATCGAATCGTTATCAATAGAGGTTTCGACCGGGTCGACGCGGAAAAACAGGTAGCCGTTGTCGAGGTAGAGGGAAGAGATGTCGCGTCCGTCCTGGCTGAATTGCAGGCGGGTGTTTAACAATTCCTGGTTGTAAACATCGCCTTTATTGATCCCAAGGACCTGGTCGAGGAATTTGCTTTCATAAATAGTATTTCCTTTCCAGAGGATATGCCGGAAGTAATAGCGCCGGCCTTCGGCGATGCTCAGTTGCATGACCACCTCGCCGCTGGCATTGCGCCAGATGCTGTCGCCCGTAATGCGCGCATCGCGAAAACCGATAGTGTTGTAATAGGCTTCAATGGCCAGTTTGTCTTCTTCGTAATCGTCCTGAACCAGTTTTGATTTTTTGAAAATTTTCCGCTTGCGCGACGTGCTTTTCATCTTTTTGCGCAAAGTTTTCGCCTTCACATGCTCGTTGCCCACGAAACGGATATCGCGGATTTTCACGCGTTTGCCGGGGTTGATGACAAACTCGAGTTTTACTGCATTGGTAGCGCGTTCGTCGGGGGTTTCTTTGATGGTGATGGTGGCATTGAGGTAGCCTTTTTCCACGTAAAACTCCTGCAGGGCATAGATTAGGGAAACTTTGATGTTTTCCGTCAGGATGGCGCCTTTTTGGACAAACTTATTCACGACGCCGTTCAGGTCGTCGTGTTTGTTTTTTTTGACGCCGGTAAACGAATGCCGGGTATACCGGGGTAGTTCGCGGACGGCAATTTCCAGAAAGATCACGTCGCCCTGGGTGCGTTCTTTTATTATCTGCACGTCGGTGAACAGGCGCAGGTTCCATAAAGCCTGCACGGCCTTGGTAACGTCGGCGCCGGGAATGCGCATTTTATCGCCGA
This sequence comes from Saprospirales bacterium, assembly GCA_016719895.1. GTDB lineage: Bacteria > Bacteroidota > Bacteroidia > Chitinophagales > Saprospiraceae > M3007. The sequence goes on along the minus strand of JADJYG010000031.1, from coordinate 47,509 downwards.
CGCGAAAGCCGGCGATGGCAATAAGTGCCTGGGGATCGGAATATTGCGCCCCGCTGACGCGCACGCCGCCGATTTCATAATCCTTAGGCTGTGCATATGGCATAACGGGCAACAGGGTGTCGGCCGGTGTTTGGGCTTGCAGGGCTGCCGTATGCAGCAGCGCCAGGAACAACAGGCCGGATATAGGCAATTTCATGGTCATCTGTTATCGTGTGTTAGAATGGGCGATGGACGGGGCTGATGGCCGGGTCCGCTAATCAGGGCCGTTGGGTTGGGGCTTTGGAGAGCAGCAGTTGCAGGTTGGGGCAGCCCCTGTAGAGGTCGCCAACCGAAAGAAAAGTGCTGCGCAGTTTGTCCAGCACCCAACGCTCGAGGTATTCGCCTTTTTTTTGCTCCAGTGCGGCCGACTGAATTTTATTGTAGTCCTGTTTCAAATCGGCTTTGTGTGGTTTGGAGCGGCTTTGCAGCTGGATCAGGCGGAAGTAACGGGCGCCGTCGGGCGCCCGGAAAGGCACCGGTTCTGTAACGTCGCCGGGGTTAAGCCCGTCGATGGCAAAGAAAATATTGGTATCCAGGTCGGCCACCTCAAAGAACGTATTGCCGGTGCGGGGGTTGGCTACCCGGCCGTCGTTGTTGTAGCTCGGGGTATTTTTGTCGCCAAAAAGTTTGACTGCAACCGTGAAGGAGATGTTGTTGCTCAGGATCAGTTGCCGGATCGAGTCCAGGCGGGCTTCCGCTTTGCTCAGGTCATCATCCGTGATTTGCGGCTTTATCAGGATATGCCGGGCATGCAGCAGGTTGCCCCTTCGTTCGAGCAATTGAATGAGGTGAAAACCGAATTCGGTTTCCACGATTTGGCTGATCTGCTCGGGTTCGAGTTTGTAGGCGGCGGCTTCAAACTCCGGCACCAGAGCGCCGCGTTTTTGCCAGCCCAGGTCGCCGCCATTGGAGCCGCTGCCGGGGTCCTCACTGTATTTTTTTGCCAGTTCGGCAAAATTTTCGCCGCCTTCTGCAATCCGTTGGCGCAGCTCTTCGAGCCGCAACCGCGCTTTAGCTTTTTCCACGGCATTGACCTGCGGTTTGTAGATGATTTCACGCACTTCCACTTCGGAATTGAAATAGGGCAGCGAGTCTTTCGGGATATTGCTGAAGAATGCCTGGACTTCCGATGGTGTGATGGTAGCTTTTTCTGTGATCTGGCCCTGCATGCGTTCGGCAAGCAACTGGCTGCGCATGTCGCCCCGCATTTGCTCTTTGATTTCGTTCACATTTTGGCCGTAGTATTCTTCGATGGCCTTTTCGTCCTGGTTGAAATATTGGCGCAGGCGTTCGATACGGGCTTCGAGCTGGTTTTCGACCTCTTCGTCTTTTACCTCCACGGAGTCAATTTTGGCCTGATGGACCAGGAGTTTCTGTACCAGCAGGTTTTGTACGATGACACAACTGTACGCCTCCGGCAAGTCGGCTTGCTGTTGGCGGGCATACGACAATTGTTCCTGGACTTCACTCAGCAGTAAAATTTCACTTCCGACGGTGGCCACCACCCGGTCGATGACCGCCTTCTCCGTTTGTGCCGGTAAAAAAGCCGGCAACAACACGAGGCCTGCGCAGCACAGTGCGCGCAAGGCCAGGCGTAGCGGGCGGGCGGGCGCAGGCAGGGTGTATTTTTTATGATCGAACAGACTGGGTGTCATAGGACAGATGGTTTATTCTATAATTTGGATATTCGCGCGCCGGAGTTCTTCCTGGTACAGCTCTTCTTTCCAATGTTCGAGCAGTTCTTGTTTGCGCTTATGCAGGATTACTTTCGAGGCTTGTTCTTTCACGTACTCAAAAGGGGCGGTTTCTTTTCCTTTGACGGTTTCCAGCACCCGGTAGTAATAGCGGAAATCGCCGTCGCTCAGCGTGCCTTCCCGGCGCGAGCCGACGTTGTCGGATGTTAACGTTCCTTTTGGCAAAAGCGCGGCTACCTCCTCCAATTTATGCCATTTTTTAGGGTCGAGCAGGGCCAGTGCGGCCCATTGCCTGGCATAGCTACGCAGTTTGGCAGCGTCGGCGGGGTTGCGGCTGTACCAGAGCTTATTCAACTCGTTTTGCGGCGCATTGGGAGGCAATTTCAACAACAAACACTTTAAAATGGTATTTTCCAGCTGGAACTGGTCTTTGTTATTGTCATAAAAGGCTTTCAACTCGGATTCCGAAACGGTGCTGTCGAGTTTTTCAGCAATAATTTGTTCTTCGAAATTAAAACGGACGAGACTGGCGCGATAATCGCGCACCAGTTTGTCGATATTCAAATCTTTGGGAATATTGCGCTCTGCCTCATACATCAGCAGCTGGTCGCGCACCCAGCGTTGTACATAGGCCATGACCATCAATGCGCTGTCGTTGGGGGTGGAGCCTTCAGGCACAATGCCGTCCAGTTCGGAAAGATAGAGGCTTTTGTTATACACTTTAGCCAGGACCTTGTCTCCCTCCCGGGGCGGATGGTCCGAAACGCCGCATTGGCTAAGCAATACGCCGCAGGAAAGGGCCAGAAATAGGTACAAAATACGCGTCATGCCGCAAAAAACGTAAACAGACCCCGGTGCGGGGGCTGTAAGCGGCGCAAATTTAGGCGAAAATTGGGATAGGAAGGTTATTATCCATACCAGCATTCCGGCGGCAATTCATCCAAACTACCCGGGAAGGCGTGCCAATGATTCATTTCTTCCAGCAGATGTTCCCATAGTGGTGCATTAGACCCGTCGGCCTGCGGCGTGACGACCGTCACTTCGCTTCCGCGACTCATAATAAAGCCAACCGGTAAGAGACTGTTTTCGGGTTCTTCTCCAACCAGTGGGATACAGGAATACCCACTACAGGGGAACGCGCGCGCCCGAATGATGCGCTCTTGGGCCGGCAGCAAAATATTCAGATCCGTATGCATGGTATTCATTCGTTAACCGGTTTTTGCAGCTCTTGTAGCCGTACGCCATAAATTTGATGACTTTTCCCACATAATAGCAATGATACATGTCATGGGGCAGCCTGAAATTTTCCATAGGGCCAATATTTTGGCGCACCGGAATTTTGCGGCATGCCATTCAAAACGATAATCGAGCCGTTCCGGATCAAGTCGGTGGAACCTGTCCGGATGACCACGGCGGACGAGCGCGCGCATTTTTTACGCCAGGCGCACTTCAACCCTTTTTTGCTGCCTTCCGACAAGGTGCTGATCGACCTGCTGACCGATTCGGGTACTTCCGCCATGAGCAGCCGCCAATGGGCTGCCATGATGCTGGGCGACGAATCGTATGCCGGCGCCAAAAGCTGGGAGCGATTTTTTGAGGAGGTGAACGACCTGACGGGCATGCCACATATCTTGCCCACCCACCAGGGCCGCGCCGCCGAGCGCATTCTGTACGGCCACCTGGGTGGCAAAGGCAAGTATTTTTTCAGCAACACCCACTTCGATACCACCCGGGCCAACATCGAGTTTTCGGGCAGCACGGCTATCGACCTGCCCTGCCCGGAAGCCAAAGATTATGAATCGGACCTGCCGTTCAAAGGGAATATGGACACCGCATCGCTCAAACGGCAAATTGAATCGGTAGGGCCGGACAATGTGGCCGCCGTTATTCTTACGGTTACGAACAACAGTGGCGGCGGGCAGCCGGTGAGCCTGGCCAATACCCGGGCGGTAGCCGACATTTGCAAGCAGTATCATATTCCATTTGTGCTCGACTGTTGCCGGATAGCCGAAAACGCCTGGTTTATCCGGCACCGCGAGCCGGAATATACGCACTTGACGTACCGCGAAATCGCCCGGGAAATGTTCGGCTTGGCAGATGCCGCCGTGATGAGCATCAAAAAAGACGGCTTGGTCAATATGGGCGGTTTTCTGGCCCTCCGCAACCATAAACTCTCGGAAGCCTGCACCAACCTCCTGATCATTACGGAAGGCTTTGCCACCTACGGCGGCCTGTCGGGCCGCGATATGGAGGCCATTGCCGTAGGCTTGGAGGAGGTGTTCGAGGCTGATTACCTGCACTACCGCATCCGCAGCACAGCCTACCTGGGCGAAAACATCCGCGCGCTTGGCGTGCCGGTGATTTTTCCGATTGGCGGCCACGCCGTATATGTGGATGCAGAGCGCTTGTATCCGCATATCCCGCGGCACGAGTTCCCCGGGCAGGCCCTGGTTTGCGCCCTGTACGAAGTGGGCGGCGTGCGCTCGGTGGAGGTGGGTTCCGTGATGTTTGGGAAATACGACGTCAAAGGGCGGTTTGTGCCGGCAGCGCAGGAACTGGTGCGCCTGGCCATACCGCGCCGCGTGTACACGCAAAGCCACATGGACTATGTGATCGAAGTGTTTGAAGAAGTCCTGCGCCGCCGCGAACAGGCGCGCGGGTTCCGGATCGCCTACGAACCGCCCTTCCTCCGGCACTTCACCGCGCACTTCGAGCCCCTCTAGCCGTCCACCCCCGAGGTTTCGGGGCAGGCCGTCTACCGCCCTACACATCGTAATCAATCACCACCTCCGCCGATACGGGATGGCTTTGGCAGCTCAATATCCAGCCCTCTTCGATTTCTTCCTGCGTGAGGGCGTGGTGGTTTTCCATACGCACTTTTCCTTCCAGCAGCTTGGCGCGGCAGGTGGCGCACACCCCGGCATGGCAGGACCAAGGTGCATCGATGCCGGCGTCGTTGGCGGCATCGACGATCGGTTTGCCCTCCGGGGCAAGGTCAAATTCGAACCGGTCGCCGTCGAGCAAAACCGTCACTCTGCAACTTGCCGGGAGTGGCATTTCCGTTTCCAGAGCATCAAGCGGGGCATTTTCTACAACGTGGGCCATGGCGTAATTCCAACTGATTCAGCCGGTAAATCTCCGGCAAGCGGCGCAGAAAATGACTGACCAAGGTCACCTCTTGCTTTGATCGGCATCAATAATTCTGCCGGCTGGCCGCCCTAGTTTTGCGGGCCATATTCCGTTGCCCTATGCCAACAACTACCTCTGCACCCGACGATTTTTTCACAGCGAAAATCAAGCGCGGCGACAATATCGAGCCGCGCGATCCCATGCCGGAAGAGTACCGGCGCCACCTCATTCGTCAGATCAGCCAGCACGCCCATTCCGAAATCATCGGCATGCAGCCCGAAGGCAACTGGATCACCCGGGCGCCGTCGTTGCGGGCCAAAATGATCCTGCTGGCCAAGATCCAGGATGAGGGCGGCCACGGGCTCTACCTCTACTCCGCCGCCGAAACACTGGGCGTCGGCCGGGAGGAGATGATCGAACAACTGCAAACCGGCAAGGCCCGCTATTCCAGCGTTTTTAACTACCCAGCCCTTACCTGGGCCGATATCGGCGCCATCGGCTGGCTGGTCGATGGGGCAGCCATCGTGAACCAGGTCATGCTGCAACGCACTTCCTACGGCCCCTATGCCCGCGCCATGGTCCGGATATGCAAGGAAGAGAGTTTCCACCAACGCCAGGGTTATGAAATCATGGCCAAAATGGCAGCCGGCACGCCCGAGCAGCGCGACATGGCGCAGGATGCCCTCAACCGTTGGTGGGCGCCCGCCCTGATGATGTTCGGTCCGCCCGACGCCGAGTCGTTGCACAGCAAAAAAGCGTTTCTGTGGAAAATCAAACGCGAGAGCAACGACGCCCTGCGCCAGAAATTTATCGACAAAACCGTGCAGCAAGCCGAGGTGATCGGGTTAAAAATACCGGACCCCGAACTGCGCTTAAACGCCGAAACCGGCCACTACGAAACCAGCCCGCTGAACTGGGAGGAATTTCACCGCGTCATCGACGGCTACGGCCCCTGCAACCGCCAGCGCCTGGAGCACCACCGCCGCGTGCATGAAGAAGGAGCCTGGGTGCGCGAAGCCGCGGCGGCTTATGCCGGCAAATTTAACTGATTATGAAAAAGCTACTCCTTTGGGGATTCGGGTTATGGGCAGCTGTTTTTGCCGTTGCTTTTGTCCTTTTTCCACTGCGACAGGCCGAACCCGTGTTTTTTGAAACGCTGATCTCCATCGCCCTGGCGGGGTGTACGGCCTTGGCGACCAGGTTTTATTTTGAGGACTTGAAGGACGGTTTTTTTCGCGCCGGCATACAAGCCGGGGTCGTATGGATGCTGGTAAACCTGGCGGTTGATCTGATTTTGTTTTTGCCCGAAAGCCCGATGCAAATGCCCTTCCCGGCTTATGTCAAGGATATCGGGTTGACCTACCTCATTATCCCGATCATTACCCTTTTAGCCGGTCATTTGCTGGAAAAACAACACACCAAACGCAACAAATAAATTTGAACACATGGACACTCAACTTGCACTCTGGGAAGTGTTCGTCCAAAGCAAACCCGGTCAACCGTACAAACACGCCGGCTCGGTGCACGCATCGGACAAACAGATGGCCCTTCAAAATGCCCGCGACGTGTATACCCGCCGGGGCGAAGCCTCCGGCCTGTGGGTAGTGCGCGCTGCCGATATCGCAGCCTCCGACCTCGCCGACAGCGATATGTTTTTCGAGCCGGCCAATGACAAAATCTACCGGCATCCGACGTTTTACGAAATCCCGGCCGGGGCTAAAAATATCTGAGCCATGACCAAACAAGACGCCTTGTTTCAATATTGCCTGCGCCTGGGCGACGACGCCCTGATCCTCGGCCACCGCCTGGCCGAATTGTGCAGCCGCGGGCCTTTTCTGGAAGAAGATCTTGCCCAAACAAATATTGCGCTGGACCTGACCGGCCGGGCCCAACTGTATTTTCAGTACGCCGCAGACCTGGAGGGCCGCGGCCAAACCGCCGACGGCCTGGTGTACCGCCGCCCCGAACGGCAGATCTACAACCACTTGCTGTGCGAACAACCGAACACGGACTTTGCATACGTCATTGCCCGGCAGTTGCTGTTCTCCGCCTTCGACCGTTTTTTGCTCGAAGACCTCTGTACCAGCAAAGACGAACGCCTGGTTGAAATTGCCGCCAAAGCGCTGAAGGAAACCCGCTACCACCTGGCGCATGCCTCCGATTGGGTATACCGCCTCGGTTTGGGGACCGGCGAGAGCCACCGGCGTATGCAGCAAGCCCTGAACGACCTCTGGCCCTACACCGGCGAACTGTTTGAAATTGATGACGTGGGCCTCCATCTGCTGGAGGCAGGCATCGCAGCCGACTTGCACACCATCCGCGCGCTATGGACGCCAGAGATACGGCAAATGCTGCAAAAAGCCGGCTTCGAACAACCCGCCGATGACTACATGCACACCGGCGGCCTCAAGGGTATCCACTCCGAACACCTGGGGCACATGCTGTCGGAGATGCAGTACCTCGTGCGGGCGTATCCGGAAGCGACCTGGTGAAGGGATTGCCAGGCCGCCAGAATGAAGGAATTCGTATGCCAAACAGAAATTTTTTATGCGGTAAATATTGTGTATATTTGCGCACATAATATGTGTCGTTTATGAAAAATGTTACCCTCTCCCTACCCGACGATTTGCTGCGAAAAAGTCGGGAATACGCCGAAAAACAGGGCATTAGCTTGAATGAAATGATCCGGAGGATTTTGAAACAGCAGGTACAATCCGAACGAAAAGACGCCGTAGATAAGTTGATCGACCACAGCCGGACATTCCGGGTGCAAACAAAAAAATGGAAATGGAACCGCGATGAAATCTACGATCGAAAAATATTTTCTTGACACTAATTTTCTGGTGTATTGTTTCAGCGAGGACGAGCCGGAAAAACGCGAACGCTGCCTGCACTTGTTGCAAACGGCAAAGACCCGTCTCGCCTTCGCCATTTCTACCCAGGTGGTCAATGAATTCACCAGTGTTATGCTGAGTAAATTCAAAAAACCGCCGCTCATGGTCAAGGCCATTGTCGAAGACCTTACTGATTTTGAAGTGGTCAGCGTAACTATTCCTGTTATCGTTGCCGGCATTGATATCCACCTGCTGCATCAGATATCATTTTGGGACAGCCTGATCGTGGCGGCTGCTAAAACTGCCCATTGCTCCACCATATTGACCGAAGACCTGCAAGACGGTCAGCGCATCGGAGGACTTACTATTCAGAATCCGTTTACGCTGACGATCTGATCCTGGGGGGCACTTCTGTTTTCAAATTGGCGTGAATACCATATAGTACCTTACAATCATAGCCGGCAGCATTACCACCGTCTCCCAGACGCCCCACCAATTGGCGTTCTTTTCCAGGAGCGCAATTTTTGTAGCGACGGTTATAGCGCTTTATTTTGAACTAAAGTTAAAACGATTATGCCTTTTTATCATCGTCTCGGACAAATTCCACGCAAGCGCCACGTCGTTTTCCGCAAGCCCGGCGGTGGCCTCTACCAGGAAGAACTGGTGGGCACGCAGGGCTTCGGCGGCATGTCGGCGCTGGTATATCACCTGTATGCGCCGACCCAGATCCGGGCCATCGAATCACCCTATCCGGTGCAGCCGAAGATTGCCATCGAAAACAACATCAGCCCGCTCAAATTCGAGGGCTTCGACGTGCCGCCGGTCGACGACTTTATCGACAGCCGCCGCGTGCTGTTTGTCAACGCCGACATGTCCATCGGCCTGGCAGCCCCTACCGCCGCGCCCGATTATTTTTTTAAAAACGCCGACGCCGACGAAATACTTTTTATCCACCACGGTCGCGGCGAACTGCAAACCATGTTCGGCACCGTGCCGTTTGAGCCGGGCGACTACCTCGTTGTCCCCCGCGGCACTATTTACAAAATGGAATGGGAAACCCGCGAAAACCGGCTGCTCTTCATCGAGTCGCACGGCCCCGTGCTGACCCCGCGGCGCTACCGCAACGATTTCGGCCAGCTGCTGGAACATTCGCCGTTTTGCGAGCGCGACATCAAGCGCCCGGAAACCTTGGAGACTTTCGACGAGCGCGGCGATTTCGAAGTGCGTATCAAAAAGCGCAATACCATTTTTCCCTTCCTGTACCCCTTCCACCCGTTCGATGTGGTGGGATGGGATGGCTATCACTATCCGTATGCGTTTAATATCCGCGATTTTGAGCCGCTCACCGGCCGCATCCATATGCCGCCGCCCATTCACCAAACGTTTGAAGGTCGCAATTTTGTCGTGTGCTCGTTCGTGCCGCGCCTCTACGACTACCATCCGGAGGCCATCCCGGCGCCTTACCACCACAGCAATGTAGATTCCGACGAAATCCTGTACTACGTCGACGGCAATTTCATGAGCCGCAACGACGTGCGCCCCGGCCAGCTGACCCTGCACCCCGCGGGCATCCCGCATGGGCCGCACCCGGGGGCTATCGAGCGCAGCATCGGCCAGAAAGAAACGCAGGAACTGGCCGTGATGATCGACCCCTTCAACCCCCTCATGATCACCGAAGACGCCCTGAAACTGGAAGTGGAAGACTACTACCGCGTCTGGTATGAAAACGGAGTGATACAGCCGTAACCTGGTATCGCCTCCTTTGCCATCAACAAATCGACAAATCAACAAATCAACAAATCAACAAATGGCATCACTGATACAACCCGCCCCCACACAAAGCCAAACGGACGATTTTCTCCCCTTGCTGGGCACGGATTATATCGAACTATATGTCGGCAACGCCAAACAAGCGGCGCATTTTTATAAAACCGCCTTTGGCTTCCAGTCACTGGCCTATGCGGGCCTGGAAACCGGCGTCAAGCACAAGGCCTCTTATGTGCTGCAGCAGGGAAAAATCCGCCTGGTGCTCAGCTCGCCCTACCACTCCAATTCCGATATTGCCGAGCACCATCGACTGCACGGCGACGGTGTCAAAGTGATCGCCTTTTGGGTGGACGACGCCGGCTATGCCTTCCGCGAAACCACCCGGCGCGGCGCCCGCGCTTATATGGAGCCTACCCTCGAACACGACGCCGACGGTGAAGTGGTGCGTTCGGGCATCCATGCCTATGGCGACGTGGTACACCTGTTTGTGGAGCGGAAAAACTACAAGGGCGTATTTCTGCCCGGCTTTGAAAAGTGGGTGTCGGATTACAACCCCAGCCCTGTCGGGCTGGAATACGTGGACCACTGCGTAGGCAGTGTTGGCTGGGGTGAAATGAACAAATGGGCCAAGTTTTACGAGGAAGTGCTGGGCTTTAAAAATCTGATCACTTTTGACGATAAAGACATTTCCACCGAGTATACCGCGCTGATGTCGAAGGTGATGACCAGCGGAAATATGCGGATCAAGTTTCCGATCAACGAGCCGGCCAGGGGCAAGAAAAAATCGCAGGTAGAGGAGTTTTACGAGTTTTACGAAGGCTCGGGCACCAGCATATCGCCGTGGCTACCGACGATATCGTTTTCACGGTCAGCGCGCTGCGCCAACGCGGCGTGGAGTTTCTGTACGTGCCCGGCAACTATTACGACACGGTGCCGGAGCGCGTCGGCGCCATTGCCGAAGACCTGGCCACGCTGAAAAGCCTGGGCATCCTGGTGGACCGCGACGAAGACGGCTACCTGCTCCAGATCTTCACCAAGCCGGTAGAAGACCGTCCTACGATGTTCTTCGAGATCATCCAGCGTTGCGGCGCCCGCTCGTTCGGCAAAGGCAATTTCCAGGCTTTGTTTGAGAGTATCGAGGCTGAACAACAGCGGCGGGGGACGTTGTAGGCCTTATGCAAACGGGCAAGCCCCTCCACAGGGGCGGGTAAAATTCACGGCCGGGAGGCCGGTGCGGCAGATTTTATGCACCTTTGCGGCGTTTTTTAGAAACCTCCGCAGCACCATCATGTCGCCCAAACTCAAACGCGCCGCCCAGTTTTTATTCTTTTCAGTTCTCGGGCTTACTATCCTGGGCCTGGTTTTTCGCAACCAGAATGCCGCTTTCCAGGAGCAGTGCCGCCTCGACGGGGTGCCGCCCGAACAATGCAGCCTGCTCGACAAGCTCCTGCACGATTTTTCCACCGTACAGCCGGGTTGGATCGCCCTGGTGATTGCAGCGTTTACGCTGAGCAATATGTTGCGCGCATGGCGTTGGCAAATGTTGCTGGAGCCGATGGGCTACCGCGTCGGCTTTGTCAATAGTTTTTTAACCATTTTGCTCGGTTATTTCGCCAACCTCGGCTTTCCGCGCATGGGCGAAGTGGTGCGCGCCGGCTCGCTCTCCCGCTACGAACGCATCCCGCTCGAGCGGGTGATGGGCACCCTGGTGGTAGACCGGCTCATGGATTTCGTTTGCCTTGGGCTCGTCGTCGGGATGGCTTTTTTGTTGGAGGCCGACACGCTGTGGGCCTTTGTTCAAAACCGGCAGGCACAAGCGTCGCCAGGGAGCAGTTTGTGGCAAAACCCGTACGTATTAGCGGCATTGACCCTGTTAGGATTGGTTGCCGTGGGGGCGTTTGTTTTCCGGAAACGGATCGGGCGACTACCGCCCGTTCAGAAATTGAGCAATCTGATCGAAGGCTTCTGGGATGGCTTGCGCAGCGTCTTCCGTCTCCGCCATGCGGGGCTCTTTCTGGGCTTTTCGCTGGGTATCTGGCTGATGTTTTACCTCCAGTGCTGGTTCAACCTGCTGGCCTTTCCGCCCACGGCGCAGCTGGGTCCGGGCGCCGCCCTGATGGTATTCGTTTTCGGCACCCTGGGCTTTGTCATTCCGGCGCCGGGCGGCATGGGATCGTTCCATGCCCTGGCTATTGCCGGGCTGGCGCTGTACCATATCGACGGCAGCGATGCGTTTTCCTACGCGAACATTGCGTTTTTTACCATTCAGATTTTTTACAACATCGCCGCCGGTATCCTGGCGCTGTTGCTGTTGCCGATATTAAATAAAAAACCGGCGGAACGGGCCTGAGAAACCGTCTGAAGCCCTTGTTGTGCTACGGAGCGCCGGGGGCCGGGTCGGCAAGGATATTTTGAACCAGTCCCCTACAACGCACTCAGCAACAGCACCCCTGCCAAAAACAGGAACAAATAAAGCGCAGCCAGGCGGCGTTCTTTCCGGATCAGTTTAGGCTCCGGCAGGCTGCTTTTGGGCCGCACAAGCCAGTTGCCGCTCCGGATCACCTGCAACAATACCAGCGAGATCAGCACATAGGCGAGCAGGTAAATTTTGTCCATCAACACCATATAGCCGGTGTCGGGCAAGGCATTGCTGTACGATTGCTGAAGAAAAACGGCCGTGAGCAGCGCCCCGATGGGCAGGGAAGAGCGCGTGTCGATATACGAGGGGTGCAACATGAGGGCCCCGAGGCTGACCAGCAGGACGACCAGCAGCGGCAGGAGCATTTTTAACAAAAAATAATTGATGGGGCGCGCCAGGATGAGGGTAAAGGCGAGGTTGCTGTACTGCCGGGCATTTTCCAGGGGGTTGCCAAAGTCGGTGCCGTAGTCGTGCACGCCCGACCGAAGCGCGCAGCCCCGCGTTTCCCACCCGACCAGTTGCAGGGTTTTGCGAATGGTGGCGCCGGAAGTGTCGGGCAGGTAGACCAGCGAATCGGCCGGGTGCTCGGGGTTTTCAATCTGAATATCCAGCGCATGGCGGTCGAGCGGAAAATGCCCCAGCAGAAAGGAGTGGAAAAAGCGGCCTTCCACGCGGAAAATCCGGTAGTTGGACCCGTCGGCCAGCAGGCTGTCGCTGCCGTCGCCGGAGGGGTTGGCGGCGATGCTCCATTTTTCAATGGAATTGACAAACTCGAATTCCGTCGGGTCGATATCGCCTTTCCATTTGAACCAGATATAGAAGTCCGCATAGAACGAGTGTTCGTCCATATTCAGGTCATACAGGTTCATCAGGTACATGCCGACCCGGACCTCTTGCGGCGGGGCAGCCGGCGCAAGCCAGGGGCAAAAGACAACGTACAGGATAAGGGCAACGGGCAACAGGCGCATATGGCGATGTTTGTTTTGGCGGCATCTTTTTGCCCCAGGCTTCGTTCCCAAAACAGTTATATAGTACACTATACGCCTGTCTTGAGGCCTTGCCTGGGCCCAAAACCTGCTCCCCAAACTGGAAAGTTATTAAGAACACGATGCTAAAGTGGGAATTAATTTCAACTTTTCAGCAGATAAAAGCGCCGAAATATCGCTTTTCTCCGTCGAAGCCGCTCCGAAATCCGGCGCTTACTCGTTTCAGGCCCGCCAGATTATTGGCATGGACTATTCTTACCTTTTTTTACCCGTTAGCTTAACCAGCAAAATATAACCTATGCAACTATCCCGGAACCGGCAGGTATGGCGCCAATTCCAATACCTGAAGCGCGCGCTGAAACAACTCGTCCACGGGCGCCTGCAGGCGCAGGCGTTCGCCGGTGTATGGGTGCGTGAATTCCAGTGTATGGGCATGTAAAAACATCCGCGGCAGGGCCAGTTCATTCCAGAAATAGCGGTTATGCTTATTGTCGCCGTGCCGCTTGTCGCCGATGAGCGGGTGCAGGATATGGGCAAAATGTTTGCGGATCTGGTGGCGGCGGCCGGTTTCCGTCTGCACTTCCACCAGCGAAAAACGGGCAGTGGCGTATTTGTAGCCAATGGCAAGCGGCGCCTCGCTGCGGCCGAGCGTACGGTAGTGTGTTACGGCTTCCAGCAAGGGGGCGCCGGGTTTGTCCTGGTCGCGCACGGCATAGTCGATGGTACCGGTTTCATCCGTCCAGCCCCGCACGATAGCCAGGTATTTTTTGTCGATGATTTTTTCGCGAAAGGCAGCAGCGAGGCTTTCGGCAGCTTCGGCGCTCGCGGCATAGATCAGCACGCCAGATGTGGCTCGGTCGAGCCGGTGGATGGTAAATACCGGGGCGCCGACCTGGTCGCGCAGGGCCTGCAGGACGAACACGGTATCCGCGCTGATCCGGCTGCGGTGTACCAGCATGCCTTCCGGTTTGTTCACGGCGATGAAATACGGGTCGGCGTAGAGGATATCGAGTGGCGTGGTCATGTGCGGTGTGAGGGGCAAAGATAGCAGGTTAAAAAAGCGTGGCTACCGGTTTGGTATTTTTAGGAAGGCTTTTGTTATCTTCCCCGCAGCATATGCAAATGGCCGTCATCCTGCTCGCAGCCGGCGCCTCCCAACGCATGGGCGCTTCCAACAAACTCCTGCTGCCCTTTGGCGGACAAACGCTGTTGGGCGCAACGCTGTCGCAGCTGGAAGCTGCTGACGTGGGGGAAATCCTGGTCGTCGTTGGCCATGAGGCAGCGCTGGTGTCGGAGGCGCTGCAGGGCCGCCGTTGCCAGATTGTCGAAAACCCCCATTACCGGCAAGGCCTCACGTCGTCCATCCAGGCGGGTATAGCGCAGGCCGCCCCCGCCGCCGGCTATATGATTTGCCTGGCCGACATGCCGCTTATCCCGGCGGCAGTATACCGCCTGCTGGCCGGCGCGCTGGCATGCGCCCTTGTCACAGACCCTGCCTGTATCGTTCAGCCCGTATTTGAAGGCCGGCGCGGGCACCCGGTGCTGTTTTCCGCTGCTTACCGGCAGGCTTTGCTGGACCTCGATACGCCCGACGGCGCCCGGCCGGTGGTGCAGGCACATGTGCAGCATCTGCTGACGGTACAGGTTTCGACCGATGCGGTATTGCTCGATGCGGATACGCCGGAGGGGTATGCGGCTTTGGTGGAGCGGGCGGCGGCTAACTACAAAACATAGCCAAGCGGCTATAAATGGACGATTGTTTTGTAATATTTTTTACCCGGTATTTCGATTTCAAGGAGATAAACGCCTTTCGGGAAACCCTGCAGATTCAATTCGCCATCCACGGGCGCCACCTGAAGGATGATGCTGCCATATGCATTAAAAACCCGCACATATTGAACGGGCGTATTTTTTACCTGTATCCTGAACGTTCCGGCGCCGGGATTGGGGAAAACCCCGATACCGGTATCGCCGGCAGGGGTAGCGTATACGGGTACGATTTCATACAGCGGCCGTATCCAAACGGATTCTGCTCCAAGCCCTGCCAACAAGTTGGTACCGGAGGAGGCAATAGCCGTAACAGAAGTGTTTGCCAGGCCGGAATTGGCCTCCTGCCAATTGTCGCCAAGGTCCCGCGATACATAAACGCCATGTCCTTCGGTGCCGGCTGCAATTAACCCCGGCAGGGATGCCAACGAGCGCACAAAGGCGTCGGGCGGGAACCCGGTGTTGGCCTGCTCCCAGTTTTTGCCGCCATCGACCGATTTAAATACGCCGCCGCCCCAGGTCCCTGCAAAGATGGCGTCGCCGTCGCCGGCAAACGATGTGACAAAACTGTGGGTAAGTCCTTCGTTTGCCGGTTCCCAACTATTGCCCTGGTTTTTGGAAAAAAAAATACCGTTGTTTTCAGTGCCGGCCCACAACACGCCATTTCGCAACGCCATAGCATATATGGAAATGTTGGCGGGCAAGCCGTCGTTGGCGGATTTCCAGCTCATGCCGTTGTCTGCGGAGCGGAACACGCCTCCGCCGGCCGTGCCGGCAAAAACGGCGGACCCCAAAGTGGCCAGGCAAAAAACCTCCGGGAAAACCAAACCGCCGTTGGCGGGCATCCACTGGGCGCCGCCATCGCCGGAAACGTATACGCCGTCGCCTCCCGTGCCGGCAAACAACAACAAGCCGTTGTTTGCCAGCGCATACACGGGCAACAGTGGCGGCAATCCGTTTCCGGCCCCGTCCCAGTGCAGGCCATAGTCTTCCGAAACAAACACGCCGTTGTTGGTCCCGGCAAATACCGGAGCGCCCAAAGCAGTAAAGCAATAGACCCGCACGCCGGTTAGCCCGACGTTGCTGGCAATCCAATTTCCACCCGTACCAGCCAATTGAAAAATACCATTGCCCGCGGCGCCGGCCAGCAACGCCGCGTCTGTAGCAAAAAGACAGGAGATGGAGGTTTGCGGCATTCCGGCGCCGGCTTTTTCCCAAATGCCGCCAGCGCTCCGAAACACGTACACGCCATCGCCGATACGGGCGCTGCCGGCGTAAATAGCGGCGCTGTCAACACATATTGCCCGAATATAGGTACTGGCGGGCAAGCCTGAATTGAAGGGCGACCAGCTGTTTCCGGAATTGTGCGAGATAAATATGCCGCTGCCGTCCGTACCGGCTAACAAAGCCGCTCCCACGCGCTGCAGCGCCCGTACCGCCAGGTTGGACAAGCCAGCGTTTTTTTCCTGCCAGGTGTCGCCCTGGTCGACAGATATAAATACTCCATTACCCGAATTCGCGACAAAGAGCGTGTCGCCCGCACCGGCAAAGCTGCTGAAAAATCCGTTTTTCGGCAAACCGCCGGTCAGGATTTGCCAACTGGCGCCCTGGTCGGCCGAGCGGAATACGCTGCCTTCCGTGCCCAGAAAAATACGGGGGCCCTGAATCCACACGGAGCGGACGTTGAGGTTGGACAAGCCCTGATTTGCGGCCGACCAGTGGCTTCCACCATCTTTAGACACGTACAAACCGCCGCCCCAAGTCCCTGCAAAAACAAAGGAATCGTTTGCCGCCAGCGCCAAAACTGGGGTGTTTTCAGGTAATCCGCCGGTAGCGGGCATCCAGGATTTGCCCTTGTCGGCCGAGCGGAAAACGCCGCCGTCTGCGCCGGCAAAAAGGCTGGTATCGAACGCTGCAATGGCATGCACATTGCCGCCAAAAGGCCCTCCCGCCGGCTTCCATTGCGCAAAAGCCGTTTGAAAAAAATACAGGCATAACGCCAGCGCTAACGCGGTTTTTAGTGCTCTTCGCGATGAGTTTTTCGATACCATTACTTGTTTTTAGGATGTTTCATCCGGTCCAGCCACGCTTGGTTTACGGTTATTACGCCCTTGTCGATCCGTTTGGTATCCAGCGGTTGAAAACTTTGCCACCTGGGTTTTTGAAAAACAGCCCAAATCTGATCGCCGTATCCGAACTCCAGTTGGCCGGTTTTTTTAAAATCGACGGGGAAAAAAGCGATAATTTGGGTAGAATCTGCAGATAGTTCGACGAGCTAGCTGTATGTCGTTTCTCCATGGTCCCGGATACGCACGAAGATGGGTGCGTCGCGGATTGGGAACTGGTCTCCGGAGCCGGAAATAACCATTTTTACCATCCGGTGGGGCTCCTCGTTAAAGTCGAGAATGGTTTCCAGGGCTTCCAGTTTATATTTAGGCGCTTTGCCGTTGGCCGTTGCTAACAAGGTCATGATCTATGGAATTTTAGTTGGTGAACTCAATGGAATCAACATCGATTTCGCCGCCGGAGTTTTGGGAAAATTTCAGGGCGAGCGTCGTGATATTCGTCAGGTCCAGCTGAGGCAAGCCGGCGCAAACAATAGAATAAGACTTTAACGGAATTCGCACCGTCACCATTGCCGATTTCCGGTTGCTGGCATTCGGCCTTTGATCCGGGTAAGGAATCCGGGCAAATGGGCTGACCCGCACGGCGCGCTCGTTGTTGGCGCCGTCTTTCAGGTTTACCCTCAGGTCCTGATCCTGGTTTGCCGGGTTGGACGCGCTTCCGTCCTTTTGGGTAATCCGGATGCTCAGATACGCGTAGGCGGACACGTCCTTGTGCGCGGGCGGTATGGCAAACTCGAGCGCGTCGGTGGTATTATCCCAGCGCAGGGTCAATCCCTGCGAGTCGTGCGGCGAACGCCCGTCGAGGGTTCTCAATTTACCTTCCTGCGGATTGGCGGGCAAACCCGCCGAAGATACCACGCCGCCGATAGTGCTGGCCTGCCAGTTCACAGCGCCTTCAAAGTTATCGACAATTTTAGTTCCCAGGCCTTGGTATTGCATGAATAGTTCTGCCGCCGTCGCGCTCACCGAGGCCGGCTTCCATTCGCCGGAAAACATGCCTTTCCACTGGGGTTCGTTTTTCAAAGCCAGCCGGTAAAACGCCGTCATGTAAGCCCGAATGATCGCTTGCTGGGTGGATACGGGCAACATATTGGCCACCACGTCGCCGTCGCTGATAGCATCGTTGTTGTTGGTGATAAAACCGTTGTGGGTGGCCAGGTAAACGAACGCCATACTTTTTTCCGAACCGCTGGCCCGGTCCCACAAGGCAAAACCCGTTTGGGGCACGGTGTAGCCGGACGTCCAGATTGCGCCGCTGATGTCGCCGTCTCTCGAACCGTAAAGTACAAAATAAGGTTTGGACCAGGCTCCCGACAGCGTTTCGCTGCCGTACTGGTCGGTAGGCGCCAATGACATGACGGCATTCAGGCCATAGCCCAGGCCACTTGTTTGGTTTATCCGGGCCGCTTTAACGACGGCTTCCCCGCCCCGGCTGTGTCCCATGATCCCGATATTGTTCTGGGCCGTAGCCCCGAATTTCAAGAACAGGACTTCCAGGTGCTTGAAAAAGGCTTCCGCCCTGCCCAGCCCGTGCATACCGTGCACCAGGCTGCCGTTGCTGAGGTACCGGCAATCGATACTGGCGGCGATAAAACCATTCCGGGCCAGGTGTTCGAGCAAAAAGTCGTACGCGGTATAATTGTGGCCGTTCCCGTGTACGATGACAATCAGGGGATAAGCAGGCAAAACGGCGCTGATTTGGGCCGGGTCGGTGACCCCGCTGACATCGGCGGGATAAAATACCCTGGCTTTCAGTCGTACCGTCCGGGCGACGGGCGTATAAGCGCCTGGGGTAAAATAACCGCCCGATTCGTCTGTGATGGCAGGCGAGCCGTTCAACCCCAGCACATTGACGATATTTTCGTCATAATGCCAGGTGCCGGCGTGCGCCCATTGGCTCATGGCGCCGGGGTCTTCGACGACTTTAAATCCGGTAGCGAAATAGCCGTCGATCATGTCCAGAGGCGTATTGTACTGGTCGTCCGGCGTGAAGGTATTGGGGTCGGAAGTATTGTTTCCGAAATCGGCAATGATATCGTAGTCGCCGGGTATATTGGCGTTGCTCCAGAGCAGGTGGGTATTGACGTTCATACAACCGGGCTGCAGCATCACTTTTTGCACATTGGCATTGCCGCCCAGAACCGCCAGGTGGGTCAGGGAATTGTTTGCATTCCACTGGGCAGCGTCTTTGCTTTGGATGACGTACAAGGCGCACATTTTGCTGATATTACCCGGGTCAACGATACCGGGGTCGAGGCCGGCCCATACGTTTTCGCCGAGGGTGAAGGTATCCGAATATTGAAAATAAGGGGCGCCTGAAACGATTCTGCCGCTGATCGGCACCTTGTTCACACAACCGCCCAGAACCGGCTTGCCGCGCCAGAAGTTTTCGCGGATCACCACCCCCGTCAGCCTCCGGGCAGAAAGCACATCGCGCCGGATCAGGTGCGTATAATCGTTATCCTCAAACCCGTATTGTAGCGGCCGGACAACGATGTCGTATGCACCGGGGCGTAGCTGCCCGGGACGGGCGAGCCGGAAGGTGCCGACCGTTTCGTTCTTGGCGATTTTTACATTCAGCGCCACCTCCTTGCCATTTTTGCCAAGGGCCGTTTTGAATAGGTCGCCCACTTGCCAGTCCTGTTGTCGATCCACCAGCATTATACGCGCTTCGCCGGAAAATTCGGGGTTAAATACGCTTATATACAGGGCTTGTTCTTCCCCTTCTATGGCATTCAAGGGGCGCCCGTCTTTCGAGGTGGCAAAAATCAGCGGGCGGGTATTTTCCGTTATTTTTATTTTCTGCTCGAACACAGGGCGTTTTCCGTCCAGCAGCGCCACTTTCAGGCTGCTTCCGCGCCATTTTTTATACGCTTCTTCCGGCGTCAGCAGGGCCTTGCTTCCGGGATCGTTGATGCCGGCCTGGGGCCAGATCATGGCCGCTTCCAGCCTGCCGCGGTTGCTGGTGCGCAGGTCATTAAAGATCACCCTTCTGCCGTTCGCCTCCACCACGGCGGTATAGTTTTTTGCCGGGATCAGGCCGCGCGCCGACAAACTGAGGGAAGCCCCGGCCGGAATGGCATTATCCACAACCGCATCATCTGCGAAAAGCCGGACGTCCAATTTGTTTTCCACTTTTTTAAAAACTTCCTGCGGGATCAGGATTTCAAGCGCGGTTTTTCCCCGCTGGTCAAATACCGCTGAAAGGCTTGTGGAATACAAAATGGCCGATTCGGATTCGTCCGCTATTTTAAAAGATAGTTTTTCAAAAAAATCCGCATAAGAGAGGTCCTTCGTTAATGGAACGGCAAAGGCAAAATCGCCGGTTTCATTGGTAGTCAGTTTTTGGTTTTTTAGCAGTTTTTTGTTCCCGATATAAGGAATCACCAAAAGGCCTGGCAGGGGCGCGCGAAACTCTTTTGTAAGTACTGCGCCGTTTACTCGAATGTCTATCATGGTTTTTAGTTGTAAAAGGTTAGCGGATGGTACGAGCGGCAAACTGCTTGCTAAAGCGTACAAATTTGGCCTATCGAACTGCGTCATGGCAATTAATTCCAAATTAAATCTGTGTGCGGGAAAGCATATGCCTGCACGCAGCACACGACGGTATGCCCTTTTTTCACCAAAACAGGCAGCAAACGCTTACCGATATAGCCGGTTACCCCGGTAAGGAGAATTTTCATATTTATGTAGTAAGCCGGGTCTGGTTGGTGTACCTGCATCAACCTTTGCTCGCTTCGCTTGCAAAAGAGCAAAATATACCGAATCTTTCCGCTATGTACGGCCTTTGTTTTCTCCGGAGGCCGTACATTTAACGGTTAAAAATCATCCTTATGGCAAAATACACGCTGACGGTAAACGGCTCGCAACACGAGGTCGTTGCCGATCCGGACACTCCCCTTCTTTGGGTTATTCGCGACCAAATCGGCCTCACCGGCACAAAATACGGCTGTGGCATAGCCATCTGCGGAGCCTGCACGGTCCACATCAACGACCAGCCGGTGCGCTCCTGCACCACGCCAGTTTCGACGGTAAAAAGTTCGCAAAAAATCACCACGATCGAAGGGCTTTCGCCCGACCTCAGCCACCCGGTACAAAAAGCCTGGATCGAGGAAAGGGTGCCCCAGTGCGGCTATTGCCAGAGCGGGCAGATCATGTCGGCCGTGGCCTTGCTGCGCAACAACCCCAACCCTACCGATGCGGACATTGACGATTTCATGTCGGCCAACCTCTGCCGCTGCGGCACCTATCCGCGCATCCGCAAAGCCATACACCGCGTAGCGGTACTGGCCCAGGAAGGAATTGACGACTAAAAGCATGTTGGGGATTTTCCCGCTGGGCCCAAAACGGTTCTTTTTCCGCCATTTTCCGCCTTTTTTCAGTCACAGAGTCCCCACTATGCTCCTTCAAAAACGCAAAAACTGACGCAAAAAGCCCTCGTTTTTGGCTCCAGCAGAAAATCCCCAACATGCTTAAACCCGCTTTCGCTCATCAACCGCCATTTCTTATGTCTTCCAAGCATAGCACATCGCGCCGCCGTTTTTTGAAAGTCACCGCTGCCGCCGGGGCTTATCTGGCTATCGGCATCAGCCCGGCCGGCCGCCTGGTGGCCGCCACACCCGGCAAACAGCCCGGCAGGCTTCCGGGCGCTGAGGGCGAAACGGAGCTCAACAGTTATATCCTGATCACGCCCGACAACAAGATCACCCTTTTTAATCCGAGGCCCGAAATGGGCCAGGGTACTTGGCAATCGATGCCCGCCCTGATCGCTGAAGAACTGGAAGTGCGGCTCCGCGACGTCGACATACGGATGACAGCCGGGGCCAAACGCCACGGCCGTCAAAGCGTGGGCGGCTCCGGCTCGGTGCGCCAGAGCTGGATACCCCTCCGCCAGGTGGGCGCCGCAGCGCGTGAAATGCTCATCCAGACCGCCGCCAAGCGCTGGAACGTGCCGGCAAGCGAGTGCTCGGCCGCTTATGGCAAGGTCCTGCACCCGGCTACCGGGAAATCGCTGCCCTACGGAGCCCTCGTGGCCGAAGCGGCACAATTGCCGGTGCCCGAAAACCCGCGCCTCAAGGATCCGAAAGATTTTAAGATCCTCGGCAAACCCATTGCGCGCCCCGACGTGCCCTCCAAGGTGAACGGCAGCGCTATTTTTGGCATCGACGTACAGGTGCCAGGTATATTGTACGCCAGCGTGCAACACTGCCCGGTCATTCACGGCAAGATCGTCCGCTTCAACGCCGAAGCCGTGTCGGCAATGCCCGGCGTTAAACACGTTTTCAAAACCGAGCGCAAGATGCCGCACAAAACCGTGGACGCCGTGGCCGTGGTAGCCACCAGCTATTGGGCGGCGCATAAAGGGCGCCTGGCGCTCGACATCGAGTGGGACAACGGCGGTTTTGATGCGATCGCTACAGCAACGTATTTCGAAACTGCGCGCAAAAAAGCCGCTGACGAGCCGGGAAACGCCTACCCCGACGAGGTGGGCAAGGTGCGCACAGCCTTTGCATCGGCCGCCAAAGTGGTGGAAGCCGTGTACGAAACGCCCTTTGCCAGCCATGCCGCCATGGAACCCGTCACCGCCACCGCCTGGGTGCAGGGCGACCAGGTGGAAATCTGGGCGCCCGTCCAGTCTTCCACCGGCGTGATCGAGGAAGTGGCCCAATACCTCGGCATTCCACAGGAAAACGTCAAAATAAACGTGCTCTTCATGGGCGGCTCGTTCGGCCGGAAAGGCTACTACGATTTTGTACTGGAAGCCGTGCATATTTCCAAACAAATTCAGGCGCCGGTCAAACTGATCTGGACCCGCGAGGATGATTTCAACAACGGCCCCTACCGGCCGGGTATGATCAATGCGCTCCGCGGCGCGCTCGACGCCAGGGGGAACCTCATCGCCTGGGAACACAAAGTGGCGGGCGAAGCGATCGGCGCCCAAGTGTTCGGCCAGGATATCAGCGCACAGGCCGACCGCGGGTCGGGCGAAGCCATTGGCCAGCAAACCAGCCCCTACGCCATTCCCAACCGCCGGCAAGCGCACGTGCATGTGCCTACCGACATCCCGATCGTGTGGTGGCGCTCGGTATATTCCTCCACCAACGCTTTCGGCCAGGAATGTTTTATCGATGAAATGGCGCATGCCGCCGGCAAAGACCCGCTGGACTTCCGCCTCGAACTGCTCCAGGCCGAACCCCGCTGGACGGCATTGCTGAATAGACTGGCCGAAAAATCAGGCTACCGGGCTATCCGGGCTGCGGGACATGCCATCGGCATCGCTATCGCCCATTCGTTTGGCAGCACGGCGGCCTATGCCATCACGGTGTCGCCCAAGGGCAATGGCGTTGCCATCGACCGGGTCATATGCGTCATCGATTGCGGCATGACCGTCAACCCCGACACGGTGCGCGCCCAAACCGAAGGCAATGCCATCATGGCCCTTTCGGCGGCGGCATTTCCGGCTATGACGTTTGCCGGCGGCGAAGCCCAGGAAAGCAATTATAGCCAATACCGGCTGCCCGCCCTGCGCGACATACCGCCCATCGAGGTGTACATCATGGAGAACGGCGAAGACCCCGGCGGCGTGGGCGAGCCGGGCTTGCCACCCTTCACCCCGGCTTTGTTTAATGCCGTCTTTTTGGCGACGGGCAAACGCATCCGCCGCCTGCCCGTGGATTTGGAGAACCTGGATTGATCATGCGCGACCAATTACCGGAATTACAACGCTGGCTGGCGGAAGAGAAACCCTGCTGCGCAGCCACTGTTATTGAAACCTGGGGCAGCGCTCCGCGCCCGGTGGGCTCTACGATGTTTATCGGCGCCGGCCTTGAAATGCTGGGCTCCGTGTCGGGTGGTTGTATCGAAGGCGCCCTTTTACGCGAGGCAAAAAAACTGTCGGAGTACCCCACCGGCAAAACGCTGCGCTTCGGCGTGGCCGACAACGATGCCTGGGCCGTCGGCCTCACCTGCGGCGGCGCCATCGAAATATTTATGGAGCGCTTTTTTGCCCTCGATGAGCCGGTATTATGGCGCCAGTTGCAGGAATGTCTTTTGCAAAACCGCAGTTGCGTGCTGCTCACCGATATATCCGATGGCGGCCGCGGGCATATAGTGGTAGAGCCCGACCGTACGCCCCCGGGTACTACTGCCCGCCAGGCTGAGCTGTTCGAGCTGGCCTTGCGCGCCTACCGCGAGCGCAGGAGCCAGGTGCTGGAAGTGGGCGGGCAGCGCTGGTTTGCCCAGGTGTTTGCGCGCAAACCCCAGTTGCTGATCATCGGCGCGGCGCATGCCGCCGCCGAACTGGTGCAGCTGGCGGCCTACCTGGGGTTTGAAACCATCGTGATCGACCCGCGCGAAACCTTTGCCCGGCAAACACATTTTCCCACGCCGCCCGACCGGCTGTTGGTGGAATATCCGGCGGAGGTGCTGCCGGGGTTCGCGCTCGATGAATATGCTTTTGCGGTGCTGATGGCCCACGACCCCAAGATCGACGACCAGGCGCTGCATTTGCTTTTGCGCTCCGACATTGCCTACATCGGTGCGTTGTCGAGCAAACGCTCCAACGAACAGCGCCGCGAACGCCTGCTGCACGCGGGATTTACGGAAACCGACATCGGCCGTATCCATGCTCCGGTCGGTTTGCCCATCCGCTCCAAAACGGCCCGGGAAATTGCCCTCAGCATTGCGGCGCAACTGGTGGCCGTGAAAAACCAGTTCTTGTGAGCTGAAAAAGAAAACATGGAAGAAAACCGTTCTGATCTGTACCACCCGCTTTTGCTGGAATACAACCGGGCGCCGGAGCACTACGAGAAACGCCCGGAGGCTACCGTCATCCTCGAAGCAAGCAACCCCTTGTGCGGCGACAAATTCGTTTTGTACCTGGATGTGGAAAACGGAGTCGTCGTGCGCGCCAGTTTTTACGGGCACGGCTGTGCGGTGTCGAAAGCATCGGCATCGGTGCTGATGCGCAAAATTCAGGGCCGGCCAGTGGCGGAGATCCGCCTGCTGCTCGCCGTTTTTTTGCAGCTGCTTTGCGATACTTCCGCTGCGGCAGTTGCTCCCGATGCAGATTTTGCCATTTTTTTGCCGGTCCGGCAATACCAGGAGCGGCTCGGCTGCGCGACGCTGGCCTGGGAAACGCTCGATCAATTTTTCCGGAAAAATTGAGCCTATGTTCGACGCGCTCCAACTCCGCAAGGAATTCCCCCTGCTCGACGGGTATCCCGATCTGGTATTTCTGGACAATGCCGCTACCACGCAAAAACATCAAACTGTCATCGAGGCCGAACGCCGGTTTTACACCCACCAGAATGCCAACGTGCACCGCGCCGTGTATCCGCTGGCAGCTGCCGCAACGGTTGCCTACGAGCGCACCCGCGAACAGCTGCGCGCGTTTCTGAACGCCCGCTATGCTGCCGAAATCATTTTCACCAGCGGCGCCACAGCGGCCATCAACCTGGTCGCGCACAGTTTCGGACCCGAACGTTTGCAGGCCGGCGATGCCGTGCTGGTCAGCGCCATGGAGCACCACGCCAACCTGGTGCCCTGGCAGCAGCTCTGCCGCCGCCGGCAAGCCCGCCTCCTGGTGGCGCCCCTGAGTCCGGGCGGCGCGCTCGACGATCTTGCGTTCGAACGCTGCCTGACCGAACACCCGGTGCGCCTGGTGGCGCTGACGCAGGCATCCAATGTGCTTGGGACGATCAACCCCGTGCGCGAACTGGCGGCCCTGGCGCACCGCCACGGCGCCGCGGTTTTGGTGGATGCCGCGCAGAGCGCTGCCGGTATGCCCATTGATGTGCAGGACCTGGATGCTGACTTCCTGGTATTTTCGGCGCACAAAATGTACGGTCCGACGGGCCTGGGGGTATTGTACGGCAAAAAACACCTGCTGGACGAGATGCCTCCCTGGCAAACCGGCGGAGAGATGATCCGCGAGGTGTCGTTCGGGCACACCGAATTTGCGCCGCCGCCGCAAAAATTCGAGGCCGGCACGCCCAACCTGGCCGGGGTGGCGGCCTTCGGCGCCGCGCTGGATTTTTTAACCGCCCTGGGCCGGGAAAATATTGCCCTGCACTTGCGCGCCTTGCGCGATTATGCGGCAGGCGAGCTCGCCCGCATCCCCGGACTGACGCTCATCGGCCGGGCGCCGGAAACAACCGGCATCCTCTCTTTCGCGGTGGATGGCGTGCACCCACATGATTTGAGCACCCTGCTCGGCGAACAACAGTTGTGCATCCGCGCCGGGCATCATTGCGCGCAGCCGCTGCTGGAGCTGCTGGGGCTGCCCGGCGGCACCGCCCGCGCGTCGTTTGCGGTGTACACGGCGGAACCGGATGTGCGGCGGCTGGCGGAAGGGCTGCTGCGGGCGCTTCGGATTTTGCGGGCTGTTCCGTAATTTATTTAAAAGAGCTAATTACAGCGCACTTTTTACCGCGAAAATTATCTCTCGACCGCTTCGCGGTAAAAAAGAACAACTCCAGGCGCCTGGGAGCTGGCCAGCCGTCCGGCATTCTTGGTATCTCCCAACCCGGTGGCACCGGTATTTAATCTGCGGGCTGAACTCCCTTCGAAGGTATCGACCGGGCTGCGTTTGCTGGATATGTCCGGCAAACGATCTGCGATTATTTCCAAAACCGCCCTGTTGAAGAGGCTAACCAGTTGCGTTGAAACAAAGTTATTAGGGCGGCAATTATTTGTTTGCCAGTTGGCCGCACGCTGCGTCGATATCCTTGCCCCGGCTGCGGCGCACGGTCACCGTGACGCCGTTTTTGGCCAGGAAGGCGGCGAAGGCGTTGAGCCGGTCTTCGCCGGTTTTGGCGAACGGCGCGCCGTCGATGGGGTTGTATTCGATGATGTTGACCCGCACGGGGAATTTGCGGCGGCAAAGGCGCACGAGGCGGGTGGCGTCTTCGATGCTGTCGTTGAAGCGCTCGAAGGCGATGTATTCAAAGGAAATCCGGGCATGGGCGCGCTGGTAGAAATACTCGAGGGCTTCCATGAGCGCTTCGAGGTTGTTGCTTTCGTTGATGGGCATGATCTCGTTGCGTTTGGCGTCGTCGGCGGCGTGCAGGCTGAGGGCCAGGTTGCTGCGGAAGCCGTCGTCGGCCAGTTTGCGGATCATTTTGGCGATGCCGGCCGTGCTCACCGTGATCCGGCGGGCCGACATGCCCAGGCCCATTGGCGGCGGCGCGGTGAGCCGGGCGATGCTTTCCATGGTGTTGGCGTAGGTGAGGAGCGGCTCGCCCATGCCCATGTACACTACGTTGGTGAGGGTGTGGCCGAAAGTCTGCTGGCATTGCCGGTTGACGAGGGCTACCTGGTCGTAAATTTCATAAGCTTCGAGGTTGCGTTTGCGGCCCATACGGCCGGTGGCGCAAAAGGCGCAGGTGAGGCTGCAGCCCACCTGCGTGCTGACGCATACGGTGTAGCGCGTTTCTTCGGGCACGGGGATCAGCACGCTTTCGATGCGATGGCCGTCGTGGGTGAGCCAGCGGGTTTTGATGGTACCGTCGGCGCTGTGTTGCACGGTGTCTTCCTCCAGGGTGTGCAGGGTAAATCCGGCGTGCAGCCGCTCGCGCAGGTCCTTGGGCAAGTTGGTCATGGCGTCGAGGCTGGTTACGGACTTGGCCCACAGCCATTCGTAGAGTTGTTTGGCCCGGAAGCGCGGTTGGTCCCAGGCGGCAAAGAGCGCTTCGAGGTCGGGCAGGGAGCGGGAGCGGAGGTCGGTGAGCGAGGGCATAGCGAATGGTGGTGTTGGTGCGCGGCTTCAGATTAAAAAACTATTCAGTATCCCCCCCTACTTCCGCGCATGCAATTCCGTCAGAAACCGTTCCAGTTCCATAACATCGTAATACAGCACTTCCCGTGGTTTGGAGCCGTCGGCAGGCCCGACGATGCCCAGGCCTTCGAGTTGGTCCATGATGCGGCCGGCGCGGTTGTAGCCGAGTTTGAGGCGGCGCTGGATCATACTGGTGGAGCCGTGCTGGGTTTCCACGACGAGGCGCGCGGCGTCGTCGAGCATGTCGTCGAGGTCGGAAATGCTGACCTGTTTGCCGCCGCCGGCAGCGTCTTCGCTGTGGAATTCGGGCAGGAAAAACGGCTCGGGGAAGCCGCGCTGGTTGGCGATAAAATCGATCACGCGCTCGACTTCGGGCGTATCCACGAAGGCCGACTGCAGGCGGATCACGTCGCCGCCCACGGACAGCAGCATGTCGCCCTTGCCGGTGAGCTGTTCGGCGCCGCCGGCGTCGAGGATGGTGCGGCTGTCCACTTTCGACACCACTTTATAAGCGATGCGCGCCGGGAAGTTGGCTTTGATAACGCCGGTGATGATGTTGACCGAGGGGCGTTGAGTGGCGATAATCAGGTGGAGGCCCACGGCGCGCGACAGCTGCGCCAGCCGGCCGATGGGCAGCTCGACTTCCTTGCCGGCGGTCATGATGAGGTCGGCAAATTCATCGATCACCAGCACGATGTAGGGCAAAAAACGGTGGCCTTTGTTGGGGTTGAGCCGGCGGGCCACAAACTTGTCGTTGTACTCGGAAATATTGCGCACTTCGGCCCGCTTGAGCAGGTCGTAGCGCGCTTCCATTTCGATGATCAGCGAGTTGAGGGTTTGGACTACCTTGGACGTATCGGTCACGATGGGCTCCACCTGGTCAGGCAGAAAGCTCAGGAAGTGGTTCTCCAGGCGGGCATAGGGGAACAGTTCCACCTTTTTGGGGTCGATGAGGATGAGTTTGACCTGCGAGGGGTGTTTTTTATAGAGCAAGGACATCAGCACGACGTTGATGCCCACCGACTTGCCCTGGCCCGTGGCGCCGGCGATCAGCAGGTGCGGCATTTTGGCCAGGTCGGCTACAAAAACCTCGTTTTGGATATTTTTCCCCAGGGCGATGGGGAGGTCCATTTTGGCGCGTTTGAAGCGCTCGTCCATCAGCACGTCGCGCATTCCTACGGTCTGGCGTTTTTTGTTGGGCACCTCGATGCCGATGGTGCCTTTGCCGGGTATGGGTGCAATAATCCGGATGCCCAGGGCCGAGAGGTTAAGGGCGATGTCGTCTTCCAGGTTTTTGATCTTCGAGATGCGTATTCCGCGGGCCGGCACGATTTCGTACAGGGTTACCGTCGGGCCGATGGTAGCTTTGATTTTCTCGATATCGATCTTGAAATTCATCAAGGTGTGGAGAATCTGGTTTTTGTTCTGCTCCAGTTCGTCCCGGTCGATTTCGAGGGTAGTATTGTCGTACTCGTGCAGGAGTTGCAGGTGCGGGTACTCGTAGCTGGAGAGTTCCAGGGTGGGGTCGTAGGGCTCGCTGAGGTTAAGGGTGTCTTCCTGGATGACTTCCACCGGCGGCTTGTAGGCCATGGCGTCGTCGGGGGTGGCCGGCGCCGGATCGGGCGGCGGGGTAATTTCCAGTTCGGTATCTTCGGCGGATTC
This sequence comes from Saprospirales bacterium, assembly GCA_016719895.1. Classification (GTDB taxonomy): domain Bacteria; phylum Bacteroidota; class Bacteroidia; order Chitinophagales; family Saprospiraceae; genus M3007. The sequence goes on along the minus strand of JADJYG010000031.1, from coordinate 18,309 downwards.
TCCTTTTTTAGCCGCCGGTTTGTCGTCGGCAAACAAGGCGCTGCGTTTGGACAGGTCGAACGATAGTTGGCCGCCGGTAAGCGCCTCTTCGGCGGCAGCGGCGGCCGACAGGCCGGCGCTGGCTCCATCCAGGTCGGCCAGGAAGGGCGGCAGGTTCTCGGGTGCGGGTTCGTCTTTTTTTTGTGCTGGCGGCGGTTTGGCGGCGCGCCGGCGCCGGCCGTATTCGCCGCTCAAGAGGTCGCGCCAGGCGCGCTGGGTTTCGTACCAGAGTTTGCGCCAGGAAAAATCGGTCAGGTCGGGGTTGTTGTTCCATACGAATACGGCCACCAGGGAAAACAGGAGCAAGGCCAGGGTACCGGGGATACCCAGAAATTTTTGGATCCACTCGCTGACCGCCTGGCCAAATACGCCGCCGACCGGGAATTCGAGCGTTTGCAGGAAGAACGATCCCACCACCGATACGATGACCATCCAGATGACAGTGCGCTGCAGCGTTTCGGAAATATGGCTGAGCGGCACGCGGCGCACCAGCGCCAGGCCGTATTGGTAGAGCAGGTAAATAAATCCGAACGACGCCACGCCGAAGCCCCAGTAGATAATGCTATCGGCCAGGAAGGCGCCCAGGCGCCCCAGCCAGTTGTCCACTTCGACGTCGCCCAGAAAAATTTCCCAGGAAAACCGGAAAACGATATCGTGGTCGTTTTCCCAGGTAAAGAAATACGACGTAAATGCAATGAGGAAATAGAATGACAGGAAGAGCAGGAACATCCCGAAAAGTTTCGAGAGGCGCTCGTCGTCGAAGGGTATACCTAATTGTCCGCGTTTACTCTTGGCCATACCTGGTGTGTGGTGCGGTCCCGAGCCCTCGGGATTTATTCGCACAATTTCATAGGGGTGCTTGGATGCAAAAGTACGCCACGGCGGGCAAATGCAGGTTTTTTTGTGGTGAAAGGTAATTTTGCCCAGGATAAACATTTCAAAACTTTTGTTTAGCTTTGCCAAACAGCGTTTGTATATAGAAACGTCCTCAAAAATGAATGAATTGATGGCGTGGTTAACTGAGCATCAGGAGAAAGATGACTTGTATCCGGTTATATTAACCTCCGTTTTTCAATTCGGGCCGATTTGTACATTGCGGCGCCGCATAGCACAGGGTTCGGCGATACAGGATCTGGCCTGCGAACAGGGATACATTAAAAATTTTTTTACCCATTCTGTTGGAGTCGAGAAGCCGTAAAAAGCGCACCGCTCGAAAATTTAATGCCCGGCTTCGTGGTCTGTGCTGCTTTTTTGCGCGCGTCTAGCCTCGAACAGGGCCGCGATTTCTGTTGCAAACTGCTGCTCCAGGGCCGGCCGCCGGAGCTTGAGCGTGGGCGTGAGCAAGCCGTTTTGCGGGGTCCAGGGTTCAGCCAGCAGTTGAAAAGCCCGGATATTTTCAACCGGGCCGAGATAGGCTTCATTGATCCGGTCGATTTCCTGCCGGAATAATTTTTCGACCCTGGGGTTCAGGATCATATACGCCGGGGCGGTCCAGTGTACGTTGTTTTCGAGGCACCAGGCCTCCAGTTGTTTAAAATTGGGCACCACTAGGGCGCCCACGTAGGGTTTGTTGAGACCTACGGCCATGCATTGGTCAAAAAATGGCGAGCGCAGGAGTTGTTGTTCCACGAATGCCGGCGCCACGAATTTTCCGGAGCTCGTTTTGAAAATCTCGCTTTTCCGGCCGGTAATTTTCAGGAAACGTTTGAATTCGAAGCGGCCGATATCGCCGGTTTTCAGCCAGCCGTCGGCGGTGAAGCGCTCGGCCGTTTCGCCGGGCAGGTTCCAGTAGCCCGACATCACGTTGGGCCCGCGCACTTCGATCTCGCCTTCGCCCTGCTCGTCGGCGCCGGCAATACGCACCTCCACCCCTGGCGCCGGAATGCCCACGGTGCCGAAATGTACGCCGCCCGGCTCGAACCGGTTGAACGACACCACCGGGCTGGTTTCGGTGAGCCCGTAGCCTTCGCGCACGTCGATGCCCACGGCCGAAAACAGCCTGCCCAGGCGGGGTTGCAGGGCGGCGGCGCCCACCGCAATACCGCGGACCCGGCCGCCCAATGCCCGGCGCCAGCGGCGGAACACCAGCAGGTCGGCGATCCAGCGTTGGAGCCTGTAGCCGGGGGGCATGGCGTATTTACCGGCAAACGGGTAGCGCTCGCCCAGGGCCAGTGCCCAGTCGAGAATTTTTTTTCCTATAAATCCGGCCTGATTGCGGCGCTCGCGCAGGCGCTCGTAGCTGCGCTCGAGCACCCGCGGCACGGCGGTAAAAAAATGCGGCCGCACCTCGCGCAGGTCGGCCGGCAGCCGCTCCAGCGATTCGACATACCACACCGGGGTGCCGGCAGCCTGATACACATAGGTGACCATCCGCTCGAAAATATGGCTCAGGGGAAGAAAACTCACGGCGGTCACCAAAGGGCCTACCGGCACGATGGCTAATACGGATTTTACATTGCTGACGATGTTGGCATGCGATAGCATGACGCCTTTCGGGGCGCCGGTGGTGCCCGATGTATACAGGAGCGTGGCCAGGTCGCCAGGATGGATACCGTCGCGCAAGTGGCGGATTTGTGTCGAAAGGGCTTCATCCGGCGGTTGGCAAAGCGCATCCCAGGCTACAGCGCCTTCGGTGGGCTCAAAAGCGAAAACGCGCGCGGGTACGGCGCCGGCCTGCCGGAGCTGATCCAGCATCGCCGCGTTGCTGACGAAAAAAGCCGCCAGGCCGGCGTCGCGGCTGATATGCGCGATTTCATCCGGCCGGGCGGTGGTATGCACGGGCACGGGCACCAGCCCCGTTTGCAACAGCGCAGCATCGGCAATTGCCCAGCGCGGGCTGCCGCAGTGCGCCAGGATACCGATGCGGTCGCCTTTGCGCAAACCCTGCAGGAGCAGGCCGGCGCTCAGAGCGTCGCGCTCGGCGAGCAGCTGTGCCGTGCTCCAGGTGCGCCAGGCGCCCTGTTCCCGGCCCGCAAGGGCTACCGCCTGCGGATACCGGTGCTGCTGATAGTCCAAAATGTCGAACAGCCGGGTAAAGTCCATACGTCGGTTAATTTTCAACTGCTGCCATACGCCGTACGCGCACGGCGATCAAAATAGCCAGGCTGATCAAAAACAAAAAAGACAGAGCCAGCACACTGCTGCGCATCCCGTCGTAGAGCTGGGCGATCAGACCAAATACCAGGGTGCCAAATACGGTGGATACTTTGTCCATAACGTCGTAAAAACTAAAGAACGAGGTCGTTTCCCGCGTGTTTTCCGGTAAAAATTTTGCGTAGGTGCTGCGCGACAAGGCCTGGATACCGCCCATGACCAACCCGATAGCGCCGCCCAACATAAATACTTCCATTTCAGTGCGTACCGAATAACCCAGCAGGCAGATCAGCGTCCAGATGATCAGCATCACAAACAGCGAGGTTCGATTGCCGCGCCATTCGGACAAGCGCGACGAAAGAAACGCCCCACCAATAGCCACGATTTGGAGAATCAGCACCAGCACGATCAGCTTGGATTTTTCCATGTGCATTTCCTTGTCGGCAAAACTGGAGGCGAGAAACAAAATAGCCTGCACGCCGGCATTGTAGCAAAAAAAGGCAAACAGGAACAAGGTGGTATTCCGGCTTGTGCGCAATACGCGAAACGCTTTTTCCAGTTCGTCGTACCCTTTGCGCAGCTGGCTGAGCGGCATGGGCCGCGGCGCGTCGGCGGGCAGGCGCCGGAACGCGATCTGGGCAAAACCCAGCCACCATAGCCCGACGCTGACAAAAGCCCAGCGGATAGCGGCCGTTTCGGATGGGAAGCCGAGCATGTCGTATTTCAACACCATGAACAAATTGGCGACCAGCAGGAGCACACTGCCCGCAAAACCATAGATAAAACCTTTTGCACTCACAGCATCGTAGCGGTCTTCCGTGGCGATATCGGGCAGGTAGGCGTTGTAAAACACGATGCCGCCGGCAAATCCGATCGTGGCCGCCACAAAACCAGCCAGTCCGATCCAAAGGGCGGCCGGGCTGTCAAAAAAGTACAAGCTCATGCAAGCCAGGGCGCCGAGCGTGGTAAAAAAACGCATGAAGCGTTTTTTCTTGCCGCTATAGTCGGCAATACCGGAAAGAATAGGCGAAATGGCCGCAATGATGAGGTACGCCAGGGCGATGCCCCAGGCGACCAGCGTTTCGTCGCGGATAGAGAGCCCGCCGATATTGACCCGGTCGGGGGCGATACCCAAAAAGTAGGGCGGAAAAATAGCCACGGTGATGACCAGCGCATAGGCGCTGTTGGCCCAGTCGAAAAAAGCCCAGCCGGTAATCGTACGCCGGTCGTTTTTTTCCACCGGACCGGGCGAATCATGGCGGGCAGTTGTAGGTGCAGACACGTTCAGTTGGTTCGTTTTGTTTGGGTAAATGTAGCGCCTTCTTTTAAAGCTGTTTCACCTGCAACAGGCTTTTATTTTGGCGAACCGAAGGGCACATGAATGCCCATCCAGGGCAAAGGATACGCGCCGGCTTCTTCTACAACCGGCACTACGATAGCCGCATCGATACCAATGCGGCGCCCCATGAACCGCCCGCCAAAACTGAGCAGGGTGATGGACTCACGGTCGGCAAAAAACAAGTAATTTTCAGAGACCAGGGCAAATTTTGCTCCGGTACGCACCATACCGCTGAGTGAAAAAATTGGATTTCTGGACCAGTTGCGGTCGGCAAAAGTGTAGCCCGTTCCGGCAGTGAGGTTGGCGTCGCGGGGGCCAACGGTGAGCTGGCCGATGACGGCGCCAAAGGGCCCCGATTCTTCCTCATAGGCGCTGAAGGAATGCCCCATTACGGCACTCACGGCCAGGTTCAGGCGGTCTTTGAGCAAGGGAAGGGTTATCTTGGGGGTCAGCCACAGGGGCAAAGGGCCATCAAACACGAGCAGGGGCGCGAGGCCCGCGCCCATCGAAAAGTGGTCGGAAAAGGCGTAGGTCACCTGGTTGAAAAATATCCAGCCGTTTTCATAGTACCCTTCGCCCTTGCGCAGGCCATATGCATTCTGGCTGGCGAAATAGCGGGTGCTGTGCGGACTTTCAAACCAGTATTTCCCCGCAGCCGCTTGCAGTGCCGGTATGTGCCGGATGCTGCGGATGGCTCCCCGTTTGATCGTAATCTGGCCGAAGTTTTCGGTTTTTAACACGACCGTTTCGGGCGTTTCCGAAACGATCACGCCTACGAATTCATTTTCATCCGTAGTTTGAATGACGGCATAGGCGGCGGAGTCTTTCGGCATATCCTGCGCCCGGGCTTGCAGCATGCAGGCTCCGCAAAAAAGGGTTATAAGTATTTTTTTCATGATCGTTCGATGTCCGTCACCGGCAGACGTCCTTATAGACGCCATTCGGACTTTAAAAGGTTGTTTCGGGCGTACGGCTTTTAATCTACAATCAGCTCGTCCAAAAACAACCAGGCCGGTTTGCCTGCGCCGGGAGCTCCTGCGGGTATCGGGCCATAGGTTTGGGCAAGCACTTTCAAATAGCGGCCCTTGGCGCCGGGTATGGCCAGTTCCACCTTTTCCACGCCGGCTCCCTGCATGCCGTCAGCATCGAAGGTTTTCCGGGCTACCGGCGTAAAGGCCTGCCCGTCCTCGGATACCAATACCTCGATACTGCGCGGGGGATAGATCCACGAATCTCTGCTGATGACAAAATGGGTGGTGACCCGGTTGAATGTTTCCGGAGCGCCGAAATCGATCACCGGATCGATATCGCTGCCGGCCAAACCCACCCAGTTGAGCCAGGTCTGGAGCACGCCGGTCGTACCGTTGGTGAGGGCATAGCGCTCCCCGCCGGTGTACTGCCCGGGTTGTTTGGACAGGGTGTAGGATTTGCCCAGGGCTTTGTGCACCAGGTAGCGCACGGTCAGGACTTTGCCCAGAAATTTGCCATCCTTCACGGCCACCGCTTTGATGGTCGTGCTTTCCTGGAGGGGTACGGGCGAATAGAAGCCGCCCGAGTTCAGCTTGGGCTCGCTCCCGTCGCGGGTGTATTTGATCTGCGCGCTGCGGTCGCTTACCGAAAGGGAGAGATAGCCCCCCGAAAAGCCCGATTTGATGTCGTAATAGCTTCTGGCAAACTGGACGCCCAGGCGCTCCATCCGGCTGAAATGGGCGCGGAGGCGCCGGGCAAAATCATCCCAGTTTTTCTTTTCGGCGGGCGTCCAGAGCACTTCCGAGAGGGCGCAGGCGCGCGGATAGGTCATATATTCCACGTGTTCCGGCGTATCCATATATTCGGTCCACACATTGCCCTGGGCGCCCAGAATATGCCGGGCTTCGGCTTCCGGGAGTTCCGTTGGTATGGGTTCGTAGCTATACACGCGTTCGAGGGTCAGCAAGCCGCCAATGGCCAGGGGTTCGTTGGCGGGGTTGCTTTGATAGTAGTCGAAATAACAATGGGAGCCCGGGGTCATGATGGCATCGTGGCCGGCTTTTGCTGCGGCAATCCCGCCTTCGGCGCCGCGCCAGCTCATCACGGTGGCTGTCGGGGCGAGGCCGCCTTCGAGGATTTCATCCCAGCCGATCAGTTTTTTACCGTGCTTGGCCAGTATTTGTCCGGCCCGGCGGATAAAGTAGCTTTGCAGCGCATGCTCGTCGGGCAAGCCTTCGCTTCGCATCCGGTTTTGACATTTTTCGCAGGTTTTCCAGCGGTCTTTAGGGCATTCGTCGCCGCCGACATGCACGTATTCGCCCTGGAATAAGGCGCATACTTCATCGAGCACGTCGGACAGAAACGCGAAGGTCTGTTCATTGCCCGCGCAATACACCTCCGGGAAGATGCCCCAGGTGCTGGCGGTTTCATACGGGCCTCCGGTGCAGCCCAGCTCGGGATAGGCCGCCAGGGCTGCCTGGGAGTGACCCGGCATTTCAATTTCGGGCACGATGGTTACGAAACGCTGGCGGGCGTATTCCACAATTTCTTTTACCTCTTCCTGGGTGTAGTAGCCGCAGTATGCTTTTCCGTCAAAACGCTTCGGCTCCCCGGAAGCATGGCCGACCAGGGTTTCTTTTCGACAGGCGGCCACCGACTGCAGTTTGGGGTATTTTTTTATTTCAATACGCCAGCCTTGGTCCTCGGTGAGATGCCAGTGGAAGCGGTTGTATTTATGTTGGGCCAGGAGATCGACATACCGTTTGATGAATTCCACCGGGAAAAAATGCCGGCCGACATCGAGGTGCAATCCCCGGTAGCCAAAGCGTGGATAATCGGTCATCGAACAGGCTGCGATGACCCAGGCAACGCCTGTTACGGGGGTAGGGCTGTTGAATTCGACCGGAAACATTTGGCGCAGGCTCTGGACACCATAAAAGGCGCCGGCAGCCGTGCTGGCGCGCACGGTGATATAGCCGGTGGTCACTTCCATTTGATAGCCCTCGGCTTGCTCGATGGCTGGATCCAAAAGAAAGTAAATCCCGTTGTCGCGGGGCTGGCTGACCGGGTTTTTAATTGGTTGGGCGGACAGCTGAAAGCCGGTGGACGCTTGTGCAACGGCCATGAAATACCGGGTTGCCAGCTCCCAGTCCGCCTGGCCTTCCGGGAAATAAATGCGGGTATCCGGTTTTAGTTCGAATTGCCCGGGCTTTCCCACTACCCGCGCCGGTTGTGGGATGACGGTAATGGAAGACGTGACCTGGCTCTGGGAGAGCAGGGGCAGGCAGAAAAACAAAATGACGGTAAGGGCCGGTTTGGTATACATAACTGCTGGGAATGGTTTTGACAAAGCGGCAAATTTAAACGCTTTCTAGAGATTACTTCCGCGTCCGGCGGTTGCGCTTCAAATGAAAACGAGGCTGCCGCGCGCGCGGCAGCCTCGTGGGAAGAAGAAATACCCGTATTTCCGGATTAATAACCCGGGTTTTGCGTCAGGTTTTTATTGGCTTCCCGTTCCCGGGCCGGGATGGGGTAAACCAATTCGTTGGCATCGTAATTGAAGCCGTCGGCACTGCCTTTCAAGCGTTTGATGTCGTGAATTTTGTGGCCTTCATGCGCCAGTTCGACGCGCCGTTCGAGCAGGATATCGGCCAGCGTTACCCCGGTTTTGGCCGTCAGGCCGGCGCGGGTGTGCGTGGCGTTGTAGTCGTCGTCTACCGGAGCGCCGGTGGCGGTGCCGAGGCGGGCGTTGCATTCGGCGCGGATCAGGTGCATTTCCGCCAGCCGGATGATGGGCTGGTTTTTATACTGGTCGCGCCATTTGCCGGTGCGCATGGCGCCGTTGCCCGAATAGTGGAGGTCGAGGCGGGCATCGCCGGCTTCGTACAACGCGAGGTGTTTGGCCTCGATCTCGATATCGCCGTCGCGGCCGCCATTGGCCGGAATGGAATAGAACACCACCAGGGTGGACTCCAGAAAATCCTGCGGTGAAATTTGTATGGCAAAAATATCCTCCGAAGTATTGTCGTCGTTGTTCCACAGGCTGGCATAATCCGTTACCAGCGAATAGGCGTCCGAGCTGATGACGTCATTCGCATTATCGCGGGCCTCGGCATAATTACCCATTTGCAGGTACACGCGGGCCAGCAGGGCGGCGGCGGCGTACTTGTTTGCGCGGAAGTCATTTTCTTCCGGCAGCAGCCCTTTCGCCTGGGTCAGGTCGTCCACAACTTGCGCATACCCGGCCTCCACCGGTCCGCGCGGTTCCTGGCTGGATTCGTCGATACCGCGAGTGGGGCGCAATACCACCGGCACGCCATCTTGCGTATTGCTGGCGCCGGCTTCGTACGGCTTGCCGTAAAAACGCAGCAATTGGAAATACGCCATAGCGCGGATGAACCGGGCTTCGCCTTCCACCTGTGCGCGATCGTCGGCATTGACCACGTCGAGTGCGCTGAGCACGTTGTTGCACAGGTTAATCGTCTTGTAGGCGTCGAGCCACATATTTTCGGCTTCGCCGTTGCCGGCAATCATGGCTTTGTTGAACACTTCGCGGGGGCCATTGAAGGTGCCTACCCAGCGGATTTCGCCGTCGGCGCCCAGCAGTTCGGCATCGCGCAGGGTATTCCCGCCAAACAACCCATCCAATGCCAGGGCATCATAAGCGCCCAGCAAGACGGATTTGACGTTGGCATCGGTGCTCAGGGCCAGGTCTTCGCTGATGCTTTGAGCCGGCTGGAGGTCGAGCTTTTTGTCGCAGGCAGTCAAAGGTAGTAAAAAGGCTGCCAGCAACCAGAATATGTTGGATTTCATAAATGATCAATTTGTGTTGGTAAAAGAAGGTGAACACGGGAATAAACGGGGGCCGGCGCCCTTAGAAACCGGCGCGCAGGCCTATTACGTAGGTTTTCGGCTGCGGCGCGGCGTAAAAATCAACGCCGTACACGGTGTTGGAAGCCAGGAAGTCGGTCGTTACCTCGGGGTCCCAGCCGTCGTATTTGGTAAACGTGAGCAGGTTGGTGCCGGTGACATACAGGCGCAGGTCGCGAATGCCGGACTTTCCGAAAATACGCGCCGGAAAATCATACGACAAGGTCACATTTTTAAGGCGCAGGTAGGCGCCGTCCGACAGGTAGCGGCTGCTCCGGCTTTGGTCGCCGTTGCTGTAGCCCAGGCGGGCCTCCGGCACCCCGGTCACGTCGCCGGGGTTCTGCCAGCGGTCCAGCTGGTCGCGGGTTTGGTTGTCAAACCAACAGGCATTGCACGACATGAAGCCGCCGCCGGCGTTGTGAATTTTATTGCCGGCTTGTCCCTGGAAACGGACGTTAAGGGTCAGTCCGCCATACGAAAAGGTGTTGTTTAGGCCACCGATGACCGTGGGCATGGGCGAGCCGAGCTCGACGAAATTAGCCTCGCCGTAGTCGTTGGTGGTGGCGGCGGGGTCGCCGTCCGGGTCATTGACATACCAGATGGCATCGCCGTTTTGCGGGTCGACGCCGGCGTATTCTGCGCCGTAAAACACGCCGATGGGTTCGCCGGTTTTCACGACGTTCATATACCGCGAGCTGCCGTCATCGATGAGCGTTTGGCCGCTGGCCAGCGATTTTACTTCGTTTTTATTAAATGCCAGGTTCACCGAAGTGGTCCAGCTAAAGGCGCCGACCAGGTTGTTCGAATTGAGCACGATCTCCACGCCGCTGTTTTGCAGCTCGCCGATGTTCTGGAACTGGTTGGCGAAGCCCGAAGTGCCGGGCACCGGTACGTTGAGCAGCAGGTCAGACGTGCTTTTGATGTAGTAGTCCAATTCGCCGCTCAGGCGGTTGTTGAACAGGCCGAAGTCGACGCCGAAGTCGGTTTCGGCGCTTTTTTCCCAGGTGAGCGCCGGGTTGGCGATCTGGTCGGGCGCCAGGGTGCTGACGCCGTTGTAGTTGCCGGCGCCATACAGGCCCAGCGACTGGAAGTTGCCGATATCGGCGTTGCCGCTGATACCCCAGGAGAGGCGCAGTTTCAGGAAGCTCAGGAGCTTGTTGCTTTTCAAAAAATCTTCTTCGCTCAGCACCCAGCCGGCAGAAGCGGCCGGGAAGAAAGCATAGCGGTTGTCTTTACCGAAGCGCGACGATCCGTCCATCCGCGCGCTGACATTGAGCAGGTATTTGCGGTTGAAATTATAGCGCACGCGGCCGAAGTACGAGAGGAAGCGGTAATTGGTAATGGTGGAGGTGCCGGCCGTAATGGAAGCGGCGCTGGCCAGTGTTTTGAATTCGTCGCTGGGGAATTGTTCGCCTTCCACGTAGGTGCGGGTATATTCGCTGGAAAACAGCTCGGAGCCCAGGTCGAAGCCCAGGGCGTGGCGGTCAAAATCGCGGTCCCAATGCAATACCGCGTTGGTATTGTAATCGGTAGCGCCGGCAAACGCCGAGAAGCCGAAACCGCGGCTGTCGTTGCCGTTGTCGGTACGCTCGCCGAAAAAGGCGTCGTCGCGCACGGAATAGAGGTTGGCGGAGCCTTCGACGCGCAGGCCGAAATATTCGTTGAACTTATAGTCGCCATAAATATTGGCAATGGTGCGCAGGGTGTATACCTTCCGGTAGCCGTCTTCCACATCGATGAGGCCGTTGTAATAGGTCGTTACCGGGCGGTCGTACAGCTCGCCGTCTTCGTCGCGCATCGGCGTAATGGGCGCCAGGGCTACCAGCTGCATCGGTGTGGAGAAGGCATTATCATCCGACACCTGGCGGGTAAGGGTGCGGGACAAGCTCAGGTTGATCCCTACTTTCAGGCGGCTGGTGGCGTCGAAGTCGAGGTTGACGCGGCCGCCGGCTTTATCGAGGCCGTTGCCCACCAGGATGCCTTTGTTTTGGCCGAGATTGGCGCTGGCATAGTAGCGCATGCGGTCGGAGCCGCCGCTAAACGACAACATGGCGTTTTGCATGCTGCCGTTGCGCAGGGCTTCTTCCTGCCAGTCGGTATGGTCGATGCGTTGCGTCCAGTCGGTATGACCGTCGTAACGGGCGAAACGGCGCATGACAAAATCCGTCCAGGAGTTCGGATCGTCGTAGGGTACGCCTTCCAGGTCGTCGGAGTTGTTGGCGGCTTCGGTAAACAGTTCGATGAATTCGGCGGAATTCAAAAATTCCCGGCGGCCGGTGGGCTGGCTGATGCCGGTTTGCAGGTCGAGCTCGATGCGCGACCGGCCGCTGCGGCCCGATTTGGTGGTGATCAGCACCACGCCGTTCGAGCCCCGGGCGCCGTATATGGCCTTGGCAGAAGCGTCTTTCAGCACTTCAATGGATTCGATATCGTTGAAATTGAGGTCAACGAGCGGGTTGAGCGGCGCACCGGAAGTATTGCGGGCGTCTTTGGCAATCGGAATGCCATCGATCACGTACAGCGGCTCAGTGCCGGCATTGATCGAGCCGATACCGCGCACCCGGACGCGCATGGCGCCGCCGAGTTTGCCGTTGACGCTTTCCACAAAAACGCCGGCCGCCTGCCCTTGCAAGGCTTGCTCGACCGACACCACCGGCATGGATTTCAGGGCGTCGCCGCCCACTTTGGCGATGTTGCCGGTGAGGGTAGATTTGATCTGTTTGCCGTACCCGATGACGACCACCTCTTCGATCAGCTCGGCGTCTTGCTCCAGCGCGATATCGATGCTGCTGCGGTTGCCGACCGTGATTTCCTGGCCGCGATACCCCGTGTACCGGACAAGCAGCACATCGGCGTCTTTGCTGATGCGCAGCGAATACCGGCCGTCTATGTCCGTAGAGGTGCCAAGGCTGGTGCCCTGGATGGTCAGGGTCGCACCTACAAGCGGTTCACCGGATGCTGCCTCGGTCACCCGGCCGCTTACTGTTCGCTGTGCCCATGCCGCGGCGACAGCAAAACATACCAGAAGGAGTGTAAAAAGTGTTGGCTTCATACTAGAAATTTGATTTGGTTAAAAATATCGATTAATTTCTCTCCGCCAAAACAGCAGAGCGAAAGCTAATATAAAATATAAAGGCCGGTTTGGAAAGGTTTCACCACATATCGGTCAACAGGGCCATCCACCGTCACTGGATTTGCGCCCCTTCCTGATTTACCGCCGACAGGAAGACCTGGCTCTCCACCCCGTGCCGGGCGAAGGCGCGCTGCATGGCTTGCCCCGCGTTTTCGGCAGTCAGGCTGTTGGCGCACAGGGCAAACACCGAAGGCCCCGAACCCGATATACTGCAGCCCAGGGCGCCTTCGGCCATGGCCGCGTCTTTCACGTCGTAAAACCCGGTGATGAGGCCGGCGCGCTGCGGCTCGATGACCACGTCGCGCAAGCTGCGCCCGATGAGGCCGACGTCGCCGTTGAAGCAGCCGGCGACAAAGCCGGCGACATTGGCGCTTTGGCGCACAAAATCGGCCAACGGCACATCGGGCTTCAGGATTGCCCGGGCGGTTTTCGTCAGCACTTCCAGGTGTGGGTATACCACGGCGGCGTACAATCCGCGCGGCGCGTGCAGGCGGTGGACGTCGAGGGTTTCGTTGTCGCGGATCAGGATAATGCCGCCCAGCAGCGAAGGCGCCACATTATCGGCATGAAAACTCCCCGAAGCCACCTGTTCGCCCGCGCAGGCAAAGGGGAGCAAATCGCGCTTGCTCAGGCCGGTGCGCAACAGTTCACTGACCGCCAAAACAGCTGCGGCCGCACTGGCGGCACTGCTGCCCAGGCCGCTGCCCAGGGGCATTTTTTTGTGAATTTCCAACTCAATACCCCGCCCGGTTTCGCCCAGGTGTTCGAGCAGGCACAGGGCTGCCATGCCGGCGGTGTTTTTTTCCACTTCGTAGGGCAATTTTCCGCCATGACCGGTGATCCGGGCGATGCGCAGTCCAGGTTTGCCGGACGGGCGGGCGATGACTTCATCGCCGGGCCGTTCGATGGCCATGCCCAGAATATCGAACCCCACGCCAATATTGCCGATCGAGGCCGGGGCAAATGCTTTGATTCCCAAAATGTGCTGAACTTTATCGTTGAACTGGCGGGCAAAGGTAAGCGCCCTTTGGCGATATTTGCGCCTTCTGCCCTGAACGCGCCTCTACCGTCACCAATATTCCTGCTTGTCTATGAAACTTTGCTCCCTGCTTTTTGCCTTCCTGGCGCTCGTAATGCCCGGTTTCCTGCACAGCCAAAACCAGGCCCAGGCCTTCACCCTCGACGATACCCTGCGCGGCAGCATCACGGCCGAACGCGCCTGGTGGGATCTGACGTTCTACGACCTGCGCGTGGCCGTAAACCCCGCCGAAAGGACTATCTCGGGTAGCAATACCATCCACTATCGCGTGGTGGAGCCCGCCCAGGTCCTGCAGATCGACCTGCAGCCGCCCCTGCGTATCGAAGCCGCTGAACAGGATGGCCAGGCGCTGGACTTCAAGCCGGCCGGCCGGAATGCTTACCTGATCCAGTTGAAAAAAGCGCAAAAAACCGGCGCCCGGGAGGCACTCACGATCCGGTATTCCGGCAAGCCGCGCACCGCCCGGCGCGCACCCTGGGACGGCGGCTTCAGTTGGTCCAAAGATCCTGCCGGACAACATTTTGTGGCCACCTCCTGCCAGGGCCTCGGCGCCAGCGTTTGGTGGCCCTGCAAAGACCACATGTACGACGAGCCGGACTCCCAGGCCATTGCCGTCACGGTACCAGCGCCGCTTATGGACGTCTCCAACGGTCGCTTGCGGCGCGTGACCGAAAACGCCGACGGTACCCGTACCTTTGAGTGGTTTGTGTCGAACCCCATCAATAACTACGGCGTCAACGTCAACATCGCCGACTATGCGCATTTTGCGGATACCTTGCACGGCGAAAAAGGCGTGCTTACGCTGGACTACTACGTGCTGCCAGCCAACCTGGAAAAGGCCAAAAATCAATTTCAACAGGTCAAAGGCATGCTGCGCGCCTTCGAGCACTGGTTTGGCCCCTATCCGTTTTACGAAGACGGCTACAAACTGGTGGAAGTGCCTTACCTGGGCATGGAGCACCAGAGCTCGGTTACTTATGGCAACGGCTACCAAAACGGCTACCTGGGCCGCGACCTGTCGAACACTGGTTGGGGCAACAAATGGGATTTTATCATTATCCACGAATCGGGCCACGAGTGGTTTGCCAACAACATCACCTACCGCGACATTGCCGATATGTGGGTGCATGAAGGTTTTACCAACTACAGCGAGAGCCTCTATACAGAATACCACTTTGGCAAAGAAGCCGGCGCCGCCTACGTGCGGGGCACCCGCGCGGGCATCCAAAACCGCGCCCCGGTAGTCGGCGTGTACGGCGTCAATTCGGAAGGCTCGGGCGATATGTACCCCAAGGGCGGGAACATGCTGCACACCATCCGGCAGATTATCGACGACGACGACCAGTGGCGCTCGATCCTGCGCGGCCTGAACCGCGATTATTACCACCGAACGGTCGATGGCGCCGAAATTGAGTCGTACATCAGCCGGCGCAGCGGCAAAAAACTCGGCAAAATATTCGATCAGTATTTGCGCAGCACCGCCATTCCGGTGCTGGAATACCGCTTTGTGAAAGGCGGCCTGGAGTACCGCTGGGCGGACTGCGTCGAAGACTTTGACATGCCGGTTAAAGTGGCCCTGTCAAAAGGGAAATTCGAATTTATCCACCCCACCACCGGGTGGCAAACCCTGAAGCGCAAACGCGTGAAGAAGAAACACTTCCAGGTGGACGAGAATTTTTACATCCTCGCCCTGGAAAAGTAACGAAATACGAATAGTTCGCCTTCGACGGCAGGATAGGTTTGCGGCTCCATTCGTACTTCGTTTTCACCCAACCCCTTGCTCCGGATTTTTCCCTGGAATATCCTTGAAATAATTCCAAATGAACGCCATGTCTTTTTCCTTGTCATCCGTCGGATAAAAGAGTTTCGGGTCGAAAAAAACTTCCTTTTCAGGCCAGTTGAAGGTACACAATGCAATGGGTACGCCGGCCTGCCGGGCAATTTGATAAACCCCGGTTTTAAGTTTTGGCACTTTTTTACGCGTGCCTTCGGGGGCGATGACCAGGTGCATCCGTTCCTGGCTTTTGAATGCCTCCACCGTCGCGCTTACAAAATTGCTTCCTATCCTGGTGCGATCGACCGGGATGCCGCCCAGCCAACGGAAAAAGATGCCGAACGGCCAACGAAACAAGGTGTGCTTGCCGACATAGTTGGCGTGGATACGGCAAGCGCTGTTGACCAGCACACCCACGGGAAAATCCCAGTTGGACGTGTGCGGCGCCACAGCCAGCACCAGTTTAGGCACTTCGTGCGGATAACGGCCGGTGATTTTCCAGCCCCAGAGTTTGAGGATAAAGGCGCTGAGTACAGAGAGCATGGCTTGTGGTTGTAGTAAATCAGAACAGGAGCAAATTTCGTCGGCAAAGGTGGTAAAAGAAAATGTTGGATGCGCCATATCGGGCTGCGCGTATTCGGAGTATGCCGGCCGGAAGGGGTTTTCAGGCGGTTTATCAGATTTTCAGCAGCCGGCCGCTCTGCACGCGCGCCCGTCCTGCCGGCGTTGCACCACGTACACCCCGGCCGGCAAGGATTGAAGCGATAAGACCGCCGGCGCGTCTCCAGCGACCGTTTCGGTCATCACCGCCCGGCCGTTCAGGTCGAATACCGTCAGCTCGCCGCCGCCGGACGCCTGCACCCAGTCGCCGGCCGGGTTGGGAAACAAGCGCAAAACACCCCCAGACGCCTCCGTCACCGCCACTATCGACTGCACTACCTCGTCGATGGCGCGCAGCAGCGAATACTGGTCCTGACCGGGGTCGAGCACGTCCTGCCCGAGTTCCCAGATCATGATACCCGATACCTGGCCGAGCGCCAGCTGGGTTTTGGCCTGGATGGTTGGGATACCGTTGTAGTACCGCTGGTTTACCTGGTCGACATAGGCATATCCGGTGGAGAGGTTCACCATGCTCCGGAAGGTAAACGACGCCACGGGGCTCACGCCGAAGTCATACCCGTAAAACGGCACGCCCAGGGTCAGGCGATTGGCCGGCACACCCTGGTTTTTCCAGTACTGGATGCACTGCACCGCCCAGTCGTAGGGCGAATGCGGGCCGGGGTTGGAGGGGTCCCAGGGCCCCCGCAGGTCGTACACCATCATGTTGACCCAGTCGAACGCCGCCAGTGCGGCATTGCTCACCTGCGGATAGCGGTGCGAGCCCGGCAGGGCCGCCGTCAGTTGCAGGTTATACGCGGCCAGCGCGGGTTTCAGTTCGAGCACGAAGGGGCTGTAGTAATTGTTCACGTACTGCCACTCCAGGTCCACGTCCACGCCGTCGAGCTGGTGCGTCAGGCAGTACTGTACTATTTTTTGGATAAAGGCCGGTCGCCGGGCCGGCTGCAGGAGGGTATCCCAAGCGGCTTTCCAGGCGGGGGTGAGGTAGCCGCCGGCCAGCGAGATGAACACTTTGGCGCCCTGCTGTTTGGCGGCGGCTACTGCGGGGGCGATCGATAAGCCCTCGGTGGTCAGGTTGCCCTGCAGGTCGGGGTTTGCAAAGGCGATGTTGATGTGGGTGCAGCGGTCGAGCCGCAGTTGCGCCAGGTTGTCGAAGCGGTAGGTGGGCAGGTAACCGACGACCCGGATACCGCCCTGGGCAAGCAGTAGCGTAGAGAAAAGGAACAGGATAAAAGTACAGCGTGTGCGCATACGACAGGATTTTTTGAATAGGACAGGATGAGCAGGATTTCGCAGGATAGACAAGATGGCGTAAATTTATTTCTGTGCGGGAACTGTTTAGCAGGTGAAACATAAAAAAATCTTGTAAATCCTGCTAATCCTGTCCACCCCTCCCAAAATCCCGTCCATCCTACCCCCCCCTCCGAACTCCCGGTTACCCACAAGTTGATGAAAAAGATTATCAACCATATAATATTGAAATTCAATGCTAAAGCGCGAATCGTACTGGCCTCGGAGCGGTCAAATATTGGTAGAATAAATGTCCCGACATCCTCGCACGACCTCGGTACTGCCGAGCGTGTGCTGTGCATAAATCTGGAATCTTCCCTACCCCCCTTTTTCTCGCGCTTGTCATTCTGAAAGAACCTGTTCACTCTACGAGGGATAAACACGAGATGCACGCGTAGAGCGGGCAGGTTCCTGCGGAATGACAAGCGGGGGAGAAAAGGGAGTGCAGCTTGGGGTGGCGGGTTATGCGTAGCCGACGCTCGGCGGTAGAGAGGTCGAACTGACCTAAATCGGGTGCCAAAAACAAACGTTCGACCTCTCTACTGCCGAGCGTCGGCTGCGCATATTTTTTAACCGCGAAGCGGTTGAACATGAATAGCCCCGGATGCAATCCGGGGAATGAGAAAACAACATTTGACCTCTCCGAGGTCAGGTGATACTTTTTCAGATCAAGGTTTGGGTAATCGGGAGCCTCCGAAGGAGGACCCTGTAAATCCTCGTCCAAAATTCCGTTTCTTTCTCCCTCCGGTGAGTTGTTGGCGAGACGCCAACAACGGCAAGGAAAATCCCCAACATGCTATACCTCGTTTCGGCAAGTTTTCAGCATGATCCAGGCTTCGGAAATTTTAACAATTAGCGTAGTGGTAGCCAGCCGTAGAGTATTTCCTGCAGATTTCCGCAGAAAAGGACGCTGATTTTCGCAGACCTGCAAGGGTGATTCTGCGGTGATTCTGCGGTGATTCTGCGGTGATCTGCAGATTTTTTCTGTGAAATCTGCGGGAAATACTCTACGAATGCGCAAACCGCGCTAAACACGCACGAAAAATTTCCGAAGCCTGGCGCATGCTGAAAACTTTCCGCCGTTGTTGGCGTCCCGCCAACAACACCTCTCCCTCCGGTGAGTTGTTGGCGAGACGCCAACAACG
>JADJYG010000030.1 GCA_016719895.1 Saprospirales bacterium | reverse complement strand
GGTATAACGACGGTACTAAAGTGCTTTCACGGAAAACGCAACCCAGTTGGCCTTGTGCCCGGCGTTTAACCCGGTTTCGCTTCATAAAAACATTTTCTTATTCAACAAAACAGATTTTCCAGGGCTTCCTTATGTCCCGCTATCCCTGCAGAATATTCCAACGCCGCCGTTAACCATACAAACAGCCGGTCATTTTTTGCGGATGACCCTCAAAGGGGTGAGCTTTCAGCACGACCGGTATACCTATGTGCTGGCGCGGCACATGATGGCGCTCGCCGATTTGGTGGACCCCGTCTCCATCGACTCGGCCATAAAAAGTATTACCGGTTTTACGTTATTCAACGGGACGTTTATTCCGGGCACCGACCAACTGTGCCCGGCCATTACCGGAAAGATCAATCTCCTGATACCCGAAGCCGCCGCCTTGTCGGCAGACATCGCTACCATGGGCCCTCAAATTTTTTGGCCGTTTCCGGCGAATGCCCTGAATCAATTATCCAGCGATTTATCTGGGTATATTAATACTGCGATAAGCAATATCGGGATCGACGACTCGGTCGTGTCCGCCAATCTGAACAACGCTGTAACCGTCATCGCCGATATCAATAACCTGATTACCAGCCTGAATACAACGAACAACAACGCCCTTAATCACATCAACAATATCAGGTTTTGGTTGGACAACCCTGTTCCGAATATCGACGACCTGGTTCCTTTGGGCGGCGTCAAACAATTGGCAGAAGCCATTTGTGACCGACTAGACAACATCCGCGACAAACTTAAAGTCAACCAGGCCCTGAAAACAGGGCTGCCGACGGAGCCGTACACGCCTACCATAAAGGAATTGGAGCTGGACTACACGGCCGTCGCCAAGCCCGGCGATATCCTGCTCACCCACCTTTACCCCTACGAGCAAACGTCGAAAGCCGAAGCATTGGCCCTCAAACCTACGCTTTTGCCAACGTTTGCCGACGAAGGAACCCTCTTTATCGGCCTGAAAGACCTTAGCCCCGGCGCCATACTAAGCCTGTTGTTCCAACTGGCTGAATCCACCGCCGATTCGGAAAGCAACCGCGCCGACTTGCGCTGGTCTTACCTCAGCGGAAACCGCTGGAATCCGCTCCGCACCGGTTTCGATATTATTGACGACCGCACCGAAGGGTTGACGATGACGGGTATTATGACCATTCAATTGCCGCAGGATATCAGCGATAAAGGCCATACCATTATGCCGCCGGGGCTTTTTTGGATACGGGCCTCGGCTGCCACTAATACCATAGCCGTTTCCGAAACGATCGGCATTCATGCGCAGGCCGCCCGCGCTACCGCCCGCCTCACCGGACGACACGACGTAAAACGCCTGCAATCGCCCTTGCCCCCCGCTAGCGTAAGTAAACTCTCCGA
This sequence comes from Saprospirales bacterium, assembly GCA_016719895.1. Classification (GTDB taxonomy): domain Bacteria; phylum Bacteroidota; class Bacteroidia; order Chitinophagales; family Saprospiraceae; genus M3007. The sequence goes on along the minus strand of JADJYG010000030.1, from coordinate 474,016 downwards.
AGTTGATTTTAACGTAAAAAAAATCGAACAACCTTATGCTTCCTTTGACGGCCGTATGCCCGAACTAGAAGGCCATTTCTATACCCGGGCCAGCGAACTGTTGCGCCATAAAGGCCGGGGGCATACCCCAACTGATTATGAACTGTTGATCCTGGAAGCCTTTCCTAAGATATACAAAGCCAAATGTATCAGCCATACCCTCGGCCTGTCCGCCCACGAGTACGCGCGCGACCTGGAAGTCGCCCCCGGGTTTATCGTAATGGCAGTTATTCCTGACTTGACCAAACTGATTCCCGGCGATTTACTCGAACCCCGCGCCCCGGTCAGCCTGTTGGACAATATAGCAAAATACCTGCACACGCGAGTTTCGCCTTTTGCCCGGATAAAAGTGCTGAACTCGCGGTATGAGAAGATCGATGTCAACATTACTGTCCGCCTGACCCCTGGAAAACCTCAGGATTATTACGCCAAACAGCTGCAAACCGATCTGACCCGCTTTTTCGCCCCCTGGTATTTAGGTGATTCCGAAAAACTCGCCTTCGGCCAAAACGTCTATTTCTCCGACGTCGTGGGGTTTGTGGAAAACCTGGACTATGTGGATCACATCATCGACCTGCAACTGATCGGCCCCTGCGAGCAATCCGGCTCGGTTATCCGCCCTTTGACAGCGCGCTCTATCCTTACCAGCGGAACTATTTGTATCGTAATTGATATCGACGATTGTATCCGATGTATCCCGCCAAAAGAATATGACCCCAACACAACCGGCCTGCCGACGGCAACCTGCGGTGAAGCTGCCAGGTTTTTGATGAAGATACCGCCACCCGAAAAAAACTGCTGATTGATCGACCATGACCGAGCCATTTGATCCAAATATCCCGTCCGTCGTTCGACAGAACGACCCTGTGCTCAAGCACTTTCCCCACCACGACTTTCAGACCTTGCGGCGGGAAGGCTTGGCGCATATCGGGCAGCTGTCGGGAAAAATCTGGACCGACCACAATGCACACGATCCGGGTATTACTATCCTGGAAGTGTTGTGTTATGCCTTGTTGGACCTCGGCTACCGGATCAACCTGCCGTTTGGCGAATTAATGGCCCCGGCTGCCGGCGCCGCCCAAACCGACGATAATTTCCTGACCCCGCTGCAAGCGCTGACGGTAAACCCGTAACGATCACCGATTACCGCAAACTACTGCTCGAAATCGAAGGCGTGCGCAACGCCTGGCTTATACCGGCTGCCCAGGAAGTTCCCCTGTGGATTAACCTGCAGGAAAAAAATCTCAGTTGCGCGGCTACCCCGGGGCTCCGCATCCCCGATCAAACCGATATACCTTGCCTGCAGGCCTTGTTGCCGCAACAAAAAGACCGGAATGAAATTAAACTGGCCAAAGAAGCCGCACAAAAAACATTATTCGAACACCTGCCGGTACAGATCAACGGGTTGTATCATGTACGAATTGAAAAATACCCCGATGCCGACGACCAAACGATCCAAAACGAAGTGCGCGCTTTGCTCGGCGCCCACCGAAATTTGTGCGAGGACTTTGCTTATATCACCATACTTTGCCCCGAACGCCTCGGCGTTTGCGCCGAAGTCGAACTCTTGCCCGGAGCCGACCCTGAAAAAGTATACGCCGCTATCCTGACACGCTTGCAAAATTTCATTCAACCGGAAATCAATTATTATACCTTGCAGGAATTGCTGGACAAAGGGCGGCCCATGGAGGCCGTATTTGCCGGCAGGCCCCGTCTCGATAAAAGCTACGGCTTTGTCGACACAGAAGAGTTGGAAAACCTGCCGTTGCGCGAAGAAATTTATTTCTCCGACCTGTACCAGTTGATCCTCAGCGTGGAAGGCGTACGGGTAGTACAGAAACTCCGGGTAAACGGCGAAAACGGGCGTGAAAATCTTGGGGCAAACAAAAAATGGATCGAGTCCTATTGCCTCCCTCCCGAAGCCGTTCCGGTATTCGATTTGAGTAAAACCTGCATCGATTTGCGCAACAGCACCCAAACAATCGTTTCATACGACCGCGAAAAAGTTCACAAAACCATAGCGCCCAGAAAAAAAGCCCACTTGTCCAGCGAAGGGCTGGATGCTTCCCTCACCCCTTACAACCGCCGCGCTGATTTGAGCGCCCACTATTCTATTCAAAACGACCTGCCCAAGATTTACGGCATCGGACAAGACGGCTTGCCCGCCGACGCGCCGCTCAAACGCCAGGCGCAGGCCATGCAGTTGAAAGGGTATCTGGTATTCTACGACCAACTCCTCGCCGACTACTTAGCCCAACTGGCGCATCTGCGCAACCTGTTTTCCATACGCGGCGAATCGGAGCGTTCACCGGAGCAAAAACACACGTATTTTAGCCAGGCGCTCCAGGATGTCCCCGGCATACAGACCCTGATCCGCTTTTATGATCAGCCGCTTCTCGGTTCGGGCGCCCGCATTGCCGTACCGGTAAAAAATGACAACGACTGGGCGCATGCGCTGGAAACCATAAAAACCAAACCCCGCACCGCGCTGACCGTCGCCAACAGCTGCGAAGGCGCCAAGGGACTTGTCCGACAATTCGCCTTTTCGTCCGCGCCCCAGCGCACTACTTATATCGAGCGGCTGCGTTACGCCTTCGAGCAAGGGCGCGTCGCAGCAGAGGTATGCCGTGATAAATTTGGTTATTTCTTCGTATTGTCTATCCCCGGCCTCAACGACCTGATTTTGGTCGGCGTACAACGGTTTGAAAGTATTTCGCAAGCCAGCGAAGCCGCAAACCAAGCCAAATTTTTAGGCACTATTACACAAAATTTTACCCTGAGTACCTACGAGACGCCGCCTTTGCTCTCCCACTTCTTCAGCCTGGAATATCAGCCGGCAGCCTATCTGCAATTCTTCGAACAGCTCGTAGAAGACCGGAACACGTATTTGTACCGCCGCGAACAATTCCTCAACCACCTGCTCGCGCGCTTTGCCGAAGTATTTACAGACTATTCCCTGCTCCAGTTTAAACGGAATACCGATGTGCAAAACCAGCTGGAACAAAAAATCGGCGACCAATCGGCGTTTTTAAGCGCCTACGAAGATATCAGCCGAAACCGCGGCAAAGCATATGATTATTTCAAACCTGCCTGGAATACCCAAAATGTCTCCGGTTTAGAAAAACGTGTCGCGCTACTGGCGGGTATCCCCAACTGGAACCGCCGCAGCTTGTGCAATTTCGAAGTGCTGGAATGCTGGCAGTTTTCGCTCAAGGATGAACGGGGCAGACCTCTGCTCAGCAGCGGCAAAACATTCCAAAGCCGCCATGAAATGCTCCGGGGCGCCCGCGACGTCCTGGCCCGGTTGACCGATGCCACTCAGTACGAATCCCTCGCCCGGCAGCTCAACGGATTCCAGGTCGTTAGCCTGCGCCGGCTGTTTGCATACCAAGCCGCCCCTGAAAACCTGGTCGTTTCCAAATACCACTACCGCCTCGACCTGAAGGACCGCCAGGGCCGGTTAATAAAGACCAGCAGCGACGCCAAAATGGTATCCGCAGCAGCCGCAGCAGCACAACGCGCCACTTTCGCTGCCGCCATCAATACCCAAACAACCCCGCCCGGCATGCCCGCCCCCACCCCCATGCGCCTCCTGGAAATCGACGACCTTGACGAACGGCAGTTCGACGCGGCAGGACCGGATATCCGCATACAAACCATCATTACCTGGAAATGGCGCTTCAGCGCCACAAAAACTGTTCAAACGAGCGACAAAGTTTTTGACGACCCGGCAGCTGCCTGGTCCGACTTTGTTCAATATGGCCCCTCGGAACTTCTGGTAGAAAAATTCGAACAGGCCAAACGCTGGAGCATGCCCGTCCCCGCACTGGATTTGTACCTCACCGGCGCCTATTGGTATCCCGATACCGCCCCGGCAAGCGCCGCCTGGAAACAAGCCAAACTGGTAGGCGTCAATCCCGATAATTATAAGGTGCAGTTCATTCTGCCGGGAACCTATACCGTCGAACTGCGCAACGAACAGGGCGCCCTGCTCGCTGCAACGCCGGCGGTATCGGAAGAAAAAATCCGGCCGGAAGCGGTCATTGCCGCCTGCCGCGAAATTTTCGAAAATAAAAAAGCGGTGACCCGTTATGATACCGGCCAGCGTTTCGGATTTAAAATCCCCGATAGCGCCGGCACGTTGATCTTAAAAAGTTATGCCGTTTATGAAACCGCCGAAGCCGCGCTGATTAACCTGAACGAAACCTGGGCCCTTGGAACCAACCCGTCCAATTATTTTCTTTCGGGCGACGAAGCCAATCCCGCCTATTCGTTTTTGCTTCGCGATACAACGGGCATTTTCCTCGCTGCGCCGCCGCCGCCGCCGTTCGATACGCCGGGTGAGCGCGACACGGCGCTGCGTTCCCTAACCGCCAAACTGCGCGCCAAACAAGCGCCTGCTGAAGTCCGCGAAGAGCCCCGCCGCTACACCTGGTCGCTCCACGATGCCCAGGAGCAAGTAACCCTGGCAGCACAAACCGACTGGCCCTCGGAACAGAACGCCCGCGACGATTTTGACCAGGCGGCATTAGCAGCAATAAAAGAAAACCGGATACCGGATCTCGCCGAATTTATTTATTCCGTTGAGGTGGCTGCCAGCCCGGCTCAATACCGCTTTATCTGGTTCGGGACTGATCGCCAGGGTAAACCCGCTCCAATCCTGATCAGCCACGGCATTTATGACGCCGCCGCTACCGCCTCCGATGCTTATACGTCTTTTATGCGCCAGATACCAGACTTGTATTTGGCGCGCAGCAAACAAGGCAAAAAATCGGACTACGCTTTTTCCGTCTCCGAAACGCCCGGCGGCAGGCCCTGGGCTGTACAGTACCGGGACGAAACGGGCTACCAGGCAGACCCCGAAGTAGCCGAAATGTATTGGAACTATGCGCAGCAAGCGCACAGCAAAGACCCCAACGTGCAATCGGCCTTTATCGAAGCGTATTTGGCCCCAGGCCAGGCGGCGCCGAAAAGCTGGCGTTTTCTGAAAAAACACGACCCCCTGGCAGTAAGCCCATGGCATTGCGAACGAAACGCCGCATGCAACGGGGCCCAATGTATTGATGGCGTTAAGGCCATCGTATGCAATTTTATCCCCTCCATTGAACAACCCGAATGCCCGCCGGGGGAAACCGTCGTATGCCCCCTCAAGGACCCGAATAAATTTCACTATGCCGTTCGTTTCAATACCCGGGATGGCAAACGTTTCGTACTCTATAGCTTCAAAGGATACGGCAGCGCCGAAGCGGCCCTGGAGGCTTACCGAAAGGAATGGTTTAAGATCGTCGAATTGGCCCGCCAGCGCGATAACTATGGAGAGGAAAAACGGATTCGCCTGGCAGAAAAATACAGCCTGCCCCTCGATCCTTGCGAAGAAGCGGCGTACCTGGCTGTTATCCCCGACGAATTGAAAGCCGTTTGGGAACTGCCAGACGATGAAGCCCTTGCCGACGAACTCGTCCGGCTGGCCTGCGTTTACCCTGTTTTTGAAGACCCGGAAGCCGCCCGTTGCCGCGAAACCTGCCGGTACAAATTCCGGCTTTCCGCACCCGACTCCGTCAATTGGCCTGCTTGCGATTGCGATTCGACAAACCCCGGCGGCAGCCCGGGCGAACCTAAATGCAAGGCCGGCTATTCGGCCTCCGAGCTGTCTAACCCTATCTTGAAAACCCAAAAAGACAAAACGATACTGGAAAGCACGGCTTGCTACAACAGCCCGGAAGAAGCGCTGGATGCCTACTACCGGTTTCTTCCCGTTTTCCAAAACCCGGGAAGTTGCATGAGCTATTGCCGTCAGGGATACGATTATACCGGCATATTTGAAATCCTGGCGGAAAGCCCCTGCGTATACCAAAGCACGGCCGCAGCCTGGGACGACGAGCCGGCGCTGGATATCTGCGGGCATTGCCGCTTTACCGGCGTACGGGCATTCCTGGAAGCAGCGGAAGCCGATCGCAACACGCTGGTATTTAAAGAAAATCAATATTGGCGCTTTCGGGTCGTACCGCCCGAATATTACGTCGCCGTTTATACCTGCTCGTATAATCATGTCAAACAAGCTCAGGAAGACTGGCTCAAAACTGCGCAGAATTACCTGAAAGACGAATTTCCGTGGGCTACCGTGTTGCCCCAACTGGAACGAATAGAAGATGCAACCACGGGCAATTATCGCTTACGCCTGGCTTTGCTGGATAAAACGGGGAAACCCGGCACAAGGCTTTCCAGCCTGCAAATTTTTAATAAAAACGCCAGCGATGAAAACAAAAACCAAACCCAGGACCTCGAATGGCTGGAACTGCTGCTGCACACAATTCGACAATACGCGCTGGAATGCCAACCGGAAAACCCGGGAAAAAATATTAACGTGCCGCGCTTCGCCCAAGCGGTAAGCCATTTGGTGGAATTTGAATGGGCCAGCCCCAATAAAGAAGGCGATATCCAGGCGCTCTTCGACCTTTCGTGGAAATTCCCCATCGAAAAAACGGAAAATGGATACTGCTTCCGGATATTTAACAACAAACACACACCGTTGTACCGGGCCACCAGTCCCTTAGACCCTTGCAACTGCGGAGATACCGGCGTTCCGCCCACACAGCGAAATAACTGCGACAACGCTTACGTATTCCAAAGCGCCCGCTGTTATCCCTGCGTGTTGATGGCGCGCGAGGCATTCCACCGTTTTCAAACCCTGGCCACGTCCGGCGCACTTCAGCCGCAATTTACCTCGGGCCAACCATACGGTCCATTTGGCTACTTTTTAATCGACCCGCAACAGGTATTAGCCTATAATCCACAAAAATACAGCTGCCGCGAAGACGCCGAAGCCGCTGCCGGACGTATGAAAGCTTGCCTCCAAAATGACGGTATGCATATCGCCGAACACATCCTGTTGCGCCTGACCGAAAAAACACAATGCAATTATGCCGTAATCGACCCGGGTACCGGCGCCCGGCATGCCGCCCTGCTTCCGGCGTGCCCCGATTACTGCTGCCCGGTCGATTGGGAACCGCTACGCGACAAAGCGGACCCTTGCGCTGCACAGGAAGCCCCCACTATCCACTATCTGCCCGGCGCCGACCCTTATTCTTTCTGGGCTACCGTGGCTATTCCAGGCTGGACAAAACGTTTCCGCTCCATCGAATCCCGGCGTTTTTTCGAGCAATTGCTGTATCAGGAAACTCCGGCCTTGGTCGGCTTGAATATATTATGGTTGTCGCCGCATGATATGTGCAAATTTGAAGACGAATACAAACGCTGGCTCGAATGGCTGGAATGCCCCGACATCAAACGCACCTGTGTCACAACGGGCGCGCCGCCACAATTCGGCATAGTGGATTGTATCCGCCAATTGCGTACCACAGCGCCATGCCCCGCCCCGGATACCGCAGTTGAAACCTGCGGTTGCCCCAGTTTGCCCAGCGCCAGACCGGCCGTCTCCGGGTGCTGCGCCATCCCGTTCGAACCTGAAGGCAGCCTTTTTTGGGCCGACTGCCCGGCCGAATCCATAGGCGCCAATCCCCACAACCAACCGTCGGTCGGCCTTATAAGCGACGCGGCCGCAAGCGCGCCTGCCATTGCTGCCATAGAGCAAATTAAACCTGCCCCGAAAAAAATCCGCGGCGATCAACCGGATCAACCGGTCGAACCGGCAGCGGGGCCGCGTCAAGCCGCTAACGGAAAAACAGCAGACATCCGAAAACGCCGGAGCCAATATTTGAACCATATTCAGGATGCCAGCACACCAAAAATGCGCGAAAGCAAGTCCTTCGCTATGATCGGCGATTATATGCGGCGCCCGACCGTAAGCGGGTTCAGGGAATTGGTTGAACACCTGGCGAAACACAATTTAAAAAAAGGAAAAAGCGATTCGGAAAATCCCTATTTGACGCTGGCCCAAAATTGCCTCTGGCATCTGTTCGATCAATTGGCGCTGGAAACAGTAATAACTATTAATAAAAAAATTGAAAACGAACTGAAAACCTGCATTTCGACGCTGGTCCGCTGCGGCTTTGACCTCGCTTCCACTGCAGAAGCATGGAAAAGTGCCGATTTATTGCCAAAGGCGGATGCTATAAAGGTGAACCGGCTGTTGCGCCTGTTGCAAAAAACTTGATTAGGAAACCCTGTAACCTTTATTTAAACGAACATCACGCTAATAAAACGCCAGGTCTTGAAAAACAATCACGTTATCGGCAGGCAAATTCTCCAGATCGGTATCGCGCGCGCGCAGGATGCCCACATCTGGCAGCACGCCTTTAGCCAAGCCTGGCAACGGCAGATGATGCCCGCCCTCGAAAAACTGTTCGACCGCTTGGCCGGCCCCGACACCGTCATCCGCCTGGACCGGGTGGAGATCGACCTCGGACCAATTTATGCCCAACTGCTGGATCGGGACGACTTGGGGCAAAGATTGGCCGAACAGTGTGAAAAATCTATTCTGAATGCGCTCCAAACAACGCATCACAGGAATTCACAACAAATACCCGCACAAATCAACCGGTGTGAAGAATGGTTGCACTGGCTTCAACACGGCCAGCTCCCCTGGCACAGCACCACGCCCGGCGACGATTGGTTCCGGTCGGTTCTGGATACGCTCGGGGTGGATACCACAGCCATCGTCCGGCTACGGCAAATCCTTCGCCTGCACCCCACAGCGCTCAAACGACTGGCGTGGCAACACTCCGAACCTTTTCTCCTGACGCTTCTGGCGCTGTACACCGGCCGGAAAGAAACCCGGCTCGAAAAAATTTTGCTGGAATTGCGTCAAATCCTGACCGGCAGTACGCCCGCCATAACGCCCGGCGAAATCCGTCAACTGGAACTCTGTTGCTGGGAAACAACACTGCTGGAAGTCGTGGTTGAAGGAAAAATGTGGAAAGAGACCTTCTTCGAAGCCGTTCTGCGCCGGGCCTCACCCGCCGTACTGGCCGCTCTGAACGCCATAAAAAATATAACGCCAGGCAGGCAAACAAAATATCCCGCCCTGAAAGCGCTTCTCAAAAACAACCCTCTGCCCAGCAGCCAAAGCGAACCGACACCCGGTCCGGAAGCCGAATCGCTCCCCAAACCATCTTTATACGTCCAACCCAGCGAAGCCATTTTTGTCCGCCATGCCGGCATCGTATTGTTGCACCCTTTTCTTTCACGGCTGTTCAACAAACTTGGCCTGCTGGACGGGGCCGCGTTCAAAAATTTTACTGCCCGGAACAAAGCCATTTTACTGCTGCACTGCGCCGCAACCGGCGCCCTGCAAGCGCCGGACCATGCCCTCGTGTTGCCCAAATTACTCTGCGATTGCCCGCTCAACCTGCCGCTCGATTTCAGCTTGTCGATTACCCCGGCCGAACGGGAAGAAACCGACCAAGCGCTGCGCGCCGCCATCTCCCATTGGCGCGCGCTCGGAACCGCCTCCCCCGACGGCCTGCGCGAAACCTTTTTACAGCGCGACGGCAAACTCGAACACCGCCAGGGCAACTGGCGCCTGCGCATAGAGAAAAAAACCATCGATATCCTGCTCGACCGCCTGCCCTGGAATATCAGTGCCCTGAACCTGCCCTGGATGCCTGAAGCCCTTTACGTCGATTGGAATTGACGTAAATACGCCATTTGCCGACCCTGCTCCAAACCAAATTTGTCTGATCTTAAGCAACTGAACCCATGTCCACACCAACTTCCACCACTTACACCCCCACTGCCGCGCTCCGCTGGAACCGCCTTGCCTGCGACGCCATTTACTATACCAAAACAATGCCCACGATAGCCGCCCGGGCCCTGGCTATGGTACACGAAGCGATGTACAACGCCTGGACGAACTACAACGACGGTGGAAGCGAAATCAGCACCAGTACCTTCGACCGGCTCAAACGCCCATTCAACGAATGTACGGCCGAAAACCGGGTGATGGCGTATAGCTACGCAGCCTATCGGGTACTGCAAGACCTCTTTTGCGCAGCCCTGTCGCCTGAGCGCAAACATATGTTCCGCGACTTTATGTGCGAGCTCGGCTTCGATCCCGACGACCGATCGCTGAACGCAACCAAACCGCAGGGCATCGGCAACATCTCGGCCATGCTTGTGCTCGAATGCCGCCATGGCGACGGCTCCAACCAACGCGGTACTTTGGCCGCCGGGCATTATGCCGACTACACCGGCTACTATCCCGCCAACCCGCCCGTACCGCAGCCCCTGCGAAACCGCGAAAAATGGCAACCCCAACTCGACGCCGACGGCCAGCCGCAAAAATCCCTCACCACCCACTGGGGCCTGGTCAAACCTTTTGCCCTCGAATGGGGCGGCCAACTCCGGCCCAAAAAACCCGCCGCACAACGCGATGCCCTGTTCCGCGAACAAGCCGCAGACGTGCTCATCCTCAGCAAATGCCTCAATGACGAACACAAATTGATCGCCGAATATTGGGCTGGTATGCACGAAGACAAACACGCCGACGCCGCAGCCGACCCCAACCCCGGCTATTGGAACGTGCCGCCCACTCAATGTTGCCGCATGGCCCGCTTTATCTCCCAAAAATACCAGTTCAAAAATGCCAACGACATCAAAATGTTTTTTGCCGTGTCTATGGGCCTGCTCGACGCCGCCATCGCCTCCTGGGACGCCAAATATTACTACGACTATATCCGGCCGGTGTCGGCTATCCACGACCTGTTCGACGGGCAGGATGTAGACGCCTGGGGCGGTCCCTGCCAGGGCTCCGTTTCGATCAAAGGGCAAAACTGGATACCATACCTGATTCATACGCCCCCTTTCGCCGAATACGTCTCCGGGCACAGTACCTTTAGCCGGACTGTAGCCGACATCCTGACGTCGTTTTGCGGTAACAATGCCTACGGCGAATCGGTCACTTTCCCGGTCAATAGCTCCAAAATCGAACAGAACTGCCCGACGCCAGTGCCGCAAACGAACCTGACCTTGTGCTGGAAAACATTCCAGGAAGCCTCAGACCAGGCTGGTATGTCGCGGCGATATGGCGGCATTCACTTTGAACAAGGCGATGTGGAAGGTCGCATGCTGGGCAAACGGGTGGCCGTAGCTGTTTGGGACAAAGCCTGCCGGTATTTCAGCGGAAAATTAACCTGATACGCCATGAAAGTCATTTCGATCGCGATCCAAAAGGGCGGCTCGGGGAAAACCACCACCGCCGTCAACCTGGCCGCCGCCCTGCGCGACGCGGAAAAAAAAGTATTGCTGATCGACTTCGACCCCCAGTCCAATCTCACACAGTCGCTTGGCATTAAAAAAGAGCCTGCGGCAAACGTCTACACCGTTTTGCGCAAAGAAGCCTTTGGCGAACAAGCCGACTTGCTGGAGGTAAAACAAGTGCTACACGGCCTCGATTTGATCCCCGCCGCGCTCGAGCTGGCCGATGCCGAACTGGAACTCGCCAGCGTGTACGGCCGCGAGCAAATAGCCGCCCAACTGCTCCAACGACTCGAAAACGCATATGACTACGTGTTTATCGATTGCCCGCCCTCGTTCGGCATTCTTACCGTCAATGCGCTGGTTGCCAGCGATTATTACCTGATGCCCCTGCAAGCGGAATTCTTGCCGCTCAATGGCGTGCGCAGCTTCGAACGCCACCTGGAGCGTATTAAAAAATTGAACAAACACCTTCGCCTCCTCGGTTTTGTACTGACTAAGTTCAATAACCGCCTGAGCATGAACCGCAGCGTGGAAGAACAACTGCTCGAAAAATACGATGCCACACAGGTGTTCCGCACCCATATCCGCACCAATATAAAACTGGCTGCCGCCCAGGAGCAGGGCATGGATATTTTCAGTTTTGACCCATACTCCAACGGCGCCGCCGACTACAAAGCGCTGGCGGCAGAATTTTTGGAAAAAATCAAATGAAAACATCCGAAACAAAAACGACCGCCGCCCAGCCCGCCCAATCGTCGGCACAAACACTTGGGCCGTTCTTCAAACAGGACGGGCAGGGGTCGTTTTTTTCGGAAACCGCCCAGGCGGAAACGCCGTTTTTCAGCCCGGATACTGTACAAACCAAACTCACCATCGGCCAACCGGGAGATAAATATGAACAGGAGGCCGACGCCACGGCGGAGAAGGTAGTGCAACGGCTCGAGGCCCCTTCTACCTCCCCAAAGGGGGGAGAAGGCTTGCAAAGGGCCGGTTCCGGCACTCCGGGAGAAGAGGACTTACTACGAAAAGAAGAGGAACCGGAAGTTCAGGAAAAAATTCAGCGTAAACCCATCTTCGATAGCGCTGATGAAGCGCCGGATGAGGGAGATGGGGGCAACAGCGCCATACAACGCCAGGAAGCCGGTGCCGACCCGGTTTCCACTCCAGGCAACCTGAGCGCCCAACTCAACAGCCACAGGGGCGGCGGCACCCCCCTGCCCGAAGATACCCGCACCCAAATGGAGAGCGCCTTCGGAACCGACTTTTCAACCGTGCGTGTCCACACCGGCAACGAGGCGGGAAAAATGAGTGAATCTATTAACGCCCAAGCCTTTACGCAAGGTAGCGACATTTATTTCAACGCCGGGAAGTACAATACCGGCAGTACAGAGGGGAAGAAGTTGCTGGCGCATGAGCTCACCCATACGGTGCAGCAGGGGGCAACCGTACGGCCAAAACTGAAAATCTATTCCGGTCATGCACCTTCTATCCAGCGAGGATGGGATTTAGGCAATTTTATAAAATCCGGCATTAATAAGATTGGCAATGCGATAAACGAAGGACTGGATTGGGTAAAAAACAAAATCAAAGAGGGGCTCAGTTGGGCTGCCCAAAGCCTGATCCCAGGCTTCTCGCTGTTAAATGTAATACTTGGAAAAGACCTGATCACAGATGAACCCGTAGAGCGCTCCGGCATCAACCTCGTACGCGCTTATATGCAACTAATCCCGGTTATAGGTACGGTGTTGTTTAATGAACTGGAAGAAACTGAAACCCTGCCACAAGCCGCTGTCTGGACCGAGGAACAGGTAGCTAAATTCGGTATCAACTTCGATGATATTGCGCAGCGCCTGAAAATGATGTGGGATGAATTGTCCGCCACTGCCGGCATGGACTACAACATCCAAATAGTTAAAAAATACATCGGCCCTGTGCTTGGTAAGTTCCTGGCGTTCTCTGGCGTCATGGAGGATAAGATGAAGGAGTTGCGACTAGAAGGCGCCCTCCGGCTGGTTGGGGCAACCGAACTGCTGACTGCCCTGAAAAATGACCCTGCGGCTTTCAAACGCGTAGCAGATGACCCGACCTTAATCCTGTCCAACTTTATGGAAGCCTTGAAAAAAGGCTTCACCAAGTTTTCGGACAATTTCTCCACCCATTTCGAAAATGCCCTGCTCGGATGGCTCTTCGGTAAATCGGCTGAAATGGGCATTCAAATGCCAAAAGACTTGAGCCTTGGCGGGCTATTCTACCTTGTGGCACAATTGGTTGGTGTGACTTTTGATCAGATTAAATCTTTGGTAATCAAGCAACTTGGGCCTACCGGTCAACGCGTATTCGAGGAGATTGAGGCAAGCATCCCCGTAGTGCAACGCGTCTTGACGGAAGGCCCGATCGCTTTGTGGGAAATGGTAAAGGAGTATCTAACCGACCTGAAGGAAATGCTCTTCTCCCAGATTACCCAACTGGTGACTACTGAAATAATAAAAGCGGCAGTAACCAAACTGGTCTCCATGCTGAACCCCGCCGGGGCGATCGTTCAATTAGCCCTGACACTATATCGGGTCATTAAATTCTTCATAGACAATTGGGAAACGATCAAATCAATCGCTAATGGTATCATCAACTCCATCACCAAAGTCGCCTTGGGCCAGCTCGATGAGGCCGCCGATTTCGTCGAAGGCATTTTGGGTAAAGGCATGCAGTTGATCATTTCCTTCCTGGCTAATATCTTTGGCCTCAGTGGCATTGTAGACAAAGTAAAAGGCGTGATCAAAAAGATCACGGCGCCGGTTATTAAAGCGCGCGACAAGGCGATTAAGTGGTTGGTCAAAAAAGGTAAAGCCCTTTTTAACAAAATATTCGGTAAAGGGGATAAGGGCAAAAAAGCCGGCAAGGATGATAACGAAAAAGCCGGTAGCCTGGCCCCTGTCGATCAGGAAATTGAAAATCTGGGCAAGGAGGAAAAGAAAGACGGGGAAATTACCAAGGAAGAAGCGGACCAGATTGCCGGGCGGGTGAAAAAAGACCAGGGCGCACTGATCGGCAATATTTCGGTGAAGGACGGCGGGGAGACGTGGGATTTTGATTATGTGCAGCGGGCGAAAAAGGTTCGAAAAACATCTGCACTTCCGCAAACATCTGAGCCAGTTTATGGTGGTTTATATCATGGATTTGGGACCTCTATGAACATCGAAACCCTTACAAAGAACCGAAACGCAGGAACTTCAGCAAACAAAGCCCCACAGAATGACAATTGGGATATTTTGCAACTACGCGGTGTTTGGAAGAGTACGTATTATGTAAGAGGACACTTATTGAGCGAAAAGTTGAGTGGGTTAGCAGAATGGAAAAATTTGACTCCTTTAACAAGACGCGCGAATACTGAGTTACATGAACCGATTGTTGAGAAACCTATTAAGGATGCCACAAAAAGAGGTGAGATTGTATCTTATTCCGTCGACGTTAATTATGGCCGCCCATCGAATCAGGATAAAATTAATGCGGTAAAAAAGTCAAAAGACTTCAGCAAACAAGAAAAGGAAGCAACTATCTTAATTTTAAAAGCAGAAGAGCATGTGCCTACAGGCCTTGTTTGTAATGCAGTAAGTAAAATAGAAAAACCAGATGGAACTTTTGATGAAAAAGTTATTGTTCCCAATATTGAAATCCCTAATGAAATCGATTCGTATGTATATTTTGATGAAGCAGGAAACCCTTTAACCGACTGATTCAACCTTTGCCATTCTGAACTCCTCCTATGCGTCTCCTCTTCACCACCCTCTTCCTCACCCTCCTAGCCTACGCCGCTTACCTCGGCTTCCGCTGGGCTGGCGCGGAATATGCCTTGCTGGCGTCCGATGAGCAGCCCCGCATGGTCCTGATCGCCGCCCTGGCATTGGGTTGTACGCTCGTGCTGGCCGGCGCAATCCGATATGCGGCGCGCGAACAGGCACAGAAGGAGCTGTTGAAGCATCGCTACTACCTGTACATACATATCCTCAATGGCCTGCAGGAAGCGGAAACACCGGACGCCCAACGAATAGAAATCAGCAGCGGGCTGGCCCTGTTGGGCAGCCGCAACGTGCTGCGCGCCTTCCGCCGGCTTCTGGAAGGGGCCGCTGCGAAAGGTTCGGAACCGGACGGGACCGGCAAATACCTGAATGACTTGGTAACGGCTATGCGTACCGACCTTCAACAAAGCAATTTCGATATCGGCCCTGAATTGAATACCTTTTTAAAATCCGGCGATTGAGTACCTTGTTACAATCAATAATCTGTGCAAAGCAATCCTCCAAAACTCCAGGTGCAAAAATGCCTTCCACACGAAAAAACATACGCGTAAAAGGAGCCTCCTAACACTAATAAACGGCACACGCCACTAATTCCATACCTGCTATGGCATCCTATCACTCAACAGCCCGCTCCCGTCGTCTCCGCAACACCCACACCCACGACGACAAGCATCAACAGCCTTTCTTCTCGAAGGCCAATGATACGCCGGTGCAACAGAAAGAACAGCCGTTTTTCAGCGGTTGCAACCCGGCAGTGGTGCAGGCTAAACTGACGATAGGCCACCCCGGCGACCCCTACGAGCGCGAAGCTGACGCAGTGGCGAACCGCGTGGTGAACCACACCGCCGCCGCCGCCACCACTGTACAACAAAAACCGGCCATCAGCAGCATCCAGTGCCTGGCCACTCCCGACGAAGAAAAAATGCCCGCCACCAACGACGCGCGAATGCGGGAGGACCGGATGATCCAGGAAAAAACCGAACCAAAAGAAGAAGAAGAAGATAAACTCATGCAACGTATGGCGGCGCCCGAAGAAGAGGAGACCGTGCAAACTATGGCAGCGCCTGAAGAAGAGAAACCGGTGCAAGCGAAATCAGCCCCGGAAGAGGAAGTACCGGTGCAAGCGAAGGCGGCGGCCGAGGAAGAGGAGAAAACCCTGCAGCCCAAGGCACAAGGCGCCGCTACGGCGCCACCCAATTTGTCGGCCCGCATCGACAGCACGAAGGGCAAAGGCCAGGCTTTGCCGAAAAAAACCCGAGCCGAAATGGAAGCGGGCATCGGCGCCGATTTCAGCGGCGTGCGCCTGCATACCGACAGAGCATCAGCCGATCTGAACCGCGAACTCGGCGCCCAGGCCTTTACTACCGGGCGGGATATCTACTTCAACCAGGGGAAATATAACCCGGAAACCACCGAGGGCAAACGCCTGCTGGCGCATGAGCTGACGCATGTGGTGCAGCAGAATTCGCAAACCCGAGTGCAACTGCTTCCAGGGACTCCAATAGTCGACAAAAACCAGATCGCTGCTGCTTTGCGCTGGTACAACAAAAATAAAAAAAGATACACCAAAGAAATTATTGAAAAAATACAACAGGCTGCCGGCGCATCTCAAACTGGTACCATGAACGACTCAAGCGTTAATGCCATCGCCCTCTGGCAAACCAAACACCAGTTCGCGGCCGACGGTATAGCAGGCCCGTCAGTTCTGCCGGCAATGTTTCCTTCCGGCTTGGCGGATGCCACCCGACAATCCACTTTTGCCGTTGAATCTATGCTTATCGACTGGGCTAACCTCGCCACACCTGTAGAAAGAGCCGTCGCAATCATGGAAATCATCAACGACCATCTGACAGCAGTGGGCGTCCCAACCTGTGCACATGAGATTGCAGAACTGGGTGATTCTACAGCAGGAAAGTTTCATGCACGCCTTTGGACTATCAGGCTGAATAAAAATCTTTTAAACCAGCCGTCTTTAACAGACCGCAACGTCGAAGATATTTCAGTAACCGCCTACCACGAAGCTCGGCACGCTGAACAAACATTTCGGACACTTCGAATGAAAGCCGGCGAGAAGTTTAGTGTATTCGAATTAATCACAATGATACCTGTACCCCCCAAAATCGCACAGGCCGCACAAAGGAGTCCAATAAAAAAAGGATCAGAAGAGGCTCTGGTAGCACATGGTTGGTACGAAAGCCGATACGGAGGTAAAGCCAATTATCGCAATCAGGTGTACGAAAAGCTAAAGCGGGTGACAGCACGCCTGAAAAATGCAGAGGACCGATATCTTATCGATAAAACCGATAAGAATCTGAAAAAACTTAAAAAAGTATATGCACAATATACCAAAGCGCTTGAAGCGTATAAAAATCTCCCCGAGGAACATGATGCCTGGCGAGTAGAAGGAGAACTGCTAAAAAATCTCAGACAGTTGCAAGTCGTTAAATTCGTGAATTGACTGCGCTGTAAGTCGCGGCATTCTTACGACTTTTCGGCCTATATCTATTCTCTTTTATTCGCCACATTGGAAATATCGTAAATAAATGATTCATTCAACAATTCTGTTTTTGGAACTGAATAAATATTGTATCTTTTTATCAAAAAAAGACAACAGCCTGGATGAAGTCGCGGCATTTTTGGGCGGTCGACAAACGCCTGTTGGCGACTTTCAGGTCAATGTATCAGAATTCTCCGAATGCTTTAATACAGCAGTTCTTGTGAAACAGGTTGGCAACTCTTCGGTGAACCATATCAGCCTGTCACTTAACCTGGAAGTGGAACTCGAAACATTTAAAAATTACTACGGCCACTGCGATAAAACTTCCCCAGAATTAAATGCCGATGATGAGTATATTTTTTATCCTGATGCTTATAAAAACAGTGCTTGCAGCATAGCCTTGATTGTTACTGTCCAGAATAATATGATCAACACCGTAACTATACGCCCCGATTGCCAATAAAATAAATACGTATGGCTTTAGACGTATCCGTTCTTCTTGAATACTTTCAATTAATTGTGCTGAACAAAATCCAGACTGTTATTCAAGACGAAGCGCAAAAATCGGTTAAAATTGACATTCCACAAAAACTAGTTAGACAGATATCTGCCCACCACGATATCACGGACTACAACGCAGAAGAAATCGTCCTACTACTCACAGCGCTGACCTCACACCTACACCCTAATTTCTTTGATCAAGCAATTACCAAGGCCCTCCCCTCCCCCGGCGACTTCCCCCAACTCGGCGGCGTCCGCGGCAAAAACTTCCGCGGCTTCCTGCCCACCGGCGAAACGGCCCTCTTCCTGCTCGCCGGCAACGACCTGGAAAAGCGGCTGCAGGTGCAGGAATTGTTCGGCACCGAACATTTTTTTTACAAAAAACACATCCTCTGGCTCGAAGACGTGCCCGCCGGCGAGCCGCGCATGAGTGGCAAGATTATCCTGGCGCCCGAATACGTCGAACTGTTCACCACCGGCAAAGTGACGCCGCCGGCGTTCAGCACGGAGTTTCCCGCCCGCCGCATAGAAACCCAACTGGAATGGGATGACCTGGTACTCGCCCCCGACAATATGGCGCAAATCCGCGAACTGGAAACCTGGGTGCGCTTCAACGACAAAATGCTGCTCGAGTGGCAAATGCACAAACGGATCAAACCCGGCTACCGCGTCTTGTTCCACGGCCCACCCGGCACCGGCAAAACCCTGACCGCCAGCCTCCTGGGCAAATATACCGGCAAAGACGTGTACCGCATCGACCTCTCCACCGTGGTGTCCAAATACATCGGCGAAACGGAGAAAAATATGGCCAGCCTCTTCGACCGGGCCGAAGACAAAAACTGGATTCTCTTCTTCGACGAGGCCGACGCGCTGTTTGGCAAACGCACCAACGTCCGCGACGCCCACGACAAATACGCCAACCAGGAGGTCTCCTACCTGCTCCAACGCGTCGAAGACTTCAACGGCCTGGTCATCCTGGCCTCCAATATGAAATCGAATATCGACGACGCCTTTATGCGCCGCTTCAATGCCCTGATCAAATTCGCCCTGCCCGATGAACGCGAACGCGAACGCATCTGGCGTATAACGTTCCCCGAAGCCATCCGCTTCCAGGCCAACGGCGCCGGCAGTCCGCTCGACCTGCCCCGCCTGGCGGCGCGCTACGAGCTCTCCGGGGGCAACATCGTCAATGCCGTACACTATGCCTGCCTTTATGCCATGTCAAATGATACTAATGTGATCAGCTGGGAATCGGTCAAGCAAGGCATCCGGGCAGAATTTGCGAAGGATGGGCGGGTATTTAAAGATCTGGGGTGAAAATTTTCCCGGTGCAAACGCCATTTTCCCCAAACAAAACCCCAATTTTGAGCATCCTTCTTTCCACCCGATTTCTTGGCCAAATACATAAAACAACATGCTCAATCTCCTCTCCATCGTTATCGGTATCGTTTTCGTTCTCCTGTTGTTCAGCCTGCTGGCCACCACCATCATGGAAATGCTGGCCGGCCTCCTCACGCTGCGCGGCAAAAACCTGATCAACGCCATCAAAAGCATGCTGGGCGACAAGGAGACCAAAGATTTCACCAACCATGTCTATTTCAAACAACTGGGGGAGAAAGCCAACCTGTTCCGGGCCCTGCGCAAAGGGGCGCTCCCGCCGTCGTATATCGGCCCGGGTACCTTCACGGCCATCCTGATGGATGTCTTGCAAGTCAATTCCACCGGCCAGGTCCAGCAAGCCCTCGATAAACTGCCGGAGGGCAAACTCAAGGATGTATTGACCTTCCTGCACCACGAATCCTATGGCGACATCGCCGCATTTCGCAAAAAAGTGGAGGAATGGTTCAACGAGGTCATGGGACGCGCCTCCGAATGGTACGTCAGCAATATGCGCATCTGGCTCTTTTGGGTGGGCATGGGCATTGCCTTGTCCTTCAACGTGGACGTCATCGGCATCTACACCAACCTCTCCGCCAACGCCACGTTGCGCGAATACATGGCCGACGCGGCTTCCCAGTTTGTGGAGAAAGCGCCCGAGCCCAAAGCCGTCGACAGCCTGGCCGTCAACCCCGATTTTTATGCGGCCAAAGACCGCTTCAACAGCCTGCTCAACGAAAACATCGCCGCCATCCGCTCGCCCCTGGGCATCGGCTGGGAAAACGTGCAGTGGCCCACCGAGAAACAGGGCCAATGGTGGCTGTACAAGTTTATCGGCTGGCTGACGACAGCTATGGCCATCTCCCTGGGCGCCAAATTTTGGTTCGACCTGCTGCGCCAGCTCGTCAACTTCCGCAACAGCGGCGGCGGCGGCGGCACGTCGGGAACGGGTACCGGCGGCGGCACATCAACCCCTTTGTTGACGAAACCCGGCTCCGGCCTGCTCGAAAGCACCCGCAAGCCCAAGGTGCCGGAAAATACCGGGGATGAAAAATGAAGGAGTACGTTTGTATCTACCGTGGACTGTATTATTCATTAATTTTGTCGAAGAACCGAAATATGACCATTCAGAGCATGTTGGGGATTTTCCCGAGTAATCGGGACAAGTACTGCCGGAGCCAAAAACGAGGGCTTTTTGCGTCAGTTTTTGCGTTTTTGAAGGAGCATAGTGGGGACTCTGTGACTGAAAAAAGGCGGAAAATGGCGGAGAAAGAACCGTTTTGGGCCCGGCGGGAAAATCCCCAACATGCTCTCAACCTGATAAACTATTATCATGATCACGGCTCAACAGGTATCGATAATTAAAAACATCTTGTCGCCTTTTCGACCAGAATACATAGGGGTTTTTGGTTCATTTGCCCGCGACGAACAACACCCGGCCAGTGACCTCGATATTCTGGTCCGGTTTGGGAAGCGCCTTACACTGTTTGATTTAGTTGGACTTGAACAGGAACTATCAGAATCACTCGGGATCAAAGTTGACCTGGTTACTGAAAATGCTTTAAGTCCTCAGATTAAGCAATTCGTAGAACGGGATATTAGGCAAATAGATTAAAAAATGCGAAAATCCGACCAGGTCTATCTAATTCATATTCTGAAATCTATAAACCAAATCCTTCAGTACACCGAAGAATTTGATGAAAAAGAATTTCTCGAAAATCAATTAGTTGAAGATGCTGTAGTTCGAAATTTTGAAATTATCGGAGAAGCGGCAAAAAAAATCTCAGATGAATTAAAAGAAAGATATCCGACGCTTGAATGGAAGAAAATGGCCGGTATGCGTGACAAGCTTATTCATGATTACATTGGCGTTGATTATGCAATTATTTGGACAACCATTCAACAATTATTACCCGATTTGAAAATCGAAATCGAGCGGCTGATTAAAGAAACTACCGGTCGATAAATCCATATCCACATGTACAAAGTAAAATACGGCGGCAAAAAAGGCAAAACCATCGAACTGGTGGAAAGCCCCGACATGGTAGCCATCCGCACCAAAGGCAACCAAAACATCGAAAAGGTATCGTTGAGTCGCTCCAGCCGGGCCATCATCGACGAAACCAAAGAGGTGGCTGCGTTCCCGGAAGCCGGCATATCGGTGCGCAAAGTGGCGGCCGAAGGCGACCTCGAGTCCACGGGCGCTACCCGCGAGCGCGACGCCGCCCGGGCCACCCTCAAGCAGGAGGAAAACATCCGATTCGCTGGCCGCGTGCTGCAGGATGCCGGTAGCGGCGAGGTGATGCTGTATACGGAGAATTTCTTTGTAAAATTTACCGACGCCACGCCCGAAAAAGACTGCCTGGCCCTGCTGGAAAAATATCAGCTCAAGGTCAAAAGTAAGCTCGCCTTCGCCGTCAACGCCTATTTTGTCGAAGCCAGCGAAGGTACCGGGCTGGAGGTATTTAATATCGCTGAAAAACTGCTTGAAGAAAAACAAGTCGAGTATTGCCACCCCGAGCTGGTGCAGGAACGCCGCTTCAAAGGCGTGCATCCCCTCCAGTGGCACCTGGCCAAAACGGCCATCAACGGCCAGCCGGTGAATGCCCATATCAATATCGAAAAAGCCTGGGGGATCACCAAGGGCAAAGGCGTCACGATCGCTGTCATCGACGACGGTGTGGACCAAACCCACCCCGAGTTTGCCAGCCGCATCGTACATCCCTTCGACGCCACCCAAAACAGCGCCGACCCCAACCCGAAAATGGACGACGACAACCACGGCACGGCCTGTGCCGGTGTCGCCTGTGCCGCCGGATTGCCCGGGGGCGCCTCGGGCACCGCTCCGGAGGCAACGCTCATGCCCATCCGCCTGCGCAGCGGCCTGGGCAGCATGGCTGAAGCCAACGCCTTCGTATGGGCTGCCGACCACGGCGCCGATGTGGTGTCCTGCTCCTGGGGGCCCACCGACGGCGAATGGTGGAACCCGATGGACGCCACTCACAACCGCCTCACAGCCCTGCCCGACAGCACCCGCCTGGCCATGGATTACGTGCTCACCAAAGGCCGCGGCGGCAAAGGCGCCGTTATCCTGTTCGCCGCCGGCAACGGCAACGAAGACACCAAAAACGACGGCTACGCCAGCTACCCCGGCGTCATCGCCGTGGCTGCCTGCAACGACACCGGCAAACGCTGCGTGTACAGCGACTACGGCAAGGCTATCTGGGTCAGTTTCCCCAGCGCCGACTACGGCTGGAAAAATTTCCAGCACCCGGCGCCCCTGAGCGAAGGCCTGCGCACCACCGACCGCCAGGGCCAGGCAGGCTACACCGCCGAAAACTATGTCAACTCTTTTGGCGGCACCTCGGCTGCCTGCCCCGGCATGGCGGGTATCGTCGCCCTCCTGCTGGCGGCCAACCCCCAGCTCCGCCAGGCGGAAATAAAAGATTTGCTCCGGCAATCCTGCGTCCGCATCGATGAAAAAGGTGGCGAATACGACGCGCAAGGCCACAGCATCTGGTACGGCTACGGCCGTATCGACGCCGGGCTGGCCGTTGAAAACGCCCTGAAAGCGGCAGCCCGGCAGCCCGAAAGCCTGGCGGCGACGGCCATTGAGGGCGCCGTAAAATTCCATTCAGGCGATGAAATCCCGCTGCAACCAGGCCTCCTGATGGGCGCCGATTACAATCCACCCAAACGGGTGCTGGGACTGCGCCTGCAGCTGAAAGCCGCTCCGAAAGACCTGAAACTGCGCTACCAGGTCAATATTTCCTCTTCCGGTATTGCTCAGAATAATACAGATGGCGAGTACGTCGGCGCTATCAGGGCCAGCCACCGCATCCTGGGTTTCGCTATCCACCTGGAAGGCCCCGACGCCGGCAAGTACGAACTCGCCTATTCCGCCCGGTTGAAGGGCCGCAAGACCCTGGCTACGGCCAAAAACGGGGCCTGGTGCGGTACGGATAAAAAAACCGGGAAAACCGTGGAGGCCGTGTCAGTTACTTTGAAGAACCGCCGGCCTTCCCCCTGACATCGGGAAGCTCCACCTAACCCCGGCAATGAAAAAAGCCCGGCTCGCACACCCGGCCCTTCCGGGCTGAGTTATCAAAATTCCCCCTGATTTTCAGGACTTTGCGAACCCCGGCCGCCGATAGGGGATGAACCTAAAATTGATAACCAATCTTTGCATAAAGATAGGACATTCTTATCTCGATTTGCTTTGAATCGTAAAAATCAACATTATAATAATCCTCCCACAAAGGGTATTTGTTATTGAAATAGCTATTAAGGCTGAAGTCATATCCTAAACCAAGAAGTAAATTATTGTCCAGGATTTTTTCATAACCAATGGTTATACCGAATATATCCCTGTTTATCGGATATGAATTGTTGACAACAGGAAATGCCGGGTCGTTCAGAAAGTCATATTCATAATTTCGGTTATATTGAACACTGGCGCCGGAAGGATCGGTGCAATCAATGTTCCCCTTTCTTTTAGCGCTCAGGACTCGCCCATAATAGCAGCCAATGAAAAATGAATATACATTTACTTTCAGATAAGATTTCACCTCCTGAAAATTCATCTTTGCATCTTCCGTGTAATATGCAAGCGGTTCATTATAACCATATTCAAAGTTATTTCCATAATTGTAGAACTTGAATCCGCTTTTAAAATAGCATAGATCAACTTGCAGATATACATTCTCTGAAAACCTTATTGTGGTAAACAGCGCGGGAGAAAAGCCCAGACCGCTGGAATCGATAATATCAGGGTCGTGCCCCTTTAAATGGCCGAAAGATATTCCACCAGACAAAGACAATCCAAGCCCGAGTAGTTTATAATCCCTATAGCGTTTTATTTTCGGTTTTGGAGGACAACCGTTAGATGTTCGAGCGAACTCATAGGGGCAATCATCCAGCTTATCCGATACGCCATCGCCATCCGAATCAATTGTAACAGCAGGCTTAGGCCGGGTCGGTTGGCTATGAACCGGCGGATTTGTGGTAGTATTATTGTTCGCGACTGGTTCCGGACACCCGGAATAAATTTCTTCTCCCCTCACGTCAGGGCATTTGTCAAGAGCGTCTTTTACGCCATCGCCGTCTTTGTCCGGGCACCCTTTGCACCTGACCGTCCCAACAACCCCCGGGCATTCATCATCCTTATCCGCTGTCCCATCCTTATCACTGTCGGGGCAGCCTTGAAAATCGACCAGGCCCGGTTCATCGGGACATTGATCGCAATTATCCGGGAACTTATCGCCATCCTTATCTATTGGTTGCGATGTTTGTTCAATATATAAAATTTTATATGCGTTTTCAAATTGCCTTCTGGAAGGAATTACCTTTATCTTCAAGAAGAAATCAGTTATACGAGAATCTATTTTATAGGTTTTTTTAATATACAAAACAGTATCAGGACTGGTACACAAAAAAACGTTCTCGTACTTTATTTCTACCATGACGTCTTTACCTAGCCCCGCGGGGTTCGGGGCCAAAAGGGAAAGAGGGGAAAGGGAAAAAAACCCCGGGAGGGCCCGCCCCCGCGGGCGGCCCCCGGGCCCCCCCCCCCCCCCCCCCCCCGGGGGCGCGCCCCCGGGGGCCCCCCCCCCCCGTCCCCCCCCCCCCCCCCCCCCCCCCCCGGAAGCGCCCCCCCGAAAGTAGCCCCGGCAACGCCCGGCGCTCCCCCGCCCGGCTTTGTGCCGCCCCTGGGGGTTCCCCCCGCCTGCGGCCGGCCCCGGGGGCCCCCGGTTTCCCCCCGGGGCTGGCGGAAGGGGCGCCGACCCCTCCCGGCGCGCCCCGCGGCGCGGCGGGGGGGCGGGGGGGGGCCCGCCCGGCCCCCCCCCGGGGGCCCCGGGCCCGCGCAGGGCCCCCCCCCCCCCCCCCGGAGCCGCCCCCCGCCCCGGCCGGCTTCCCCCTGGGCCCCCCCCCCCCCCCCGCCCCCCTTTTTCCCCCGCCCCCCCCCCCTTTCAGCCCCCGCCCGCCCCCCCCCCAGAAGCAAGCCCAAAAGGCTTGTTTTTTGGCCCTTTCCCCGCCCCCTCCCCCCTTTCCCCCCCCCCCCGCCCGCGCCGCCCCCCCCCCCCCCCCCCCCCCCCCCCCCCCCCCCCCCCCCCCCCCCCTTCCCCCCCCCCCCGCCCCCCCCCCCCCACCCCCCCCCGCACCCCCCCCCCCCCCCCCCCCCCCCCCCCCCCCCCCCCCCCCCCCCCCCCCCCCCCCCCCCCCCCCCCCCCCCGCCCCCCCCCCCGCCCCCCCCCCCCCCCCCCCCCCCCCCCCCCCCAACCCCGCCCCCGCCCCCCCCCCCCCCCCCCCCCCCCCCCCCCCCCCCCGCCCGCGGGGCGCCCCCCCGGGGGCCGGCAAGCCCCCCGCCCCCCCCCCGGCGCCCCCCATTTCGGGGGGGGGGGCGGCGCTTTTTTTAACCACCCCGAAGACGCCCCCCCCCCCCTCCTAAAGGGGGTTTTACCCATTGCACAAGCCTTAAATATTGCACAATATTGTTTGGCGGTCAATGTCTCTCCCCTGTCAGCACAATCGGGGATATCATTGAATACCGTGGCGCCATCGTCAAACAAGCTCAGCAACGACGATCTTCTGTCAGTTTCATCCTTCGGTCCGGCAGCTAAATACGTCTCCAAATCGCCTTCATAGGGCCTTAATATGTTTCTATATAAAACATCTTTAATATTCGACTGCTGGCCATGTAAATACAATGGCTTCGCAAATGATAACAGTATTAAGCTAATATAAAATACAGGTCTGTTCATCCTTTGTTTAACAGTTGTGTAGATACAACAGTGGTATTGCCGAATTTGACTTTAAAGTGATTGCTGTCATAAACGTAAACATAAATTAATGAAAATTTCACTGTTATATCTGCGTACACTTGCTTCGTCCCGCGATACGCTTGAAAAGTTTGGGTATATTCGCCTGTGGCGATATATCTGTTGTTTCCCCTGGGTTCCAGATTTGCAACCCTTATCCCGGAAAACAGAAAATATACTTTCGAGTACTTCGCTTCCTCTTTTAAATATATCAAGTTTCTAAAATATCTTTTCACCGGATAGACTCTTTCCGTTCCAGTAAATACGTTTGATACCTCCATAGTAGCTCCGTCGTCAAACTCCTCTAAAATTCTTTCTAAATATTCTTCCTTGGTTGACGTATCCGTATCGGAAGCGCCACAATAGTTAATATAGCTCGTTAACCTTAAAACTGAAGATTTTAGCGCTCCTTCAATAGCCCTCACATCAGGAGATAGTTTCTGAGCGTGTGTTGGAAAAGTGTTGTTTGAAAAAATAATAAGAAAAAATAGCGCCTTGGTTTTCATATATTAGTCGACTTTAGCCATACAATATTAATCAATCCATTTTTGTCAGTCCTTAAGCTGTCAATCGATACCTTCTTTCTGGTAATCAATAAGTCAAAATAATTCGGTTGTTCCTCATAGATATCATAATCTTCCCGTACAAACACTACGACGTCCTCCGAAAACTTTAGCCTGTGAAGAATCTCTTTCATTCTCTCTGTATCCAAATTATAAATACAGTTGTTTATTTCCAATTCAATTTCTCGTTTCACAGTTTCTGAGTTCGCTTTACCAGGCGAAGCATCTCCTGTATCCCTCCCCTCACTTGTTGGACTATCCTTAATAACAAGACTGTCCGGAGATACCGGAATAGCCTCTGGTCGAAACAAGCGCCTATGAAAGTTTTCAATGGCTGAAAGTAAAGCATCAAACTTCATAATTGGATTGAGCACAAACAAAGAAAATATTATGACCCAAGCCAGTATTCGATGGTTTTCCCAGCGCTTTCGAAAGCGTTCGACTATGGTTAAATCTTTTTCTCTCTCATCATCCATACAGGGTAAATCACTTTAAGGTTTACAAATACAATAGGCATGCTGTGACGTTGAAATTCAATAAATTTCGCCATGGTTAATGTTCCAGAGTCTTTCTCAAAAGCGCCACAATAGGTTTGTAATAATCAATATGCATGGCCGAGCGCCTGGGCTGAATTCGATAGCGCTACATATCAGCCTTGTCAATTTCAATTCTCTGCCGCCGGCAGCCGCCGGCGAAGTTGCTTTCACCACCTTTTTTCGTATTGTGCTGAAAACCGGCGTCATAAAAACAAACGCCTGAGGTTCCCCTGTTGCGGAGAGGGAACGCATTCGGGCCTTAAGCGGCAAAATATCGATCCGAATTGGAGGTTTAACCTGGTATGCCATGGGGCAGGCGCTCAAGTGGTAAAAAAGTTGGGTGAACACAACAAGTCCAATAGGGTCATATGGCAAGGTCAAAATTACCCAAAAGATTTGTTTGTATGCAAACGACAAACAGCATTTTTTATGTCCTTCTTCACTTTATCTCAACACCATACCCTCGCCGGGGTAAACCCATCAAAATTAGCAGAAAAATTAGCGCCAGCTGCCACACTACTGGACGAACTGTGTTAAGCGCCCAATGTTCTCTGGGTAGCAAAGCAGGATTTCGCTTAGTATAGGACGATATGACAAGACGGCGAAAGATTTTGGATCCTACGGAAGCTTGACAATCTTCGAAATGGAAGCCACCAGAATTTTAGTCTTGAAATAGTTTCAAAACTGGCCGCGACCAAACACTTTTTTTTAATAATTTTGATAAAAACAATGGTTCGTGAAGAATTTTGAGTTTGTCGGGGCCTACGTATGTTGAAAAAATAAAAAGCGTGTACGTTTGGGTTGCTTACACCTAACACGTACACGCCATGACTGGAACTCGAGAGTCCCTGGGTGCAATGATAAGCGATTTGGCTGGAACAGGAGCCGTCCGTCGCCGAATTTTGCAAACCATATTTCCCTTGCTGCTGACTTTGCCGCAGCGGAATAATTTCAAACAATTGGCCCGTTGGGGAAAACGAAACGAGGGGACAATCCATAACTGGTATCAAAAAGAATTGCGCTTAGAAACATTCAACCGTTCATTGATAGACAAATATGGCTCTGGGGATTGCTTTGTGATCTTCGATCCGAGTTATCTGCCCAAGAGTGGAAAGCAAACACCTTGTCTGGGTCGTTTTTGGTCTGGACAGGCCGGGGCGGTTAAGCGGGGCCTGGAATTGGGCAGTTTCGCCGTTGGCGATTTGGGCCATCATACTGCTTTTCACTTGTCAGCCAGCCTGACACCAAGTGCCAAAGAACTGGAAAAACAGAGTAAGACGCTTATGGGGCATTATGTGGATTTAGTAGGCCAGCAACGAGAACAAATCCGACATTTTGCCAATCTATTGGTCTGTGACGGCTATTTCGGTGTCCTCACTTTCGTAGAACCGATCGTTCAGATGGGCATTTGTTTGATCAGTTGCTTGCGGTCAAACGCAGCCCTGTACTACACACCAGTGTCACGACTTAATCCCGATGGCAGCAAAAAACAAGGTCGTCCGAGGAAAAAGACGGCAAAGTAGACTGGAGCAAACTGGATGAGCAGCGTCTGCCTGTGGTGCTGAGCGATGCCGAAAAAATCGTCCGCACCGGGCTGGTGTATGCCAAATGCCCCAAACGCTGCATCCGGCTCGTAGCTGTGGATTACCTGCGAGAAGACGGTTCTTCTTTTACGCGTAAACTCTACTTCTGCACCGATAGCGAACAGGATGCCCTCTGGATTCTGGAACGTTATCAATGCCGCTTCCAGATCGAGTTCTTGTTCCGCGACGCCAAGCAATTCACCGGCCTGACCCAGTGCCAAAGCACCAACCAAGCCAAAATCGAAAACCACGTCAACTTGGCTCTCTCGGCCGTATCTATGGCCAAGGCAGCACACTGGTTGCCCTTGGATAAAGAGCAAAGAGGCCTCTTCTCGATGACGGAACTAAAAAACTATTACTACAACCTCGCCCTGGTCGAACGATTTTCGATCGCCTTGGGTCTAAACCCAACCGAAACAAAAAACAACCCCAAAATCAAAGAACTTTTATTCTCAAGTAGTTACGCCGCCTTGGCGGCGTGATTCTTCACGAACCATTGATTTCACCAAACTGTAAAAAAGAAACATGTCCGACCTTTCCGCAAACCCTCGCTACCCCATACTCCTCAAGGAAATCGACCTGATCCACAGCACCATTAAAAACCTCGACGACATTATTTACAAGACCAAGAACTTCGGCATCCTCATCTGGGGCGGCAGCCTTTATCTGATCGCCCAGCATGTCGACCTGGAAGATAAAATATGGGGTATCGACAAAGAAAATCTCCTGATCTACCTCACTGTGCTCATACCAATTATCTTTTGGGCCATTCACTACCGCTGGCAGAAGCATCTGATGACGTGCAGCATGCGCGAACGGATAATCTCCTGGTTTATCAACAGCCAGGGGTTTCCCTTGTGGCTCAGGGGAGAAGAGGATGTTAATTTTCCTGTCTATGATATCCCTGGCTGGCTTTACACCAAACAGGTCGACAGGAGCCAATGGGAACGCCTGGGCGTCGAGGTGGATGAGGCCTACGTGCTCGACCATAAGGAGCTTGGTTTTTGGAAAATACTCCTGTACAAAGACGCCAAGTGGTACTATTCACTGATGATCGTGATTTCTTTGTTGTTTGGGATTTTGCGATAAAAAAATTGTCAAACCATCACCTTGGCTCGTGTTGCTGCCTTGATTAAGTTTTTTAGCGGCTAAGGAACAAGTTATTATTCACCCGTTCCTAATGCTTTTCTTTAAATGCTGTCATATCCTAAACCCAAGCTTTGAGGTTTTCGATCAATTCCGTATTTTTGCAAAAAATCATCTATGTCCACCGCCCTCCAAACCGTGGAATCCTTGCTCTCGCAAATGTCGCCTGGCGAAAAAGCCCAATTATTGCAATGGGTTGTAAGCGATTTGGGCGGTATTTTTCCAGGTATTGAAAAAACGCCTGGCGTCTGCGGCGGCGAGGCACGCATCGCGCGGACGCGCATCCCGGTTTGGCTGCTTGTCCGGCAGCGACAATTGGGTGTCAGCGAAGAGGCCATCCTACATGGCTATCCTCATTTGCGGGCAGAAGACTTGGGCAATGCTTGGAACTACTACCGGGCGCACAAGGACGAAATCGAATCGCAAATAATTGAAAACGAAGAGGCATAGAAATGGCAAGTTTTTACGCAAATGAAAACTTTCGCCGCCCGGTTATTGAAATCCTTAAACAACTTGGGCACGATGTTTTGACCTCATTACAGGCTGGGAATGCAAATCAAGGTATCCCGGATGAAGAAGTTCTGGAATTTGCCCGCACTGAAAATCGAATTCTTCTCACCTTCAATCGCAGACATTTTATCCGTTTGCATCAACAAAATCCGGTTCACCCTGGCATCATTGTTTGCACGGAGGATAATGATCAGGAGGCACTTGCCAGGCGCATTCATGATGCCGTCCAACCATTTGATGGAAAGCCTGAAAACCAGTTGATTCGTGTCAATCGCCCGAATCCAATTTGAAGCGTTTTGTTAAAACAGGCGACCCCTGTTGGTTGGCCCCTTCCGCCATCGTCGCTCTAACCTTTGCTCCAAATTATCACCAAACACCTCTCCATGTGCAGCGCCCGCGAGCGCATGATCTCCTGGTTTATTTTGGATTTTGCGATAAAAAAACATCATGGCCTACGGACAATACCTCGCAGCCGTTCCTACCGAACGGCTCCACAATTTCCGAACTGCCATCGCCCATTTGCGGCAAGAGGAGGCAGAGGAAATCCTCAAAACCACCTGGCTCGAAGTGGATAAAATAGTGCTGACCACCCACTACTTTGCCTCTGCCGGGACGCCCGATCCAGCCCTCACGAAGATTATCGTGGAATTGTTCGATTACGGAGAACCCTTGGATGAATGGTATTGGCATCCATCTATTCCACCAAAGTTTCATCAACCGGAAAAAGTTCAATAGTTATTCGGAGCATTGCGAGCAAGGTGGGTGGTTCTGATGAAACAGATACCGGAAGATGAAATCCCGCTCTGGGAAACTGACTTTGCCCCGATTTTTGAAATCCTGGATTATGCCGTTCAAAATCAATCCGCCCTGTTTACTTTTCTGGAGAAACCATTGGATGAAGAACGGGCGGAAAAGGTGTTTTATCCGGTTGATCCGGCCATTTTAGGAACGTGTCCGAAATAAGTTGCCGTTTTCGACGAGTGTATTCTTGGCGCTGGCAAGGCGGTGAAACAGGCGCATAGCATCGCTACGCAACTGTTTTACCAACGAAGTCAGCGCCAAGAAGACGCCGCCCAAAATGGTAAGTTATTTCGGACACGTTCCTTAATCAATGTGTTATGAAACAATAGTCCGGTAGAGTTTGCTGTTGGCGAAGACGCCAACAGCGGCATCTATAATACAGATGGCGAGTACGTCGGCGCTATCAGGGCCAGCCACCGCATCCTGGGTTTCGCTATCCACCTGGAAGGCCCCGACGCCGGCAAGTACGAACTCGCCTATTCCGCCCGGTTGAAGGGCCGCAAGACCCTGGCTACGGCCAAAAACGGCGCCTGGTGCGGTACGGCTAAGACGACCGGCAAAACAGTAGAGGTGGTGTCCATTATTTTAAAGAAAAAATAAGCTTGTGCAAATTCGCATCTCTACATATCTTTGCCGCCGCTTTGCGCAATTGGGGGTTAGCTCAGCTGGCTAGAGCGCTTGCATGTCATGCAAGAGGTCACCGGTTCGAATCCGGTATCCTCCACCAGGGCCCGACTTGAGCAAGTCGGGCTTTTTTATTTCCTTATCCGCTATATTTTCCCGCGAAGGCGCTAACGGATTCTCTGCTCCGACACGATCTTTGCCACCATCACATCATGGGTATGCGACCGGCGAGCTGCAATCCGGAAGAGGGCAACAAATGCAATCATACCCTGAAAGTTGTAATAAATCCGACAAATGCACGCTATAAAAACACATCTCCTTTTCCTGCTCTTTCTCCAGAACGTTTCGGCGCTAGCGCAGCAGTCTGACATCCCGAAAACCAATATATACGAGAAAGACACTTTGTGGAGCGAAAATGTGACCGTTGCAGTAGCTTCATTGGTTGCGTTGCGCACTTTTTTATTTGAATTCAACTCCGGCGATAAAGCCGCCGTGTTTTCTACATTCGACCCCCGTACCATCTGCCAGATCAAAGACCTGGATAGCCTGTATCAGGAAGAAGTACTCCGGTTTAAAAACTGGTTCACCCGCAAAGCCGTCGAAGGCGACCGCAACCAGCAGGCGTACAGTTACCTGGATGCCAGCATCCAGCTCGACAAGTTTTTCTTCTACCCCGATGTCTATGCTATCCTGCTCAACCCCGTCCGGCTAACCGTAATGCCCAAAATCGACGTACGGACGCGGGTGAGCGCCACGGCCCGTATCATGCAGATCGCTGTAGGCCTGGAACGCCTGGCGCCCGGCGCAAAAAATACGTTGAAGACAATTCATGCGGATTTCAAGCGACAATACCCCTCTTCGCCACACCAACTTTTTCAGGGTGCGCAATCGGAGCAAGAAAAACAAACCTATGAGCTGATCAATCTGCTGATGTGGCTGAGCCGAAACCGGTCCTGATGCCTTCTATCCATTCAACAATGGATTCAACGCTGAGTCAATCAGCGCGCCAACCGGCCAGGCACTCAGCCAGCGTTGGCGGTCCGCCTCCTGGTGCTCGTTTTTAGGCTCGATCACCCGGGCGCCGTCGGCAACATAGATCACGGTCATCACCTCCCGCATCCGGTCCGACAGGTTGCCCGGCGCCGCGTGTAGCGTCCATCCGGCGTGAAAAGTAGCGTCGCCCGCTTGCATATGCGTCGCGCGGGTAACGGGATAGCCCTTCTCCGCCACCAGTCTGCTCAAAACGGCTTCCGAGTCGTCTGAAATGGCCAGATTGCCCAAAAACCCAACTCCTGCGAGCCGGAAGCAAACGTAAGCATGCCCATTTCTTCCGAAATATCTATCAGCGGCATCCACATGGTAATGGTGTTGGCCGTATCGATTGGCCAGTAATACTGGTCCTGGTGCCAGGGCGTATGGCCGCCGCCGGGCTCTTTGAACAAGGCCTGGTCGTGGTACAGGCGCACCCGCTCCACACCCATCAGGTCGGCGGCAATTTGGGCAAACCGGCGCGCCAGCGTGTACTGCCGCACCTGCGCATCTACCTCCCAAAGGTTCATGATTTGCAGAAAGGCTCGGCCATACGTGTCGCGATCTTCCATTTGCCGGGTTTCCGTGTTATAGCGTTGGACAGCCTGCACAATCGCATCGCGATAAATGTTGGCGTCGGCAGCATGCAAAATTCCCCGCAACAGGATATGGCCATTTCGATGGTATTCAGCCCGCTGCCTGGCGGCAATATGGTGGGCAGCGGACAAATCGGGTAGTGCAATGGCGTTGTTGGACATGGCAGCAAACATTTTCTCATTCAATACATACAAAGGTTGGCCCATTTTCCTAAAAACCGCTATCTACGCACCTATGATTTTGCACGGAAAAAACAACATCGCCGGCGCCCTGTCTGCGCAGGGCAGCCAGCACATCGAAGCGATTGATCCCGCCACGCAGCAGGCGCTGCCCGGCATTTTTACGCTGGCCACGCCGGTCGAAATCGACCAGGCATTGGACGCCGCGCGAGAGGCGTTTGTGGAATACCGGCGCAAATCGCCGCAGCAAATCGCCGGTTTCCTCACAGCCATTGGCGAACATATCCTCGCCCTCGGCCCCGTCCTCATCGACCGGACCATGGCCGAAACCGGGCTGCCGCAAGCCCGGTTGGAAGGCGAACGCGGCCGCACCGTGAACCAGCTCAACCTGTTCGCGCAAACATTGCTCGAAGGCTCCTGGGTGCAGGCCCGTATCGATACCGCCCTGCCGGAGCGTCAGCCCGTACCCCGGCCCGACGTTCGGAGTATGCTCATCCCCATCGGTCCGGTGGCCGTGTTCGGCGCCAGTAATTTCCCGCTGGCGTTTTCTGTAGCCGGCGGCGACACCGCCTCGGCGCTGGCTGCCGGCTGCCCGGTTATCGCGAAGGCCCATCCGGCACACCCCGGCGCCTCCGAGCTGGTTGCTGGCGCCATAAATACTGCGGCAGCGCAATGCGGTATGCCCGCCGGCGTATTTTCGATGATCCACGGCGATGTCGACGAAAGCCGTTACCTCGTCCAACACCCTGCGCTTAAGGCCGTCGGTTTTACTGGCTCCCTGCGGGCCGGGCGAGCGTTGTACGACCTGGCCGCCGCGCGCCCCGAACCCATTCCGGTGTACGCCGAAATGGGTTCCGTGAACCCTGTTTTCATTTTGCCCGATTATTTGAAAAACCACGGCGCCGGCATCGCTGCGGGTTTGTGCGGGTCCATCACCCTCGGCGTCGGGCAGTTCTGCACCAACCCGGGCCTGATCATTACTTCCGACACGGCAGGCCTGCCGGAGTTGCTCGACGCGCTGGGGCAGCAAATCGGTAATACGCCCCCAGGCCCTATGCTTAACGCCGGAATTCATGCCGCTTATCGCAGCGGGCTCGAACGGCTGGAGCACCATGCCGGCGTGGAAATCATCGCCAAAGCCCAAGCCAGCACAGGCGTCAACGGCGCCGCCGCTGCCGTGCTGAAAGTGCCGGCTGCGCAGTTTATAGCCGATGAATCGCTTCAGGAAGAGGTGTTCGGCCCCAGCTCGCTGGTAGTGGTTGGCCGTGGCGCCGACGATCTGTACCGCATCGTCGAACAATTACACGGGCAGCTTACCGCCACGGTGTACGGCACCGGGGCAGACTTCCTCGCTTTTCCGGATCTCCTGGACCAGCTCGCCCAAAAAGCCGGCCGCCTGTTGTTCGGTGGCTTCCCCACCGGCGTGGAAGTATGCGACGCCATGGTGCACGGCGGGCCCTACCCCGCTACCACGGATGCCCGCAGCACCTCCGTGGGCACAGCGGCGATCTTCCGGTTTGTTCGGCCGGTGGCGTTTCAGAATTTTCCGGATCATTTGCTGCCGGAGGCGTTGCGAGACGGCAATCCGCTGGAGATCCGGCGGCGGGTGGATGGGAAGTGGGTGTGAGCGCGCCCTACATTTTCGCCTTTTCCATGGGTATCGCTTTTATCCGGCTCCATTCTTGCTGGAATGCGTCCCGACACGCCTTTACACTTTGCGTTTTACGGAAAGTCATGCCAAGTGGCGACGTCCATTCGTCAAAACTCCCAACCCATGCCCCCAAACACCGCCCGGCCTGCCGCCGGCTCGAAGTACCGCCCGCCCGCCGCATTCAGCCGGATATTGTTGAACCAGGCGGCGCCCGTCAGGTTGTCGGCGCCCAGGAAAACCTCCAGCCGGCCGCGCCGGTAGCCCATGCGGGCGTTGACCAAAGCATAGGGCTCTACTGGTTGGGCGTTGGCGTCGTCGGCGTAATAACGCCCGGTATAGCGCAGCTGGGCCAGGGCAAAAATGCCGCCGGTGGGTATAAACCGCGCCTCCACCATGCCCCACAGCCGGGGTATTCCCGGCAAACGCCTGCCGGCAAAATCGCCGGCGGGCGTTTCGTATTTTTTATACCTGAAGCCGGCATACGTGCCCGTCAGCGCCAGTTCAATACGCCGGGGCAGGCGCCAGCGCAAGGCCAACTCCACGCCCTGCCGCAGAGTCTGGCCGGCATTGCGGTAGTATGTCCGGCCGGGAAAAGCAGCCAATTCGTAAGGCGCGAGCTCGCCGCGCGTGCGGACCCGGAAGCAAGCTACCTCCCAGGACAACCCTGCGGGCCATTGGCTGCGCACGCCCACCTCCACCGAGATCGTGCGCTGCGGGTCCAAGCTATTGTTGAAGCCTCCGACCTGGAGCGGATTATTACTCAACTCGTTCAACGCCGGCGTTTCAAAATTGGTCGTTGCGTTGGCGTACAGCTGCCAGCGCAGGCGCAGGCGCCACACTACCCCACCCCAGGGGCTGCCGCGCCGGTACACCGAACGCCCCGACTGGCGGCCGTCGGCGTCGAAAAAATCCGCCACGGCCAGCCGCACCGCGTCAAGCCGGGCGCCGCCGCTAAGCGTCCAGGCCAGCGCGGGCGTCCACGCTGCCTGCGCGTAGGCGCCCGCACTGGTAAACGTCTCCCGCTGATCGAGGCTTTGCGGACCCTTCCGGCCATCGAGGTTGTCGAAGCGCTGCCGCAGATCGGTCTGACGGTCGAAGTCGGCGCCGGCGCTGAAACGCCAGTTGGCAAGCAGCCAATCGTACTGCGCGCCGCCGCCGGCAAACCAGCGCTGAAAGACCACCTGGCCGCTATTTTGAAAACCCAGGCGGTTCTCAAAATCGCGCCAGGTGGAATAGCCGCGCAGCTGCAAGTGCCGGCGCCCGGGCCACTTTTTTTCATAAACAAGTCCCGCCCGGCCCTGCCGCACCGACTCGCCGGCGTTGAAACGCCGGTTGGCCGGGTTGGCTGCGCGGCGGCCGGCATCCACCTGCGCCAGGGTCAGGGCGCCTGGATCGTCGGCGCGCGGGCTGTTTGCGTAGTTGAGCAGGAGGCTGAGCCGGGCGCTGGAGTCGGGCGTCCAAAACCAACGGCCGTTGGCGAACGTGGAGCGCAGTGTTGCATGATCGCGATAGCCATCGAGCCCCACATGGGTAATGGAAAACCCCAGACCGCTGTTTTTCACGGCAATCGATCCCTTGGCATGAAACTGCCGGAAGCCGTATTGTCCGCCTGCCAGCCGGGCCGTCAGCGCCCGCGTTTTTGCGATGGTATCACTCTGCAAACTGATTACCCCACCCGAGGCATTGCCGTACAGCCCACCCGAAGCGCCGCGCAACACCTCTATCCGACCCACTGCAGCCATATCCAGGTTATCCACTTGCGCCTGACCGTCGGGCGCCGATTCGGGGATGCCGTCGAGCAGGATACGAATACCCCGAATGCCAAAACCCGCGCGCGCGCCAAAGCCGCGTATGGAAATGCGCAGGTCCTGGGCAAAATTGGCGTCGTTGAGCACAAAAACGCCCGGCACGGCGGCCAGGCTTTCGTTCATGGTCAGCTGCGGTTGCGCCCGTCGGATGCGTTCGGCTTCGAGCAGCGTCACAGCCAGGGGGCTGTTGGCGGGCGCGACAGGCAGGCGCGTGGCCGAGATGGTGACGGCGCGCAGCGTATCCACGCGGGTGGAATCGGGCTGGGCAAGCAGCCACGCAGGAAACAAACATAGCGCTAATAAGGCCGTTTTCTGCATCATGGCGGCAAGATACGGCGTATCGGAAATGTACCAGGCAGGGTTTAGGATGTTGGGGATTTTCCCACCGGAGCCAAAAACGAGGGCTTTTTGCGTCAGTTTTTGCGTTTTTGAAGGAGCATAGTGGGGACTCTGTGACTGAAAAAAGGCGGAAAATGGCGGAAAAAGAACCGTTTTGGGCCCGGCGGGAAAATCCCCAACATGCTTAGTCCACCACAACCGCCCTGAACGCCGCCCATCCATCGCCCCGCAATGCGAACTGATACGTGCCAGCCGGTAAATCGCGGATCGCCAGGAGAATGGTGTTCCGGCCGGCATGCAGGGTCAGCCCCCATTCCTGCACGGGACGGCCATCCAAGGCCAGGAGCGTTGCCTGTATGGGGGTGGCCGCCCGGGAATCGAGCGTCAGGATAATCCGGTCACGCGCCGGGTTGGGCGAAAGGAACCAATCGCCTTGCAACGGGGAAGCCGCTGCGAGGGCGCCGGTTGTTTTGGTTACGGTGTTATTGGCGGAAATCAGCCACAACTCCGGATCGAATAAAACAGCAAGCACCGGAAATTCCACATCGGCGGTAAACGTCTGTCCGGAATAACTGTGGTCCAATACTATGGTTTTCGTTTGGCCATCCGGGCCGACCAGTTGCAACGGCGCCGGCAGGGCAAAAAACGGCACAGAAGCAGGCATCGACGTCGTTTGGTTCAGCGTCAGGGTCACTTTGTTCGCGGCATCCTGCGCCCAGAGCACCTGGTAGCTGGGAAAACCTTCGCCGGTGTACCAATCGGCGAAGTACTGATCCAGGTCGCGGCCGGAGGCCTGCTCCAGGTGTCGCTGCAAATCCGCCGTCCGGGCAAAGCCGAAAGCCCGGCCGGGTTCATCCAGGTAAGCCCGGAGGCCAGCGAAAAAAACATCGTCGCTGAGTATCCAGCGCAACTGATGCAGCACCAAGGCGCCTTTGGCATACGACAACCGGCCGTTGAAAATGCGGTACACATTGGTGGTGTCATTTACCCGCAGGGAGCCGCCAGGCTGGCTGACCACGGAATTGAGGCGAATTTGGCGATACGGCAACCAACCTTGAGGTTGGAGGTGTTCGTAGCAGAGTCCGGCCAGGTAGGTCGCAAACCCTTCGTTCAGCCAGATATCTTCCCAGGAGCCGCAGGTCACCTTGTCGCCAAACCAGTGGTGCGCCAGTTCGTGTGCCAGCAGTTCAAAATTAAAATTGACCACGAAGGTCATGGTCTGGTGTTCCATGCCGCCGCCCCAGCTGAACTGCGTATGGCCGTATTTTTCCAAATGAAAAGGGTAAAGCCCAAACAGTTCGTTGAACAGCTGCATTTGCGGCACGATGGCGTTCGATTCTAGTTGCGCGGCCTGCAGGCTTTCCGGATAAACGTAGTTCTGCACCTTCGTGATCGTGCCGTCAAAAGACACCTCCTCTTCATACACGGCGTAATTGGTCACGGCCATACACAACAAATAGGTCGCTACCGGATACCGGGTGCGCCAATGTGCGGTAGTTTGCCCATTCTGGGTGCTTTCCGACACCAGCACGCCATTGCTTGCGGCGCGATTACCGGCCGGAGCCGTTATAAAAATATCGCAGGAGTCAATTTTGTCATCGAGATTTTGGTGACAGGGAAACCAGTCCCGGGCGCCGTAAGGCTCGGAGAGCGTCCAGAGCACCGGCACAGCATTGTGCTCCGTAGTGACAAACGAACCGAACCCGCTGTCGCCGGGTACGCCTTGATAAAAAATTTCTACAGAATCCGGGATGCCGGCCGGCAATGCCTGCGGGAAATGCAGGGTCAACAAGTCATCCGAAGTATGGTCAAAGCCGATCGCCTGGCCATGCCAGCGCACCGAATCGACCTGGAGTGCGGCGGCAAGATCGAGCGACCAGTCCTCCATGGGTGGTCCCGGCTGAAACCGGTACAATACGGCGCCGGCAATGTAGCGTTGCGCAGGATCAACCGCCCAACTGAAGCAGCCGTACAGGATATCGGCCTGAAAGTCTGCTGAACGGGGCTGGATTTTAGTACGATGATGGGTCTCCAACAAGCGGGCCTTGAGCTCGGCTTCGAGGTATTCGGATGGAACGCCGGGGTTTGTGCATGTGCTACGGAGAGGACTCCGACAAGCAGCAGAAGGCTAAAGCCAATTTTCATAAAATGCGTATCTTTTCTCCGGTAAATCTCTGCCAACGGGACCGAGATTTTGTATGATTTTCGTCATATGCGGAGAGAATGTCACCAGCAGGCATCAGTGACCAGTCAGGCGTGCTTCCAATTGCTTTGCCCGGGTATAAAACGGATGTTGCGGGTTGCTGAGCATCCCGGCCAATACCCGGTCGAACAAAGGCTTTTTCGCAGGCATTTGATGAAGCAGTGTCAGGGCGAGGGCCCATTCGGCCCGCTGGGCGTAGGGCTGTTTGCGGGAGCTGATCACGTCGCGGAAAAGGAGGATGGCCTCTTCATACTGGCCGCTTTGATACAACGACAGCGCCATCAATTCCTTTTGCTGGACAGCATCGGGGTCGAGGCTCAAAAGGGGCCTTAGCTTGGATATCACATCCTGGTACTTTCCATCCTGAAATTTATCCAGAGCCTGGTTGTAGGCAGCCGACCCCGAAGCGCCGCCTTTGCTTCCTTTGAGGGGTACAAAGTCGCGTTGTTGAAAAAAAGCATCGGCCAAGGCTGCATAGTCGGGCGCAGTTGCCGGTATTTCCTCGATAGGCGCCGGTTCGGCGGGGGCGGGGCCCTGTCCGGCCATATCGCCGGACGGTTCTTCTGCCGGGGCTGCCTGGCGCGGAGGCGCCGGAGACGGCCGGCGCAGGGTGGGCGCCCGCGGCTTGATCTCTGGTTTGGTATGTACTACAGGCGGGGGCTCGTCGACCACAGCAGTATTATTGCGCTGGAGCAGCCAGTAGCCGAACGCCGCCAAAGCCAGTATGGCTGCGGCCCGAAGCGCCCAGGCCATCGGGCGCAGCACCGCCCGCCGGGGCTGCGCCTGTTGAAACAAATCCGTTTCGCGGTCCCAGGCCTGCATGCGGGCCAGCAGGTCGCGTTCGACCAGCAACTCCAGTCCCTGCCGTTCCAGGCGGTGCTGCTGCACCAGCGCCGCAAGTTCAGGGTCGGCCGCAATTTCCGCTTCGAAAGCGCGCACTTCTTCCGGCGGCATTTGCCGTTGCAGGTAAGACTCTATTTGTTCGAAGCGTTTCACGAATGGCGAATGGCGAAGTACCCGTTGCGAAGCAGGCGTGCGGACGATCCCGGCGCTGGTACTGCGCGTTTTTTTTATGGTGTAAAAATCAAGTCAATCCTTTAAGCAATACGGCGAATTCAGGGTTGTTTTCCAGCAATTCCCGGAAGCGCATCCGGCAGCGGTAGGCTTCTTTTTTCGCCACATCCGCATTGCCGTATTGCATCCGCTGCGCAATCTCTTCCATGGAATACTCCAGCTGATAGAGTTGCAGCAGTTCGCGGCAGCGCTCGCCGATCTGGCCCAGGGCCTCCTGGAACAATTCCCGGTATTCGCTTCGGATGGTTTCGGCTTCAGGGCTGTCTACTTCGGCATCGTACTGCGCGGGCGCCAGGTTAGTATAACGGCCGTGTTGACGGCGCACCGTCACCCAACGCCATTTTGCAATAGCGACGAAATACGTACGCAGGGCGCTTTTGCCTTCAAAGCGGCCTTCGCGCAGATTTCGATCGAACAGTACCAGCGTTTCCTGAAAAATATCCTGTGCGTCCTGGCGGCTGCCGCCATGTTCCAACACGTGCCGGATGACCGTTTCGCGCAAACCCGGCAACAGGTAAATCCGTTTCAACGCTTCCTCGCGTGCGCTGCCGCCGATTTGTATGCCGGCGATGAGCGCTTCGTCTGTCCAATCGGTATTTGCCATGTTAGTGCAGTTCGCAGGAGAAACGTAACCCCGGGGACCTGATTTTTTTTGCCCCGGGCAAATGTAGGCAAA
The DNA here is from genome assembly GCA_016719895.1 of Saprospirales bacterium. Classification (GTDB taxonomy): domain Bacteria; phylum Bacteroidota; class Bacteroidia; order Chitinophagales; family Saprospiraceae; genus M3007. The sequence goes on along the minus strand of JADJYG010000030.1, from coordinate 432,514 downwards.
CTACCACCAATAATAGGCCGGCGGCCCCGGGTTGCAACCTGCATTTCTTCACAGTTTCTTAACCAAAGCATCGCAAAAAAAGGCCCGTCTGTTATCATTTTCCTAAAAAACAGCGGCACAGGTTACCCTTTTCACCGGTGCCGCACAAAGCATCGAAACCAACAATTATTCGCAATTAAAATCATTCCACCGTTATGAAAAATCTGGTTTTTTTTCTGCTGGTCTTCGTATGCGTCTCCAACCTGAATGCTCAATTGAGCGGTATCGGCATCCGGCCGGCCTTGTCCCTGTCGAAATACAAACTATCCAAAGACTACAATGATGTGTACGATGTAAACTTCCGCCCGGGCGCCAGCTTCTCAGTGTTCGCCGAATTCAACCTGGGCTCCCGGATCACGTTTCAACCTGAAATTGCGTTCACCCAACGCGGTGGAAACATCAAAAGCGAAAGCAGCATCTTTTGGGACGGCCAGGAATTCGGCTATCCCCGCGACTACCGCGTAGTGGAACTGCGTCAGAAAGAAACGCTGAGCTACCTCGATTTTCCCATGATGTTTGAGAAAAACTTCGGCGGCGGCAATGTTGGCGCCTATGTAGCCCTCGGCCCTACCTTTTCATTCGCCGTCAGCAACGGCAAAGGCCTGGAGGAACTTACGGTTGAACACCTCAACTCGGACGGAGAAACCGTAACGTTCACCGACCGCAACGAATACACTATTGAAATGGGCAACGGCCGCAACGACGATTACCGGACTTACGACTTCAGCATCAACCTCGGCACCGGCCTCATTTTCATCCTCGAACGCGGCGAAATTGCCCTCGACATCCGGTATGCGCATGGCATGCGCAACGTGGACGTGGGTGGGCTGAAAAACCGCAACTTCCAGATCGGCCTCTCCTATATGTATTATATCGGCCAATAATTCCGGCAGGTCGCCAATTCACACCTTAAAAAAGAATCGATATGCATTGTCCAAACTGCGGCCATACGGCGCAGCCGGGTCTGGCGCGCTGCGGCCACTGCAACTTCAAACTCCCCGAAACGGCATTGCCCGCGGCGGCGCCGGCGGCTTGCAAAATCAACTGCTGGAATTGCACACACGAAAATCCGTCGCACGCGCTGCGCTGTATACAGTGCAATGTCAACCTGGAAAAACCGATAGTGCAGCATATTCGTACAGCGCGCACCGCCACCAACTTCACTCCCAACACTTCGAGCCATGACGAATAAAAGTATAGATCCCTTGTTTATCTCCGCGCTGGATATCCTGACGGGGGCCCTTGGTGTGTTCATCATCCTCAACTTCTTGAATACCCGGGTGGCTGGCACTACGCCACCCGCGCCAAAATCTGCGCAAATCAAACAGGAAAAACCCAAACAGCCGGCGGCTAATATCCCCCGGCAGCGGGAATATTCCAGCAATGGCTTGCGGGGCACGCAAAAATACAAGCCCGTCCCGGCGCCCAAGCCAGAACCGCCCCCCACGCCGGTGCAACCCAAACCTGCGCCGGCGCCGCCCAAACCGGTCGAGCAAGTGCCGCCCAGCCCGCCCGCCGACCCTGTGGCCGTCGATTTGATGAAACAAACCAAAGGCGATGTGACCCTGCTCCTCCAACAGGAAGGCCTGGCCAAACAAACGGTGGAGTTTATGCTCCGCCAGGGCAGCCAGTCGTGGAAGCCCAGTCGCGCCAGCAAGTATCAAAACGAGGTATTTCAGTACGAAAAAAGCCTGAACTATTTTTACCAGGTCGGTATTACCCCCGGGATGTACGAAGTATGGGCGCGGGTAAAACGCCGGACCCGCAGCACGGGCGGCCAACCCTTTGCCCTGTACGGCAAAATCATTCAAGCCGGTATGAAAACCCAAACGCACAACTTCGGGGCCTATGCCGTAGGCAGCAGCGACGACTGGGTGCGCGCCGGCACGTTCACGGTCACAGCCAGCTCGGTCAGCTTCAAATCGGCCCTGCCGCCAGCAACCGCTACCCGCCCAACGGACGAACCCGTAAAACCGGCTGCGCCATCCTCCAAAACGGAGCCGAAAAAAACCGGTAAATGGGGCAGGTAAATGTTTGATTCAGGGTTAGGAAAACCGGGCCGATGGGCCGTTTCTCAAACCCGCCATGCACTAACACACTAACTCACCACTCACGCACAACGCACTCCCGAATATGTTTTCGCAAAAAAATAGTCAAATCGCCCTGAGCCTTGGCCTCACCCTGTTGGTCATGCTGATTACCACCACAGGCTACCAATTTGCCCCGAATGGCTCCTCTCTGGAAACTTTCTTTTTTGCCTTGGGCGGCAAAATGCCGGATGGATTGATCCAGGCAGCCACGTTCTTTTGCTTCTTCATTTGCCTGTTCGGCATGAACAGCCTGAACAACCGTATCCGGAAAGAAGAATATGCCTACACCGCCAAACTCCTGCCGGAAACCGAGCAATACGTGCTTTATCCGGAGGATGTCAATCAGGTCAAACTGAACACGATTGAAGTGGAACGCCATATTGGCGCCGGGCTGCTGACCGACCTCATCAAACAGGCCGCTACCAAATTTCGCTCCAGCCACTCGCCGGCCGAATCGCTGGCCATGGTGGAAACGGTGAGCGACATGCATCGAAAAACTGTTGAAAAGGACTTCTGGTTGATTAACACCTGCCAATCCCTAATCCCCGCTTTCGGATTCCTGGGCACGGTGCTGGGGATGGCCGCGGCTATATTGAACATGGGTAAAACCCAGCCGACAGCCATGGCCACCCCCACCGGCTCAGTTGAATCCGCACCGGCGCCGGCGGCCGTCAATGGCGCCGATATCCAAACGCTGATCGACAACCTGGGTACCGCATTTTTTACCACGATCGTGGCGATTGTTTTGGGTATCCTGGTCAACGTGTTGATGAAACGCCTCGAATCACGCGTCGAAAACCTGCACACCGGTATGAAGCGCTATGTCCTTGAAAATTTGGTGAACCGCATACAATTGTGATTCCATGACACGGTGGAGTGAACGGCAGCGGGGCCGCGCATGCGCGGCTCCGCTCATTTTTTGAAGAAACAAGGGGTCATTTTCGAACTACGTATGGCCGGTACTCCCGGGGTACTTCCTCCAGGGAGTTCCACTGCCCGTGTGTTTCCGGATGGATGCGGACCCGGTCATCGGAGCGAAGGTGTAAGATCTGTGTTTGGATATACTCCTGGCTCAATACCAACTGACCTTCCTGTTCCGCCACAAGCGGCGTATCTAGCGGTAAAACAGCTACCATGAGCGTACATTTAAGGTTACAGGTTATACGCCGCTACTGGATCTGCACCGATACGGTAGGCGACATCGGCGACTGCGCCCCATCGGCAAATACCGCCATGACGGCATACTTCAGGGTAATCACGGCATTGGCCGCCTTGGACACCGGTTGGTTGACCAGGCTTGCGGTAAACGTGGTGGAGGTACCTCCCGCCGTGGCTGCCGGCTGAACAAACGTCAGTTTTGTGAACGTCGTTTTAATGGCCATATCGGTGTCGAGGTAGCCAAAGTTATTGCCGGTTACAGCAGTAAGCGCCGTGGCCGGGATAAACTTGAACGACCGCAACTGGCTGGTATCGATCGCGCGATAGATCTGAAAACCGACGAGGTCGATATCCGGCGTGTAGTTCCAGTTCAACTGCACGCCTTTTTGTACCGGCGAAAACATCCCCGTAAAGTTTTGGATAGCATCCCGGATGCCCTGGTCGAGGGCTTTGGTCCTGATCACCTGCGAGCTCGACACCTGGTCCGCATCGTCGTAAGCCAGCACCCGGTATTCCCAGGTACGGCGGCGGCGCAAGGGATCCTGGTATGTGATGGAATCCGTGAATTCACCGACCATGGAAGCTGCCTGGTATTCCGCAATAGTGCTCCAACCCGGCGAGGCTACTGACTGCAGTTGGATCTCATACCGCTGCACATCGTGGCTGGTGCTGCGGGTAATAAACAGCTGCACGGATTTGTGTGCCGGGACCACCTTGGTGATAGACGGCGGCGATGGCGGCACGATATCCGCTTTGTGGATATTCAGCGATTGGGAGGGCTCTGACAGGTTTTCCCGGAAATCGGTTGCCCGGACAACGGCATACAGCTCTTCTGTGAGCGTATTCAATTCTACGTTAAACTGAAAAAAGGTGTCGCGCACCGGCAGACTGGTCACCTCCACATAGGCTGTATCTTCCGTGTTTTGGTTAGCAATGTAAACCCGGTAGCCCAGCACATCGTTTTCGGCGTTGGGCAACCACGAAACGGTAACCCAGCCCGAGTTATCGCAGTCTCCACTGAGGCCCACGGGCGCTGCGGGCGCTGTTTCGTCATTGATCTGGCCCAGGATGGGCAGCGAGCCCGTGGATTTCCCGTTGATGTCTTTGGCGCGCACCACGTAGTAGTTCGCCGAGGCCGGGTTCAGGTCGTTGAACAGGCGCCCACTTGGGCCCGCTTCGCCCACCCAGGCGTACTCGCCGTCGATCAGATAGGCGCGGTAGATCTCGAATTTCTGCGTAACGCTCTCCAGTTCGGCCGGGAAGGTCCAGGTGATTTGCAGTTGACCGGGCGTTTCTTCGGTCACGGCCGTTATTTCAGCCAGCACCACCAGCGGCGGTTCTTCTCCTTTCACCCGCACGGTATCCGACGGCGGTCCGACAAAGCCGAAGGGCGACAGGCCGCGCACGCGGTACACGTAGGTGGTGGTGTTGTCGGCCAGCGAGTCGAGGTATGCGTTGGGCCCTTCGGCCGGACCCAGGGTATTGAGGGCCACAAAGGGCGAGGAGTTGACGGTGGTGTAGGTTTGGCCGTTGTCGGTGGAGCGCTCGAGGATATAGCTGGAATAGTGTTCGGTCAGGGCGGCTTTTTCCCAGGTCAGCGTCACGCTGTGGTCGCCGGGTTTGGCCTTTGGCTTAGGCGGCGCCGGCAGGGTGCCTCCGCTTTCGGTGGAGATCATGGCCACGCCTTTTTTCTCCGTCACGCCCGAGGGCACGGAATCGAGGCGGATAATATAGATGTACTCCTTGTCGGCCGCTGCCGTGGTATCCACGAAGGCCAGGCCGGCCGCCAGGGCGATATCGAGCGACTGGTCGCAGGCGAAGAGGCTGAAGCCGAAGCGGTTTTTCCGGGCCTCCGTGGCGTTGAGCACCGACATGAAGTCATTGTCGCCCAGGTCGAGTACCTCCAGGCTGTCGCCATAGATACTGCCCGCCACGATACCGGCGAGGTTGGAGTCGGGCATCGTCTGCCATTGGGCTTCCGGCACCGGCGCCAGGCCGGTTGCCAGGGTGACCTGGCTGGCGATCATATTGGCTGCCGACAGCAGCGTATCAGCCTGGCGGTAAGTGGTGCGTTCGAGGGTATAACCGCCGTGTTGGTTGGCCCAGTTCCAGGCGTCGAAGTCGCCGGGCGCCCAGCGCACGACCACCTGGTTGCCGTCGTACAAGCCTTTGGCCGTGATGCTGTAGGTGGTGCTTTGGGCGCGGGCCGTGAAGGCCGTGGCGAGCAGGCAGAATACCGCCAGGGCGGTACAGGCAGGTTTGGAAGTCATATTGTAGAATTTTGTTGGAAGTATAGATTATGTAAACTTCAGACGCGACTGAATTAACTATCTTAGCAAATAAATTTGTAACGTTAGCGAAAGAACAATGATAATCAAATAGCGGGCTCCAGATTCCCTCTTAAACATCTGTCTGATTGCTATTATCAGAACGGGAAAGTTCATAAACAAAACAAGAGTTTTCGTATAATATTTAATAAAATTAGCTGCTACCCCGTCTGGATGAAATCCTCCATACAGAAATATCAAGGCCAAAAGAGTCGCTATCCAAGAATAAAAAAGTAATATTTGAAATCTTTGCATATCACCATACATCTTTTACAAACTCTGCAAATGAGTCTGCATTGAAAAGTTGTGTTATAGCCGAATTATCCGGATAATCTGGCTCCCAGTCATACCCCAAGTCAAAGTTACATCCATATTTATGTACCCATTCATGAATAATTGTTGTCGAGCGGTCAAGCGGCGAATGTGAAAAATAATAAGGATCACATATACGGATATCGAAAAACGGAACACACCAAATTGTATATGCCATAGTTGTCGTTCCACAAAAACCGTCTCCATTGGCCACGCAGTCATATCCGGCCCATGGGCCCATTCCTTTCAACAAATATAAGTTCAATTTGATCCATCCTGCAAAAAACGAGTTTGTAATACCGCCAAAATTATTATCCAGACTTGTGTGGACCTCAGCAGGATTTGTCCCATCATATCTTGATATTTTAGCTATGGCAGTGTCCAGCATCTCCAGTGCAAAAGATACGTCGGCATCGATTGTAGCGCTTTGCGCACTGGTGCACCCTTGATAGCTAACTCCACCTTGGTATGACCCTGTAATGTTTTGAAATTGCTCTGCTGAAACCTTCAGCATGGCGTAAAGGGTATCTGGTTTAGTTACGTCGGGGTTTTCCCAAACATGGTACCAAGCTGTAAACAAATTGGACGGATCGTCAAATTCAGAAGTCACATCGGCGTATACCGTGGAAGCTGCATCACAAAAATTTGTATTCGCAGTAATGAAAATCTTCGTATTTTTCCCTTGTTGTGAGAGAAAACTAAAATAGGCCGTATTAAACTCTTCTTCGATTATGTATGCTTCACCGCCACTTGAAATATCAAGATTTGCATAATCAGTTATATATATTGAAGATAGAGATTCCGGCTTATCCGGTTTATTCGGGCTAGACGGCAGGATTTCAACAGGAGCTGATTCAAAATGCTTCACTCTAAATAGTTCACAAATCTCTTGCGGCGTCATTATACAGCAGTTTCCCTGAATGATTTGAAATATCGTATTTTTTAATACCTCCATGCCTTTTTGTTCTGCCTGGGCGTAGGAAAACGGGCTGTTTCCCAGTTCTAAATAGGTTTTTTCCACTTCCGCCTGAATTTTGTCAGCAAGAAGCAATTGCTTCGATGGCGGAAGGCAAGAAAAAACGCCGGTATCAGGCAGGCTTAAATCAATAAAAAATCTCGTATAAACACCTGTCGAATCGGATTGCTTGGAGATCAGCATATAGTATTCGCCTTCCATCGATGTCTGATATTTTATCAAACTTAAAATTTGTGGAATACCTCCTGTTGTTGGAGGAGTATGCAAATAAAATCCATAAGAGAAGACTTTGAAATCATTAATATACTGCGCCGGAAAAGCATCCCGCAGTTGGCAAGCTGATGTTTCCAAGGTTGTTTGGTATTGGCTAATATCGATTCCGGAAGGGTCCAATTTTTGGACGTAGCATGATTGGGCATATCCACAGTTTAACGAGAAAGTGAATAATGGGATCAAAACAAGTAAAAATAGATAAATATTATTCATCGCAGATAGGGTTATAAATAAACATCTGATCTTGTGTTAGGCTTAATACGATTCAGCTTAAAGATATTCCTCCAAAGGAAAGATAAAAAACGATAAATGCCCCAAGTGAGAAAGTCAAAATCTCTATAACAAATACCTTTATAAAAAAAACCAAGGGCAGTGTTTCTTTATGCCAATATTTCTTTATTAAATAATAGCTCAAAAAAAACAAATACATCGTAGTAATTACTGCAGCCCATATCGCTTCAGGGAGAAACGGATTATGGCTAAACATAAAAAAGGTAATTGTCCAATAGAGCATACCAAAGTGCCAAATTAGATAAATAAACTCGATAACCGCTTTCATAAAACTATGGTTCAAGTTGTATCATTTCTTCTAATTTATAGAAAAAACATCTTAATAACTCTCTTGAAAATGGATTAAGTGAGATAGCAGAGGCAATAAAGCATCCTCCCGGGATATCTAGAATCCCGGCGTCCTTGGCCGCTCCCGCTACATAGTATGCTGCAGCGTCGTTCGTTTGATCATGATAATAATCAACTTTGACTTCTAAATTAGAAAATTTCTCACTTACAGGGTCCCAAGCCAAACCTAAATTTTGAGAAAAAAAACTATACCTTTTTTCCTGGTACAGGGCTACGCCATCTCCCAAATAATAGTGTTCTAAAATGTCCGATAGTTTTTTTAGTGAAGAGCCTGCATTTAAGTAATTAATTGATATTACAATGCCATCAATATCGCCAAGCATATCTGGGGCAGAGGAATAATGGTTAATAAGATTCTGCTGTTCCGGAATATTTTGTGCAGACTCATTGATATTAGCGACAACTATTTCAGCTTGTGCGGAAGAAAGGTCGCCCAGCCAACCGACAGCATCTATATTCCTGTCCACCTCTAACGTAGTTACTTGCCGTCCAAGTATTTTATAGGTAAAAGGAGACGGATAGTTATAAGCGTCCATGCCACATAAAGTATGCCCGATATCAATTAGGTATGAAGCATGGGTTCCCGCTTCAAGACGAACCTCTTGAGTTTGAGGGGCGCCTGACCCGGGATTTGTAACCAAATTGATAGCCGGCCTCTCCCCTGTCGTAGGATCTACAGGAAAATATCCTTTATCAGCCATTTCAAATGGGGGAATTGAATGTATATACTTTCTGGAATTCTCTGAATTTTCAATATCATAAGGTTTAATGCAGGGGGTGTTCTTTGCGCCAGGTATTAAATGATTATCCCATGCAGGGCTTCCATAAAACAGCTTCCTGAATCGCGTAATCATAGTTTTTGTGTCCTCCTGTTCTGCAATAGAATATTTAGATTCCTCTGCCCGTACTAGTTCTATGAACTCTGAGATCGTCATTCCGCCGCCGGGGGTGCTTGTTGTTATTGGAATATCAAAATTACATTCTTCTGGAGGTGGAGGCGCTGCAACCATACCCGGGTTACATTCATTTGTCAAAACGTTAAGCTCAGAATAGATCAAACAATAAAGATCTCTTATGATCCTCTCTGCCAATACCGGGTCATTAATACAAGTACTCTTATCCTGATTCCAGGTTATTTTGATGTGCGTAACGATCGTAGTAGAATTTTTCGAAACGCCAACTGAGCCCATGTTTATCCAACAGTTAAACTCACGCTGTTTGGAGAATATTTCTAAACTATCAAGAGCGTTCAGGCAAAATGACTGATTGGATGTAACCAACAAGTTGAAATTAATTCTTTTATTTACGTCACTCACATACCGCAATAAATGGTCCCCTAAATATTTAAGATGGCCATCATCAATAAATTTATAGTTAGATACGTCTTTAATTACAGGCGTATTGATATTAGCGAATGGCGATTCGGCATTTATAATATCAATCGTCCTGAAATCTGCCAGTTCAAAATAACTATTTACCAGTTCATCACTACAACCGCTACAACCCAACATGCGGTTCTTGTTGCCTGCGATACAGCATTGCTTAATCTCAAATATTATCTGTTTTAATTCATCAATACCTGCAATTTCTGCCTCATGATAACTAAATGCAGATGCCTCAAGTTCGGCATATTTTTCTTCTGTCTTATCCAATACCCTTCTTGAAAACACTTCTCTTTCCAAATCACTCATACATGAAAACTGTGCCGATTTAGGCAAATTCAACGCAATCCAGAATTTAGTATAAATACCATTCTTATCAGTTTGTTTGCCAAATAGTAAATAATATTTACTTATAGCAGCAGCTTGAGCAATTGCTATTTGAAAATCTTCTGGATAACCTCCTATAGCATACCCATCATGAAGGTAAAAACCGAAATCAAATACTTTGAAAGAATCTTGAAACGCTTCAGGAAAGCTGTCAATCAGCACGCAAGAGGCATTTTCAATAGCATCTAGTTGTGACTGTGCCGGATCAAGCCCTGCTGCATCATTTAAATGAACACTACAATTTTGCGAAAAGACATAAATTGAATGGGATGATAACAGTGTCAGAAGCATCAAATGTCTCTTTATTATATTGTTCAATTTAAAAATCATATTTTCACATATATATATATTTATATAATTTTTATATATTTTCATAACTTAAATTACGGTTTGAAATTATATTGATAAATGTTTCACAGCAATTCTATGTTTGTAAAAAGTTAAAAACATATGTTTCAGTATTTATATACGAAAAACAACATGCCTATTTAATTACATTTATCATCATTTCCGATCCATACCCTGTTGTTGTTCCAGGCAATCTGTATTGAACAATAATTTGATACTGCCCATTCGGCACTGCCGGGATATCATAGTGCCCGGACCCCATTGCGTAGCAATAAAATGCCTTTAGTTCATCGTCCAGGAGATGGCACCCGGAATTGCACAGGAGATTATTATTCCGGCATTGATGCATTTCTTGTATTTCGCTCGGAGGAACATTAATCATGACATATTCGATTACGGCCTCTTTGAAGGCCAGATAATCCATATTGCAATACCGGAATACTTCATAAGATACTTTTACATCGAGATTACCACCCACCGGAGAGGAACCGCTGAGCCAGTTTGCTTCCTCGATTCGTATCGAGGGATTGTCCTGTCGCAGAAAAACTCCATTGATCGGCGGAAACTCAATGTTCGCATCGCTTCCTGCCCGATAATACTGCGTCACTTTGTCGCCCCAATGGTATAATGGATAATCTTTATATATTAAAGGAAATATCTGTGTGTTGTAATAACTATTGCCCGTCAGCGAAGCCCGCATTTTAATCAGGGGCTCCACGCCGTTTTTACCCATTTCGAAATCATCGAACGGCTCCATATTTGATTTAGAAGTGACAGTAAAGTTGGTATATGGCAAGGACTGCTTGTTGGTGTTCCAGGCCGTCATCTTTTCCATTAAGGTACCATACTGGCTCACCCGGAAATAGGCCGTATAGAGTATCTCATCTTCCGGCAGACTTGGTGCAGGGCCGCCGCCACCAGGGCGGCTGGAATTGTTACCATTATTACTGGTGTATTCCTCCGACATTTTATGGACTACCTGCATACGGTAAATTCCTCCGCTCGTAAAAAAATCAGACGGCAGATCGAATTCAATTTTTGTCGCTCCAAAGCCTGTGAAAGCCACCGGTGTATCATATTTGGCGCCAGTACTGGATTGGAATCGAATGGCCAACTTGTCACCAGCTTCATCGGACAGTGTCCGTAAATCAGGTTGGCCGCGATGGAGCATAATATAGCCTTTCTTGTTTACAATCTCATTTCGATAGAAATTGTATTGACCATCAAATGGATAGCTTCCTTTGACATTAGATGCAGGAATATGCACAAGGCCAGGCCCGGTAACAATTTTTGCGATACGTTCTTCGTCGTATATACGAATATTATTGCTATCCACATGCGATATAATTACAATTTCAACAGTATCCTCACCCGGTAAGAACCAATATGGAACTATTCGCAGACTGCGTTTATCACCAGCCCATTCCAGATCCCGGTTCATTTCGATTCCCTTGTGCCGCAGCTTCACCGCATCCACCGTCGCCTTGTACGTGATCGACGCGCCATTGCCATCCAGGTCCGGGATTGTAAAGGACCCACCTATCGGGAAATTGAAATACACTTCGGGCTTGCTGTCTACCGCTACGCCGGTCGTGTTGTTCTCGGGCACGATGCGCTGTACCACAGTCAGATCAGCCAGGGGATCGTCGGCGCCTGATATTTGGCATTTTTCGCCGATAGTCACGTCGAAATGACACTCGCCTTTGATCAAGCCGCCCAGGATTTCATAGTGCCCGCCCACGGCGCCTTTGGCCCAGAACGGATTGGGTAAACTGGCCTGCAGGGCTGCCGCCACCGCCACCGAGAAGATTTTAAATTTCTTCTTCTTGCCGAATATCTTCACTTTGATCCCCATTTCGCCCCAAATACCCGCATATACCTGTCCCGAAGCATACCAGCCGTTGATACCGACCTGCTGGCCGGTGTTGGAACAAACGGCGTTGGGACCGTAATCCAGGATTGCCACGTCGAAGCCGAGGTGCACTTTCAGGCCGGCGTAAAAGATCAGGAATTCCATATCCTGATTGCCGATCTGGAAATCGGCGCCGAAAATGAACCCGTTTCCACCCATGGCCGCACCCCGGTTGCTCAGGCCTGCATAGTCGTTCAGGCCGGTCAGCTGCGCTATGTCGCTGGGTAAGGGCGGCATCGGGTCAAGCCCTTTGCCAAACTGGAGGTAGGTGCCAATGTTGGCGATATCGCCGATCACCGGGATACTGATCTTCAGGCTGCAGCGGCTGTTCGGCGAACCGATCTTGACGTACCAGGTGCTGGGGTCTACATGGATGATCGCCTGGCCGAGCCGGTTGTTCGGGCCGCCACCTCGCACTACCCCGCCGGCTACGTTCAGGAAAACCTGGAAATTGCCGTCGAATGTGCTGGTATTGAAGTTGAAGTGCATGTCGAGGTCGGCCGCCACCGAAGCGCCATTGTTGGTGGTTTTTTCCGGCGAAGCCGTAGGCTGTGGGATCGACATGAATCGCGCATTGCCGTAAATCCACAAATCGCTGATGCCGCCGCCGTCATTGAACAGGAGCTCCAGCGTGGCATTGCCGTTGAAGGCGTTCTGCTTGACAGCCGATGCCAGGGCAATGGTCGCCTTGATGCCCACCCCTTTGCTCGGATCGGGGGTGTACTGTATCCCCGACAAGGATACGCCCAGGCCGGAAGGTATTTGCGTGGGTCCGCTGCAAGCCGGCAAACTAAAGGCCGAACCGGGGCGGTTCATGTGGAAGTACACGCCGCCGCCGAAGCCTTTCAGCACCAAGGCGGTTCCCCAGCCGCGGTCCAGGCAGGCCAGGGCGTCGATAAAGAAATACTTATAGTTGGTCGGTTGGGTGATGCGCCCGAATTGAGCCACGGCTGTGACCTCGGCCATACCCTTGATCGTCAGGCTGACGCCACCGCGCCAACCCGTGCCAAAGGTGGGGTCTTCGTCGTAGAACTGCAGGATACCGTGCACGCGGCTGACGCCCGAGAAACTGCCGTCCAGCATGATCTGATCGACGGCAAAGTTTTTGAATACCCAACGCTGGCGGCCGTTTACGGTGTTCATCTGGCCGCGGATAATGAACCCGCCTTCTGCTGCCAAGTCTACACCGCCGCTGGCGATTTTGATGCCGGCTTTAAACCGCAAACCCGGGTCGCCGTCGCTTTCCACCATGTTGATATTGGAAATATTGATACCAAAACCACCGAAATTGGCGCTCACCGAAGCGTTCGGAAAGCCCCAGGTACCCGGGCTGAAATACGGTTCTTTGTTTTGAAGAATCAGGTTCTGGAAGGTGATATTCGGAATGTTCACGTTCAGGCTGCCGCTCAGGGGATCGGTTATTTTTACGGTACCGTTGAGCTTGGCTTTTACGAAAAACTCGCCGTTTTCGATTAGCATGTCGATCTGCGACCCCGAATTGATGGTCACCTGCCCGGCTTTCCACATATCCACGCACCAGTTGTTGCCGTTGGTGTTCACCGTCATCCGGTATTTGGGCGAACCCGATGCCGGTTCGATGAAAGCTTCGTAGGCAAAACAGTCGTCAACCGTGGGCGCGCCGGTACTGCAGGCGCCGGATTCGGCGCCTTCGTAATACCCTTCTTTGGCAAGCGAGCCGCCGGGATTGCCGCCTGGCGGAGGCGCAGAACTGCCCTTGCTGAAAATCGGCACGTGGATGCGGCCTTTGAAATTCGCATTCACCGGCTGATTGGCCAACACGGTCAGCCGGAACTCATCCACCGAAAAGGCCCAGCCGCCGGCATTGCCGTTGTCCAGCGGCAACAGTGGTGTGGCAAACACGGTACCGCTGACGCCCATGTGATCGAGCACCACATGCTGCACACCCACGGTCATCTTCTGGCCGTTGTTGTTAAAATGTTGCGGCATTTCCACCGCTACGGTCTGAATATAGAAACCGCGCCACAAGGGGCTGAAATTGCTACCACTGACAAATGGCGACGCATAGCCCGGCGGCGGCGGGTACGAAGGCGACTGGGCATCGCTAAAGTCGAGCACCACACCCATTACCCGCCATTTATAGTCCTCCAGGTCATTGATCACAAAGGGATCAAGGCTGATGTCTGCATACAGTTCGTCGAACGTCGGCAGGAATACCTGGATATGAGCCGCCACGCGTTCCGGATCGGGCAATATTTCCATAGTGGCCGGATCCAGCGGTTTGACAATATTCCGGCAAACTTCTACATCGATACTCAGTCCGATACCGGCGTAACCGTCGCAGTCGAACGACACATAGGTGCTATCGCCGGCATTCAGTGTGATTTGCACGGCGTTGTTCAAGCGGACCACCACATCGTTGGCCAGCTGTAATTTAGCCGGGCTGCTCACCAATCCCAGCGGCGTAAAGGCCAGGTTCATGGCCGATAAAGCGATCTTTTTACCACCATTGGGCAGCTCCAGCACGATATAGGCGTCCAATTCGGCGCTGGATGGCGTGAACTTGAGCTGATCGAGCCATACATTATATACCCGCCCATCGCTGGGGCGGTTATCTACGGCAATGGGCATCAGCTCCGGATCGTGATTGGTGATCAGCGGTGCACTGGCAGCCATTCGGCGGGCTTCGCCAATGGCTTCCAGGTAATATGCCCGGTGAATGCCGTTGACAAATTGCCAGCCTTGCAGGAACTCAAATTCAATATCCTCCGGCGTTACCTCAGCCGCTTCGCGGAGAATCTGGCCAAACGGATCTCCTTCGGCTGCCATCAGGCCACCCGGTTGGAAACCGCCGGGAGCAATGCCAGGCGGTACAGCGCCCCAGGATTCGCGTACCGGCGCGCCCGGGCCGTCCTGTGCCCTGGGCCTGGCCTCCGGGCTGGCGCAGGTACCGTCGCAGTAGGTTTGGCTGATATAGTCACGCAGGTTTTCATACAACCAGGCCAGGAATGCCGGCCGGTCATCCAGAAATGTTTGGGCCTGCTCCTCCGACAGTTCGAGGATTTTATCGCCGAAAACAGTTACCAGATCCGGCACCCCGGAATTGGCCTGCAGCAAGCTGTCGACAATATTTTTAAACGTGGCATAGGTATCCAGTTTCTTGTCGCAGTGATACAGGTCCACGTGTTTGGATTCCAGCAAATTCTGGTTGGGGTCGCGTGGAATATTTACGTTGAGCAGCTCCGGGGCCGAACTGAAGTTTTTCCACATACCCACATCAAAGTATTCATCCTCCGGGCCGAAAATCAATTCACGGTTGGACTGGTACCCGAGGGCCACCAGGAGGCCTTCCATTTGCCCGCGGATATTATTGCATTCGGTTGTAGTGGCATCTATGGTATCCTGGAAGGTGTTTTGCCAGAACAACATCTTTTGTTGTATCCAAAACGCCAGCGAGTCCTGTACTTCGAGCAGCAGTTCGTTGGCGGCCTCGGCCGGCACGTTATTTTGAAGCCAATAGTACGGGATGGTATCGGGGTCGCAGGGTTGACCCTGTGCATTCAGGCCGTTTTGTGTGCAGCCGTTGGGGCCGTAGACGGTACCGGTTTGGAAGTGAACGCCCAGGGAATTGAAGCCGTTGGGGTCGAGCAGGCTGTCAAAGGGCATGCCCGGCTGGTAGCCGGGATAGGGCGGTTGCTGGTCGTATGTTCCGGTGGGCCCAAAGCCATGCGGGTCCCAGGGCAGGCCAGTCTCGCTGTGGATACCGTTGGCATCGAACCCGGGTGCGGAAGGCGAGGGTTTGCATATTTCATCCCCCCAGATGGCCGGAGCGGGATTCAGGTCGGGCCAGTACTGCGGAGCGTCGGGGATACCGAGCACGTCGCCGCAGATAAAACCTGCCTGCGTTATGTTGACATTATCCCACTGGACCTTTACTTTTTTCCCGCCGAAGGGCAGGCTGAGGCGGCCGGTGCCGTCCCACACCGTGTCGCGTTTTTCGGTCAGGGGGTTAATCACCATCACCGGCGTCAGGGTCAGCACCTGGATAGAAAAACCGCCGATGTACAGGGTCGTCCAGCCACCGGCAGTGGAAAACGGCCCGGTGCAGGGCGGAAAAGAATAATTGTCGCCACAGTTGCCATTCTCCGGCAATAATGGCTTGGTACCGGCTATGATAAACGCCGGTTCGGACAACACCTTGGCGCCGTCTTTCCAAATACAAAGTTTGCGGACTTCGATATCGTATTGAACGCCGGGCGGAAGTTGCTGAACGACTGCGCTCAGGCCCTGATACACTTGCAGGGTTTGCCAGGCCCCGGTTTGGCCGGCAGGCCGGAGGCGAAGTTCGTAATTGACGACGCCCAGGGCCGCCGGTTTGCCGTCCCAGGCAATTTCCATCGAATATTCGGTCTGGTTCGACAGGCGCAGGTTGGCCGGTTTTGTGCATACCGGATAATACGTAAAGGAAATGGCGGTTTCATCGCCCGGCACAACATACGAGGCAAGCCCTTCGGTTACCCGCAGGTTAACGATGGCGCGGTAGGTATCGTACGCCGTCAGCGGTGGGGAAGCATCTGAATAATTCAACGAGCGCTCTGCTGTGACGGTGGAATACACCACCGAGCCAGCCTGGTCGAGCAGTAGGAATTCATACACGACGGAGGCGCCGGCCGGCAAGGCCGGTTGTTCCCAGCGGAAAAGTATCCCTTCGGCGGTTTCCCGCATTTCGGGTGGATGTATTTTGGGCGGCGTTATTTTCGATGGCGTGCTGGCAGCTGCCGGTTCGTGCACCCAATACGTAGCCGTCAGCGCGGCTTGCTGCCCCCGCACCGGCAGGGACAAACCTATACAGAGCAGGGAGAGATAGAGTATCTTCTGCATATTTTATGAATTTAAGCCACCGCCGGCCAGGCCGTTCACCGGCTTGCCAATGCAGGGCATTCGTCTTTTAAAATGGAGTGTTGGTACGGCAGCGTTGGCGTTATCCTTTGTAGAATCGGGATAAATACGCGTGGTCGCCAATGCGCATTTTAATAAAATAAACACCGGTGCTCAGGTGAGCCACCTTCAATACGAACTCATTTTCGCCGGGCAGGATAGATACCGGACGCTGCTCCATTATCCTGCCTTGCACATCCACCAGAAGCATGGAACCTGTGAAGGCGCCGGCTGACCTCAAGCTGATCCGGGCCTCGTCTGTTGCAGGGTTGGGCCGAACCGGCGAAACGGCGATATCGCCGAAATTATGCAATACCGGCGCATCGGAAGTGACACCACACGGGCCTGCCGATTCCTGAAAAGTACAGGAGCCGAAAAACTCGAGCAGGAACCCCCTGGCAGAGTGGAAATTATTGACAAAGAGCGCATAAGACACTCCGGCATGCACGTCCAGCGATGCCAGGTAGTTGCCGGCGCCATCGGCACAGCCTTTCCCTTCAGCAAATTTACCGGCGCCGGCCCGCAGGCCGGTAGCGCCTGTGCAGGGCAGGTCTTTGGCCTTTTCTTCGCCCAAAATCCGGCCGGCCAGCATACACCGGAGTTCTTCTTTTTCCAGACAATTATCGGAGGAGCCAGGCAGGCGATACACGACAAAGTCGATATCGTCCTGTTCGTCCAGGGGCAGAATGGTAAAATCGAGCGTGCCGGATTCCCGGACGGTCCATTTGAACCAGGCGGAATTACTTTCGGGAAAGGGTTCTTTCAGGCAGCCGGTTGGGCCTACTTCATGGAGGTCGGCGCCAGCATCTTCGAGTGTTTCTACGACGACGGCTTGCTTGTTGCATAAAAATGCGGCATGCGAACAGTCGGCGTTGGACGATTGGCTCCAGAGCGGATAGCACAACAGCCCCAGGAGCGCAGCCAGGTAAGGATTTTTCATTGTCAGGTTATATTTTTAACAGGTCAAACAGAGCGTGCGCGTTTCCTCTCGGAATTGTTCACAGCACAAACTTCCTTTGTTGTAGTCTCAAAAAACGAGATCGCTAAAAAAAATTAAAATTTCAGCTCAAAAGGCTCGTCATACCGGTAGGTTTGCCGGGTTTTGTCATAGACTACCGGCGCTCCCAGAGCACGCAGGTCGTCGATATGGCGAAACATAGTGGCGCGGGAGACATGGATTCGTTTGGCGAGTTCTTCCGGGCTTCCGGTGGCTTTGCGGCGGATTAGCGCGTCGATGCGCTTCAGGCGCTCCAGTTGTGTCATCAAGGTCATGGCAGGATCGATTTTGTGGATGGAAATAATTCACATGGCAAAAATAAGGTATGCCGGCAGAGAGCCGCCACTACGTTTTTTTCGCTTTTTCCCGGCGTCATAAGCCGGGCGAACCCGATTCAGCCGAAGGAGCAATAGGCTGCCTTTGCGCAGTTTATAAAAAATGTGGGAAAAGCCGACCAAACGAACCTGGTTTTGGTGCGGCAAACAGATACCGGTTGAAGCTAAAATGGCGACGACCACGCCTTGATTCCGGCGATGGAAAAACAAAAAGGCGGCGCCCGAATAACGGTCGCCGCCTTTCCTGCTATTTCCAGGATAAACGCCTCAGGCGTCCTTTTTTTCTTCCCCTTCCGAATCTTCCGGAGCAGCCTCCTCTTCAGCGGGCGCGTCGGCAACAGCTTCTTCGGCGGCCTCCGTTATTTCTTCTGCAGGGGTCTCCACTTGAGCGGTGGCTTCGATTTCTCCGGCAAAATCATTTACTTCCGTTTCGACCGTTTCGGCAACGGCCAAGTCTCCGGCAGCGGCTTCAGCCGGTTTTTTAGCGCTGCCGCCACGACGCGTTTTCTTCGTCGTTTTGACCTTTCCGGCGTTCGGGTTGTACACCTCGTTGAAGTCGACCAGTTCGATCAGGGCCGTTTCGGCGCCGTCGCCCCGGCGGAAGCCGAGTTTGATCACGCGGACATAGCCACCCGGGCGGTCGCCGATTTTCGAGGCCACCGTGCCGAACAATTCTTTGATCGCTTCTTTGTTTTGCAGGTAGCTGAAAACAACACGGCGGGAATGCGTGGTATTGTCTTTGGATTTTGTGAGGAGGGGCTCCACATAGCGGCGAAGGGCTTTGGCCTTGGCCAGGGTAGTGGTGATCCGTTTGTGTTCGATCAGCGCGATAGCCAGGTTGGCCAAAAGGGCGCGGCGGTGGGCGGCCGTGCGGCCAAGGTTGTTAATTTTGTCTCCGTGACGCATGATATGTACCTAAATGCTGGTGGCAGCACCGGGGCTAGAATGAAAGAAGAATGATCAGGCGCCAATCCTTGCATCCATTTTCTGCTCGACGGTTACTACACTTGTGAAAAAATGTGGGCAATGGGGTTAATGGGGTTAATGTGGGTGTATTGCCCACATTAACCCCATTAAATTTACTCTTCGTCCAGTTTGTATTTGCTCAGGTCCATCCCGAAGGTGAGGCCTTTGTCTTGCAAGAGTTCTTCAATTTCCACGAGCGACTTTTTACCGAAGTTGCGGAATTTGAGCAGTTCGTGGGTATCGTATTTCACCAGTTCAGCGAGCGTATTAATTTTGGCCGCCTTGAGGCAGTTGTAGGCGCGCACGCTGAGGTCGAGGTCTTCAAGCGAGGTTTTCAGTAGTTTGCGCATGTGGAGAATATGTTCATCCACAACGTTTTCTTCGCGGCTGGCCGGCGTATCGAAGGTGATATTGTCGTCCGTAATCAGCATCAGATGCTGGATCAGGATGCGGCTGGCTTCGCGGATGGCCTCTTCCGGGTGGATGGTGCCGTCGGTTTTGACGTCGATTGTCAATTTTTCGTAGTCGGTCCGTTGACCTACCCGGGTATTTTCAACTTTGTACGCGACGTTTTTGATCGGCGTATAAATGGCATCGATTGGAATAACGCCGATTACGGCGTCTTTCGGTGCGCCGTCGTCGGCCGGCTGATAGCCGCGTCCTTTGGAAACGGTCAGTTCGAGTTCGAGTGTTACCGACGGTTCCATCCGGCAGATCAGGAGGTCGGGGTTCATCACCCGGAACACATTGGTGAATTCCTCGATGTCGCCGGCGCGAAATTCTTCCCGGCCGCTGAACGTGAGGTAGATCTTTTCCGATTGGCCTTTTTCATCCTGCACCACGGGTTTGATGCGAACCTGCTTGAGGTTGAGCACGATATCCACCACGTCTTCCACGACGCCGCGGATCGTGGCGAATTCGTGATCCACACCGCCGATGCGGACGGCGCTGATGGCGTAGCCTTCCAGGGAGGAAAGCAGTACGCGGCGCAGCGAGTTGCCAATGGTTTGACCAAATCCCGGTTCGAGCGGTTTGAATTCAAAGGTGCCTTCGAAATCGGTGGCTTTCTGGAGCAGGATTTTGTCGGGTTTCTGGAAATTGAGAATACTCATATGTAGATGCTGGAATGAGATATGGAATGTAGCGTTACCTGGTTCGGAAGGGTGGGGATTCTGGCGTGGTTTATACCCATGAAGGCGGGCAAGAGGCGCGGTCTAAACGCGAAAATGGTTGGCATTCGAACATGAATACCAACCGTTTTCTTTTCCTGCGGATTATTTCGAATATAATTCGACGATGAGCTGTTCGTTGATCTTCTCCGGTATCTGGTCGCGCTGGGGATACGACAGGAAGGTGCCCTGCATTTTATCCGGGTTCCATTCCAGCCAACCGTATTTCCGCACGTCGCTTGTTTTGGAGCCGGCATGCAAGGTGATCATTTCCAGGCCTTTCGATTTGCTGCGGACCGCCACCACATCGCCCGGTTTGAGCGAATAGGAGGGGATATTGACCACTTTGCCGTTTACGGTAATGTGCCGGTGACCGACTAACTGGCGGGCGCCGCGACGCGTAGGAGCAATGCCCAGGCGGAAGACGGTATTGTCCAAACGAGCCTCCAGCAGCTGCAGCAATATTTCACCGGTTACTCCGTGCCGGCGGGTGGCATTGTGAAAAGTACGGCGGAACTGGCGCTCCAACACGCCATACGTGTATTTGGCCTTTTGTTTTTCAGTCAACTGAACGGAATAGTCCGAACGGGTCTTCTTTTTCCGCGACAAGCCGTGCTGGCCGGGCGGGTATTTCCGGCGTTCGAAGTATTTGTCATACCCGTAGATCGATTCGCCGAACGTCCGGGCTTTTTTAGTGGTTGGTCCTGTATAACGAGCCATTTTATATAAATGTGGTCAAATTAGTAAGGTGGTCAAGGTGGTCAATGCGAGCATTGATCGTATTGACCGGCATTATTAAAATTAAACGCGGCGGCGTTTGGGTGGGCGGCAACCGTTGTGCGGCAAGGGCGTAACGTCGTTGATGATCGTCACCTTGATGCCCGACTGGTCGAGGGCGCGGATAGCGGCTTCGCGGCCGGAGCCGGGGCCCTTCACAAACACCTCCACCGAACGGATACCGGCATCGAAAGCTGTTTTGGCAGCGTCGTTGGCCGAAACCTGGGCGGCATACGGCGTATTTTTCTTGGACCCGCGGAAACCGGATTTGCCGGCCGAAGACCAGGATACCACCTCGCCCTGTTTGTTGGTGATGGAAATAATAATATTGTTGAAGCTGGACTGAATATACGCAAGGCCTTCCGGCGTAATTTTTACTTTGCGCTTGACCGCTTTTTTTGCAGCTCCTTTAGCCATTTTATCGCAATCTAATGAGAGTGTTAAGGTAAAATGCGGTATTCACTGGCATCGCGCGCTCCACCCGGGGTTGGAGCAGGATGCTGGCGCTACCACTGGTATTACTTGGTTGCTTTTTTCTTGTTTGCCACCGTTTTACGCTTGCCTTTACGCGTACGCGCATTGGTACGGGTGCGTTGGCCCCGCAACGGAAGCCCTTTACGGTGGCGCAAGCCGCGGTAACACCCGATATCCATCAGGCGTTTGATACTCAGCTGAACCTCCGAGCGCAATTGCCCTTCGGTTTTATATTCTTCGGCAATGATCCGGGAAATCGTTTTGATATTATCATCGGACCACTGTTCGACTTTAGTGTTAACGTCGATACCAGCCTTCGTCAGGATGGCAGAGGCAGTCGGCACACCGATACCGTAGATGTACGTCAGGCCGATAACGCCTCTTTTGTTCCGTGGCAAATCCACTCCGGCAATACGAGCCATATAAAATTTCGAGTTTTATGTTTTGAATTTTGCGGCGCGCCATGTTCAGGGCCGCCGGCAACGTTCAAAACAGTTTTTATCCTTGACGTTGTTTGAACTTCGGGTTTTTCTTGTTGATCACATAGAGCTTGCCTTTCCGGCGGACGATCTTGCAATCCACAGAACGTTTTTTGATAGATGTTCTAACCTTCATGTCGGTTATCGTTTCAATGAATAAAAGTCAACTTAAGTATATTGTTCGGCATCAGGTTTATGCCTTATTTGTACCGGTAGATTATACGCCCGCGGGTCAGATCGTAGGGAGACATCTCCACAGAAACCTTATCGCCAGGTAATATCCGGATATAGTGCATGCGCATTTTTCCGGAGATGGTGGCCAGAATAATATGACCGTTTTCCAGCCGAACTTTGAAATTCGCATTGGAAAGCGCTTCGGTTACTTCGCCATCCTGCTTGATCAGGTCTTCTTTAGCCATAAAAGCCCTTTAAAATTTTGGGCTGCAAAGTTCTAATTTTTCGGCGAAACTTCTTTCACCGAGGGGTTATTTTTTATTTCTTCCAAAACAAATTCATGCGTCGACAAAATATCGGCCTTGCCTTTCCGCACGGCTACCGAGTGTTCGTAATGCGCGCTGGGCTTGCGGTCGCGGGTGTGAATCGTCCAACCATCGCTGTCCTGATACACTTCCTTGATGCCCATATTGACCATCGGCTCGATGGCGAGCACCAAACCGCTTTGCATCAACGGGCCTTTGCCGCGTTTGCCGTAGTTTGGCACTTCCGGATCTTCGTGCAACGAGCGGCCGACGCCGTGCCCAACAAGTTCGCGAACCACGCCATAGCCGTGTTCGCGTTCACAGTAGTGCTGGATAGCGAATGCAATATCGCCGATACGTTTGCCGGCTACGGCCTGTTCGATGCCCTTGTA
Organism: Saprospirales bacterium; assembly: GCA_016719895.1. Taxonomy (GTDB): domain Bacteria; phylum Bacteroidota; class Bacteroidia; order Chitinophagales; family Saprospiraceae; genus M3007. Next base: position 409,686 of record JADJYG010000030.1, on the reverse strand, counting down.
GAGCGATGCATACGTCACGCGCAACAATTCCATGACCGGTTCCGACACGTTTTGAAAGGCGAACGTGAACGCGGCATCGCCGTAATAACCGTTTAGCTCCACCCCGCAATCAACCGATACCACATCGTCGTCCTTAAACTCCCGGTCGCCCGGAATACCATGAACCACAATATCATTGTACGACACACAAAGCGTTGCGGGAAAACCGTGGTAGCCTTTAAAAGCGGGGCGGCCATGGTGATCGCGGATAAATTCTTCTGCAGCCTTGTCAATTTCCCGGCCGGTTATGCCGGGCTTCAGCATACTGGCCACTTGCGCCAGCGTTTTTGATACGATCAGATTAGCCGCCCGGATCAATTCGATTTCTTCGTCGGTCTTGTAGAATACTTTCTTACCGTCTGACTCGCTGCTAAAAAGACCTGTCATATGTCCTGTTATTACTGCGGTTGCCCGATTTGCAGGCCTTGTGTAGTCCGGCCCTGAATCCGGCCGGATTTGATCAGGCCGTCGTATTTTTTTGTCAACAGGTAACTTTCAATAACTTGCAGGGTATCCAAGGCAACGCCAACCATGATCAGCAAGGTTGTTCCGCCAAAAAACAGTGCAAACTGTTGGTTAACACCGATACTGGCTGCGACGGAGGGCAGGATACCGATCATCCCCAGGAAAACGGCGCCGGGCAGGGTGATCCGGGTCATAATGTTGTCGATATAGGCAGCTGTGGCTTCGCCGGGTTTCACCCCGGGGATAAAGGCATTGCTGCGCTTGAGGTACTCGGCGTAATTAGTCGGGTTGATCATGAGCGCTGTGTATACATACGTAAAAACAACGATCAAAGTGAAGAACACCAGATTATACCCAAGGGAGTAAATATCGTTGAACATTTGAATTTGCCCGCTGGCGCCGGAATCATCCCCGGCGAGGTATTGATACGCGGTAGCCGGCAGGAACATCAGGGCCTGCGCAAAAATAATCGGCATAACCCCTGCAGAATTAACCTTCATGGGGAGGTAATCGCGGGCGCTGGACTGCGGTAGCGAGCCTCCGGTGCGACCGACCATCCGTTTGGCAAACTGAATGGGAATGCGGCGCACGCCCTGGATAACCAGTACCGTGGCGAGCACGATAATGAAAAAGAAGGCCAGTTCGATAAAGAACAGCAGCAGTTGGCCGTCGCCGAACAGCTTTTGGAATTCAAACACGAACGACTGGGGCAAGCGGGCGATAATACCGACCATAATGATCAGCGACACGCCATTGCCAATACCCTTGTCGGTGATTCGTTCGCCGAGCCACATGGAGAAAATCGTACCGGCCGTGAGGATGATGATATTGGAAAACCAGAACAAGCCTTCCGGAATATTGGGGGACACGGCGCCCGGTATGCTCGAAACGAGTTGAAGGTAACCGCCGCCCTGTACGAGCGTAATGGCCACCGTGAGCAAACGGGTAATTTGGTTGAGGCGTTTGCGGCCGCTTTCGCCTTCGCGCGTTTGGAGCCTTTGGAAATATGGCACCGCAAAACCCAGCAACTGCACAATGATAGAGGCCGTGATGTAGGGCATGACGCCGAGGGCCAGTACGGCGGCATTATCGAAGGCGCCGCCGGTGAACACGTTGATCAGTCCCAGGAGATCGTTGGCGCCACGGCTTTGGCTGGCCTTTGCCAGGGCAGCAGGAACCACGCCCGGGAGCACCACGAACGTACCGACGCGAAAAACCAACAGCAACAGCAGGGTATAGAGGATGCGGTCGCGGAGTTCTTTAATGCTCCAAATATTCTTGATAACTGTAAACAGTTTCATTACGTCGGCAAAATTTTAGACGATTTGAACGCTTCCACCCAACGCTTCAATAGCGGATTTGGCGGAAGCCGAAATTGCATGGACCGTCAGATGCACCTTTGCGGTGAGCCGTCCGTTGCCCAATACTTTGATTTGTTCGGATTGGCGGGCAATGCCGGCACCGACCAATGCTTGCACATCGAAGGTCGATTGGCCGGTTTTTTGAACCAGTTGTTCCAGTTGTGCCAGGTTGAACGGCACATATTCCACGCGGTTAACGTTTTGGAAGCCGCGTTTGGGCAGCCGGCGTTGCATCGGCGTTTGACCGCCTTCAAAATTGCGCTTCAGGCGTGCGCCGCTGCGGGATTTGTCGCCTTTGTGACCGCGGGTGGACGTGCCGCCACGGCCGGAGCCGGTGCCGCGGCCAATCCGTTTGCGGGACTTGACAGAACCCTTAGCCGGACGTAAATTATTGAGTTCCATGGTACTTTTTTTCAATAACGTTTGCAATTTAGCCGTTGTTTACCTGCACGAGGTGCTGAACCACCCGGATCATTCCCTGAATCTGCGGGTTATCATCGTGCTCAACGGTCTGATGAACCTTGCGAAAACCCAAGGCTTCCAAGGTGGCCTTTTGGCGCTTGGTTTTGTCAATCGGGCTTTTTACCAGGGTGATTTTTACCTTGCTCATTTTTTAGGTATGGTCTTTATTTATCCATTGAACAGTTTCTCCAACGTAATACCGCGTTGGCGGGCGATTTCAGCCGGACTACGCAGGCTTTGCAGGGCATCGAGCGTTGCTTTTACGACGTTGTGCGGGTTGGAGGAGCCCTGTGCTTTTGCGAGCACATCCTGCACACCGGCCATCTCCAGGACAGCGCGCATCGCGCCGCCAGCAATAACGCCGGTACCGTGAGCGGCCGGTTTGATCAATACTTTCCCGGCGCCGAATTTCCCATGCGCTTCATGGGGAATCGTACCGTTGAGCAGCGGAACGCGGATCATATTTTTCTCCGCGTCTTTAACGGCCTTCCCGATGGCTTCTGAAACTTCACGCGCTTTTCCCAGGCCATGTCCAATAGCGCCTTTGCCATCGCCCACCACCACTACAGCGGCGAAACTAAAGGTACGGCCGCCTTTGGTCACTTTTGCCACGCGGTTGAGCGATACGAGTTTTTCTTTCAACTCCGACGTTTCGGCAGCTTTTACTTTATCTGCTTCTTGCTTAGCCATTTTCAATATCAATTGATTGATCGGGACGGTTCGATACCGCCCGGAACATGATGTTTAGAAATTTAATCCGCCTTCCCGCGCGCCTTCAGCCAATGCCTTGACGCGGCCGTGATACAGATACCCGCTGCGGTCGAATACGATGTTCTCGATACCGGCGGCCTTCGCCTTTTGAGCGAGGATAACCCCGACGGCTTTGGCTTTTTCGGTTTTGGTGCCGGCAGCCTGGTCTTCCCAGGAGCTGGCCGCCACCAGGGTATGGCCTTTCAAATCATCGATGATCTGGCAATAAATCGCTTTATTGGAGCGAAACACGCTCAACCGCGGGCGTTCAGGGGTGCCGGTGATTTTTTTCCGGACGCGCAGGTGGATGCGTTTCCGGCTTTCTTGTTTGGTGCGTATCATACTATTTTTATCTTTTTGAGCCTCGATGACCGACCGAGACCGTCTTCCGTTATTTTTTTCAGGCGCGGGAGCTCTTAGCCGGCTGGTTTTGGGAAAACCAGGCTAATACCCCGCGCAAATTATTTGCTGCCAGCGGTTTTGCCCGCTTTGCGGCGAATTTTTTCGCCTTTGAAGATGATGCCTTTGCCTTTGTAGGGTTCGGGTTTGCGGAATGCCCGGATCTTGGCACAAACCTGGCCCAGCAGTTCGTTGTCGATGCCTTCGAGGCGGATGAAGGGTGCAGAGCCTTTTTCAGCGCCCGTGGTTATTTTGATTTCATCGGGCACGGCAAACATGACCGGGTGCGAATAGCCCAGCATGAAAGTGACCAGGTTGCCCTGGTTTTCAACCCGGAAACCCACGCCGATGATTTCCATCTCGCGGACAAAGCCCTTGCTGACGCCCGTGACCATATTATTCAGCAAAGCGCGATACAAGCCGTGCATGGCCTTGTGGCGTTTTTGTTCTGTCGGCCTGGCAACGATCATTTCGCCGTTTTCAACCGAAACGCTCATATCGGGGTCAACCTTGCGGCTCAGGCTTCCTTTGGGGCCTTTCACCGTGACCGTGTTGTCGGATGCTACCGAAATTTCAACTTTTTCCGGCAAGGGAATCGGCAGTTTACCTATCCGTGACATATCTCTCCGTTTTGAGTTTTTACAATTTTATGTATAAAAAGCCATCTGGTGTGGCATCGGTATTGAAGGGTGGGCTTAACAAATATAGCACAGCAATTCTCCGCCGACGTTTAGTTCGCGGGCCTGTTTTCCGGTCATCACCCCTTTGGAGGTGGAGACGATCATCGTACCCAATCCATTGATGACGCGGGGGATATCGCCGGCGCCGGCAAAGCGGCGCAAGCCGGGTTTGCTGACACGCACCAATTCGCGGATGACCGGTTGTTTTGAGACGGGGTCGTACTTCAGGGCTATCTTGATGATGCCCTGTTTGTAGGTGGTACTGTCGTCGCTGAAGGTGTATTTCAAAATATACCCCTGATCATACAGGATTTCGGTCATGCGCTTTTTCAGCTTGGAAGCCGGAATTTCAACGATGCGATGGCCCGCCATCTGAGCATTGCGAATACGGGTCAAAAAATCTGCTATCGGATCGGTGACGTGCATTCTATTGAGTGATTGAGTGATAAAGTGATGGTGTGTGCTAAAAGCGAAAGGGGGTTACCAGGACGCCTTTGTCACACCGGGAATTTTTCCGTCAAGGGCCATTTGACGGAATTTAACCCGGCAGATGCCGAATTTCCGCATATAACCTTTCGGGCGGCCGGTAAGCAGGCAGCGGTTGTGCTGGCGCACGGGGCTGGCGTTGCGCGGCAGCTTGTCCAATGCATCATAGTCGCCGGCTTCCTTCAGTTTGGTGCGGAGGCTGGCGTATTTGGCGACCATTCGGGCGCGCTTACGTTCGCGGGCGATGACAGATTTTTTTGCCATGTATTTATGTTACAATTTTTGAGTTTCGGGTGTTTCCGTGGTATGGAATACCAGTGGCACCTGCAGAAACTTATTTTTTAAACGGCAAACCGATTTCTTTGAGGAGCGCATACGCTTCCGCGTCGGTTTGTGCGGTAGTGACGAACGTGATATCCATACCGGTAATCTTATTCACTTTATCGATATCGATTTCCGGGAAGACGATTTGTTCGGTGATACCCATGCTGTAATTGCCCCGGCCGTCGAAGGATTTGTCGTTGAGCCCGCGAAAGTCGCGCACCCGCGGCAGGGTAACATGGATCAGGCGATCGAGAAATTCATACATACGTTCGCCCCGCAGGGTGACGCGAACGCCGATGGGCATTCCTTCGCGCAGTTTGAAGTTCGAAACCGAACGGCGGGCGCGGGTTGGCACTGCCTTTTGGCCGGCGATGATCGTGAGTTCGGCGGATGCATTGTCTACCAGTTTTTTATCGCCGGTAGCATCGCCGACGCCCTGGTTGATGCAAATCTTTTCCAGGCGGGGCACTTGCATGACGCTGGAATAGTTGAACTGCTGCATCAGGGCAGGCACAACGTCTTTTTTATATTTCTCCTTGAGACGAATTATGTATTGCATCACTTGATGGTATTACCTGATTTTTTTGAATAACGAACCCATTGGCCGTCTTCCTCGCGGCGTCCGGCGCGGGTGGGGTCGCCGGATTTGGGGTCGAGCAACATGAGGTTGGACACGTGCACTGGGGCGGGCATTTCCATAATGCCGCCTTCCTGGTCTTGCGTGGCCTTCATGTGTTTTTTGACGATATTCACACCATCCACAACGGCGCGCATTTTATCCGGGAAAACTTCGAGGATTTCGCCGGTTTTGCCTTTATCGTCGCCGGCAATAACCATCACCGTATCTCCTTTGCGGACATGCAGTTTGGGTTTGTGGCGTTTAGTTTGTTGCTTGGTTGCCATGTTCTTGTAGTATAATTCAATTAAAGCACCTCCGGAGCGAGCGAAACGATACGCATATAATCTTTATCGCGCAGTTCGCGGGCAACCGGGCCGAAAATACGCGTTCCACGCGGTTCGTCCGCAGCATTCAGGAGCACGACGGCGTTGTCGTCGAAACGGATATAAGAGCCATCGCGGCGCCGGATTTCTTTGCGGGTCCGCACGATAACGGCTTTGGACACCGTGCCTTTTTTCAGGCCGCCCGGTGTTGCGTCTTTCACCGTGACGACAATCTTGTCGCCTATGCTGGCATAGCGCTGACGCGTGCTTCCGAGCACCCGGATACAGAGCACCTCTTTGGCGCCGGAATTGTCAGCCACATTCAAACGAGATTCTTGCTGAATCATAACTTTTATTCGGTTGACGGTGGACGGTAGACGGTGGACGGTTGGGCCAGGGCCGTCCACCGTCTACCGTCAACCGTCCGCCGGTTTATTATTTTGCTCGTTCCAGAATTTCCACCAGGCGCCAGCGTTTCTTTTTGCTCAGCGGGCGGGTTTCCATGATGCGCACTTTATCACCGATATTGCAGGTGTTTTCTTCGTCGTGCGCAAAGAATTTTTTAGAACGCTTTACGAATTTCCCGTAGATCGGGTGCATCAGGCGGCGTTCTACCTGAACGGCGATCGTTTTGTCCATTTTAGTGGACACCACCACGCCTGTTTTTTGCTTCCGAAGATTTCTTACTTCCATTATTGCTTGATGTGATAGAGTGCGAATTAACGTTGACGACGACGGCGCGCACGCAGTTTGCTCCGCATGTCGAGCTGGTCCGCCGACATCTCGGCTATTTCCCGCTGACGGATTTCAGTGTGATACCGGGCAATCTTGCGGCGCAGATCGCGCAGTTCCAGGGGATTTGCGAGCCCTTTCACCGCATGGTCGAACTTCATTTGCTGGTATTCGTTCTCCAGGCGGGAGATTTCGGCCTGCAATTCGGCGACCGGCATATTACCCAGATCCAAATTTTCCTTTGCCATTTTTTTTATTGTTGTAAAGTTTCTTGCCGGCACGGCAGCGGATTTACCCGGGCGCCGTTGTCCTTTAAAACTTCAGAATTTATCCTTCAAAGTCGTAACGCGTTACTGCTTTGCAAATGATCGGCAGTTTTTGAGCGGCTTTTTGCAGCGATTCGTATGCAATTTCCTTACTGACGCCTTCTACTTCAAACAGCACCCTACCGGGTTGTACTTCGCAGACGTAGTGGTCCACAGCGCCTTTACCTTTACCCATACGCACTTCGGCCGGTTTTGAGGTGAGCGGTTTGTCCGGGAATATCCGGATCCACACCTTGCCTTCCCGCTTCATGTTCCGCGTCAGGGCAACCCGCGCAGCTTCAATCTGGCGGCTGGTAATCCGGGAGAATTCCATGGCTTTCAGGCCATAGGTTCCAAAGGAGATGGAACTGCCTTTGTATGCCAAGCCCTGATTGCGACCTTTATGCTGCTTCCGATATTTTTGACGTTTTGGCTGAAGCATCGTATGTGTAATTTAAAATATTGTCAATCAATGTTTTATAAAAAAACTTTTGTTTTTTGGTAAAAACGGCTGCAAAGTTACGGTGAGGGCGCTGATTTTCAAAACACCCTTCACACTCCTGCGCTGCAAAACCTTGTTTTAGCGCCGGCGGCCACCGCCGCCACTGCCGCCACTGCCTCTACGGTCGCCGCCGCTGCTGCCGCCGCCTCTGCGGTCGCCACCGCTGCCGCCTCTGCGGTCGCCGCCGCCGCCGCCTCTGCGGTCGCCGCCGCCGCCGCTACTGCGGTCGCCGCGGTCCCGGCGGTCGCCACGTTCGCCGCGGTCGCCGCGGTCGCCGCGATGATCCCGGCGTTCGCCGCCGCGTTCACCGGTCGTTCGCCGCCTTCGGTACCGGCAAAGGGCGTCAGTTCGCGTTTCTGGAGCACTTCGCCTTTAAAGAGCCACACTTTGATGCCGATTTTACCGTAAACAGTAAGGGCTTCAACCAAAGCGTAGTCGATATCGGCGCGGAAGGTATGCAGCGGGGTACGCCCCTCTTTATATTCTTCCGTACGGGCGATTTCTGCGCCTCCCAGACGGCCGCTGACGCGAATTTTGATGCCTTCGGCGCCGGCGCGCATGGTTCCCTGGATAGCGCCTTTGATTGCCCGGCGGAAGTTGATCCGCGCTTCAATTTGTTTGGCGATTTGTTCGCCGACGATATTGGCGTCAAGTTCCGGCTTACGGATTTCGAAGATGTTGATTTGGACATCTTTTCCGGTCAGGATCTTGAGTTCTTCTTTGATCAGGTCAACCTCCTTGCCGCCTTTTCCGATGATAATACCCGGGCGGCTGGTTTGGATTGTGACGGTAACCCGCTTCAGCGTACGCTCGATGATGATACGGCTGATGCCATTTTGCATCGGCTTGTTGCGGTCGCGCGGGTCGGCGGTAGCCGTTTTAGGGCGGCGCACCTGAAGGTAGTTGCGAATTTTTTCGTCTTCCACTACCTTAAGCCCGTAGTCCTTATCGGCGAACCAGTTGGAGTCCCAACCGCGGATGATACCTAAGCGATTACCAATCGGATTTGCTTTTTGACCCATACTATTGTATAACTAGGAATGGTGTGATTGAGTGATGAAGCGGGAGCCTTATTCCTCGTCTTCGAGTTTTAAGCGATTTGCAACGATCAGGGTGACGTGATTGCGGCGTTTGCGCACTTTGTACGCACGGCCCTGCGGTGCTGGCAGGAAGCGGTAGATAATGCCTCCCGGATCCACAAATGCTGTTTTGATATACAGGTCGTAATCATCGACTGCGCCTTCCATTTGCGATTTCTGCTCCCAGTTATTGATCGCGGACAGAAGGAGTTTTTCCAGCCAAACGGCAGATTCTTTGTTGGTGTACCGCAAGATACCCAGGGCTTCCATCACACGCTTACCGCGAATGTTGTCAACGACCAGTCGCATTTTACGGGGCGACATCGGGCAATTACGCAATTTTGCTACTGCTTCCATGTTTAATAAATGTGGTCAATGGGATCAATGGGATCAATTTGGTCAATTAAGCGAGTACGGTGATCGACATTGGTCGCATTGACCACATTGATCGCATTGACCATATTAACATGCATTGATCGCATTAATAAAGTTATTTTCTGTTTCCGGCGTGGCCGCGGAAGTTACGCGTGGGCGCGAACTCGCCGAGTTTGTGGCCTACCATATTTTCAGTTACCAGGATAGGGACGAAGGTTTTGCCGTTGTGTACGGCAATCGTTTCGCCCACCATATCGGGGATAATCATGGAGGCGCGGCTCCATGTTTTAATCACCTGGCGTTTGTTGCTTTGCTTTGCCTTTGCCACTTTTTCCATCAGTTTGTGATGGACGTATGGACCTTTTTTAAGAGAACGAGGCATCTTTTATACTGAGTTTGAACTTCGAACTTATTTAGAACGGCGGCTAATGATGAGCGCATTCGAGCGTTTGGTGCGGCTGCGGGTCTTCATGCCTTTGGCTTTCAGGCCTTTGCGGCTGCGGGGGTGTCCACCCGAAGCGCGGCCTTCGCCGCCACCCATCGGGTGATCGACGGGGTTCATCGCGACGGGGCGGGTGCGCGGGCGGCGGCCTTTCCAGCGGTTGCGGCCAGCTTTGCCCATCACTTCGAGGTTGTGGTCCGAATTGCCGATAGTACCCATAGTGGCCTTGCAGGTCAGCAGGATACGACGTACTTCACCGGAGGGCATGCGGAGCACGGCATAGCGGTCTTCGCGTCCCATCATAAGGGCTGCCAAACCGGCGCTGCGCACCAAAACGCCACCGGCGCCCGGATGCATTTCGACATTGTGTACATAAGCGCCCAGGGGTACTTCGGCCAGGTACAGGCAATTGCCGTTTTCGGGGGCAACGCCGCGGCCGGATACGATCTGTTGGCCAACTTCCAGGTCGCGGGGGGCCAGGATATAGCGTTTTTCGCCGTCCGTATATTCGACGAGGGCGATATAGGCGCTGCGGTACGGGTCGTACTGGATGGATTGCACCGTAGCAGTTACGCCGTCTTTGTCGCGTTTGAAATCGATGATGCGATAACGGCGCTTGTGGCCGCCGCCGCGGTACCGCATCGTCATGCGGCCGTCGCTGTTCCGTCCGCCGCTGCTACCGATTGTAAGCAGCAGCGATTTTTCCGGCTTGGCGCCTTTTGTCAGTTCCGATTTGGAAACCGCTATGTGGTAGCGGGAACCTGGAGTGACCGGATTGAATTTTTTAACTGCCATTGTTTGTAGTTATGCGTTATGCGTTTGGCGTTTTACGCGCAAACGCTCATCACTATTCAAATTATTCTTCGCCAAAAATGTCAATGCGTTCGCCGGGAGTGAGGGTAACGAAAGCCTTTTTATAAGAGGCCCGCACGCCGCGCACGACCGTTGTTTTGGTATTACGGGTTTTGGGTTTACCCGGCATTACGGCCGTGTTGACGCTATCGACGCTGACGTTATACAACTTTTCGACCGCGTTTTTGATCTCGATTTTATTGGCGTCCTTATTCACCACAAACACGTAGGTGTCGCGTTTGTCTGCGAGTTTGGTTGCTTTTTCCGTGATGACCGGCTTGATCAAAATTTGCTTAGCCATTGGTATCAGTTTGAAGTTCGAAGGACGTGGTCCCGAACGTTGTTATGCACAGACTTCTGTTATTTTTTCGATGGCGCTTTCGGCCACCACGAGGGCGCCGGCGCGCATGATTTGATAGGTATTGAGGTCTTGGGCCGGGGCGATATCAGCCTGTGGCAGGTTGCGGCAGGACAGGTACAGATTTTTATCGTATTCCGGCGTCACGGTCAGCGGCTTGCGATCAGCCACGTTGAGGGCGCGCAGGATTTCGCGGAAAGCTTTGGTTTGCGGTTGTTCGAGCGCAAAGTCTTCCACGACGATGATGTTGCCGGCCAGTGCTTTTGCCGACAGGGCGCTACGGCGGGCGAGGCGTTTTACTTTAGCGTTCACCTGGATGTCATAATTGCGCGGGCGCGGGCCGAATACCCGTCCGCCGCCGCGGTACAGGGGGTTATTGATATCCCCTTTCCGCGAGCCGCCGGTACCTTTCTGGCGGTGGAGTTTGCGGGTGGAGCCGCTCATTTCGCTGCGCTCCTTCGATTTGTGGGTGCCCTGGCGCTGGGCGTTGAGGTAGCGTTTGACGTCGAGCCATACGCTATGCTCGTGCGGTTCGATGCCGAATACTTCGTCGGGCAGTTCTACTTTGCGGCCGGTGGCTTCGCCCTTGATGTTATATACTTCGAGTTTCATTGTTTGCCTTATTTTTCAATGACGACGTATGCCCCTTTGTGGCCCGGAACGGCGCCTTTGATCAAAAGGAGGTTTTGCTCCGGAAATACTTTGAGGATTTGCAGGCGGCGGACTTTGATCCGTTTGTTGCCGGTTTGGCCGGCCATGCGCATACCTTTCATGACTTTGGCAGCGAAGGAGGAGTTGCCCAACGAACCGGGTGCGCGCAAGCGGTTGTGCTGGCCGTGGGTTTGCTGCATAACGCCGCCGAAGCCGTGGCGTTTAACGACGCCCTGGAAGCCTTTACCCTTGGAGGTGCCCACCACGCTTACTTTATCGCCTTCCTGGAACACATCCTCCACTTTGACCAGGTCGCCAAGCGATTTGCTGAGGGACATGTCGCGGAATTCGAGGATTTTGTGCTTGGGGGCGGTGCCGGCCTTTTCAAAGTGGCCGGCGAGGGGGGCGGGGGTGTTGGAGGCCTTGCGTTCGCCATAGGCCAACTGCAGGGCGGTGTAGCCGTCGGTATCTTCGGCCAATACTTGCGTCACGACGCAGGGGCCAGCTTCAATGATCGTACAAGCTACGTTTTTGCCGTTGCTGTCGTAGATGCTGGTCATCCCTATTTTTTTTCCAATCAGACCGTTCACTAGTTGTTCGATTTTATGTTTGAACGATTGGCAGTTTATTGTTGCTCCAACAGATTCAGGAGGCGGCGTAAAAAACGGAAAAGCGACCTTCCGCTTAACCGGAACCGCTTTCGACTGTTTCAGTTAATCCCGAATTCGTTTCGGGAACACTTTGACGCCAGCCGGAAAGAACCGTCTTGAATCCGAAAATATGCGAGTTAGGTAAGCTTGACCTGAATATCCACGCCGCTCGGAAGTTCCAGTTTGGAGAGCGCGTCCACCGTTTTCTGGGTAGGCGTGTAGATTTCGATCAGGCGCTTGTGGGTGCGCAATTGGAACTGCTCCCGAGATTTCTTGTTCACGTGCGGCGAGCGCAGCACCGTGAAAATTTCTTTCTCTGTCGGCAGCGGAATCGGCCCCGTAACAACGGCCCCACTCGCACGTACGGTCTTCACGATCTTCTCGGTAGACTTATCCACGAGATTGTAGTCGTATGACCGCAGTTTAATGCGAATTTTCTGATTCATTACCTGTTTTAAAAAATGTCTGCAAATCAAGCGCTTTTGTGGGGCCAAATTTGATTTGGAATACCCCCTCTCCAAAAGCGACCGCAAAGATACATACAGGGAATCCGGAATTCCAAAGGGGGGCTAAATATTTTTGAAAAAAGTTCCCGCAAGGAGCATTATACCGCCCAAACCGGTAATGGATTCCAGGGGGGGGGATGGGTGATTGCAATATGTTTTGTTTTCTGATATGGCCGCCAAAGTAATCGCAGTGGAGCGAATTTTTACTGCCGAGCCTTGGCTTCGCATAAGCAGCTCGCGAGTCGACCCCACCCCCGCTCCTCCCCAACTGGGGTCCCGATTACCCACAAATTGATATAAAAATTTGGCATGCGGCCTCGGAGAGGCTCAAGGTTTGTAGAAAATTCGCTCCACCGTATAGTTAGAACAGGCGAATTGAAAATTTGCGCCACAGCACATTGCGCCCTCAAATTAACCCCAGTATTTTCATCACCGCATCTTTATTCCCCCGGGACACCGGAATCTCCGTTTTATCCTTCAGCACAAGGGTGAGGCTGCCTGCTTTCTGTACTTTCCGCACGGCATCCAAGCGAACAATATACGACTGATGGGGCCGAAAAAATTCACCTGCATCCAAGCGCGCTTCCAAGTCCCGCAGAGAAAGGTCGACGAATACTTTCTCGCCGGAGTTGAGAATGATGCTGGCGTACTTGTCGTCCGTAACAGCATAGAGGATTTCTTAGGCGTCAACCACAACGGCGCCACGCAGGGAAGGCAGTAAAAGTTTGCTGGCCCGGTTGTTTTTCAGAGTTTGTTGCAGCCGTTCATATTCAGGCCAATAATGCTGTGGCACGTGCAGTTCTGCCGTGGCGGCGATCAAGTCTTGCGGGTCGATTGGCTTGAGCAGGTAATGCAGAGCGCGATACTTGAAGGCTTTGACGGCAAAATGATCGTAGGCGGTGATAAACACGACTTTGAAGTCGGGGTGGGGATACGCGTCGAGAATATCGAAGCCGCTACCCTGGCGCAGGCCGACATCCAGAAAAACCACCGCCGGGCGGCAGCGTTGGATATCTTCGAGAGCCTCCGGCACGGTGCCGGCTTCGGCGCAGATATCAAACTGCGGACAGTACTGCTCAATCAGGCGACGTAACACGCTGCGGGCGTCTGGTTTGTCGTCGATTATGATGGCGCGGTAGGTTTGGTTTTGCATGACGCGTTAAAGCTAATTTGATTTTATACTTCGTCGGGATAGTGTTTCCCGCAGATACCTTGTAGAGTATACCCTACGCAGAGTATTTCCTGCAGATTTCCGCAGAACCCGCCGTAGAGTAGTTCCCGCAGATTTCCACAGATTTTTTCCCGCAGATTTCCGCCGTAGAGTAGCTCCCGCAGATTTTGCAGATTTCTCCCGCAGATTTCCGTAGAACCCGCCGTAGAGTAGCTCCCGCAGATTTCCACAGATTTTTTCCGGCAGATTTCCGCAACCCGCCGTAGTAATCCCGCAGATTTCCACAGATTTTTCCGCAGATTTCGCGAACCCGCCGTAGATGGCTCCGCAGATTTTGCAGATTTCTCCCGCAGATTTTCGCCGTAGAGTAGCTCCCGCAGATTTTGCAGATTTCTCCCGCAGATTTTGCAGATTTCTCCCCGCAGATTTCCGCCGTAGAGTAGCTCCCGCAGATTTTGCAGATTTCTCCCGCAGATTTCCACAGAACCCGCCGTAGAGAAATTGCAAACAACTCAACGAGATTTAAGCAAACTTGAAACTACTCTACGGCGGGTTCTGCGGAAATCTGCGGGAGCTACTCTACGGCGGAAATCTGCGGGAAAAATCTGCAAAATCTGCGGGAAATACTCTACGGAGGGTTTCTGCGGAAATCTGCGGGAAAATCTGCAAAATCCGCCGGAAACTACTCTACGGAGGGTTCTACGGAAATCTGCGGGAAAAATCTGCGAAATCTGCGGGAACTACTCTACGGAGGGTTTCTGCGGAAATCTCCGGAAAAATCTGCAAAATCTGCGGAAACTACTCTACGGCGGGTTCTGCGGAAATCTGCGGGAAAAAATCTGTGGAAATCTGCGGGAGCTACTCTACGGAGGGTTCTACGGAAATCTGCGGGAAAAATCTGCGAAATCTGCGGGAAATACTCTACGGAGGGTTTCTGCGGAAATCTGCGGGAAAAATCTGCGAAATCTGCGGGAACTACTCTACGGCGGGTTCTGCGGAAATCTGCGGGAGAAATCTGCAAAATCTGCGGGAAATACTCTACGGAGGGTTTCTGCGGAAATCTGCGGGAAAAATCTGCGAAATCTGCGGGAAAAATCTGCAAAATCTGCGGGAAACTACTCTACGGAGGGTTTCTGCGGAAATCTGCGGGAAAAATCTGCGAAAATCTGCGGGAAATACGCTGGAAATACCCCTCCATTATAATCCATTTACTTTCCGGATAATATTGCTGCGCATGTCATCGGTATTAAAATTTACGAGTAATCCGAGTTTCATCCCGGAAAGCTTCAGGTAGGTCAGTATTTGTTTATGATGCACCTCCAGCAGCATTTCTACGGACTTTATTTCAACAATAACTTTTTGTTCGACTACCAAATCCAACCGGTAGCCAACGTCTACTTTGATCGAATCATATATCATCGGCATAGGCGCCTGTTGTTTAACCGGCAGCCCCGCTTTTTGGATTTCGTGAAAGAGAGCGGCTTCATATGCTGATTCCAGCAACCCAGGCCCCAAATTATTGTACACCGTAAAAATACAGCCCCTGACAATGTAAGAAACCTCGTTTTCCGTCATTTTGAAGTATACTTCTGAATTTTTTCAAACGGCAAGCGGATCGAAACCAGGGTCCCCACCCCATCTTCCGGCGAAAGATACTGCACCGAAATCGCTCCCCGCTCATTCTGCTGCTGCAACAATTCCAGCCGCCGCTGCGTGATACTTCGCCCGAGCGAACGCTTTTGGGCGCCGGCCGCGTGCATACCCAGACCGTTGTCTTGCACCTCGATGCACAGAAATCCGGCTTCCCGGCGAAAAGTTACCCCTATCCGGCCGTCTTTTTCCAAATTTTTCATGCCATGCAACACGGCGTTTTCCACAAAAGGCTGTATAATAAGCGGCGGCAATTCCGTGTTCGCGGCATCGAGCGTTTCAGCCACCGTAATCCGGTAGTCGAAGACTTTTTTGAATCGCAGTTGTTCGAGCGCCAGGTAGTTGCCGAGCATTTTTACTTCATCCTCCAGACTGACGGCGCCTGCCACCGAAGCATCGAGTGTGCCGCGCACTAATCTGGCAAATTTGGCTAAGTACAGCACGGCGGCATCGGACTCGTTTTCAAGGATAAAATGCTGGATCGAATTCAGGCAATTGAAAATAAAGTGCGGGTTCATTTGGGCTTGCAGGGCCGCCCGCTCCAGCCGTTGCATTTCTTCGCGGAGGCGGTTTTCCTGGTTGATCTGGCGGATGCGGTAGCGGTAAGCCGCATAGGCAAGCAGCGCCAAAAGCAGCGCCGCGCCGGCGCGCGCCCACCAGGTGGCCCACCAGGGTGGGCGGATAGTAATATCCAGCGCAGTGACCGGGCTCCAGACCCCGCTTTCGGTTTGTGCCTTCACTTCGAAACGATAATCACCCGGACTCAGGTTGGGGAAATTGACCCGCCGGTCGGTCGTGTACGTCCAGGGCGCTTCGTCGGCGGAATTGCGGAGGCGGAAGGCGAATGGGATTTGGCTGTTGCTGCGAAAATGCAGGCAGACAAATTCGAGCGCCACGTTGGCGCTGTCGTGCGGCAACGAAAGCGCCTGGCCGGTGTTGATCTCCAGGGGTACGCGGCCCGGTTTCCAGAACACCACGCCGTGGCCGCGGGGGCAGAGCGCGAGGCTGGTGTCGGGCAGCAGTTCGATGTCGTTTATGCGCTGTTGCAATGCACGGTAGCCCTGGTGGGCGGGCAGGATGGCATCGCCGGCCCACTCGACCAGGCCCTGGCGGGTGCTGGCCCAGATACGGCCCGACTGGTCCTGTCGGATGGCGTAGTAGCGCACATTTTTTTTCTGAAACCAAAACGTGTTGGGAGCAACGTATCGGTACGGGTATCCATTTCCACCATTGTGCCATAGCTGGTGCCCAGCCATACGCCGGGCGAGCGCCCCGGAAACAGGCAACTACCGCTGCTGCTGTTGAACTGTCCTTTTAACCCAGGGTTGTAAAACGTTCGCGTACGCCAGGCGCCCCGGCGGAATAAATCGCTCGACTGGCCTGCCCCGGCAGCGGCCAGGGTTTGGCTGAGGGTGTCGTAGTGCAGGTTGTCCAGGTAGTTCATGGCCGGCGGCGAAATGTCGCGGATGCCGCCCACGCGCAAGTCGAGAGCGAACACACGGGCCGCGTCCGTGCCGGCAAAAGGGTGTTGCGGCGGTCCCAGTCGAGCGATTTGACGATGCCGTCGTGCAGCGCAGCGGGCGCTTCCGGCCGGCCCTGGTCGAACGAAGCGCAGTAAAACAAGCCGCGCTCCTGGGTGCCGATCCAGTAGCCGCCTTCGCGGTCGATAAAAATGTAGGACACCGAAAGTCCCGGAAGCAGACGCTGCGCCGTGCGCCCCTGCCGGAAATCTTCGAACGAGCGGTACATGACCAGCCCTTCACCCCGCAGCGTACCGACGAAGACGGCGCCTTTCCGGTCTTGCGTCACCCAGCCGACCTCGTCGTCGCCGTATTCGCGGAACCATTGCAGCCGGCCGGATTGGAAATAATAGACATATCAGAGCCAGAAATGCACCCAACTGTCGCCGGACAGTTTACCGGTATAAGGTGTAGCCGTCGAAGCGGCACACGCCTTTTTGGGTGCTCACCCAGAGGTAGCCCCGGCGGTCTTGCTGAATGCCGAAGATCCAGTTGTTGGGCAGGCCCTGGTCGGTGGTGTAGTTGCGGAAGACGGGGGAAAAATGCAGCGGCTGCTGGGCGGGCAGCGCGGCTGCGAGCAGGAGCAGCGCGAATAGGGAGCCGGGACGTTTCAAATTGGGTTTTGACTTTTAAAAGCCTGCGAAAGTTGGGTATTTTTTAAGTCAATAGTCTGATTTGAAATGATTAATTTGAAAAGTTCAGCGGTATTGGGGCAGAACCGACCGCAGGCACTACACGTTGGCTTGTCCTGTCGCAGCGCAGCGGAGACATCTACACGAATAAAATTCGCGAGATGTACCTAAAAGCCGGGCATTAGAGTATTTTTTAATGCTTCACGCGAAGTTTCAGTGATTCTCGCTTTGCCTTTAGCCACCGATTCTCTGGGGACTTGTCCTGTTGGAAACAGCCACACAAGCCAAATTTTACGCTGAAATGTTGGCTTGTGTGGCTGTTTCCAACAGGACAAGCCCCCGTTAACGTGAAGAATTGGTGCAAACCGAGAATTGATGGCGAAGTTTGGCTTTTGTAGATGTCTTCGCTGCGCTCCGACAGGACAAGCGTTAAGGGGTAGATTACGGTAATTCAAACCCTTTGTGATTCGCACGCCCCATGTTTCTGGACGTTTTGTATGGAGCAATTGTGCAATCACTGACTGCAAAATCTGTAGCGGTTGTTGCTTGTAGGAGTCAATGCCCAAAAATAGTGCGTCGCCTGCGGCCTTATAACCCGGCCCGATACATTCTTTTTAATTTAAACCATGCCTTGGAAAGTCCGAAAACTACCGGATTTCAGAAAACCCCAACCGGATTTTCCCCCAGCCCTACCGGGCGCATTCCGGTATTCCTTCCTGCCGCCGCTTTTTTCGCGGCTATTTTCCTGTTTTTCTCCTCCCCCCTCTCCGCCCTCGACTACTACTGGGTCAACGGCTCCGGCGCCTGGAGCGCCTTCAGCGCCGGCCGGGCAAAACTGGACAGTCAAAGCCGTGATCGGCTTGTACGATGCGGCCAGCCCGCCCGCGCCGGGGGCTTTGATCCCGCTGGTAACGGGCCAGCCGTTACCCTACGCTGGCGGCGGCATGTACGAACTACTGGCCCTGCGCCGAACGGACAAGGGCTACTGGGTGCAACTGACGAACGGGACGACGGATAAGGATGTGATGGTGGGGAATGCGGCGTGGTGAACTGAACTTTTCAAATTAGACTTTTGGCTTAAAAAAACTTCCCACCCGCGAGGCTTCAAAAAAAGTCAAAAGTCAAAAGTCTAATCTGAAATTTGAAAAGTGCCCGGTTTAAAAATATTTTCGCTCTTTAGTACACTGCCAATACCATCTTCATTTATCTTTGTCAGCGAACACTCACAGATTTATAATCTTTCCTTAGTCAATCCACTTTACCCCAAGTCCTTTTCTTACCCCAAGTCTGATTGGTTTCCGCGTGGCAGAGCCGGCAGGTTTAGCAATTTTCCGGTTTTACCGCAAAGATTTTGTCCCGATACGCTGCGGCAGGGGTAGCAATACGCTGCGCCGGCGGATTTAGGGGCAACAGATTTCCGTTTGCCGGAAGCCGGCTGCTTTTTTGGACGGGGGGGGCGGCAGGCTGATCAATCAGTTAAATCAGTTAAATCATACACGCATGAAAAGTCGCTACCCGGCCATTGGCCCTACCGGGCGCATTCCGGTATTCCTTCCTGCCGCCGCTTTTTTCGCGGCTATTTTCCTGTTTTTCTCCTCCCCCCTCTCCGCCCTCGACTACTACTGGGTCAACGGCTCCGGCGCCTGGAGCGCCTTCGCCACCCACTGGGCCAAAATCCCCAACCCCACCCTGCCCGCGCACTACCACGCCAACGTGCCCACGGCGGACGACGACGTGTACTTCGGCGACACCAACGCCGGCGCGGCCTACACGGTGAACGTGGACGCGGGCAGCACCGTGCCAAAGTGCCGGAACATGGACTGGACGGGGGTGGTGCCGGGCACGGAGTGGGGCGGTGGCGGCGGCCGAATGGATATCTACGGCTCGCTCACAATGGATGCGAACATGAGCATGACGTTCAACAACGAGGTACATTTTATCTCGAATGATCCGGCCATGAAGCCAATTTGGAGCAAGACAGTGCATTTTTCAGGTCAGGTGTTTTTTGAGGGGACGAGTGGGGGGTGGCAGTTAATGGATGAAATTTACTGCAATGACTATGTTGCACATTCAGGTGGTTTATGGGAAACCATGGGACACAAAGTGACTATTGCGAGTACGTTTTACGGAAATTACTCCGCCGGAACAGGCCAGTTGCACTTAGGCAGTTCGGAGTTTGTCATGTCAGGCGGCCATGCTTATTTCCGATATTCAGCCGCCCAGTTCGATGCGGGAACGTCTCACATCAAATTGTATGGCAATGGAGTATATCTGGAAGGGCCACAATTTTTTACTTCTCCGATACGATTTTTTGATGTCAGTTTTTATGGGCCGGTTTACCCGGATGGTTCGGGAGGCCTGGCTTGGGGCCACGTGGATGGCACCTTGACTTTTCATCAATTTGGCGCAATCCATGCTTACGGCAACATTGTTCCGGAGTTGAACAACGTGATTTTTATGGGTGGCGCCTTGATCCACAATGCCGTCAACTACCATAACCTTACGCTGACCCCGGGGAAAACCTACACGATCAGTGGCTACATCTCCAACTACGGCACCGACCAAACCATCCTCCCCGGCGGCACCCTCACCGCTATGGGCGTAGGCAGTTGCGCGGAATTCATCACCATCCAGTCCTGGCAATACGGCACCGCGGTGAAGTTCGTCAACAACTCCGGTACCGACATCATGACCGGCTGCCTGATCCTGCAGGACGTGCACGCCGCCGGCACGAATACCCTGACCGTGGACGACGGCGTGGACCTCGGCAACAACACGGGCTGGATTTTCGTGAACCCCAACCCTGGCATTGACCTGTACTGGGTGGGCGGCGCCGGCGACTGGAACGACCCCTGCCACTGGACCACCAACCCGGTAGGCCTCACGGGCGACTGCACCTGCATCCCCACCGGCGGCACAAACGTGTTCTTTACCGCCAATTCCGGCTTTTCGCCCGGCGACGTGGTGAATCTTGATGCCGATGCGTATTGCAAAAACATGGATTGGACGGGGGTGACAGGCGAGCCGAAACTGAAGTTCAATTTCAACGTAAAACTCCACATTTACGGTTCGATGACGCTGGCGTCGCCCGCAGCCATGTCCATTGAATACGACTACGACATCAATTTCGGAAGCCGGATACTGTTTCGGGGGACAAGCACGCACACCGTTACCACGCTTGGGCAAAATTTGGATCACTACACCATTTTCGAGGGACCGGGATTGTACAAGTTTGGCGATGCCTTCAACTCAAAAGGCTCCATTATTCATCTAAAAGGCCAGTTGATGACGATGGGCTTTCCGGTCAATATCTACTGGTGGGAGGCGAATTATCTCGGGGGAGGTCACTTGCCCAATCCGAACACCGAAGCCTGGCTCGGCGACCCGATCGGCGGCACAAGTTCGACCATTACGTTTTCAAATGCCGCTTACCCGGACTACGGGGTTCAGTTCAACAATGAATACGAGGCTGGAAAATTCCACGCCATGAACTCCCACCTCGTCATGCAGGCCGGCCCGGGAAACAGGATCGAGACCAAACACATCGCCGGCATACACGACTATTGGAAAATCACGATGGCTGCCGGGACGCTCGTAAAGGGCAACGTGCTGGACAAACTCACCTTCACCAGCCTCGGCAACATTGACAGTTACGGCGATTTCAACGAGGTGGAATTTTACGAAAACGGCCGCATGCGCGGTAGCCACACCTACAATACCCTGACCATCCGCGGCTCGTATTTTTACCACATTCTGGACGGCGGCGGCGGAAACACCCAAACCATCAATGCCGGTGGCACGATCAACGTGCTGAACGCCGACTGCGCGCACTTGGCCTACCTGTACACCGACGGCCCGACCACGACGGCCAAAATCGCCAAAACAGGCGGCGCGCTGAACCTCCAGCACGTCATCCTCGACAACGTGCTGCCCGACCTGACCACGGGCGCCACCTACTCGGCCACGAACAGTTTCGGCATTCAGCCGCAGGTCACGGCCGACTGGAACATGACCAACCCCGCGCCCCGCAACCTCTTTTGGGTAGGCGGCAGCGGCATTTGGCACGACAGCAACCACTGGTCGCTCGCATCCGGCGGAGCAGGTGGCGAGTGCCCGCCCACACCGGAAGACAATGTACGTTTCGACGCCGCTTCCGGCCTCGGCGCGGGCAGCGTGGTGGATGTGACACAGCGCTGGGCCTTCTGCAAGGACATGGACTGGACGGGCGTGACCGGCGGAGCGAAGTTTTACACCGTGGACCCACCGTTTACTCCCAACCAGATCGCCGTTTTCGGGAGTTTGACGTTTTCAAGCGGCATGGAACTGGATTTTGCGGGTGATTTCTGGTTGCGGGCGAAGGGGCCGGCGACGATAACGAGTGCGGGGCAGCATTTTAAAAACAGTTTGAAATTCTGGGAGACAACGGGCGATTGGACGTTGATTGACCCACTTTGGGTAAATGTTGATCTTGTACACCGGTACGGTAAATTTCGTACTAACGATAAGTTGATCAAGATCGGTCGGTACTGGGACAACAGTTATGACGGATCCACAGCCGAGGTATTTTTGGGAAACTCAATTGTAAATTTTTTGGGAAATTTTAATAGTTACGCTGTTGCTTACCTCTATTATTTTCCGTACCAGATTCACAGCGGGACTTCGAGTTTTATTTTTGAGGATGCACCTGTTAGTTGGATAGTTGGCAATGGATATAACCCAGGACTTTACGATGTGACTTTCAAAGCATCAAATGCACAGTTATGGGGAGCAACGATAAAAAATAAGTTACTTTTTGAGCAAAGTGGGTACATCGGATATGGAGGGCCTGATTTTTATATACACGATGTTGAGTTCAGAGGCGATGCATTTTTTGATGACTCCCGCTCCTACCACTCCATGAAATTCGCCCCCGGCAAACGCTACACCTTCACCGCCGGCACCACCCAAACCCTCGTCCCCCACAACGGCATCGAAGGCCAGTTCATCGCCCAAGGCCTGCCCGGCCAGTACATCGAAATGAAATCCTCCGACCCCAACACCCCGGCCGTCATCCACAAGGACGACTACGACGGCACCAGCACCTGCACCAAATACCTCTTCCTCACGGGCATGACCCACACCGGCACCGAGGACATCTACGTGCCCACGCCCGGCGGCGACGTGTTCAACAACGCCGGCTGGCAGTTCTTTCCTGCAACCCCTGCCCCGCCACCGTGCCTGTGCTCGATGTGGCGGCCAGCATCACCAGCGGCTGCCCGCCCGGCCAGGCCAAACTCGTGCTCTCGGGCCTCAAGCCCGACGAGTGGGCCAACTGGTACACCGACCCGGCAGCCACCACCGACCTCGTGTACTCCGGCGGCACGCCCGGCCCGGCAGGCAATATGTTCATGCCCGTCATCACCGGCCCCGTCACCTACTACGCCCGCGTGTACAGCGACGGCGGTTTGTGCGAAAGCACCGTGGTGCTGGCCGTGGACATCACCATCACCCCGCAGCCGGCGGCCTTTGCCGTCAGCGGCGGCGGCAACGTCTGCGCCGGCAGCAACGGCGTGCCGGTGGCGCTCAGCGGCTCTGCCACGGGGTTTAACTACCAACTCCAACTCGACGGCGCGGACCTGGGCGCTTCCTTGCCCGGCACGGGCGCCGCGCTCGATTTCGGCCTGCAAACCGCCGCGGGAACCTACACCGTGGTGGCCAACCCCGACGGCGCCAGCTGCCCGCTCGGCATGACCGGCTCAGCCGTAGTGACCGGCGACCCCGACCAGGCGCCCGCCGTAGCGGCTTCGAGCAATGCCCCCCTGTGCATGGGCAGCGGCGATTTGCTCCTCTTCGAATCCGGCGGCGCGGCTACCTCCTGGACCTGGAGCGGACCGGGCGGTTTCGCTTCCCCAGCGCAAAACCCAGCCATCGCCGGCCCCACACCCGCCAACAGCGGGCTGTACACCGTGGTCGTCACCGGGCCGAACGGCTGCACCAATCAGCAAAGCGTCGCCGTCGTCGTGCATAGCCTGCCGGCCGTGACTTGCCCCTCCGATCAAAATATTTTCGATAGCCAATTGCCGCTCGATCTCGGCGCCCTGCCCGGCGCTTCGCCCGCCGGCGGCGCGTTCAGCGGCACAGGCGTCAGCGGCACGAGTTACACCGCCGGCGTGGGTACGACCAACACCGTGACCTACAGCTACACCGACGGCAACGGCTGCACGAACACGTGCACCTTCGACATCACCGTGAGCGCAGCGCCCACGGTGGCCATCACCTACACCGACTACTGCGCCGGCGAACCCGGCCCCCTGGTCGGCCTGAACGGTTCCGACCTCGGCTCGACGTATCAGTTGCAGACCGGCGGCGGCGCCAACCTCGGCGCGCCGCTGGCCGGCACGGGCGGGCCGCTCAGCTTCGGCCTGTATCCCAACGGGGCCTACCAGGTGGTCATCACTTCGGCCGGGCCGACGCAAACCGTTACCGGCGCCGTGGCGGGCACGGTTGCCCCCTGCGGCATCGCCGTCCCGAACTTCTGCGCCTGCAACACCGCCGACGGCCGCGCTCCGGTAACGGTGAAGATCACCGCGCCGGAAGGACAAATCTGGACAGTCAAAGCCGTGATCGGCTTGTACGACGCGGCCAGCCCGCCCGCGCCGGGGGCTTTGATCCCGCTGGTAACGGGCCAGGCGTTATCCTACGCTGGCGGCGGCATGTACGAACTACTGGCCCTGCGCCGAACGGACAAGGGCTACTGGGTGCAACTGACGAACGGGACGACGGACAAGGATGTGATGGTGGGGAATGCGGCGTGGTGAGGGGCAAATACTTTTCAAATTGGACTTTTGACTTTTTTTGAAACATCTCGTGTAGGGGAGATTTTTTAAAGTCAAAAGTTCAATTTGAAAAGTTTAATTTGAAATATGAAAAAGGAAAATGCGACATTGCAGTGTTGATTTCCGCGTCCGTAATAACTGTACGCATCGGGTTTTGTGAAAAGTTATTTCAGGATAAAACACTACCCTTTCACTTGCTAATTTACTGAAATGAGAACTACCCTTATTATCCTGATGCTTAGCGTGTTTACCAAAACGTATGCACAATGGCAGATTTTGTCGGGAGTTGCGGGCGAGCATTTATACGACATTAGTTTCTACGGCGGGCAAAGCATCCTGATTAGCGGGCACAACGGCGTCACATTCTCCTACAACAATGGTACAGATTGGAGTTATCGCCCGTTCCGGGATGGCTTGGGTATTGATATCGCTTTCGGAATCAAGGGCGCGCATCTTACCGGCCCAAAGGCAGGTGTAGTGGGCGGGACGTTTTATCTGGCAAATTCCCAGTCCTTTTTTCATGCCGCCAACGGTTTCGAAACCTGGACCGAGCAAAACATCAACAATGGGGGCGTATGGCCGCGCGAAATCAACGCGATGGCTTTTCCCGACGCGCTCACCGGCTTCGCCGTGGGGCATAATTTCAGTATTCTAAAAACCACCAATGGCGGAGCGAACTGGACGGTATCTACCAATATCAACCCGGAGCTTTGGGCCATCTCCATGCTGGATGCACAGCATGGCATAGTGGTGGGCGACAAGGTGGTGCTGACTACCTCCAACGGCGGCGGCAATTGGGCCATGACCAACCCCAATTGGTACATGCGCGCCGTGTCCATGGGCAGTACGTCCGTTATATATGCCGGAGGCGATCCGTTTTTTTTAAAATCGACAACCGGCGGAAACACCTGGGTGGAACTACACCCGCCCTTTAAGGCCGTGAACGGCCTGACCGCTATCGGCACGGACACCGTTTTTGCCTGCACCGATTCCGGGCTGTATTTTTCCGGTTCCGGCGGTTTGTATTGGGAGGTTTTTCCGGAAACACTGGGGAAATCGATTACAAAAATTACCCGGAATGGCAATGACTGGTGGGTAATCGGGAAAAACGGGTTTTTAATGCGCACCCAAAACATACCGCATCCCAGGCCTGTTGCTGCCTTTACCGTCGAATTCCCGTATTCCTGCGGTTCGGGCACGGCCAAAATTATGAGTTCCGGCTCCCCGTCCTGGTCATATCAGTGGTTTTTACACGATTCGCTGGTGTCTACCACTGCGTTGCCCTGGCAAATCCCCGTGACGGGTATATTCGAAGATAACTTAAAGCTGGTGGTGGACAACGGTTTCGCCCAGGACACCTTCCTGCAACATCTATATCTACGGGCCTGGCCAAAGCCGGAGTTGCAGATGCCAACGGATGTGTACGGCTGCCCGGGGTCGTATATCGAACTGACGACGACCGGAACAGGTTTCGACCATGCCGGATGGCAAACCATTCCGCTTTCCATGTGGGGTGGACCGGGCATACATGCCCAATTCGTCAGCGATACGGACGCAGTTATCGCAACAGCGGCCTGGAATCAATACAATTGTTGGGATACCGCCGTCATTCAGGTTCATATCCGCCATATCCCCGAAGACCTTTGGGTGAAAACGGAAATCCCCGGCCTGGACTATTACGTAAAAAGCCTGGATTTCGTGGATGAAAAAACGGGGTTCGGGATCGAGCAATATAATCACCAGCTGGTCAAAACGACCGACGGCGGACTATCCTGGTCTATCCTGGATTTCAAACCCGGCGACCATTTTGATGCGAACCTCGACTTCGTCAGTCCCGATACCGGGTATATATCTTCGTTCAGTTTGATTCGCACCACCGACGGCGGATTGAGTTTCCAAGGCGTGACAACCCCTTCCAGCATGCGCCGGATATTTTTTATGAACGGCCAAACCGGCTTTGCTGCCGGAATATTCGGCTTGCTGCATAAAACGACAAACGGGGCGCAGACCTGGAAACAGGTGGCATACTATCAATCCGGCGAGATCACCAAAATTGAATGCCCCACCCCGGAGGTTTGTTATGCCGTCGGGAATATATATAACCATTATTTCCTGAAATCTGTCGACGGCGGCAATACCTGGTTCGATCCGCCCAATACGCCCTTCACCGGCGGTTTACTCGATTTTGACGCTGTGGGGCCCGATACCCTGGTGGTGCTCGGCCCCGGGAAAGTGTATAAAACGACCGATGGCGGCATGACCTGGGATCAACCGGTTCAATTGACAACCGGTTCCAATTTTGGCACTATCAATATGATCGACAGCCGGACAGGATACGCATCGGTGGGCCTTTCCTTGTTTAAAACGGATGATGGCGGCGCCTGTTGGGACCGGCATAAAATAAACGGGGACGATGGGAGCTTTGCCGATAAATTTTGTTTTCCGGCGCCTGGCGTAGGGTATTATGGGTCCGGTTTCCCGGGTGGCACCGCTTCGAACAGCGGCTCCGTGTGGCGTTTGGTAACGGGCCCGTACTTTGACATTCCGGATAAAATATGCCTGGGCAATACCGTTGTGGTGGATAATAAATCCGCTGTAAACGGCTACCAGCAGTTTCAGTGGCGCCTGAACGGGAATGCTTTTTCCACTGCCGAACGGCCGGCGTTGGCCGTACAGGACACCGGAACATACCTGCTGACCCTGGTTGCCTGGAAAAATAACGACCCGGATACGTTCTCCACTGTTTTTACCGTAAAACCGCTGCCGCCTCTTCGCTCTTTTGTCAATTTGCCCGACTACCTGTGCGCCTTGGAGTTGAACATTTTTGCGCTTTCCCCGGCGGATACGACTACTTTTGACTGGCATTGGAAATTGTTGCCCGATGACTCCCCGGTCTTTGCCGCCACCAGCAATTCAGCGCAATTATATTACTCGGGCTTTCCCTCCCTTGATTCGACGGTCATTCAGGTTTATGGCACGAATGCCGATGGTTGTCCGGGCGACACGGCAACGGCCGTCATCCCGGTTGGCGAACCGGTGAGCCCCTATATATTTTTCCCAAACACCATCATTTTTGGCGGATACGATGAGGAATTATGCCTGCCGGACGGTGTGGATACCGCCACACTGCAATTCCATTTCGGATATGAAGGCAATCATTGGGCTGCCAAGACCTGGGAGGTCACAAATCCCGTCCCCGGTTGGATATGGGAAGCGAACGACACGCTGCTCACCCTTCATATCCAGGGGCCGCAACCGGTTGCCACCTGGAAGGCGACGCTTACGGCAAGCAATCCGTGTTTCACCAATAACTTTACCATTTCTATCATTGTCCGGCAATCGCATTTATTAACTCAAGTGCCTGCCGATCAGACGGTTGGGTTGGGCAGTACGGTTACCTTTTCCCTGGCGGTGGATACCATAAACAACGAACCGCCCCTTTATTATGTCTGGTACCACAATGGCGACTATTACGCCACTACTCCGGGACCCGCGCTGACCATTCCGGCGTTTCCGGCATATTTGGCAGGATCATGGTATGTCTCGATAACCACTGCATGTACAATTAATGTGACAACGGATACCTTCCTGGTGTCGGTTATATCCGGTACTAAAACGGGGATATCCGGGAGGGACGGTATCCGTTTATGGGCATTCAAAGATGCTGCAACCGGTGAAATGTTCGGGGCGCTGGATGGTAACCCACAATCCTTTATGATCCGGCTTACCAATATAGAGAGCAGGTTGCTCTGGCAAAAATCGTTCACAGGCAGCCCGCAGGGTCAAGCGCGCTTTCCCATCCCGCTGGATCAGTTTCCGCCGGGGGTATGTACTGCAAGCCATATTCGAGGATAATGCCATTGTTGTAGTCCGGATTTTAAAGTAAACAGGATTTTTGGATGAGATGGAAGGCCTCGATGGTAGTCGCATGCTATTGCCGCCCATGCCGTGGCAAAATTTTGCCACCATGACCGACGAAGACCTCCGGGCCAAATTTGCCTACCTGAAATCGTTGCCGCCGGTGAAGAATGCCGTGCCGGCACCGATCGCCCCGACAGCGTTACAGTAAAAAATGCCATTCAGCACCTGAATAAGGCTGCGTACCGCCGATCACTCCCCTGCATCTTTGCAACATGATGAATCAATGGAATTTCATGCGGTTGCTGCGGGCAAGTCTGGCGATATGGGCGTTTTGGGAAGTGTATCGCACCGGGGAATGGCTTTTATTGATCCCGGGGGGCATCTTTGCCATACAAGCGGCGCTGAATGTCGGCTGTTGCGGAAGCGCCGGTTGTTATACGCCGCCGCAAAACCGGGCGGCAGAGCAGGCAGAGCAGGCGGTTTACGAAGAGGTGCGTTAGCGTGCGATTCCGTTGAGAAAAAATGCAGGATAGTAAAAGGCAATACGTTTTTCAACAACAGGTTTTAGGTGAATAAGCGGCACGCCCGGCGGGTGCGCCGCTTTTTTTATTTACCAGGCCGTATAATACCGGGCGCCAAGCGTGGCGCCTTCCGTACCGATACGCGTCAGGCCCCAACGGCCGGGTTCCACAAACAACGGCGCCTGCTGAAGGCCGGCGGGCAGGGCTTTGTACTGGTTATAATCGATGGATTGCCGGCGGGCGAGTTTGTCGAACACGCGAAAATACCGCGCCACTTCGGCCCATTGCGGTTGTACGACGGCCTCGAATACTTTGGCCTTCGAACCACTGCCATAAGCAACAAATCCCAAACGCTTGCCGGCCAGGCTGGCGCCTTCGGCCATGTCGCTCTCCAGCGTGCTCATGAGCGCTAAAAAAATGGAAGCTGTGTACAGGTTGCCCGTCTCGCTGCTGGCCCGTTGGGCTTTTTCCAGTTTTTTGCGCACAAAACGGGCGTATAACGGCGAATCGCTGACGGTTTTGAGGAATGTTGCAAAGGCTTTTCCAAAGGCTTTCGGGTCGTCGAATTGTTCCGGCGCCGGTTCGGAAAATCCGTAGCGGCCGGCATCTTGCGGCCATGTGCCCCGGGCTTTACGCTCCTGTACAAAAGCCTCCACAAACATACGTTTGGCATGAAAAGCATATGGCAAGTGGAAAATCATGCGGGCCCAGCGCTCGCTCAGGGCGCGGTATTGACCTGGGCTGAACAGCCCCGCAGCCATGGCCCGCCGCCTGAAATCGGCGAGCGCCTCGGTCATGCGGTTTTGGTAACACTGGTTGGAGTAGTGCCCGTCGAACACCGGGATATCGCTGTAGCGCTCGCGGCGGGGCTTGTAAAAGTCGTGCACGTTTTCCATAGCCACCCCGAACAGGCGGCGTACCACGAGCAGCCGCGGGCGCCACTTGACGAGCATGGCCACGGCGCCGGCGCCCTGTGTATATTCACCTGTGGAGCCGAGCTCATATTTGGCAATATCGGAAGCGACTACGATGGCAATGTTATCGGGGTCGGTGGCCACCCAATCGAGCGTATTGTGCAGCGCATCGGTAGCGCCGATGCAGGCAAAAGTCATGTCAAGCACGTCGCAATGACGCAGGCAACCCGGACCATAGCGGCCGGCAAGGCGTTCTTCCACCATCCCCACCGCATAAGTAACTGTAGGTTTGGCCATATCGAGTGCGCTTTCGGTGCCCAGGTAAATGCGGCCGATACGGCGCGGGTCGAGGTGGTTGCGTTCGATGAGCTCGGCAATCGTTTCGGCAGCCATAGTGGCGGCATCTTCATACACGTCGGGCAATGCCATTTTGCAGAGGCCGAGGCCTTGCTCGAGTTTTTCGGCAGGGATGTTGCGTTCTTGCGCCAGGGTCCGGATGTCGAGGTAAAGCTTGGGCGCATAAAACGCCATATCGTCAATACCTGCCGGCGGTAATCGTTTAGCCATGACAAATTTTTTTAGTATGCCGGAGTGGTGCGCCGGCAGGCATGTGGTGGGTGATGAACTGCTAAAAGTGGATTGATGTGGAACCGATGATCGCTCTGGTGTCAGCGGTGGTATTATCTGGTGAGCAACTGCGCCTTGCGGCGTAAAAGGTGTCGGAGGCAAAAGTACGTTAGTATGTCCTATTTGCGTCAGCAAAACGAAATAGAAACCTAAAACGCTGTTCGGGTAAAATAGTTGATTAACTGTGAATAGTTTTTTGAAAAGCCCTGCCCTACATTTGCCGGTACAAGCACCCGCACATGAAAATCCTTTACCACCCGTCTGTGCTCGGCCACGATACCGGCGATACCCACCCGGAAAACCGGCGGCGCCTGCTGGCCTTCGAGGGCCTTGAACCCGAGCCGGTTGCTCCCGATGGCGCCCCGTTCCTCGAACTGGTGCACCCTAAAAATCACATCGAAACGATCCGGAAACACAGCGCCAAAGCCGAGCCGCTCGATGGCGACACCGTGACGTCCGCCGGAAGTTTTCAGGCCGCCGCCGCTGCGGTAGGCGCCACCATCCTGGCTATGGAACGCGGCGATTTTGCCCTGGTGCGCCCACCCGGCCACCATGCCTACCGCGAAGAAGCGCACGGGTTTTGTTTGTTCAACAACGTAGCTGTGGCCGCACAAAAAGCCGTGAAGGAAGGGAAACGCGTGCTCATCCTCGATTTCGACGGCCACCTCGGCGACGGTACCATGGATATTTTTTACCGCACTGACCAGGTCATGTACTGGTCGCTGCACCAATACCCGGCGTATCCCGGCAACGGCTCGCCCGTGGAGATCGGCGAAGGTAAAGGCGCCGGCTTTACCATCAACTGCCCCTTGCCTGGCGGCAGCGGCGACGATATCTTCCGCCACGCCATCGAATATATGTTGCCGGCAGCCATTCAGTTTCAGCCAGACGTGGTGGCGGTATCCGCCGGGTTCGATGCGCACCAGTTTGACCCCCTGCTCCAACTCCGCGCTACGGGCAACTTTTTCCACTGGATCGGCAAAACCCTGCAGGAAAACTTTCCCGGAAAACTTTTCGGCGTGCTCGAAGGCGGTTATAACGAGGAAGAACTGCCCGGCTGCGTCCACAATTTCCTCGACGGCGTCAACGGCCAACCCCTGCCCTACCCCGAAACGCCTTCGACTTCCGGGTTGAGAATTTGGGAAACGTATGAACTTTACCTGCACCAGGCGGCGGGATTGCTGACGAAGTACTGGAAGTTTTGATCTTTTTCCGGAAGCGCCAAACAACTGGAGGACATCAAATTCCTACTACAGGAACCGACTCTAAACTGGCAGTATCCGGATATTTGGGTTACCCGTTTATCTTTATCGTGTTATGGACTTTTCTAAAGAAAACTTAATTGCTGCCGAAAAGGCTGATATGGCATATCCGCAATGGTATTCCCGCCTGCCCGACGAGCGAAAAGCCGATTTTTTCAAAGGCGGCTTTGATTTCGCGACGGAAAAAATCAGGCGAGACATACAAAACGGAAACCCATTTGCCACAGAACCAGATTTCCTGCTGAGGTTTATAGAACTCACACAAAAAGAGGAATACAGCGGCGATGTATTTGCTTTTATCCGGGAGCAGCGGAGTGCGTATTTGAGCAATTAACCCATGAAAAAAATTCTCGATAAATTTTTCTACCCCAATTCTGTCGCCATTGTCGGCGCTACGGAAAAAATGGAAAAGACCGGGTATACGGTGCTCCGCAACCTGCTCGGCAACGGGTTCCAGGGCGCTGTGTATCCCGTAAACCCGAAGTACAGGAGCGTATTGGGGCAGCCGTGCTATGACCGCCTCAAGGACCTGCCCCAAGCGCCCGACCTGGTGGTTTTCGCCCTGCCGGCCGCGCTTGTTCCGCCGCTGATGAAAGACTGCCGCCAGGCCAAAGCCGAATGCGCCGTTGTGTTGTCTGCGGGCTTCAAGGAAGCCGGCCCCGAGGGAGAGGAATTGTTCCGGGATTTGAAAAAAGAAGCCACGGCCCATGGCGTACGGCTCGTCGGGCCCAATTGCCTGGGGGTACAAACCCCCGCCATCGGCCTCAATGCCACTTTTGCGCCCGCCCTGCCGCCCGCAGGGCGTGTGGCCTTTATTTCTCAAAGCGGCGCCCTGGGTTCAGCTATCCTGGATTGGGCGGCTGAAAAGAACGTGGGGTTTAGCCACTTCGTATCGATCGGCAGCATGGCCGACATCAGTTTCGATCACCTGATCGATTACTTCGGCTCCGACAGCCGCACCGCCTGCATCCTGATCTACATGGAAAACCTGGCCAATGCGCGCAAGTTTATGAGCGCCGCACGGGCGTTCGCACGCTCCAAACCCATCGTGGTGCTGAAAGCGGGGGCAAGTCAGCAGGGCGCCCGTGCCGCCTTCTCCCACACCGGCGCCATGGCCGGCAACGACGCCGTATACGAAGCGGCTTTCCGCCGCGCCGGCGTGATCCGCGTACAAACCATCCAGCAGCTGTTTGATTGCAC
The DNA here is from genome assembly GCA_016719895.1 of Saprospirales bacterium. GTDB lineage: Bacteria > Bacteroidota > Bacteroidia > Chitinophagales > Saprospiraceae > M3007. The sequence continues at coordinate 377,153 of JADJYG010000030.1, read as the reverse complement.
CCAGGCGTTGGCCACCCAACCGCTGCCGGCAGGCAACCGCCTGGCTATCGTGACCAATGCCGGCGGACCGGCCATCCTGGCCACCGATACCCTCGAACAACGGGGCGGCGCCCTGGCGGCGCTGGCGCCCGAAACCATCGCGGAAATCGACAAAATCCTGCCAACCTACTGGAGCAAGGCCAACCCCGTGGATGTGACAGCCGACTCCGGAGTCGAACAATTTCGCGCCGCACTGCATGCCTGCCTGTACGATGCCAACGTGGATGCCGTACTGGCTATCCAGACCGCCCAAAGCGGTACCGATGCAGGCGCCGCAGCGCGCGCAGTGGCGGCTACCGCAAAAGCGGTACCTTCCAAACCCGTTTATGCCAGCTGGATGGGCGCCCAAACCGTAAAAAACGGCCGTGCCCTGCTCGAAGAAGGAAAAATACCCTGGTATCCTTTCCCCGAGCGCGCCGTAGTCACTTTCATGCACATGGTGCGGTACCGCGAAAACCTCGAACTGCTGCACGAAACGCCTGCCGACCTGCCGATTGAACTGACCGACATCAACCGCGCCGGCGCAAAGGCCGTTTTGGAGATTGTTCGAAAAACCGGCCGGATACACCTGGAGGAGTCCGAAAGCAAACGCCTGATCGCCTGCTACGGCATTCCGGTAAATGCCTCGTACCTGGCCAAAACGGAAGATGAAGCGGCTTCTATCGCCCGCAGCCTGGGCTGCCCGGTAGCGCTCAAAATTGAATCGCCGGATATCTGGCACAAATCAGACGTACAAGGCGTGCGGCTCGGTATCGAAACAGAGTTCGGCGTCCGCCAGGTGTTCCGTTTTTTGATGGAAAACGTGCGCAAAAAACGCCCCGATGCGCGGATTACCGGCGTGACGGTGGAAAAAATGGTTGATGCCCAGCACGAACTGCTTATCGGCGCCGTAAAAGACCCCATTTTTGGCCCGGTCATCGTTTTTGGCCTGGGCGGCGTGGCCACAGAAGTATGGCAGGACCGCGCCATCGGGTTGCCGCCGCTCAACCTGGCCCTGGCCCGGCACCTGGTGGAGGGCACCCGTATTGCGCGTTTGCTCCACGGATTCCGGCACCTGCCAGCCGTCCCGCTCGAACAATTGTACACCGTGTTGGTGCGCTTTTCCTACCTGCTGCTGGATTTTCCGGAAATCTCGGAAATCGAGATCAACCCCTTTGCCATGAGCGGCAACGGCGGCGTAGCCCTCGACGCAGCGGTCACCCTCGAACAGAGCCCCAGCCAGCAACGCGAACCCTACGAACACCTCAGCATCCAGCCCTATCCCACACAATGGACGAAAACCGTGACGCTGCGCGACGGGCAGCGCGCCCTGCTGCGGCCTATCCGGCCTGAAGACGAACCCCTGGAGGCCGCCCTGGTGAAAAATACGTCGAAAGAAAGCTTGTATTTTCGCTTTTTCGGATATGTGCCGGGTATCGATCATAAAATGCTGGCACGCTTTACTCAAATCGATTACGACCGTGAAATGGCTATTGTGGCCGTCATCGAATCCGGGGGGCAGCCGCAAATCATCGGCGTGGTGCGTATTGTGGGCGACGGCTGGCGCGAATCGGCCGAATATGCCATCCTGGTGGCCGACGCCTGGCACGGCCAAGGCCTGGGTAGCCTGCTCACCGATTTTATCATTGAAATCGCCCGGGCACAGGGCTACCAGAAAATTACGGCGTCGTTTCTCAAAGTGAATGGCGCCATGCGGCGACTGTTCAAACGCAAGGGATTTCAGATCAAGGCCGGCGACACGGAATCGGACTGGGCAGAGATAAGCTTGTAGTGCCTGCCCAAATACAAACAAACGGCGGCCGGATGCAGAAATACTTTGTCAATTAAGGGAGGTTTTCCTACATTTATCCGCTCATTAAATTCTTATCTGAAGAGGCAAACCAGTTACTCTGAAAGAAATTTCTTACCGTTCCTAATCCGTTTTCCACCGGCTTTCTAAACTAAAATAAAGACCAGGCGCCTTTGAAAATTGCCTTCACAGGCCTGTTATTATCCCTATTGCTCGCGCTCGGCGCCTGTCAAAACCCGAACAACGTAACGGCGCTCATTTACCTCGCCAAAACCGTGATCCAGTTGATCGATACGTTTTCAGAAAAAAGCGATGGCTTCACCGATCGCGTCCGCAAAGTGACGGCGATGACCACCGCGGCATCAACGAAAACAAGGATATCGGGGATATTGCAAAATTCTGGGAAAACAATGGTTGGATATCCACGCCAGGTTCGATGATCTCGAAGCGCATTTACACGCAATCAATATGAAATCATTGGAGTATTTTCAGGAATTGGATAACAACAATGCGCTGATTTCAGACGAGCGCCTGAAAGCCCAGGATGCCGCCAAAACACAGGAAATTAAATTGAAATGGCAGCAGGAATACCAAAAAGCGGCTGCCAGCATGGAAAATACAAAAAAAATGCTGAAAGAAGGGGACGACTTTATGTACTTGTTGCGCAATGAAGTGTTGAGGAGTGCAGTCAGCGAATCGATTGCCAGTCTGAGTCAAATTTCAACACAAGCGGTTGCTTTCAACGAGTATTAAGTCGTTCGAGCAAAGCGCGAAAACCATATTCAGAACCTGAACAGAACAAAAGAACGGATCATGAACAAAAAATACTTCTGCTTCCTTGCAGCAGGTATCCTGTTGCTATCCATCTCTTCCTGCGCGCCTAGCGATATTACCTTTGAAGAATATGGCTTCTGGCATGGAATATGGCATGGGTTTTCTTCTTTTTTTGCTATCATTGGCCGATGGTTCGGCATGAGTATCGGTTTTTTTGCACAAAACAATACCGGCTTCCTCTATTGGCTGGGGTATGTCATAGGGGTGATTTTTTTAATGGCCATGAGCAGCTCCGTTTTTCCCCCCATGGGCCTGATCATCCTCATCCTCTTAGCCCTGGCAGGATTTGGGGTGGTTTGACCGAAAGGCATGTAGCAATTCTCGGTTTGTAAAAAGTTGTAATCTGCAAAGGTCGCAAAGCGGTCGAATTTGAATAACCCCGAATTTCACTCGGGGTCGGTGTTCGGCCCAAGAACCAACCGCGAAGCGATTGAACATCAACAATTTAAACCAAAATTCAACCGCTATACCGACGAGTGTTGCCTGCACATAAATAAAAACCGCGAAGCGGTTGAACGTGAATAGCCCCGGATGCAATCCGGGGAATGAAGGGGAATGCGTTTTGCAACCGCGAAGCGGTTGAATATGCGCTACAAGATGTTCACATTCAACCGCTTCGCGGTTAAAAAACAATCTTTGCCTCATCCCCCGGATTGCATCCGGGGCTATTCATGTTCAACCGCTTCGCAGTTAAAAAATATGCGCAGGGGCTATTCAAATTTGACCGCAAAGCGGTCTGTCATATAAGAACTATCTGCAAACCGGTAATTGCCGGAAGGCATGGATACAACACGATACTGATTTAATCAATCTTTTAAAACATGAACATCAACATTCAGAGCGTACATTTTAAAGCAAGCGCCGATTTGAAAGCGCACGTACAGGATAAAATGCGCAAACTCTTCGATCAGAACGGGCAGATCATCCGTGCAGAGGTAACGTTATATGAAGACGGCAGCGGACCCGCCAGCCAGTTTTGCGAGATCAAACTGATCGTACCCGGTGTGCCTTTTTTTTCCAAAAAGGGCGCCGCCACCTACGAACAAGCCGTGACGGGTACCGTAGCCACTATCCTGAAAAATATGCGCCGGCGGAAAAAGAAATAGTGCGCCAATCGGCGACAATCCGGACGCCAGTTCAAGCACAGTCTGCAGAATTCCGCGTACTGCCGGGAGCCGGTGGTTATTTTTGGATAAAAAAATATAATGAAAAACCTGCTCCTCCTCCTTACCGGAATCGGCCTGGCAGTCGTATCGAATGCCCAATCTTATCCCTGGTTTCAACCCGGCGCCTTTTGGAAAATCCACTACGAAAGCGTGGGCGGCCCCGGTGATGAAATTCTTCAATACGCCGGCGCCGGCGTCGTGGGCGGCCACCTCTGCGCCCGCCTGCACAACTATGCCTATCATTATGGCTTTCCGTTTGGCCAGGGATTTGTGGACTATGGTTTTCAATACCTGTATGCGCGCAACGACTCCGTTTTCTGGTGGCGGGACGATCATTTTCAACTGCTCTACGATTTTACCCGGCAAGCCGGCGATACCATGTGGCTGCAAAACAGCCTGCACGACTATGCCCTCGTCGAGTCTGCCGGCGATACGCTGTGGAACGGTATCCCGACCCGTTTTCAAAACCTGCTCCTGGTGACGCTGCCGGCAGCGGGCGATACCTTGCGCATACCCACCCGGGTGTACAAACGCCTGGGCGGCCAACATTTGTTGTGGTGGGATATCGAAACCCCGCTGACCGAAATTCAATACGAGCTGACCTGTTTCAACGATGCGCAATACCCCGACTCCGCCTGCCTGACCAATCCTTTTTCCGCCTATCAGCCTTTCCCCTTTGGTTTGGCCAAATGGAGCGAGGAAGAGGGCATCTGGTGTTATTTCACCGGGCGGCAATACGTGCTGCAAGGCGACACCACCGTGCCGGGATACAGCTGGTCGAAAAAACTGTATGCCCGAAATACCTACGCCGGCACTTCGCCCTGCCCAACCGCGTCGGCCACCATGCTTCATGAACCCCTGCAACTGATCGGCGCCATCAGCCAGGACCTCGCCGGCAAAAAAGTGTATTTCACCGCTTATGACGACCATACGGACCATTACCCTATCAACCTCGACCCGGCGTATTTTCCCATGGCCGATTCCACCCGTTTGCTCTACGATTTCGACCTGCACCCCGGGCAGGTGCTGGACTGGAAGCCCGGGCCCAATATCGTGGCGTATCAGGACTCGATCCTGCTCAATGACCTCGCCTGGCGCCGGCGCTACTTTTTTATGAACCCTCAGGGCGTAGTGGATACCAATTATTTCTGGCTGGAAGGCATCGGCGGGTCGAACGGCCTGTTCTCCGGTTGGGTAAATATTTACATGACGGACGTGTACTCGGCGCTGCATTGTTTCCGGCAAAACAATATCCTGCGGTACAATAATTCCAACGCCGCCTTTTGCGACAGCGTTACGGTGGATGCGCCGGAAGCGCCGGTTGTGGAAGCCCTGGTCCGGCTCTATCCCAACCCGGCGTCCGGCCGTATCAGCGTCGAAATACCGCCAGACGCCGTGCCGGCCAGGTTAAATGCCTGCGACGTACTGGGGCGTGAAGTACTGATATACGAGCTGACCGAACCGGTGACGGCAATAGCGCTGCCCACCGCCTTGGCTGCCACAACCCTGTTGGTGCAGATACAGGATAAAAGTGGCCGGAAGGCGTGGAAGCGACTACACCTTTTCCGCTAAGCCCGCCACATGACCCTGGCGCCGCGTCCGGCCCATACTCCAGGGGGCATGGACTTGGCGCGGCGCCAGCCTTTTCACTCCTCCGTATTCTTCATTTTCATCAACAAGGCATACGCATTTTTCATAACCACGGTGGTTTGCAACAGGTCCGTTCCGTTTTTTGCTGTGATCTGCACATATCCGTCCGCCGCGGCGCCGGGTTCCACCTCCAGGAGTTCAAACTCCGATGCACTGTGGCCGGCAAACACAAAGTGCCGGTTTTCCCAGCGCACTACAGCGCTTTCCGGCACAGCCAGGGTTTGTTGTTCGAGCACATCCACTTCGGCGTTCATAAACATTCCGGGAAACAGTTTGGGGTCGTAGCGATCGAAATGGCAGTGCACTTCCACGGCGCGTTCCGCGCTCACATTGCGGCTGATGAGGATGATTTCGCCTGGATGAGCATCTTGCGGGCGGTCGTTGGTGAACGCATTTATCTTTTGACCGATCCGTAAGGCCGGTACGTCTTTTTCGAACACTTGCAGGTTCAGGTGGATGTCGCTGGGATCTACCAGTTCGAACAGCACGTCAGTAGGTGTCACATACTTACCAATATTGACCCGCACGGCGCTGACGTACCCGTCAATCGGCGAGTGTACCCGCACGCTGCGCGACAGGTTGTCTTCGTTCAACCCTGTGGGATTGATCCCAATCAAAAACAGTTTTTCACTCAGTGCCTTGACGAGCACTTTTTGAGCCGTATATTCGGCCTGAGCCTGCTGCAACGCCTTTTCACTGCCTGCCTGCCCTTCCTGGAGCAATTGTTGCCGCTGTAGTTCCGCCCCGGAATACCGGAGTTTGGCCTGAGCCACCAGGTAGTCTTGCTGCAATTGAATATACTGCGGGTCTTCGAGTACCGCCAGGGGCTCGCCTTTGCGCACGTGCATGCCGGGGAGCAGTTTGGTGGATTGCAGGTAGCCCCCCAGCGGAAAACTGACCGATACCAGGCTCTGTGGCGGCACATCCACCATGCCGCTTACCCGCAAGCGGGTGCGCATAGCGCGCCGTTCCGGCAAGCCGGTTTCGATGCCTGCGTTTTTTTGTTGTTCAGCGCTGAGTTGAACCAGATTTTCGGCAGCAGCGGGGGCTGTTGTGGTTTCGGTATTTTGGGAAGCATTGCCGCAGCTTGCAAAAAAAGCGGCCGGCAAGAGCAAAATAAGGATATTTTTCATGACTTGTTTTGAGTTAGATTTAAACGCAACCGGACGGACAGACCGAAGTCGTCTCACCGCTACTGCGACAAATAATATTCAACTTCAAATGCCACGCGGTTGCAAGCCTCCAGGGCATCCAGGTGGCGCTGGCGGATATCCAGCGCTTGCCGGGCGGCGAGCAGCCATTCCACATAATTGATCGCGCCAACCTGCAACTGCCGGTCGGCGGTGGCCAACAGGGATGTGGCGCCGGGCAGTAAAACCGTTTCATACGCCTGCACTTGGTTTTCCAACCGGCGGTAGTGCGCCACGGCAGACAAATATTCCATCCGGAGCGCCTGGTCCAGCACCTGTACCTGTTGGGTTTCCTGCTGTTGTAAAATGCCGGCTGCGGCCACGCGGTTTTTTTGCGCCTGCGAAAAAATGGGCGCCTGAACGCCTACTGAAAAGGCGGAAAAGCGCTTTCCGGCATCGTAATACACATCGGCGCCGGCTTTGCTCTGTTGCCATCCGATAATCGACTGGTTGCTGTATCCCAGGGAAAAGGCCGGTAACAACAGGTTCCGTTCGATTTGCTGTTGAATACCCGCCAGGGTCGCGCGTTGTTGTTGCGCCTGCAAAACAGGGTGGGCATTGAGGTTTGCCGAATCGGGCAAGGCCGGCAGGATATAGCGCAAAGGTCCCGCGACGGGCTGAACCGCGCCGGGGTTGTTCAGCAGCGTTTGAAGTTGCCGCTGCAGGTGGGCCATTTCCCCCGCCTGTTGTTCCAGTTGCTGCCGCACCAGCATACGTTCGGTTTCTGCTGCAATTTTTTCAAGGGCGTTGGTTTCGCCGCTGCGCAGGCGTAAACCGGCTTTTTCAACAAAAACGGCGTACAAGCTGTCGGTTTGGCGCAGCAGTTGCAATTTTTCCGCAGCTGTCCGCAGGGTATAAAAAAGCGTTTTTACCTGCCAGGCCAGTTCCTGCTCCTGCCGGCGCAGAGCGGTTTGGCTCAATTGCCAATGTTGATCGAGCGCGGCTTTGCGCTGCCGGCGCACGGTGGGCAACACGAACGTTTGGCTGACGCTGAAGCGGGTATCGGCAAAAGCCGTGTTCATTTGCCCGAATTCGATCCCGAACGCGGTAGGAGCCCATTCCCGCGCCGTACCGCGGAGCTTGTCGGTATAAGCCACACCGGTATGCGCGGTTTGCAGGGAACGGTTATGCGCCCGGGCCTGCTCCAGCGCTTGTTCCAGGCCGATGCCTTGCTGTGCCGATAGCCCCGTTGCCGCCAGCAGAAATACGGCTACGGCGGAAGCGGGCGGCGGCGTATGCCCTTTGTGATGGTGGCGGGGATGACGGCGGCGTTGGCTGAAGTGTTCGAACAGGATATACAACGCCGGCAGTACCACCAGCGTCAGAAATGTCGAACTGATCAGCCCGCCAATGACTACCGTAGCCAAGGGGCGCTGCACCTCGGCGCCGGCGCCCTGGCTGAGCGCCATCGGCAGAAAGCCAAGCGAAGCCACGGCGGCCGTCATGAGTACCGGCCGCAAGCGGATTTTCGTGCCCTGCAGCACGATGCGCCGCACATCGTCCATACCTTCCTGATGCAAGCGGTTGAATTCGGCAATAAGTACAATGCCATTGAGCACCGAAATACCAAAAAGCGCAATAAATCCGACTCCGGCGGAGATACTGAACGGCATGTCGCGCAGCCAGAGCGCCAGCACACCGCCGATGGCCGACAGGGGAATAGCAGAATAGATGAGCAGGCCATATTTTATAGAGTTAAAGGCGAAATACAACAATAACAGAATCAGGAGCAACGCCACGGGCACCGCAATAGTCAGGCGCTCCTTGGCCTCCTGCAGGTTTTCGAATGCGCCGCCATAGGTGATATAATAGCCCGGGGGAAAACGGATTTCCCGTTCGATTTTACCTTGTAATTCTTCCACAATACGCTGTACATCCCGGCCACGCACGTTGAACCCCACCACAATCCGCCGTTTGGCATCTTCCCGCTGGATCTGGCTAGGGCCCTCCAGAATTTTTACGTCGGCAACCTGTTCCAAGGGGATTTGTATGCCCGCGGGTGTAGGGAGTAGCAAGCGCTGCACATCGGCAATGCCGCTTCGGCCGGCGGTAGCCAGGCGCAAAACAAGGTCGAACCGGCGTTCGCCTTCAAACACCAGACCGGCGCTCGCCCCGGCAAAGGCCGTGTTCACCACCCGGTTTACCTCCCCGATATTCAACCCGAATTTAGCCAGGGCATCCCGCCGGTAATCGATCACGATCTGTGGCATACCGGTCACGCGCTCTACGTACAAATCGCGCGCGCCCTCCACCGTACCCACCACCTCGCCCAAGCGACGGGCATATGCCGCCAGCGTATCGAGGTCTTCGCCAAAAATTTTGCACACCACATCCTGCCGGGCGCCGGTCATGAGTTCATTGAACCGCATCTGCACCGGATACTGAAACCCGGCGGTGACGCCGGGAATGGCCTGAAGTTTGTCTCCCATTTTTTCCGCCAGTTCATCAAAGGTCCTGGCCGAAGTCCACTCGTTTTTCTTTTTCAAAATGACCATCATATCGCTGGCCTCGATAGGCATCGGGTCGGTCGGGATTTCACCCGATCCGATTTTGGTCACTACTTTTTGTACCTCCGGGAAACTATCGAGCAGAACCCGCGCCGTTTGTTGCGTGGCGGCAATGGTGGTGCTGAGGCTGCTCCCCGTCAGCACGCGGGTATCCACGGCAAAATCGCCTTCTTCGAGTTCGGGAATAAATTCGCCGCCCAAGGCGCCGAGCAGGGCGACAGCGCCGACAAAAAGAGCCAGCGAAGCCGTTGCGATGCTCTTTGGAAAATACAGCAGTTTTTCCAGGGCATGCTGGTACAAGCGCTCCAGCCAATACATGAACCGGTCGGTCCAGGTTGGCTTGTGGCTGATTTTTTTGCTCAACACAACTGCGCTGATCATCGGAACATACGTCACCGACAGCAATAGCGCCCCCAATACGGCGAACGACACCGTTTGGGCCATCGGTTTGAACATTTTGCCTTCAATGCCCTGCAAGGCCAGAATCGGGAGGTACACGATCAGGATTATGATCTGACCGAAAGCGGCGGCATTCATCATTCGGCCGGCCGAGCCGCGCACTTCTTCGTCCATCTCCGGCTGGGTAATCCGGTTGATCGACGTAAAGTGCTTGGAGTGCGTAAGCCGGTGCATCACCGCTTCCACAATGATCACCGCGCCATCGACGATGAGCCCGAAATCAATGGCGCCCAGGCTCATCAGGTTGCCGCTGACACCAAACAGGTTCATCATACTGACGGCGAACAGCATTGAGAGCGGAATAACAGAGGCCACCACCAGCCCGGCCCGGATATTGCCCAGGAAAAAAATCAACACCAGAATGACGATCAGCGCACCCTCGATGAGGTTCCGCTCCACGGTGGAAATGGCATTGTTTACCATTTTGGTGCGGTCGAGAAACGGCTCGATATCCACGCCCTCCGGCAAGGTGCTCCGGATCTGCGCTATCCGCTCTTTGACCCGTTTGATGACAGCCGATGAGTTTTCACCCTTGAGCATCATCACCACGGCGCCGGCCACCTCTCCCTGGTCGTTGTAACACACGGCGCCATACCGGGTAGCCGTCCCGAAACGCACCTCTGCCACATCCCGCACGAGTACGGGTGTTCCGTCAGTCCTTGTTTTGACGGTGATGGAGCGCAAATCTTCGAGATTTTCCGCCAGTCCCTCGCTTCGGATAAACAAAACCGTAGGGCCTTTTTCGATGTATGCGCCACCGGTGTTTTGGTTGTTGTTCTCGAGCGCCGCGAACAAATCGGCCACCGTCAGCCCGAATGCCTGCAACCGGGTGGGATGGATGGCCACCTCGTATTGTTTCAACAAACCTCCGAAACTGCTGACATCGGCAACGCCTGGCGTACCCAGTAATTGCCGCCGGACAATCCAGTCCTGTATGGTGCGCAATTCCATGGGGCCGTACCGGCTCTCATAGCCGGGTTTCGGCTTGACAACGTATTGAAAAATTTCTCCCAAACCGGTTGTTACCGGCGCCAGCTCCGGCGTACCGATGCCGGCCGGGATCTGGGTTTGAACCTGCTGCAGGCGTTCGCTGATCTGTTGGCGCGCCCAATAAACATCCGTCGCATCGCTGAAAACAATCGTGACCAGCGACAAGCCAAACCGCGAAAAACTGCGAATTTCCCGGAGCCCGGGGATATTGCTGCACGCCTGCTCGACCGGGAACGTGATCAGCCGTTCCACATCGGGCGCTCCAAGCGCCGGCGTCGCGGTGATCACCTGGACCTGGTTGTCCGTAATGTCGGGCACAGCATCAATAGGCAGGCGGGAAAGCTGATAACTACCCCACCCGACCAGTGCCAGCACAAACAAGCTGATGAGGAGCTTGTTGCGAACCGAAAAATTTATAATGAATTGAAGCATAAGATTCTATTTAATGAGATCAATGGGATCAATATGGTCAATTGTGGAGCGGCCCTCAATAAGGAAGCTTGCCTTTACCTTGCAATGGGAACCAAGCGCCTGCAGCCGGGCTGCTATCCACTCTGAAGTAAAATCAGATCGCATCACCGCCCTGTATGAGCAGCCGTGTCCGGAAACAAGTTGGGGTCATATCCTGCATGTCCCATGGGCGTGGCGCTACCCAATGCGGCATGTTTAATACGAACGGGGAAGGGATATGCTAAAAAAATAACCGCTCTTCCGGAGGCTGGGAAGGCGTAGCGAGAAACGGGCTGGAAGGCAACAACAGCGCCGGAAGTGATACTTGCCGTTGAACGGCCGGCGCCGGCGCAGCCAATCCGGCAGCTACGTGCTCCGGTGCGAAATGGAGAGCAGAAAAGGAGAATGCCGGAATTTCCAGCGTTTTAAACGGCAACTGCATATCGCCTGCATGGTCAGCGTCGCGCACCTTACCACTCAAATAATGCAAAATCAAAAAACTCAAAACAGACGTTTCCGAATCTGCTGCACAGTGTTCCTTAAAATGCTCCAGAAGAATAGGCAATTTGAAAAATTCTGAAACAGGCGTGGCAGCCGCCATATAAATGACAAGCAAAAAAATAGCAACCAATTGTCGGACAACGCTTCGCATTAAAGGCAAAGGTAGGCATTCCTCCAAAGGAGCCAAGGTCGGTTTTCCGGACTTTTTCAGGATTTTCCAGGAAATATCGGGGATTCCGGTGATGGGCCAGGCAAAATTATGGGCAGATGATCCGATTTTATTGGATTGATAAAGAGCCTGTTGCGTTTGAAACTAAAAATTTGCAGAAAAATATTTTATCAACTTTTTGTATTTAAAAACAATTCGTTTATTTTTGTTGCACTGATTAAAACAATTAATATACTGATTCCGCCATGGAACTGACAGTTTTTGAAAGCAAACACGGCACAAAAGTGGTGGCAGCATCCAATTTATACCAGGTACTGCATCTCCCTGCCCAACATTACGGCGTACAAATCCGGAAGTGGCTGAAAGATTTATATGAATTCCGGGATGGTATCCGCCGGCCGCTGCCGTTGCGCGATTTTGCCAGGCGCCCACGCCCGGGTGAACCGGTGGAGGATTATTTCCTCACGCTCGAATTTGCCAAACAAATTGCCTTGCGCAGCAAGAGTAAATACAAACTGAAATACGCCCGCTTGCTGGAACTGCTGACACATAACGGCCAGATGGATTTATTCCAGCAAATGCCGGCCGGGGGGGCAGACCGGAGCCCCCGGCAAAATGCAATTGCCTGAGCGAAATGGTCCGTATCGCATACCTCCGTGAGCCTCAAAACCCGTCTATCCCCCCCCTGGCGAGGCGGAAAGGCGTAGATTCTGGCGCCAGGCAAGGCTCCTTTTTGAAGGAATAGCCTTGTCCTATTGCCGAAAAAATAGCCGTCCCGAGGGCTCGGGACAAAAGATGCGACTTGCCGGCCGGTAGGAGTTTTCAGACGGTTTTTCAGTGCAACTTCTTCCTCCGCAAAGGCTCACAGAGCAAACAGAGGCCCACGGAGGTACTACAGTTATCAGCGTGCCTGACAATAAATTTACGGCTATTGCTGGCAGCGATCGCCTGCCCCAGTGGGTGCGGCGTTCTACCCTTTCCATTCCCGGCTGGCTGGCCATCCCACCGTTTCCGTTATTTATGCCCGCTCTTTAAACTTTTTTCTCCACTTCCCGTCATAACAGACAAAATCACTGGATTTGCACGCATCGGCTTCCAAACATACCGCTTCGGACGACCATATCCTTACCCTGTTGCGCTCGGACCAAACGTTCGATCGGGGGTTCCGGTTGCTCATGAGTGTTTATAAAGAGCGGCTCTACTGGCATATCCGCCGGATGGTATTGGTACATGAAGATGCCGATGATGTGCTGCAAAATACGTTCATTAAAATTTACCGGGGAATCCTGCAGTTCGAGGGAAAATCAAAACTGTATACCTGGCTGTACCGGATCGCCACCAACGAAGCGATCACTTTTTTGCAGAACCGCAGCCGGCATGGCACTAATTCTATCGATGACGCCAGCGGACTATTGAGCAGCCGGCTGCGCGCCGATGAATGGTTCGACGGGGATGTTTTACAGCGCCAACTACAGGGCGCTATAGCCCAATTACCTGAAAAACAACGCGTAGTATTTAACCTGCGCTACTACGAGGAAATGCCTTACGAAGAAATGTCCAATGTGCTGGATACCTCCGTAGGCGCACTGAAAGCCTCTTTTCACCATGCAGTAAAAAAAATCGAAACCTATTTCCGCCAAGCGGATCATTTATAACCAACCCTAACGCCCAAAAACGATCGTATATGAAGAAACAAGATCGTTTGCACGACGAATTAAACGAACAGGCGCCGTTTCTGAACGGCCTTCGGAAAAAAAGCGACGGCTTCCGGGTACCGGCCGACTATTTTAGCCAGCTGGAGTCCGAAGTATTCCGCCAACTGGAAGCTATTGGCGCACAACGAAAACCGGAGAACAACGGTACGGTGCGGGGCGGTTGGCGGCTTACGCTCCTACAACTCTGGCAGCCCCGCCTTGCACTTGCCTTCGCCGGTGCGCTGGCTGTCATTCTGGTAGCCTGGTGGTACGTCCGGCCACAAACGCAAAATGCCGCCGCCCCCGATATCGCCGCCTCAACGGTCACTGCCGATGATGCCGCCGCCTATCTTTTAGATAACTGGATGGAACTGGAACCAACCCAGATTGCCGTAGCCATGCCCCAGGACGATCTGCCCGCCATTACCCTGGAAGAAGCCGGAAACCAATCGCCGGAAACCAAAGAAAACCAGCAGTCCGAACTTGAAATTTCCACCGAAGACCTGGAAAACCTGCTCCGCGATATGAGCGATGAAGAGTTGAAAAACCTGATAATGTGATAATAACCAACTTTGAGTCCGTGTTCACCAAATTAATACATATGCCATGAAGCGCTTATTTTTCATTTTTGCCCTAAAGCTTGTCCGGCTTTGCCCTATGGGCACAGCCCGATCCGGATAGCCGCGACGAGCGCCTGCAAACATACCGGGTGGCTATTTTCACCGAGGTGCTTCGGCTGACATCCGAAGAAGCCCAGGGATTCTGGCCCATCTATAACGAGTACCTCGATAATCGCAGCCGGATGCAGGACGAACTTAAAGCGAGGAAACAGCTGGATGCTATGAGCGACAAAGAAGTGGAAGACCAGATTCAACGGCACTTCGAATTGCGCCAACGCGACCTCGCCCTGGAAAAGGATCTGTACGATAAATTGCGAAAGGTGTTGCCCCTCCGCAAAATCGCCAAAATCCCCCATGCTGAGCGCGAGTTTCGCGAACGCCTCCTGATTAAACTCCAGGATGCCCGGAAAAACCGCCAGGAACGCCTTCGGCCCGGCAGAAACAGGTAAACGAAACTGGTACAGTTTAATAGCAGGCACCAAAACAGAGGGCAGCGCGAGTAATTCGCGCTGCCCATTTTTTGCGAACACGGAGGTTCGCACTACACATCAAAATTCTTATTCTGTTTTATTGTTTTGCAAATGCGCTCTCCAAGCGGGCTTCGGAGCTTTGCAACGACAAGCGATACACACCAGCCGGCAATTCGGCTACATCCAGCTGGAAATTGCTGCCGCCAGGCACCACTACGGTGCGCACCAGTCGGCCGTCGGCCTGCCGGATTTCCGCCGTCGCCTGACCCATCAGCGTGCCGGTGTTCAGTTGCGCCGTGACCGATAACCAGGCGGTGGCAGGGTTGGGCGACAAGATCAACTTGCCGCCATAAGTTGCCGCCGCGGAATTTGTCCCCGATTGTTGCAGTTGTTGGGTACAATCCACTTTGCCCAATTCCACCACATCATGGCAATCAGGATGCAGATGGTCGCGCACCACAAACTCAAAGGCCGTGGTGGCATCGCCATTCAGGGGGCCCAGGACAACCGGCTGGGGCTGGCTGTACGGGAAGTTACCGTAGTTTGTGCCATTACCGGCGATATCGAAACCACCGCTGCCGCCCCCCTGGTGCTGGAACGTCACGATCGCAAAGAACTGACCGCAAAGGCAAGGCGTAGCGACCACCTGGAGGTCATAAATCTTACAATCGATGCCCTGGCAATCCGGCACCGGAAATTCCTTCGTTTCGCAGCAAAGCGGGATGGTGGCATTTGGCGTAACAATGCACACTTTCACCACGTCGTTCGGACCGCCATTCGTGGGGAAATGTTCGATATGGAAGGGTAGGTTGGTCAAGGGAAAACTACCCAAAAACTGGCCGTTGGCCCATACAGCGAAAAACAAACCGGCCGGAGTAGTACTGGTCACTTTGAAATTAACCCAGGCATGGTAAGTGCCGTCGGGGTTGCAGTCGCCGGTTTCCACTTTCAGGTCGTAAATATCGCAGGGGCCGCCCTGGACACAGTCCGGCGCTTTAAACTCGGCGTATTTGCAACAGTCCGGATGGTCATTGATGCACACCTTGATCACATCTACGTTACCACCGCCCCAGGGGAAGTGTTCGATGATGAGGGGGAGACTGCCGATCGGGAAATACCCCAGATACTGCCCGCTTCCAGCCCATACTTCAAAGAAATCGTTGCCGGGGTGCGTCACTTCAAAGTCGATCTTGATCGTGTACGTGCCGTCATTGTGGCAATCGCCGGTAGTAACGGTCAGGTCGTATATTTTACAATCGCCGCCCGCACAATCCGGCACCGGGAACTCCTTAACGGCACAACAACCAATAGCTCCTGTATTGGACAGGCATACTTTCACGACGTCGTTAGGCCCTCCATTTGTGGGGAAATGGCCGATATAAAGCGGCAATTGCGTGAGCGGGAAGAACCCGATCAGCTGGCCGTTGGCCCAAACGCCGAAGTGCGTGGAGACAGACGGCGTATTGGCCACCTTGAAATTGATCCAAACTTCGTAGGTACCGTCGTCATTGCATTTGCCGGTTTCCACTTTCAGGTCGTAAATTTCACACTGATGCTGGAGGCAATCGGGCACTTTAAACTCCCTGGTGGCGCAACACGTCAGCGAACCGGCGCTGTTGGCGGTGACCAGGCATACTTTCACAACGTCGTTTGCGCCGCCGTCCCAGGGGAAATTCGGAATGCTGAGCGGCAGGGCGCCCAAATCATAAAAGCCGAGTAACTTTCCATTGGCCCACACCCCAAATTTTGCAGCCTGGCCGGGATTCTGCACCTTGAAGTTGAGCAATACCTTGTACGTGCTGTCGGAAGTACACCCACCGGTTTCCACGACCAGGTCATAGATTTCACACGGCCCGGTGTACAGGCAGTCCGGCACCTTAAACTCTAGGGTTTCGCAACACAGCACCGTCAGCGGACTGATGATACACACTTTCACCACGTCGTTCGGACCGCCGTTCCACGGAAAGTCTGTAATATGGAGCGGCAGGGCGCTGAGAGGAAACTCGCCGTAGAGGGCGCCATTGGCGTACACGGCAAACTTGGTGGTGTTGGTGGGGTTATTCAATTGGAATTTAATCCAGACCTCATAGGTGCTGTCGGAAGTGCATTTGCCGGTTTCAACTGTCAGGTTGGTCAAACCGCAGGGGTTTCCGGAGCAATCGGGCGCTTTGAACTCTTTTGTCCGGCAACAGGCCGGCACGGTGGATCCCGGCGTGAGGAGGCAAACCTTGACAACATCGACATCGCCCCCGGCAGGGGGGAAGTTTTTGATATGCAGCGGCAGGGCGCTGAATGGAAATACGCCCAGGAATTGGCCATTGCCAGCCCAAACGCCGAATACACCGGCCGCCGAAGTAGTTTGGAAGTTGATCCAGATTTCGTATGTACCGTCGTTGTTGCAGGCGCCGGTTTCTACTTTCAGGTTAAAAATACCACAGGGATCGCCCAGGCAGCCTGGCGCCTTGAATTCTTTGACGCGGCAGCAATACGTGTTCGGCGAGTTGCCGATACAAATTTTCACCGCATCGGTCATGTTGCCGTTCCAGGGGAAATTCGGGATGGTCAGCGGCAGGTCTGCAGTGGTAAAGTTTCCGATAAACTGACCATTTCCGGCGTACACCACAAATGGCACCACCACGCCCGGGGCCGGAGTAGCCAGGTGAAAATTGATCACTAGTTTATACGTGCTGTCCGAGGTGCAGTCGCCAGGGGTGGCTACCAGGTCGACGATACCACACGGCTGCCCGGCGCAGTCCGGTGCATTGAATTCTTTGGTTTCGCAGCAGGCGCTGCCAAAACAAACGATAATTTTATCCGTGCTTCCGCCGCTGGCCGGGAAGTTTGGAATAAAAACCGGCAGATCGGCAATCGAGAAAAAGCCCAGGAACTTGCCGGTACCGGTCCAGATGCCAAATTTTTGCAAGCTGGCCGCTGGAGTCAGGAAATTCACCCAAACTTCATACGTTCCGTTGGGTTGGCAGGCGCCGGTTTTGACCTCCAGGTTGAAAATTCCGCAGGAGGCGCCCAGGCAATCGGGGGCTTTAAACGAAATGATCTTACAGCAGGTTTCCTTGCCATCGGCATCCAGCAGGCATACCTTAAGGGCGTCGTGGGCATCGCCGTTCCAGGGGAAATTGAGGGTAAGGGGCAATTGGTTCAGGCTGTAGGTGCCCAGCAAATCGCCATTGTCGGCCCAAACGGAGAATTTGACGGCCGAACCCGGACTAAGTACATTAAAATTGAGTTGAAGTTTATAGGTTTTGGGCGATGTGCAAGTGCCTACTATGACTTTCAGATCGTTGATACCGCAAGGCGGCGCCAGGCAGTCTGGTACGTTAAATTCCTTTTCCCGGCAACACGTATTACTGACGCAAACCTTAACGGCATCGATAGAGCCGCCGCCCCAGGGGAAATTGGTCAGGTGAATAGGCATGTCGGCATAAGCGAAATGGCCCAAAAACTGCCCGGTACCGGCCCATAAACCGAAGGAATCCACGGGGCTGCTGGCCGGCGTTTGAAATTTCACCCAAACTTCATAGGTGCTGTCGGAGGTACAGTCGCCGGCCTCCACGGTCAGGTTCTCGATGCGGCAAGGGCTAAAACAGGCAGGCGCCTGGAAGTCCACCACTTTGCAGCAGTTGGGGTTGTCATTGATGCAGATTTTGATTTTGTCGGCTGTGCCGCCGCCCCAGGGGAACGGCAGCGACAGCGGCAACTGGCTCAAGGGGTAATGCCCCAGGTATTGGCCATTGCCAGCCCATACTTCAAAAAAATCGTTATTGGCGCCGACGACATTAAAGTCAAGCGTCAGTTTGTAGAGGCCGCCAGGCAGGCAGGCGCCGGTTTCGATTTTGACGTCGGTAATTTCACACGGTGTTGGTTGGGAGCAATCGGGGGCAATAAATTGTTTTATCCGGCAACAGTTGGGGTTGTCATTGATACATACCTTTACATAGCCAGTGGTGCCGGCTGTAGGAAAATCGGTGATTTTGAGCGGCAGGGCGCTGAGGAGGTAGGAGCCGATAAACTGGCCATTGCCCCAGAGGTCGAACTGGTCGTCGGTCGGGTTGGCTACTTTAAAATCCAACTGCACCACATAGGTGCTATTGGAGGTACAAGGCCCGGTTTCTACCACCAGGTCGTAAATTTCACAGGGTGCGTTCTGTGCGGGCAGGTAAATGGAATACGCCAGCAGCAGCAGCATCGGCAAAATGTTCGGGATGCGCATAGCAGATTAAGATTGTGTTGGTGAGAAATGTGAGAAAAGCGGATTAAACAGGGGTAGGATACCTTGGGGTTGGTTTTCGCTTCCTGGATATGAAAATCAGTATATACCTTGCCAAAAGTAGATATTTTTTGAATATTTTTAAAAATATAGCGCGTGAAACCGCAGGCGGCCGCGGCTGGTAATCTCCAGCGCCGGCGCCGGGAATTTAAAAATATTAACAGCGCCCAAAACGGCGCGCAAAAAGCGGTTTCGGATGCCCAGCCGGGTGGCGTCGATATCCAGGGAAAGAAAAAACTGCCGGGTTCGGGGGAAACGCACCGGATCGACCCGGTAGGTGATACAGTTGGGGTCAAGGCAGTTTTTATCCGCCTTCCAGGCATAGCCGTAGCCTTCAAACAGGTTATCGGCGCCCATCCCCACGGCAATATTCAGCCAGGGTGGAAGCCATGCGGCGCGCCCGGGCAGGAAAGCCCGCGGGTTGACCGATGCCCACACGACGAGCGTGTTGTAATTTTTCAGAAAAAGGCTGACCGGTCCCGTGCCATACAATTCATCGGCGCGTTGCCGGAGGGTCGTCCATTGCTGGCTGCCCGACGGCTGAACGGGGTACATCCGGCCTGGATCGTAGCGCACGGGCCAGGCGCTCATTTTCATGGTCAGGCGCTGTTCGCCCCAGCCGAGTTGTTGGGCGAGAAACATGCCGGAGCCCAGCACGTTGAAGCCCACATCGCTCCAGGAGAACCCCCAAGGTGCGGAGAAGCCGTCGAGCACTTCAAAAGAGGTCTGGATCAATTGGCCACCGGCAAAACCCAACCAGGCAGCCGCCCGGGGTTCCAGCCCCGTCCAGCGCGCACCGCCATACACCCACCGGCTTTCGTGGTACGACATGAGCCAGTGGCCCATTTTATCCATCTGGTTCCACGCGCCGGCATCATTGAAAAAATGAAACCGCGCGGCCGGGTAGCCGGCATACCAGCTCTTGTAGAGTCCAACCATAGATGCGCTGTAGAGCAGGCTGCCGGCGCCGGCTGCCGACCAGAGCCGGCCGTAGTGAAGGGAATCAGCGGCTTGCATAGAAAAAAATGGCAGCGGTTGCGCCCGGGCGCCCGGTGCGCCTGCCAGGAGCGGGAGTAGGATAAGAAGGCGGTATAGCGCGGAGGCATTCACGGTGGAAAATTGGTTTGTGGATAAAGGTACCCGCTGCTTTCGACGGCTCAACCCAACAACGCGTAAAGTTTTGGCAAAAATATAAGTCCGCCGGTAAGGGCCGCGCCGGCAGCGGCCAGCAGCACGGCGGCAGCGGCGGCATCTTTCGCCTTGCCGGCCAGCGGGTGTTGCGCCGGCGAAACAAGGTCGGTCAGGTATTCCAGGGCGGTATTGACGGCCTCCAGCGCCAGCACCAGGGCGATGCAAAGCCCGAGCGCAATCCATTCGGCCCTGGAAATCGAGAGCCAAAAACCGGCGCACAGGGCTGCCAGGGCCAACAGCAGGTGAATGCGGGCGTTGGGTTGGGTGCGGAACAAGTCGGCCAAACCCTGGAAGGCAAAGCGAAAACTATTAATACAGCGTCGGATATTCATGCTCAGTTGAATCCATTGGTTCTGAAACGGGCGCGCGCCGGTCTGCAGATGGTACGAAAGCCTTCGATTGGATTTCATTGAAAAAAAGGCAGATGGCGGCGCTACACCCCAAACAGACAAACATCAGGCGCGTCCGGTTGAATACCAGCAGCACCATAGCCAGAAGTAAATAACCCAGGGCTACCCAGGCAGCCTGCGCCGCCCACCACAGCAAAACCTGCTGACGCGCGGCGGCCATGGTGCCCACGGCGAACAACAAAAGCAGTATCGTGGTGGCTTGCCGGGTGCGCCGTCGGAATAAAAAACTGGTATTCATGTGCGGTCAAAGATACGGCCCGCGCATTGTAAAATTCTGCTTCCCGTGTGGCTTGCAAATTGAAAAACCTAAGCTTACCTTTGCCCCCGCTTTTGAAAAAGGCACCGTTTTTGCTATGCTGCGGAATGCTGCCGGCAAGACGGGGTGAAGATTCGCCAACCTTTATCAAAAAGTTAATCCGCTTTCGAAATAAAAATCAACCCGCCTTCGCCAAGGCGTCGGCGGGTGAGGGAGAGATGTCCGAGTGGTTTAAGGAGCGCGCCTGGAAAGTGCGTATACGTCAAAAGCGTATCCAGGGTTCGAATCCCTGTCTCTCCGCTGATAGAATCTGAAGGAAATACGCGTGTGCGATGGGGCTGAAGGTAAATTACAACAGCTGTTTTACCCTTGTTCGATTCTACATTTTGGAGAGGTGACAGAGTGGTCGATTGTGCTTGACTCGAAATCAAGTGTACCTCCGGGTACCGGGGGTTCGAATCCCTCCCTCTCCGCTAAAAGCCCGGCTACACCAGCCGGGCTTTTTCATTTCCGTATCCTGAAATACGAAAAAACCGCTGCAGCCAAGCAACACCCGCTCCCCTCAACATGCTAAAACGGGCCGGCCCTCCCCACAACACCTGGCCGGGCCAGGTACGCCGCCGTACACACCGCCACACCAGCGCTTAAAAGAAATGCTGCTGCCGGCCCCCAAATATACCAAACCGCACCGGCCAAACTGCTGGCCAGGAAGGCGCAAATACTCTGAAACGCCGCAAAGGCGCCAATAGCCGTGGCAGTGCTTTCCCGGTCGCAGATATTGCTGATCCAGGCTTTGGCAATCCCTTCCGTAGCCGCTGCATAGATGCCGTACAGCAAAAACAACAGGTACAGCACCGGAGGGCTGGCAGCAAAAGCCATACCCGCATACGTGCCCGCAAAGAACAATAACCCGCCGGCAAACACCCGTTTCATCCCGATCCGGTCGGCTATTATGCCCAGCGGATAAGCGGCTGCAGCATATACGAGGTTGTAAAAAATATACACACTGATCACGGTTCCATCGCTCATTCCCGCCGATTTGGCCTTTAACAACAGGAACATATCCGAACTGTTGAACAACGCGAAAACTAAAAGGGCGCCCACCAGCCTGCGGTATGCGGGCGGGCTGTGTTTCCAATACCGGACAAACTCCAGCAACCCGGGCCGGGGCCGGCGTTGAGGCAGCGCCGGGGCCTTCTCCCGGATTAAAAACGTACAAAAAATGGCCAATAGCCCGGGAATAAAAGCCAGTAAAAACAACGTCGTATAATCCGCCGGATACCATTGCAGGTAAACCAGGGCCAGGCAAGGTCCCAACACGGCGCCCACGGTATCCATGGAGCGGTGGAAACCAAAAACCCGGCCTTTGGCGGCGGCAGTGGTTTCGTCGGACAACAAGGCATCGCGGGCCGCCGAGCGCGCGCCCTTGCCGAGCCGGTCGAGCGTGCGGGCAAAAAACACCCATACCGGCCACACTAATACCGCCAGCATGGGCTTGGACAAGGCGCTGAGCGCATACCCGGCCTGTACAAAAGGCAACCGGCGGCCGGACCGGTCGCTCCAGTGGCCGAAATAACCTTTGCTCAGCCCGGCTGTTGTCTCGGCCAGGCCCTCCAACACGCCGATCAGCAGCACCGAAAAACCAATATGCCGCAGGTAAACCGGCATGATGGGGTACAGCATCTCGCTGGCCATGTCTGTAAACAGGCTGACCAGGGAAAGTATCCAGATATTGCGCGTGATAGCGTTCACCGGGACAAAGGTAGAACAAACTGGCAAGCAGCGCCCGGCGCAGGCAGGCGTTACCGCCGTTTCAGCAAATAGCGCCGGATATCTTCCACATTATACACCACCAACACTTCCCAACCATTTTCATACAGGAAGTTGAGCCCGTCTACGGCGCTGCGAAATTCGAAGCGCCGGGCTTTATCATCCGTCAGGCATTCGCCGGGCTTCACCTCGCGCTTGGCTTTTTGGCCATAGTCGATCTGGAAATGGTACGTGCCGTCGGTGCGGCGAAGGGGCGTGGCCTCGAGGTAGGCACTGGTGTTGGTGGCGTCCAGCGACACGCCTTCCACGTATAATTGTGCCGAAACAAACAGGGCCTGGGCCAGAAAAAGCAGAAGCATAAATACTTTTTTCATCGCTTGATATTTTGGGACAAAGAAAAAGGGCATTTCCTGCGGAATTTGGACCTTAACCACTGTTTAACGCCCAGAGTGATTCTCGCTTTGCCTTTAACCACCGATCCTCTGGGGACTTGTCATGTTGGAAACAGCCACACAAGCCAAATTTTACGCTGAAATGTTGGCTTGTGTGGCTGTTTCCAACATGACAAGCCCCCGTTAACGTGAAGAATTGGTGCAAACCGAGAATTGCTGTTTAACGCCTTAACATATTTTAACGATGCCCAAACATCCGCAGGGCATTGGCTGTAGTCACGCGGGCGACCTCCGCAAGCGGCAACCCTTTCAGCTCCGCCAGCAGCTCGGCCACGTGGCAGACAAAGGCGCTTTCGTTGCGCTTGCCCCGGTGCGGCGCCGGCGGCAGATAGGGCGCGTCGGTTTCCAGCACCAGCTGCTCGAGCGGAACGCCGCAGAGTACGGCCTGCAATCCTGACTTCGGATAGGTCAGTGTGCCGCCGACCCCCAACATAAAACCCAGGCTGGTCATGCGCCTGGCCTGCTCCGGGGTGCCGCTAAAGCAGTGAAAAATGCCGCGCAGGCGCCCGTCCTGTCCGGCTTCCACCAATTCCAGGCATTCTTCATTGCTGTCGCGCGAGTGAATGATGATGGGCAGGTTCAGGTCCTTGGCCCATTCAATCTGGCGGGCAAAGGCTATTTTCTGAATATCCAGGGTAGTTTTATCCCAGTACAGATCGATACCGGTCTCTCCTACCCCAGCCCAGGGGCGGCGCCCGAGCCAATCTTCCACCAGGGTCAGTTCGGCTTCGTACGTAGCTGGTTGAACGTGGCTCGGGTGCAAACCCATCATAGCGAAACAATACTCCGGAAACGCGGCTTCCAGGTCGAGCATGGGGCCAATGGATTCCGAATCAATATTCGGCAGGTACATCCGTATGATGCCCGCCGCTATGGCGCGGCGGACCATCTCCGGACGGTCCTGGTCAAACTTACCCGAATAGAGGTGGGCGTGGGTATCGATGAGCGCATGCATGGCGCAAAGGTAGGGAATGTCCAATATCCAATGATCAAAGAAGAGGCGATAGACAGATTCCAGAAGTTACCTTTTTCAGCCCGGTGTGTATTTTTCAGGCACACCCTAGAGGGGGAAAGTATGCGTATGCCCGTTTACGGTGACGGTGGCCGTTCCGTCGCTGTTGAACACGATCGCACCGTCGAGGGTTTCGGTACGACCGCGGCCATTGGTTGCCACCATTGCCAGCGTGCCGGAGCCGCCGGCAATGGCGTAATCGGACTTGCGTATCTCCAGGCCTGCCAGGGCAAGAGTGGTGGTCACGCTAAGAGTGGGGTCGGCGTTGCGGAGGCTGCCGGTGAGGTCGCCCTCCAGGGTGTAGCTGCCATTGACCACATACGCAGTGGCTTGCGGCTGAAGGCCCGCGAAGGTCAGCACGCCGGCAGTGACGTCGGCGCCGGCCCAGCGCTGTGTACTAAACGTACCGTTACCGGCTACGGATACTTGGGCATCTTGCGGTACGCCGAGCGCATTGCAATTGATGAGCCAGCCGAGGTCGAACGTGGCATTACAGGTTACCGGTCCCAGGGTATTACTGCGCTGGAGGGTAGTATCGCCCGGGACACCGCAATTTTGTAAATAGCCTTCCAGGAGTTGGGCCATTTCCACGGTTGGCATGGCGGTTCCTGCGGAGCGTTCGGACACGGAACTTTCGACGATTTCGGCAGCCTCCGTTTCGCTGAGCAATGCCAGCGCATCTTCGGCGTTTTTACGGCAGGAAAACAGGGTGAAGACAGCGAGCGTCATAGTGGCGAGCAGTAAGGGGTTTTGACGGAAGAAGTTCATCATGCGTTGGTTGAGTTAGAATGCGTTAGCGTTTTTTGTTTACGAAAGCAAAGGTGTAGCAGCGCATCCCTACCGAAAAAACCGGCTCAACGAACGGGCGCTTTCTTTCAACGGCCGGCGCGTGCAGCTACCATAGGTTGAAGCAACCGGGCTTTTGGTTGAAAGCCCGGCGCCGCAGGCAACGACCCGGGTTACTTTTGGAAAAAATGAACGGCCGCCCGAACCGGCTGCTAAAAATACAAGGCTATGTTTTTTCTGACCGATGCACCCCTGTACAAATGGCTGATCGTCCCGTTTATCATTTTCGGCCGCTATTTTCTGCTTTGCAGCTGGCTTTTTGGCCTGTTTTATCTGTGGAAACAGCGCGAATGGCTGGCGCTTAAAATCCAGCAAAAATTCCCCGGCAGAGCCGATTACCGGCGGGAGATCGGCTACTCTGCGCTTACGGCGCTTATTTTCGGTTTGGTTGCCGCCCTGTGTCTGGCCACTCCCCTACGCCAGCACACCCGATTGTACGCCGACGTGTCCGAATACGGCGTCGCATACCTGGTTGGGAGTGTTGTCTTCACCGTCTTATTGCACGACACCTATTTCTACTGGATGCACCGCCTGATGCACCACCCCCTGCTGTACCGGCACATACACCTGGTGCACCACAAATCCGTGAACCCCTCTCCCTGGGCGGCATACGCGTTTCACCCCCTGGAAGCGCTCCTGGAGGCCGGCATCCTGCCGATCATTTTGTTTTTGATCCCGGTGCATCCGATTGCCCTGTTTTCCTTTATCACGCTGATGCTTTGGTTTAATGTATATGGGCATCTGGGTTATGAATTGTTCCCCAAAAAATTATACGGACATCCGTTGGGCCGCTGGCTGAACTCATCCGTGTATCACAACCTGCACCATGAGCGATTCCATGGAAACTATGGCTTGTACTTTGCATTTTGGGATCGCTGGATGGGTACCTTGCGGCCCGACAACGCCGGCAAAGTGGCTGAAGTGCATGCCCGGCGCGGCGCACGGGCCGTACCGGGCCGCTGGAGCCAATCGGAATAACCAATTAAAGCACCACATTTCGTCCGCAAACATGTTGCAAACGCTTCTTTCCGGCCGTGCCCGCATGGTTACCCACCTGGTAGGCTGGGCTTTGGTCTCCCTGCTCTTTTTTTCCCTGCTGAGCGGCATACGCGGCGCCGAAGAAGCGTTCTGGCGTACCGCTGTAAACCTGCTTTTTCTAGTGGTTCTGTTTTACGGCAATGCTAAGGTGCTTGTAAACCGCTATTTGGAAACCGGCCGCTACCAGCAGCTGGCCGGCCTTACGCTTTTCGTATGGTTGGGCACGGCCGCCCTGCGCACGGTTGTGGAAATACGCCTGTTTGGCGGCAGTATATTCCAGGGCAACGCGATGCCGGAGGATAGCGGCGTCCGGATGTTTTTGGCGTATAGCTTATCGTACTTTTTGTTGCTCCTCTTCAGCACCTTGTACCAATTGTTGGAAAACAGGCATTCGCTGGAGCTGCGCCACCGCGCCCTGGAAGCCCGGCATGCCGAAACGCAGCTGAACTACCTGAAGGCCCAGATCAATCCGCATTTTTTATTCAATACACTCAACAATATCTACGCGGCTGCTTCTTTACAGCACCCACGCACCGCCGATATGGTGCTTCGGCTCAGCGATTTATTGCGGTATGTCACCTATGATGGCCAGCAAAACCTGGTACCCCTGGGAAAAGAACTGGCGCAGATCCGGGCGTACCTGGACCTGTTCCGGCTCAAATCGGAGCAGCTGCCGGCGATAGAGCTGGAAGTGGACGACCGCTTTGACCAGCGGCAAATCGAACCGGTCCTGTTGCTGCCCTTGGTTGAAAATGCCCTGAAGCACGGCGATCTGGACGAAAATCCCGGTGCTTTTTTACAAATAACGCTGAAAAACACGGCCGAAGCGCTCCAGTTAACGGTAACCAACACCTTCGATGTCCAAAACCGGCAAAAGGATGCAGCGGGAGGCGTCGGGCTGGAAAACCTGCGCCAACGACTGGAACTGCTCTACCCGGGCCGCCATCACTTAACCACTTGTTCGGAAAATGGTATTTTTACCGCCGTGATGGAAGTCGGGTAAATAATGCGGTTAAGGCGCACACATTAGAACTATTATCTGAATGAATATCCGCTGCCTGTTTGTCGACGATGAGCACTTTGCGCTGGCGTTGCTGGAGAAATACCTCCAACAGATTCCCGGCCTGGAGTTGGTGGCGTCGTGCAGGAGCGCGGTGCGTGCGGTGGAGATACTGCAACAGGAGCCGGTCGATTTGTTAATGCTCGATATCCAGATGCCGGTGCTGAGCGGGATTCATCTGCTGCGCAGTATTTCCCACAAACCCGTTACCATTTTCACCACGGCCTATGCACAGTTTGCGCACGAAGCCTACGATCTGGATGCCGTGGATTACCTGCTCAAGCCATTTTCGTTCGAACGGTTTGAGCATGCCGTCGGCAAAGCCCGGGAGGTTCTGCAACTCCGGCAAGCGGCCTCCGGCCCTGACGGCCATCTCACGGTAAAAGCCGACAGGCGCTGGATAAAAATTCCATATCCGGATATCCAGTATATCGAAGGTTGGAAAGAGTATGTGAAAATCTTTACCCCAGCAGAAAAAATCATTACGCTGGAAAGCCTGACCAACCTGGAAAACACGCTCCCGGCTGCCCATTTTTTGCGGGTGCACAAATCGTTCATCGTCGCAAAACGGCTGGTCCGGCAGTTGGATGGCGATACGCTGCTGCTCGGTACGAACCGCATCCGGATACCGGTGGCCCGGGCCCGCAAACGCGTTGTCCTGGAATCTTTGTTCGGGTGAATGGGGTAACGGGCTGCGCAACGCCGGCAAAATACCGGTAACACACCTACCCTTGCCAGTGTAAATATGCCGGCAAACTGTCGCAGAAATAGCGGAGGGGCACAAATTATTTGTGATCCGGTCAACATCCGGCTACATTTGGTCGCTATTTTGCAATTCACTATTCCTCTGGTTTTTTCAACAGCCTGTTGCAGCATATTGCGGCCAGCAGGCCTCTTTAGAATTAATCCGCTTTCCATTATCATTTAAATTGACCAAGTTATGAACCGATTTCTCCTTTTGCCCTTCCTTGTCCTTTTAAGGCTCTCTCCTGTTGCAGCCCAAGGCTTTTTCCCCTGCGATTCGGATGTGTCGGCCAGCGCGCCTACCTGCCGGACAGCCTGCGTCACCTGCGACCTGAAAGGGTTGGAGGACAAGAATAACATCCCGGTGGCAGGTGCGCAAACCGTAGCCAATTGTGGTGTCGGCGCGCCGTTTACCCTTGAAAATCCGCGTTGGTATGCCTTTATCGCCGGCTCTACCATTTTACAACTGGACATCCGGCAATTCAGCTGCTCGGCGAATGCCGGCCTGGAAGGCGCCATTATCGGCGAATGCAACGACAACCTTCAAAGCGCTATTTTCTGCGCCGGCGGCGGCAACCCGCTGACGCTCGTGGCCACCAACCTGGTAGTCGGCAACCGCTATTTTTTGTTGATTGACGGCATCAACGGCGATGTGTGCAGCTATGTCGTAGATGTAGTTCTCGGCTCAACTGTAGCGCCGGAACTTGGCGACCTGGCGCCCATTCAAGGGCTGACACAGGTATGCCCAAAAGCAACCGTCAGTTACACAGTGCCTCCCGTTCAATATGCCCTGAGTTACACCTGGATCGCCCCTCCCGGCTCGAAGATCAACAACGGAACCACCAACGTGGTTACCCTGGCTGCCCAGAACGGCGGCAATACCGTTTCGATTCAATTCGGCCCGAATCCTGTGGGAGGAACGGTTTGCGTGACGGCATCGAATGTATGCGATACCCCGAAAACGACCTGCCTGCAAATCTTCAGTCAGGCGCTTCCGGTCACGATATTGCCCGATTTGGAGATCTGTTTTGAACAATTACCGTATTTTTGGGAAGAAGAACCGGGCAATTTTATTTCCGCACCCGGCACCTACACGTTTACTTCAACGCCATATTCATCGTATCTCGGCTGCGACAGCACCGTTCGGCAAAAGATCATTGCCCGGCCGCGAAAATTCAAAGTCCTGCCGCCTACCTATTTGTGTGAACAGGAATGCCTGATGGTCGGTGGAACCCCATTCTGCGATGCCGGCACGTACCAGGAGGTATTGCTTGCCGACAACGGATGCGACAGTACCGTCACGTTTACCCTCATCAAAGTGCCCGCGCGGGCAGGCATCCTTCCGCCGGATACCATCACCTGCAGGGTCAAGGAAGTGACCTTATCCAAAGACAATACGACGACAGTTGCCAATACCGTCACGTATAAATGGATAGACGGCCAGGGCAATACAATCAGTACCGGCCCGACGGCCACCGTGTCGGTGCCGGGCGCATATTCGTTTATCGTGACCAACTACCTTGGTGGAAAAGGTTGCGCGGATACGGCAACGGTTCAGGTTCCAGGCAACCTGACCGCCCCGGTAGCCAATGCTGGCCCGAACCGGACGATTACCTGCGAAAACCCGGTGATCCAGTTGCAGGGTTCCGGCTCAACCGGCAGCCAGTTTACCTACTTATGGCTGGCGTTCAACGGGGGCAATATCGTGTCCGGTTCTACCACACTTACCCCTACCGTCAATGCCACCGGAACCTACCGGCTACGCGTGACCAATGAGATCAACGGATGCACCCAAACTGACAACACCATCGTTTCGGCGAACACCCTCCCGCCAACGCTCAGCGCGACGGGCGGTACGTTCTCCTGCGTTCAACCCACGGTCACCCTGCAGAGCGCCACCAATGCCGCAGGGCCCACCTATGCCTGGTCAGGGCCCAACAACTTCAGCTCCACAGCGGCGAACCCCGTGGTCAACGCGGCCGGTCAATACACCGTTGTGGTAACCGACAGCATTTCAGGTTGTTCCAACACGGCCATCGCAACCGTGATAGCCAACACGGCCCCACCCGGCGCCACGGCCCTGGGCGGCGTGCTCACCTGTGTGGAAGATACGGTGATCCTCAGCGGAACCTCGCCCGCAAGCAACCCGGGCTTTGGCTGGACCGGACCGAACGGCTTCACTGCTGCCGTGGCCAACCCGGCCGTGAGTGCCCCGGGCGATTACTTGTTGACGGTAACCGCTGAAAATGGCTGCACCAGTACGGCCACTGCCGTTGTCGCGCTCAATATCACCCCTCCCGGCGCCATGCTCAGCGTTTCGGCTAATTTAAACTGCAACAACGCCACCGTCAATATTACGGCCTCCAGCAATGCCCCGGCCAGTTTCCGGACGCACGTCTGGACCCGGCCGGACGGGTCCACGGTTTCTACCGGCCCCAACCCCATCCTGTCGGCCAACGCCCCTGGCTTGTATAGCGTGGTAGTAACCAACACGGAGAATGGTTGTACCAGCACAGCCAATATTACGGTAGTCCAAAATCCGCCGGTATCGGCCAGCATCGGCGCCATAACGAATATCGCCTGTTCCGGCCAGCAAACCGGCAGCGCTACCGCGAACGGCGCCGGCGGTAATGGGGCGTACACGTACCTGTGGAACAACAGCAATAATACGACTACGGCCTCGAACCTCGGCCCCGGAACGTACACGGTCACCGTGACCGACGGCGAACTGTGTACCGCTACGGCCAGCGCCACCATTACGCAACCGGAACTGCTGGCAGCCAGCGCTACCGCTACGCCGCAAATGGCCAACGGCGCCGCCGATGGCACGGCTTCTGCCAACCCTTCCGGAGGCACGGTGCCCTACGCCTACCTCTGGGATAATACTCAAACCGCCGCTACAATAACCGGGTTGTTGCCGGGAGTGTATACCGTAACCGTGACCGATGCCAACGGCTGCACAGCCGTATCGGTCGCCACTGTTATCGAGTACAATTGTACCATCGATATTTCCCTGCAAGCCAACGAAGTACGCTGTTTCGATGGCTCCGACGGCACGGCAACCGCCAGCATCAACAGCGGCGTTGCACCCTTCACCTATGCCTGGTCCACCGGGGATACCACGGCTACGATCAGCAATTTGCCTCCGGGTGTATATACCGTTGTTGTAACGGATGCGGCCAATTGCCAGGAAGCGCAGGCTGTGACCATTTCCGAACCCAACCTGCTGAAAGTCAATGCCACGGCTGTAAATATGACTGGCCCGGCTACCGGCGACGGCAGCGCCACTGCCAGCCCTACCGGCGGCCGGCCGGCGTACACGTTTTTATGGAGCAACGGTGAAATGACGGAAACGATAGACAGCCTGGCTGCCGGCGTATATACGGTGACTGTGACGGATAAAAACGGCTGTACTGCAGAACAAACGGTTGAAGTACGGCCCGGCAATTGCGGTATCACGGTCAATTTTATCGCTGCCCCGGTGGTCTGCAACGGACAGTCGAACGGCGCGGCCACTGTAGTGCCCAACGGCGGCGCCGGCCCCTTCAGCTACCTGTGGAGTTCGGGCGGCACTACGGATACGGAACCCGCGCTCGGAGCAGGCACGTATACCGTTACGATTACCGATGCCAATGGTTGCGATTTGAGCGCGGAGGTCACCATTGCCGAGCCGCCCCTGTTGACGCTTACCCTCGATACCGTGATCCACACGGCATGCCCCAACCTGCCGGAAGGTTCGGCCACTGTGATCGCTGCCGGCGGAACCAGCCCTATCGCCATATACTGGAGTAATGGCCAGACCGGCCCGACGGCCGACGGCCTCATCGCCGGCACGTACACCGTCACGGTAGCGGATGACAACGAATGCAAAACAACCCTGGAAGTGACGGTGGTAGCCATCGATAACGAGGCGCCGGTGATTGCAGGCGATTCCCTGCTGGCGCTGCTCGGGCCCGCAGGAAACGTTACCCTGAGCGCCCAGGCGCTCGGCCTGGACGTGAGTGACAATTGTGGTATCCAGGAAGTGACCTTCCAGCCAGGCTCATACAACTGTGCCCAATTGGGCCCGCACAACGTCGAAGTGACGGCCGTTGACGATGCCGGCAATACGACGACCGACACCATCGTGGTTATCGTTGCCGACAACCTGCCGCCCACGCTGGTTTGCCCGGCCAGCATCATTCGCTGCTTTGGCAATAACGTAGTGCAGTATACTGCCCCCGTAGCTACCGACAACTGCCTGGGTAATGGCGGGATGTTCGACCTGATTTCCGGTTTCCCCAGCGGCGCTTCCTTCCCGCCAGGCACCACAACGAACACCTACACCTATACCGATGCCGACGGCAACGTAGGCTCCTGCACCTTTGAAGTGACTATTCTTACCCAACTCCAGTTGGAACTGGACACCATTTTGCCCGACAAAGGCGGCCTGCACCTCGGCGGCGTTCATATTACGGTGGGCGGCAGCTTGTCGCCCTACACCTTCCAATGGTTTCTTGACGGCGCCTTGCTGCCAAACATGACGGAAGACCTCGACAGTGTCGGCTCCGGCGCTTATTCCGTGATTATTACCGACGAAGTGGGCTGTTCGATTACTGGCGGCCCCTACGTGGTGGATAGCCTGGTGAACACCCAAACGCCGGACTGGGGCCACGGCCTGCTCGTGATACCCAACCCGACCACCGGGCGCCTGGCGGTTATCTTCCCGGCGCCGCTGACCGGGGAGGTGCAACTG
Organism: Saprospirales bacterium; assembly: GCA_016719895.1. Classification (GTDB taxonomy): domain Bacteria; phylum Bacteroidota; class Bacteroidia; order Chitinophagales; family Saprospiraceae; genus M3007. Next base: position 344,826 of record JADJYG010000030.1, on the reverse strand, counting down.
ACCGTATTCGACATGACCGGGCGGCTGGTGTTGCAGCAGGCTTCTGACAGCCCAAAACGGGTGGACGTCGATTTATCCCGGTAAGCGATACCGCTCGTTTGTGCCGGGCTTAAAACAGAAGTGCGTAAGGCGCCATCAGGTTGTGTGACCAGGTGGGCCATTGTACCAAAAATGCTTTTACTTCGATTTTCAACTTGAACGGCTTTTTGCGATTGCGATCACCGGTGTTTTGCAGAGAGACCATCCGCTTTCAGGTGTCCTTTTCAGGCTCATCCGGTCTTTACCAACAAATCGGGCGATGCTGGTTTTATTCGAATTTTTTCGGAAAGGGGCGGCATTAAAACAGCTCGTGGACGCCGGCGCGGGACATTTCCTCGCGCAAGGGGTCATGAATCCCGATCCGGCGAGGGAAAGTAGTTCTTCCATAAGTTTGTTTCAAGCACAACCTGGTTCACCAGGGAAGTAAAAAATACCTCCGGTATTTGGAATACGAAAATACTTAGAATTTGAACTCCAAAAGTGCAACGGCAGCGTAAAGATTACGAATGGAGCTTAATACATCGACAATTTAATGCCTTTCTGCATAAATTTCAGCGATGCGATCGATTTCAACACCGAGGAACTGGTTTTCACGCAGTTTTTCAAAAGATCGGGGTCAAAAATTCCTGTGCTGTTCAGGATGAAGTCTCCGGTGAAGTGGCGCCCGTAATGAGTTGTTAGCTCTCTTCCAATAAGTTTGAGACTCAGTTTTTTCAGATGATCGAGATAGGTTAGATAATTGATTTTTTTGAAAAGATGGCCGTCTGGTTGCCAGTTCAACAGGGTTTCGAAATGTTTCAGAAAACCGGTACACATTTCCTTAGCCTTAGGCCCGTTTTTTGCGCGGTTTGCTGGCAAAATACCGGTAGCAAACTGTCTCCTTGCTTCAAACTCGAAACATGGTATCCTTTGATCAATTGCGTGTGAAAACGTTTCGGAGGCCGCGACAGCTACTGATCAAAAAGCGGCGGATCGTTTCAAGCTCTTTACCGCCAGGTTCCATAATTATGAAGGGCTTCTCGCAACGTAAACAATGCGTCGATGGTCAAACTTTCTTTTTCTGATATTTTGACCACATTGATCTCGTGATTTTGAAATGGCTTGCGTAGATCACTTAATTCATGGTGTTTCAAAACTCGGGTAAAAATTATTTTCAAATACCTGACATATTGGTTGGCCATGTTTTCTTTGCCAGAGAGCACCATCTTCCTTTTAAACTCCAATACTTTTTCGCGGCTGATTTCATTAATTTTTAGGGTGCCTGCGAATGGAGCCCCCTTGATCGAAACTTGTTTACCGACCGATTTGTAAGTCATGTAAGTTTGAAAAGAAATCTCATTCGCTTTAAGTTCATCTGATAAAATTTGGATAGCGGATTCTCCAAAAAGTAAGGTCGGCTTGGCTTGCCGCCAACCATTTCGTGCGGCCGAAACGCTCAAAGGAGCAGGGGCGATTCGCCAGGAACTCGGCCACCACAAGATAGCCGTTTTATTCAAAGTCTTTCTAAGATCCGGTGGGTATCTCCACTAGGGCTTTCCCCACCTACAGGGCAGTATGCGTGGCCTGCGCCAATTGATTTTACAGGGTCCCAGTCTTTGCGGTACGCTTCCACGATGCATAGGGCAATGTAGTTAGCTTTATCAGACCACGGTATCGTAAAACAAGCGGAAATCCGTTGTGTCCCTTAAAAATTTGAAAAGGGGTTTTTTGTGGGTAATTTATTGAGCAGGGGGGGGTGTTTTAAATGCTATTAAAGGCCGCTAAGATATTAAAAGCGTGTATAATTTGCAAAATGGTTTGCTAAACATTACTAAATCGTGCAAAGCACACGCAAAAACTTAACACTAACTTAAACTGCGTTAGCCCGTGGATCAGGTGGTATAGCTTGAACTTTGCCGGCGAAAGTTCAGAACGAAACTGAATATATGTCAATTCCAACCGCTTGTTCCTGCGCTACCTGTTCTACTGAGGCTCCCGCGTATCATTTTCAGACCCTGTTTATTTCGGTTCAATGGTCCTATCGCATTCTGGCGCCATCGATTCTCAATCCAAGCAGCGTATTGCCTGACAATAAACCAATGGGCTAACCAAGCGCTGCGGCGCTTTATCCAACCGGTTTGTTCCGGCCATTCAAGGTTTTTGCACAGGAAAATTCCGAACTGACATTATTCAACTCAATAAAAACTTCTCTTTGTATGAAGAAAATGTTTTACCTGCTGATACTGTTTCTCCTTGGGGCACAGTTAAGCGCGCAAACGGTGGTGAATATCACGGACAATGATATCCAGGCCGGCCAAACCGTAAACTGGACGAAAGACAAGGTCTATTTGTGCGATGGTGTGGTTTTCGTAGAAGACGGCGCCACCCTGAATATCGAAGCCGGCACCGTGGTGAAATTCACCCCGCGCGCCGATGTGGGCAACCCGTCGGCGCTGGTAGTGGCCCGTGGCGCTAAAATTTTCGCCAACGGCACCGCCGCCGAGCCAATCATCTTCACGGCTGAAGCCGATAACGTCAACGACCCGCTCGACCTGGGACCCAAAGACAACGCCCTCTGGGGCGGTATCGTGCTCCTGGGCAATGGCATCACGCAGAAAAACGGCGTGTCGCCCGTGCAGGTGGAGGGCATCCCGACCACCGAACCCCGCGGCCAGTACGGCGGCAACGACAACGCCGACAACTCCGGCGTGCTGCGCTATGTGTCGATCCGCCACGGCGGCCGCCAGATCGCTTCCGGCAACGAACTCAACGGCCTCACCCTGGGCGCCGTCGGGAGCGGTACCACCCTGGAATACGTGGAAGTCTACGCCAACTCCGACGACGGTATCGAATTCTTTGGCGGCGCGCCCAACCTGAAATACGCCGTGGTCGCTTTCGCCGAAGACGACAGCTACGACTGGGACGAGGTGTACAGCGGCAAAGGCCAGTTCTGGTTCTCCATCCAGCGCGACGACGTGGCCGACGCCGGCGGCGAACTCGACGGCACCACCCCTGACGACGGCACGCCCTACTCCAACCCGACGGTGTACAACTGGACGCACATCGGCTCCGGCCCGGGCGCTGCCGCCTCCAACCCCGTGGGCTGGAACCTGCGCGCCGGCACCGCCGGAACCCTGGCCAACTGTATCGTCACAGACATGAAAAACAAAGGCCTGGAAGTACAAGACAAAGCGGCCGGCGTGAACGACGCCTACGCCAAACTGGCCAGCGGCGAACTGAAACTGCAAAGTAACCTGTTCTTTCAAATCGGCAGCTTCACCGCGCTCGATGCCTCCCCAACCGGTATCATCCGCGTGAGCGGCACAGCTGAAGACCCCACCGCTGCCGCCCTGGTAGCACACCTCACAACGAATAAAAACGCGGTTGCCAATCCGGAAATCCAAAGCATCAACCGCGGCCAGAGCAACCTGCTCGACCCGCGTCCGGCCGGTAATACCGCCGTTACGGCCGACCTAGCTGCCTTGCCTGCCAATGATCCCTTCTTCACCCCGGTGAGCTACAAGGGCGCTTTCAGCCCCTTCGCTGCAGGTTTGTGGATTCAGGGCTGGTCCACACTGGCCCGCAATAACCACCTAAAGGACCTCACCAGTGGAGGTCAACTGGTCTTTATCAATGACGCCTCCATCAAAGCCTGCGACAACGTCACCTGGACGAAAGACAAAACCTACGTCGTAGACGGCTTGACCTTCGTAGACTCCTGCGCCGCCCTGACCATCGAAGCCGGCACCGTGGTGAAATTCACCCCGCGCGCCGATGTGGGCAACCCCTCGGCGCTGGTAGTAGCCAAGGGCGCTAAAATTTTCGCCAACGGCACCGCCGCCGAGCCAATCATCTTCACGGCTGAAGCCGATAACGTCAACGACCCGCTCGACCTGGGGCCCAAAGACAACGCCCTCTGGGGCGGTATCGTGCTCCTGGGCAACGGCATCACGCAGAAAAACGGCGTGTCGCCCGTGCAGGTGGAAGGTATCCCGACCACCGAACCCCGCGCCCGTTACGGCGGCAACAACAACGCCGACAACTCCGGCGTGCTGCGCTATGTGTCGATCCGCCACGGCGGCCGCCAGATCGCTTCCGGCAACGAACTCAACGGCCTCACCCTGGGCGCCGTCGGCAGCGGTACCACCCTGGAATACGTGGAAGTCTACGCCAACTCCGACGACGGTATCGAATTCTTTGGCGGCGCGCCCAACCTGAAATACGCCGTGGTCGCTTTCGCCGAAGACGACAGCTACGACTGGGACGAGGTGTACAGCGGTAAAGGCCAGTTCTGGTTCTCCATCCAGCGCGACGACGTGGCCGACGCCGGCGGCGAACTCGACGGCACCACCCCTGACGACGGCACGCCCTACTCCAACCCGACGGTGTACAACTGGACGCACATCGGCTCCGGCCCGGGCGCTGCCGCCTCCAACCCCGTGGGCTGGAACCTGCGCGCCGGCACCGCCGGAACCCTGGCCAACTGTATCGTCACAGACATGAAAAACAAAGGCCTGGAAGTACAAGACAAAGCGGCCGGCGTGAACGACGCCTACGCCAAACTGGCCAGCGGCGAACTGAATATCCTGAACAACATTTTCTACCGCATTGGCAGCTTCAACACCCTGGACGCCAGCGGCATCATCCGCGTGAGCGGCACGGCTGAAGACCCCACGGCGGCAGCGTTGGTGAGCCACCTGACGACGAACCAGACGACGCTGTTCTCGCCGTACCTCCGCTCGATCAGCCGCTCCCAAAACGACCAGCTCGACCCGCGCCCCTGCACGATCGGCGCTGCTTATACCACGGCACTGGCGATTGCGCCGGCGGACCCTTTCTTTACCATGGTGAACTACAAGGGCGCGTTTAGCAGCGAGTGGAATGACCTCTGGATTCGCGGTTGGTCTGCCCTCGATCGCAACGACCATCTTGCCAATGCACCTGTGGAAAACTGCCCGACCACAGGCGCCGGCGAGGCTGATCTGCAGCAGGTATTCAGCATCTACCCGAACCCGGCCAAAGGCTTGTTTATCGTAGAATCCAAATTCGGAGAACCGGTCAGTTTTGAAATCTTCGACCTGTCCGGCCGTACGGTGGCGCGCCGCGTTGTCTTGCAAACCGGCACGCAACAAGTATATATCAACGAACTCAGCACGGGTATGTACCTGATTCAGTTCCGCACGGAAGCAGGTCAGACCGCTACGAAGAAACTCCTTGTCGAATAATATGGACCGTACATAATCCGCATACCAACAGCAACAGGTTTTGTACGCCGGTATAAAACCTGTTGCCTATTTCATTCCTAACGCATTTCCATCTGGTTATGAACAACGTTCTCAATTCCTGCATCACCTGTCTACTGATCCTGTTTGGGGTATTTTCCCAAATTAACCTCGCTGCCCAAAAGGCAGTCATTGCCGGCAAAGTTGTGGATAAAGAAACCGGCGAATCGCTGATCGGCGTAACGATCAAAGCCATCAACACAAGCGGCGATATTCGCGGCGCCATCACGGACTACGACGGGAACTACCGCATCGAAGTTGACCCGGCGCCGTACACGATCACCACGTCCTACACCGCGTTCACCCCGCAAACGGTAGAAAATTTCGAAGTCAAATCCGGCGTGTTGAACACCCTCGATTTTGCCCTCGGCACCGAATCTGCCGTTATTGCCGAAGTAGTGGTAGTATCGACAACCATCAAAAACACCGACGCCTCCCTGATCGCCCTCCAAAAACGCTCCCTGTCCATCCAGGATGGTATTTCCTCCCAACAGATCAGCCGGACGGGCGTTTCCAACGCTGCAGACGCCATGAAACAGGTGACCGGCGCCGTGGTGGAAGGCGGAAAATTTATCGTCATGCGCGGCCTGGGAGACCGGTACTCGATTTCGCAATTGAACGGCATCACCATGCCCAGCACCGATCCATACCGCAACAGCTCGAGCCTCGATTTGATCCCCTCCCAGATGATCGACAACATCGTGACGATGAAGACGTTTACGCCCGATCTGCCGGGCAACTTTTCCGGCGGCCTGGTGAATATTACGACTAAATCCGTACCAGAAAAATTCACCCTGTATTTCGGCCTGAGCAGCTCTTTCAACACCCAGTCCACCTTCAACCAGCAGTTCCAGGGCCATGGCGACTATAGCGGCCGCAAGGACTGGCTGGGATTCGACGACGGTACCCGCGACCTGCCACCAATCCTCACCGACGAACGCAACCGGGCCCTGCTCAGCCAAAGCGTGTACCTGAACGCGCGAAACCCAAGCGAAGACTACAACAGCCTGCGCGCCCTCCTGAACGAATCGTCGCGTTCGTTGAGCAACACGTTCACCACCACCCCGAAAACAGCGCCCCTCAACCACGGCCTCAACTTTTCGATCGGCGACAACCTGCGCCTGTTCGGCAACACCCTGGGCTTTTCGCTGGGCGTAAATTACTCCCGCGAGTATACGCACTATGAAAACGGCGCCGTCAATACCTGGCTGAACAACAGCTCCTCCGGATTATTCGGTTACCAATTGTTGAATGAAACAAAAAGCACGGAGACCCCCCACCTGGGCGGTCTGTTCAACCTGACCTACAAGATCGGAAGCAGCCACTCCATCGGCGCCAACGTGATCTACAACAACGATACCGACATCATCGGCCGCTCGCAAAACGGCAGTTGGGTGGGCCAGCTCTCCAACCCCTCCGCAGCATACAACACCCAGTCCATGGAGTTCGTCCGCCGCCAATATACCTCCTACCAACTGACCGGCCGCCACGTGTTTAACCGGCTGAACGATGCGGAAATCCGCTGGAGCGGGTCGTTGAACAAATCCTTGCAGCAAGAACCGGACACCCGTTTTTTTGCCTATATTAATTACATAGACGACAGTAACGAGGAGCGGTTTGAAATCAACGAAGCCGAGTTCAAACCGCCGTTTCATTTCTGGCGCGACCTGGACGACGAATCGCAGGAATTCAAGGTAGATATTTCCATACCCTTCCTGCAAGGCCGCAGCAATACCAACCAGATCAAATTCGGCGGCCTGTACAGCAAAATGACGCGGGATTTCACGGAATACCAGTTTTTGCACAACCGCCATTCAGACATCCCGGTGAGCCTGTTTTTCAACAGCTTTAACGGCAACTTCGATGCCTTTTTCGACTATGCCAATTTTGGCATTATCGATACGCTCTATAAAACGGACGGTTCGATCCAGCGCTACCGCCTGGGCTACCACTACATCAACCAGGTCAACAACAAAACTTCTACAACGGCGATCAGGAAATCATGGCTGGATACGGCATGCTAGCCTACAACATCCTGCCGCGCCTGAAAGTGGTGGGAGGCGCCCGGGTAGAGACAACCGACCTGTTCGTGGCGAGCCGCGATACGATGCTGGCCCCCAGCGCCCTGGACCTGACCGACTGGCTGTATTCCGCCAACCTGATCTATTCGCTGAGTGAAAAAACCAACATCCGCCTGGCGGCTACGCGCACCCTGGCGCGCCCCAACATGCGCGAGCTGGCGCCGTTCGAACAGTTCGATACCAAAAACGGCTTCTTCAACCTCGGCAACCCGGCCTTGCAGCGCACACTGATCGACAACTACGATATCCGCTACGAATTTTTCCCGGACCTGGGCGAGGTTATTGCCGTGAGCGCGTTTTACAAACAATTCCGCAATCCGATCCTGCGGCGGTTTTCCCCGACGGCAACCATCCCCGAGCTGGGCTATATCAACATCGGCAAAGCTAATGTATACGGCCTGGAATTCGAGTTCCGCAAAAACCTCGGCTTCCTCGGCAACGTTGCGCGCAACCTGTACCTGGGCGCCAACTTCGCCCTGATCAAATCGGCGTACGATATTCCTGCCGACGAAGTGGCGGCCTCCAAACAAATCGATCCCAGCTACGACCTGACTACACGGCCGTTCCAGGGCCAGGCGCCGTTTATCGTGAACACCGTTTTGTCGTACATCGACCCGGAAAAAGGCTGGGAATCATCGCTGTCGTTCAATGTGTCCGGCCGCCGCTTGTACAGCATTTCACTGGCTGCTACGCCCGATGTATATGAAGAGGAGTTTCCCTTGCTGAATTTCAACCTCAGCAAACGTTTTGCCGACCATTACCAGGTAACGGTGTCCGCCCGCAACCTGCTCAACCCGGAAAACCGCAAAACTATGGACTACAAAGGCCAAACGTACATCGCCGAAGCATACCAGCTGGGCATGAACTTCGGCCTCAGCGTGGCGTATTTCATCCGTTGATGCGCGCAGGCGCACCGACACCAACTTCAGCCTGTTCCTTTCGTGCCCGCTTAGAGGCACTATTTGAATAAGAACTCAGTAGTTTAAAGGTTAGGAATTGACTACGTAACCCGGCAGACGCAAGTTCGCCGGGTTTTTTTTGTGGGTGGCGTGGCCAAGCGCCGGCCAAACTGGTGGTGGCGCGCTGAGGGGGGGGAAGGACTGATGAAAATCATTGCCGTTTCTAACCGGAATGATTGTCCCGTTGCCCGCCGGGCGCGCAGCTTTGCGGCGTAAAACATCCTACTTGTTTCAACTAAAAATGTATCTGCTATGAAAAATATCCTGAAAATGGTTGCCATTCTTGCGCTGGTAGCCGCCAGCTCCGGGGCTCTTGCCCAAACAAACGCCCAGGTCCCGCAGCCAGCGCCGGCCGGGGAGATCCGGATCGTGGCCATCCATCCCAATCCAGCCACCGAGCGGCTGCTCGTTGAGTTTACCTGCGGCGCCACCGGCGATGAAATTATGCTGCGGGTAAAAAATGCCGAGGGGAAGGTCATCCTGCGCCGCAGCCTCGTCACCTTTCGGGGCGGCAACCTCGTGGTGCTGCCGGTAGCGGCGTTTCCGGTCGGCGAATATGTGGTGCAGCTGGACGAGGGGCGGAAAATCCGGTCGGCGCGCTGGCAAAAGATGTGATAAAACTTTTTTTAAGCCGGATTGGAATTTCCGGGAGCGAATCCCTACCTTTGCGGGCGCTTTTTGAAAAAGGTATAAATCAGCACTGGGAAACAATGGAAATCATTGCCATCAAGGGTCAGCCGAAAGAACAATCCGGCAAGCAAGCCGCCAAGCAAATTCGCAATTCGGGCATGGTCCCGGCGGTTATGTATAAAAGCGGCGGCGGCGAAGCGGTGCAATTCAGCGCCAACCCCGCCGAGTTCCGCCATTTGGTGTATTCCGCCAAATTCAAACTGGCAGAAGTAGAGCTGAACGGTCAAAAACACCGCTGCATTTTAAAAGACATCCAGTTCCACCCGGTGACGGAGGAAGTTCGGCATATCGATCTTTTGGAGCTGGTGCCGGGCGTGGCGTTTAAAGCCGTCGTGCCGCTCCGCTTTTCCGGCCAGGCGCCGGGCGTAAAAGCCGGCGGCAAATTTTTGCCCACCTTGCGCAAAATCAATATCCTGACCACCCCCGAAAAGGTGGTGGACGAAGTGGTGGCCGATATCTCCACCATGGAACTAGGCGACACCATCCGGGTGCGCGACATCAATCTCCAGGACGGTGTCCGGATCACCAACAACGGCGCCATTCCGATCGCTTCCATTGAAGTGCCCCGCGCGCTCCGCGGCAAATAAGCCGGCAGCCGTTCGGGCGCCCGCAAAGGCCGTTATTTGCACAGGACTTAAACATATCAGTAGCCCCCGTTTCGGGGCCGTATGTTTAAGTCCTGTTTGTTTTTTGCCCGCAACGGGCAATTGTATTGATTCTTTTCAAAATATATCCCGAAAATGCTTGTCAGCGCCCGTTCTTTTCAGATTTTTGTTTTCCAACGTTCACCACTTCGTTCAGCACAGCCGGAGACCGGCTTCTTTGGTTATGGCCCACGCAGTTTTTGTGCATATATGCGCCGTTTTATTGGGGTTTTTCTGGCTTGGCGCACCGGCGCTGCACGCCCAGGTCTTTTGGTCCGAATCGTTCAATGATGAAGCCGCAGCAGCAGCCCAATGGATGAACGGGGGCGTCAATCCGGGCCCGGCAGACTGGACCTGGACGACCGATCCGGCAGCCGGCTACCAGGACCCCGACCTGCCCGCATTTGCCGCACCCACTGCCAGCGGCGGTTACTTTTACTTCAACGCCGACAACAACGGTCCGGCGCCCTTCGACGTGACGCTCACCGGCGCCGGCGCGCCAGCCAACTGCAGCGGCAAATCCGATGTGCGGCTCCGCTTCTTTACCCAGTACATTTATTTCAGCCCGGCCGGCGCTGTGGCACAGGTGGGCGTGAGCACCGACGGCGTGAATTTTACGTACAAAAACCTGTTTGGCGGGCTGCAAGCCAACCTGCCCTACCACGACTGGGTGGATATTGACCTCGACGAAGCGGACGGCCAGGCACAGGTATGGCTCCGCTTCCGCTGGGTAGGCAACTACGAATACCACTGGAAAGTAGACGACCTGCAACTCTTCGTATCCTGCAGCCAAAATCCGGCGGCCATCCTTTGCGACGATTTCAACCAGTATGATCCGGCGCAGAAACTGGGTCCGCAAGCGGTCCACTGGACCACCTGGAGCGGTGTTGAAGGCACTGCCGAAGATGGCATTGTTACGGCCGAACAGGCGAGCACCGATCCGTATGCCCTGAAAGTATCCGGCGCCGACCCAAGCGGCGGGCCGCAAAATGTGATCCTGGACCTGGGCACGCGTTTTGCCGGCCGGTTTGAATTGCGTTGGAACATGTTTGTGCCGGCCGGGAAAAAAGCGTTCTGCTCCGTACAAAACAACGTGCCTGTGGGCGCCGGCGAGGGCACCTTATTTATTTCTTTTGATGCCAACGGCGCCGGCGCCGTGCGGCAAAAAGCCGACGGCCCTGTGGCCGGCGCCTTTACCTACCCGGAAAGCCAATGGTTTGAGGTCCGCCAGGTATTCGATCTGGACAACAACCTGATTCTGCTGACCGTCAATCAGCAGTTTGTGCTCAAACGCGCATATTTGAAAAATCTCGGCGGCGTTCAATTTTATGGCCCCGACGGCCAGCACCAGTGGTATGTGGATGACATTGCATTCCTCGGGCTTCCGCCCCTGGTCTTCCAGCCAGATTCCTGTGATACGGCCGTGGATATTTCCCAGTATTTCGGCCAGACCCCCGGCGTTGCCCAGATTACCGGGCTGTTCGACAATACCGGCGCTACCGTGGCGCCCACCGACCCGGCTGTTTCCTGCTGGAACGAAGCCGGCGCCGGCGGGCTGGATATTCTCAACACCACCATGTGGTTTGCCTTTACCGGCGACGGCGAAACCTACGACATCCAAACCGTGCCCTGCAACGCTGTCAACTATATCGGTGTGGCGCAGGGCGCCAACGGCGACACCCAGATGCTGGCGTACGCCGGCGATAATTGTTCGGACCTGACTGCCGTGGCCTGCAACGACGACTTCTTCCCTTCCGGCATCCCCGATTGGCGGGCTGCAGTACAAGTGGAAACCACACCGGGCCAAAACTATTACCTGCTGGTCGATGGTTTTGAAAAACAAGGCCTTGTAGCCACTGGCGAATTTTGTATCCAGGTCACCCGGCAACCATCCGTCACCTGCGCCCAGGGGCAGGCCGGCGCCTACGCGGTAGCCGGCAACGGTTATCTCTGCGTGCAGGAAAACCTGGCCGACATCCTCGATATCGATGCTGCAAGCTTTGCGCTCCCGACGGTAGGCCCGCAGTATGGCCTTGCCTGGTGTTTTAGCCAGGCGCCGGTACCGGCAGGCGTGTGGCCGGGTACTATCCCCGGTATTGCCAGCACGCCGTTTGCACCCGAAGTTAAACCCCCGCTTCTGCTCAACAACGGGGCATCGCTGAATTTCGGAGAGTATTACCTGACCCCGGTGGTGCTGGGCGGTGGAAGTTTGATCAACCCCGGCACCCTGCCGTATGTATTCAACATTAATCCCGCCGGCGGTTGTTATTTTGTCGGAAATTCTACCAAAATTACGCTTTTACCCGCACTGAACGGCCTGGCTGCCAGCGCGCAAACTACCGGCGAAACAATACCGCCGGGCGCCAACGGAGCGGTCAGCCTGACCGTCAACGGCGGCGCAGCCGCGTTTTTGAACGATGCCTCCCTGTACCAGTATAACTGGAGCAATGGCAAAACTACCCGGGATATCAACGGCCTGACAGCGGGGGTCTACACGGTTACGATTTCAGACAAAAGCGGCTGCACGGGCGCGCTGGTGCTACCCGTTACGGTCAGTCCGGTAGTGGGCAACACGGCCCCGCAAGCCGGACTCCGGTTTGACGTATGGCCCAACCCCGCCCAACATACCGCCACCGTACAGGTAGAACACCTTGCCCCCACCCGGCTGCAACTCACCCTCTTCAACCCCCTTGGCCAAACCCTGCTGGCGATTGATGGCGGCCGGAGCGGCCGGTTCAGCCGGGCCATCGACCTGTCGGCATTGCCCGGCGGTATTTATTTGTTGCGCCTGACCATAGGCTCCGAGACCTTGCAGCGACGGCTGATCGTGCAGCATTGACGCCGCATATCGTTTTCCGTCCGGCCGTTTTGAGGCCCCAACACCCGGATATAACTTTTCCGTTCAGGGCCAAATAACGCTTGAAATTGCCCTTCCAACCGTTTCCTGAACCACCCTTTTCAGCGGCGTTTATTCCTGGTTCCTAAACCAATTCAGCGTTTTATGAAAAAAAACAACCGTAACGCGCGGAGAGGCCTGGTACTTGCCGCAATCGCCCTCCTGGCAGCGAATACCGTATTCACCCAGCCTTTCTGGATCGAAACTTTTGCCAACCAGGCCACCGCCGCCACCAACTGGGTTCACGGAGGCGTCAATGCCGGTACCGGGGTATGGACCTGGACAAGCGACCCGGAGGCGGGCGTACCGGGGTTCCCGGCTTTCAACGCTTCCACCGCAACCGATGGGTATTTTTATTTTGATTCGGATGCCAACGACGAAAACAACGCGCACGACGTTACCCTCACCGGTGTTGGCAACCCGGCTGGTTGTACCGGTAAAAACAACGTGCACGTGCGTTTTCAATACCAGTACTCCGAATTCAATACCCCGGCGCAAGCCTTTGTCGGCGTCAGCACCGACGGGATGAACTTCACCTACTATGAAGTGCTGGCCAATGCCCTGGAAGACGAGTTGTTGCAAGGCATCATCGACGTGGCGCTTCCGGAAGCCAGCAACCAACCCCAGGTCTGGCTTCAGTTTCGATGGACCGGCGAATGGGAGTATCATTTTAAGCTGGACGACATCGAACTGTACGACGCCGTCGGGCCGGTCCCATGCGATCAGAACCCCATGGCGATCATTTGCGATAACCTGGACGCCTACAACACCGCCAACCCCCTGGGCCCGCAGGCCGCCTGGTGGACCACCTGGAGCGGCACGGAAGGCGGCGTGGAAGACGGAATTGTCTCTGCAGAACAGGCGAATACGGCGCCGAATGCGCTGAAAATCGTCAGCACCGACGCGGCCGGCGGCCCGCAGGACGTGATCCTGAACCTGGATACCAAAACAACCGGCCGCTACGAGCTGAAATGGAACATGTATATCGGAACCGGCCAACAGGGGTATTACAATATCCAAAATGTGGTGCCTGTAGCCACCGGCGACTGGAATCTGCACGTCTTTTTTGAAGAAGATACCATTGGCCGCGTCCGGGAAGTGTTCAACGGGCCCTTGCTCACGCAGTTTGCCTATCCGCACGACCGCTGGTTCGGTGTCCGGCACGTCATTGACCTGGATAACAACCTGATCGCCGTGTATGTGGACAGCAGCCTGGTGATCAAGCGCAGCTTTACCAAGAACCTGGGCGGTATCGAATTCTTCGGCCCCAACCAGTTCAATACCTACTATACAGACGATATCGAATACGTGCAGCTGCCGGCAGTCGTGTACCAGGAAGACAACTGCGCTACGGCCTTCGACCTGACCCAATACCTGGGTAAAGCGGTGAACGCGCCGCAAGTGACCGGTATTTACAACAACACCATGGCCACGGCCGCCACCACCGACCCGCCGGTGACGTGCTGGGGTGAAAACCTGAACAATACCACCCTCGACGTGGTCAACACCTCTATGTGGTACACGTTTACGGGCGACGGGAAAGAATACCATATCGAAACCGTGCCCTGCACCGCCGCCAGCTACATCGGCGGAAACAATCCGGCTACCATCGGCGATACGCAAATGCTGCTGTTTGCGGGCGACGATTGCTCGGACCTGACGCCGCTGGTGTGCAACGAAGACCTGCATGCCTCCGGCAGCCCCGACTGGCGGGCCGGCCTGGATATCGCGACGGCTTCCGGTCAAAATTACTACCTGCTGGTCGATGGTTTTGAACTCGGCGGCGTGGTGGCGACCGGCGAATTTTGTATTCAAATCACCCAGATTCCGGCTATCACCTGCGCCGACGGCAAGGCCGGTACGTTCACCCTGGCCAACAACGGCCTGGTGTGTTTCGGCGATAATATCAACAGTTATCTAACTACAGACCTCAATGCCTTTGTACTTCCGGAAATCGGGCCGGTATATGGCCTGGTTTGGTCCATCACGGCAGCGCCGGTTCCCACCGGCACCTGGCCGGGCGCCATCCCAGGAGTGGTCAGCACCATCATCAGTCCGACGCCTAACCTGCTCAACGGGCCCAACAACGGCGCCGGCCTCCAACCCGGCCAATACTACCTGACCTGGTCGGTCATTGCCGGCGGTACGCTTATCAATTCGGCCGCCCCGGCCCGGGTTTTCAACGTAAACCCGGCCGGCGGTTGCTTTTTCAACAGCCCATCCCTGCCGTTTATTTTCCTGCCCAACCTGCAGCCGATCGATGCCATCGCTGCGATCACCCAACCGACGGCCGGCAACTCCGATGGCGCTATTGCGCTCACCGTCACCGGAGGCCTCGCCGACCCGCCCGGCAACCCGTCCGTATTGTTGTACAGCTGGTCCGGCCCGAATGGCTTCACAGCGAACACCCAGCATATCAGCGGCCTGGCGGCCGGTGCTTACGATCTGACGATCACCGACCCGTCGGGGTGTGTGGACCCCTTCAAGCTGATCGTGGATGTAACGACCGGTGTAAAAGGCCCCGCCGCCGTACAACTGCTTCGCATCAGCCCCAACCCCACCGACGGTCTTACCGTGCTCGATCTCCAGCTGGCCGGCCGTGCCGGGGTGCGCCTGGAGTTATCAAATACCCTGGGGCAGGTCGTTGAAACGTTCGATGCCGGCGCGGTCAGCTCCCTGCGCCACCCGCTCGACCTGTCGCAGTTGGCAAACGGCGTTTACCTCCTTCGCCTCACATTGGGCCATGAGGTAGCGCAGCGCAGGGTGGTGTTGCAACGCTGAACAGAGTTGCTGCACAAAGCGTGCTGCGAATTTCGCCTTTCCCCTGTAGTAGAGAGGACCTGTCTGGCAGTGATACCCGGGTAAAATTCCTTTGCCTGTGGGGTGAAATATCGGCGCCTGCACGCGCTGCCTGACTGGTGGAGGGGCTAAAGAAAAAAGCGGCCCGGTTTCCGCTAGGAATAGGGTTAGCGCAGTAATTTCCGCCTCGAAAAAGCCATCACTTCCCCTACGCCATTCCTTATGTTTGAACTCACACAATCACCCTTCGGAAAATACCGCCTGTATACCCTGCACCACCCCGAAACGGGCGACGGCTTCAGCCTGGTACCCAGCCTTGGCGCCACCCTGCTGGAGTTGCGTTTTCGCGGCGCCAACGTGCTCGACGGCTATCAGTCGCCCGAAGCGCTCGAAGCCGGCAAATGGGGCAAAAGCGCCCTGCTCTTCCCCTTTCCCAACCGCCTGCGCGACGGGCAATATTCCTGGTTGGGGCATGATTACCAGTTTCCGCTCAACCACGCCGCCTCCCACAACGCCATCCACGGCTTCATACGGCAGGAAGCCTTCGAGGTCGTGCGGGTCGAGTTGACCACGGAAAGTGCCGAACTAAGCTGCCGGTTCGACTACCGCGGGCACCATGCCTGGTATCCGTTTCCCTTTCAACTGGAGGTCACGTTTAACATCACCAACCGCAACGAATTCAACGTGTCCTTTTTTCTGAAAAACCGCCATACGGATGCCATCCCCGTGGGGCTGGGCTGGCATCCGTATTTTCGCCTGGCCGACACCGCGGATGCGCATCACCTGCATCTGCCCCCCTGCACGCGGGTAGACGTGGACGATCGTATGATCCCGACCGGCAGCCGCACGCCATACACCGACTTTTTAAAAGAAAAACCGCTCGGCAAAACGGTGCTGGATAATTGTTTCCACGTGGAAGAAAGCCATCCGCTCTACCACCTTACGCTGCACGGACGCGGCCAATCGGTAGCGCTGGCTGCCAGCCGCAACTTGTTCCCCTATTTCCAGGTATTCACACCACCCCAACGGGAAAGCATTGCCCTGGAGCCTATGAGTTGCAATGTCAATGCCTTTCAGAACGGCGACGGGCTGGTCACTGTTCCCCCTGCAGGTGACTGGACGGCCGCCTTCCGGGTGGAATACCACCAGCAGTAGCGCCTTTTTTCATTGCAGACGCGCCAATGCGCGCAGGATCAACAGGAAAAAGGCCAGAAAAGCAATAAAAATAAACGCATTGATGGCCGGCGCCAACCACGGCCAGGCCTGGCGTTGCTGGCGTACGCCGCGCAGCCCCCACCAAAAGCCGGCGCCGCTGAGCAGGAGGGTTGCCAAAAACAAGGCGATGGTGATGAACGCGCTGCCCTGGGCAAAACGGGGGGAGCGGGCAAAAAAGCCCATCGCCACGCAGGCTAGAACGGCGAACCAGAGGCTACGGTTGGTGTATTTCATGTTTTTGTTTTCGAGCCATCAAATAAAAAAAGCCACCCAAACTCAGCACGGCGGAGAAATAAAAAACGCCCGGCATCCGGTCCATCTGGTTGGCAAAGAACCAACCCGCCCCGGCGGCGCCGGTACCGATCGCTATTTCCAGGGCGATGTACATGGTGGCCATGGCCCGGCCGCGGCGCTTCGGGTCGCCCAAATCTACCGCCCAGGCATTGATAGCCGGTGCAAAAACCCCGTTGCCGAGCCCAAAGAGTACCGAAGCCAGGTAAAGCATGGCCGGGGTATTCGCCCGGGCGAAAGCCGCCATAGACGCCGCGATAAGCAAGGCCGACACTTTCAGCACCGGCTCCCGGCCGTGCCGGTCGGAAAGTTTGCCCGCAAACAAGCGCGTGGCTACGCTGGCCAGGGTAAACAAAGTGAAAAAAGTACCGCGGTTGCCAACACCCACCGCATCGCTCAAATCAGGCACCAGGGTCAGGATAACGCCATAGCCAAAGTAACACAACACCATCACGATGGCTACCGGCATTGCCCGGGGGTCGTAAATATCATCTTTTGTCACCCGCAAGAAGCGCCAGGCGAAGGCTTGTTTTTCGGGCAGTGTCTCTTTGAGGTTGAGCATGACGGCCATGGAAAGTGCGGCCATGAGGGAAGAAGCGATGAACAGCGCATTGATCGACCAAACCTGCACCAACCAACTGCCCAGCGGCGGAGCGGCAGCGCCTCCGACACTAAAACAAATACCCAGTACCCCCATGGCTTCGCCGCGCCGGTGCATCGGCACAATATCGGCAGCATAAGCCGAGGTACCGGTGGGCTTGAACCCCGTGGAAAATCCGTGAAAAAAGCGCAACGCCAGAAAACCGCCCACAAAGGCCAGTACCGGATACAGTACGCCGCAAATCACGCAGGCCAGCACGCCGATGTACATCACCGGGATACGGCCGATCGAGTCGGAAAGTTTGCCGCTGAAAGGGCGCGAGATACCGGCAGTGATGGTAAACAGGGAAATGATCAACCCTTTATGCTCCGCCCCGCCCAGTGAAGTCAGGTAGGCCGGCAATTCGGGAATCATCATATTAAAACTGCCGGCGAAAAGGGCGTGCGAAAGGCATAAGACGAGGAAAGCCGGCGTATACAAGGGCATGTCGGCCGGCACGGCCGGGTGATGGGAGGAAGGCATGCGCAAAAATAGCGCCGGACGCAGGGGTTTAAGCGCATCGCCAAAAAGATAATCCACGGCAAATTCGAACCGGGCTCAGGAGGAGCGCAAACGTTTCCCGGTGGTTTTGAAAACCGTCCATCTTCCGTTTTTTACTTCAACTTGTTTTTTAAAAAGCCGGTCAATACCGCCAGCCCCTGGTCGAATTGGGCGTTGTTGTTGATCACCAGGTCGGCGTCTTCCTTGTAGGGCAGGATATAGCGTTCGTAGGCCGGCAGCACGTGATATTGGTATTTGTACAACACGTCTTCGATCGGGTAATTGCGTTCGACCTGGTCGCGGTAAATCCGCCGGATGACTTTGAGGTTTTCCTTGGCATTGATAAACACCTTCAGATCGAGCATGGGCGCAATTTTTTTGTAATGAAAAACGAACAGCCCTTCCACGATAATCACCGGGGCCGGCTGAAACGTCAGCAGTTTGGGCGCCGCGTCGGGATTATTGAACGTATATTCTTCCCGCGTGACGATCGCTCCCTGCATGAGGCGCTCCAAATCGCGTCGAAAGGCCTTTTTGTCAAAAGACTTGGGAAGGTCAAAGTTTTTTTCGCCGCGCGCATCCGTGTGTTGCCGCTCGCGGGGGAGGTAGTAGTCGTCTTGTGAAATAATACACAACTGCTCCGGTGTAAACTCGGTGCGCAAACGGCGGATAAAAGTCGTTTTGCCGCTGCCGCTGCCGCCGGTAATGCCGATGAGATAGGGTTTCATTGCGTTATTGAGCAAATAAGTGAATACGTGCGGATTCCGGGTGTTCCGTACAGGTTCCAATCTCCGGCGAAAATAGGCTTTCGGGCAAAAATTTTTGCAGTACGGTTGCCCGGCGTACATTTAGCGGTTCAATTCATCTTCCGTTTGCGAAAAACTACATGGCATGGATTTATTAATGAGCATTAGCCGGGGACTGCTTGGCATGGCAAGTCTGGTGGGAATTTGTTACTTGTTGAGCCGCAACCGGCGGGCGATCAAATGGCGCCTGGTGGGTTCGGGCATTGGACTGCAGCTGGCATTTGCCATCCTGGTGCTCAAGGTGCCGGGGGTGAGTTGGGCCTTTGACGAGTTCGCTAAAATATTTACCTACATTATCCAATGGTCTGAAAACGGCGCAAAGTTCCTTTTTGGCGACCTGGCCACCGGCGACAAAGGGTTCGGGTACATTTTTGCTTTCCGGGTGTTGCCCACGGTAATGTTTTATTCGGCCTTGTCGGCGGTGTTGTTTTATTTCGGCATTCTGCAAAAGATCGTGTATGGTATCGCCTGGGTGCTCACGCGCAGCATGGGCCTGAGCGGACCCGAGAGCCTGGCCGCCGCGGCCAACGTGTTTATCGGCCAGACGGAAGCGCCGCTGATCATCCGGCCCTACCTGGCCGGCATGTCGCGCTCGGAAGTACTGTGCCTGATGACCGGCGGTATGGCCACCATTGCCGGCGGTGTGTTTGCAGCATATGTGGGTTTCCTGGGCGGCGACGATCCCACGCAACAACTCTTGTTTGCCCGGCACTTGCTGGCGGCCTCCATCATGTCGGCCCCGGCGGCTATCGTTTGCTCCAAAATATTGTTGCCGGAAACCGAAAAACAGGAACTCGACAAACTCGTGCATACCGATACCCATGTGGGCGACAACCTGCTCGACGCCATAGCACAAGGCACCACCGACGGCCTGAAACTGGCCGTCAACGTCGGCGCCATGCTCATTGTGTTTACGGCGCTGGTGTTTATGCTCAACTGGATTCTTCAAAATACCCTGGGCGAATGGACGGGGCTGAACGCCCAGATACAGGCGGCTTCCGGCGGCCGGTTCGAAGGGCTTACCTTCACCTACCTCCTCGGTATTATTTTTGCCCCGCTGGCCTGGCTGCTCGGGACGCCCTGGGCAGATTGTACAATCGTCGGTCAGCTGCTCGGCATGAAAACCATGATCAACGAATTCGTCGCCTACGGCGCCCTGGGTGAAATTCAAAAGACCGTCCAGTTGGACCAAAAAAGCGTCATCATCGCCTTGTACGCGCTGTGCGGGTTTTCCAACTTTGCCTCTATCGGTATCCAGATTGGCGGTATTGGCACCCTAGCCCCCAATCAGCGCCGAACGCTTACCGAGTTGGGTTATTGGGCGCTCATCGGCGGCTCTGCGGCGTGTTTTATGACGGCGGCGGTCGCGGGGATGTTGCTTTGAATTCAAGAATGTGTAACACCCAAAAGTATGCTAAAACCACGCAGGATTTTTGGTCCGTAGAGTGATGAGAAAAAATCCTGTCCATCCTGTAAAATCCAGTTAATCCTGTCCGATCACTCTACGGGCAAAAAAATCCTGTCCATTGTCGGCTGCCCTTACCAAATTTGTATTTTTATCCCGACGTCGGAACGGCCTCCGCCAGTACTCCGCACGCCTAACTCCTCACCTGTAACACCGTTATGCGCCATTCCCGTACCCTGTTCCTCCTGCTGACCGCTCTTCTGGTAATCCTTTGGTTCTGGAGCCACTGTCACGACGAGCATGCCGGGCTACCGCCCAACCGGCCGAACGACCCCTGGGTGTTTCGTTCTGTGCTCGACAAACAACCCCGGATGATCACCTTTGCCCTCGACGACAACCTGTGGGTGGCCTACTCCACCGACTCCTGCGCCTTATACAAAGCCTGGGCCGGCGGAGTGGCCTTCGAGGGCGCCGTATACAATATGCGCCACGGCCCCCAACCTATGTCGGTCGGCCATGCCTGGTTTGAAAACAAATACCGCCAACCCTGGACGGTCACGCTCAACGGCGAAACCGAACAACCCCGCACCGACTATAAAGGCCACCGGTATACCAAAAACGGCCGCGCCGAGCTAATGTACGACCTGGTGCTCGCCAGCGGCCAGCGCATCCGGATCAACGAAGAACCGGAATACCTGCTGCGCGACCGCCAGCGCGGGTTTGTCCGCACCTTTACGGTACAAAATGCCCCGCCGGGCGCCCGCATCGAGCTCGCCGCAAACGTCGGTTCTATAGCCGACCCAGTGAATATCGAAACCAACGGCTCCTGGAAAACAACAGCCCGGGCGCCCAACAACACCGTGGAAGGCCTGCACGCTGTAGACATCGAAGGGCAGCTCGCCTTGCGCACCGATAAACCAACGCGTTTCGCCGCTATGTTTGTCGGAACGCCGCTCTTCCCCAACCCGTTTAAAGGCGATGCCGGCGAAGCAGAGGTCGCCAATGCCAGCCCCGGCGAACGCCTGATGGCTAAAAGCGATTGCCGAACCTGCCACAACCCGACGGCACAAACGGTCGGTCCCGCTTATGTTCAAATTGCCGAACGGTACAAAAACACGCCGGCCAACCTCGAAATGCTGGCGAAAAAAGTGATCGCCGGCGGCAGTGGGGTGTGGGGTGTGGCGGCCATGAGCGCCCACCCCGACCTCCAGCCCGGCGACGCCAAAGCCATGGTCGAATACGTGCTCAGCCTTGACGATGGCGAAGACGACGGCGAAGGCGGCGGCATCCGGGCCGACCTGACCAGCATTCCGGCGGGTAAATGGAAAAAAGCCGACTCCTCCGTTAGCAACGATCAAATGGCGCCGGGCTTATTCGCCCGATTGTTTGCCCTCGGCAACGACCCAAAAAGCCTTGACCGGGTTAATTTCAACGCAAAACCAACGCTCAGCGCCATCGCCGGCAATGTCGACGCCGGGGTCGCCGAGTTTGATCCCTACAAAACCAATGTGGCCGTTCTGGCTACCGGCTACCTCTACCTGGAAAAAGACGACAACGTATTGTTGCAGCTGGCTTCCGACGACGGTTCGCGGCTTTACCTCGACGGGCAGCTCCTGATCGATAACGACGGCCCGCATGGTATGGACCCCAAAGATGCCGAAGTAGCCCTGCGGGCCGGACACCACCTGCTGCGCATCGAATACTACCAGGGCGGCGGCGGCATGGGTATCCAACTCCGGTGGGCGCGCTCCGGCAACCCGGAAATGACCCTGGTGCCCGAAAGCAATTTTTCTCATAAACGTGGCGAGGCGGAGACTGCCCTGCCCAAAATGACCGGAGCCCGGGCCGGTATTCCCGGCGACGGCATGCCGCTGCTGCACGTACACCCCTCCTATACCCTGTCGCAAGCGCGGCCCGAAGCGTTTTTGCCCAGGATCGCCGGTATGGACTTTCTCAGCGACGGCCGCCTGGTCGTCAGCACCTGGGACGCCGTGGGCGGCGTGTATATCCTGGATCACGCAGACAGCGGCGACCCCAAAAGAATAAAGGTCAAATGTATCGCCAAAGGCCTCGCCGAACCGCTTGGCCTGAATGTGGTGGACGACACCATCTTTGTGCTGCAAAAACAGGAGCTCACCAAACTGGTGGATACCGACGGCGACGAGATTATCGACGAATACCAGTGTTTTGCCAAAGGCTGGAAAGCCTCGGCCAATTTCCACGAATTTGCCTTCGGCCTGGCGTATAAAGACGGGTATTTCTATGCCACCCTGGCCATCGCTATCCTGCCCGGCGGCGCCAGTGCGCGGCCGCAAATCCCCGACCGCGGCAAAGTGGTGAAAATCAGCCGGAAAGACGGCAGTATGGCGTTCGTCGCCCGCGGCCTGCGCACCCCCAACGGCATCGGTACCGGGCCGGACAACCAACTTTTCGTTGCCGACAATCAGGGCGACTGGCTGCCCTCTTCCAAAATCCTGCACGTACAGGAAGACGCCTTCTTCGGCTCCTATGCCGTGGATAGTTTTGCCGTGGCCTTGTTGCCCGTACAACAACCCGTGGTCTGGCTCCCGCAAGACGAGATCGGCAACTCCCCAACCGAACCTATCCTGATGCGCGACGGCCCCTACAAAGGCCAGCTCTTGCACGGCGATGTTTGCTACGGCGGCCTGCAACGCGTGTTTATGGAAAAAATAAATGGCGCGTACCAGGGCTGCGTCTTCCGGTTCACCCAGGGACTCGAAGGCGGCACCAACCGCCTGGCCTGGGGCCCCGACGGCGGCTTGTACGTCGGCATGATCGGCAACCCCGGCAACTGGGGCCAAACCGGCAAATTCTGGTACGGTCTCCAACGCTTGAAATACAACGGACAATCCACCTTCGAAATGCTGGCTGTGCGCGCCAAATCCAACGGCCTGGAAATCGAATTCACCGAACCGCTCCGAACCGGCGACGGCTGGGACCCCGCCCATTACCAGCTCAGACACTGGTGGTACGAACCCACGGTCAATTACGGTGGGCCCAAAATGGATGAAGCGGAGTTGTCCGTCTTATCCGCCACGGTGAGCGCCGACCGGAAAAAGGTATTCCTGTCCATCCCCGGACTGCAGCCCGGCCGGGTCGTGCACATCCGCCTGCGCAACCTGCCACTCAGCGCAATGGGACACGAAATCTGGACCACCGAAACCTGGTACACGCTCAATGCTATCCCGCCAAACGACCCGGGAACGATCGTTAAAAGGCCGTATTTCCCGGAAGTGCGCGACAATACCCTCACCGAGCTGCAAAAAGCGGACGGCTGGAAACTGCTCTTCGACGGCCAGTCGATGCAAGGGTGGCACAACTACGGGAAAACGACTATCGGGGCGGCCTGGAGTATCGACGACGGCGCCATCCACCTGCAAACCAAACCCAAAGGCGATGGCGAATGGCAACAGCGCGACGGCGGCGACATCGTTTCGGAGGAAGAATACCAGGATTTTGAACTGGTGCTGGAATGGCGCATCGGACCCTGTGGCAACTCCGGCATTATCTATAATGTCGTGGAAGATCCGGCCCGGTATGACTATGTCTGGCAAACCGGCCCGGAAATGCAGGTACTGGACAACTCCTGCCACCCCGACGCGCGCATCCCGATGCACCGTGCCGGCGATCTGTACGATATGATCTCCTGCAAATACGAAACCGTTAAACCCGCCGGCCAGTGGAACCACGTGTACCTCCTGAGCAAGGGCGGTAAAGTGGAACACTGGCTCAACTACCGCAAAGTAGTGGAATATGATATGCGCTCGCCCGACTGGCCCAAGATGATCGCCGGCAGCAAATTCAGAGAAATGCCGGGCTTCGGTAAGGCGCGAAAGGGTAAAATCGCCCTGCAGGACCACGGCGACCCGGTGTGGTTTAAGAATATCCGCATCCGCCGATTGTAGGACAGGTTTTTTGGGCCGTAGCGTGTTGGGACAGGATTTTTTCTCTCGTAGAGTGGTCGGACAGGATTAACAGGATTTTGCAGGATGAACAGGATTTTTTCTCTCGTAGAGTGGTCGGACAGGATTTTCAGGATTTCTCAGGATGGACAGGATTTTTCTCTCGTAGAGTGGTCGGACAGGATTAACAGGATTTTGCAGGATGGACAGGATTTTTTGAAGACGCTGGCGGTCTTTTGTTGCTAATCCAAAAATACAATCCTGTCGATCCTGAAAAATCTTGTTAATCCTGTCCGAATATCTCGCAGACTTTGTCCGCTTCTTAAATTTTATTCCGGACAAAGTCCCGTGTAAAGTAGAGTACGCTGGCCGGCGGGGGCCACACCACCCTGATTCAGCCCACGGCGATCAAGCTCTTCCCCGTCATCACTTTGGGCTGTTCCAGGCCCATGAGTTGCAACAGGGTCGGCGCCACGTCAGCCAGCCGGCCATTGCGCAGGCCGACGGTTTTTTTCAGGTATTTGCTCACCAGGATACAGGGCACCGGGTTTTTGGTATGGGCAGTGTTTGGCGTGCCGTCGTCGTTGATCATGTAGTCGGAGTTGCCGTGGTCGGCGATGAGCAGGCAGGCATAGCCGTTTTCTTCGGCCAGGGGGATGATTTGGCTGAGGCACTGGTCCACGGTTTCGGCGGCTTTCATGGCGGCGCTGAACACGCCGGTGTGGCCCACCATATCGGTGTTGGCGAAGTTGAGGCAGATAAAGTCGGGTTTGTTGTCGCGGATATCCTGGATAATAGCGTCGGTGATGCCCGGCGCGCTCATTTCGGGCTGCAGGTCGTAGGTGGCTACTTTGGGCGAGGGGATCATAATCCGGCGTTCACCCTCGAAGGGGTCTTCGCGCCCGCCGGAGAAGAAGAAGGTGACGTGCGGGTATTTTTCCGTTTCTGCAATGCGCACCTGGCTCAGGCCGGCGTCGGATACGATTTCACCCAGCGTCATTTCCACGTCGTCTTTGTCGAAGAGCACAAAAACGCCGTAGAAGGTATCGTCGTAGCGGGTCATGGTCACGTAGTGCAAGGGGATAGTGTGCATGTCCATCGCAGGCATATTTTGCTGGTGGAGCACGGTGGTGAGTTCGCGCAGGCGGTCGGTACGGAAGTTAAAACAAATGACTACGTCGCCTTCTTCGATGGTAGCCAGCGGGCTGCCGTCGTCGCGGCGGCGGAGCATGGGCTGGAGGAACTCGTCGGTCGTCCCGGCGTCGTAGGAGGCCCGGATGGCGGCAGGGAAACCGGTCACCGTTTGGCCTTCGCCGCGCACCAGCAGGTCGTAGGCCAGTTTGATTCGCTCCCAGCGTTTGTCGCGGTCCATGGCGTAGTATCGGCCGATCACGGAAGCGAGTTGGATGGGTTGGTTTTGGATGTGTTGTTCGAGCTCTTCAATAAAGCCGGCCCCGCTTTTGGGGTCGCAATCGCGCCCGTCGGTAAAAGCGTGAAGGAAGACTTGTTTGCAGTTCATGTCGGTGGCCATATCGCACAGGGCCTTGAGGTGGTCGATATGGGAATGGACGCCGCCGTCGGACACCAGCCCCAGGAGGTGGATTTTGCGCCGGGTGGACGTAGCATATTCGAAGGTAGAGCGCAGGGGCTGGAGTTTTTGCAGTTCTCCTTCCCGGATCGCTTTGTTGATGCGGGCCAGTTCTTGCCATACGATGCGGCCGGCGCCGATATTGAGGTGCCCGACTTCGGAATTGCCCATCTGGCCGTCCGGCAGGCCGACTTCCTCGCCGTGGGTCACGAGCGTGCTCATCGGGTATTGTTGAAGGAGGCCGTCCATAAACGGCGTTTCGGCTTGTTTGATAGCGTCCCTTTCGGGTTTGGGGCCAAGGCCCCAGCCGTCGAGGATGAGCAGGAAAGCGCGGGAATGTGCGAGCTGCATGTGGAATTGGTTTAAGAAATGGCAAAAATAAAAAACCCGTCCTGCATTGCGCCTGACGGGTTCCAATTACTGCTCTGTGTTATGCTCAAACTACTATGCTGTCGGGCTTACTTGCTGCCGCCTTTGGTTTTGTCCGGCTTGGCGCTTGCCTTTTTAGCCGCTGTGGGTGTGGCAGTCTTTACCGGTATGGCCGGGCTGGAAGCCTTGGGCGCACTGGTTTTTGGAGCGGCTACCGGTTTGGCTACGGCAGCGGATTGAGCGGCAGCCGGTTGAACGTCTTTTACCGCTTCTTTTTTGGAAGGCTTCTTAGCCGCAGTTTGCTTGGGGATGTCGAGCGTATGCCCCAAGAGGTACTGCTCTTCTACCATTTTGCCGTCTTTCCATACGCGGCGAATCACTTCGCTGTACACCAGCGGCTGACCCTGTTGGTTGACGAAGTCGAAGACAAACTGCGACTCCGTCACGTTGTCGCCCACCTGAACACCGAGGCGTTCAATGCGGTTGACCGCAGCAATATTCTGGAAAAACCACTTTAGAATTTCAAGTTTTTGCGCTTTGTTTTGGGTCATATCCTGCGCATTGCTCCGGGTAACGCAGTCATCCGCAGCGAATTTATTAAACGCGCCAACGATATCACCGCTTAAAATCTGGGCGTCGAGCGCCTCTACAAATTGTTTTATGTTCATGATCGTTAAAAATGACTTTGGTTAGGGCATGCCGGGGATTTTTCCGATTACCCGGGAAAATCCCCGGCAGGCTCGTACGATTTCGTACCGCAAAGGTAAACGAAAAACTTGAAACCAAATTATAGTTTGGATAATACTTTTTTTATGACTTAACATAAAATTAAAATTGGCACTTTAGTCTTTGTATAGGCGTAAATTCAAAACAGGGGCTATGGCCACCATATTGATCCAGTTAAACAAAATTTAATCCTGAAATTGACTTTTATTTTTGCTTTAAATTCCAAGCGCTACTTCATCCATTAGCGCTTGTGCTGCTCTGATATCAATCATTCGCAACGTTTTTATAAATGGCAACCTCTACCGGACTATTGCTGATATGGTGGTTTTGCAGATTATTGCCGGCCGGGCGTTGGCATGCAAAACAAAAGCCGCCCTGTTTCCGGAGCGGCTTTTGCCAATGCGTTTTTAACTGTTGGTTTAAAATGTCCTGATCTATTCGGCTTTTTTGCCCGCGGCCTTGATCAAAAAGAAGAGCACAATGCCGACGAAGATAAAGTTGATCACGGCGTTGATAAAATTGCCGATCAGGATATTCCCGATCATGACGTTCGAAAAGTCGGGATTGCCGGTGATCATCCCCAGAATGGGCGAAATAATATCGTTGACCAGAGAGTCAACGATTTTTTGAAAGGCGCCGCCAATGATCACGGCAACCGCCAGGGCAAGCACATCGCCGCGCATCAAAAAGGCCTTGAGTTCCTGTAACATACGGATTGTTTTGATGAAGAAATGAATTGGTTACTGTTTTCAAGGGCAAATGTAGTTTACACCTGCATTTCAATTAATCATTCACTCAAAAATTTATTTGTCTGAAACGCCTGATATAAAGCGTCAATCCCTGAATTGAACAAAACATTGAAATTTTATTTCACCTCGCCCACCCAAAACAAATCGGAGGCAATCCGATCGGCCAGCAATTTGCCGGCGCGTGTCAGGCGGTACCGCCCTTCGTCGAAGGCTGCTGTACCCGCGCTGAGATACGGCTGAATGCCAGCCCTGAAAAACCCGGCAAACGGCGCCCCGAACGCTTCCAGCCGCTCGTGTTCACAGCCCCACAGGGTGCGCAGGCCGGTCATGACGTACTCGTTGTAGCGCTGGGCGGGCGTCAGCGCTTCGCGCTCAAAGGGCAATTCGCCAGCTTCCAGGGCGCGCAGGTAACGCGCATTGTTCGACACGTTCCATTGCCTGCTTACGCCGTCGTAGGAATGCGCCGAGGGGCCTACACCCAGGTAGGGCTCGCCGCGCCAATAGCTGCTGTTGTGCCGGGCATAGCGGCCGGGCAGGGCAAAATTGGATATCTCGTAGTGCTCGTACCCAGCCGCCTCCATGGCGCTTTGCAGGTATTCGAACTGGTGGGCCGCCTGCTCTTCCTCCACCGGCGGCGCCGTGCCTTTGCGCACAAAATGCGCCAGGGCCGTGCCCGCTTCCACGGTGAGGCCGTAACACGAAAGGTGCGGAATGCCTTCGGCCAGGGCAATCCGGATATTTTCAGCCCAATGCGCGTCAGAGGTGGTCGGCGCGCCGTAAATCAGGTCGAGGGTCAGGTCTTGAAATCCGGCGGCGGCAGCGTCCCGCAGGCAGGCGCGGGCATGCGCAGCCGTGTGGGCGCGGTTCATCCAGCGCAGGTCTTCATCGAAAAAGGATTGAATCCCGATGCTCAGGCGGTTGACGGGGGTGTGGTCGCGCAGGGTGCGCAGTTTCTCGCGGTCCAGGTCGTCCGGGTTTGCCTCGAGGGTAATCTCCGCGTCGCTGCGCACGCGGTGTAGCTGGTAAATTTTTTCAAAAAGGCGTTCCAGTTCGCCAAAATCGAGCAGCGAGGGGGTGCCGCCGCCAAAATAAATGGAAGCCAGTTCCGCGCCGCCGAGGTAACCGCGCTGCAGCTCCAGTTCCAGCAACAAGGCCTGCACCAGGGCGGGTTTGCTGCGCAAGGTGGTGGAAAAGTGAAAATTACAGTAGTGGCAAGCCTGCTTGCAGAACGGAATATGGAGGTAGAGGCCGGGCATAGGGTCAGATGGCGTTTTGCAAAGCCGCCCGGTATGCCGGCTCCAGCCGGGCGAATTCAGCGGCGCTCAGGGCAATATTGCCGTACCAGACCCGCTCGAAGGTGCGCGTCAGGCCCCGGAAGGTTTCGTACTGCGGGTGCGGGCGCATTTCAAGCAGGTAATCGCGGTTGGTTTTTTCTTTCGACCAGTTGATGGCTTCTGATTCAGACAGTTGTTTGATGATCTGCAGAAAATATATCCGGATAGCCTGGGTGTAGTCTTGCCGGGCAAGGGCTTCGCGCAAAAACCGGTCAAGGTCCGTTTCATGCAGGTAGGTATCCAGGTTGTCCACGGTTATTTCGGCGCCGTCGCGGGCAATGCGTTTATTTCGCGGCTCCTGCAACATGCGGTAGATGCCATAGCCGACCACTGCCATAGCCGCCAGGATGGCCAGTATTTGCGCGACGTTGCCCCAGAACTGCGCATCAAAATTCCGGAAGGGATGCTGCACCGGATTGTCATTGGGAACCGGCGGTTGCCGCTGCGCTTTTGGGGGGGGCGGCACGTCCTGGCTGTAGTCGAGCCCCTGTGCGGCCCGTTTCCACTCCGCCGCCGCAATAACCCGGCGTTCCACGCGCCCCGGGTCATCCTGAGCGGACAGCCAGGCCGGAAAACCGCAGAGCACACACAAGATCAATACATATTTCACCATAGCCGCAGGAATAAGGCGATCGAAAATATATTTTTTTTAATCTTCCATACGGAAGCCTGTCCAACGCGCCAATTCACTCCTTCGCCAATCCCCTGATCTGCCGCCCCCGGCCAACCTGGGCAATACCGGCGCGCAGGGTCGGGGCGTCTGTCAACTC
Organism: Saprospirales bacterium; assembly: GCA_016719895.1. Classification (GTDB taxonomy): domain Bacteria; phylum Bacteroidota; class Bacteroidia; order Chitinophagales; family Saprospiraceae; genus M3007. The sequence goes on along the minus strand of JADJYG010000030.1, from coordinate 315,140 downwards.
CCGGCTGGAAAAATACAGCAACATGCCCGCAGCCAGAAAAAACAACCACACGAAGTGGGCAATCATACTGGCAAAAAAAGCCGTGGTATAGGTCACAAATGCCTGCATGGACGCCTCGTCGGCCGGCGCCATCCAGCTCAAAAAACGAATCACCATGGTCCAAACCCCCGAATCGAGAAACAGGAACAACAACAAGGCAAAATTGATCACTATAAACCCCAATACAACCCCCTGCTCCCAGCGCATGAGCTGCCAGGCACGCGGCAGCGACAGCCCGGCCGTGTTTTCAAAGGCCGCCACCGCCATCCACAACCCGGCAAATGGAAAAAGCACAATTCCGGCCAGCCAAAATACGAGGCCGTACGGCAGGTTCTCCAGCAGCCACACCGTACCAAACGATAAGGCCAGGGGTACCAGGATCTGCGCGCCAAATACGGGTATACGCCATTGGTCCCGATATTCAGCCGGCATTTCCCGCCGGATAATATACAGCGCCACCCAAAATAAGCCCCACAATAACGCCATCTGCGTCCAAAACATAACCGGCGCCCGGTTTCGGCCGATCGCGTCCCACCAACCGGTAAAGGCGCCGCCCAAATGATCGGGAAAAACAAAAACCATAGACTGCCCGGCCAGCGCAGCAGCGTACGCCGCCCCGGCGAATACCGCCGATGCCAGCGCCAATGCAGCCAAACAGACCCGCAAATACCGGCGAAACAGCGTAAACGTGTCTGAAAACAGCTCCCCAGCGTTTTTAATCGACGTAAAGGACACGGCGTGCGCCCGGGTGGCCGGCAATTCTTTCTCCTGCAGGAGGGGCGGCCGGCCGGTACGGGACCGGTGGTAGGGAAACCACACAAAATACCAGAACACGAATGCCAGCGAACACAGGATGAACAACAAGCGCAGCGGCGCCGGCGTATCGGTAAAGCGCGTCAGAAATCCTTCAAAAAAGGCGGCCAGAACAAACACCGGGACCAGGCCGATAAAAATTTTCAGGCCCCGCCGCATCGACAACTGAAAGGCCTGGCCGCGGGTGTACGTGCCCGGAAACAACAAGCCCGAACCCGCCACCAAACCGGCAGCCCCGGCAACGATGATCGCGCTGATCTCCAGCGTACCGTGTATCCAAATAGTGAGAAAAGACTCCCAAAGCAGGCCTTTTTCGGCAAAAAAGTATTGAAATGCACCCAACATGACGCCGTTGTATACCAACATGAACACAGTGCCGATCGCGGCCAGCACCCCGAAAACGGCCGTGCGCAAAGCCACAAAAAGGTTGTTGGCCGCAATGCCCACCGACATGCCCAGCGGCCGGCTTTCCTTGTACACGGCCATCGGGTCGCCCAGGCGTATGTTTTCCAGGGTCATGTTTACATATTCCTCGCCTAAAATAGCCCTGGCAAAATCCGGGTTGTTCCGGCTGGATATCACCCCGATCAGCGCTGCCGCTGCAAATATGCAAAACGACAGGAACAGCGCCCGGCGCGCATCCCAAAGCAGCCAGGGCAACTCCTCTGTCCAAAACAAGCGAAAACGCCGGACCGGAAAACGCTTGCCGCGGTACACATGGTGAAAAATACGCTGCGCCAGATTGTTTAGGTACATGCGCACCGAACGGTTGGGATAAAACGTGCGGGCGTACGACAAATCGTCGGTGATCTGGATAAACAAGTCGTTCAGCTTCTCCGGGTCCCGGTGGTTATGGCGCAGCATTTCTTCAAAATCCGCCCACTTTTCCTGGTTTTGTTCGATAAACTTTGTCTCGCGCATGGTTATTGCCGTACAATCCGGCGCACAATATTACCATCTTTCGTCCAAACCGACAGCAGGTAAACGCCGGCGGGCAACCCAGCCGTGTCTATCGTATTTTCCTGCAAAGGCAAATCGCCGGCCGCCACCAGCCGCCCCAGCGCATCGGTCAGGGCAAAGCGGTCGCCGACGGCCGGGTACTCCAGGCGGACAACCAGGAATTGGGAAGCCGGATTCGGATAAACCGACAGCCCGGCAGGGTCGGGTATGTTGTCGGCAGGAACAATAAAATCGCAGGGCAATGGGCCCACATTATACAGCAGAATATCCTCGTCCGAATAACAGCGGAATTCCAAATAAGGCCCTTCGATATGACAGGAAAAAATCTCGTCCAAAAACAGGTAGCCGGCCGGCAGCGTGTCGGGGCCAAAATGCCCGAATACAGGGCCGATCCGTTCGATGATGGTAAAACTCAGACTGTCAAACGGCCCGTACGGCAGCAACGTAGCCCGCTGATACCGCAGGGGCACGCCCGCCAGTTCCAGCATTCCCACACTGTCGATGCGGTACACCCGGGCCGACGCGCAGCCTTGCGCCGGAAAAACCAGGGTGTCGCCCGGCTGCAAATTGAAATCGTACAGCGGGTAAAACCCGTCGTTGATCCACACCAGCACCCGGTCGCCGATGTCGTAGGCATAGCGCGGCGGCAAGGTTTCGGTAAAAATGCCCGCGAAGGGAGCGGCCGTGATGACTTTTTTTAGCGTCCGGCGAAAAATTTTACAGGGAATAGCCTGAATCAGGGTATCGCCGTCCATCTCGACCAGTTCATAACCGTGGTATGTAAAACTCGAATACCCGTAATGCCACCGCGCTTCCTGCCCGAACCAGCCGGTCAGCGTGTAATCGCAAGGCTCGTCGGTAAACTGGATAAACGCCGAATCGTCGGCATAACAACGGATAAATCCATCAATCTCGGGAATCGTAACAATCGGAAACGGCGACTGAATCAGCTTGCCTCCGATTTTTTCCGCATACCAGCCGCCGTAAAACCACCAGCTCGCCCAGTCCACCGGCGTCACATAAAAAAAACGCAGGCTGTCCTGCCCCGCCGGCCGCCGCACGATCGAATCCACCCGCACTAAAAAACTGGTATCGGGTGGGTCCCAGGGGAATACCCGCGGTGTGGGGAATTCGAGCGTGTCGCCCGCCTGGGCGGAAAAATCGAAGGTCAGCAAAAAACGGTTGGAGTCGGGCTGATAATAATACACCGAATCATTTTCAGCATACGTAAACCGGTCGGGAAGGGGCGTTACCTGGTTCAGCCAGTTTTTCTGGTATCCGGAAATTTTGCGGCAGGCGCGGCCTCCGATCGTCGTGTCGGCTATCACTTCCAGGTAAAAATAGCCGCCACAAATTGGTTCCCCCAGGCCAGTGCCCTGGCAATAATGCCAACGCGCCCCGGTGGGCGCCCATTCGGACTGGCCTTTTATTTGGGAAAAAAGAGGAAAGAAAATAATCGCGAGGGTGAGTGGCAGCCAGCGGTGTCGCATGATGGAAAGCACATTTGATTGGTTATATATCTCCCCAAAAATCCAATGTTTTCCTTTCTTAAACTGCCTAATATTTGCTTTCCGAATGAATTCCTGGCCAAAGCATCAAAAAACCGCCCGCACCTGTGCCCGGCCCACGTGCACCACCCGGTTGTCGCCGGTTTTCCGCCCTTCATAGTTCAGGCTGAGCTGCACGGCGCGCGACAACTGCCGGTCGAGACTCAGGTTCCACAAAAAATTGCGGCCATCCTGCAAACCATCCAGCATGGCATACGCGATGGCGGAATTGGGTATGCCGGTATAAGCGATCCGGGCATAGGTAGCCTTGGCGCGCAGGGACGTGACGGCGCGAAAACCGGCCGGATTGGGCCTGCCCGGCGGGTTCCAGGTCAGCTCGGCGCTCCAGTCGTTTTGCGACGAAGTTTCCGCCGATGGCAATAAGTTCCGGCTATTTTGCCAGGTATACGTGACAGCCAGCCGAAAAGCGCGGCCGGGCTGCCAGCTCAGCTGCGGCGCAGCCTTCCAGGTACGAATCGTATAATCGCGGGCATTAAACGACTGGCTGTCGTTTTCGCGCCGGCCCAGGCCGGTATCGAATTCGCCGCTCCAGGCGCGGTTGAAGTTGACGCGACCGTGCAGGGTCCAGCCCGCCAGCCGGCGGCGCTCCAGGCCCGTGGTCAGCGCCGTCCGGCTTTGGTTGTCGCTGTAGGCCAGCGAGGCATCCCACACCGGGTCGGCGCGGTTGACGTAGAGCACGTGTCGCGACACGGCGCTCACGGCCACCAGTGCGGTATCGGCCACAGCCAGGTCGAAGGGGTTCCAGGCCGGCTCCCCGGAGGCCAGCGCCAGCACCCGCCGGTTGATCTGGAGGTTGCTGGGTTGAAAAAAGCGTCGCCAGGCGCTGCCAGCGTATTTTCCCCGGCGACCAGAGCAGGCGGGGTTCGAAGCGCAGGCTTTGATTGAGCGTCACGTTATTGGTCCGTTGGTAATCGGGCGTCGTCACGGCCACCCGAACATAGCCGGCCTGATCTTGAAACACGGCCAGTTCCATTTCATCCACTTGCAGGATACTGTCGCGATTGCGGTCCACCCAGGCGTATTGGCCTTCGCCGGGGTTGACGCGCAAATAGTTGTACTCCAGGCGTGGCGTTTGACCGGAGCCCAGTTCGTAACCAGTCGTAAAGGCCAGGGCGTTTTTCCAGGCGGTAGCCGTATAATCCACCCGGCCGAGGTAGGTCTGCTGGGATTCCAGGGGCGTCAGTTCGGCGTCCAGCACCCGCAATTGCCGCCAGGCCAGTACCCAGCTCAGCGATTGGGCGGCTTTCGCGCCTGAACCGGATACCCAGGCCCCGTTCAGGTTCGCCTCATCCACCGCGGTATTTTGTTGAAATTCCTGCCCACGGGGCGCAAAATCGTTGCGGTGCATCCAGCTGACGCCCCATTTCCAGGGGCCCCGTTCGCCCGGCATTTGACAATAAAGGCGCCCCAGGTCATACCAAAAACTCGCCAACTGCAGGGTATCGGAGCCGGAATACCGGCGTTCGTTGCGCTCGCGTTCGCCGTAAACACCGATTTTGAGCAGCGCTTTTTTTTCTGCATTAAAAAGGTTTTGGACAAGTCGACTTTAGGCCGGGCGAACCGGGTGCGCTCCACCGTACCACCGGTATTCAACACGTTCATCTCTGCAGATGCGTCGAACCCATTGCGCTGCCAGCGCAATTGCGCCGTATGGCGGGCGCCGTCGTAGCGGCTCTGCCGTAAAAAAGAGCCAAAATCGTAGCGGAAACTGCCCCAACCTTCGCGCTGCACTGCCAGGCCGCCGCGCAGCCAGTGCTCGGTGGCAGCGCTGTCAGCAACGCCAATATTCCAGTCGCGGGCAAACTCGGCCGGCCGGTACGGATTAAGGGCGGCAAACCGGCGGCCGGCAAATTCATACGCGGCACTGGCTTGCGCCCCCCAACCGCGGGATACCGCCGCCGGCAAAAGCGTTTGCCGAAGGGCAAAAAAGCCGCCAAGGCCGGCATTGTCGGCGTCGCCAAGCGGTGAAAAGCGGTTCAAATCGCGGTTGCTGATGGCAACTTCAGCCTCTAGGGCGCTGTTTTTCGAAAGCGCCAGGGCGGTGCCGGCGGCAAACAATTGCCGCGATTCGGGCGCGACAAGGCGTACCACCGGCTCATAATTACCAGCCGGCTGGCAGCTCAGGGGGTCCGGCGCCACCCAGCGGAATACCCGGCCGTTGGCAGCCGTTTGTACCTGCACGTAGTTGCCCTGCCCCATAGGCACTTCGGTAAACCGGGCGGCATAGCGGGCGCTGTCGGGGTTGACAGTGTACACCAGCACGGGCGTAACAATACCGCACGCCAGCGTGTCCACCGATTTGTACAACACCCGCCCGGGGTCGGCGCCGGCGCCGGGCGCCAGGGTGTCGATGCCAGATGCATAGGCGTTGCGCAAATCGTCGCCCACCCCGGCCAGGCGCTGGCGCTGCGCCGGCGACAAGTCCTGTGCGCCGCCGGCATTTTTGCTGTCCTGTTCGGAATAGGCATTGAAATAATAGCGGCTGCGGGCGCCCTGGCGTTCCAGGTTGGCCACCATTGTGGAGCGGAGGTATGCCTGCACGGCATATTCGAACTCGACGATAATCCGGCTGTCTTTCGAGATCAGCCGGCGTGGGGTGAAGCTGAGTTCGCCGAGGTTGTAGTCGATAATGTAGTCGTCGTCGAGACCGCGGCGCAACAGCTGGCCGTCCACAAACACCTTTTCCGTGCCGGCCAGCACGATGATAAAACGCTCGCCGTCGGCGCCCTGAAGGCGGTAGGGGCCTTGGTTGCCCTCCTGCCCGGCGATAGTTTGGCGGGCAAATTTTCCGCGGGAGACAGAGAGCCCCCCCCGGCCCCCCCAGGAGGGGGGGAGCGGGGCATCAGGCAACCCTGCGCGCAAAATACCCCCCGACGCCCCGCTCCCGGGCAACCCTGCGCGCAAAATATCTTCCGACGCCCCGCTCCCGGGCAACCCTGCGCGCAAAATACCCCCTGACGCCCCGCTCCCGGGCAACCCTGCGCGCAAAATACCCCCTGACGCCCCGCTCCCGGGCAACCCTTCGCGCAAAATATCTTCCGACGCCCCGCTCCCGGGCAACCCTGCGCGTAAAATATCTTCCGACGCCCCGCTCCCGGGCAACCCTGCGCGCAAAATATCTTCCGACGCCCCGCTCCGGGCAACCCTGCGCGTAAAATACCCCCCGACGCCCAGCTCCCGGGCAACCCTGCGCGCAAAATATCTTCCGACGCCCCGCTCCCGGGCAACCCTGCGCGCAAAATATCTTCCGACGCCCCGCTCCCGGGCAACCCTGCGCGCAAAATACCCCCTGACGCCCCGCTCCCCCCCTCCTGGGGGGGCCGGGGGGGGCTCACGCACCATCGCCCCCTGCACCCGTTTGAAATAACTGGAAAAATAGCCCGTTGGCCGGGTCAGGTCAAAATCGCCGGCGGTGAGCTCAAGGTTTTTTCGCCGGAGCTGCACGAACACCCGGTCAAACTCCTGCAATTGCCGGGTAGTACCGTCGGGTTGCAGGGGGATGGAGTTGTCGGACAGCGCGGCGCTGATCTCCAGGTCGTTGCCCAGGCGTCCGCTGAGCTGGAGGTTGAGGTTGGAGTTAAAAGCCAGATTTTGATTATTGCCGAAACTCAGGCCGCGCGTGTAGGCGCCGTTGGATACCAGCCCCGCAGTTTCCCAGGGTTTTGAAGGCGGCGCATACGGGGTATAATCAAATTCGATCGCTTCATCGCCCATCGCACGCCGGATGACAGCGGTATCGAGTCGCCGGATGGGCCGGCCTAAATCGGCCGGAAATACCCGGTAGGCCACGGTCAGCCGCCGGACTTCCGGTTTCCATTGAAATAACCGGAGCGTATCGATGCGCAGGTAATTGTTTTCCAGGCTGAAAACATCCGCTCCAACCGGTTCGCCGGACATAGAATCGGTTACTGCCAGCAGCGGAACAGCCACGGTGAGCGTATCCAGCAACTGGAGCGGCTGGCGCGCGTCGATGGTGCGGGTGCGCAGGTTGGACCAGGGTTGCTGGGCCGGCAACGGGCTAGCCAGCCCGGTCAGCCAAATCAGGATCAGCGCCAGGAGGGGGCTGCACGTGCAAGGGCCGGAAGCGCCGGCGCCTGGTTTTTTCCCGGTACAGCGAAACCGGAAGGCGGCGCCCACCGCTTTCCACCCGCACCAGTATTTCCGGATCATCAAGTTGCACATGCCTCCAACTGGACGTCCGGCGCTTGTGCCGCGTTGCCTGAACGCCGGATATTCACAGCAGTTATTCAAAAATAGGTCGTACTGCAGCCGAATCGATCGGCGCAATTTGCCCCGGCCTGGCGGGGCGGAAAGGCCGCCGGCCAGCCAGCGAATCGTTTACTTCGGACAGCGCTTCGTACAGCAACAGGGAATCGGCGGTTTGCCCGGCTTCGGTCAGCAGCGTCGCGCGGCATTTTGCCTGCTCTTTTTTCCGGAACTCCTCCACATTTGCCGCTACGGTTTCGCGCACGAGTCGCTCGCGCCGGCCCGAGCAAGCGGAGCTGGAAAGGAGGAGGAACAAAGGCAATATCCTTGCCGCTGCTATCCAGGTTTTCGACCCAATAATGTTCAGCATTCGTGCCGGCAAAAATAGGGAATCGCAGCCGGACTACAAGGGTACATTTCCGAGCAGGGCAAATACCAGGGCGTTGAGTGTGTTAAACTCCACGCCTTCGGGGTTGACCAGGTTGCTGTCGAGCGTCGGTTCGGAGAATACGACGCCGTCGGTCCGGCCGTTCCAGACCCGCTCGATGCGGCCCAGCCCGCCGTCACGCAGGGTTTCCCGCACCAGGTGAAATACATCCGAGGGGTCTTCCAGCATGAGTACCCGGCTGTCGAAACCATTGCCGCTGATCCCCAGCCGCGTAGCCATCAGGGACTTGCGGAAGGCGGCGATGGACGCCGCCGCCCCAGCCCGCCGGCTCAGGTCGGTAAACACCAGGTCGGCGCTGCCGTCGAACGTAAGCCCGCGCCGGCTGAACATGGAGGAACCCACCAAAGCCCACACGTCGTCGGCGATGACAACATGGGATTCCAAATGCGTCGGGCGGCCCGGAAAGCCGACGGGGTGAAAACACACGACGTTGGCCGTCGGCAGGTCGAGCACCAGCTCAAAGCGGTCCTTCACTTCCCTGGCCCGGTATTGCTCGTAGCCAGGGCCGTAGTTGGGCGATTTCGGGACGCACAAGATCACTTTCAAGCCCGGATGGCTGGATATCTGGTTTTGCAAAAGGGTTTTCAGGTTGCGGGTGTAATTGTGGGCTGCGGCGCCTTCGGTGAAGGAAAATCCGGGCGTTTCGATGTACAGGAACCGGCGCGCATTTTTGATGGCGTTTTCCAGAGCCCACTGGCTGTCGCGGCGGCCGTAACAGGCGGCGCAAAGCTCCCGGAGCAGTTCGTTGAACAGCCGTTCGCGCTGACTTTCCCGCGCGGGGTCGTTGTCTTTCAGCGCGTTCAGGCGCGGCACCAGGTCGTTGCGCAGGGCCGTGGCCGCCGTGCTCAGGGCGCCGGGCAGGCCCGCCAGGTTCAGGCCGTTGATCCAGCCGGCGACGGAATCCACCAGGGCGTTCCAGTCGGTGGGCACTGCCCCGATGTTGGCGTCCACAAGCGTTTTCAGCAGGCCGAACTCGGGCGTTTCGCAAAACGGAGCGATGTTTTGCAAAACGGCGCCGGCAAATGTGCCGCGGGTGTCGCCGGGCGCTTCGGTCGCCGCCAGCGGCAGGTTGGGGGCAGGTTCGTCCCACAGGGCGTTGTTCAGTTGTTGTATGCGATCGTAAAAAGAAGTCGTCCGGCGAAATGCCATGCGTGCCACGTCGTAGGCCAGTACGGCATTTTGGGTGAACACGCCGGCGTGCTGGGTTTCGGGGCCGCCCTGCGAGCCGGGTGCGCCCAGGTGTTGCTGGGCGGAGTGCAGGTGGGGGGCGATGCTGCCGCCGGCCAGAAGCGCCTTCCAGGTCGTGCCCGTTTTGGCGGCAGCCAGCATGTCGCGGCGCGCCATGGTCGGCATGCGCGGGGCATCGCGGGGCGGGGTTTCGCCCGCCAGCCGGAGAATGGCGTTGAGCAGATCGTTCAGGGTGTCGATGGCTGGCACGGGCGTATCCGCCGCGTGCAGCCCGAGCAGTCCGGCGCGGCAAACGCCCTGCTTGGCCGCCGAGGCCACGGCATTATCGGCCGGGTCCAGCAGGCCAAACGGTTCGGCTGTGGTGTTCAATGGCAGTTCCAGGCTGCCGAAAATGCGTTTTTTCCCGGAACGCTGCACCACCACCAGGTCAAAAATCAGGAGGGGGTCCGGCGAAAACGCAAACGGAGGTTCCAGCCCGAGCGGGTTGCGCAAACGCAGGATGCACTGGCCGTTGAACGTCCGGCCTTCCTCTGCCGGCAACACCGTCTCGGCGATGCCGCCCGCGCCGTCGCCGCGACTCAGCACGGCGCCGTCGGCAAACACGCGGTGGTACACGCGCACGGCGGCGCCCTGCGGTATGCCCGCCAGGGTCAGCCTGACGTCCGGAACGCTTCCGTCGATGACCACAGCCGTGCTGGCGGCGACCACCTGTTGTTTGAAATCGGCTGGAAACTCGGCGTCGTCGGCCGTGCCGGAAAGCGGCGGGAAAGCGCTCCATTGCAGGTTGGCGTCTGCCGGCAGCAAAAATTTCGGGTTGATGTCCGGCGCGCACACCAGCGATTCCGCCAGGACGCCGCCGCCGAAAATCTGCTGCAGCTGTCCCATGAGCGCATTGCCGTCGGGCAAGAGGTTCAGGTTTTCATGGAGGCGGACGAAGGGCTGCGGCTCCAGGCGGGAGCCGTTGTAGCCGGTGGCCGTCCGGTCGGGCGAACCGGTGAGGTATGTCCGGGTATCGACTACCGTCACCGTAAAAAAGTCGTGCGTCAGGGTGGCGCCCGACGGCAGGGCGGGCAGGCCGCAGCGGTTGCCGAGGCGACTGAACGCGCTCAGCCCGAAAAGCAGCTGTATCGCCTGGCGTTGCGGAAAGGTACCGCTCGCGCCCGTGTCGGCCTGCCGGGTCAGGACCGCCGCCAGTTCGGTGTCGGCGCTGTCGGGCGTGGCGTTAAACAAGCCGATAGCCGGCGTGGCGTCTGTTTTTCCTTCGATAAATTGCCCGTCGTACGGCGATCCGTCCGGTTTAATCAGCCGCACGGTAAACGATTCGGACTCCAGAGCGATGATGTTGCTCAGTTGGTCGGGACTGTCTTCCTTCAGCAGCGCTTCGTATTCACCGGCCAACACGGAAAAACACGAGGCCACCATGAGGGGGTGGATGATATGGCCTTCCTCGTCGAAAAAGCTCAGCTCGCCGGCAACGCCCGTGTCCTCCCCGGCGTGCAGCCAGCCGCCCGTCACATCGGCGGCGACAGCGCCCGAGGCTATGAAAAAATAGCGCGGCGCCGGCCGCAGGGGCTGGTCGGCGGGTTTGCCCGGGTAGTTGTTCGGCGTTTCCACCTCCAGTTTTTTTTCATAGAGGCGTTTCAAACGCTGAAAAGCGCCTGGAAACAGGTCGAACAAAAGCCCGGCGGTGTTCACCGAGGTTCCGTCGGCTTTGGTCAGGGTCACCGTCGGTTTTGCCGTGCCGGCATCGGTTTTTACGGCGTGCGCCGTCACGGGGGCCAGCCAGGTCTGGCCGGCGGCCAGGGTGAGCGACAGGCTGGCGGCGTTGAACGTAATCGTTCCGCCAAAACCGGCGTCGGCATGGCTGCACCATTTTTTCGACAGGAACGGCATGCCGATGCCGAAAGGTTGAATCCCGGTTTCTCGAAAAGCGATGGTGGCGGCGTCTGAAAGAAAAGACATAATTCAAAGCATTTTGCAAGGGTTCAGAAAATGACCGACGTCGAGCGCCCCAGCGGGTCCGTCACGCGGACGATGCCGGCGGTCGTAGCGGCATCGAGCACGAGGTCGAATGTTGAAATCCCCGTCAGCGGGTCGGTGTTCAGGTTTTCAATACGCGGGGCCGGGGGCGCCGGCATCTCCAGATCCAAGACATCGGCTTTCCACTGCTGCAACAATGTTTTTTGCACGCCCACGCCCGGTGTAAATTCCGTAGAGAACAACTCGATTTGCGCCGGCCCCAGGCTTACGGGGTGAAATGGAATGTCCGTGCGCAAACGCAACACCGGCAACACCGGCGGGTCTTCGGTTTTTTCCAGCAGCGGCAAGGTCTCCGGCGGGAAATACGTCTCACGCGTAGGCGATCCGGCCGACTCGCCGGCGTACAACCCGCGGGCCGCGTCGGGGCTGCCGACGGCGGTCACCTGGTAATACAGCGGCTTCCAGCTGCGCCCGGCAAGGGGGTCCAGTATTTTCCGGCCCGACAAGGTCGGCCCGTTCAGCATGGCCTGGGTGAACGCCTGCCAGCCGGCGTCGGTTTCGAGGAAGACCGGCGCGCCTTTCGAACCCACATCGCTCGAAAACGGCGTTTTCCGCATCCGGTACACCCGGTACCCGGCGGTCGTCGCCGCCGGGCTGTTGCCCAGGACCCGCACTTCGACGCCGGCGCCGTTTGGTTTGAGCGCCAGGTTGGGCGCCAGCGGCCGGTTCAGGCGCGGCACGGCAAAAAACACGGGGCCGGACTTATCGGACTCCAGGTTGGAGCGGTTGACCGAGGAGACGCGAAACACGGTCAGGATTTCGGAACTACCCACCAGTTCCAGCTCAACGGAGGTAGCCGTCAGCAAGTCTTTGGTGTAACGGGCAAAGGCCTTGGCACTAAGCTGGGCGTATTCCTCCTGGGCCAGCAAATCGCGCAGTTGCGTGGCGCGTTCGACCAGGGTTGCCGACAGGGGCAACAAATGCCGGCTGTCGTCGGCAGGAAACTGGTCTTTCAAATACTGGTCGAGGGCGGCGCGCAGGGCCGTTTCGCTGGCTTCCCAAACGATGTAGCCCAGGGCATTGGCGGCAGCCGGCCAACTCAGGCGTCCCCGGGCTTTTTTAGTGGCGTCGGGGAAGGCGGTGAACTGTACTTCGGCGGGCAGGCTGACCACCGCCGGCCGGCGCGGATCGGGCATTTCGCTGGCTGCCGTCGGCAAAAACACCTCCGGCGTCACGCCGGGCGGCGAGACCAGGATGGGCGGCCAGGGTGAAAACTCCACCACAGGCACGCGCACGCGCTCCAGCCCGCGGATGTAGGCGGCGTAGGCCACCGCGTGTGGGTCGCCTGCGGGAAAAACGGCCGTCAGGTTTTCAACCACCAGCCGGTATTGAATCAGCGCGGGCGCGGGCGCCAGGGGCGGGTCGCCAGGCGCCGGCGGCACATCTGCCAGCCGGGTGACCGTGCCAAGGTCGCAGCTGGTGGGGTTGCCGTCGAGATCGAACGCAATGGTGACGACCAGGTGTGGCGCGTTGTTCGAATGAATGGAAAAACCGGCGGGCGCGGCGGGCGGCGGCGTTGTTTTTGCCGTAAAAAATTGGCCGGCCAATTGGATTTGCGCGGCGCGGCGGTCGCTCCATTCCCAGGAGAATTCAATTTCCAGGTTGACGCTGACATCGGCCGGCGCCGGCGGCGGGTAGGGGCCGTCGGGGTTGGGCAGCGCGAGCTTGATGGAATGAATGACCGGTCGCTGCGGCGAAATTGCCAGGCCGGTATGCGGAATTTCGCGGAACGCCGACCAGCGGCCAAATATGTCGATGCCCGCCACGAAATACCGGGTGGGCGCCGACCCGAACAAAGGCAACTCCAGTTCGGGGTCCACGTAGTGAAAACGGCCGGTGTCGGCGCCGGGCTCTTCGTTTTCAGGTTCGCGGGTGACGTAGGGCTGGTAGCTTTTTTCGGAAAGAAATTTTCCGTGTTCAGCCACTCGCTGTGGCCGGGATTGCGGCTCACGGCCAGGCCCCAGGCTTCCGGCAATTCGGGTTTTGCCCAGGAAATTTTTACCGCCTCTGTGGCTACTCCGTCGCGTTCGAGCGGGCGGTTCACCCGCAGGGTGGGCGCGCGCAAGTCAGCGGCGGGCGCGGGCAGGGGCAAGTCTTCGGACAAAGCGGTGAATACGTGCTTTTCAGAGAAAAACTCAAACAATCCCGGCAAGTCGATATCAATGCCCGGGCGAAGGATAAACGGGGCCTCCACCTTGTAATCAAACCCGCGGACAATGTTCTGCACAATAGCGGCCAAAGCCGCCGTACTGGTAGCCACCTGCGTTTGATTGGCAAAATCGTAGGTCCCGTATCCCAGCGCCAGCGAACCGAAACTGTCGGTGCTCACCTGGAGCAAGGCGCTGGCCACCACCGGGAAGCGGGCTACTCCGGCGGTGGTTGGCGCTATGCCACGCTGGTAGATACCTGAAATATGGCGTTCGGCGATAAAGGCCGGCTGCCGTTCCGCCGGGTTCCAGGAACTGTCGTTGGTGTTTTCGAGGCATTTTTGAATATCGAAAAGCAAGCTCGAGGAGTCATGCACCAGATAATCGACGTACTGTTTCGGGTCGGGCGCCTGCCAGCCCGGCGTGCTCAAGGCCGGGTCGCCCAGTTCGGGCGCGGGCGGCATGATGTGGTAGCCCATGAGCAAGCGCAACAAGGCCGCCCGGTCTGCACGTGCCAGGCCGGAGGCGAAGCCTTGCGCTTCACTGTTATACGCCGTCGTTCGTCCGTTCGGGAAAGGCAAGCCCACGATCTGTATCAACTGCCAGTCGCTGGCTTCCAGCACGCTGCGGGTTGTTACTCCTACGATATTTTCGATCGTACCTAAGCCAGAGAATACCAGTCTGGATATAAACGGCGAACGAATAATCACCTGGCCGCTGCTGGTCAGTACATACTGTTTGCCCGGAATATTCCGGCCGGCGCTATCCTGTGCATTGATCAACATCACCTGCCCGGGGAGGAACAGGGTTGCCCGGATAGCCACTACGTACATGTCAAATGGCGCGAAATTGAATACACGGATACCCGTTAGCGCTTCCGCTTTATCAAGCACAACCTGGGTTTTGTATTCCTGCCGCCGGCGATACACCCGGAACGGCCGGCGCGGAAAACCGAAGGCCGGCATCATGGTCCAGCGCAGCCCTACCGGCGTCTGGGTAAAATCCGGTTTGTAGTTGGACAAAACGGCGCCCACCCCGGTTTTTTTCAGGGCATTTGTCATGATTTTCACAAACGGTCCGGTGTCGTACTGTTGGCCATCCAGGCCCCCGGGCCAGGGCAGGGGTTCGGAGAACAGTCGGAATTGCGGTGTGATGGTTAGCATGGCTTATTCCTCCCAGGGGGCTTTTGATGAAAGTTGAAGTTGGAGCAACACGGCGCTTTGCTCGGCGAGGCCGTACAATTCGCTGGCTGTGCGCACGATTTCCAGGGTCAGGGTTTCGCCCTCCGGCGGGATCGGCGCTTTCCGCAGGAATACCAGGGTGCGGGTGCCCCCCGTGGAGCGCACGAAATGCCGGACGCGGGTTTGCCCGACAGCCTGGCGCAGTTTGAGGTGCTCCACCGACTGGTTTTCGTAGATGACAAAAGCCGGGTCGAGCACTTCGTTTTGTTCGTTCAGCACCGCCCGCTTGACCGGTTCCTGGCGGCTGCGCCAGGTGGATTCGGCGGCATTGATCAGGATGGCGTAGGGGTAAAAATGCACCTCGTCCGCTTCCTTGTGCCACAGGATGGTGAAGCCCGTTTTTTCCGTGTCATTGTCGAAGGGCACCCCGGCGTCGAACAGCGCATTTTCAATCTGCACATCGGTGGCCGCATGCACGGGTGTTCCGCCGCCGCCGTCGGGCAGGCCGGAAACTTCGGCCGAGAGCGCGCGGTGGCGGATCGCATAGACGCGGTGGCTGTCGGCAAAATCCTGCACGTTGGCATAGCGCGAGGTTTGGAAGGCGCGACGGTACAAAGGCGTAAGCGCCTCGTCGGGGGCAACCGGGTCGGGCACGGTGTATTCCAGGTCGAAGGTGTAGGGCGTCAATGGTTTCATCTCGAAAGGCGCTGTGTACATGCCGTGTCCGGTAAACGTCAAAGAACCGCCGGCACAGGGGAACAGCCCTGCGGCGATCAGCGCCAGCACGGTGTCGCGGTAGGGCGACATGACGTTGGCCGGCGTTTCCGTCAGGGTGTGCACGGCGTCCGGACTTTGGGCCACCGGCGCCCCGTCGGCGCCGCGGATGACGGCGCGCAGTTGTTTGCCGTAGGCATCCACCAGCCGCAGCACCGCCGGGTCGTTGAACAACAGGATCAGCGGGTCGGCGAAAAAATGGAAACGGTCGTCCATATCGGGCGAGGTTCCCAGCACGTAGGGCGACAGCTGCGCCGGCGCCTTGTTGTCGGTGCGGAATTCGAATACCTGCGAATGGGCATCGTTGTACACTTCGCCGCGTTCGGGATGCCGCGCCACCACCGTATAAGCAGCCGTGAGGCGGTAGGTGGTGTTGGGCCGCAGCAGGGGCCGGGGCGTGTTGTCGTTCAGGTAGCCGGTCAGTGTTTCGCGGTCGGTTTCGATCGTTTCCGTCACGGCGGCGTGGTGTTCCAATTCGCCGAGGGTGAGCGTTTCCAGGATACCGACGTACACCGAGGGGAGCGGGTCTTTCACCAGCGCGGTGCTGATTTTAATCCGCCGGGTTTCGGGTTTGGGTTTGATCGTAAATAAAATTTTATCGTACGACTCAAACTGCGCGTTAAACAGAAACTGGCACACTTCCACCACCCGGGGGCGCCAGGGGCCGGCGGAGTTGAGCCATTTGGCCGGCAATTCCGTCAGGTAGCTCGCAATGACCGAATACGGCAAATCATTGAGGTCGTGCGTGGCGAGGACGTTGTCGTCCCGGTCGCATTCGATGATCTGGACCTGGTCATAGAATTTGTTAAATACGGCGCCGAAAAACTGCACTTCGGCGCAGCCACCGGTTTCAAAGGTGACGTAGGAACAGGACTGGGCATCTTTCTCCTTCAGATATGCCTGCAGGATTTCCGGATTAATGCGGGGGTCATTGGGGAATGTCTGGACGAATTTGCGTTGCGCGTAGGGGAGCTGGAGGGCGCGGTGGCATTGTTCGCCGGAGGGTTGTTCGCCGATTTTACGCGTTAGGCAAACCTCCAGCAGCAAGCCCGTGAAATACCGGTTGGTGATCACGAGCCGGCTGATCGCAGCGGCGCTCAGCTTCAGGGTCACCAGTTCGAATACCCTGCCCGGGCTGGGCCGCCACCGCGCCTGGTCCACCAATTTGTTGTTCTTGTCATAGGCATACACGCCGAGGGTGGTTCGTTTTTGGTTGAACGAAACAAAGCGCAGGGTGACCGCCTGCGCCGGCTGGCCCAGGATGTCAATGCGCATGTATTCGCGCATGGAAATACCGCGGAAATCGGCCACGTCGCGCATTTGGGTACGCAGCGGGTAACTGCGGTTTTTCACAAATACGTCCTCCGGAATGAATTCACCCAGAACTTTATCGAAGATCGATTTTTTTGTGCTGGCGCTGTAAATCACCAGGGCGTCTTCTACTTTGAAGGGATTCCGGTGGTATCTGCGCAAGGGCAAAAAGACTTCGTAGCACCGGGTAACCGTCCGGACCAGATCGACGTGGGTGATCACCGTTTGCCGGTTGTCGTCGTAGCCGACCACCTCTGCCGGTATTTCGTAGGGATAACCCAATTCGGCCAGCAACAGGTCGAGTGTGGAAGGCCCGGCGCAGTTTTCCGGCGAATACACCCGCATGCGGGTGTTGGGCGGCTCCACGCGCACGGTGTCGGGCGGGTCGGGCCAAGTCGTGCCCCGCAACCGCCAGCCGTGCATGGAGGGGCCGAGCGGCTGGTTGCAAAACGTGTAGAGCACGCCGGCCGGCGGGGCAGCCTCACGGCAAATATCGCCCCAGCGGACGGTGATGTTTTCACGCAGATCCGTCGAGCGCTCCACGGCGTATTCCGCCGCCGTGGGCACGCGGCTGAACAGGGCCAGGTCGATGGCCGTATCGGCGCCGTTGGGCTGATGGGGCCGGTCGAGCCGCCAGGTAGCCGGGGGCCGGTCGCCGGAATAAGCGCCGCCGTTTTCCGTCAGGGTAAGACTGTTGAGGGTGTACTGGAGCTCCACGTCGCCGCTGAGCTGATACCAGCCTCCGGGTGGGCGCCCGGGCGCAGGCAGGATGGCTTCCGTGAAGGTATTGGCATCCAGGCTGGCGCCTTTTTCCGGTGCGAAAGCCAGCTGCAGCACGGGCACCGTATCGATGGGTACGGGCTCGGGCAGTTCGGCCGGCGGATTGGCCGGATCCCAGGCATTACCCAGGCTGGCGTCGATGGGCCGCTGGCTGGAGCCTTGCCCGGAAGTCAGCACCGGAGCGTAGCTCTGCAAAAACGCGCCGTTGATGAGGGCCGGCGGCTCGATTTCGAAGTCTTCCGTGCCGATTTCGATGCCGACGCAGGCCGATATGGAGAAAAAGAAAAAGCTGACGCGGCCGCAAATTTCGCCCTGCAGGTAAGTTTTGAACGAACCGTCGGGACGCCGCGAAATGAGGGCGTTGAACTCGCCGCGCGCGCCGATGCTGACGATGAGCAGCCGCAGTTCGCCTTCCAGAAACATGCTGCCGACGATGATAAACGGCGAAAACGCCACGCCGACGTGCAAGCCGGCCGAAATACGCAGGTAAATCGAACCCGGATCGCCCAACAGCAACGAAGCCTCGATGCCGGCGGCCAGGGCCACGCCCGGCAGGACTTTGTCGCGCAAAAATTCGGGCACGCGGTTGCCAAAATCGCCGTACACCAGCTGATGGCCCTGAATCATAAAATACGCGCTGCCGCGCACGATGTTCAGGATTTCGGCCGATGCCGGCTGGGCGATGGTGCCGAGGTAAAAATGCCAGTCGGAGCCGTTGCGCAGGTTGAAAAAGATTTCTATCGGGATGGAAATTTTCAGCAGCTCCTCAATCTCGAAATTGATCATCACCCCGATCGTGACCGTGCCGCGGCCGAAATCGAGGTCGATGATGCCGATGATGCCAACGCTGAGCTGGTTGGGGTTGTCGCCCACCTTGGGCGCTCCATTCACGCTGAGCATCTTGATTTTTACCATGATCAGGATGCGCGGCCCGGGCAACTCGAGCACAAACATGCCCTGGAAATTGATGAGCATGCCGCCTTCCAGGGTGCCCAAAACGGCGCCGACGCCGAAACTCCAGCGGTCGAATTCAGGGCCCCAGAGCCGGGTTTCCGGCGTGCGCGGCTGTCCAGGCACATACAGTTCGTAGGGCTGCCCCTGGGCTTTGATGAGCCACTCGAGCGCCGGCCCGACAGCCTTGGTCGGGTCGCGCGGATTTTCGAGCCGGCGGTAGTGCATGGCAAACAGCCCCGAAAGACCGAACAGACCGATACCGGAAGACCCGAGGATAATGGGCGTCGGAAATTCGACGATCAGGCCGACAAACACGGCGATGGCCTCGCGGCCTGTGGCATTGTCTTTGAGCGTGCCGACGGCAATATTGCCGGCAATGCGCAACTTCAGCGACACCAGCGTCAGGTCGAGCCCGCCTTCGACGCCTTTTATATGATGTTCGACGCCTTCCGAGTCGACAATGTTGGTATCGACGATATTGACGAAACCGTTGCCGATGAGCACCCCGGGGATGTTGACGCGCACGCCGCTGGGCAGGATTTGAGGCACGCCGGGCGGGTCGAGCGGAATTTTCACTTTGAACCGGTCCACCGTAATCACGCCCAGATCGACCTTGATGGCAAAGTCGATCTCGAGCGTCAGCGGATTGAAGCGCGCCATACGCGCGCCGACGATGCTGAACAGGTTACCCAGCGGGTCGGGCAGGCGGAACAGGCTGGGGTCGGAGAGGTCGAGGTCGTAGCCCTTGCTTTGGTCGAAGATGGCAGTGTACACCACTTCGCCGCCGGGGCCGCGGGCGATGTTGAAGCCGATAGCTTTGTAGCGCGCTTTCAGGGGCGGAGGCAGCGGCGTGGAGGCGCCGGGCAGGCGGTCTTCTCCGATGCCGAGCGATTCGACCACGATGTCGAACTCCACGCCGTAGTCGAGCAGCAGGGCAAAGTCCCAGCGCTCGGGGCCGCCGTCGGTTGGTTTGATCCATTTGAACCGCCCTTCTCCGCCATACAGGATACCCCGGCGGGTGCGGAACACATTGAGGCCGCCGATAGCCACCGGTACGGCCACACTAATGCCGAGGGCCACCCAGTTGCCGGCATCCTCACTGTTATCGGCGGCCGATTCGGCGGCGCTGTTGATGATGGGGGCGAAGAGCATGAGCGCGCCGATGATGTTTTTGAAACGGTCGTCGCGGTTGGCGTTGTTGGTGAAATGCAGCAAGCCGTCCTGGTCGCCTTCGGAGGAGAAGAGTTGCAGGGCGATGGTGGTGGCGTCGGCGGCGCGGTCGTACTGGTAGATCAGTTTAAAATTCAGGACACCGTCGGGGTGGTCGCCCTGGCGGACCCAGTTGCCGTCGCCCTCTTCCGGTTCGGGCGCTCCGCCGTTGCGCAGGGTTTGCTCCAGGTCGGTTTCAAAGTCGATGGCGCCGTACAGTTCGAGCAGGGCCAGTTCGTTCTGGTCGATCTTGATCCGGATGCCGAGTTGTTTGATGGCGGGCGGCAGGCGGTCGGGCATTTCGGCGGGTCGGGGCGGGTTGCCTATGGGGGCAGGCGTTGGGTCGCCGCCGCCGGGGCCGCCGCCGGGCGGGGTGTACTCATCGCGGCGGGCGCGGGCGGTGAGGGTGTGGGCGGCGTTGGGGCTTAGGGAGAAGGTTATACGGACGGTGCGGTTGCTCGGGTTTAAGTCCGGGCTGAAGGGTAGGTTGTTGTGCCCGTGTTCGGTGCGGGTGATCGGCGGCGGCGTTCCCAGTGCGGCGTAGTGATCGCTCAAAATCCGTTCCACCGCGTCATTGCGCAGCCGCGACAGGGTTTGGTCGCGGGTTGCATTGCTGGGGTCATTGCTGGCATATCCGTCGAGATGAATGCCGCTTACCTGGCTGAGCTCCGGCAGACTGGACAATACTGCGGCGCGCGAACTGTTGAACGGCGGATCGACGATCGAGTTATCGACGTATTGGTCCACTTCCCGCTGGTTATTGGGGTCGGGGTCGGGATGATTCACGGTAAAATTGATATGCATGGGCGCCACCGGTCCCGCCGGAATCGCCGCATAAGCCACTTCGATATCCACATCGTTTCCCTCCTGCACGTCCAGGGAGAACTGCCGTTCGTTCTGGATGGTGCGCAACACCGGGCCGGCGCCGTGTTGCCGGATGGTCACGGTGAACGTATCGCCGCCGCCCACCACGCGAAAACGCCCCGTGGTGCCATCCTCGCCTTCTTTCGTAAGGTCGTGACCGCCGGTTTGGCCGGCGGGGTCCACGTCAAACACCAGGTCAGGCAGCTCATGGTCGCTGGCGGGGCGGTCGGCCGGTGTCCCGGAGGGCGGAGCGGCTGTGGCGGACGCCGCCACAATCACGCGGATATATTCGCGTTCGCGGCGCGGGTCGCCCACGCGACCGTCGTTGACTTTTATAAAAATATCCACATTGCCCGGTGTGTTGAACACCACCTGCCGGGCGGCGCCGTCCCACAGGTTCGTGGCGCCCTGCAGCACTTCAATGGAATACGGCGGGGCGCCGCCGCTGATTTCCAGTTGCAGCACATCGCCCTGAATGAGCCGGACCTCGCCCGGCGGCGTGCCGGCTGGCGCCGAATCGACGTCGTCGTCCAGCTCTCCGCGCCGGCAATCCAGGCGTTGGCGGCCGTGGTAAAAGCGGGGAGTGACGGAAAAGAAAGTGACGTCGAGGTTAGGGAAAACTGCCAGTTCGGCTTCGAAACTGACTTTCCCGTCAAACCCAAACAAGGCATCGGCGAGGCGCAGGGTGAAGCCCACGCCCTGGTCGTTGGAGTAGTAGATCAGGAATTGTCGGATGAAAAGACCCTTCCAATCCTCGCCCACGCCGAAATGTTCGAGAATAGCCGGCGGTGTTGTTTCGGGGCTGACGTCGAGGATAACTTCGTCGAGGCTGAAAGCGAAACTGTTCGAACGGTGCAAGGCAATACCCGGCTCCATGTTGATAAACTCGCCGACGGCCAGGTCGTGCGGCGCATCGAAACCCGAAGTGCCCCAGGATTCCAGGGCAAAGCGGGGTTCCAGGTCGTTGTCGTCGTCGCCCTGGCTGTAGCTCAGCAGCACTTTGCTCAGCCGGATTTCGACGGGTTTGCCGGCAAAGCGGGGGTCGGGGTCGCGCACCACCCGGCGCGTCACCGGGTGGATCATGCCGGGCGCCCATTCGTCGCCCAGGCTGAACGACAGCGCATCCACCAGCAATTCGAGGCGGAATTTCAGTCCGGGATAATCCGATACCCCGGCAGCGCCCGGTTCGGTGGGCCGGAGGTCGTTGAGCAGTGCGGCCACCTGAGGCAAATCGCCGTCGCTGGAGGCATTGGCGACTGTGTCGATAAATGCGGCGCCGTCGCGGTGCACCGACATGCGGAAGCGCATGTTCAGGCCGTTCCAGCGGAAACGGCCTCCGGCAGGCGCCTCGTGCACGATTTCCGTGCCGCCGCCCGCGCCGTTCACGGAGCAGGTCCCGCTGTACAAAACAGCCTGCAGGCCGACCTGCGTGCGCAGCTCGTCCACCGATATTATGGACAGATAGCGGTGTATGTATTCTGGAAAGTCAAAGCCGACCAGATATTGGGGGGCTAATAAATCGAACAAACCCAGTCGCTGTAACGCCATGATTTCATTGGATTGGTTTGCGGTTTTAAAATGTCCGGCCTTTGCCGGCGCAGGAACGCGGTCTCCCCGTAAGGATAATAGTCGGAGGGCGCGCTATTTGTCAACGATGGCAGAACGCCAGTCTGTTCCCAATCCAGGGGACTTGGCTATGCCAGGGCAGCTATGGATTACACATATTTTGAGGGACACGAAATTAATACAATTATTAGATGTATTCCAAGACTTAATTAAAATTTAATTTAAGTATTTTTATAAAAGTGCGTTTATTTTTTCGTTAATTTCGTCAAAAAAATATCCATTTTCCCAAATATTCCAACAGTGCAGGCCATGCCGGTTATTCTTGCCGCCCGTTTTAAAAACTTCCTGCTCGCCCGTACCGCAACCGCCAATCCGCCGCCATTCGCGGCATTGCCATCGAAACACACCTTGGGGTCCGGCATCTCCTATTTGGTACGGCTATGCACCCGAAAATTTCTACCACCAACGGCTTGTGAAATCAAAAAACGATTCCCCGAATGTTGCCTTATCAGCGACGTGGCCATGGGCCTTTACAGCAGCGACGGGCATGACGGGCTGGTACGCGAGGGAAAGATTGTGAACGACGAAACCCTCCCCATTCTGCCGTATTTGGCCCGCGCGTTTGCCGAACGGTTTATGCAGGGCGTTTAAAATGCGAAATTTCAAAACAGAAATCCGAACAACTTCTTCTTCCGTTTGGCCTTTGTTTTGGTCTTTTTTACCACCACCGGATCGCTGGAATAACTTTCCACGTTAAACCGGTTGTACGCGATCACCACATACGTGTAGTACTCGCCGGCGGCGGCGGTAGGGTCTTCAAAAATCCATTTTTCGGTATTGAACGGCGTAAAGGCCAGCAGGTGGCGCGGATTTTGGAAATCACCCACGCTTTGGCCGTCGAAGCGGTAAATGGCGAAGTAATAGGGGTTTTCGTCGCGGCTGCCGATATCGCAGGCGTGCCAGGCCAGCTTGACGGAACTGAGCGATCCGCCTACCCGGCAAATTTGCGGCGTAGCCGGCGGCGATTTGGAGAGCCATTCCATGCCCGGCACGCGCGCCTGGTTGGGGAACAAGGTACCGATGAGCGAATCCTGCACACCGAGCGGATTGCGCAACAGCGGTTTGACCGAAAAGAAAATGCTCCCCTGCACCAGTCCGTTGGAGCGGTTCATGGCAATCTGGCGGTTGATTTCATCCGGCTTGACCCAGTTCGGATCGGCCGGGAAGTTGTTGATTTTATAGGCCGCATGGCCGGCGTAGAGGTGTTTGCCATAGGTATGCCGGCTCCACCAGTCGAGCAGAATTTCATAATCGGCGGGAGGGAAACCAATACTCCAGTAGAGTTGCGGCGCCAGGTAATCGACCCAGCCGTTTTTCATCCACTTGACCACGTCGGCATACAGGTCGTCATAGCAGGTGATGCCGGCGCGGGTTTGGGAGCCGTTGAGGGGGTCCTGGCCGGCATTGCGCCACACGCCGAAGGGGCTTACCCCAAACCGGACGTAAGGCTTGAGACTTTTAATCATTTTGGAGACTCCCTCGATGAGCCGGTCCACATTGTCCCGGCGCCAATCTTCGATGACGGTGAACCCCCGGGGGTCGGCCGCATAATAGTTGTAATCTTGCAAGGGCTCGTTGGCTTCCTTATAGGGATAAAAATAGTCGTCGAAATGGATGCCGTCGACGTCATACTTCACCACAATTTCTTTCACCACATTGATCAGGTGTTGCCGCACGAGGGGGCTGGCCGGATTGAAATACCAGCGGCGGCCATACCGGAAGAACCACTCGCTTTTGCGTTTATCGGGCAGCGCCCGGAGCGGATGGTTCGGGGCCAGGCTGGCGGTGTCGAGGTCAAACGTCGCCCGGTAGGGGTTCATCCAGGCATGGAATTCCATGTGCCGGGCATGCGCCGCTTTAACCATGTATTCCAACGGGTCGTAAAAGGGCTCCGGCGCCAGGCCCTGCTGGCCCGTCAGGTACCGGCTCCAGGGCACTACGGCAGAATGGTACAGGGCATCGCCGGCGGGCCGAACCTGCACAAACACGGCGTTCATCCCCATTGCTTTCAGGACGTCCAGGATACTGTCGAACTCCATTTGCTGGCGCTCGGTTGAAAGCCCGGGCGCCGAGGGCCAGTCGATATTGACCACGGTGGCGATCCAGGCGCCACGCAGTTCGGCTGTTGGGAGGTATTGCTGGGCGGAAACCGGCAGCGACAGGGTGCAGGCGAGCAAAAGCGCCGGAAGGCAACGGGAGCGGATAAGTCGGTACATTGCAGTTTGTTTGGGGGTAAAAATAGATAAGTTTTGAAAATGGCTCCCTTTTGCGCGCGGGATTCCGCGTTGGTCGCCGGGATGTGTATTTTCGCGCCGCCTTTTTATCAATATCTCGATCCATGAAATTTCCACAACCAATCCCCGTCCTGGTGCTGGCTCAGCGATTCCACGCCCAACTGATCGGCGATGCCGCCCTGGTCGCCACGGGCATCAATGAAATACACAAAGTAGAGCCGGGCGACATTGCATTTTCCGACGCGCCAAAATATTTCCAGAAAACGCTCGACAGCGCTGCCACCGTCATCCTGCTCAATGCCGCCGCCGCGTGCCCGCCCGGCAAGGCTATACTGGTTGTGGAAAATCCGTTCGAGGCGTATGACACCCTGATCCGCGAACACCGGCCATTCGAACCCAGCACCAACCCCGTCAGCCACCGCGCTCAAATACACCCGACGGCCATTATCGAGCCCGGCGCGATCATTGCCGCCAACGTATCCATCGGCGCGCACAGTTATATCCAGGCCAACGCGTACATTGGCGAATACACCATTATCGGCGAGCAGGTGCAAATCGGGCCCAACAGTACTATTGGCAGCGACGCGTTTTATTTTAAAAAACACCCCGGCGGCGCGTTCCAGAAATGGCGCTCGGGCGGACGGGTCATCATCGAAGACCGTGTGGATATCGGCGCCGGTTGCACCATAAATAAAGGGGTCAGCGGCGACACCGTCATCGGCGCCGGCAGCAAACTCGATTGCCAAATCCATATCGGCCACGGCGTGGTGATCGGCAAAAACTGCCTGATGGCCGCCCAGGTGGGCATCGGCGGCAAAACGGTCATCGAAGACAATGTGGTGTTGTACGGGCAGGTGGGCGTCATCCAGGCCGTACGGATCGGTCAGGGGGCGATCGTGTTGGCAGGTTCGGGCGTGTCCAAATCACTCGAAGGCGGAAAAACGTACTTCGGCTCGCCGGCCGAAGAAATGCGGGTAAAATACCGGGAGATCGCCGCACTCCGGCAATTGCCGGATTTGTTGAAGAAATGGCCGGAGTAGATTAATTTTACGGGCAGATATAACCCACCATGCGAAAACACGGATTGCCTTCCACCGATCGGCCGCACGACAAGTATTTTAAAGCCGTATTTTCCATCGCTGAACTGGCGCAGGAATTGCTGGAATTTTCCCTGCCCCCCGAATGCCTGCAAATTCTGGATACGGGAAGCCTGAGCCTGGCGACAGACAGCTTTGTAGATGAGCACTTGCGGGAGTCCTTTTCGGATCTCATTTATCAGGCCCGGTTGAAAACGAACCGGGACATCCGGATAAGTTTTCTTTTCGAACATAAAAGCTACCCGCCGGCCCAGCCCATTCAACTGCAATTGTTGCGCTATCTGGGAAATATCTGGGAAACAGATTTGCGCCAGAAACGCGCCCTCCGCCCGGTAATTCCGATTGTGGTATATCAGGGAAAAACACCCTGGAAGAAAAGTAGTTTTGCAGAGCAGTTCCCTGATTTGCCCGAGGCGTTGCTCCCATACCTTCCGGAGTTTGAGTATCAATTTGTCAACCTGGGAGACATCACCGATGAAATCCTGTTTTCGATGAACCTGGGCCTGATCCGGAATGTTTTACTGGCCATGAAACATGCCGGGGAAGACGATTATATCCGGCATCATTTCTCGCAAGTTGTTATATTTGCCAAGCCCGATGAAACAACTGAAATCGTACGGTTTTTATTCGAAACAACCTTGATGTACCTTCAGAGTGTTTCTGCCATTACAAAAAAAGAATATAAAGCCATGGTTACGGAGCAATTACCTGCCGAATTGAAGAAAGCAGCCCTCGTTTTATATGAACAGATAAAACTGGAGGGAGAATCTGCCGGTCTGGAACAAGGTCTGGAACAAGGTCTGGAACAAGGCAAAAAAGAGGTTATCCAAACCGTTCTTCAAAAGCATCCCGAATGGACGGATGTTCAAATCGCTGAACTGTTAGACGTACCGGTAGCCTGGGTTCAGGATATCCGCGCGCAAGGTTAGAACCTGGAATATCTTCAAACTATGTCAAAAAACGCTCCGCTTTCAGAGGCAGAGCGTTTTTTATTCCGCACCATGCACACACAACGCCACACCGAGCTGATCCGCGCCGAAGCCCTCCGCCTGGGCTTCGCGTTTGTCGGGTTCGCCCGTGCCGAACGGCTCGACGAGGCCGCCCGCCGGCTGGAAGCCTGGCTCCGGCAGGGCGCACACGGTAGTATGGCATACATGGAAAACCACTTCGACCTGCGCATCGACCCCACCCGGCTCGTACCCGGCGCCAAAACCGTTATCTGCCTGGCGTTTAACTACCACAACCCCGACAAACAGACGGACCCCGAGGCGCCGAAAATCAGTCAGTACGCCTATGGCGAAGACTATCACCACGTAGTCAAAGGCCGGCTGAAGGCGCTGCTAGCATTCATACAGGATAATATCGGCGCAGTCAATGGGCGCTGCTTCGCAGACAGCGCACCGGTGCTCGAACGCGAATGGGCACAACGGTCGGGGGCCGGCTGGAACGGCCGGCATACCCTCACGATCCATCCCCGCCGCGGCTCCTGGTTTTTTCTCGCCGAGATCATTTGCGACCTGCCGCTGGCGTACGACGATCCTATCCGCGACCACTGCGGCATCTGCCGCCGCTGTATCGATGCCTGCCCCACGGAAGCCATCAGTCCGGAAGGCTATTTCCTCGACGCCTCCAAATGCATCTCCTACCTGACCATCGAACTGCGCGAGGAAATCCCGGTTGATTTTCGTGGAAAACTGGACAACTGGATGTTCGGCTGCGATGTCTGCCAGGACGTGTGCCCCTGGAACCGGTTCGCCCAACGGCACGCCGAACCTGCCTTCGAGCCCCACCCCGGCTTGCTGGCCATGACCCGGCGCGACTGGCTGGAACTGACGGAGGATGTGTTTGGGGCGGTGTTCCGGAAATCCGCCGTCAAGCGGGTTAAATTTGCCGGCCTTCAGCGCAACCTGCGTTTCCTTAAAAAACCTCTGTGAGCCTCCGTTTTCTCTGTGAGCCTCTGTGGAATAAACAAGTGACACAGAGGCTCACAGAGGAGACGGAGGTTCACGGAGGCAGTGCGGGATGGCTAATTTCGGCAAATGCAGTGTCAATCCGTTGCATACGGGTTGTTTAGCCTGCACCGCTACGCTGCCGGCGCATAAATTTGAGGCGGATATTTTATACCAAAACTAACCCGCAATGCAAAAAATATACCTCCTTGCCGCCCTTTCTATTTTTCTCTTCCGCCCGAATACAACACAGGCACAGGCGACCCAACACGCTTTTTTTACCCAGGTGGAATCCAGCGCACCGGATCCCAACGGCGCCATCGACCTGCTGCTCTCCGGGGTCGACGCTGTTTTTGGCCTCCCCAGGATAGGAGTACAACGAATTTGGCCGGATGGCCAGCTCAGCCACCACTGGCTGCTCGCCCAGGGTATTCCACTGGGATTGGATATTTTGCCGACGGCCGATAGCGGCTACCTCGTGGCAGCATCGTTTTTTCAATGCGACATTGAGGTAAACTGGAAATTTTACCGCTTTGATGCAACGGGAAATTTACTCTGGGAAAAAGACCCCGGTTTTGATTCCTCGCCGCACGACGTGCTGAAACTGCTCCCCGGCCCGGGCAACACCTTCTGGCTGTTTCGCAATGGGTCGGTACCCCTGCATTACACGGACAGCGGCGACCTGCTGGAAAGCGGCCCCCTGGTTTTGCCGGTCTTCCGGGGCCACCGCAAAACGCCGGATAACCGCTACCTGGCGTACGGCCCTGCCGGCCTCGCTTTATACGCCCCGAACCTGCTTTCGTATCAATTTGCCTTGCCCCACACGCCACTGTTCGACGCTGCCGTTTTGCCCGGCGGCCGGTTTGCCGCACTGTCGGCCGATTCCGTGTTTGTACTCGACGCCAGTTTTAATACTGAAAAAACAACCGCACATGGCCTGCCGGAAAACAGCGCTCCCAGCCTGGTCTATGCCGGCGGGGCGCTGCACCTTCTGGCAGGCGCAGCGCCCCGGCAACTGATCCGGCTGGATACCGCCAACCTGCACGTATTGGACATCATACCCGTACCCGCTGCAGCGCCTTTCCAACCCCGATTTTTACAAACCACCCTATCCGGAGCGCTGCTGCTGGCCGCCGAAGAACAGCGCGCGGGCAGCAAACAAGTGGTGGAGGTGCGGACCGTGCCGGCCGATACTACGCCGTATTTCGGCGCAACCGCCGACGCCGCCCTCGGCAACCTGATCGTGCCGTACCCACCGGCCGGTTCTGTTTCCGGCATCCCGGCACCCGCTTTCACCATACAGGTCGACAGTGTAGATATCTGGTTAAAAAACAACGGCACAGCGCTGCTGCAAACCGTTACCCTGAACAGTGTCCTGAATTCGTTCAGCTGGTTTTGCGGTATCGAATTCAATAGTTTCCGGCAAACTTATTCCGGTCTGAACCTGGCGCCGGGCGACAGCGTCCTGCTCCACGCCGGAGCGCTCCAATGGGGGGCGCCCGGCTTTCTGCCGCCCTATGTAACCCTTTGTTTCTGGACGACGCTGCCCAATGACAGCCTCGACGCGAACCCGGACAATAACCAGTCCTGCCGGACCTTCCCTGTTATTGTCCCCACTTTCGTGCCGGACCCGGCCGTACGACCCCTGGTATTTGCACCCAACCCGGCAGCCGGCGCAACGGCGATGTGCTGGGAAAATGCCGATACGGCGCCGGCTCATATCTGCGTATACAACGCCAATGGCGCCCTGCAAACTGAACTGAAGGTGAGCGGTGGGCATTGGACGATGCCGCGCGGGAATTGGCCGGCCGGGTTGTACACCGTTTTGATCCGGAATGAAAACGGGAAGCTGTTTGCCGGGCGGCTGGTTTGGCGGTAAGGGCGGGGCCGGTTTACTTCGGCAAGCGGATTTCGTACGTTTTCCCTGCCTTGTTGGTGAGTTTGCTGTCCACCAGCCACGGGTTATACAGTTTGAGCATGCGGTATGTCGTTCCGTGCTCCACGGCAAAATCGCCCCAGCTGGGCACCGGGCCGCTCACCTGAACGGTTTTGTAGGTATTGGCCGGCTCGTACAAATGGTCGTCCTGGATCGTGTATTCGTACGCTTCGGGGTGTTGCATGACCTCTTTGACGGCAACAATCCGGAAGGGATACCGCATGGTTTCGTCGGCGGCGAGGTTGAGGTCGTAAAACGATTGGGCGCGTTGTTTGGCCATTTCGGAGGCGATACGGCCCGGGCCGCCATTGTAAGCGGCGGCGGCCAGCGTCCAGCTGCCGAGCAGTTCCCGTTGCCGGCGCAAATATTTGCAGGCGGCATGGGTGGCCTTTTCCAAATGGTAGCGCTCGTCGATCTCGTCGCCGACTTCCATGCCGTACTGATCGGCGGCGCTCTTCATAAACTGCCAGACGCCGCGGGCGCCCACCGGAGAAATGGCGTTGGACAGGGTGCTTTCGGCAACAGCCAGGTATTTCAGGTCGTCGGGTACGCCTTCTTCTTTCAGGATCGGTTCGATGATGGGAAATAACGCATTGGCGCGTTTGATCGCCAGGATCGTTTGCGAGTGGTAATACACGTTGCGCAGCAATTCGGCATCGAGGCGCTGCCGGACATCGAAATTATCCATGGGCAGTTTTTCACCGCAGAAATCAAAGTCTTTGTCCAGGTCGATAGACCGCACGGCCTGGTCCGGCGAAGAAAAACCGGAGCCCCTGCCATTTCCTTTGAACGACTGGAAAAGCGCGCCGGCCATGGCCAACACGAGCAGGAGGTTGAAAACGAGCAGGGCGCGGTTTGTTTTTGTAAGTTCCATAGTCCCAGTTTTTTTACCAGAGGCAGTTTATGACGAGCAGGAAATTCGCGGAAAGAGTAAATAGCGGATTTACCGTAAACGTACAAATTACCGGCTTATTCGCCGGCTTTCGCTTTTTTAAACACCGGCACCGTCGAACACGGCTCACCGAACATAATGCTGGCGGCCACTGGCTGCAAGCGCCGGGTGATCTCCAGATAGGCGGAGGGCGGCACGGGCTTATCGCCGCAACCTTTGATGATCAGGCGTTTGCCGGCATATGCGTCAACGTCGAAGACGGCCAGTTTTTTCAGAAAAGCAAATTCCGCAAACTGCTCCGGCAAACCCTGAAAAACATCGCGGGCATAGGACGCTGCATAGGAAGCGACCAACATATACGCCCACATCGGTATGACGGCATCGGCCGAACACCAAACGGCCAGGTTTTTCCCGGCATATTGGCTCCAGTCGTGCGCCTTCAAGGCTTCCCGAAAGTCTTTTTCCTTTAAGATCAGCCCCATAAACAGGTAGTCTTTCAGGTCGAAAGGCGCCACCTCCCCTTCCGGATAAAACGTTTCCAGATCGATCGTTACGAGGCTGCTGTTGGCCACCCGATTGACAAGCCCTTGCTCCATGATGACAGTTTTTAAATAGCGGGGCCAAAGAACTGGACCATGCCAGCCTGACTCCGGCACATATCACAAAATTAGCTCACTCCGCGGCGCTTTCGCCTTCTTCCGGCATTGCCGGTTCATCGGCGGCCGGCATCTCGCCAATAGTATTCTCCACTTCTTTAAAATCTTTCGGCTTGGGCAGATCGTCGAGTGTCTTGATGCCCAGGTAATCCATAAATTTTTCAGAAGTGGCGTACAACAACGGCCGTCCGGGCCCTTCGCTGCGGCCGGTAATCACAACAAGTTCTTTTTCTAAAAGTTTCTGCAGGGCATAATCGCAGTTGACGCCGCGAATGGCTTCCAGGTCTGATTTGCTGACCGGTTGTTTGTAGGCTACGATCGCCAGGGTCTCCAAGGCGGCTTGCGACAGGCGCTTTTTGGTCGTTTGTCTGAGGTGGACCGCTACGGCATTGTGGTACGCGCCCTTGGTCATAAACTGGTAGCCGCCGGCGATTTCGATCATTTCGAACGCATACTCCGGCGCCGAGTACCGCGCCTGCAATTGGTCGATAGCTGCTTTAATTTCCGCCTCGGGCGTCTCTGCCTGAAATACATCTGACAGTACCGATTGGATGTCGGCGAGCGCAATGGCTTGCGGCGATACGAAAATAAGCGCCTCGATGTGTTGGCTCAGGAATTCCATAATAGCGGCAAAGGTAGGAAATTCGCTACACGCAAAAGCCCCCCGGCGCGGCCGGTTTCTAATACCGAACGGTAATTCCCTGGAATAATTCATTTTGGGGGCCACGCACTTCCATGGCCACTACCGGCCGGCCATTTTCCCAGCTGATGCGCAGCAGGCCGAAGTTTTTCTTTACGATCATGTCGCCCACCCGCATCCGGTTTGCTTCGGCGGCGCCATTGCGGATGTGGGTGAGGCCGCTGGAGGTAAAATCATAGAGCGGGTACGGCAGACCCTGGAGGTCCATTTTCGTGATTTCGGCCATGTGCCGGTCGCCGGAGAGGATCAACAGATTGGCCGGTTTGGTTTTTACGATGAGTTGCAACATACGCTTGCGGGCATTCGGAAAATTGCCCCATTTTTCGTGGCCGTGTTCGTTGGCCAGAATTTGGATGCTGGAGCACAGGATATTTAGTCTGGCCCGGCTGTTGGTCAGTTCGTTTTCCAGCCATTGCCATTGGGCTTCTCCCAGGACGTCGCCTTCCAGGTTGGGGAAGTAGCGGCGCGCAGGGTCGGGATCGGGGATCAGCGTATCGCGGAAATAGCGGGTATCCAGCACGATCACCTTGATCTTTTGGTCCCCGTTTCCGAACAGGTAGGACTGGTACGCGCCCTCTTGTTGGCGAACCGGGGCGCGTATCGGCACATCGAGGAAATCGAGCAGGCATTTTTTGCTGCCTTTTTTATTGGGCAGGCCTTTTCCGGCGTCATTGGCGCCGAAGTCATGATCGTCGTAAATACCGACAATCTGGGTACGTGTCCGCAATTTTTTGTACCCCGGATTGGTTTTCAGGCGTTTATAGTGTGCCGCCAGGGCGCGCACGTTGGTGGTATCGGCGTAAATGATATCGCCCAGCCATATCCATAAATTCGGGTTGTTTGCCGCCACATCGGCCCAGATGGTTTGCGGCAGATCCAATTTGTTGCAGGAGCCGAAAGCGATCACCGCCAGGTCCCTGGAAGTATCGATCGGGCGCGGCAGGTAAGCCTCCAGGTCGACCGACTTTTCCGATTCTTCCTCCCCGGGGCCCACCTGGGCATTCAGGGTGGCTGGGATAAAAAACAAAAACAGACAGTACGCAACTGCCGAATATTGCCGGGCGACGAACAGCTTTTTCATATGAATACAGATTCCAATAGTTGTAAGCAGGTAGGACTAAACGAGTGTTTTGCAAAAATCGTACTAAACGATTTGCAAAGGCATCCAACTCTCCGGAAATTGCATCCTTTGTGTTGAAAATCGATTCACAGTATAACATTCGCTCATGCCCAATTCAAGATACACGCGCTTTTGGCTGCCAGCGCTGCTGGTTTTTTTCGGCGCCTGCAATTACACGATCAAAATCAAGGACGGCCGCACTGCATATGAACGCAAACAATATGCCGCAGCCATTCCGATGCTGGAAAAAGAATTCGGCCGCGCCAAAACCCGCACGGAAAAAGGCCAGCTGGCGTATCAGGTTGCCGACGCTTACCGCCACAACGGGCAGGACGGGGCAGCGTTGAAATGGTTTGCGCTGGCCTACGAAAACAACTATGGCGCCGAAGCCCTGAAAGGGCAGGCCTATTCCCTGAAAAAACTCGAACGCTACCCCGAGGCCCGCGAGGCATTTAAAAACCTGGGTATCGAGATCGGCAGCCCGTATGAGTACCGCAAGGAAATCACGGCTTGCACGGTTGCCATCGACTGGTTGAAAATTGCCCCGGAAAGCGGCTGGACCGTCGAACAAGTGCCGTTCAACAGCGCGCAAAACGACTTTTCGCCGGTGTATTACGCCGACGAACGCCTGGTTTTCAGCAGCGACCGGGCCCGCGAAAAAGGCGAAGAAACCTACAAATGGACCGGCAATCCGTTTATGGACCTGTTTATCGCAGACCCGGAAGATGCCAGCGCCCAACGGTTTGACGAGGGGCTGAATACCGGGGGGAATGAAGGTACCCTGTGCTTTACCCGGAACTTCTCGGAAATCTTCTTTGCCCGGGCCATGGGAGCTTTTAAAGGCGATGACCAGTATTGCAAGATTTTCAGCGCCGAACGCGCCGGCGACGGCTGGAATGCTCCGCGCCCCCTGCCGTTTCAAAAAGACAAGGTCAATTACCTCCACCCCGCCCTTTCCTCCGACGGCAATACCCTTTATTTTGCCTGCAACGACCCCGAAGGCTGGGGCGGCTACGACATCTGGTCGGTACAGCGAAATCAACAAAGCGAGAGCGGCTGGGATGCGCCCAAACTACTGAGCCGCAATATCAACACACCCGGCAATGAAGTGTTCCCCAGCTGCTCCAACGACACCCTCTACTTTGCTTCCGACGGCCTTCCGGGTATGGGTGGCCTGGATATTTTCCGCACCTATAAATCGGATCGGAATGCCTGGGCATCGCCGCACAACCTCAAGCCGCCGGTCAACAGCGGCGCCGACGACTTCGGTTTTATTGCCGTCAACGCCCCATCCCGCAATACCCCCGGCGACCTGCTCCGCAGCGGCTTTTTTACCTCCAACCGGTCGGGCGGCCGCGGCGGCGACGATATTTACCGCTTCGAACAGCGCGTGCCGCCGCCCCAACCACCCAAAACGGACACCGCGCCCGCCCGCCCGCTGGCGTATAAAATGATCCTGGAAGGATATATTCTGGAAAAAATATTGTCGGACCCGGCCGATCCCAACAGCAAGGTACTGGGACGCAAACCGCTGGGCGCCGCGTCGGTGGAGATCGGTTTTGGGGGTAAAAAACAGCAGGTAACCGTCGGCGAAGACGGCTTTTTCACGCTGGAGCTGAGCGAAAACACCGACTATACCTTCGCGGCCTCGCGCGAGGGCTACTTGTCGAACAGCGCGCGCTTCAGCACCCGCGGCATCGCCCGCGACCCCGCCAATCCGGTGCAAACATTCGATCTGGAAATCGTGCTCGACAAGATTTTCCGCAACCGCGAAATCGTACTCGAAAACATCTACTACGACTACGATAAATGGGACATCCGGCCCGACGCCGAACCCACGCTCAACCGCCTGGCGGAAGTGCTGCGCCAAAACCCGGACATCCGCATCCAGCTCGGCAGCCACACCGACTGCCGCGGCAACGACAACTACAACCAGACCTTGTCGCAAAAACGCGCGCAAAGCGCCGTAAACTACCTCATTTCAAGGGGCCTGGACCCCGGCCGACTGTCCGCACTCGGCTACGGCGAAACCCAGCCCGCCGTGGATTGCGTGTGCGCCAAATGCAGCGAACCGGAACACCAGGCCAACCGGCGCACGACGTTTAAGATTGTGGAGTGAGCGTAGCGCGCATACATACAGCCGGAAGCGGCCGGAATCACAAGGCGAAAAACCGGGCTTGTTCAAGTAACTTTGCCTGCTAATTTTCCAGCGCCCATGCAAACAGTTTCCGGTGGCAACATTCTGGTGATCGACGATGAAGAGAGCTTGCGCATGCTGCTGGCCCGCCTGCTCACGCTCGAAACGTATGCCGTCAGCACTGCCTCCACCGCCCGCGAAGGCCTGCGGCGGCTGGAAAAATCGGCAATCGATGTGGTGCTCTGCGACGTGCGCCTGCCCGACGGCAATGGCGTGGACCTTATCCGCGAAATCAAAAACTACTACCCCGACACGGAGGTTATCCTGCTGACGGCATACGGCAATATTTCCGACGGCGTGAAGGCCATCCAAAACGGCGCCTTCGATTACCTGACGAAAGGCGACGACCAGGAACGCATCCTTCCGCTGGTCAGCAGGGCGCTCGAACAGGTGCGGCTGCGCCGCCAGCTGCGCCAGCTCGAACGCGAGGCCGGCCGGCAATACACCTTCGATGACATCCTTGGGCGTTCGGCCGTATTGCTTCAGGCGGTTGAACTGGCGCGCAAGGTAGCCCCCACGGATACCTCGGTGCTTTTGACCGGAGAAACCGGAACGGGCAAGGAAGTATTTGCGCAGGCTATCCACCAGGCGAGTGCACGCCGCAACAAACCTTTTCTGGCGCTCAATTGCAGCGCTTTTGCCCACGATATTCTGGAAAGCGAACTGTTTGGCCACCGGGCCGGCGCCTTTACCGGAGCCGTGAAAGACAAACGCGGCCTGCTGGAAGAGGCGCACGGCGGCACCTTGTTTCTGGATGAAATAGGCGAAATGCCCCCCGACCTTCAAGCCAAACTCCTGCGCGTGCTGGAAACGGGCGAATTTATTCCCGTGGGCGACACAAAACCCCGCCACGCCGACGTGCGCCTCATCTCCGCCACCAACCGCGACCTGCCGGCGGAAAGCGCGGCTGGTCATTTCCGGACCGACCTGTTTTACCGGATCGCCGTGTTTCAAATACACTTGCCTCCCTTGCGCGAACGCCAGCGCGATATCGAACCGCTGGCCAATTATTTTATCCGCCTGTTTTCCGGCAAGCTCAACAAACGCCTGAGCGGCTGCTCGGCCGAATGCTTGCAACGCCTCGAAGCCCACTCCTGGAAGGGAAACATCCGGGAACTGCGCAACATTATCGAACGCGCCGTCATCCTCAGCAACGGCTCCCAACTGGAAGTCGACGACCTGCCGCTGGACCTGCGGCTGCACGAAGCCCCCAAGGATGGCAAAAGCGCTCAATTGTCGGCTTTTTCCCTCGCTGCCGCCGAACGCCTGCAAATTCAAAAGGTTTTGCTACACACCGGCTACAATAAAACGGAGGCCGCCCGCTTGCTCGGTATCGGCCTGACCACTCTGTACCGGAAAATGGAGGAAT
The DNA here is from genome assembly GCA_016719895.1 of Saprospirales bacterium. GTDB lineage: Bacteria > Bacteroidota > Bacteroidia > Chitinophagales > Saprospiraceae > M3007. Next base: position 278,882 of record JADJYG010000030.1, on the reverse strand, counting down.
ACCATATCGGCTGAATGCCGCCGAACGAAAACCTTTTCAAAATGAAAAAGCCATTCCAAAACGGGAGGGCGTTGTTTTATGCGCTGCCGGCGCTCCTGAAAAATACCGGGGTATAAAACGCATGTTATCAATGCCATTAGCTAAACAAAGCCGCCAGCCGGATCGCGATGGAACGGCATTTGGCAAAGGTTTTCGGAAGTCCATCCGGCCGAACCGGCCGTTTTCAAATGCCTTAATTTTAATGTATGCTGATGACATTTTCCCTTGCAGCGCTCGGGCTGCTTTGTTTCGCCCTCTTTTTTAAATCCATCGATTTTTTTGAAAAAATCTGAACCGGCTATGTGGCTCTTATTCCTGCTCTCCATCCTGGTGTTTGCGTACATTGTGTATGTATTGCTGCATCCTGAAAAATTCTAAATTCAAGCGATCCATGCAAACGGAACTGTATACCATTCTTTTTTTCTTTATGCTTACCGTTGCCCTGGCGTATCCCTTCGGACGGTATATCGCCCGGGTGTATGCCGGCGAGCGCAGCTGGCTTGACCCCGTTTTTGACCCGCTCGAACGTTTTTTTTACCGCCTGTCGGGGGTAGATGCCAAACGGGAGATGCGCTGGCAGGAACATATGAAGGTCATGCTGACCATCAACGCCGTGTGGTTTTTGTGGGCGATGTTCGTCCTGACCAACCAGGGATGGCTGCCCTGGAACCCCGACGGCAATCCTTCCATGACGCCCGGCCTGGCCTTCCATACGGCGATTTCTTTTGTAGTCAACTGTAATCTTCAGCACTACTCCGGCGAAGCGGGGGCGACGTATTTCTCGCAAATATTCGCCTTGATGTTCCTGCAGTTCGTTTCTGCCGGAACGGGGATGGCTGCGGGTGCGGTGGTGTTCAACGCCATGCGGCAACGCACGACCCTGCAACTGGGCAATTTTTACGCGTATTTTGTCAAAAGTTGTACGAGAATCCTGTTGCCCTTGAGTTTCCTGGCTGCCATCGTCCTGGCCGCCGAGGGCGTACCGATGAATCTCGGCGGCGGCAAAGACCAGGCGCCTGGCCCCGAAGGCGATACCGTCGAGGTCAGCCGCGGGCCGGTGGCCGGTTTCGTCGCCATCAAACAGGCCGGCACCAACGGCGGCGGCTACTACGGCGCCAACTCCACCCACCCGTTGGAAAACCCCACGATTTTGACCAATATGCTGGAAAACTTCTTAATCCTGATTATTCCGATGGCGTTCGTCTTCGCCCTGGGGTTCTATCTGAAAAAGAAGCGGTTGGCTTTCATGATCTTTGGCGTGATGAGCGCCGGTTTTTTGCTCCTGCTGGCGCCCGCGCTGATAGCCGAAATGCGGGGCAACCCCCACCTCGGGCAGATGGGCATCTCCCAGGCGGCGGGAAACATGGAAGGCAAGGAACTGCGCCTGGGCGCCGGATTGTCGGCGCTGTGGAGCATATCCACAACGGCCACCTCCAACGGCTCGGTCAACGCCATGCACGACAGTTTCATGCCCTTAGGCGGCGCCATGCAGCTACTCGACATGATGATTAACTCCTTGTTCGGCGGTGTCGGCGTAGGGTTTCTGAACTTCTATATTTTTATCATCCTGGCAACTTTCATAGGCGGTTTGATGGTTGGGCGTACGCCCGAATTGCTGGGGAAAAAAGTGGAGGCCCGGGAGATGAAAATCGCGATGCTGGTAGCCCTGCTGCACCCCTTCCTGATTCTGGTGGGCACGGCGCTGGCGGCCTGGATGGCTGCCAGCGGAGCGCCAGTGGCGGCAACCTGGCTGAACAACCCCGGCGCCCACGGTTTTTCGGAGATGCTGTACGAATTCACTTCAGCCAGCGCCAACAACGGATCCGGCTTCGAAGGGCTGGCCGACAACAATCCATTCTGGAACATCAGTACGGGTTTGGCGCTTATCCTGTCACGCTTTTTGCCCATTGTCGGCCCCGTGGCGATCGCCGGCCTGCTCGCCGCAAAACAGACCGTTCCCGGGAGCGCCGGCACCTTGCGGTCGGATTCAGCTACGTTTGGCGCCCTGGTTTTTTGTATCATTTTGATCATCGCCGCCCTGGCTTTCCTGCCGGCGCTGGCGTTGGGTCCTATTGCAGAACATTTTTCTTTTTAACGCATGAAGCGCATAAAATCCACTCCGCTTTTGCCCCCGAGCTCGTTCGGGAGGCTCTCCGGGAATCCGTCCGGAAACTCGATCCGCGGCGCATGTTCCGCAACCCCGTCCTGTTCACTGTGGAACTCGGCGCTGCGGTGATGCTGGGCGTTTGTTTGGCCATCCTGGCGGGCGACCGCTCGCAGGGGTCTCTGGGCTACAATTTCGTTATTTTCCTGTGGTTGCTGCTGACGCTGTTGTTTGCCAATTTTGCCGAGGCGCTGGCGGAAGCCCGGGGCAAGGCGCAAGCGGCCAGCCTGCGTAAAACCCGGGAGGAGACGCCGGCCAAACGATTGCTGGAGGACGGCTCCGTTCAGCCGTGTTCATCCAACGACCTGCGCCAGAACGACCGTTTCCTGTGTGAAGCCGGCGATTTAATTCCGGCCGACGGCGAAATCGTGGAGGGCATCGCCACCATCGACGAAAGCGCCATCACCGGCGAAAGCGCACCCGTCATCCGGGAAGCCGGCGGCGACAAATCAAGCGTCACCGGCGGCACCAAAGTGCTTTCCGACCGCATTGTGGTGCGCATGACGACCCAGCCCGGCGAGAGTTTTCTCGACAAAATGATCGCCCTGGTGGAAGGCGCCAGCCGCCAAAAAACGCCCAACGAAATTGCGTTGAACATCCTGCTGGCCGGTTTCACCCTCGTTTTCCTGATCGTGTGCATCACCCTGCCGTCGTTTTCCAGGTACGCCGGAGCGGAGATCACGATCGCCGCGCTGATTTCGCTTTTCGTCTGCCTGATTCCTACGACGATCGGCGGGCTCCTGTCGGCAATTGGCATCGCCGGTATGGACCGCGCCTTGCGCGCCAACGTGATCGCCAAATCGGGAAAAGCCGTGGAGACCGCCGGCGACCTGGATACCTTGTTGCTCGACAAAACCGGCACCATCACCATCGGCAACCGGAAAGCCACCCGGTTTTATCCGGCGCAGCACATCCCGGAACCCGATTTTATAGCCGTGGCCGCCCTGTCTTCGCTAGCCGACGACACGCCGGAAGGCAAGTCGATCATCGAACTGGCCCTGAAACACACAACGCCTGGCCGGGAAGGTGTGCCGGTTCGGGTGCCCTTGCCCCGGCAGGCGCCGGCAGAACTGCCGTTTCCGTTCAGCGAAGGCTTGAGAAAACAGCCCGGCCTGCATTTTATCCCGTTCACAGCCGAAACACGATCCAGCGGGCTGGATTTGCCCGGCGGTTCGAACATTCGAAAAGGCGCCTATGACACGCTGAAGGCGGCCGCCGAACACGCCGGACACACCGTTCCGGCCGAAATCAGCGCGGCCACCAGCGCCATCGCCGCCAACGGCGGCACCCCCCTGGTGGTTGCCTTGAACAAGCATATCCTGGGCGTCATCGAACTGCAGGATATTATCAAACCCGGCATCCGGGAGCGCTTCGAACGCCTGCGGAAAATGGGCGTCAAAACCGTCATGGTTACCGGCGACAATCCGCTGACAGCGCAGTATATTGCCCAAAAAGCCGGTGTGGACGATTACATCGCCGAGGCCAAACCGGAAGACAAACTCGAATATATCCGCCGCGAGCAGGAACAAGGCAAACTCGTGGCGATGATGGGCGACGGGACGAACGACGCTCCCGCGCTCGCCCAGGCCGACGTGGGCGTGGCGATGAATTCCGGCACCGCCGCCGCCAAAGAAGCCGGCAATATGGTGGACCTCGACAACGACCCGACCAAGCTGATCGAAGTGGTGGAAATCGGCAAACAACTCCTCATGACGCGCGGCACGCTCACCACCTTCAGTATTGCCAACGACGTAGCCAAGTATTTTGCCATCGTGCCGGCCTTGTTTTCCGCTTCGATCCCCGCACTGGACGCCCTGAACGTCATGCGCCTCGACAACCCGGAAAGCGCCATTTTGTCGGCCGTTATTTTCAATGCCCTCCTTATTCCCTTGCTGATACCGCTGGCCTTGCGCGGCGTGACCTACCGCCCCATCGGCGCCAGCGCGCTGTTGCGGCGCAATTTGCTCGTGTATGGCCTGGGTGGCATGCTGGCGCCTTTCGCAGGGATTAAAATCATCGACCTGTTGGTCAGCATGCTGGTATAAATCAATCTGAAAAAACATGAAAGAACATATCCTTCCCGCTCTGCGCCTGACGCTCGTTTGCCTGGCGTTTTTCTCCGGGATCTACACCGCAGCGGTGTGGGGCGTCGCGCAAATCCTGCCTAACAAAGGCCGCGCCGAACGCCTGCCGCACGAAAACGGCTATTACTACGCCAACGTCGGGCAGGCATTTCGCAGCGACCGGTATTTCTGGCCGCGCCCCTCGGCGGTCGGTTACAATGCCGCCGGTTCGGCCGGTTCCAACAAAGGCCCCACCAACCCGGACTATCTGGCCGTCGTGCAAACCCGCATCGATACGTTTCTGGCACAGCATCCCGGCATCCGGCGGGCGGAAATCCCGGCAGATATCGTCACCGCCTCCGGTTCGGGCCTCGACCCGCATATTTCGCCGCAGGCGGCAAATGTTCAGGCCGGCCGGGTGGCACAGGCCAGGGGAATGCCCGTTTCGGATGTCGCTGCCCTGGTACAAGCCCATACCGAAAAGCCCTGGCTGGGCTTTGTCGGAAACACCCGGGTCAACGTACTTCGGCTCAACCTGGCGCTCGATCAATTGACCAACGCCGGTCCGTCAAATCAAAATGGACTAAAGCCCGGATAATTTTGAACCTGTATTTCGCTGCTTCATCTGCAGTGGGGCAATTTTGTGATCGGTACAACATAGAAATTTATGCCGGATAAAGAGCAAAATGTACAGCATTTTCTGGACCTGATCCGGCGCAGCCGGCGCGGGAAGTTCAAACTCTACATCGGCATGGCCGCCGGGGTGGGCAAATCATTCCGGATGCTCCAGGAAGCGCACGCCCTGCTCCGGAATGGCGTGGACGTGCAAATCGGTTACATCGAGACGCACGGCCGGCAGGAAACCGCCAGCCTCCTCGAGGGCCTGCCGGTCATTCCCCGCCGCAAGATTTTTTACAAGGGCAAGGAAATCGAAGAAATGGATATGCAGGCCATTGTCAACCTGCACCCGGAGGTGGTGATCATTGACGAACTGGCGCATTCCAACATCGAGGGCAGTAAAAACGAAAAACGCTGGCAGGATGTCCGCGATATTCTGGAGGCGGGCATCAATGTGATTTCAGCCGTCAATATCCAACACCTGGAAAGCCTGAACGAAGCGGTACAGCACATCACCGGCGTGGAAATCCGGGAGCGGGTGCCCGACGGCTTGCTGCAATTTGCCGACGAAGTCGTCAATATTGACCTCACCGCCGACGAACTGATCGCCCGGCTCCGGGAAGGCAAAATTTATGCCCCCGACAAGGTGGAAATCGCCCTGCGCAACTTTTTTCAACCGGAGAAAATCCTGCAACTGCGCGAGCTGGCCCTGAAAGAAGTGGCCACCCAGGTCGAACGAAAAGTAGAAACGGAAATTACCCGGCCATCCGACCGGCGGCCCGAGCGCTTTCTGGCCTGCATCAGCAGCAACGAGCAGACGGCCCGGCACGTGATCCGGAAAACGGCCCGGCTGGCCAGCTACTACAACGCCCGCTGGTGGGTGTTGTACGTTCAGACGCCCTCGGAAGCGCCCGATAAGATACCCCTGGCTACGCAACGGCACCTGCTCAATAATTTCAAGCTGGCCATTGAATCTGGCGCCGAAGTCATTCGGACAGAACATACTTCCGTCGCGGAAGCCATCGTAGAAAAAACCCTCGCACTGCAAGCCACCACGGTTTGTATCGGAAAACCGCACCTCAAAATGTGGCAAATTATTCTGAACACCGGCGTTTTCAACCACTTGCTCAAAACGCTGAGCGGCCAGAATGTTGACATTGTTATTCTAAGCTGATTGTTGTTATGAACCTGAAAATAAAACTGACGATCGGGTTGAGCCTTCTATTCGGGATGTTACTGCTGGTCAGTGTCCTGGGAATTTTTTGCATAAATACCCTGTCCACAGACGCCGCAGCCATCCTGAAAGACAACTACCAATCCCTCCGGTATGTCCAGCAGATGCAACAGGACCTGAACAGTCCATCGCCCGACCAGACCGCCTTTGAAACGTTTCGGCACTACCTCGACAAGCAAGAGCAAAATATCACCGAGCCGGGCGAAGGCGAAGCGACCGAAGCCCTGGCCAGGGAGTTTGAGCGGTTGAAAAGCCATCCGGCGGATCCGGCCGCCCTGCAGCGGCTGCGTCACCAGCTGCTCGTTATTTTTGACCTCAACCTCCGGGCCATCGACCGGAAAAATGCCCTGGCACTTCAAACGGCCGACCAAACATCAAAGGTTTTAAGCATTATTGCCACCTTTTGTTTGCTGGTCGCCTTTGTGTTTCTACTCAATTTCCCCGGGTATTTCGCCGATCCCATCCGGCAACTTACGGAAGGCATCAAAGAGATTGCGGAAGGCAACTACACGCAACGGATTCACCTGAAACGGACCGACGAATTCGGCGAGCTGGTTTCCGCTTTCAATGACCTGGCCGCCAAACTGGATGCCTACGAACACAGCAACCTGGCCCGGATCATGTTTGAAAAACGGCGGCTGGAAATCATTATTGGCGCCATGCACGATCCGGTCATTGGGCTGGACGAACACAGCCGGGTACTGTTCGCCAATGAACCGGCCCTCGGCCTGCTGCACCTCAGCGTCAGCCAACTGATCGGAAAGGATGCCCGGGAAGCGGCCCTGACCAACGACCTGTTGCGCACGCTGCTCGCCCGCCGCTCCAAAGCTTCCCTCGAACCGCTCAAAATTTTTGCGGAGGGCAAAGAATCGTTTTTTCAACTGGAATCAATTGACATTCCCGTGGACCCTACGCCGGTCCAAACCCAGCCGGCCATCGGCGGACAAGTGCTGCACTTGAAAAACATCACGACCTTCCTGGAACGCGACGTGGCAAAAACGAATTTTTTCGCCACCGTTTCGCACGAACTGAAAACGCCCATTTCTTCGATCAAAATGGGCTTGAAACTGCTGGAAGACCCCCGCATCGGCGCGCTGAACGATGAACAACGGCACCTCGTCCAACAATTGGAAGAAGATACCGGCCGGTTGTTGAACATAACGGCGGAGTTGCTCAAACTGGCGCAAGCCGAATCGGGGAATATTCAACTGAACCTGACGCCGGTGTCGCCGGAAGAAATCGTAAAAACCGCCGGCCAGGCTTTAGCCGGTCAGCTGCAGGAAAAAAATATCACCCTGCACTGGCCCGCCCCCCTGCCGCCTGGCGAACGCGTTCTGGCCGACGAAGACAAAGCCGTTTGGGTACTGATCAACCTGTTGAACAATGCCATACGGCATTCCCCGGAGCATAAATCTGTCCATGTTTTTATTGAACCACAATCCGAATTCACCCGGTTTGTTGTTCAGGACCAGGGCCCCGGCATCCCTTCGCAGTACCATTCTAAAATTTTTGAACGGTTTTTCCGCGTGCCCGGGGCTTCCGCCGGGGGCGGCACGGGGTTGGGTCTGGCTATCTGCCGGGAGTTCGTGTGGGCCATGGGAGGAGAAATCGGGGTTGAATCGGAGCCGGGCAAAGGCAGCCGGTTTTGGTTCACCCTGAAAAAAAGATGATATGGCCTACCCCATTTCCAGTATGTGTTTTTTACCGGTTTCCGGGGTTGAAAGGCCGGGATTAAAACGGCACTTTTGTGCACGCTTTGCTCCTCTTCAGCAAATATGAAGCGTAGCAGCACTGATCTTCCACTAACAAGGAAACTATGGCCACCAAACGCTCCTGCTTTGTATGGATTGCTGCCCTGCTCCTGTGCGACGGCTGCACCCACTACTACTACGCCCCCAACAGCCTGCAAACCCCGTTTTTACAACAACGCGGCGATACGCGGGTCAGTTTGGGCTTTATCGGCGGCGATGAATTCAACGGGTTCGAAGCCCACGCCGCCTACAGCCCCATCCGGTATGGCGCCGTGATGGTCAACTACTTTCAGGTGCAATCGAACTACAGCGACAACACAGCCTCCGACTGGGGCAGGGGCCGTCTGACGGAAGTGGCTCTGGGCGCTTATTATCCCGCACACAAATATTTGTCTTTCAGCCTTTTTGCCGGCTGGGGCGGCGGCCGGGTGCTGAATTCGTACACCGACGGAGCCAAATCCGACCTCCATTTCGAACGCCGGTTCATACAACCGGGCTTTGCCGTACAGGGCAAATGGGCCCGCGTGGGCATGGCCTTCCGGTTCAACCGGCTGAAATACCTGCACGGCGATATTGACCTGGAAATCGGCGAACCGCACCTGACCACCATCGGCAATATCGAAGAAGCCTCGCCGGTATATGTGCCGGAATTCGGCCTTTCCTTCGGTTTTGGCGCCCGCCCGATCTGGATCGACCTGGGGATCAACCTGAATAATAGCTACGACGCGTCGAAACTGGGATTTGCCGGTTCCACGACGCGAATTACCCTCAATTGCGAGCTGGATCACTTTTGGCGCAAGCACCCCGCCCGCCCCTGACCGGATAAAAAAAATTCCAGACCCAACCAGGCAGCCTTTTGCCGGCGTCTTTCGTCAGGAGAATGTCAGCAGTTTAACGCAACTTTAAGTATTCCCGGCTATCCCCAGGCCATTGTTCCCAAAAAAGGACTATACTTTTACCCGCCGATTTACCCACCAATGCCTACCGTTCACTAAACAATAGCTATTTAACCATGAAAAAACTCCGTATCGCACTTCCCTTATTCGGCGTCCTGTTGCTGGCTGCAGCCTGCAACCGCGACACCGATTTCAACTACTACTACTACGAACCGGCAGACTACACCCTGCTCTCGCAGTATCTCAACCTGCCCGAGCGGCCGCACAATTACGAGTCCGTATTGCCCAAACACCTGAGCGCGTTGGGGCTGGCAGCGCGGCCGGTCCAGCAGAACAAAGTGATCCTGGGCCGCGTCTTGTTTTACGACAAAAACCTGTCGAAAGACGGCTCCGTGTCTTGCGCCAGCTGCCATAAACAAGAGCTGGCTTTTTCCGACAACGCAGCCGTGAGCCGGGGCGTTTTTGATCGCGCCGGCGACCGGAACTCCATCGCACTGGGTTCGGTACTGAATTTTTCAGCCTACTATGGCACCGACCTGTTCGGCCCTTCCGGTATCCCGTTCTTCTGGGATAACCGCGCCGGCACCGCTTCCGAACAAAACATCGGGTCGATGACCAATCCGAAGGAAATGGATATGAGCCACAGCGACATTGTGAGCGCCGTACAGGCCCAACCCTACTACGAACCACTGTTCCGCATAGCTTTCGGCAACGGACAAATTTCCAGCGAACGGGTATCGGAAGCCATTGCCGAATTTGTGAATGCCATCGGTTCGTTCCACAGCAAATTTGACCGCGAAGCGGAGCAAACGATCGGCTACAACGTGTATAACGATGCCGAATATACCAATTTCAGCGGCTTCACTGCCGAAGAAAACCGGGGCAAAAAAATCTACCTCGATCATTGCGCCGCTTGCCACAGCCCGACCCAGAGCCGGCCGGCTATGATGAAGGGTAATAACGGCCTGGACGCCGCTTCACCTGATCCCGGAGTCGGCGGCATCACCGGACTTCCGGCCGATATGGGCCTGTTTAAGGTGCCGTTGTTGCGCAATATAGCCCTCACCGCCCCCTACATGCACGACGGCCGCTTCGCTACCCTGGAAGAAGTCGTGGAGCACTACAACTCGGGTATCAAAGCGCATCCCAATTTGAGCTTTGAACTGCGCTCGGGCGCCGAACCGAAAAGGCTCAACCTCACGGATACCCAGAAGCAAGACCTGGTGGCGTTCCTGAAAACACTCACTGACGAGCAGTTGCTGACGGACGTGCGTTTCTCCGACCCGTTCAAGTAAACCTCCCCTGGCGCTTATCCCCCCTCGCTCTGTGAACCTCCGTTTACTCCGTGAGCCTCTGTGAAACTTTTCGTCACACAGAGGCTCACGGAGTAAACGGAGGTGCACAGGGGCCTTTTTTTAACCGCTAATGCTTTTTCTTATGCGATTGCTTCTGTACAGCCGCTTCGTCATTGCCGGTTTGGCCCTTCTCTGCACGGCCTGCACCAGCAACCGGTTTTATACCCCCAACACCATGCAAATTCCGATGCTGACCGGCGCGGGAGAAGCGACGGTTGCCGGCGGCATCACGGCCGGAAATAAGAATACCGGCTGGGAAGTGCAAGGCATCTACAGCCCACTGCCCCATATCGGGCTGATGGTGAACCATGCAAACCTGCGCTACGACGGCAATGCCAATACAGCCTACTCCCCGTTTTTCACCTACGAAACGTCTGCCTATAAGGGCCATACGCGCCTCACCGAAGGCGCAGTGGGTGGGTATTGGCAGGTTGGACCGCAAAAAGAATACCGCCTGAGCCTGTTTACCGGGTTTGGACAGGGCCGCACCGAAAACCGGTATAGTCCGCCACCGGACGTTCAAAGCACAGAAACGTATAATTCCGACTGGCGGTACCAACGCTGGTTTGTACAGCCGGCCCTGGGCCTGAAATATCAAAAATTTCAAGTCGGCACCGGCTTGCGCTTTGTTTGGGTGAATGTTTACGACGGTAGTATCAACAGCAGGGTCGGGGCCCTGGAAACGGACCGTATTGTGCTGTTCGAAGCCTCATCGCCGGTGTTTTTGACCGAAATGGCCTGGTCCGTCGGGTGGCGCCTGAAAGCCTTCGTCATCAGCCTGAACAGTACGGCCGTGGTGCGCGGAAAAAACAGCCTGCGCGACCTGGAACTCGCGAGCAACTATGTCAGCCTCACCGTTGGCCTGAATTTGCATGAACTTTAGCTGGTTGCGACGGGCGTCTTTTCATGCTGGCTGTTTTTTATTTATCCTTTTTTTCAAACACGAAAAAGTCGGACCAGCTGATATCGCGGTGGGGGTTGGGAACCTGCGCCCGGAGCCTCCAGCCGGCGGGGACATCCGGCGTAAACCGCCGGGGGTGAAAATGTGGATAGGGGCCGTTGGAAGGATCGTTCGTATTGGAAGCAAAAATGATCACCCAGCGGTCGGCCGCTGCAAACAGGTGCTGCAGGTATAGTTGATAAAGGTCTTCTTCGGTCAGGTGAAAAATAACTTCCAGCGAAAGTGCCAGGTCGGCATGCGCAGTGCCCGGATCAAAATGGAAAGGGTCGTAAACGGCGAATCGTTTCGCCGTATCGGCAGCAAACAAGGCCCTGCAACGCGAAACGGCCGAAGGCGCCACATCCAGGCCGAGATAGGTAGGGTATCCGGCCAACTGCAGCTGTTGGCCATCGCCGCAACCGAACTCCACCACCGACTGAATGCCGTTTTCCAGTACAAACCGGTTCAGCCAACCGGCTTTGTATGCCGCCAGCCGGCCCGTGGAGCCGCTGCCCGAGTGCCCGCCAGCGGCATAGCGCAGTTCCCAATACCGGATGCTGCCGGGATAACGCAGGCTGCGAACAAAGGCTCTGAAACGGGAAAAAACAGGTACTGCCATAACAGGTACGAAGGTACGGAATCGCCCGGGCTGTGCCATCGCCCCGCACCGAAAGGCCGTGGCGTGCCGGCGCCCGCGAAAACATGTGCAGCCCGTTTTTTGTTTAATGAACCGGACATTCGCGTTTTTTTTACGGGGCCTGTTTTAAATTTTCCGGATAAAGGCAATCGCCTTTCCGGAAAAGCCCGACCTTAGCGCGCCATTTATACGCCTCCCGGCTACAAGGCCCTGGATTTTTTTTGAATATCAATACCATACCGTACATGCAACAAGCCGCACTGCCCCCAAACCTTCTTCAACAACTCCCCGTTATCGTCAAAGCCTACCAACTCCCCGATCCGAAAAAAGCAACCGTACAAATCCTGAATTCTTTCCTGCCGTTTCTGGGTATCTGGATTGCCATGTATTTCCTCAAAGAAGTATCGATTGGCCTGACACTTTTGCTGGCCGTTGTCAATGCCTTTTTTCTGGTTCGCATTTTTATCATCCAACACGACTGCGGGCACCAATCCTTTACCGCCAACCGCAAGGCCAATGACACGATTGGCCTGATCTGCAGCCTGGTCAGTTTTATGCCCTACCGGTATTGGGCCAAGAGCCATAATTTCCACCACGGCCATAACGGCATCTTGTGGGAACACCGCGACATTGGCGACATCAACCTGCTGACTGTCAATGAATTCAAACAACTGGGATTTTGGCGCAGGTTGCACTATATGCTCTTTCGCAGCGCGCCGGTGCTTTTTGTGCTGGGGCCAGTGTGGTATATTCTGGTGCACAGCCGGATTCCCACGATCCGCATGAAGGGCTGGGAACACGCCCGCAAAGCCCTGCTCCGGCACAACCTGCTTTTGCTGGGGATCTATGCCGCCCTGGCGCTTTGGCTGGGTTATGAAGCGCTGCTGCTCGTTCACCTGCCTATTCTGGTGATGTTCGGCATAATTGCCGTTTGGTTTTTTTATGTTCAACACCAGCACGAAACCACCTACAAGGCGTGGAAAGACAAATGGGAGTATATCCGCGCCGCCATCCAGGGCAGCACCTACTATAAGCTGCCCCGGTTGTTTCACTGGCTGACGGGCAACATCGGCTACCACCATATCCATCACCTCAACCCCCTGGTGCCGAATTACGAGCTGGCGCGTTGCCACCATGAAAACCCGGTTTTCGAACAAATTGCCAACAAAATCACGTTCTGGCAGAGCCTGAAGTGTATTTTCAACAAACTTTGGGATGAGGAGCAACAGCGGATGATCTCGTTCCGCGAATATTTTCGCCGGTATCGCTCGGTGAATTGACCGGCCGAAGCGGATTTTCCCTATATTTCCCGCCGTTTTGGTGAAACGCCTTGTTTATTGCGCTGGCGCCACCCCAAAACAGCGGGATTTTTTTTACCCCGTCCCCCCCAAGATGCTCCATTTTTGTTGGCCCGATCCCCTCCTGCCGCCTATGCCGAATACTACGATCCGCCTGTTTATTGTAGAAGACCATACCCTCAATTACGAAGGTATTCTTGCCTTACTCCAGGGATGCGACGATATAGCCGTAGCTGGCCATGCGCGAACCGGCGAACAAGCGCTCGAACTGCTGGCCGAATACACGCCGGAGGTAGTGCTGATGGACCTTAAACTCCCCGGTATCGACGGCCTGGAAACTACCTCGCGCTTGCTGGCCCTGCACCCCGGCGCGCAGGTGCTGGTACTCAGTGTGGACGACGACCTGCACATGGTGCGCGACGCCATCCGGCGCGGCGCCCGGGGATACCTCACTAAAAACGTCGACCGGGAAGAACTCGTCAATGCCATCCGGAAAGTGGCTGCTGGCAAACGCCACCTGGCCGACGAGCTGATCGAACAGATACTGGAACAACCGCAGGTCGCAGCATTCGGCGCAACAGCCTCCTCGTCGTCCTCCAACACCCACCCCTTCACCCGCCGCGAGCTCGACGTACTGCGTTTGATGGCGGAAGGCAAAGCCAATAAACAAATTGCCGAAATCCTGTTCGTCAGCCTGCATACCGTGGAAACCCATATTAAAAACATGTACAGCAAATGCGACGCCTCCAATAAAGTGGAGCTGATTCGCTACGGGCAAAAAATCGGAGCGCTGGAATAAGCAGTATCTTACAACGGCACTTCCACCGCCACAAAAGTGCCCTTCCCCGGGCTGGACTCGATGGTGACGTGTCCTTTCAGCACATCCTCGGCGCGATAGCGGATATTGCTCAGGCCAATCCCCGTGCGCAGGGTATGCGCCTTGGGCTGAAAACCTATTCCGTTGTCTTCGATCGAAAGCAGGATATGCCGGTCGCGCAGCAATAATTGGAGGTGTACGTCTGTGGCTTGGGCATGCTGGAGTACGTTGTGCAGCATTTCCTGGGCGATCCGGAACAAATTGATTTTGGTCAGATCGTCGAGTTGGCCGTTATTAAAATTGCTGTAAAAATGCCAATGAACGGCAGGATAATGGCGGCGCATCCGGCTGACCGTGCCCTCAATCGCCTGTGGCAGGCCGAGCTTTTCAAGCGACTTGGGCATCAGGTTGTATGCCAGCCCGCGCATTTCCTCGTGCGCCTGGTCGATATTGGCCAACAAATCACCGGTTTCCTGGTACAAATCGGCCTGTCCTTTCAGCCGGGTACGCAGGGCGGCCAGTTTCATTTTGGTGGACGACAGCAGAACGCCGATCCCGTCGTGAATTTCCTGGGCCACCCGCTTGCGCTCCGTTTCCACCCCTAATACCAGCGCGTTCCGCCGCTCCGCCAGCACCTTGTTGGTCGATTCATAAAAGTCCTTGATTCGCAAGACAAACAACATGGAAACGATGAGCATTTCCCACAACATTCCGCCCAATAATAGCCAGGGGGTGTTGAGTTGCACAAAAAACGGGGAAGGTGTCGGTGAAAACTGAGAAAAGCCGGGCAAATCGGGATGCGCCAGGTCGAGCTGATGCAGGCAGGTCAGCACAACAGCGAGTCCGTGCGGCGTGAAAGCCACCACAAACCAAATCTTTTCTGGTTTCCGCGAGTTATAATAGCTGTACAGCACCAACCCCAGGATAGCGGCACAGGTGGCCAGCAGGTTGATGACCAGCACTTTGTTGAGCCCCATGAACGCAATCGGGCGGTGGCGCAACAACAAACTCAGGCCGGCAGTGGCCAAGGCCATCGCACAAAGCGCCACCAGTACCCAGTCGAAATAAGGGTACCGGCGATGGGTATGAAACTGGTAGCGGAGAAAAAACAGACCGCAAACGGTGCTCAGGTTCAGGATCGCAGGGCTCAGGATGCGGTAATCCCAACCGGGCCAGATCCAATACCACAAGCCCAGGTCGTTGGCAATGAAAATAGCGCCCAGCAAAACATAGCAGTAAAACAGCCACAGATGCCGCTCCCGCACAATCGAAAACAAGAGGGTCAGGGTAAACAGGTAAACAAACAACAGGGCAAAAAACAGTATGCTGGCGCCGATTTCGATCTGTTTGAAATCCAGTTGCCAGCGTTCCTCGCCCCACAGCGAAAAAGTGGAATTGGCCGGATAGTACAAGGTACGCACATAGAGGTAAACCGTGGCCGACGAACGCGCGGGTTCCTTCCACTTGAACAACAGGTTCGGATAATTAAGCGCCCGGGCCTTGGGGGGGAAACGGGCGCCGGTAGCCTCTGTAATAACGGCGCCATCGGGGCTCAGCCGGTACAGGATCAGCGTATCCAGATTGGGGTTGTTGCATTCGATCAGTAAAGGAACAGTATAGGGATGGAGATTGCGCAAGCGAAACCGAAGCCAGTGGCCTTTGGTCGTCATGCCGAAATATACCCCCGATTCCTTGCGCAACGGCCGCCACAGGGAGTCCGGAAACGCGGCGACGGTTTTCAGGTTCCAGTGTACGCCGGGCGGCTGAACCACATACTCCATGTTTTGCTCCGGGTATGGGGCCCAAAACGCCGAATCCACTTCCAGGGCAGCCTGCGCCCAAAGGACGGCATTTACGCCCGGAAAAGCCAACCACACGATCAATAGCAAACGCATACCGTTCATATTCAAAAATCGACACCGGCAGTGCACCGACAAAAGTGCTTCCCAGCGCGGTAAAAATGGACGAATTCCGGATTTATTCTGAAAAATAGCGGCAATTCAGGACCCGGCTACCCGTTTTCAGGGAGACGGCAATAGTAAAAATACCGGAAACCGGGGAAAGAATTCGGGGCTGCGGAATACACCGATCCAGGCTGAATATCCGGACATTTGATCCAGCCAGATTTAATCCCACGGACAATCCAGCCTGTCCAATCCATTCTATCGCAACAGGCGGCTTGCCTCAGGTAAGATACACATTTGCACACGAAAAGGGCCACGACGGTGAAAACCGGAATGGCCCGTTCGTTTTTTACGCCAACCGGTTATAATTGGTTGTGCTATATTTACCTGGCCGGCGCCCCTCTTCATTATCTCTCCAATCAACAAATCAACAAATCAACAAAATAAATAAGTGACCAACGAACAGTTCAAAGATTTTTCGCCAACCCTGCCGACCGATCCGGGCATTTACAAGTTTCTGGATGCGGAGGGCGTCATATTGTACGTGGGGAAAGCAAAAAATCTGCGCAACCGGCTGCTTTCGTATTTCGGCGACAAAAAATACATCACGGCAAAAACCAAGGCGTTGATAAAACACGCCCACCGCATCGAGTTTACGTTGGTAGACACCGAAACGGACGCCTTGTTGCTGGAAAATACCCTGATCAAACGACATCAGCCGCGCTACAACGTGATGCTGAAAGACGAAAAATCGCCGCTGGTGTATATCTGTATTAAAAACGAACGTTTTCCCCGCGTTTTCCTGACGCGCAAGACGTTTCGCGACGGCTCCGCCTATTTCGGCCCTTACCTGAGCAAACAAAAGGTGGAGCAAATCACCGACCTGATCCGCAAACTGTTTCAGCTCCGCACCTGCACCCTCAACCTGTCGGAAGAAAATATCCGGAAAGGCAAATTTGCGCCGTGCCTGGAGTTTCACATCAAAAACTGCGCTGCCCCCTGCGTCGGCTTGGAAACGGAAGCCGACTACACTAAAAAAATCGAGCAGATCAAAAATATCCTGAAAGGCAACTGGACGGCCGTGCGAACGCATTTGAAAGAGGAGATGCAGCGCTTTGCTGAAAACCTCCAGTTTGAGCAAGCCCAGCGCAGCAAAGACAAACTGGCGCTATTCGAAGACTATCAGGGTAAAAGCACGGTGGTGAACCCCAACATCCGCGATGTGGACGTTTTTGCCATTGCCGCCGACGAGCAAGAAGCTTTTGTCAACTACCTCAAAGTCGTGAGTGGCGCGGTAATCCATACCTACACCCTCACTCTCACCAAAAACCTCGATGAAGACCCGGAAACGCTGCTGGTGTACGCCATCGAAGCCTTGCGGGAAAAGTTCGGCAGTATGGCCGGGGAAATTATCGTACCCATGGAGCTCCTTGTACCCGGCGTCGATACCGTAACCGTGCCCAAAATCGGCGACAAGAAAAAACTGCTCGAACTGTCGGAGAAAAACGTCCAATACCACCTGCTCCAGCGACGCCGCGACGCCGTCAGCCGGAGCAGCCGTCAAACGTCCTCCGAACGCATCCTGCGCACCCTCCAGTCCGACCTCCATATGACCGAACTGCCGCTGCACGTCGAGTGTTTTGACAATTCGAACATCCACGGTACCAACCCCGTATCGAGTTGCATAGTATTTCGAAACGCCAAACCCGCCAAACGCGACTACCGGCACTACAACGTCAAAACCGTGGAAGGGCCGAATGATTTTGCCTCCATGGAAGAGGTGGTGTACCGGCGCTACAAACGCCTGCTGGCCGAAAGCCAGGACCTGCCGCATCTCATCATCATCGATGGCGGCAAAGGCCAACTGAGCGCCGCCATGAAAAGCCTGCGGGCGCTCGGCCTGGAAGGGAAGGTGACGGTCATCGGCATCGCCAAGAAGCTGGAGGAAATTTATTTTCCGGAAGACCCCGTACCCTTGCACATCAACAAAAAATCAGAATCGCTGAAACTGATCCAGCAGGCGCGCAACGAAGCCCACCGGTTTGCCATCACCTTCCACCGCGACCAGCGCAGCCGCAATTTTTTAAAAACCGAACTAACTGAAATACCAGGGATCGGGATGAAAACAGCGGAAAAATTGTTGCAACATTTTGGTTCGGTCACCCGCTTGCGCACGGCGGCGGCCGAGGAGATCGAGCAGGTGGCCGGAAAAGCGGCGGCAGAAAAAGTGGCGGCCTATTTCAAAAACGAAGGCTGACAAACCCAGGCAACGGCCTCAGTCTTCAAAACGCAGGTGTTTCACCGTAGCGCCCCGGTTGATGAGCTGCTTGAGCGAATCCACGCCGATATCGAGGTGTATCTGGGCAAAATTAGCCGTCACCTGCTTGTCGCTGGCTTCCGTTTTAATGCCATCGTGGGTCATGGGCATATCGCTGACCAGCAACAGGGCGCCTGCGGGCATGCGGTTTTTGAAGGCGGCCGTAAAAAGGGTGGCGGTTTCCATATCGATCGCATGGCAACGAAGGTCGCGCAGGCGCTGTTTGAAGTCGTCGCGATGCTCCCACAGGCGTTTGTTGGTGGTGTACACTACGCCGGTCCAATAGTCCCGCTCGTACTCGCGAATAGTGGTAGAGATCGCTTTTTGCAGGGCGAATGCCGGCAGGGCCGGCACCTCGGGAGGGAGATAGTCGTTGCTGGTACCCTCGCCGCGGATGGCTGCGATGGGCAGGATCAGATCGCCGATCTGGTTTTTACCGGTGCGGATGCCGCCGCATTTCCCCAGAAACAAAACCGCCTTGGGTGGAATGGCCTCCAACAGATCGATGATCAGGCCGGCATTGGGGCTGCCGATGCCGAAGTTAATGATGGTAATATTATCCAGGGTGGCCGCCTGCATGGGCTTGTCGGCGCCGTACACCGGCACATCGTTTTTGTCGGCAAACATCCGGACATAATTACCAAAGTTGACCAGCAGGATGTACTCGCCAAATTTTTCCAACGGCATTCCGGTGTACCGGGGCAGCCAGTCTTTGACGATGTATTCTTTGGCGGCCTTTTGCTGCCGGTCCCGCTCTTGTTCGACCGCGTCCAGGTCGGCCGGTGATATTTGAAATTTTGTTTCGTCCATGACAAGGGCTTTTATCCCGTAAAGGTGGCGATTTTGCCGCTTCCATCACCTTAGAAACTGTCTGAAAACCCCCAACGGGCGATAAGGCGTATCTTTCGCCGTCATGCAGCGGCTATTTTTGCGGCAATAGGACAAGACTATTCCCTTAAAAATGAGCCTTGCCAGACACCAAAACCTACACCTTCTCGCCTCGCTGGGGGTTTTCAGACGGTTTCTTAGCTGGACTTTAGCCAAATGGAAAGGTGAAAATGCAGCTAATGACTATTCGCATGTTGTACCCCAAAAGTTAAATCCCGATACCGCCGCGTATCGGGATTTAACTTTTGGGGTATAACATAACGTGAGTTTTGGATAGGTCATGGCCTCGGAGAGGCCTAACGTTGGTAGAATCAATCATTACACGATTACGGGACCTCGGAGAGGCCTGACATTGGTAAACGTTCGTTAAATTGGTTCGAAAATAAACAAATGTTAGGCCTCTCCGAGGCCATATTTCCTAACAATCAACCAATTCTACCAACGTTAGGCCTCTCCGAGGCCATGACCTATCCAAAACTCACGTTAACATACGGATAGTCCCTATGCAGTTTACCAGCAAGGCAGACAAGTTTTGGAATTAATTATGAACATCCCGTTTTTAGCGTGATGTTCATAATTTCAAAAATCACCTTCCTGATGCGCAATGAGCACTTTTTTAAGCGTTTCAAATGGCTAAAGTCGAGATAAGACTTTCGGTGAGTTGATTTTCAGCGTATTGTGGTTTTTAAACGCCCGGCTAAAATAGATCGAGCGGCTACGCTTGTTGTCAAATAAATTTATCCTATTGATAATCAACCTACCGCAAGTCTATTAAATGTTTTCCATGTTCTACTGCTGCAGCGCCCGGTAAACGATGCTTTGCAGCCGCGGCCGGTAATCGCCGGCGATCAGTTTATTGTTCGACATCGTGGGATAGGTGCGGTTCGACAGGAAGACAAAGACCAGGTTGCGGTCGGGGTCAGCCCACACGGCATTGCCGGTAAACCCGGTGTGACCAAATGTATTCGGGCCGGCCAGCGCGCTCATATTTTGTGTTTGTGCCGGATCCAGTTCTTTCATATCGAAGCCGATTCCCCGGCGGGTGCTGCCCTTAAACCGCGTGGTAAAACGCTCGATGGTTTCGGCTTTGAGGTAGCGCCGGCCACCGTAGGCGCCTTTGTTGAGCAGCATCTGAAAAAGTTTGGCCAGGTCGTTGGCATTGCTGAACAGGCCGGCATGGCCGCTCACGCCGCCAATCATAGCGGCGCCCATATCGTGCACATAGCCCTGCAGGCGTTGCTGGCGGAAATAGTTGTCTTCCTCGGTGGGCGCGCAGCGCCCGGCCAGGCCGTGCTGCCAGGGGTTGAACATCGTCGTTGCCAGGCCTAGGGGCCGGTAGAAAATGCGCCGCGCGTATACGTCAAGGGGCTGTTGGTTCAGGCTTTGCAGCGCGCGCGCGGTGAGGTACAGACTCAAATCAGAATATTTATACGCCTTGTCGGGCCGCAGCGGCGAGTTAAAAATCTGATTCCAAACGGAATCTACGTATTCGTCCGCCATATACAGGTTTTGGGCCACGGGTGTTTCATAACAGGTCATAGCCACCGGGTGATAAATTTCCGGTGAAGGCCGACCGAGGCCGATCAGCGTTTTTTCGTAAAACGGAATCCAGGGTATCAACCCGGCATGGTGGGCCAGGATTTCCTCCACGGTCAGGTCTTTTTTATTGGTATTCAAAAGCTCCGGCACATAGGCGCTCATCGGGCGGGAAATATCCATCCGGCCGCCGTCCACGGCATGCATCACAGAAAGGAGTGTTGCCGCCACTTTGGTAATCGACGCCAGGTCAAACAAATGGCCGGTGGTCACTGCGGGCGAAAGCGAGTCGTAGGTAAACCGGCCGTACGCTTTTTGCCACACCACCTTGCCGTCTTTAGCCACGAGCAGCTGGCAGCCGGGCGCGGCGCCGTCGGCGATCAGCTCGGCCACCAGGGCATCCATCAGGCGCAGCGTATCGCTGTTCAGCCCGACGGCTTCCGGCAGGTCGTAACCCATCCGTTTGGATGGAAATACTTTTGAAATGCCCTGGCCATAGCGCGCTGCAACCGACGCCGACACCGGCAGGCGGCCAGTCAGATCGACCGCGCCAAACCAGGCCTGGGCGGCGATATCCTGGGTCATGGGGTCTTCGTTGTAAGCAGCCAGAACGGCGGGGGCGGTATCGAAAAATTTCAGGCTGTAGGGATTGCCGAACACCGTCAGCGCCACCGTATTCTGGTTGCACAGGCGACGGATCAGGTCCGTTTCCTCCGCCGTGATGCCGAAATGAATATCGGGCTTCCGGCTCATATCGTGCAGGCTTACCAGTACGGCATCGAACGTGCGCAGGGTATCCAGCAAGCGGGCAGCTTGTGCCGAGTCGATGGTTTTGGGCAGGTTGAAATGCGACAGGGGAGCGAAATAGCCACAGGTCGTTTGAAACACCGTGCGGTTGGTATCGCCCAGCGCCAGCGTGGCCAAGCGGCGGTTGCCCAATTGTTCGAACCCGACAATTCCGGCCTGGTCGCGCACGAGTGTTAGCGCCTGTTCGATCAGGCGGCGCTTCAACACAAGCGATTCGGGTCGATTCAGGTCGGCACGGATATTTGTCAGCTCCACCCGCTGCGGCCGGATGAGTCCCAACCGGAATTTGGCGCGCAGGACGCGACGCACGCTTTCGTCGACCTGGGCCCGGGCCAGTGAGCCGTCGGCCAGGGCTGCTTTTATGGCCTGGATGGCAGCGCCCACATCGCCGGAAAGCAGGATCATGTCGTTTCCGGCGCGCAAGGCCTCCAGGTCGGCGTGCCCGGGCAGGAAATATTTGGCAACGCCCTCCATTTCCATGGCATCGGTCATAATCAGGCCTTCGTATCTCATTTTATTGCGGAGCAAATCGGTGACCACAGCACGGCTGAGCGTAGTCGGCCGGTTGGGCCTCGGGTCGATAGCCGGTACGCTCAGGTGGGCCACCATAACGCCGCCGACGCCATACATCGACATGGCCCGGAAGGGGAACAGTTCGAGGCTGTCGAGCCGGTCATAACTATGGGAGATCACCGGCAGGTCGAGGTGCGAATCGACGTCGGTATCGCCGTGGCCGGGAAAGTGCTTTGCGCACGCCAACACGCCGCCATCCTGCAAGCCCATCATGTACTGGAAACATTTGGCAGCCACATTGTTGCGGTCTTCTCCGAAGGACCGGTCATTGATAACCGGGTTGGCCGGGTTATTATTCACATCGGCGACGGGGGCAAAATTGACGTGCACCCCCAGGCGGCGGCATTGCCGGGCCAGGTCGCGGCCCATTTCATAAATCAACCGGTTATCCTGAACAGCGCCGAGCATGATCTGTTTGGGGTAAGAAATCACCGATTCCTTCAGCCGCATGCCCAGGCCCCATTCAGCATCCATGGATACCAGGAGCGGAAGTCGGTCGCTCAGGGCCTGGTAGCGGTTGGTCAGTTCCGCCTGCCGTTCCGGCGTTCCCTGGAAGAAGCAGAGCCCGCCAATGTGATAATTCCGGATAATATCTTCCACCTGGTGTTCAAATTCGGGGCCGCGGTCCGAGTGCGCCCGTATCATAAACAACTGGCCCAGGCGTTCTTCTGCCGTAAGGGTATTGAACACCGAGTCTACCCAGATCGCTTCCCGGGGGTCGATCTCCCGGGAAAAATTGTAGCGGTAGTTTCGGTTGGCGCTGAGTGCCAACACCGCTATGGCCGATATGGCCCAGACAACCCGCAAAGAGTAATAATTTACCGATTTCATACAAGCAAAGGTGCGGAAAGTTTGTAAAAACTGTATCGGTCTGCCCGCAAGCCTCCCGAACTGGTCGAAAAGATATTCGCCCCTCGCTCTACACCGGATCTGGTAATTGTATAATTGCCTCCCGAATACGGCATAGTTTTTGAAAATGGTGGTACATCCGGCGGTTCAACGATTTATCCGCTTTTGCACGCATGCGATCCGACTCCCCGTCTTTAATCCCAGGCGTACCCGGTCCCGGTGGCTGATACGCAGATAGACAAACACTATTCTTAACCGGTAACATCCCGCATCCTAATGACCGCTTACGCACACACCGATGTGCTGCTTCTTCCAATGGAGCAGGGCAATCTTTTCGAACATTTGCACGCCAGCGTTGAGTTTGGCGTTTTGCAATCCAATGGCAACTGCGTGAACATTGGCATTTGCCGTATCAACACCACACATTTCACCGACATGACCAGCGCCCGTCAAAAAAAGCGCGGATGCCCCTTTGCGGAGGTTGTCCTGAGCATAACTGCGCATGGACGCTTGCAGGCGTTTTTCCCGCGTTCCGGGATGAAACCCTGCACTGAACGGGTGTTTTTCCGAGGCCCTGTTTTTCCGGTTCCGGTAGCGTATTACCTGCCGGATACCGTTCGGCAAAGTTTGCCCGGCTTGTCGGAGCCGATTATCGCTGCCGGCCTGTACCCGGTCCGCCGGAACGATGAAGGGTATTGGATCGAGTTCTGATACCGCAGCGCCACCACCCGCTGCCCTCTTCTATCCCAAACTACAACTCTCCCAAATCTTCACCACCTTTGCTGCATGAGCCGCAGCTGGGAAAGTATATTACGGACCGCCATAGCCGGCACTGCGCGCAGCCCGGTTCCGGAGGCTGTGTGTGCCGCCCTGCATGTGGTACCGGCCGGCGACCCGGCCCAAACCGGATTGCAAGCCCTGCCGGCGGCCTGGCTCCTGCAAAAAGCGGCTGCTCCGGTAGCTAAGGCGCCGGCGCCGTTGCTGCCGGCATGCCCGCCCGACGAACGCCCGCTGTGCAGTGCAGAGGCGGTAAAATGCCTGAAGGCGATGCTCCTGCTGCAGGTATATCCAGGGGTTTTGCCCGAGTTTTTTGCACTGTTGCACCAAAGCGGCCGGCGCCTCCCACCAGAAAATATTCCCCTGGCGCTCGACTATGCCGCACACCAAAAAAAACATACCGGCCTGATACGCGAAGCCCTTGGACCATGCGGCGGCTGGCTGGCGGCTCAACACCCGGAATGGGCGACTCTGTATACGCCAATGACGCCTGACTGGCAAACCGGCTCGCCGGACGAACGCCTGGGCCTGCTCCGGGAAATCCGGGGCAACCGGCCATCGATCGGCATCGCCTGGTTGGGTAATACCTGGAGCCGCGAACGCCCGGAGCACAAGACCGCCTTTTTGGAAACGCTGCGCACCGGCCTTTCAATGGCCGACGAAGTGCTGCTGCAAACCGCAGCGCAGGATAAAAACCAGGCTGTACGCCGGCTCGCCGGCCGGCTGCTGCTGCTGCTGCCCGGAAGCGCCTGGTATAACGCTATACACACCTGGTTAAAGGCAAAACTGCAGGCCGGACTGCACGGCAGGCGGCTGTATGGAGTGTTGCTGCACGGCTTGTCCGAAGCGGGCCGGCCGGAGGAACTTGGTAGCCTGCCCGCCGGCGAAGCGGGCGTGCAAACCCTCCTGGAACTGCTGCCGCCGCAAATGATTGCATCGGCTTCCGGCATGCCTCCGGCGGTATTGCTCCAAGAAACAGGAGCGGCGGATTACCCCGGGCCGGCCCGCGACGCCTGGCTGAGCGCCATCGGCTGGAACGGCGACCCCGTGTGGCTGTTGGAGGTTGTCCGGATTTTTCAGGATCAGCCGACACACCCGGTTTGGACCTCGATGCCCATGAAAACCATTTTGCAGGCGCTTCCAGAACCCCTGTGGCAGTCAGTAATGCCCGAACTGGCCCAACGCTTCGAACACTTTGAGACGCCGGCATCGGCCCTGGTCCAGGCCTTGCTGGAGGCTGAATACAGCTGGCCAAAGCGGCTGCTGGAGGCTGTTTTGTTCTATCCCTTGCGCAGCCAGCGCCCCCGGCAATGGGCGCCTCCCGGGCATCTTCAAGCCTTGTTAAAGCGCACAACCTACCGGTGCCACCCTGCAGATGCGGATGTGCTGCCAGCCGCCGACAGCGAATGGCCCTATGCCTGGCACAGCGAGTTGATCCAACTGCGCTCGGTCATACATTTCCGGCAACGCCTGAGGGTTGCCCTGGCGCCCTGAATTTTATCGCGTCGCACAACCGGAAAGGCCCTGGTTGCGTCTTCTAACCGGATACCGATACGCTTCCGGCTTCCGCCGGGCGGCGCTGCTATTACGGGTGTCCCCGAATTTACTTTTTGTCTGTATCTTACCCAATAAATTATGCGCGTTCCATCGGTTTTTCCAATCCTGCTCGCCGCCCTTGCCGTTGTTTTTACCGGATGTAAAAAAGAAGAGGCAGCGCCGGGCTTTGATATGATTTACCAGGAGAATTTTACCGTTCCGGCTGGTATCGGTCCATTTGTTACCCACCACTTCTATTTAAAAAACCTGTCCACCCGCTATGAAGCGTTGCTGGACCAATACGGCAAAACCGACCTGGAAATAACGCGGATTCTCCCGGTACAGGCGGCGCTGACCGGAATTTTTGGCGACGCCAACTTCAACGCAGTGGAAGAAGCGTCTCTGCGCGTCTACCAGGAAAGCGACCCGGGCGGCTATATCGAAGTCGCGTACCGCTTCCCCACCCCCATCGAGCCCAACAATACCCTCGACCTGATCCCCTCGCTGGCCGACGCCAAACGTATTATGTCTGACGACCGGTTCAGTATCGACCTGGCACTGCGCCTGCGCAATACCACTACCGATGAAATTCCGGTGC
Source organism: Saprospirales bacterium (assembly GCA_016719895.1). Lineage (GTDB taxonomy): Bacteria > Bacteroidota > Bacteroidia > Chitinophagales > Saprospiraceae > M3007. The sequence goes on along the minus strand of JADJYG010000030.1, from coordinate 253,285 downwards.
GCCTGAGCCTGCAGCTCAAAGCGAACTATTGACGGTGGATGGTGGACGGTGGACCCCGAGACCTCGGGGGTGGACGGCCTGCCGAGAAACCTCGGGGGTGGACGGCGAAAAAAAATTGAATGCCATTCCATAAATTTGCGCCCGGAAGTAACTTTATCTGAACCACCGTCCACCCCCGAGGTCTCGGGGCAGGCCGGCCACCATCCACCATCCACCCCCGAGGTCTCGGGGTCCACCGTCTATGGAAACCTTAACCAAAGCAGCTCCCGCCACGGGCGCCATCCCGAACGACACCTTCCCGATCAATGGTACCGACCATATCGAGTTTTATGTAGGCAATGCCAAACAAAGCGCCCTGTACTATCAGGCGGCTTTCGGCTTTGAGTGGGTAGCCTATATGGGGCCGGAAACCGGGGTGCGCGACCGCGTAAGTTATGTGCTCCAGCAAAATAAAATCCGGTTGGTGCTCACCTCGGCGCTTACGCCGGACCACGAGATCGCCCGCCATGTAGCCCTGCATGGAGACGGCGTCAAGGTGTTGGCGCTTTGGGTGGACGATGTCGAAAAAGCGTATCATACCGCCCTGCAGCGCGGCGCCGAAAGCGCTTTTGCACCAAAAACCCAACGCGACGAGCACGGCGAAGTCGTAATGGCTGCTATCAAAACCTATGGCGAAACCATCCACACCCTCGTCGAACGCAGCCGGTACGCCGGACCCTTCCTGCCCGGTTACGCCGCGCGCAAGAGCGTTTACCCGGCAAAGCCGGTAGGTTTGCAATATGTGGACCACTGTGTCGGGAACGTCGAGCTGGGAGGCATGAATAAATGGGTGAAATTTTACCAGGACGTCATGGGATTCAAACTCCTGATCACGTTTGACGACAAAGACATCAGCACCGAATACAGCGCCCTGATGTCGAAAGTTGTCAGCAATGGAAATGGCTATATCAAGTTTCCCATTAATGAGCCGGCCAAAGGCCTGAAAAAAAGCCAGATTGAGGAATACCTCGATTTCTACCGCTCGGCCGGCGTGCAACACATTGCCGTAGCCACCAACGATATTATCGCCACGGTCAGCCAGCTGCGCGCCAATGGCGTCGATTTCCTTCATGTGCCCGAATCCTACTACGACGATGTGCCCGAACGGGTAGGGGCGATCGAGGAAAACCTGGATGATCTTAAAAAACTCAATATTCTGATCGACCGGGATGAAGACGGCTACCTGCTGCAGCTCTTTACCAAGCCAGTGCAGGACCGCCCCACAGTGTTTTACGAGATCATCCAGCGCCGGGGCGCCAAATCCTTTGGCAAGGGAAATTTCAAAGCCCTTTTCGAAGCCATCGAACGCGAACAAGCCTTGCGGGGCACGCTTTAGCATCGTGTCATAAATAACGTTCCATTTTGGGGAGCAGATTTTTAGTTCCGGGAAGGCCTCAAAACAGGCGTATAGTGAACTATATAACTGTTTTGGGAACGCAGCCGGGGCTAAAAAGATGCAGCCAAAGTGGAAAGTCATTTATCACACGATGCTTAATGCGGAAGTTTAATGGTGAGAGCCCGGTGTTTGCTGGTTCGGGTCATTTGTTTGTCTAATTGCCGTTTCACCGGCAACCAAAGCGGTATTTTTGCCGTTTCATCCGGTATTTGCCGGAGCGGCAATCGTTTATCCAATCTTACATATTAAACTTTCACGCTACTATGAATTTTAAACAATGGGTGGCAGCACTGACACTGTGTCTGCCCGCTTTTTTGATTTCCGCACAATCCAAAGCGCCGGAGAGCTGGTTTACGCTGGACCAAACCAAAGACGGTGTCCAGGGCACCAGCGCCGACCAGGCATTGGCGGCGCTAAAGGCCAAAAATAAAAAAGGCCAAACCATTATCGTGGCCGTGTTGGACTCGGGTGTCGACTATATGCACGAAGACCTCAAAGATATCATGTGGGTGAACCCGGGTGAAACGCCGGGCAATGGCAAAGATGACGATGGCAACGGCTATGTGGATGACATACATGGCTGGAACTTCCTGGGCGGCCCCAATGGCGAAAACGTCTTCCACGAAACCCTCGAATTGACCCGGGAATACGCGCGACTGAGCAAAAAATTCAACGGTACCAACGGCGCCAATCTGTCCGGACCTGCCAAAGCGGAATTTGAATATTACCAGGGGATAAAAGAAGCCTACGAAGAAGCCCGAAAAAATGCAGAAGAGGCCCTGGCGCAGGTGGAAAGCCAGTTTGTAAAAATCGAAAACGCTTTTTCCGTTATTAATAAAACAACCGGGAAAGAGACCTTCACCGCTGAAGATCTGGCCAAACTGGATGCCGGCGATAATTCCGAACTCAAAGACGCCATCGCGATGGCCCAGCGCGTCATAGCACAGGGGCTGACCCCCGCTAACTTTGCCGAACAACGCGCCGCGCGGACTGCAAAGTCGGCAGAAAAACTGAACTATACCCTGAACCCCGATCACAACCCACGTACGATCATCGGCGACGACCCACAGGACTTGAGCAACCGCTTCTACGGCAACAACGACTACCGGGGCCCCTACGCCACCCACGGCACCCACGTGGCCGGTATCATCGCCGCCGTGCGCAACAACGGCGTCGGCATGAACGGTATCGCCGATCAGGTGCGCATCATGACGGTACGTTGCGTACCCGACGGCGACGAACGCGACAAAGACGTAGCCAATGCTATCCGCTATGCCGTGGACAATGGCGCCAGTATCATCAACATGTCGTTCGGAAAGAGTTATAGCCCGGATAAAAGGTATGTGGATGAAGCGGTGAAATATGCGGCCGAGCACGATGTGCTGATCGTTCACGCCGCCGGCAACGACTCGGAAAACAACGACAACGTGATTAATTACCCGTTTGACGGTTATGTCGAGCCGGTGCGCCGGGGCTGGTTCAAGAAAGAGCGCAATGCACCCAACTGGCTGGAGATCGGCGCCCTGTCCTGGCGGGGCGGGGATAAGCGGGTAGCCAATTTTTCGAACTACGGCAAACGGAACGTGGACCTGTTCTCTCCGGGGCAAAACCTGTATGCTACCGTCCCCGACAATAAATACGCCGCCTTGAGCGGCACTTCCATGGCCTCGCCGGCAGCGGCCGGTGTAGCCGCTATTATCCGCTCCTACTACCCCGAGCTTTCCGCCAGCCAGGTACGCGAAGTGCTGATAACCTCGGTGGTCAAACAGGAGGGCGAGGTATTCAAGCCCGGTACAACGGAAAGGGTCGCTTTCGGCGAACTTTGCGCCAGCGGCGGCGTGGTCAGCGCTACCAACGCCATCGCCAAAGCCGAGCAAACCAGACCGAAAAAGCAATCGAAAAAAGCCGTCTGGCGCACCGCCAGCATGGGCAAACTGCCGACGCGGGCAGTGACGCCGTAGAGCGCCCAGAGGGCTAGAGGGTTAGAAGCTTGCTTATAAAGGAACCTTCTAACCCTCCAGCCTTCTCCAACCCCTAAAACCTAAACCCCAGCCTTGAAAACAAAAACGTTCCGTTGAAGCCCATTTGGACGGAATCGTACAGGCCGCCGCCCTCCGTTTCCTGGTCTTGTTTGGTCGGGTAGGTATTGAGCAGGTTGGCGCCGCCGATCGTCCAACGCAGGTTGGGCAGAAAATCAAACGACAGGCTGAGGTCGACCGTAGTGCGCGCATCGTACTTGTCGATTTGGCCGACGTAATCTTCCAATTCCAGCGCCGCGAAATACGTCAGGCGGAGATTGGCGCCCCAGCGGCGGGCCCGGTAGTCGAAGCTCAGGTTGCCCTTTAGCGGCGGCGCCGAAGCCAGAATGAACAATTTCTCCCGGTTACTCAGGTACGAATCCTCCTTACCGATCAACGGGCGGCTGGTATTGACCCGGTCGATGCTCATGTCGTTCCAGTTGCCGGCCAGGGTCAGGGCATAGCGCTGATCATCGCCGATCCGACCGGAGAGGGAGGCGATGATATCGAGCCCGTTGGTGGTAGTGTTGATAGCGTTGGCGAAGAAGCGGGCGCTGCCCACCTGGAGTGCCTGCAGGATGGCGCCGATCTGGTCGTCGTCGTTGTAAAAATCGCCGGTCAGCACAATCCGGTTCTCGATTTCGATATGATAGAAATCGGCCGTGAGGCTAAAGGCATTCCGGCTGAACGTGATGCCGGCGCCGTAATTGACCGAGGTTTCCTCTTTGAGCGGCTCGATGCCGAGTTCACGCGTGATAGGACTGTTATTTTTCGCCAAAAATTTGTCCACGGCCACGCCGGATACAAAATCGGTGTATATCGAATTAAAATGCAGTTGGGCCAGCGAAGGCGCCCGGAACCCCGTGCTGGCGGAGGCGCGCAGGGCCAGGCCGTCGGCGATGCGCAGGCGGGCAGCCAGCTTGCCGTTGAGGGTGCTGCCGAAGTCGGAGTAATTTTCAAAGCGCAGAGCAGCGCCCAGGGTAAAGCCGGGCGAAAAATCCAGCTCGCTGTCGAAATAAGCCGCCAGGTTCGTCCGGCTTTCATTCACCTCATTGGAGGGGGCAAAACCCGGGAAGCCCTGTGCGCCGCCGGGCCGCGCCACCGTATCGCCATCCGTGGTGATAAACGGTACCGGTCCATAGGTTTTCCAGGAGCCTTCCTCACCGGCAAAAATCTGGTAGTTTTCGGTGCGGTGTTCCAGGCCGTAGGCCAGGTTTACGCCGCTGAGCCAGCTTTTGAAAAAGCGCGTAAAATCGAGGGTGGTCACTTGTTGCTGGAGTTGAAAACCGCCGTCGTCAAACTCGGTGGGCGAACGCTCTTCCAGGCTGGAGTTTACCGTTTCGCGGCCGTAATAGTGGAAGCGGTTGCTGCCGAAGGAGTAGTTAAAATCCGTATTCCACTCGCCCAGCGCGCCGCGCACGCCGGCGCTCCAGCTCCGGTCGGTAATGTCTGAAGCAATGATAGGATCGAAGCCGTTGGGATACAGCGCATCCACGTTCCGGGCGCTGCCGGCATCGCGGCTCCAGGCATAAGCATCCGTTTTTCGGCTGTTTAATCCACCGAAGGCATATACAGACGCCTTTGGACCAATCGGCACGGAAGCGTTGAAATAAGTGCCGAAGTTGGCGCCCTTGGCGTCGCCAAACTGGCGGCGGTAGAGCGATGGATCAAAACGGTTGGTATGGCCGCGATACCAGTAATCGGTGGTAAGGTTGATAAAACCGCCCTGCCCGATCCGGAAGCCGTAGTTGCCGTTGAGTTGTACGTTTTCGCCGTCGAATGCGCTGCGCTCCGGATTGTCCTGGGCCAGGTGCGCGCCCACGTTTATATTCCCCGAAAACTCGTCGACCGATTCTTTCAATACAATATTGATCACGCCGGCAATGGCATCCGACCCATACTGGGCCGAGGCGCCGTCGCGCAAAATCTCGATTCGCTCGATCGCAGCGGCAGGGATGGCATTCAGGTCGGTACCGGTATTCCCCCGGCCTCGGGTGCCATAAATATTGATCAGTCCCGATTGGTGCCGGCGCTTGCCATTGACGAGCACCAGCGTCTGATCGGGCCCCAGACCGCGCAACGTGGCGGGGTCCGTATGGTCGGCGCCATCGGCGCCGGTCTGGCGGTTGGCGTTGAACGAGGGCGCGGCGTACTGCAACAACTGGTTGACGTCGAGCTGGCCCTGCGTGGTCGTCACCTGCCGGATATCGATGATATCTACCGGCACCGGCGACTGTGTCACCGTGCGGTTGAGCGATCGCGAGCCGACGATCTCCAGGCCTTCGATGATCAGACCTTCCCGAAGTGTGACATTTACTTCCGTGCGGCCATCGGCTTTGACCTCCTCCAGGGCGTAGCCGGTGTAGCTGAATACGATAACCGCGTCCTGGCGGCTGTAGCGGATGGCATAGCTGCCATCCCAAAGCGAAACGGCGCCGTTGGAGGTGCCGCGTTCATAAATCGTAACGCCGGCCAGCGCCTCGCCGCGTTCGTCGGTGACGATGCCTTTTAACAGGCCTTGCGCCAATAATCCCGCTCCGGTCAGCAGGAAGCAAAACAGGGTAGTCAGTTGTTTCATAAGCAGTGTACGTTTGCGTATAAAATGAGTAGTTGCAAAATCAAATAGGGCTAACCGGCCAGGGCACAAGGGATACGTGTAAGGATTGGGCGAAAAGCAACAGGGCTAAACGAAGTAAAGGTAGCCATGTAAAACATAATTTTTCACAAAACTGCAATGCCGTTTTTACTTCAACGACCGGCATACACCACGCCTGATGTAGGCGTTTCATGCAACTCTATCCGGCAGAGTGCCGGAAGATTCGGTTTGATTTTATTCCAAAGCCATACGGCGATCATTTCGCAAGTGGGGTTTTCCAGGCCGGGAATTTGGTTGAGCAACTGGTGGTCGATACTGTTTACAATGGGGTCGATCACCCGCTTCACATCGGCGAAGTCCATCACCCAGCCGAGCGCCGGGTCCAATTCGCCTTCCATATACACGACCAGGCGGTACGTATGCCCGTGCATTCCCCGGCATTTGTGATCAGGCGGTACATTGGGCAGGAAATGGGCAGAGTCGAAGGTGAATTGTTTGAAAATTTCCATAAAATTTCTGTTGAACCGTTTTTTCCGTGCAGGAGGCCTGCTGCAGGCCTCCAAAGAGGCCGCAAAATAACAACACGCGCAAAAAAAAGCCGGGCATCTTTTGCGGATGCCCGGCACGGCCAGGTCAGGTGTTTTGATTAAAACGACAGGAGGGTATCCCTGCAAACGCCGGTTTGTTGCTGCAGGCAAACGATATTTCTTTCTATTCAGGAAATCAGTACTTCTGCTGCCTGCTTGATTTTCGGTATGATGGTAATCATACTGCCATGGAAGGCACACTTTGGACTCATGAGGATCCGCGTAAAATGAAAAAGGGATGAATTGTTACAATATAAGATTTAAGTGTATTTTATCCTATTTTACAATAAAAAAAGGGATTGCCCCTATGGAATCAAGCGCAGGCTCCGTATTTGGGCGTTATGGCCCATTTCGGCCAGCGATGTCGTATCAAATTCTTGTTTCAGCGCGCCCTTGATTTCTTTCCAGAACTCGTGCATCGGGCAAGGCGCCATCTCGCCGCACCCCGGGAGCCCAAGCAGGCATTTATCGAAAAAATCGCTGCCTTCCAGCACCCGCACCACATCGCTGAGCATAATTTTTTCGGGAGGGACTTTAAATGCGATACCACCATTCGGGCCCCTGTAAGAGACCAGCAGGTTTGCCTGGGTGAGGGTTTGCAGGATCTTGGTTAAAAAATAAAAGGAGATATCAAGTTGTTCAGACAAATCCCGAATACTGACATATTCTTGTTCGTTCTGTTTACGCACCATATATAACAGCGCCCGCAACCCGTATTCGCTGGATTTTGAAAGTACTTTCAATTTAACAAATCGCTTTTAAGAGTGTTTTATCTGCAAAGAATAAGCTCTTTGTGCACACTTTTAATAAAAAACGCATTTTTCTACAAATTCGTCGGGCAATAGCCATTTTGCTGCCTGGCTATCCGCCATAAGCGTCTCGGTAGCACATGCCGGAAAATGTACCTTTACCACTGAACACCGGGCTGGCATCCGGCATCATACCGCCTTCCTATGAATACCTGGTACTTTATATCAGTTTTCCTGCACGTCATACTGGCCGCCTTCTGGATCGGCGGCATGTTATCCCTTCCCCTGGTCATACTGCCCGGCATCAAACAGCACCCCGACCGCATCGCCATTCTCTACAAAACGGGTATTGCGTTCCGGTTTTACGGCTGGGTGGCTTTGCTGGCCCTTTTGGCAACCGGCCTGTTGAACATGTATCTTCGGGGACTCCCTTTCACCTGGGTGTTTTTTACCCAAAACAGTTATGGGATTTTGGTATCCTGGAAATTCCTCCTGTTTACCGGCATTTTGGCGGTAAGCGGAACGCACGACTTTTTTTTCGGTCGCAAAGCCCTGGAGGAAATGCAGCATACCGACAACAGCCGGCTCAGACAGCTGGCGCGCTGGTCCGGCCGTATCAATTTGTTGCTGGCGCTGGCCATGGCATTTTTGGGCGTGGTGTTGTCCCGCGGCGGCGCGCTGCCCTGAAAGCATGAGGTTGTGCCAAAAGTCTCTGCCCTGAGCCCACCACGCCAGGTTATTCCTGCCTTTCCGCAATTTCCCACAAATCCCCGTCAATACTCAGATACGCCCGTTTTCCGCCGTCCAAAACGGCGCCGTAGCCCTCGTGCGGCAGGGTGTCGTTCCGCTCTTTGCCCAGGTTGAAGGGGCGCTCCCAGTGCGTCCAGTCGTCGCCTTTGCGCCTGGCCACAAAAATATCGCTGCGCCCCAGGCCGGGGTAGCCGGTGCTGGTGTAATACAAGGTTCGGTTGTCCGGCAGCAGGCAGGGGGCGGCTTCCTGGCCGTCGGTGTTGATATCGGCGCCGAGAGCGGCCGGGCGACTCCATTCGCCGCTGGCGGGGTCGCGGAAGCTGACGAAAAGGTCCAGGTCGGGCGCCTGGGTGAGCGTTCCGGCGGAATAGGCGCCTTCCAGGACGAGCAGCTGGCCATCGGCGCTCAGGCAGCCTTTGCCCATGATGTCGATGCCGCCTACGGGCAGCGGCGCGGGTGCGCTCCAGGCGCCGCCGGCGTCGCGCCGGCTCAGGTGCAAGTGGCCGTTGACCAGCAGCAGGAGTTGCCGGCCGTCGGCGGTCAGCGAAAGCGGAATTTGCTGCCCCGGGCCGGATAGTTCCGCCACCGGCGCCGCGGGTGGCCAATCCCCGTCGGGCGTCGGGCGAACCGCCCGGAAAACATCGGCGCCGGCCAGGTTGTCCGGGCGGCCCCGGGCGGCAAAAAACAGCTCCAGGCCGTCGGCCCGCACCACGGGGCTGAATTCCTCGCCGGCCGTGGTGTTGAGCGCCGGCAAGGGTCGGCGTTCGACTGCCGCGCCGGGGCGGCGCAGGATGGGCAGTTTCCCGTCGATCCAGGGCCGCACCCGGCGCTGGTAGTCGAAATTGGTATGGCAACCCCGGGGCAGCGTGTCGGGGAAAAAGGGCCGGGCCCGTTCGAGCAATTGGGCGGCGCTGTGATAGCGCTGGCGTTGCAGAAAAAATTGCAGGCTTTCTTCCAGGAGGCGGTAGGCGGAATAGCGGGGCGCATAGCCCGCAACATAGTGCAAGGCCTCCTCCAGCGCAGCGGCGGTATCGCGCGCGGCCGCGCCGCTTTGCAGCCGGTTGCGCAGGGCTGTACGGCGCTGCAAATCCTGCACCCGTTGCAGCAATGCCGGCGAAAGGGCAGACAGTTCCGAGCTGTCGGCGGCTTGCCGGGCGATTTCGTTCAGCAAAACAACTTCCAGGGCCGTCCAGTGATTTTCGGTGTGAAACGCGAGCAGATCGCCCAGCGTCCCGGTGCAAAACAGCCTGCGGACTTCATCGCGCCAGCAATCGCGCCCGGCGAACGTGAGGGGGTGGTCGCGGGCAAAACGGTCGAGTGCGCAGGGAGCGTATTTTTCCAGGAATGCAGGCCAGAGCTGCTCGCTCATGCGGCGGGTATACTCGTAGTTTTCCGGCAACACGTAAGCCGCGTGGCGGCGCAGGATGGCCGTCATGGTGTCGTAGTCCGCCGTTTCGAGGCGCGCATTCACGATGTCCGTCCGCGCGGCGGCAACTTCCGGCCCGATAGCCGGCAGGGGTTGCGGCAAGCCGTCGAGCAGGGAGTCGAGCGCCGGCAAGGTGCCGCGGGCGCGGACGCTGGCCACGGCCCATCGCTGGACTTGTTCGCGCAAGCCGGCCAGCGCCGCCGTGTCCACGCCGTAGCGGCGGCCCAGGCGGCGGCCGCTGCGTTGCGGCAGGCGGCGCAGCAGGCTGTCGGCTGCCTGCAGATCGGCATCCAGGGCCAGCAGGCCGGGCAGGTCGCGGGTGCCGGACAGTTGCATTTTACCCAAGAAAAAACGGGCAGCCGGCGCCCATTGCGGGTGTTGACGGTATGTTTCAAAAACTGCCCGGGCGGCGGCGTGGTCCTGCCGGGCGTATGCCAGGAAGCCTCTTTTAAACGAAGGCGCGCAGGCGGGGGCGAGCCAGAGGGCAATAAAAAAGAAGAACCCGGCGAGCCGGAGCGGCGCTTTGTTTTTGTATTTCATGGAGCAAACATAAAAAAACCGGCGCCCGTTTTTCCGGTCCGGGGTTGCCGTTTTGCCCGTTCGGCGACTTTCATTTGGCCAAAGCCGTAGCCCGCATCCATCTTTGTTTCGCAACCAAAACACGCTTATCATTATGAAACAGATATTTTTTCTTGCGCTGCTGGCCACCTTCGCCTGGACGGGCTGTTCCAAAAGTTCCGACGACAATTCCAATCCCGCCAACCCGCAGCTGAGCGGTACCAAATGGGTGGTCACTTATTTTTGGGACAAAGACAAAGACGAAACCCCGGATTTCAACGGGTACACGTTCGAGTTCAACGACAACGGCGTCCTGGTGGTCTACCTGCCCGGCGGCGCCACCAAAACCGGCCAGTGGACCGCGCACAACAGCAGCAACAAATTACAATTGACGATTTCCGGCACATACCCGCTCGACGAGATGAATGACGAATGGATCATCCAGGAAAAAACAGATGCCGTGATGAAATTGAAAGACGACAACTCCACGCATCTGGAGGAGTTGTATTTCAAGAAGATCTGAACAAGTAGCACACACACACCACTCCTCGTCCGGACGGGTAAACCCATAATCGGGTGTTGTACATCAAAGCGGCTGCCTGCTCCGTGCACGGCAGCCGCTAGATTTTTTCCCGCGGCAATTCTCCACCACTAAAATCACATTAAAATCAACCTGCCCTGTTGGGGAGGGGTCGGGGGCATAGCCATCAACTTAAGGCCTCGGAGAGGCCTTAAGTTGGTAGAATTGACGTTTGGGAGGGTTGCGAGGGCCTCGGAGAGGCCTAACGTTAATACCATTTTCAGTGCCCTTCACACCAGAACCATAAACGTTAGGCCTCTCCGAGGCCATGAACCATACCGGGAACCAACAAGTTCTACAAACGTTGGGCCTCTCCGAGGCCTTAAGTTGATGGCTATGGGGGTCGGGGGTGGGGTTGACACAGCTATTTGAACTCAGGTTAAAATCACACTAAAAACAGACAATCTTAGTGAAAATTTAGTGGTTTTTAGTGCCTTAAGTGGTGAAATCGAAACAGCCACTTTGATTTCCCGGCGCCGGCAACAGGTGTCAGCGCAGCACGACCAGCCGGCCGCTCTGGCTGTCTGCCCCCGCCGTTACGCGCCACCAGTAAACACCGCTTGCCGGAAAAGCCTGCGCCGGCAGTTCAATCTGCTGCACTCCGGCATCGGGCCGGCTTTCCCGACGCCACAGGCAACGCCCGCCCGCATCCCACACTTCCGCCTGCACAGGGGTGGGCTCGGCCAGCCGGACCGCCAGGGTGGCGCCCGCAGCCGTTGGGTTGGGTTGTGGCGCGCCGATGTGCGCGGCGGCTTCTTCCGGCCAGGTAAATTGCAGTTCCAGCCCCCGGGTTTCTTTCTGCGCCGTGTAAGCCTGCGCCGGCAAACGCCCGGGCGCCAGGCGCAAGGTTTCGCGGAGCAACACGGGCGCCAGGGCGCGCAGGCGCAGGCTGAAAACCGGCGCCCCGGGGCCGATGCGGTGGGGTTGCGCGTCGAACCAGGTCACGTGCAGCCTGCCGGCTTGCGTTTGTACGGCGCTGAGCGTGTCCCAACCAGGCAAGTTGCCGGGCGCCACGCGTTCCAGCGCCAGTTGCGCGGGGTCGAAGGCCAGCGCCAGCTGGAAGCCCCGCCAATCTTCCGCCGTTTCAAAACACAAGGGGACGTCCACTGTCTCGCCGGCCTGAAGCGCGAGGTCGGGCAGGTTCAGGCGCGCCACAGCCCGGTCTTCGCCGGGCGGCGCGAAGCCCGGCAGCGCCGAACAATCCGTGTCGCCCACTTTTATTGCCCGGAAGCGCACATCGCCCTGGATCGTATCATTGACCGCCGTCAGTTGTTTGGCCGTCGGGAAAACGGTCTGAAAAGGATTGCTGGGATTCGGAAAAACGAAGTCCGCATCGACGAAGCGCCAGGGCGTGTTGTTCGGAAAGGCCAGATAAATACCCACCAGCAATTTGCGAATTTCCACGATGTCGAATACGGTGATCGAACCACTCCGGTTGACGTCGGCGGCCAATATGACGTAGGGCGACGACAGTGGCTCCAGGCCGAGAATATGGTCGTTTAATTTGATCAAATCGAGCAGGTTGACGCCGTTCAGGGGGTCGGATACTTTCATCGGAGTCAGATCAAGGAAGTTCAGACCGATCGTTGTGTCTGCCGCCAGGCAGCCATCCGCTTCGATGTGAAACAAGGCCTGCTGCGGGCCGAATTCTACGCCGGTGACGACCTCGCCGGTGCACCACAATTCGACACAAAGCCGGACATCGACAGCCACCGGCCCGGCCGAACAAACGAGAAAGTTGTCCTGGAGGTCGATTACCGTTTCACAATAATCGGCATTGCCGTCGGCGTCGCGCGCCCACAGTTCCACCGTCTGTAAGCCCAGGTCGTCGCACGTGTACGTCACGCTGGTCAGCGGATTGCCAGCCGAATCCAGCGGGAAACCCGTGCCGGCGCCCGTCCGGCGCATCGCCACTTGGAGCAGGTTGACCAGGGAGACATTGTCTTCGGCATACTGCAGCACATCGCTGGCCCAGATGGTGATCTGGCCGGTGGGCATGATGTTGGCGCTCAAGCCGTTCAGGCACACCACCGTCGGTTTTTTACAATCCCGGATGTTGATGGCGTACTCGCAGCTGTCCGTCTGGCCCAGGCCGTTGGAAACGATCCAGCGGATGCGGTGAGTACCGTAGGGCAGTTGGGGCGTTACATACGTACCCGGCGCATCCGCCGTATGCCAGCGCACACATGCCGTGCGATTATTGGCTGGGCCGGTCTGTTCGATAGCAAAGCCGTATAGCTGCCCGGCAGGCACCGGGCGCTCGTCGAACGCCCGCGGCGTGCCGCCGCTGTAGCCAGGATTGGCGGCGTTGCCGAAATAGACGGTGGTGGCAGGCGGCGGGGTGGCGCTGTTCACGACGGTTTCCTGTTGGCCGTCGCCGTCCAGGTCGAGAAACAGGAGAAAACCGATGTCCAGGCTGGCGCCGGCGCAAGTGTCGGCAGCGGAAAAGCACAGGCTGGTTTCGTGCTCCGGCAGGTCGTGCGTTTGGTACAAAGCCGCCCACCAGTAGGCTTCGTTCCACAAGTTGGCGTCGTTGATGGTCAGGTCGCAGGATTCCTCCAGGCCGGCCGGGCAGCCCTGCAGTTGCAGGCACTGACCCGGCAAGGCGCCGGAGAACAAAAGGAACAGGGATATATGCAGGAACAATTTCATGATCTTTCTTTTTGAAAATGAAGAGATTATTGAGGCCGGATTATTGCAGGAGGAGTTTGCCGCCCGTTGTTTTCCCACGGGCATCTTCCAGGCGGAAGAAATAAAATCCGGCTTTCAGGCCCCGCCGTTCGAACCGGAACGCATCGCCCTCGAAGCGCTCTTCGCGCAACAGCCGGCCGGCAGCGTCGAAGAGGCGGAACCGGTAAGCGCCGGGGGGGTCCAGGCGGAAATCAGCGCCATTCGTAGCCGGGTTGGGAAACACCGAGAGCGCCGGGCCGCCGGGCGCCGGCGGGTCCACGGCGAATGTGAGCAAGGGCTGCCCGATCGTGTGGAAATACGTGTTGGTGATGACCGGGTCGTTGAAGTCAAAATAGATGGCGGCGCGGTTTTCAAGGCGCGTTCCCAAGGGCAGGTCCGGGCGCGGCGACACCCGGAAGGTTAAGAAACCGTGTGATTCGGGCTCGTTGGTCGTGCTGTCGGGCAGCAAAATCCGGCTGAACGTAAACGCCAGCTCCTGCGAGCCGCTGCGCCGGAATGCATACGGATGGCTGGCCACGCCGGGCTGTACGCTGGCCGGATCGAGTTCGGCGGGCAGCGTATCGCGCACGACCACCAGGAAGGCCGTGTCGTTGCCCGTATTCTGAAAGCGGATCATGTATTCGATTTCCTGGCCGGATTCCAGGTAGTGTTCGTCGCGCCAGCCGAGCGGGAAACCGCGCTTGTCGTTGGGGTCGAACGCGCCGACCACCAGGTTGCAGTAGGTGTCGAGAAAAGGGTCGGCGCTGCCCGGCGGCAACTGGAGGGCCAGGCTGGGGCCGTTTTGGCCGTTGCACATGTTTGCCACGGCTACGGACGGACCCGCAGCCGGGTGCCCCGGCCGTTGGGCGGCCTGAACATAGTAGGAAGCGCCGGCCGGGTTGGGAACCTGAATTACCGTGTCGGCGCCGGCATCGAGCCGGACATTGCCCTGCATGTACAGGATTTGGTCTTCGATGATGACATAACTTACCGGGCCGGTCATGTTGGCCCCGGTATTGCGGATGCCAAACTGCGCGACGCCGTTGCACTCGGCGCTGACCACCAGGTTGGAGCCGTCCCAGTCGGGGTCGGGCGGCAGGCAGCTGCTGTCCGGAAAAATATGGGCTTCGGTGCAGACGGTTTGGTTGGTTTGCGCAGCGCAGCTGAGCAGGAGTTTCAGTTGAAACGCATTGCAGTGGCCGGGCGGCAGGTCGCCGAGGGCAAACTCGAGGGTGTCGCCTTGCTGCGCGGCCAGGGGGATCGTGCTGCTCACGTACGATTGCAGGGGGTCGATGGCTATTTTCAGCGCGGCGCCGGCGGCGGTTTGCGTGCCGTAGTTGCAATATTCGACGACGTAGTTGGCCGTCGTGCAGCGGCGGAGGGGGCCCGCGCCGAGTTCCAGCGCCAGGTAGGGACAATCGACGACGCTTTGCAGGCCGATGGGCGGCGCCTGCAGGCTCAGGCCAATAGCGGCGACGCCCACGGTGGGCGTATCGCAGACCTGCCAGAGCGTGGCGGTGCCCGGAACGGGCCTTGCCACCAAGTTGTAAACGCCCGGCTCCACGGAAAAGGAATACTGCCCGGTGGGCGAAACCGCCTGATACAAGGTGTTTCCGCTCAGGTCGGTGGCGGCCACCAGGATTTTCGGCGGCGGCGGCTCGGAAAAATCATAGGCGCAGTCGCCGTCCTGATCCCAAAACACGACGCCCGACAGCGTGCTATAAAACGTATTGAGGGCGCCCGACCAGTCGCTTTTGATCAACACCGCCTTTTGAGGAAACGCATCGACGCTGGTATGGCCGGCTAAGGCGAACTGGTTGTCCGACGTGTACAGCGCGGCGAAGGGCAGGTCCTGCGCATCGGAGCCGCGCAACCAGTCGGTATCGCCGGCCGTATTCAGCTTGAGCAGCGACAAGCTGGCCGCGGACTGGTCGAACTGGTACACGGGAATGTAGGCGTTGCCGGCCTGGTCGAGGCTCAGGCAATTGACCAGCGTAAAGCCGGACGTGCTGGTGAAGGTTTGCAGGGGTTGTTTGTACCACAGTTCTGCGCCGTTGGCGTCGGTTTTCAGGACCGTCAGCCAGGCCGGGTCGGTTTGTTTGGTTTCGCCGGCCAGGTAGCAGTTGCCGTATTGGTCGGTTTTGAAATCGGCCAGGGTCTGATAGCCCGTTTTCGGGTATTCCTTTTGCCAGAGCGTATTGCCCTGGGCATCGGTGCGCGCCAGGAAAAAATCGGAGGTGTGGAGCGTACTGGCGGCTTCGCGGCGCTCGCCGGCCACCAGCAGGTCGCCGTTGGGCAGTTCGGCCAGGCGGAAGCCCAGTTCCTTGCCGTCGTTGGGGTCGCCGACGCTTTGGCGCCACTGCAGGTTGCCGTTGTTGTCGAGTTTGACCAGGTCGATGTGAAAATCCGGCGCCGGCATCAGGCTGCGCGCGTCGCCGGCCGCCACAAACCCGCCGCCGCTGACGGCGACGATATCGCGGAAGCCGTTGGCGAGGCTGGGGTTGTCGAGTATTTTTTGCCACTGGCTGACGCCCGCGGCGTCGGTTCGCAACACCAGGTTGCGCAAGACGCCGTTGTCCAGGTAATTTTCACACAGGATGGCGAAGCCGCCGTCGGGGGCCTGGCAGACGGCGATGCCGCAGGCGCCATTGAGCGCTTGGTGGCGGCTCCAAAGCACGGCGCCGTCGGGGCCGGTGCGCTGGATAAAAAGCCTGTTGTCCGATTCGATGCCGCCGACCAGCAGGAAACCGCCGTCGGCGGTTTCCACAACATCGCGGCAAAAACTGCTCTCCGGCGCATACGCGCGGCGAAAAGACTGGGCAGATAATGCGCCTGTTGCAAAACAGCACCACAGCAGCAGCATGCGACTTAGCATCGTGTCCTTAATGACTTTCCAGTTTGGGGAGCAGGTTTTGGGTCCAGACAAGGCCTCAAAACAGGCGTATAGTGTACTATATAACTGTTTTTGGAACGAAGCCTGGGGCAAAGAGATGCCGCCAAAATGGACAGTTATTAAGGACACGATGCTTACGAGCGTACGAGAAATATTCATCTTGATTCAGGTTTGTTGATTAGCCGGAGAAAGACGGTACAAAAGTGCCGGGATCTGCCAGCGCCGGCAAGGACATTTTCTATCTGTTTTAAGAAATAAATACGCAGGTTATAAAAATTTAAAAATTGATTATCAGTATTTTAAAAGGTAAATAGTTTTATATTTTTCAGAAATCATTTAACATCGCCCGTTCTAAAAAACCGGAACGAAGCGGCCGTTTCGTTTCCGCCAACCGCCAAATTTCACACGCGCCATGCAATCTGCCCCCGTTTTTCAAGTCCTGCAGGCCCTGCCGCCGTCCGTTTTACGCGCTTTAGATAAATTTATGGCCTCGCCGTATCACGTCACCCATGCCGGCGCCGGGCTTTTGTACCGGTACCTGCGCGCACGCCTGCCGGAGGCACCCGCCGCGGAGTTGGAGAAGGCGGTGGTAGCCAGGCAGCTTGGCGAATCGCCGGAGCGGCTATACCACCTGACGAGTTATCTGCTGGAAGCCATAGAGCAATTTTTAGCACTGGAAGCCTGGAAGCGAGCACCGGAAGACGGGCATGTGCTGGTGGTGGAGGCGTTGCGCCGGCTGCACCTCGACGGGTTGAGTGCCGGCATGTTGCGGTATGCCCGCCGGCGCCTGGAAGGCGAACTTTTTCGCAGCGCTGCTTATCACCGGGCCGACTACCGCCTGCAGCTGGAAGCCTACCATTTATCGCAACAACAGGGGCGTGCAAAAGCCTTCAACCTCCAGGAGCTGTCGGACGCGCAGGATGTGGCTTTTATTTCCGAAAAACTGCGCACCGGATGCCTCTTGCTGAGCCACCAGTCGGTGTCGAAACGCGCCTACGACGACGGCCTGCTGAAGCCCGTACTGGCCTTTTTGAAGGGGCATGCCTACCTGAAAATTCCATCCGTGGCGGCTTACTACCACGGCTATTTCGCACAAGCGGGCGGCGCAGACAGCGACGCGCATTTCCGCCAATTGAAGACCATCCTGGACTCCCATGCCGACCGGTTCCCCGTGTCGGAGGTGCATGATTTATACCTGATGGCCATCAATTTCTGTATACGCCGGATCAACCAGGCCGAGGGGCAGTATTTCCGTGATGTTTTCGATTTGTACCAATCGGGGCTTCAGCATGGCGCACTGTTGGAGAACGGCGCCTTGTCGCGCTGGACCTACACCAATATCGCGCTGGCGGCCCTCAGCCTGGGCGAGTACGCCTGGGCGTTCCAGTTCTTACAGGAATATGCGCCCCTGGTGCCGGCCAACCACCGCGAGGGCGCCTTGAATTTCAACCTGGCCCGGTACTTTTACGATACCGGCAACTACCGCCAGGCCATGCAACACCTGGTTCGGATGGAATACGACGATGTGCTCCAAAACCTGATGGCCAAAACTATTTTATGCAAGATATACTACGAAATGGACGAGTACAGCGCCCTGGAGAACCAACTGGACAGTATCGAAATATACCTGCGACGAAAAAAAGTACTCGGCTACCATAAAGATTACTACAGTAGTGTTGTCCGCCTGATGCGCAAAATGCTCGCCGTGAATCCGAATGATGGGAGCGCCGCACTGGCCTTGCGGCAACAGATTTCAGCGGCGCCCGCGCTGGCAGAACGCGAGTGGTTTTTGAAACAATTGCCTGAATAAACGACATGTTGCAAGCGGTTTTTTACTTTTGCGCACGCCATCAACGCTATACCCGCCTTTAGTATGACAATCAAACCCGGCGATAAAGCCCCCGATTTCTCCTT
The DNA here is from genome assembly GCA_016719895.1 of Saprospirales bacterium. Lineage (GTDB taxonomy): Bacteria > Bacteroidota > Bacteroidia > Chitinophagales > Saprospiraceae > M3007. Next base: position 235,109 of record JADJYG010000030.1, on the reverse strand, counting down.
GCGCGCCAGCGATAAATCCCAGGTACACCTTCGCGATTACCGGGGGAAAAACGTCGTACTGCTGTTTTTTCCGCTGGCCTTTACCAGCGTTTGCACCAAAGAGCTTTGCCTGATGCGCGATAGCCTTGCGGAATACGAACAACTGGGCGCCCAGATTCTGGCGATTTCAGTAGACAGTATTTATGCCCTCGACAAATGGAAGCAGGAGCAACGGTTTAATTTCCCCTTACTGTCCGATTTCAACCGGTCAGCTGGTAAAAAATATGACGTATTGTACAAAACCTTCGTATTCGACATGAAAGGCGTGACGAAACGCTCCGCTTTTGTGATTGACGGGGAAGGAATAGTGCGCTACGCCGAAGTGCTGGAAAATGCCGGCGAATTGCCGAATTTTGAAGCCATTCACCACACCCTGCAGGCAATGCGCAGCGGGGGCGAGCAAGCCTGAAACCTGAAACAATTCATTACCATGCCCAAACCACGCTGGGAAGAAGAAGAAGATATATTGGTGGAAGACGATCTTGGTTCCGACCTTCCTGCCTATATTATTGTGTTCAACGACGAGGTGAATTCGTTCGATTGGGTGATCCACTGTTTTATGGAAATCCTGAAACATACGCATGAGCAAGCCGAGCAATTGTCGATCATCATTCATTTCAAAGGCAAGGCGACGGTAAAAACCGGGCCAAAAGGCGAACTGCTTCCGTTGTGTGAAGCTTTGCTCGACCGCGGCTTGTCGGCCGTACTCGAAGATTAATGCCACTGAAAATGCCCGTATTCTGGCTTAATTCACACGAAATGGCCTTCCCCCACCCTACCCTGGCAGAGCCGGGCGGCCTGTTAGCCGTCGGTGGCGACCTGAGCCCCGAGCGCCTGGTGCTGGCCTACCGGAACGGAATTTTTCCCTGGTTCGAAGACGGCGGCAGTTTTTTCTGGTATTCGCCCGACCCGCGATTTGTATTGTTTCCCAAGGAACTGAAGGTACAAAAAAGCATGCGCGCCGTGTTCAACCAGGGCAAATTCGACTATTCCCTCGATACTTGTTTCGAACGCGTGATCCGGGCCTGCGCCAATACACCCCGCCATGGGCAGGATGGCTCGTGGATATCGGAAGCCTTCATCGAGGGCTATACCGAGCTCCACCGGCAAGGCGTGGCGCATTCCGTGGAAGTCTGGGCCGGCAGCCGGCTGGTCGGGGGGCTGTACGGGCTTGCGCTTGGACGAATGTTTTTCGGCGAAAGTATGTTCGCCCTGGAGCCCAATGCGTCAAAAGCCGGGTTCATCACCTTTGTACGCGCCCTCGATCAAGCCGGTTTCTGGCTAATCGATTGCCAGCAGGAAACCCTGCACCTGCATAGCCTCGGCGCCCGGAATATCCCGCGCGAAAAATTTCTGGATTACCTGACCAAAAATACGTTCGAACGGTCCTTACTTGGCGCCTGGACACTGGCCGACGGGATGATCGTTGCCGGGGCGGGACAGGATATTGCTTGATGTCCAGATGATATTTCTCCTTCGGAGGCTGGCCAGACAAGATGAACAGGATTTTTTTCCGTAGAGCGATCAGACAGGATATTCAGGATTTTTCAGGATCGACAGGATTTTTCGAACCAGCCACTCTACGGACAAAAAATCCTGTCGATCCTGAAAAATCCTGAATATCCTGTCCCATCCCTCTATGGACAAAAAATCCTGTCCCACCCCAGTTTGGAAAATCTTGGCCGTTCGACCGGTAACTCCTTATCTTGCGTAACCAATTCCGTAGTTATCCGGAACTGGGCGGTCGCTCAAAAAACAACTACTCCGTATGTGGACCTTGATTTTGCGCGTATTTTTTAGCCTGGCGGGCCTGCTTCCGGTGTTGGTACCGGGTGTGGATAAGGCGGCAGTGCGGCGACCGCCGCCGGAGGCGTTCCAGAAAGATTACTTCCGGATGCCCGTGGGGCTGGAAACAATTCGACTGTCCGGCACCTTTGGCGAATTGCGCTCCAATCATTTCCACACCGGTATCGATATCAGTAGCGCCACCGGCAGCATCGGCCAACCGATTTATGCCGCAGCCGATGGGTTTATCGACCGTATCCGGGTGCAGGAAGGCGGCTACGGAAAAGCGTTGTACATAAAACACCCCAATGGTTATACGACCCTCTACGCCCACCTCGACAAGTTTTCGGCTGCTGTAGAACGGTTTGTAAAAGAAGCCCAATACAAACGCGAACGGTTCGAGGTCGACCTTTACCCGGCCGATGGCGCGTTCAAGGTGGAAAAAGGGGAACAAATCGGCCGGATGGGCAATACTGGCAGCTCGGAAGGCCCGCATTTACATTTTGAAATCCGCCGGTCCGCCGATCAAAAGGCGCTCAATCCGCTTTTGTTCGGGCTGCCTATTCCCGACCGGGTGCCGCCGGAACTGCGCGACATGAAAGTGTATATCCTCAATGAACAGCGCGAGGTACTATCGAGCCTGCCTTTTCCCATCGAACGGCGCCCCAACGGCGCCTATGGCGTCAAAGGCGATACCGTACGGATCCCGGCCTGGCGCGTTGGCTTCGGGCTTAAAGCCTTCGATCAATCCACCGGCAACACGCACAACAAAAACGGCCTTTTCGCCCTTACCCTGCTCGCCAACGGCCAGCCCGCTTTTCAATGGCACGCCGCCGAAATCGATTTTGACGAATCCCGCTACCTCAACGCACATGCCGACTATGCCGCCCACGAACGCTACGGAGCCTGGTTTCACCGTTGTTTCGTACTACCCGGCGACCGGCTTTCCAATTACGCCCGCACCGAGACGCTTGGCGCTGTCCCTTTGTACAAAGAAAAACCAACCCGCATCACCCTCCAGGCTTCCGACTCCTACAACAATATTTCCGAAATCACCTTCTGGGTTCTGCGCGCCGAACCCGGGCCGCAAACCCGCCCACCCCATCAGTTTGAACTGCCCTTTCTATCGGAAAACCATGTTGATTTGGATGGATTCTCGCTGACTATCCCCAAAGGGGCGCTGTACGAAACGCTCTTTTTTCAATACAGCGCCAGTCCGCCCCGATCCGGTTGGTTTGCACCCGTGCATCACATTCACCATGACGCCGTGCCCCTGCACCGGTATTGCACGCTGCGGCTCCGCCCGGACAATCTGCCCGAATCCCTTCGGCCCAAAGCCGTCATCGCCCGGATCGGCAACCGGCGGCCCGTCAATTGCGGAGGAAAATGGACCGGCGAATTCCTGGAAACCCGGGTGCGCGATTTCGGAGACTATAGCATTGTGGCAGACACCACCCCACCCACCATCAAACCGCTTATTTTTAGCGCCGATATGCGCCGGAAAGCCACCATAGCATTGCGCATCAGCGACGATTTCCGGACCGAGGGCAACGCCGACGGCCTTTCGTACCGCGGTACCGTGGATGGCAAGTGGATTTTATTCGAATACGATCAGAAACACGCCCGGCTCACGCACCGGTTTGATGGGCGTATCGCCGCCGGCCAACATACCCTGCGCCTGGCAGTGACAGACGACCGCGGCAATACCGCCGTGTTTGAACGGAATTTTATCCGCTGAAAACACACAAACCCCGGTGCAGACTTGCAATCTGACCGGGGTTCGCAATTACTTCCATGAGATTAGATAATTGGAACGGATTAAAACGAGCGGCACAAATACCGCATAATAGAATGCCAGTAGCGCATCGAGCAGCGGAAACCAGATTAAAAGTTGCTCATCGCGAAACTGGCGCAGGACTTTCCAATAAATCGGGAAGGCGGAGGCCATCCGAATAGCGTATAATACAACAGAAATTATGCCAAAATCGGAAGACGCCAGAGGGATTAACAAAAAATAATGCAGGACTTGTGTTAATGCCAGCAAACCCAACAACGCCTGGTGCTCCGGCCTGTACTGGCGGCCTGCCTGGAGATGCCGCTGTTTTTGGCGCCACCATTGCCGCCAGCCCGGTTCGCCCTCCGAATATACGAACGCTGCGGGGTCCAGGCATACCGCAGTATTGTGCCGGCGGGCGGCGGCGTTCACCAACAAATCGTCATCGCCGGAGGCCAGGCTGGCGTGTGCGTCAAAACCACCCACCCGCTCAAACACCTGCCGGCGCCAGGCCAGGTTCCGGCCAACGCCCATGTACGGCAGCCCGATCCGGGCGAAGGAAAAATACTGCATGGCCGTTTGCACCGTTTCAAAGCGTATCCAGCGGTTGAGCGCTCCCGGCGCCTGCCGGTAGGGCCCATAGCCGAGTACGATCTCCACCGCAGCCGACGGGGTCCCAAAGCCAGCCGACAACTGTCGAAGCCAATGCGAGCCGGCCGGCCGGCAGTCGGCGTCGGTGAACGCCAGCCACTCGAAGCGCGCCGCCCGGATGCCCTGCTCCAGCGCCGCCTTCTTGCCCGGCCGGGTTTTCGGGCCTGCGTGCAGCACGCGCAGGTGGGCGTATGTTTTCTGAAATTGCCGGAGCGCGGCCGCTGTGCCGTCCGTCGAATCGTCGTCGATCACCAGCACCTCGAACGCCGGATATTGTTGCTCCAGGATCACCGGCAGGTTGCGCCGCAGGTTATCCGCTTCGTTGCGGACGCATAAAAGCACAGACACCGGTTCTCCGCTGGAACATTTGCCATCAGACATTTTGGAACGTTCAATGCCCAACGAGCAGCGTGCGAAGACCAGTTGCCAGAAGGCAATTTGAACCAGGGTGGCGGCTACAAACAGGCCGAACAGGAATACCGCGAGAAACGTACACATGAACGGCGCAAAGATTCAACAGAATTGGCAGCATGCCGCGGAGGAATGCCCTAAATTCCGCACCTTGTGCCGGAATGTTTAGCACCATGATTATCGCTATCGACGGTCATTCCTCCTGCGGGAAAAGCACCCTCGCCAAAGGCCTGGCCAAAGCCCTCCACTATGCGTACCTGGATACCGGCGCCATGTACCGTGCCGTAACACTCTACTTTCTTGAAACAGGCACGGATTACAGCGATCCGCAAGCCGTGGAAGACGCGCTGCAGCATATCGAAATCCATTTCGAACGGGTGGGCGGCCAAAACCACACCTTTCTTAATGGCGCCGATGTGGAACGGGAAATCCGCGAAATGCGGGTGAGCGCCCACGTCAGCCCAGTTTCGGCTATTTCCGCAGTGCGCCGGGCGATGGTCGCCCTCCAGAAATCTATGGGCAGCCGGGGGGGGATCGTGGCCGACGGGCGCGATATCGGGACGGTGGTTTTTCCGGATGCCGGGCTCAAAATCTTCCTGACAGCCGACCTGGACGTCCGCACCAGCCGCCGCCACCTCGAACTCGCGGCCAAAGGTATCGATGCCGAGTGGGATGATATCCGCAACAACCTGATGGAACGCGACCGTATCGATTCCGGCCGCGCCGACAGCCCGCTGCGCAAAGCCGACGACGCCGTAGTAATCGACAACACCCTGCTTTCCGAAGAAGAACAACTGGAAAGGGCCCTCCAGCTGGCGCGCGAACGGAAATGACTGCGCCCCGCCGCCTGAGACAGGCCGGTCAGCTCCGTTTTTCGTACTTGAACATTGAACATTGAACATTTCTAAAATGCTCAATTTTCAATGTCCAGTGTTCAGTTTATCCTGTACAAGCGGTATTGCGCAGAGCGGACCGGCCCCACCCAGCAGAGCTATGGTATGTGCCAGACCCTGAAGGGGTCGAATTTGAATAACCCCGCATGAAATGCGGGGGGGAATACGACGCGACACAACCGCGGTACCGCCGAGCGTGTGCTGTGCATAAATCCGGAATCTTCCCTACCCCCCTTTTTCTCCCCCCGCGCTTGTCATTCTGAAAGAACCTGTCCACTCTACGTGAGATAAACACGAGATGCACGCGTAGAGTGGACAGGTTCCTGCGGAATGACAAGCGCGGGGGGAGAAAAGGGGGCGCAGCTTGGGGTGGCGGGTTATGCATAGCCGAGGCTCGGTGGTAGAGCGGTTGAATATCCGGCATGCTTCCGGATCAAATTCAACCGCTCTACCGCGGCCCCGGCCCTCCCCGGCCCCCCCCCCCGGGGGGCGGGGCGGGGCGCCCGCGCCCGGCCGCCCCCCCCCGCCGGCGCCGCTTGTAAAACGGTTTGCCCTTCAACCCCGCATTTCATGCCAGGGCTATTCAAATTCGGCCCCTTCAGGGTCTGGTGGATACTGACATGTTAAGAAAAGAACATCAACTTGTGGGTAATCGGGAGCCCAGCTGAGAGGGAGCGCTCCTGGCCCACAGGCCCCTGAAATTATCCTTTAAATTGCCAGAAAATTCGCTGCAAAACCCGGATGATCATGAAGATACCGTATATTCACCGTATGAATAAAGAAGTCGTACCTAGAGGGCTATTTTTCCTGGCCGGCGCCGCTACAGGCTTCGCGCTGGGCGTTTATTTATACTCCGACAAGGGCAGCGCCCTCCGCGGGCAGCTCCAGGAACACTGGGATGAGCTGCTCGAAACTTTCGGCGAACGCGCCCGGGAACAACTGGAAGCCCTTCTGGCCAGGTTAAATACGGCCCTGGAAAAAGGGCTGTCGATCGCCGACGACCTGGAGGACCAATTTGGCCTCGACCTCGAGGGTATGGAAGAAGATACCCGGGAGGCCATGGAAGATGCCGAAACGTCCTTTGAAAATGGAATGGACAAAGCCCGGGCCCGGCTGCGCCAAAAATTTGCTGCCGCCGGCATACCGCTGGAAGAACCGGGCGTGAATTGAACCTGATTGCCATGAAAGACACCGAACCATTGCTCGAATCAGCCGGCGAAACCGCCGAATACGCCAAACAATACCTCAAACTGCAAATAGACTATTTGCGCCTGGAATCTGCGGAAAAAATAGCAAAAGTCGGCTCCTCCCTTTTTGCCTCCCTGGCCATCGCTGCGCTGGGCCTCATCGCCTTGCTCATGCTTACGCTCGCGGCCGGTTTTTACCTGGGCCGCTTGTGGGATTCCTATCCGCTCGCATTTTTGTGCCTTGCAGGTTTTTATGCGCTGCTGGCCGGTCTGGTCTGGGTGTTTAAGGAGCGCTGGCTGACAAATCCCATGCTCCACAGTATTATCCGTTCGTTTTTTAAGTGACGTCGTCAACCATGTTGAGCAACATCAATAATTTGGAAGAACTTCTGGCGGAAAAAGCCCGCTTGCGAAAGCAGCTCGAAATTGTTCAGGGCGAAATGGACGAAAGCGCCAAGCGCACGCGGCAGGAACTCCGGCTGTTTTTGGAAGACAAATTCTCCCTGGCCAAACAAATCGGCCAGTTCTTTCAGGGCGGTACCGCCCAAGCCGTGGGCGGAAAAGCCGTTGGCGCTTTGGGGCAGGCCGCCGGTATGAGCGCGTGGTGGAGCGGTATATTGGCCACCCTGACGCCGGTACTGGTGAATTTCGTTCGCCGCCAGCTGCAACGCCGCCAGGAACGCAAACTGAAGGCAGCCGAAATGCCCGCGCAGGAACCAAGCCCAAAAGCCAAGCGGCGAAAACTCTTCAAACGCAAACCTAAAAATCCGGACGGCGGCGGTTCAGAGGTATGACGTGCGCCGGAGCCCGCTTTTTGAAAAAATCCATCATCTTATTTACCAATCCCGAACCCTCACTACCTTGCGCGACGCGCTGCTGCCGCGGTTGATGCGGGGGGAGATGATTGCATAAATCTTCTACTGAAGGTGTATTTTTGTACAAAAAATTGACATGACACAGATCGATCTTGAACAACTGATTCGAGACACAGAATCGGACAGGTTGGAAAAGACCGTTTCCACAACGGACACAGCCAAATTTTCGGAAGCCGTGTGCGCTTTTGCCAACGATATGGGTAATCACCGAAAGCCGGGTTATTTGCTGGTCGGTGTGAATGATAACAATACGATTGCCGGCATGCAAATCACCGATGAGTTTCTCCGCACCTTATCCGACCTTCGCTCAGCGGGAAATATTTTGCCGCAACCTGCGATGACGGTGGAAAAAGTTGTAATGCCAGCAGGGGAGGTAGCAGTTGTGACGGTTCAGCCGTCAGATTTACCCCCGTTGCGATATAAAGGGAAAGTACACATCCGTGTAGGCCCCCGCAAGGCTGTAGCCAACGAGCAGGAAGAGCGTATGCTGGCAGAACGCCGTTCCGTATTGGCTAAAACATTCGATGCGACTCCATGTCCGGACGCGAAAGTAGGTGATTTGTCCATTCCATCTTTTGTGGCTTACCGTCAACAAGCTGTGGCCCCCGATGTCATTGAAGCCAATCACAGGGATTTGGAAACACAATTAGCCTCTTTACGCTTCTTCAATTCGACTATTAACCGCCCGACCAATGCCGGTCTGATTCTGTTTGGTAAAAATCCACGCTTTTTTCTGCCGGGGAATTATATTCAATTTCTCCGCTTTCCAGGCAATAGTATAACTGATGTGCCAAGCGACCAGGCGGAAATTTCCGGCGATTTGAGCACCGTCATCCGGGAGTTGGAATTAAGGCTTAAAGCAATTATTACAACAGGGCTCTCGAAAGTATCCTCTTTGCAGGAAAAGCTTCAACCTGATTATCCGGAGTGGGCTATACGCGAACTGCTTATGAATGCTATTATGCACAGAGATTATTCTTCCAATTCACCGATAAAGTTTTATGTATTTGATGACAGAATCGAAATACACAACCCCGGGGGCTTGTTTGGCGAAAGCAATCCCGGCAATTTTCCTGATGTTAATGCATATCGAAATCCGACTATTGCCGAAGCGCTGAAAACACTTGGGTATGTAAATCGTTACGGATATGGCGTAAAACGAGCAAAAGCGCTCCTTAAAGAAAACGGCAATCCCGATCCTGAGTTCAAAATAACTGAATCAGGGACTTTTGCAGTTATAATACCTAAAAGAAAAAAGGCATGAAAACGATAGCTTTTTTTAACAATAAGGGCGGGGTTGGAAAAACGTCTTTGGTATATCATCTTTCATGGATGTTTGCTAGTTTGGGACAACGCGTCCTTTCGGCAGATTTAGATCCGCAGGCAAACCTGACAAGCATGTTTCTTGACGATGAAGCATTACTGACCTTATGGGAGTCTGAATCTAATCACTCCATTTATGACGCCATAGTGCCTTTAATTGAAGGTACAGGGGATATTCGCATTCCCAATATTCAAAACATTTCAGCACGTTTAGGTTTATTAGCTGGTAATCTTTCCTTATCCCGTTTTGAGGACCAATTGTCTGAAAATTGGCCTAAATGCCTGAGTGGGGATGCTCGCGCATTTCGAGTTATATCGGCGTTTTACAGGTTGCTTTACCGTGGCGCTACTGAAATCAATGCCGACTTGGTACTTATTGATGTTGGCCCAAATCTGGGAGCAATTAACCGGGCTGCTTTAATTTCAGCTGATTATGTTGTCGTTCCTATTGGCGCAGACCTGTTCTCACTTCAAGGATTGCGAAATTCAGGGCCGGCTTTGGTTTTTTGGCGCAAGGAATGGAAAAAGAATGGCAGAGCTACCCGGCAGTTTGCAGAATGAACCAATGCCCGAAGGTAAAATGGAACCTGTCGGGTATGTGCTTCTCCAACACGGCGCCCGCGAAAATCGCCCTGTTAAAGCCTATGATAACTGGGCTATGCGAATTCCAGAGACTTACCGGGAATTTGTTTTGAAAAATACCACGCCGGAAAGTGATCATTTGCTTGTAGAAACTGATCCTAATAATCTCGGTATGTTAAAGCATTATCGTAGCCTTATGCCAATGGCAATGGCTGCTCGTAAACCAATGTTCTATCTTAAACCAGCAGATGGCGCGATTGGTGCGCATGTTGAAGCAGTTAAGAATTGTTTTGAAGATTTCAAACGATTAGCGGAAAGGATTCTTAATGAGATACATATAGAAGTGCTTGCCTAGTTCCATGGGCACCCCCAACGCGCCGCCGCGAACAACCCCGTTTACCATCTCACGCAAAGGTATCAGCGGCCATGGTTGACGATACACCCTCCGCCGCGCACTCACTCGTCTTCCTCCACCGGCACCGGATTGCTTTGCCACATGAGATAGGCCTTCAGGAAGCCGTCGAGGTCGCCATCGAGCACAGCATCCGGGTTATGCACCTTGTAGCCGCTGCGAAGGTCCTTGACCCAGCGGTCGTCGAGCACGTAGGAGCGTATCTGGCTACCCCATTCGATTTTGGCCTTGCCGGCCTCGATTTTGTCTTTTTCTTCCTGGCGTCTGCGCAGTTCGAGCGCGTAAAGGCGGCTGCGTAACATTTGCATGGCGCGGTCGCGGTTCTGGTGCTGGCTGCGTTCGGCCTGGCATTCCACGACGACCCCCGAAGGCAGGTGCCGGAGCCGCACGGCCGACTCGGTCCGGTTGACGTGCTGGCCACCGGCGCCGGAAGCGCGAAAAACATCCATTTCGATATCGTCGGGCCGGATATTGATCTCAATGGAATCGTCTTCCACCAAGGGGTACACAAATACCGAAGAAAACGAGGTCTGCCGCTTGCCCTGGGCGTTGAACGGGCTGATGCGCACCAAGCGGTGCACGCCGTTTTCGCCCTTTAGCCAGCCGTAGGCAAAATCGCCTACCACCTCGATACTGGCCGATTTGATACCGGCCACGTCGCCGCCCTGTTCGAAGAGTTCAACCACTTTAAAGCCCGCGCGTTCGGCCCACATCTTGTACATGCGCAGCAACATGGCCGACCAGTCGCAGGCCTCGGTACCGCCGGCGCCTGCATTGATCGTGAGCACGGCCGACATTTCGTCTTCCTTCTTGTTCAAGGTACTGCGGAATTCCGCATCCGCCAGGATTCCGGCCGTGTGGGCATACTGGACATCCACCTCGGTTTCGGTGGTCATCCCTTCTTTCTGAAATTCAAAAAGGCCTTCCAGGTCGTCCACTTCCCGGGCGATCACCTGGTATTCATCCACCCACTTTTTATGCAGGCCGGCCTTGCGCTGAATACCTTCAGCGCGTTTGGGGTCATTCCAAAAATTGGGGTCGAGGGTTTGGCTGGTCAGGTCTTCTATTTCGCGGAGCCGGTTGTCCACGTCAAAGATACCTCCTTAAGACCGCCAGTTTATCCTTCAACTCCTTGAGTTGTTCGATTGTCATAACTGGAAACGGATGTTTTATAATTTATTAAGGTTACTGGTTAGAAGGTTACTGGTTAGAGGGTTACTGGTTAGAAGGTTAAAGGGGTACCGTAACCAGTAACCTTCTAACCAGTAACCTTCTAACCAGTAACCTCAAATAACTTCAACGTAAAAAATGAGTTCGGAGTTCGGCGGGATTTGGCCGGCAGGCTGGTCGCCATAGCCGAGTTTGGCCGGGATAAAGAAAAAGGCCTTGCCGCCGTGGTTCAGGAGCATCACGCCTTCGTCGAAGCCGCTGATCATCTGGCCCACGCCTGCCGGGAAGGGGTACGGTTCGCCGCGCTGGTAAGAATTGTCGAACATCTGCCCATCGGTTGTGCAGCCGTAGTAGTGTACCTTCACTTGTTCGCCGGTTTTAACCGGTGCGCCGCTGCCCTTGTCTTCGATGATCACTTTGAGGCCGGAAGCTGTGGCGGTCAGCTGGCTGCCCAGTTTGTTGGCGGCATAATTCTGCACGATCGACTGGGTTTTGTTTTGCACCGATTGGAACTGAGCCTCCGCTTCCGCTTTTTGCTTGTCTTTTTCAGCCTTGGTAATGACGTCTACCAATACCAATTCATGCCGGACTTCTTTGGCGTCTTTCAGTGCCGGCGGCACGAATTTGCGCAAAAACGTATCGATGGTTTCGAAAATCGTGGCGCTGTCGCCCTCGCCCATCAACAAAACGGCGTCGTAAAGCGCCGGTACGCGTTCGGGCAGGTTTTCCTTCGGAAACAGGTTGTATTCCCGTGGGCCGCCAAAGTTCCGCTGCGAGCTAGACATCAGCGAGTCGCCGATCCAGACATAGCTCTGCACCAGAACGGTTTCGCCGGGCTGCGGCTTCACGCCACCTTTGTTGGTATGGTTGATAAACCGGAAGCCGTGCTCGGTCTCTATCCCTTTCGAGTTACAGGCCACCAATAAAGCGGTGGCAGCAACCAGGGCAATAAAAAGAAAATTACGCATAACGGTGTAATTCTAAAGTGTATAAAATTTTGAAATACAATATATTAAGACGATCTGCCTCCCTCATTTCAGGAGTTCGGCCTTGTATTGTGGCAGCATATCTTTAAACTTCTGAATGGTGGCCTTCAGGCCTTCGTGCGAATAAGCGCCTGCGGCATTGCGGTGCCCGCCCCCGTTGAAATGCGCCCGGCAGATCGCCTGCACGTCCAGATCGCCCTTCGAACGGAGGCTGAGTTTTACGATGGTCGGCTGATTATGGATAAAGGCGGCCAGTTTGACCTCCCGGATGGTGAGCAAGTAGTTGACGATGCCTTCGGTATCGCCTCGCTGGATATCAAAATCCTCGTAGTCTTTGCGCGTCAGCCAGATAAAGGCGGTCCGGTATTCGGGCAGGTATTCCATGCGGTTGACCAGGCAGTGACCGAGCAAGCGCAGGTTTTTTACTTTTTGGGAATTAAAAATACGGTCTTGCACGGCGGTATCATCCACGCCGCGCTCGACGAGGTCGGCAGCGATCCGGAAAACCGTGCTGTTGGTGGCATGTTTAAACGAGCCGGTATCCGTCACAATGCCGGTATACAGGCAGGCGCCCACGGTCGGGTTTATCTTTTGCCCGTCGCCCATACCGGTAATAAACCGGTAAACCAGTTCGCAGGTGCTGCTGGCGGAGGTTTCGGAGAATTCAAAATCGGCCATCGGCTCCGGATACAGGTGATGATCGATCAGGATGCGCTTGCCCGGGAGGTTTTTCACATAATCCCCCATCTTGTCAATCCGGTTTAAGGCATTAAAATCCAGAAAGATGAACATGTTTTTTTTGTCCAGCACATGTTTGCATTCTTCGGTGTGGATATCCCAGATCAGGATTTCCCCGGAAGCCGGCAAAAACTCAAACTCTTCCGGGTACTCCGACGGGAAGAGCACATGTACGGTATGACCGTATTGCTCCAGATAATGCCGCATGGCCAACGAACTGCCAATCGCATCGCCATCAGGATTGCGGTGCGAAAAAATTGCCACATTCTGTGGAAAATGCAGCAACTGCCGAAGTTCAGACGGTATTTCCATGATAAAGGCCTTTATCCGGACCGGTTGAAGCACGGCAACCCGGAAAACGGCCGCAAAAGTACGCCGATTGCCCGTGTTTTATTGGCTCACAGGATATTATTTTTTGGCAAAGCCTTTCAAGGGGGGCTTTTTAAAATAAAATCTCGTCCTACCTTTGCGCCCCGCAAACCCAATATTTCTTCCAACACACTAACGCACTATAATAATAATGTCAGGCAACAAAACCTTTACCATGATCAAACCCGACGCCGTTCGGGCAGGCAACATCGGCAATATCCTCCGAATGATCAATGCCGCCGGCTTCCGGATCGCAGCGATGAAGCTCACCCAAATGAGCCTCGAACGCGCCGGTCAGTTTTACGCCGTACACCAGGAGCGTCCGTTTTATGGCGAGCTGTGCGCCTTCATGAGCAGCGGCCCTATCGTGGCTGCCATTCTTGAAAAAGAAAACGCCGTGGATGATTTTCGCAAGCTCATCGGCGCCACCAACCCCGCCAACGCCGAGGAGGGTACCATTCGCAAATTATACGCGACCAGCGTCGGTGAAAACGCCGTACATGGCTCCGACAGCGATGAAAATGCCGCCATCGAAGGCGCGTTTCATTTCGGCGGCGTCGAGATGTATTAAGCATGTTGGGGGCTCACTGCACGTAAGCGGCCAGCCATTTACACTCTTTTACGGCCTGCTTATAAAACTCGGTAGTTTGATACCGGCCCAGCCGGTCGTAGTAGCCCCGGTATGCCTCCGGCAGCATAGGTATGGTTTTGGAACCCGGCTTGTAGTTGCACGCCGGGTTGCAAAACCATTGCTTTTGCTGGCAGCGGGCCGCCATAAAAGCCGCCCGGGCCGCCAGCTCGGGATTTCGCGCCTCCGCCAGCGCTTTTTCGAAAAAACTCAGGGCGATGCTGACGTCGGTATTTTCCCGGTTGCCGTTCGGGGAGTTGCGCAGCGGAAAAACCGGCCCTTGCGGCAGCCGCAGCCAGTTGGAACCGCTGCGGAAATAATCCATCGCCTCCCACTCGTAGCCGAAATACGACATATTATAGTAGCCCAGCCCGATCAGGTAATAATACCAGGAGCCCACCGGGTCGTTCATGGCCACGGCAGCTTTTGCTTTAAACTCATAGTTGAGTAATTTTTCCAGTATTTGCTGCCGGGTGAGGAGCAAGGTATCCGTTACGGGGCGGTGAATGCGCTCGTCCAGCATTTCGCGAAACGGACTGAACCGGGGCATGCGGTCGCGCTCTGTAGCCGGTATTTGCCGCAGTACGGAAAGGGCGGCTTCCGGTTGGCCGGCGCTGAACAGATAGGCGCCCTTGATTTCCAACAGCCGGGCTTTGATTTGATTGGGGTTGGTATCGATCTGCATGGCGCGTTCCAGCAACACGGGGTCCTTACTGTCGGCCAGTTTCAGCAGATCATCGAGCACGTCCATCCGCGGATTGAGCATGATCGCCGCCGGCTCATAAGCAGCCAGAATGGCCTTGCCGGGGTGCTCGCCTTCGGCGTATTGCGCCGACAGGAAATCCTGTAAAAACGGCTCGTATCCGGGCATGGTTTTGAACAAATCATAACTGCGGATGCGAAAGGCGGCCTGGTCGGCCGTGGCCGAGCTGCCGTCGAGGTTAAGGATTTCCAGCAGGAGTTCCCACACGTCCAGCTGGCGGAGGAGCGGCTCATCGGTCGCCCGGCCTTTTTTCAGCAAGTCCCGGCTGCGTTCGAACGACTTTTGTGCCGCATACCGGTCGCCGGCCAGCAGCTCGAGGTATCCGGACATGCTATGCCACAGCTTGGGGTTTTTCGTTTTTTTCTCTTTGACCACCCGGCGCGCAAAACGCTGGAGCTGGAGCAGGTGCCTGGCTGCCAGCTGGCGCTGTTCGGCCCGGATACCCCCGCTGCCGTATTTTTTATCGGTGACGGGCGTGCGCAAAAATATTTTTTCCAGTTGTTGTACGTCGCCAACGAGCAACAGGTCGATCTGCGGATTTTCGGGGTCTAGTTCGTAAATTGCCTCCAGGTCTTCCACCCGGTAGGTGCGCGATACGCCGGCCCGCAAGAGGTACAGGGTAGCGCGTTCGGCATCCGACTGGCACAGGCGCAGGGCTTTTTCCCATTCCCGGTCGTTGCGGATGCGGAAGCTCCGGAAAGCCTGGCGCCGTTTGGATGGGCAATGCCGGAAAATCAGAGCGTAGCGGTAGGCGGCTTCCGGGTATTTGCCCAGTTGCTGCAAGGCGCCGGCCAGGTGCCCGAGCGTCCAGAAATAAAGGATACTGGGGCGCCGGCGGTCGTATTTGGGCAACAGGTAATTATACAGGTCCACCGTTTGTTGCCACTGCCGTGCGTAGTGGGCCAACCGGACGATCTGGTAGGCGTAGCGTTGCCGGAAAAAATGCGACCGGGTTTGTAAAAAACGGCCCTTGCCTTCCTCGATCAGCGCTTGCATCATCTCCACATCGCGCTTCGGCAGGGCCCAGCCATCGCCATACTGCATCACATGCGGCTCACAACGCTTGGCAAACATCAGGTAATGAATGGCTTCCGTGCAACCATTCGTTGCCAGGGCTTCCGCAAACGTGTTACCCGCCAGGGTATAGGGCAAAGCCCCGCCTTCTCCCTTCGCCACGGCGGCATTGTGCAACCCGATGAGTTCGTTTATACTGGTTTGGTACACCACGTACGCCACGTCGGCCGGCGTCGAAAGGCCACAAAAGCGGTCGTTCCACTCGGCCAGGTTGTCTTCCTGCTGGAGGTCTTTGCTGAAATAAAAGCGCTCGTAGTAGTCGCCCCATTGCACGAAAAACGGCGCGTATGCCGCATTTTTATTGATAATCTCCGGAACCAAAAACGAATACCCGGCAAAGGCCCGCGCCTGCGGGTCGCAAGCGCCGGGCGGCCGTTCCGCCGGCGCCGGCGTATGGCCCGGAAAAAAGGAAACGAGGGTAAAAAAAAGACCGGTCCAGGCCAGCATACGGCCTTTCCTGCCGGCCCACCGGACAGCCCTCGGGCGTTTTACCTGTTGTTGTGTATCGTTTCGCATACGGATCGTAAAAACCGGGCCGGATAATGCCGCACCGTGGCGGTGTCCAGGTGGTAAAACGCTATCACCGCATCGCCGGCGAGCGGCAGCCTGGCTGCCATTGCTGCTGCCCGGCGCAACAAAGCGCTGTCTACCGCCTCTACCCGCACCAGGTCGCCCGGGCGAAGATAATGCCCGCCGAGGAAAGTTGCGGTTTGAATACGGAATACCGTGTTTGGTCCGCCATACGCCCCGGCGTTGGGGATGATTTTCCAAAGTTCGCCATCGCGGTACACCAGGGCCCAGGAAAAAACCGGCAGGGCCAGGTCCAGCGGGAGCGGGTACCGCCCGGCCGCGCCATGCAGGTATTTTTCGGCGGCGTCCGGCTGGAAAATAGAGTTAGTCTCTTCAGGGTCGTCGATATCGCCGGTATTGTACAACATGAGCATGCCGCGGTCGGCTGGCGGCACACCGGTTTGTTGCGGGAATTTGTACTGGTGCAGGCGGATGGTGGCGCTCAGTCGGGCGCCCTGCGGCAAATGGGCGCGCATTCGGGCCAAAAAAGAAAAAAAAGCGGCACGGGTAGAAGGCGTCCAGTCGCAATCAAACTGGTATTCCGGAAAATCTGCTTCTGGAAATTGCGCCCCCACGCTCAACAGCGCCCTGGTGGTTTGTTGGGCCAGCCAATCGATTTTTTCGGCAGAAATATCCTGAAAAACGCTGTTGGCGATAAACACGCAGGGAACCACCGTTTTGCCGGCCAGGCCGGCCGTGTCGGCCAGTTCCAGCAGCGCATAGGGCCGGATGGCTTGGCCTTCGAGCGCAATGTCGATAAATTTGACGTACAGGCGCCGGGCGCCGAGGCTGTCGAGCCAGCGGGATTCTGCGGGCTGGAGCGCCAGGCGCGTTTGCCAGTGGTAAGCAGCTGGCGCTGCCGGCTGCGCGGGTGGCCGGCAGGCGGTGAGCAACAGCGCCAGGCCGCCCGCCCAAAAAAAGAAAAGGCGCCGGGCGCCCGGAACAGTTTCCCGGGCACACCGGCGCGCTGGCCATAAAGTGCGTTTGTTCACAGTGCTGCGGCTATTCATGCCGCAATATCCATCAAGGCGTGGTAAAGAGGAAATTCCAGTTGTTGTCGAACACCAAAATATGGCGCCCGTCGGCAGCGATGACACCCACTACGATCCGGTCGCCGCGGCGGCACACGCGTTTGATCTCCGCGCCGGGTACGGTAGTTTCGATCAGAGCAAGCACATCGGCCGGGATATCCACCTGCGAAGCCGGCGCGCAGGGGCGGCAGTCAATCCAGTGCTGGGCATCTATTTCAAACACGCCGTTTTCTGTAAATACCAGCAAAACATGCCCGCTTAACATTACGATGATCCGGTCGCCTTTTTTCTTGGCGCGCAGGATTTCGGCGTCCGGGTAGTTGGTTTCGATGTACTGCACGATGGCCGGGCGCAGCGCGTCGAGGGGAATGGCTTCGCCGCCCAGGAGGCGCCCGCAGGGTCCCATCCGGTCGTTGTGATGATGACGCAGCGCCCGGCGCGCCAGGTTGAAAAAGGCGTGCTCCTCCGTGGCGAACACGAGGTCGTAACCTTTACCTTCGGCAAAATACACGGCGTCGATGTAGGTGTCGAAATGGTTTTCTTCGGCATAGGTCAAAATTTCCGCCGGCAGGGTGGAGGGGTCGATTTCCTGTTTGCCGCGGTCGCCGGCAATGGCCGTGGCGAGGGCCTCGTCGTCAAGTTGTTGAAAATCGGTGACGGCTTCTTTGGTGCAGGCCGCCAGCCAGACGGCCAGTGCGCCGCCGATCAGATAAAATGCGAACTTCTTCATATTCTGTGCTTTAAACTGTGTTTTAAAAGTTGTTTGTGTTTGTGTATGTAGCGAAAGACGTCTTTTCCCGATTATAAACCCCACAGCATGCCCACTTGCACCCCGCCGGACAGCGCCAGCGAGCGAAACGGTCCGTTTTGGTACATCGAGCCGAGGCCATAGCGGAACTCCGGCGCCAGGCGGAGGCGCCATTGCGGCGCCAGGCGGTATTGCAGCCCGAGGCCGAATTGCGCGTCGAGGTAAAACGGGGCCAGCCCTTCGGCGCGCTGTTGTTGCAGGCGGGCGCTGATCCGGCGTACGCCCAGGCGGTTGGTGCGGGCGGCGGTCAGGCGCAGGTCGTAGCCCGATTCGAAGTTGAAGCCCAGGCCCGCGGCGAGGCTCCATTGCCAGCGCCCGGCGCCCTGCTGGCGGCGCAGGAGCAGCGGCAGGCGCACATAACGCACCTGCTCGTCGGTGAGCAGGGTCAGCCGCACGAGCGCCTGGTCGAGAATCGGCCGGTTGGGTTCGCGCTCGATGTCCATGCGCATGTCCACTTCCCCGAATGAGGTTTGTACGGATTGGTCATCGGAGTTTTGGTAAACGAAGCGCTGGGCGTTGTACTGCTCGCGGTCGGTGCGGTATCGGAAATCGACCGTTCGTTGGGCCTGCAAGCGCACGGCGCTCCACTGCAGTCCCGACTCGACGGACCAGTGCCGGCCGAGCCGCAGGCCGGCCGCAGCGCCGTACTGCAGCGTCCAGGCGCCCGATTCCCGGCCGTTGGGCGCGTTGCCGTCCGGCGCCTGCAATACCCGCGAGGTGAAAAACGCCCCCTCGACGGGGCCGGCGTACAGCCGGTTTTTTTCCCGCCGGGGCCGGATGCCGGCAGCGGGCAGCTCTGGTTTTTGTTGCCACTGGAGTTCTGCCAACGGCAGCGGAACCAGTTCGACCGGCGGGCTGGCCAGCACGGCCGGCGCCGGGGTCAGGGTGCAGTCGGCCGCCGCCGGGGCGGTCTGGAGGGGGGCGGTGTCGATGTCGATGGGGCGTTCTGTCGGGGGCGGGCTTGAAACCGTTTCGGGAACGTCCTCTACGACACTGGTGGCCGTCCCGGCCACCGTTTTTGTGTTTATTGCCGGGCCTGGCGAAAGGACGGCGGGCAGTGTTTGTTTCCCGTTGTTTTTGTGTTCAGGCCGGGAGGGTCGCAGGATGGCCGGCCAATGTTTCGGCGCGGGCTGCTATCCGGGCATGTTTTTCGGATGCCGGAATGAATTTTCCCACCTTTTGGTACCACAGCGCCGTAGCGCCGCCAAACAGGCCGGCCAGCAAGACGAGCCAGAGGAAAGCCGCCCGGCGGCGGCGTTTCCGCCGGTCGAGGCTGCTGCGCAGGCGTGTCCAGACTGCTTCCCGGGGCGTATCCCAGCCGTCGGGAGCGGGCGGCTCGCGGTGGTCTCCGGCGTTGTCGCGGAGCCAGCGGTCGAGGGCGTTGTCGTTCAGCATGTCGTCGTTCATGGCGCGGGTGTGCTTTTGGTCATCATGCGGTTTTCGGCGCCGGCCAGGGGCGTCCGGCAGGGTTCCAGCAGGGGATCTCAGCATGGCCCGGGCCTTGCTCAGCTGGCTGCGCGAGGTGCCCGGACTGATGCCGAGCAGGCCGGCGATTTCTTCGTGGCTATAGCCTTCCAGAGCGTACAGGTTCAGCACCGTGCGGTATCCGGCGGGCAATTGCTGCATCAGCTGAACTGCCAGGCGGCGGTCGTCGGGCCAGTCGTCCGCGGCTTCAGCCGTTTCGGGGGTTGCGGCGGGCAAGTGATCGGCCGGGATCTTGACAAATTCCATCCGGCGGCGTTGCTTCAGCCAGCGCAGGGCGGCGCGCACCACCACCCGGCGAATCCAGCCTTCGAGGCTGCCTTCGCCGCGATAGTGCCGCAGGTCGGCGAACACCCGCAGGAAACCCTCCTGCAGCATGTCTTCGGCCTCTGCGCGGCTGGCGGCATAGCGCTGGCACACCCGGTACATCGGCCCGCTGTACCGGCGGTACAGCGCTTCCTCGCAGGCCGGGTTGTTTTTCAGGACGCCCCGGACGAGCTCGATGTCGGTTTGGGTGTGCATGTTTTCTGTTAAGGGACAGGGTTTTGGGGAGTGTTGCCTGAGGGAGGAGTTTTTTTAAAAAAAACATTTTAAGCCTTCCCAAAGATTAGCAGATTTTGGGAATCCTGTGAGATGTCTGAAGTGTAGGCTTCCAACCTGGACGTGTTTGTGTTAATCCACTTGGTGCAGATGCACGCTTTCAACTGACTATATTATTTTTGGATGATCGCATTCCATTACCTAAAAATGCAAAACCGATGAAGCAAAATCGCCATTTCATACCGATGCACCCCGTACAGGGGGGGCGTTTCCCTTATTATTTACTGCTTTACTTTCGTTTATGTTTATGGCAGTTGGTAATACATCCCTTCGCGCGCAGGTTTTTTCACCGGAATACACCGAACCATACCCTCCGGTTGAAGGCGCTTTTTTCATTCGCACCTATTTGGTGTATGTTCAAACTGAAAACGATACCTGGGCCGACAATTTGGGCCAGACGGAACTACTGGACCGGCGCAGCCGGAAAACCATGGAGATGCTGAATGCCGTTTTTAACCCTTATCAAATATATTTCATCTCTGCGCCGCCGCCTAACTTATCCGGTGATTGCTACACCGTTTACACCGGGACATCTTACCCGGTCTATGCGGACGGCTTGACGATCCAAATTCTTTCAGACGATTACAGCACTACCGGCACAGGTCAGGCCAGCAATGGAATTTTACCGGCAACCTATTAACACGCCCGGACTGGCGTTGGGGTACACGGAATGGAAACAGATGATGCAGATTTTGGAGGCGGCATCGTTGAAATAAAGGGGACGATCCGCAACTGTACCAACGCGGTTCGTTTCGGGCGTTACCGGGACGGTTCGGAACCGAATGCCAGCAAATTAAGCGCCGCCTATCTGATAATCAATGATAATTACCGCGATCCGGGTGGAAACAAACCGGTATTGTTGCAGCTGCGCGAGATCAATCGCCTGCATATTGGAAGCACCTGGTTTTATGACCTGCGCGAGCAGGATTGTGCCGGACGGGACTCCCGGGCGCACGGTTTGATTGCCGACGACGCATCCTTCAAGGTACAAACCTCTTTTTTCCGGCACCTCGATCGCGGCATTACCGCCGCCCCGGTATTATCCGGCGGCTACGGCAGTTACGAAGTGCAGCATAGTACCTTTTTCAACTGCTATACGGGAATTTTTTCTGCCCTGCCAGACCCGTTTACCATTTACGACAATACTTTTCTGGTTGGAAGGCCGGGAGACTGCCCCGTCGAACCAGCCTACAAGCCAATCACCGGCGTGCATGCGGAAGGAGACGCACCGCCCCTGGGAATCGACTTGACAGATAACTACTTCGAAGGCTCGGACAATGACCCGCAAGAAACTGCCATCGGTACGGATTGCTTTTCCATCGGCGCCATGGAAAACAATATCCGGAAAAACAATTACGAGGCGCTCAGTACCGGCAACCGCGCTTCCGGAAATAACGGCGGTCCTCAAGGTTTGCATTATGAATGTAATGAAAACAACAATGCCTATGCCGATTTTGAGGTGACCAGCGGCAGCTCTGTGCGGGCGGTTCAGGGGGAAAAAGACAACGATTTGCAAATTACAACTGCTGCTGGAAACACTTTTAGCACGAGCGCATATACCTGGCTCAATGACGGCGCCCCAATTACTTATTATTATGTCGATGTCCCCGAACAGGACCCGAATGAGAATACCGGGTATGGTGGAGCAACTGGCATTATTGCCGTATTTGCCGATCAGTCCAACCCCAATTGTACAACCGGTGGGGAGGGTTGCCCACCGCCCTGCGATACCGTCGAAGTCGAATCCTGGAAAGAGGAGTTTTATGAAGAAAAAATCGCCTGGATTCAATTATACCCAGCGGAAAGTGGTTTGCGAAAAAGTGGAAGCAATTGGTCTATTGTCGGCGTGACTGCGAGTCACGCCGACAATGTGCGCGGGATCAGCACTTTCGCAAAGCACTTTCCGCCGGGTATAAAAGAGCTATACCAGTCGGAAACGGACTCTGTCACCCGGATGGAATTATTGCAGGAAATCAATGCCCACCGCTCGGCCATGGACATTGAGGGTGGCAAAATCATCCGGGATTTTGCGCCGGATTCGACCGGCGTCAGGGTGGATTCGGTGTTGGTATGGCTTGAACGCCTGGCATCTTATGAATCCGACTTGCGCCTGGCCCGCCATGCCTTTTTTTCCGGCGATTTTGTCGTTTATGATCAATGGCTGACCGACATTCCCGTACGAAATGATCTGACGGAAGCTCAAGCGGAAGAATTGTCCGGTTTTGCCGATATGCTGGATGTGGTTAGGCCTCATGCGGAAGCGGGAACACCGTACTGGCGATTACCTTCAATTGCACTCGACAGCCTCGAATACTGGGCGTCGGGTTGCTCAGAACCCGGGTTCATAGCAAAGGAAATCCTGCGGCGCAATGGACGCGACGCCTTCTCCAATTGTGGCGAAGCCCAAGAAGAACGACCCACCTCCACACAGCCAGAACAAACGCTCACTACCGGTATCCGGGTATACCCCAATCCCAGCAAGGAAAGTTTTTTTGTCGAATTCCCGGAAAATGTGGGTCCCGTACGACTCACCTTGCAAACGATCGACGGGCGAATCATCCTGCAACAATTGTTGCCGGCATCATCTCCGGTTGAGGCATCCGGCTACCCGCCAGGAATTTACTTATGCAGGACGGTAGATGCAACCGGCCTGAGTTCCATCTCTAAATTAGTGCTCTCCTATTAATGATCAAGCCGGCACAAGCGCTGTGCACAGCGCTTGTACCGGCTCAACGTTATTGCCATGCGACTCACCATTGTGTTGCTATGGGTAGCCTTGGCTTATCCTGCCTTTTCGCAACCCGGTTTCAATTCGACCTATCACTTCGATTATCCCCGGGATCATTTTCGCAATCTGATCGTACATCAGGATACCGTAGTTGCCTATGGAATGGCCCGAACGGATACTTTCCCATACCGGCAATGCCTTTTTGTAGCGCGTTTCGATTCCAGCGGCGTCCCGATTGATCAGGCATTAATCTGCGATACTCGCGGTGGTTGGTTAACTATGGATATCAACTGGGCGGAAATCATTGCCACTTCAGATGGTGGGTTTGCTTTGACTGCCGGTTCATTCAATCGATATGACGGGATGTTTATTAAATTGAAAAATAACCTGTCAGTAGAATTTGCCCAGGAATACAAGGATTCTGTTAATTTGGTAGAGTTTTATAATTCTATTGTAGAACTACCGGATGGATATTTGTTAGGCGGATATGTTCAAAGCCCAAATTATCTAGCCGAGTCATTCTTACGACGAGTAGATAAACATGGCAATTCGTTGTGGTTCAAATACTACGGAAAATATGTAGAAACTGATTTATTTTCCTATTATTACCAATTAAACGATACCACAGTGGCATATGTGGGAGGATATGTCAACAATCCAAACAGCCTTGCCGGGAGAGGCCCTGGATCGTTTTGATTAATCCGGAGAATGGAAAGATCATCAAGGAATGGCGCCCCGGCAGCTCTGCCGCTGGAACGGTCCACTTTTTATTTCCACTAACGGATACAACCTGGTTAATATACGGCAAAAAGACGCTTCAAGTATCCCCTGTTCAACATGTTAGGCCCTATTGGGCTATAATTGACACTGCTTTCAATCTCATCGACATGCGCCTTTTCGGCCCGGGCCCACTGATCAGCAATTTCATCTGGGACATCGAACCTACACCCGACGGCAATTTTATCGCTGCCGGCGAGCTGTATGCTGCCAACCCCAACACTGAGCCGGCGGATATATACGGCTGGCTGTACAAGGTTTCGCCGGAGTTGGACAGCTTGTGGTCGCTCCAACTGATTGCTCCCGTGCCGGAGCCGAAGGTGTCGGGTAATTACCTCGGCGGCGTAGGCGTGCTGAGCAGTGGCAATATGGTGGCCGGCGGGTATTCCATGTACAACAGCCAGATAACCTGCTGGCTCGTGAAATTCAGCACTGACGGCTGTGTGGACACGCTTTGGTGCGCGGTGACGCCAGCTTGGGAGCCGGATGAACCGGAGATACAGCCTCGGCAGCTGCGTTTATACCCGAATCCTGCACAGGAGACGTTTTTTGTGGAGTTGCCGGAAGGGGATTATCCGGTTTGGGTGGAGTTGTACACTATGGATAGCCGTCTGTTGCAGCGTCAAAGATTGGAATCCAACGAAGCGTTAAAAATTGCCGGCTTACCTCAGGGCATTTACCTGTGCCGGGTTATTGACGCCAGCGGATTGATTTATATTGCTAAATTGATAGTGTCTGGTTAGTTTTGATCGTTTAATGTTTTGTTCCGGTATGAAATGATATAATACACCCCAACGCCCAATGCCAGCAAGCCCAGTCCCGGCAACGCCTGGTCCGGCCGCTCCCACAGGGTATTAAGCGCAAAAGCCGCCGAGATGAGCACGAAAACCAGCGGCACCCAGGGGTAGCCCCAGGCCCGCACCGGCCGTTCGGCGCCGGGGTTTTTCCGGCGAAAAACAAAGATGGCCGCGCCGGCAAGTCCCATAAACGCAATGTCCATAAACGTGACGAAGGTGATGATCTGATCAAAGAAACCCTGGAAAAACAACAGGACCGCCATGGCCCACACGACCTGCACCAGCATGGCCGTCACCGGTGTGTGCCAGCGGGGGTGCACGAAGGCGAGTTGTTTGAAAAAAATGCCGTCGGCGGCCATGGCGAAGTAGATGCGCGGGGCCGACATGGTGTAGATGCTGATGGTGCCGAAGATGGACAGGGCGATGGCCACCGCTACGGCCTGCCCGCCCCAGGAAGGGGCTATCGTCGCCATGGCCTCGCCGGCCACCCGTGGCGTGCGCGCGATGGCGTCGAGCGGCAGCAGGAGCATGTAGGCCAGGTTGACCAGCAGGTAAGTCGCCATAACGATCAATACGCCCAGAAACATGGCTCGCGGCACGGTGCGCGGCGCATCGATAGCCTCGCCGGCCACAAACGTGGCATGGTGCCAGCCTCCCACCGAAAACAACACGCCGATCAGGCCGGTCAGCATGGCCGTAGTGAGGTTGCCGGATGGCATTTGATTCAGCGAAAAATCGAGCTGCACGGCCGCCGGGTCATAGAACAAAAAGGCGGCCAGGATGATGCCTGCGATAGCCAGTAGTTTGAGTCCGGTGAAAAAACTGGCCAGGCTCTGGCTGACGCTGACACCCAGGATGTTGACTGTGGTGAGCGCCAGCATAGTGGCGGCCGCGACGGCCGTTTTGGCGCCGTTGCTCAGGTCGGGTACGAACACTTTCATGTATTCGGCAAAAGCCACGCACAGCCCCGCCAGGGCGCCCGTGTTGATGACGAGCAGAATCACCCAACCGTAAAGGAAACCCACCATGTCGCCGTAGGCCTCTTTCAGATACACGTACACGCCGCCCGGCCGGGGGTACATGCCGCCGAGTTCGCTGAACGTGAGCGCGCCGGTGAGCGCGATGACGCCGCCCAGCGCCCACACGGCCAGCACGAGGGTGGCGTTGGGCACAGCGCTGACAATCTGAGCCGGGGTGACAAAAATGCCGGAACCGATACAGGAGCCAACAGCGATCATCGTGAGGCCGTAAAGGGTGAGTTTTTTTTGCAGGTGGGACATGGGTGGGAGCGGGCGGTTGGTAGTTCGAGACCGCGCCGGTTGCAAAGAAAACAAAACGGACCCGTAACCTGTCAGGTGGGAATTTGGAAAAAGACTGCCGGCAGCGGCAGCGCTTCGCGCATGGCCGCTGCCGGCAGTCTTTTTCCAAATTCCCACCTGACAGGTTTTAGCGCACGCCACTGGTCGCCCGGTATTTACCGGACACAGAAGCGGCGCCACCTTTACCGTCCCTGTCTACTATTTGGACGAGGGGATGTATTTCCTACAGTTGAGTACGAAAAAAGGACAAATTGCAGCGAAAAAATTTATGAAAGGGTAGCGGCGGGGCGCTGGAAACAAGCGCGGATCAGTACCGTTCACCCACCGTTTCTGAAGGACTTAGCTCCTCGATGGCAGCCAAATCCGCTGCGTCCAGTTCCACCTGAAAGGCTCCCAGGTTTTCTTCAAGGCGATGGATTTTCCTGGTGCCCGGAATCGCGGCAATTTCATCATTCCGGCCGAGTATCCAAGCCAGTGCGACCTGCGCCTTGCTTGCTCCTTTTCGTTGAGCAATGCCATCGATGGCCTGCACAAACTGAATATTTTGAGCAATGGCGTCCTCCGTAAAACGGGGGTTCCCCAGTCGAAAATCTCCGGCTTCAAAATCCGCCCGGCTGGTAAACGCGCCGGTCAGAAAGCCCCGCCCCAACGGACTGTATGCCACAAAAGTGATTCCGAGTTCATGGCAAAGATCGAACAACTCTTTTTCGGGTTCCCGGCTCCACAAGGAAAATTCCGATTGAAGGGCCGCGATGGGATGCACCGCATGCGCCCGGCGCAGGGTTTCAGCGTCCACTTCTGAAAGGCCTATGTGCTTCACTTTTCCTTTTTTGACCAAGTCCGCCAGAACGCCGACGATTTCTTCAATCTCCACGTCAGGGTCTTTTCGGTGCATATAATACAGGTCAATAGCGTCTGTGCCCAAGTTCTGCAGGCTTTTGTCGCAGGCTTGCCGGATATAATCCGGCTTGCAGTTGAGCCCCAAAAACTCCCCTTTGGGCCCGCGCACCACGGCGAATTTGGTGGCTAAAACCACATCGTTCCAGCGCCCGTTAAAGGCCTTTCCCAACAACCGTTCATTAGCTTCCCAGCCGTACATATCAGACGTGTCGAAAAAGTTGACGCCCCAAAAATTACTTGGACATAGTTTGTGAAAAAATGCAGGGCAAAGGTGGCGCCTGACGGGAAGATGAAATTTTGGAAAGCAGCAGAAATGGTGTTTTTCGGTCAGAAATCTTCATACGACCGATTCGTTCCTGCTGCATGCTCAACGGTCAAACCACTTTTTAAATGCCGGCGCCTTTTCCCGACTCACGTCTACCTGCAATTTGGCGGGGGCCTTCAGCATCAGCGTCAGTTTCTGGTTTTCATGGGGTTTCACGCTTTGGATGGCCTCTATGTTCACGATGTATTGCCGGTTGGCGCGGTAGAAAACCCGCGGATCGAGCAATTCTTCCACTTCTTCGAGGGTGTTGTAGTCGAGGATGTACTTCTCGCCGCCGAAGGTATGGAGGTAGTTCAGGTTGTCTCGTGCGAAACAAGCGATTTCCCGGGTGCTCACGGGCACCCAGGTATTGCGCACGTTGACCACAAATTTTTCCTTGAAAACAGGGCGGTCGGCGGCGGGCATTTGCATGGCCTTGAGCAGCTCCTGAAAGTCGGCAGGCGGCTTCGGCCGCTCCCCTGCCCGGCGGCGGAATTTCTCGATGGCATCCGCCAGCTCGCCCCGGTCGATGGGTTTTAATAGATAATCAATACCGTTGACCTTGAAGGCCCGCAGGGCGTACTCATCGTAAGCGGTGGTGAAAATGACCGGACAGCCGAGGCTGAAATGCTCGAACAGTTCGAAGCTGACGCCGTCGCTGAGCTGGATGTCCATGAACAGCAGGTCGGGTTCTGCATGTTGCAAAAACCATTTTTTGGCCGTCTTCAGGCTGGGCAGCACGTCTACGATTTTTACATCGTCGGCCAGCTCGGCTATTTTCGCCTGTAGCTCGCGGGCAATGAGGGATTCGTCTTCAATAATGACGGCATTGATCATATCAGCGGAATTTTGATCGTGAAAAACCGCTCGTCTTCCTCCACCAGGATCGGCTTGTCGGACAGGTAGCGGTAAAACGACTGCAAGTTCGCCAAACCGCGCTTGTTGCTGGTTTCCACGAATTTTTTCTTTTGTAAATTGTTGCGAACGACGAGGTAGCCGTCCGCCGCCGTTATATCCACGACGAGTGGTTCGTCTTCGTCAATGATGTTGTGTTTGATGGCGTTTTCGATGAGATTTTGCAGGGTAACGGGCACGATTTTTTGGTGAAAATCTTCTTCCTTCACCCGGAAATGCACTTGCAGGCCCTCGCCGAAGCGGGTTTTCTGGAGTTGCACGAAGGACTCCCCGAAGCGCAGTTCTTCCACCAGCGGCACTACGCTGCGCTCGCTGCTTTTCAGGATGTAGCGGTATGTTTTGCTCAGGCTGTCGAGGAAGGCGTTGGCGCTTTTGGGGTCGATGGTGATGAGGCTGCCGAGCGATGTCAGAGAGTTGAACAAAAAGTGCGGGTTGAGTTGTTGTTTGAGGCTTTCGTACTGTACCAGGGCTTTTTCTTTTTCCAAGAGTTGGGCCCTGCCGAGCAGTTCGGCCATCTGTTGTTTTTGCCGTTGGCGGTTTCGGAAATAGACGAATGCCGCCGCCAGCAATGCCGCCGAAATCAGCGCCCAAAACCAGTTGGTTTTATAAAAAGCCACCCGCACCACGAGTGGAACGGCAAGCGCCTCGCTGTCGGGCCTCCCTTCCAATTTCACCTTGAAAGTATAACGACCCGCCGGCACGTTTGTATAGTTGACGATGTGCCGGTTTCCGGCTTTTACCCACTCCCTTTCAAGCCCCTCCAGGCGGTACTCATAGCGGATCAGCTCCGGATGGGTCAGGTCGAGGGCCGCGAATTCAAGCGTGAAGTATCGCCCGTCTGCCGGCGCCACGAGGGGGGCCGAGCGTACCGCTTCGCTGCCCTGATACATTTCCCGGTCGTTCACCTTGAAGGAGGTCAGGACGATGGCGCCTTTGCTCGCGTAAGGCAGAAGCGAATCGGGGTTGAAGGTGTAATAACCTTTTGGCGCTATGATAAAAAGGTTTCCGTTCGCAAGTTTACCGATACCAGCTTCCGTCCGGGGCAATCCTTCTTCTTTGCCGAAAACGGTGAAGTTTTTCGTTGTAACGTCGAACCTGCACAAATTCCGTCCGGCTACGATCCAAAGGTTGCCGCGGTCATCCGCATCCCCCCAGACCAGGTAATCGGAGGGCAGGCCGTCCAGCATGGTATATTTTCTGCGCAAACGCGGGTAATCGCCAGAACAGTCGAAATGCATCATGCCCTGCTCCGAAAAGGCCCATATATCGCCTTTGGAATCGGCGTAATAATTATTGATGCGCAGAGAGGCGAGATCGGAAGTAACGTTGCCGAAGGCATCCAGGTACACAAACCTGTTTTCGTCCGGATGGAAAAAGCCGTAGGCTGTTTTGTCCCTGCTGGCATACCAGATACGCCCCTTTCCATCTGCATGCACCAGTCCGACGATGTTGGTGGGAACAGCTCCCGGCTTTTGGCCGTCCGGCATGAAGTGCGTGGACATTCCCGTGCGGGGGTCGTAGCGAAAGAGGCCGTACAAAGCCGTGCCGATCCAGATGTTTCCCTGTCCGTCTTCCGCCATGGTTAAGAAGTAGTTGGTGCCTGCTTTGGGCGAAAAAACAGGAGGCTGGGCGGGCGCCTCCAGGCGCATGGTTTTGGGGTTGAAGCGGTACAGGATGTGCCGGCCCAGCACCCAAATCGTACCGTCGCGGGTCTGCATCAAATCCCTGACCTGGCGGCTGCTCTCGTCCACATTGGGCACGGTTATGAAAGAAGGAACGGTCGTTTTCCCCGTTTTTTTATCCAGAACGCGCAGGCCGTCGCCCGCGTTAAACCCCTGGAAAAGGAAACGCCCCTCCCGGTCTTCAAACAGATTCTGGAGTTGTACTTCATGTTTGGCAGCCGGGTTTATATCGACAACATGGCGATATGCAAACTGCTTGTTCCTGAAATTGATCCGCAACAATTGAGCTGAACTGCCGCCCCAAAGATTTCCCCGATTATCCAGAAAAGAAGTTTCGAGTGTAACTTTTGAGAATTCGGGAAACTGCTCCGGATGGCGCCCATACAGGAAAAACCGTTCCGTTTTTTTGTTGAATACGGCAAGACCCGCTTCGGTTGTAAGCCATAATTCATCGGCGCCTTTTGGGTAAATTTCCGCGATAATATTGGAAGGAGCGTAAGCAGGAGGATGCTCATTCCACAGAAACTGTTTCCATTCGCCCGTTTTGCGGTTGTAGCGCCGCAAGCCGCTCTCCCAGCCGCCAACCCAAAGCCAATCCCCTTCCGGGTATAGCACGTGCGCCGCGTTTCGCAGGTTGCCGTTTGCATCGGTCTTTTCAAAGCGGAGGGAGACCGTCTTCCCGGTTTGGGGGTCCAGGGTGTACAGGTCGTTGGGTGTAGCGCACCAAAGCAGGCCGTTTTCGTCCTGCCAAATATCCTCTACCAGGTTGTAAAAAGCCCGTTCTTCGGGTGTCAAATGAGGGGCCGACCCGGCGCTCAACAGGTCGTAGGCCCGGAATACCCCGGTCGTGACATTCAGACGCCCCAGGCCTTCTCTAAATAAGCCTAACCACACTTCCCCCGCCCTGTCAAAAAAGATTTTGGCAACCGCCGTTGTTTTTACTTTCAGTTTATCCGTGAAATTGAAGTTCGTGAATCGCCCGGTTTTTCGATCGTAGCGACTGATGCCCCGTCTTGCCAACCCCGCCCAGATATTGCCCTCGGCATCCTCGGAGATGCAGAATACAACGTTGTATCCAATGGATGCGCTGTCGTCCGGCACATGCCGAAAAAATTTGAAAGAATGCCCGTCAAAACGGCCCAGCCCCTCGTTTGTGGCCAGCCAAAGGAATCCTTCCCGGTCTTGAAAAATATCATTTATACCCGTGACCTGCAATCCTTTGTCTTCGCCGAAATACGCGATACTGAAGAGTTGCTCCTGCTGTGAAAAACCGGCGACGGCCCAACCGAACAGGAATATGAAAAACGATATGACGGTGAGTAGCCACGGCATGGTGCGAAGGTAGGCCATTTGCTTCATCGCGTCTGCAGCACCCATGTGGTTGTGGGCGGTTTGTGTTGATGGTGAATTGGTCAATTATAGCCGTTCTGCAGGTATTGTGTTATTCCTCCGATGTGTTCGTAGCGGCTAAAGGGCCGCAACTTCGGCTGTCCGCTCAGGCTTTGCTGTCCGAGACTTTCCAGTAGGCAGCGCAGGAAGCGGTCGTTTTCTTCCGGCGTGCCGACAGACACCCGGAAGGTGTTGTGAAGCAAGGGGAACGGCGCGGTATTCAGCACGTTGATGCCGTTTGCCTTGAGGTCGGCCATCAGCCTGCCAAAGCCGGTATCCTCGAAAATACGCACCAGCAGGAAATTTCCCGACGAAGGGAACACCTTCATAACGCCTCCGTCGAAACGGCGGCTCAGCAGGCGAAACATGCGCTCCCGTTCTTCTACCATTTGGCGTACCCGCTGACGGGAGTCGGCCAGAAATTCCGGTGTAAAAAGCACTTCCCGCGCAAACACCTGCGTCAGGTGGTTGATGGAAAACTGGAGCATCAGCTTGCGGACGATGGCTGCCGTACGCGGCGCTGCACACAGGTATCCGAGCCGCAATCCCGCTATTGGGAAAGCCTTTGAAAACGAGCGCAGCACGATCAGGTTGCTGTATTTGCGGACGAGCGGGGTGAAATCCGCTTCGGCAAATTCCGCATAAACCGCATCCAGCAAGACTAAGGAACTCGGGTTGTCGGAAAGGGTTTGCTCCAGTTTTTCCCGGCTGAAGGTGTTGCCGACCGGATTGTTCGGGGTAGTGATGACAAGTACGGAACCCGTTCCCAACGACGGCATATTTTCATAATCGTACTCCAAATCAGCAGTGAGGTGCCACGGATCATAGGGTATGTTGTACGTTTTGCAGTGGTAGTCGAACAGCGTGTACGTCGGTTGGGCGATGACGATGTGTTTATTGTTCAGGGCAAAATAATTGAGCAGCGTGGTGATGATGCTCGCCGAGCCCGGACCCAGGGCAATATGTTCCGGGTTAAGACCGCAATAGTTGGCCACACGGGCTTCGATGTCGCTGTTGTCGGCGGATGGGTAGCGGTTCCAGTCGGCCGCCAGCAGGCTATCCGTTATCTGCATTTTTATGGAAAGATCTACGTCCTCGGATTGCTCGTTTTTGTCTAAAAGCAGGTGTGAAGTGCGTTGGGTCGGGAGCACGCGGGTTGGTATATCTTGCAGGAAATTGCTAAAAAACGGCGTAGTCATGGATAGTGGTGTTGATGTTAATTCGGCGTTGTGGTTCATCCGTACTACCGGCCAAGAGCCGGAAAGGCTATGTGCATTCAATTGGCATAAATCACGGCCAGGACCGTCTCGTCGCCGTGGGTGAAGCCGAGGAAGCCCTCTTTGTGGTAGCGGATTTCCACCCCGCAGCCGGCCTCGACGGGCGTTTGGAGGAAATCGTTTTTGATGGAGAAATTGCTCCTTTTCAGGCGCTCGATCCAGTGCGTGGCGGGTTCGTGTTTCTCGAAGCGGTCGCTCTCCTCTTTTCCGATGATATCTTCGATTTCGCGGCCAAAGAAAAGTTTCAGGGCATTCTTGTCGGCGTTGTCAATGTTTTCGATGCGGTCGATCACCTGGAAAATATGGTAAAAATGCTTGTAGCAGTTGACGAAGCGCGCATGGAAGTTCGGCTCGTAGTGGTTCACGTTCGGCTCGATGAGTATAAAGGCGCTAGGGCGTATGGCTTTCACCCTGTCGATGGTTCTGAGGCGCAGCAGATCGGACTGGATGTGGTGCAGGGCGAGGGAAGCATTCACGATGATTTTGCCGCCGATGTTGTGAATGGCGGAAAAATCTACGTTTTCAACCGCGTCATGTACGGCGGTAAAGTGGATTTCAAAGGGCGTCCGGCCGTTGTAGCCGAGGACGGTTTCCCGGGCCTTGTTCAGCGCATCGCTGAAGGGTTCGATGCCTACCACGTGCAGTTTCCGGAGTTGCGGCAGGTTTTTCGCCAGTTCGATGATGTTGACGACCTGCATACCCTCGCCAATGCCGATGTCCACGAGCGTTACTTCCGCGCAGTCCCGCATCTCCTCCGCGATGGCGCTGTTGGTGATGTGCTGGCTGAATTTTACGAAGGGAAATTTTTCTATCAGGATATTGAACAACCGGATTTGCGCGATGTCGTACTTGCCGAGGTAAATATTCTCGCCGATGTATTCCGAATTGATTTTTTTATTCAGCGCTTTGATGAACAAGGTAGCCAGAAGTTTTTCGGAGTCGTTCTCCATACCCTCCATGCAGCAGGCGAAAAAGGATTCGATTTCCTGCCTGATTATCCCGTCGAAATGCGGCGCTGCCTTCATGAAATCGCTCAGGGTTTGGTAGATGACAACTTCAGCTGTCTGGCTCATGCTTTTTACTGTTTTTAGTTGGATAATTCGCCGAAGATACCGGCCGCCTCGTTTTGTTGATGAGCCAAAGGTGCGCGCAGGAGAGAGGCCTACGCTAATTTTTGAAAACGACCCGTCGTGAATTTGAATCAAGCGGGGGAAAATACAGAATGAAGCGTTGGCGGATTTTCCCTCAGTGGAAAAAATGCTTTATTTTGCATTTGGTGCGTAAATGTGCAAACCGGTTCTTTCTGACTGTCGAACTCGACAAAACCTGTTCAGTTTTGTTGAAAAAAATGACCAACATCAAACAGTTCTCCCGCCTCTTCTGCATTGGAAGCCGGCGTTTTTCGCATATATGCCATAGATCCAGTCTGTTATTGCATCACCATCGATATTCTTTCAAAATTTCCACCGGACAGGTTTAAAAAATTATCCCCTTCTGCGCATCTCCATTCCCCCCCAAACCCGTATGTTTGCTCAACCCTGATCCATCCCGCGCCCGCCGACGTTTTTTGCGCAAAACACGATTACAACGCCAATCCACTTTTCATGAAATCATTGGAATTACCCACTGCTGACTCAGCAACGGAAGCTGCCGAGCTACCCACCTATACCCACGAAGAAGCCCTGCAGGGCGCTACTGAATATTTCAACGGCGACACCCTCGCTGCGGGCGTTTGGGTCAACAAATATGCCCTGAAAGACTCCTTCGGCAATATCTATGAGCGCAATCCCGACGAGATGCACCGCCGCATCGCCCGCGAAATCGTGCGGATGGACAACCGCTACCCCAATCCCCTTTCTGAAGAAGAGGTGTACCAACTCCTGCGCAACTTCCGCTACCTCGTGCCCCAGGGCAGCCCCATGGCCGGCATCGGCAACCCCTTCCAGGTGGTGTCGCTGTCCAACTGCTTTGTTATCGGCGTGGAAGGCAGCGCCGACTCCTATGGCGCCATCCTCAAAATGGACGAAGAACAGGTGCAACTGATGAAACGCCGGGGCGGCGTCGGGCACGACCTCTCGCACCTGCGCCCCTCCGGTACCCCGGTGATGAACAGCGCCCTCACCAGCACGGGTATCCTGCCGTTCATGGAGCGCTACTCCAACTCCACCCGCGAGGTGGCCCAAGACGGCCGCCGCGGCGCCCTCATGCTCACCCTGGCCGTGCAGCACCCCGATGCGCCGTATTTCGTGGATGCCAAGGTCGACAACACCAAGGTCACCGGCGCCAATATCTCGCTGCGCATCGACGACGAATTCATGAAAGCCGCCCTGGCCGGCGCACCCTATATGCTGCGCTTCCCCGTCGGCTCGAAAAAACCGGCGGTGACCCGCGAAATCGACGCCGCCGACCTGTGGAAAAAGATCGTGCACAACGCCTGGAAAAGCGCCGAGCCCGGCGTGTTGTTCTGGGATACCGTGCTGCGCGAGTCGGTGCCTGATTGTTATGCAGACCTGGGGTTTCGGACGGTGTCGACGAATCCGTGCCTGACAGGAGGCACCCTCGTGGCCGTAGCGGATGGCCGGGGGCATATACCGATAAAACAATTGGCCGCAGAGGGCCGGGACGTTCCGGTATATTGTCTGAACGCGAACGGGCGGTTAGAAGTCCAAATAATGCGGAATCCGCGTCTGACCGGCAAGGGGCAAAAGATATACAAACTTACCCTGGATGACGGTTCTACCATCCGGGCCACAGCTAATCACAAATTTCGGTTAAAAAACGGTGAATACAGGGCATTAAAAGACCTGAAACCTGGCGATAGCCTGATGATCCTGACGAAATTTCAAGGCCCCGTTGTAAATGAAACGGGTAAAAAACAGACCGATTATTGGTGGCTCAATGAAGGCGCCGTAAGGGCAAATCAGGCGGAACATCGCCTGATCGCGGCATTTTCGCACAAAAAGAATATCCGGCAAGGCGAAGTCATTCATCATATCGATTATAATGGCCTGAATAACCGCCCTGAAAATCTTGAAATCATGTCTGTGGAAGCGCATAATGCCCTCCACCAGGCAGATAAGCTGGGCCTTCAGAATCCAATGTTTAAAATAAAAGCTGATCCGTTAAAATTTCTACAATACAGCCAACGGATGTCGGCATCCACTCCCGGCTTTAGAAAAGAGGCGTTTGGTTCGATAAGGGAACTTTCGCTGCTGGCTGCCCAACAGCTGAATTTTATGCATTTTAAAGAGGACCCCAGACTTGTCCGCACGCTCAAGCGCGCTCAAGAGCAGGGTTATGAAGCAAGCATCCACAGATGCGAGGTAATGGTCAAAAAAGTATGTGAGCATTGTGGAAAGATCTTTTTGGCGAATTATCATCGACGGGAGATTTCCTTTTGCTCGCAGGCTTGTTCCACTATACAATTCAATACTGCCGCATCCATCCGGATAAAACGAACGCAATCTGTTCAACAAACCTATCAGCAAAAAGCGGGTACAAACAAAACCCGCCAACTCGATTTATTTACGCGCTTGCAGTATGAACTTGGCCGAATTCCCAAAATGGAGGAATGGGAGGCGCTTTGTAAACAGGAAGGCGTACCGGTGCGTACCCGTACAAAATACGGATTTCCGTCGTATGAAGCACTGAAGTCTGAAGCGGCATTTTTCAACCACCGCATTCAATCGATTGAATTCGACGGATTTGAAGATGTGTATAACGGGACGGTAGATCAACATCACAACTTTTTTGCCGGAGGTTGGTCGTCGCAAACAAAAGATGGAAAAGAGAAGATTATTTATCTAAATCAACTAAACTGCGGCGAAATACCCCTCTGCCCATACGACTCCTGCCGCCTCCTGGCCATCAACCTGTTCAGCTACGTGGAAAAACCCTTCACCGCGGAGGCACATTTCGATTTCGAACGCCTGAAAAAACACGCCCAGCTGGCCCAGCGGGTAATGGACGATATCATCGACCTGGAGCTGGAAAAAATCGAGCACATCCTGGTAAAAATTGACAAGGATCCCGAGCCGGAGCCGGTGAAAGCCACCGAACGCGACTTGTGGCTAAAAATTCGCGAAAAATGCCGCCAGGGCCGCCGCACGGGCATTGGCATCACAGCCGAAGGCGACATGCTGGCCGCACTGGGCATCCGCTACGGCTCGGAGGAGTCGCTGGATTTTTGCGAAAACCTGCACCGCACGCTCGCACTGGCCGTCTACCGCGGCTCTGTGGAACTCGCCCGCCAGCGCGGCGCCTTCCCGGTCTTCGACGCCCAACGCGAAGAAAACAACCCTTTCATCAGCCGCCTGCGCGAAGCCGACCCGGTGCTATACGCCGACATGGCGCAGTACGGCCGGCGCAATATCGCCCTGCTGACCATCGCCCCCACCGGCACCACCAGCCTGATGACCCAAACCACCTCGGGCCTCGAGCCCGTGTTCCGCATTTCCTACAAACGCCGGCGCAAAGTAAACCCCAACGACAAAAACGCCCACGTCACCTTCACCGACGCCGTGGGCGACAGTTGGGAAGACTACCACGTGTTCCACTATCCGTTCCGGCAATGGCTGGAAGCCAAAGGATACGACCCCGAAAAAGTGGATAAAATGCCGGAAGCCGAACTCGACCATATCATCGAACAATCGCCCTGGTACCGCGCCACCGCCGAAGATGTAGATTGGGTGAACAAAGTGCACCTGCAGGGCCGGGTGCAAAAATGGGTGGATCACAGTATCAGCGTCACAGTGAACGTGCCCGAAGAAGCCACGGAAGAACTGATCGAAAAAATCTACCTCACCGGCTGGGAAGCCGGCTGCAAGGGCATGACCGTGTACCGCGAAGGCTCGCGCAGCGGCGTGCTGGTCAGCGACAAGAAAAAAGATGAAAAGAACGAAACGTTCACGGAAACGGCAGCGCCCAAACGGCCCAAAGTGCTCGATGCCGTTGTGGTTAATTTTATGAACAACGAAGAGCGCTGGGTAGCGGTAGTCGGGCTATACGATGGCCATCCCTATGAAATATTTACCGGCCGCGCCGTGGATTCCTTTTCCATCCTCACCCAAGTATCGGAAGGCAAGGTCATCAAGGTCAAGGAAAACGGCAAAAACCGCTACGATTTTCAATATATGGACAACAGCGGCTATAAAGTGACCATCGAAGGCCTGTCGCGCACGTTTAACAAAGAATACTGGAACTACGCCCGCCTGATCTCCGGCATCCTGCGCCACGGCATGCCGCTGCCCTACGTGGTGGAAGTGGTCGACAACCTGCACCTGGAAACAGCCTCGCTCAACAACTGGAAAAACGGCGTGGTGCGCGCGCTGCGCAAATTCATCCCCGACGGCACCGAGCCTTCACACAACACCTGCCCCTCCTGCAACACCGACAACCTGGTGTACCAGGAAGGCTGCCTGCATTGTAAAAATTGCGGGCACTCGGAGTGCAATTGAAGCGCACCGGGGCTTTGAACGGGACAAATGCCCTTTTTTTGACTGGCTAGGCAAATTTTGCAGTCGAAATCGGGCATATTCGGCGATCCCGAGACCTCGGGAAACGAAGCCCGTCGGAAAAAGGGCTTTTTTACCGCCAAAGACGCCCGTCGCAACAAGTCTAATAACTACGGGTTAAAATCCGTGGCTACAGGCCTGTTTACCAATATGTTCGCCCAACATCCGGTACGCCTCGAACTGTACCTCGTCGAAGTACTGATCGGCCGTCGACTGGTGCGGAAACGCCGGGTTGTTTTTGAAATAGTTGAGCACAAATACCGGAGCAGGTTCCATTTGGGGCGGCGGAAACGTGTCTCCGCTCCTTATATCCGACAATTGTTGCAGCAGGCTAACCGACGACTTCATGTACACGATCTTGCCCTGCATCGCAGGCAAGCGGCTGGTAGCCGGGTATTGTATGGTGCCGGTCGCCACGCTGGCCGGGCTGAGCAGCAGGCCCTCGTCGGTCTGTATGGGGAAGAACGGTTTCAGGTCGATCTCGATGTCCACATTGTAGATGGACTTGCTCAGGCGCACAGCCTGGTTGAACGAACCGAACGAATACTTGCCGTCTTCCTCAAAATCTGCAATGACGATCGTGCGGCACCGGCGCTGTACGAGCGGCAGCATACCCAGGTTGTCGCCGGTGTGCCCGCCGTCCGATACGTACACCAGGCGGGTATCGGCGCTCAGTTGACCGCTGAATTCGCGCAGCAGATACCGCAGCCAAAAGGGAAACCGCCGCA
This sequence comes from Saprospirales bacterium, assembly GCA_016719895.1. Lineage (GTDB taxonomy): Bacteria > Bacteroidota > Bacteroidia > Chitinophagales > Saprospiraceae > M3007. The sequence goes on along the minus strand of JADJYG010000030.1, from coordinate 196,629 downwards.
TTTTCCATACACTCCACAGGCCTCCCAAACGGCGCAAGCCCAAACGGCGGCAGAGCCGGATGAACCGGGCGGTGCGGTTGCGCCGGGCGCGCTGGCGCTCCTTCAGTGATTTCGACTCCAGCTGCTCTTTGTGCAAATGCCAGGGGTTTTCAATCCAGTACCCCGTGCGCAAATTGAACAACGTCATGTAAAAATTGGATGCCGCGAAACTCATCAGGCCCATGCCGCTAGCCACAGCTGCCGCCGAAATAGCCATGGCGGTACTCAGTTTGGTGCTGCCGCCGCGGTAGTGGCTGGTGCGGTAATAACCCGTAGTGCGCGAACCGATAAAATATTTTGAAAAAATAAAGTGATCGCTCTTCAGGGTTTTTTTGGCCAAATCATTCGAACCCTGCAGGTTCAGAGCCGATACGATGATGTGGTAAGGCCCCCGGAAGTTGTCTTCGCCCAGTTCAGTCAGCCGCAGGTTTTCATGATTGCGCAAGGTAACGTCGAACAGTTCTTTTGGCCTGACCTGGTTTCCGGCGCCGGCCGGCCGCTCTACGCGCCCATCGGTACGGAGGTAAGCCTCCGACAGGCGGTCGCGGTAAAAATAGTGCAGGGAAATATCGTTCGAATTAGCCGCCATGCCCAGGGTAACGACCAAAAAAGTAGAAATTACCAACAGCAAAAAGGCTGTGGAAAACCTGAACCCGTCGTTTGAATTGATCATTGTTTCCAATTCGAACATCAGGTTGGATACCCAGGCCAGGGCCAGGCCCGAAAACAGCAGGATCGACAGGTTAAGCAAGGGCGTTTGAACCTGCGCGAGTATGTCTTTCAGCCAGGTACTGCCCGACTTGCCGCCCAGGCTTTGCATGGTGAAATAGTAGGCCACCGCTACCGGCAGGAAAGAAAATAACAAGCCCACCACCAGACCGTGCTTACCAAACAACAAGATGATGCCCACAGGAAAAAGCAACGAAATGAAGATGCCCATAAACGTGGCCCCCTGCATGCCGGTATAATACGAACGGTACAGGCGCCCGCTGACCTCTTCCGGCGCATTGTTGATGTAATACAGGGAAATCGATAAATGTACGGCCAGAAAAAGCCCCACGGCATAACCGACCGGCAAGGCCAGCATCACAAAGTAGTCCTCACCCACAAACACTCCAAATTGCGCCAAAATGATCGTTGTGGCGTAAGCCAAAACCGGCCCCAGCATATAAGCCGCTATCGTAAACCGGCGGATAAACGGCTCGGAGACAAATCGCTGCATATCATCGCCGCCGGGGCGGTCGTGCAGCTTGTCTTTTGCCGGATCGGCGTACTCCGCCTCATCCTGCTCATTTTCCGCAACCCGCCGGGGCAGCCGCCTCGACAGTTTGACAAACACCCAACCGAGTACGGCGCCAAACAGCAAAAACGCCAGCATCGGAATCCATTGGCGTTGCACAGCCCGGATGACCAGGTAAAACTGCGGATACAGCTGGCAGCGGTACCAGGTTTGCAATTGTTCCAGGCTGCCTTGCTTCGCCAACAGCGTGTCCAGCACCAGCTCGCTGACGGGCAACATCGCGGCCGAACTGTCTTGGTCAATGTTGTACACGTGTTGCGCCCGCGGAAACTGCAAATCCCCCATAAACTGCCCCCCGGATATGCTTGCAAACAGCACGTGGTGGAGCAGCACGATGGTGGCGAGGATCAGCAGAAACAACAGGCCGTGAATAAAAACACCGCTGAATAAGGCGCCCACCGCCCGGCTGACATCCCAACCCAGCAGGCCTTTGCGGGGCGTGAGGTACTCCCCGTACCGCCGCAGGTGCAACAACTGATGCTTGGGCGTTAGCGTTGTTTGCTGCAACGGCAGGTACTCGTAATTGTGGCGCAAAGCAAGCGGGCAATTGAGCTCGTCAACACCCGTATCCGAAGGGTTGAACCGCAGGTTCCGGTTCGGTTTGCCACTAAACTTCCGGACGTTATTCGGCTCCCGGCTCAACAACGACGTCAGGCAGGAACCGATATATCCCCCGCCAGACACCGTGCTCAGGTAATCTATTTTTTTCAGAACGCCCGCCCGGATAAACGCTTGAAGCATACCCAGCCCAAGCGTAGCCGAACGCACGCCGCCGCCGGATATGCACAGGCCGGTGAGGTTGTCGGCCGCAGGCGGCGGCAGTTGATTCTTTTCCCTGCGGGCCTTCAGGTACAACTCCCGCTCGACAGCCAGTATTTCATGCGACCGCTCGACATATTTCGGCGGATACAAGGGGTTGAAAGCCCGACGGGGCGTTTCTGCAGCAGGCGATTGTTTTTCAGCCATTTGGATAAAGGGTGGTCTTGTAATCGACAAATTTGAACGGCTAAATGTAAATAAAATCACAGAAATTTTAGTGCCGCCAATCCTAACTTCCCCCTGCGGATTTTGACTACTTTTGCGCCTTCCCGGCGCCCCAGGGGCCGCCTTTCAAACCCTGGCATCACAAACTCAACACTCAAAACTGGTAATATGAGCGCTATCCGCGAGATTATCGCCCGCGAAATCATAGACTCGCGCGGCAACCCCACCGTAGAAGTGGAAATCTGGACCGAAACAGGCTTCATGGGTCGTGCTGCCGTGCCGTCGGGCGCCAGCACCGGCGTACACGAAGCCGTCGAACTCCGCGACAATGAAGAGGGCCGCTACCTCGGCAAAGGCGTGCAGCAGGCCGTAAAAAATGTGGAAAAAATGCTCCGCGAAGAGCTCCTGGGCTGTGAAGTGACCGATCAGATCAAGATCGATCGCCAGATGATCCAACGCGACGGTACCCGCAACAAAAGTAAAATCGGCGCCAATGCCATCCTCGCCGTATCCCTCGCCGTGGCAAAAGCCGCTGCTGAAGAATTCGGCCAACCGCTCTACCGCTACCTCGGCGGCGTCAACGCCCACGTGCTGCCGGTGCCCATGATGAATATCCTCAACGGCGGCGCCCATGCCGACAATGGTATTGACTTCCAGGAATTTATGGTCATGCCCGTCGGCGCCGAAACCTTCAGCGAAGGCCTTCGCATGGGCGTGGAAATCTTTCACCACCTCAAAAAAGTGCTCAAAAGCAAGGGCTACGCTACAAACGTCGGCGACGAAGGTGGTTTTGCTCCCGGTATTAAAAACAATGAAGAGGCCATCCAAATGGTCATGACCGCTATTCAAGCCGCAGGTTACCGCCCGCTCGACGACGTGGTTATCGCCCTCGATGCCGCCTCCTCCGAGTTTTACGACGCAGAAAAAGGCGAATACGTGTTTAAAAAATCGACCGGCGACCGCCTCAGCCGCAACGATATGGTAGCCTTCTGGAAAGACTGGTGCAACCGCTACCCCATCCATTCCATCGAAGACGGCTGTGCCGAAGACGACTGGGACGGCTGGAAAAGCATGACCGAAACCCTCGGCCACCGCATCCAGCTCGTCGGCGACGACCTGTTCGTGACCAACGTGGAGCGCCTCCAACGGGGAATCGACGAGCGCATCGCCAACTCCATCCTGATCAAGGTCAACCAGATCGGCTCGCTGACCGAAACCATCGAAGCGGTAAACCTGGCAACCCGCCATGCTTACACCTCGGTCATCAGCCACCGCTCCGGCGAAACGGAAGACACCACCATCGCAGACCTGGCCGTTGCCCTCAATACCGGGCAAATCAAAACGGGCTCGGCCAGCCGCTCCGACCGGGTAGCCAAATACAACCAACTGCTCCGCATCGAAGAAGAATTGGGGGATGCAGCAACGTATTTGGGCCGGGCCGTTTTTGGCCTGTAACCTCCTAACCTGTCAGGTGGAATTTTTAAGAAATACCACAGTGGGCGCGGGCGCTTTGCGCTGCGCCCACTGTGGTATTTCTTAAAAATTCCACCTGACAGGTTTTAGGTTTCACCCCTCCAACGTCAACTCCCCCAATCCCCCATCCTGCATTCCCCCTTCATGAACAGCCCGAAACGCCTCCAATCCTCCGAACCACTCCAAAACAGCCGCCCGTTGCAACCGGGTTGCGGCTGCCGACAATAAGGCTGGATAAGAAGAAAACCGCCACTTGCGGAAATTTTCGATCAACCCGTGTTTCTGCGGATTGAAATGAATGTAACATACCAATTGTATCAGATACGAATCACTACCGACCTCAACGCGTTGAAAAGGTCGTTTAAAAAGATTTCCATCCCGGTCATGTCGGTTATTCATAGTTCGGGTAAAACTGTTGAACAAGTTGGAAAACTGGTCGGAGATAAAATCCGGGAGCGTTCGCACCGCCGGTTTAAAAGGTTTGTCTTTTTGCTCCAGTACCGGCAAAAGTGTATCTTCTTCCCGTATCCGGACCAGCAGGTGGAAATGATTGGGCAATAAACAATAGGCAAAGACCTCTGCCACCGGATCAATAAAACGGGGGCACCGCTCCAGAAACAACGCGTAATCCCGGCGCTCAAAGAAGACCGGCTGATGGTTGTTGCCGCGGTTGTAAATGTGGTAGAAGGTGCCGGGGTAGAGCGGTTGGCGGGTTGTCATACTTCGTGGTTTTGGGCTAAGTTAGGAGTTTGGAACCTGACAGGTGGAATTTTTAAGAAATATCCAAAGGCGCTTTGCGCTCGTGCCGCTTTGGATATTTCTTAAAAATTCCACCTGTCAGGTTAGGGACTAAATCGCCCGGGGCCCCAATCCCCCCCCGGCTCCCGCGACCGCGTCGATTGTTTACCGGTATTAAAATTGCGCAGATTATACGTAAACGACAGCATAATAAACTGTTGAAGCGCATTGGTTTGGAGGTCCTCGATATAGATTTCGGTAATATTGCGCGTAATACTCTGGTTCTGTTTGAGCAGATCATTGATGGCCAGGGTAATCTCCCCCCGATCGTTTTTGAATATTTTTTTCCCGATGCCCAGGTTCCACAACCAATAGTTCTGGTTGAACCCGTCCGACAGCCCGGAGTACAGGGTATGCGTCAGGTCGGTACGCAATACGAATCCTTCGACAATAATCCAGTTGAATTTTAGCCGCGAGCTTTGGGTAACGTATTCTGTATTGCTCCGGGTTTGCGCCGAGTTGGTCACCCGGTTCCAGACCGGGCGCGCGGAGACGGTAAAATCCACTTGCTCGCTGATATTGCTGGCAAACGTGACGCCAAGGCCGATCGAGTGGTTGTTGGAGTAGTTCAGTACGTCGTTAATCAACCCCGGCGAACGGGTATAATTGTAAGACAAGTCCAGGTTGGCATTGGTCTTTAACCCCCGCACAGGTTTGCCGAAAGAAACGAACGAGCGGGCATTCCAATACCCGTTAAGATTGACCGGCCGCGTGAGCTGGGCGCCCGGCGGGATGTCGTACTGTTGGAAAATCGGGTTGTCGCTGCTGGCCAGATAAGTAGCATTGGCAATATAATCGGTCGTCATGCCAGCGCCGGCCATGCCGAAAAACGTGGACGATTTATCCGGATCGGACGACTGGAACCGGAAAAAGAGATTCTGCTGGAACGACTGGCGCAGGTCGGGGTTGCCTGCCCGCAATTGAAGTGGATTCGTATTATCCAATACGTCCTGTAATTGATCGACGGAAGGCAGTTGCGTGTTGGTGCGGTAAAACAGGCGGATATTGCGCGTTTCATCGAGGCTGTAGCGCAGCATGGCGGAGGGCAGCACATTAAAAAACGTCTGCCCGAATTGCCCGGGAAGGGGAAACGTTTTTTTATTCGACAATTCGGCCCATTGCACGTTGGCGCGGAGGTTAAAATTCAGCGCACGCCCCCGGCTGTAGTTATAGCCGGCGCCGGTCTGGTGGGTAATATAATCGTTGGAAAAAATATTGGTCAGTTGTTCATTAAGCGCCGTATACCCCTGGTCGGACGCCACAAAATCATAGGTTTGCTTGTCGGACGCCTCCTGTTGATAACTGAGCCGGTAGTTGAACAGCAACTGGCTGTTGGCATCGAGCGGTTCGGTATATTCCAGGTTACCGGCTATATTCCAGCTGTTCAGGTCGAGGGTGGAACGCTGATCCAGGCTGTCCTGAAAAGGCTGTCCGGTGAAATACACATCGGATGACCGCAGTTTGCTGTTTCCGTTTTTAGGGGCAAAGCCCGAGCTCACGTTAAACGAAAAGGTGCGCCCGGTTTTGGCAAAACGGTGGCGCCAGAGCAGGGAATTATCGAAGTTGATCCCGGCAAGGTCGGAGGAAAAAATATTGTCGGTTTGGCTCAGCAGGGCATCCTCCAGGGTGGTTTCGCCAAAAATAGCCGAGGTCCCGTCATTTTGTTGGATCGTGAGGCGGGGCCGGATCATCAACGAGTTCATGCTGTCGAGTTTGATCTCCATCCGGGCATTGAAGCGGTGGTTGGCGTTGTGACTGGCCGTCCGGTTGGTTTCGTCATAGATCTCGGCGAAGGCGCCGTTGTTGAGAAACTGGCGGTAGGTAGCCGACTCCGCATTGCTGCTACCGTCGTTCAGAAAATACGAAGCGCTCACTTCGACAGATTTTCCCCACTGATCGGAATAGTTCAACCCCAGCGCCGTTGTCGCTGCGATACCGCCTTGCGGCCGCACCTGAAAATCGCCGGCCGGCCCGCCGCTGCGGCCGCCGCCGGGCCGGCCACCGCCACCCATACTGCGCATGCGCCCGCTGCCACCCGATCCCATTACGCCCAGAATATCGTCGTACGAAAAATTCTGGATGTTGATATTGTTGGTCATTCCGATAAAGGAAAGCCGCCGGTTGCCGTCGAACAAGTTGATGTTGCCGCCGGCCTGGTACTTGTCGTCGTAGCCATATCCAGCGTATACTTTGCCAAACTGGCCCGTGCGCATACCGGTTTTGGTGACAATATTGATCGTTTTGGTCGTATTGCCGTCCTGAAATCCTGTAAATTGCGATTGTTCGCTTTGCTGGTCGAAAATCTGGACTTTTTCAATGACTTCGGCTGGCAGGTTTTTCAATGCGGCGGCAGGATCGTTGCCGAAAAACGGCTTTCCATCCACCAGCACCTGCCCCACGTTTTCGCCCTGCGCCTTCATAGTGCCGTTTTCAACCGTTATGGTGGGGAGCTTTTCCACCAGGTCTTCGGCGCTGGCATCTTTCATGACTTTAACGGCGCTGGCATTGAATTCGGTCGTATCGCCTTTTTGTTGGGCGATGGGCACCGTACCTTTCACCTCCACGCCCTCGAGCACGAGCGGGTTGGGACTCAGGGCCAGGGCGCCCAGCTGAACGCTGCGGTCGGAAAGCGTGATTTCCTGCCGGTGTGGGCTGTAGCCGATGGCCGTGACCACCAGTTTGTAGCCGCCTTTACCGATGTTGAGCAGGGCGAAATTACCGGCGGCATCGCTGGCGGTGTTTTTCACCGGATCGCCCCAGGGGTGCTGCAGGCTGACGGTGGCGCCGGGCAGCGCGTTGTTGTTTTCATCCACGATTTTTCCACTGATGGAAAACGTTTGCGCGTCGAGCATCTGGCTGAAAAACAGGAAAGCGAGGAGGGCAAATGATTTCATCCGTAGTTGTTTTTTACTGATCGCTGCCGCTATCTGTTTTTTCTTTCTTCTGCTTTTTCTTTTTCACCGGCTGTTCGCCGTTTTCGGCGGGCGGCGGGGGCGGGGCGGTGTCCGGGCCGCCGCCGCGGCCATAATTACCCCGGTTGGCGCGCATTTCTTCGCGGTAAGCGACCCATTGTTGCCATTGTTCCTGGGTCAGTACGGTTTGCAATTCGTTATCCTGCTCCTGGCGGATGAGGCCCATTGTTTCGCGCATCGCCTCCCAGTCGCCGTCGGCCTGATCACGGGCATCTTTCATTTTGTTTGCATACCGGAGGTTGATTTCCTGCACTTTATTGACTTGCGCTTCAGACAACGCCAGTTTTTCCGTCATGAGCGTCGTTTGTTGTTCAGCCCGTTGTTCGGGGTTCATCATGCGGCCGCCGCCGGGCTGCGCCTGGAGCGCAAGAGCGCCCGACAGGAACAGTATCAGTGTTTTGACTGTCTTGATCATATGCATTGAGTGATTGAGTGATTGAGTGACGCAAAGGTGCTTCGACAAATTCAAGGCGGAAAATAAAATCAATGAACAGGGTGAAATTGCCCATGAATACGCCGCGTCGTATCGCCGATCCCCGATCGGCGTTTCAGGAACGGGCGGGATGCGCCGATCAGGGATCGGCGATACGGGGTGGTTGATCATTACAATCAATTAAAAGGTAAATTGGCCCGGTTGGTTGAGAAATATTGAGGAATTGCCGGCCTTTGAGCACCTTTGCCCCCATGTATTTACCAAGCCGGAATACCTGGTTACAAATATTATTTTGGGGCGGCCTGTGGGTGTTTCTCCCCGTGATCCTGCTGGGCAACTGGGAAAATATCGAATGGGTGGCGGTGCGCAGCGCCGTGGTGCTGTCGGGTATCGCTATTACCATTTGGACAAACATAACAGTCTTGTTGCCCCGCCTTTATTTCAATAAAAAACATCTCGCGTATGTCTTGGCGGGACTGGCCGTGATGGCGGCCGTGACCTTGATGGTGCACTGGGACGGCGCTCCCTGGGCCGAATATTTCAACCGCCCTGGCGGTAACAAAGGCGGCGGGCATGGCAACCCGGGCTTCCGCAGTATGAAATATATCGGCATGATCATGCCCTATTTTACGGCATTGATCGGGAGTGCCTTGTTTGAAATTGCCGGTTATGCCAACAAAAAAGAAAAAGAAGCCACCGAGTTTCGAAGCGAAAAACTGGAGGCCGAACTGAAATTCCTGAAATCCCAAATCAACCCGCATTTTCTGTTCAATGCCCTGAACAACATTTATGCCCTGACCGTCATTAAATCCGACCAAGCCCCCGGCAACCTGCTCAAACTCTCGGGGATGCTGCGCTACATGCTGTACGATTGCAAAGCCGACCGCGTGCCGCTGGGTAAGGAAATTGATTACCTGCGGCATTATATCGACCTGAACCTGCTCAAAGACAGCCGGGGCCTCAACGTCGGCGTCCAACTGGATGAATCGCGGCCGGGCCTTTCTATTGCCCCCATGCTGCTCATCCCTTTTGTGGAAAACGCCTTTAAACACAGCAAAATCGAAGACCGGGATAAAGGCTGGATCAGCATTGCACTGCAAACTGCCGATGATCATATCCTTTTCGAGGTGCAAAACAGCGTGCCCGGGCAGCATTTTACAAAAGACGAATCCGGCGGTATCGGTCTGGCGAACGTGCGTCGCCAACTGGAACTGGTGTATCCCCACCGGCACGAATTGAGCATCGACACATCTGCGGAGTCTTTCCGGGTACACTTAAAAATTCAACTGTCATGAAACCCGCCCGCTGCCTGGTCGTCGACGACGAGGAACTCGCCCGAACCCTGCTGCAAAACTATATCGGGCGCCTGACCAACCTCCAACTTATCGCTTCCTGCCCAAACCCGCTGGAAGCTATGCGCGTGTTGCAGCAACAACCGGTCGACTTGTTGTTTCTGGATATTCAAATGCCTGAATTGACAGGTATCGAATTCCTGCGCACGCTGAGATCCAAACCGGTGGTTATTTTTACCACGGCCTACGCTGAATTTGCGCTGGAAGGCTATGCCCTTGACGTGACAGACTACCTGCTCAAACCCTTTTCCTTCGAACGCTTCGTGTTGGCCTGCAACAAGGCCATTGCCCTGCTGCAGGCCCGCCGGGCCATAGCCGCCGAGCCGGCTGCCGCTGAACTGGCCCCTGGGAAAGATTACATCCTGGTGAAAGCCGATCATAAGGTGCACCGGGTCAAACTCGACGATATCCTTTTTGTACAAAGCATGCGCGAATACGTGGCGTTTTACACCCCCTCCGGCCGCATTATCTCGCTCAACTCGTTAAAAAGCTTGGAAGAAACGCTGCCAGCAGAGCGGTTTATCCGCATCCATAAATCCTATATCGTGGCCATCGACAAAATTGACACCCTGGAGGGCAACCTGGTGCATATTGGCAAGGAGAAATTACCAATCGGAGCGAACTACCGGGAGGCGGTCGTTCGGAAGGTGTTTTAAGCGAAACGGCGTAGTTTTACATCCGAAATAATTGGAATATGCCACGCCTTTTTCTATTTGACTTGTTGCGACGGGTGGCTTTGAGCGGGAAAAAATGCCATTTTATTGACTGGTTAGGCAAATTTTGCAGTCGAAATCGGGCATATTCGGCGAAAAATTTAACGAAGCCAGTCGAAAAAATGGCTTTTTTAGCGCCAAAGGCACCCGTCGCAACAAGTCTATTGTTTGTTTTGCTTTTTGCAGTCAGGCTTTACGCCCAGGACCGCATCACCGGACGCAGATGGGCTACCCGCAGCGAAGTCATCGCCCAAAACGGCATGGCCTGCACCAGCCACCCGCTCGCCACACTGGCCGCCATCGACATCCTGAAAAACGGCGGCACCGCCATCGACGCCGCCATTGCCGCCAACGCCTGCCTGGGCCTGATGGAACCCACAGGCAGCGGTATCGGGGGCGACCTGTTTGCCATTGTCTGGGACGCCCAAACGCAAAAACTCTACGGCCTGAATGCCAGTGGTCGCAGCCCTAAGGCGCTCACGCTGGATTATTTTCAGAAGCAGGGACTGCGCAGCATCCCCTCGTACGGCCCACTACCGGTGACGGCGCCTGGTTGCGTCGACGGCTGGTTCGAACTGCACCAACGTTTCGGCCGGCTGCCCATGGCCGACATCCTGCAACCCGCCATCCAATATGCCGAGCAGGGCTTCCCGGTTACGGAGCTCGTAGCGTATTACCTCCAACTCAGCGTGCGGCGATTCCTTAGCAACCCCAATTTTAAAGAAACTTACACGCTTGACGGGCGCGCGCCGGAAAAAGGCGACCTTTTCCGCAACCCCGCCCTGGCCAACACCTACCGCCTGCTGGCCGAACAAGGCCGCGACGCCTTCTACAAGGGCAGCATCGCCCGCACCATCGACCGGTTTATGCGCGAGCAGGGCGGCTTCCTGGCCTACGACGACCTGGCAGCGCACCGGAGCGAATGGGTGGAGCCCGTCAGTGTCAACTACCGCGGCTACGACGTATGGGAACTCCCGCCCAACGGTCAGGGCATCGCCGCACTGCAAATGCTTAATATCCTGGAAGGTTTCGAGTTTGGTCCGGCCGATTACGGCACCTGGCGCCATATCCATTTGTTTGCCGAAGCAAAAAAACTGGCGTTCGAAGACCGCGCCAAATACTATGCCGACCCGGCGTTCAGCCGGACGCCGGTGGCCGAACTCCTGCACAAGGAATACGCCGCCCGCCGGCGCGCGCTGATCCGTCCCGACCGCGCCAACAATCAGGTTGCCGCCGGTGATCCCTTTGCTAACAACACCATTTACCTGACGGTAGCCGACAAAGCAGGCAACATGATCAGCCTGATCCAGAGCAACTATCGCGGCATGGGTAGCGGCATGGTGCCACCCGGACTCGGTTTCATGCTGCACGACCGCGGCGAACTCTTCAGCCTCGACCCCGCACATGCCAACGTATTTGCCCCCGGCAAACGCCCGTTTCATACCATCATCCCGGCATTTATCACCAAAGACGGGCAACCCTTTCTCAGCTTCGGGGTTATGGGCGGCGATTTCCAGCCCCTGGGGCACGTACAGATCGCCATGAACATTATTGATTTTCAAATGAACATCCAGGAAGCCGGCGACGCCCCCCGCATCGACCACCAGGGCGGCAACAGCGACCCCACCGGCCCCGCTGCCGGCAGTGGAGAGGGGGGCGGGCAAATTTTGCTCGAAAGCGGGCTCGACTACGAAACAGTGCGCCAGTTGCTGCAAATGGGTCATAAGGTGGGCTTCGGCCTCGGCGGCTACGGCGGCTACCAGGCCATCCGCTGGGACCCCGCGCGGAAGGTGTATTTCGGCGCCAGCGAAAGCCGGAAAGATGGGTGCGCTATGGGGTATTAACTCCTAACCTGTCAGGTGGAAATTTTGAAAAAACAGGGTACGCCGCAGCGCGCACTGTTTTTTCAAAATTTCCACCGGACAGGTTTTAGATTTGTCCCCCAAAAAACGAAAATCCATGCTCCGCACCGCCCTTTTCCTGCTCGTCACCCTGATTGCCCTGCCCATCCTGGCCATACGCTACGACGAGCCGCTCCAACCGGCGCACTGGCGCGTCGTACAAGACCTGTTTACCGGCATGGCGGGCGTGGCGCTCCTGTGTTTTGTAGTCAGTGAACTGTCGCGCAATTATAGCCAGGTCGACAAGCTCTGGAGCCTGCTGCCCATTGCCTACAGCTGGTATGTAGCCGCGCAGGCCGGCTTCGATGCGCGCACTGCACTGATGGCCGGGCTGGTCACCCTCTGGGGCCTGCGCTTGTCGTACAATTTCTGGCGGCGCGGGGGGTACCATCTGGTCCCATGGAAAGGCGGGGAGGACTACCGGTGGGGCGTGCTGCGGCAAAACCCGTTGTTCCGCCGCCGCCTGTCCTGGGCCGCGTTCAACCTGGGCTTTATTTCGCTGTATCAAAACGCGCTGATCCTCTTGTTCACGCTGCCGGTTGTGGTGGCCTGGCAAGGGCAAAGCCAGCCGCTGAACGCCCTGGATGCTCTGGCCGCCGCGCTGATGCTGGGCTTTATCGCGCTGGAAACCGTCGCCGACCAGCAGCAGTGGAATTTTCAGGAGGAGAAAAAACGCCGCCACGCCGCCGGAGAACCGCTGGAAGGCGATTATGCCCGCGGCTTTTTCAGTGCCGGCCTGTGGGGGCTGGCACGCCATCCCAACTATGCCGCCGAGCAGGCCGTTTGGCTCAGCTTTTACCTGTTTGGCGTTGCCGCCACGGGGCACTGGCTCAACTGGTCGCTGGCTGGCGCCGTGCTGCTCCTGCTGTTGTTTTTGGGCAGTTCGGATTTCAGCGAAAAAATATCGGCTGGTAAATACCCGGACTATGCCGACTATCAAAAGCGGGTGCCGCGGTTTGTGCCAGGGCTCCGATAGAATCTATTTCTTTCGTTGCCGGTCAATCACCGCCGCATCGATGCCTTTGCGTTCGAGCGCGTCTACGATACGGTTGGCCTCGTTCAAGCTGTTGGTGCGCTTGACGATCACGACGGCGTACTTACCGCGGTTGAAACGGCCGACTTCGGCGTCGTGGTAACCCATTTTGATGATCCGCTCCATCTCGCGCTGCGCGCCGTCGAGCCGGGTAAAGGACCCGGCTACGACCCGGTAGCGGCCGTCATTGCTGCCCGTATCGTTGTCCAGGTCGCGCACGCGGTCGGGCGCCGGAGCAGAGACCTGCTGCTTCGCGGCCACTTCAGCCGGCGCCTTGGCGGCGGGAGACGTTGTGCTGCCTTTCGGCCGGGCGGTTTGTTGTGCCGGCGCCGCATCTTCTTCGATACCTTCGGCCGACACGGTGCTACCGGAAGGCGTCAGGTCCGTACGCGGCGTTTCTTCCCCGCCATACACACTGCCGGTGCTGTCTTCGTCGAGGTAGCCCAGATCGCGCAGGCTTTGTTGAAATTCGGCATTTTCCTGGGCTACTTTCGCCTTGTCGCGGTTGATTTGATATATTTTGTAGGCAACAACACAGACCAATCCGGTCAACAGGGCGTACAAGAGGTAAGTGAGCAATTTATTCGTGTTCATACGGCGGATTTTTCCTGATTGTTAAAGCGTCAAAGATAAGCAGGAATTATTCTTTGCTCCAGGCGTTGCCTCTGCGGTCGGTATCGGCCACCATCCGGTTGCCCAGGCTCACCTTACTCACCGACTGGCCGGCCCGGCATTCCACCCCTACCGTTGTATGCCCCGGCTTCCAGGCTTCCGCGCTACGGTGCAGGACTTCCGTGGACCCGTCTGCATAATACACTTCCAGGTGTATGGGTACCGGAATATTTCCTTTTTTTTCCACCAGGATGACGTCGCGCCCATTGGCATGGTCGCGCTGGACGCCTTGGATAGCCAGGTCGGGGTAGCCCCACTCGAAGAACCAGGGCTTCCAGAACCAGTCGAGGTCTTGCCCCGACACTTCGTTCCAGGTGTTAAAAAAATCGTACGGTGTAGGGTGTTTGCCTTTCCAGCGGTCCATGTATTCGACCATACAGCGGTGAAAAGTTTCGTAGCCAAGCAGGTCATACAGGGCCACATAAGCGCTTTGCGGGCGCCCGTAGGAAGCGGTTCCATAGGCGCCGCTGCCCAGGAAACTGGAGCGCACCATGGGGGGTACGTCGATGTCGGTGCCTGCCACGAAAGTATAGCCGCGCACGTTGCCCGATTTGGTGTTGGTGAGCGAGTCGGCGAGCATGAAGTCGAAAAACGAGGCCCAGCCTTCGTCCATCCAGGCGTATTCCTGTTCGTTGATCCCCATCATGAAGGGAAAATAGGTATGCGACACTTCGTGCAGGGTGAGTTCGGTCACGAAGTTTTCATTGACGCTGGCGTCGTTTACCATCATGGGGTACTCCATACCGTCGTTGCCATTAAAGACCGTCATACAGGGGTACGGGAAGGGGTAACCCGGCAGCCAGGTACTCATGAGGCGGATACCGTCGGCGGCGATGCGGGCTACCTTGTAGTAGTCTTTCGATTTGGTATCGTATGCAACGCTGAGGAAGGTGCGGCGGCCGCTGCGGTCATCCACCACCACCGAGGCGGCATCCCAGTTGTAGTGGTCGCTGGCAGCAAAGGTAAAGTCGGGCACATTGGCGGCCTTGTACCGGAAGATGTGTTGTTTAGCTTTTTTAAACACCCCGCCGGCTTTGAGCTCGGCCTCGGTCCATATTTTGATCACGTCCGGCGACGTATGGGCCAGCTCGTAGCGGTCGAGGCAGGTTTTTTCGAGCAGGTCGCCCGGGTTTTGCCATTCGCCGGTAGCCCATACCATGAAACCTTTGGGCATGGTGATGGTGACGTCGTAGTCGGCGAATTCGTGGTAAAATTCCTGCTGGCCGCTATAGGGCGTGCCTGCCCAGCCGCGGTAATCGTCGTACACGGCAATTTGCGGATACCAGTAGGGTACGAAAAACGTGGTAGGGTCGCACACACATTCGCGGGTGGCGTTTTTATCGGCGGGCAGGGTGTACGACCATTGGAGTGTAATGGTGGCCGTGGCGCCGGAAGCCAGGGCCATGCCCCGGAGTTGGAGGTCGAGGAAGGTATTGCGGCGGCGCTGCTGCTTGTCGCTCAGCCGCCGGCCGTTGTAAGTCAGGCCGTCGATCCGGACACCGTCGTCCACGACGGCAGGATCGACATCGCTGTCGCGCAGACTGCCTTTTCGATAGCGATCGTGCGCAAGTTTAAGGCGGATGATCGTGAGCGAGTCGGGGCTGTTGTTGACATAGGTGATGGTGGCCTGGCCGCTCAGCAGGTGTTTTTTGGGCTCCAGGCTAGCCTGGATAACGTAGGCGGCGCGGTTTTGCCAGTACTTGGGGCCGGGTTTGCCGTCGGCGCTGCGGGTGCCTTTGTCGTAGGCTTTTTGCAGGTTGCGCGGGAAAAACAGATCGGTTTGGGCCTTGGCGCTCAGGGTTGCTCCCAGGAGCAGGAGGGTAGTAAAAAGGCGGAACATATAGCGGTTATTTTGGGCAAAGGTATATGATTTGCGATTTACGACTGCTGCTTTACCATTGGTGTGCAACAGATTTCCCCTCTGTGGACCTCTGTGAGCCTCTGTGGCACGTTTCGTTCCACAGAGGCTCACAGAGCGAACAGAGGTTCACAGAGACCTTGGTTTCAACCACCAGCCGTAAATGAAAAACAGCAGCGCAGGGGCAAACAGACCCAATATCCAGGCATTAGCCAGCGTGTCCGGCCGGAGCAGGAAAAAGACGCACATACTGACAAAAGCGATGGCGCCGCCGGTTTTTTCAAACTTCAGGGCTACGACCAAGCCCAGAAGCAGGCCGCCGGGGAAAAAGGTAAGGGCAACGATATCGGAAATCCCGTTCAGGTTTTGGGGTTCATCGCCAAACACGTGCCCCAGAATCATATACGATAAAAACAGGATGCCCAGGGCGCCCAGTATTCTGGCCGCCCACAGAACCGTCAGGGCCAGGGTTTTTTGCCGGTGCGAATTGGAGTACGTCATAATGTTGGATATTGACTGGTGAATGATGCGGCAAAAGTGGGCGCTCCAAAAGCATGATGCGACAGTATTTTCCGGAATACGCGGTTTGTTTTTCCAGATTTTTTGGAAAATTTGTCCTTTCTTGTCGATCCAGCAACGCCACATGCAAAACCTCGACGCTTCCGTCATCCAGCAAAACCTTTTTCGCTATATCCTCGCCCAGGTGGGCCCGAAAGCAGCTATCCCTGCTATTTGCGAAGCGCTCCATATCAATAAAAGTTCGGTCTACAACCGCCTGAACGGCTCGAAGCGGATCGACCTGGACGAACTCGCCCGCCTGGTCAACGCCTTCAGCATACCGTTGGAGGAGTTGCTCTTGCCCGAATTCAGAAGCGGGCTTTTCCGGCTGAATACCGTCGGCCGCCCGTTTCGCTCGGGGCGGGAACACCTGGAGCAGGTGTTGGCTAATTTCAACCATTTCTCCCGGGCGGCCGGTTTCAGGCTATGGCTTTGCACCGACGAGCTCCTTTATTTCCAATGCATGCATTTCCGGGAGCTGGCGTTGTTCAAATTATTTACCTACGCCAGTATCAACTGGCAGCTGCCTTACACGACCGCCTTGAAATTCGACCCGGACCATTTTCCCGAGCGCGACGTTTACGATTCCCTCATGGCGCCCATTTTGAACCAGTACAACCGGATACCGACGGTGGAAATATGGTCGGAAGGTATTTACAACAATATCTTGAAGCAGATCGCCTATTTTGAGGAATCCGGGCAGATCGCCGGCGGCGGGGTAGCCGGTATTTTGTACGAACAACTGGAGCAATTGTGCGCCCACCAGTTTGAAATGGCCTCGGAAGGCTGCAAATGGGCCTTTTCGCCGCGAAAGACAAACGCCCGGGCGCCCGGTGGGATATTTGACCTGTATTACAACAGCATGGCGCCCACCGGCATCACCCTGTTGGCCGACAGCCAGCTGCTCCAAGCCGTATTTTTGGTCTTTGACGACCCCAATTTTATGTTCGTCGGCGATACCCGGTTTTTCCAGTACACCCAAAACTGGATGACCAATCTCCGGAAAAAGTGCGTTAAAATAAGCCAGGATGCCGAGGGCGCCCGGCGGCAGTATTTCGAACACATCCGGGCGGGCATCCGCCTGTCGCGGAATGACGGGTAGTGCGTTATTTGTATTGCTCTCGCAATCATCACTCCTCTTTCACTGGCAGCACCGTCGAGTTCTTCACTTCTGTCATCACGAAGTGGCTCTGCACCCGGCCGATATTTTCCAGGGTGGCCAGTTTTTCCTTGATAAAGCGCTGGTAATCGTCCATGTCGCGCACAGCTACCTTGAGCAGGTAGTCGTATTCGCCGGTCACGTGGTGGCATTCCAGCACCTCGGGCAGGCCCACCACCGAGGCCTCGAAGCGCAGGAGGAATTCGCGGTTGTGTTCTTTCAATAACACATCGCATAATACGAGCATCGGCAGGCCGATCTTGCGCCGGTCGAGCAGGGCCGTGTACCGCGCGATGTAGCCCTCGCGCTCCAGGCGTTTCACCCGTTCGAACACCGGCGTATTGGTCAGCCCGAGCACGGCGGCGATTTCCTTGGTGGTCAGAAAAGCGTCTTCCTGCAGCATCTGCAAAATGGCGCGGTCGGCGGGGTCGAGCCCGGCAGATTTTTTTTCCATAAACTCTAGATTTAAAAAACAATATTAGACTATTTATCCTATTTAATAAAATATTTTAGTTTTATATTCCAATTAATAAATGATAATTGGATCAATACTCTTAAAATCGGAAATTTGCAGGAAAAAGTACTAACCATGAAAAGGAATTTCCAACCCGAAACCCTGATGATGTCGTACGGTTACCGGCCCGAGTGGTCGGAAGGCGCCGTAAAATGCCCGATTTTCCAAACCTCCACCTTTGTGTTTCACAGCGCCGAAGAAGGCAAGGCTTTCTTCGAGGTGGCCTACGGCTTGCGCGAACGGGGCGCCAAAGAAAAAACCGGCCTCATCTACAGCCGGTTGAACAACCCCGACATGGAAATCCTGGAAGAGCGCCTAAAGCTCTGGGACGGCGCCGAAGCCTGCGCCGTGTTTGAAAGCGGCATGTCGGCCATCAGCACTGCACTGTTCGAATTCCTGCAACCGGGCGACCTGCTGCTTTACAGCAACCCGCTGTACGGCGGCACCAGCCACTTCGTACACCACGTAATGACCAAATTCGGCATCGAGGTGCTCGGCTTCCGGCCCGGCGCCAGCCGCGACGAGCTGGCGCAGCTGATCGAGCGCTCGGGCAAAAAAGACCGGCTCGGTATGATCTACCTCGAAACGCCCGCCAACCCCACCAACGACCTTGTCGATATCGCCATGTGCCGCTCGGTGGCCGACCAGTTCGGCGCTGCCGGCCGCCACGTGATGGTAGCCGTCGACAATACCTATATGGGCCCGCTCTGGCAACACCCGCTGCAGCACGGCGCTGACCTGGTGCTGTACTCCGCCACCAAATACATCGGCGGCCACAGCGACGTGATCGCCGGCGCCTGCCTGGGTTCGGCCGAGTTGATCGCCCGGGTAAAAACCCTGCGCACCTTTCTGGGCAACATGATCGCTCCGCACACGGGCTGGCTGTTGCTGCGCAGCCTCGAGACCCTGAAACTCCGCATGGAAAAACAAACCGAAAATGCCCGGATCGTCGCCCGCCGGCTGGCCGAACACCCTAAAGTCGGACGCGTACACTACCTCGGCCTGCTCACGCCTGCCGACGGCGAAGCATACGATATTTACCGGCGCCAGTGTACGTCGCCCGGCGCGATGGTGTCGTTTGAAGTGAAAGGCGGCGAGGCCGAAGCCTTCGCTTTTCTGAACCACCTGAAACTGGTAAAACTGGCCGTCAGCCTCGGCAGCAACGAATCACTGGCACAACACCCAGCCACGATGACGCATGCCGGCGTGGACCCGGCGGAAAAAGCCGCGTTCGGCATCACCGACGCGCTGGTGCGGCTCTCGGTGGGCGTGGAAAACGCGGAAGACCTGTGGTGGGATCTGGAGCAGGCGCTGGAGAAGGTGGCCGTGGCCGTTGAAGCAGTCGAACTGGCCTGAGGAAACTGGGCCGACAGAATTTTTTTGTGTGCAGAGTATTTGGAGAGGAAACACCATGCGGCTACAAAGAGAATTTGCTTTTCCGGCACGGCGCAAAAGCGCCTTGCCGCCCGGGTCGTCAGGTTTTTTTTTGCCGGGGTTTGTCCGGCGCCTGCCCGGCGAACTCGATACCCAATTGCAGCCAGGCCTCCAGCTCAAGGTCGGTATCGAGACCTTCGGGGCTGACGTACAAAAAGCCTTTGAGGGGTTTGCCGGTGAAGTCCATTTCCCGGCAATGCGGCCGCTGCAGTGCTTCGGCGTATTTGGGTGCGACGACGCGCACCATCAGCTCGTTTTTTACGATGCCGGCAGCCATTTTGCCGCGGACCATGAAACACAGTCCGCCGAACATTTTCTTTTCTACTACATCGCTCCGGGCCGACAGGGCGCGACGGATGCGGTCGGCGAGATTTTCGTCGTAAGCCATAATACTTTTATTGGTCGGAGTGCAAAGCCAGGCGGTTGCCCTCGGAGTCGATGAAAACGGCCATGTAGCCATGTTCGGTGGATATCTGGGTTTTGGGTCGCACAATGCGCCCGCCAGCCGGCTCGACCCGGTCGAGTGCGGTTTGCAGGTCCGGGTTGCCGTTGAGGTAGATCAGCGGGCCCTGGGTTTCGCTGGGCTGGTAGCCCGTGGGATGCTGGCACAGGGCGGCGCCGACTTCTGCATGTGGGAAAATGCCCATTTTGAGGGCGCCCAGGTCGAGGATTTCAATCTCGATTTGGAAAACGGCCTCGTAAAATTGTTTTGCGCGCGCCAGGTCGGCGGCAGGGATTTCAAACCAGGTGGACCAAGGTTGCATATTGAGCGCGTAATTTTCAGGGCAAAAATAGCGGAGTCCAGATTAAAAACAAAATGTTTTGTGTTTATGCTAAAAAAACGCAACCTGGATTTTTCCCGCAGATTGGATTATCCCCGTAGCGTAGTTTTTCCCGCAGATCCCGCAGAGCGTAGCGTAGTTTTTCCCGCAGATCCTGCTGAACGTAGAGTAGTTTTTCCCGCAGATCCCGCAGAGCGTAGAGTAGTTTTTCCCGCAGATCCCGCAGAACGTAGCGTAGTTTTTCCCACAGATCCTGCAGAGCGTAGAGTAGTTTTTCCCGCAGATCCCGCAGAACGTAGAGTAGTTTTTCCCGCAGATCCTGCTGAACGTAGAGTAGTTTTTCCCGCAGATCCTGCTGAGCGTAGAGTAGTTTTTCCCACAGATCCCGCAGAGCGTAGAGTAGTTTTTCCCGCAGATCCCGCAGAGCGTCCCGCAGATCCGCAGAGCGTAGAGAGTTTTTCCGCAGATCCCGCAGAGCGTAGAGTAGTTTTTCCGCAGATCGCCAGCGTTGCCGCAGATCCTGCAGATTTTGCAGAACGCAGATCCCGCAGAGCGTAGAGTAGTTTTTCCCGCAGATCGCGCAGAACGTAGAGTCGCAAGGCCTTTTTCAAGGGAGAAACAAGCAGCACTAAACCATTGGAAAAACTACGCAGCGTTCTCTGCGTTCTGCAAAATCTGCAGGATCTGCGGGAGAAATTACTCTACGCTCTGCGCGATCTGCGTTCTGCAAAATCTGCGCGATCTGCGGGAAAAACTACTCTACGCTCTGCGCGATCTGCGTTCTGCAAAATCTGCGCGATCTGCGGGAAAAACTACGCTACGCTGCGCGATCTGCGTTCTGCAAATCTGCAGGATCTGCGGGAAAAACTACGCTACGCTGCGCGATCTGCGTTCTGCAAAATCTGCAGGATCTGCGGGAAAACTACTCTACGCTCTGCGCGATCTGCGTTCTGCAAAATCTGCAGGATCTGCGGGAAAAACTACGCTACGTTCTGCGCGATCTGCGTTCTGCAAAATCTGCAGGATCTGCGGGAAAAACTACTCTACGCTCTGCGCGATCTGCGTTCTGCAAAATCTGCAGGATCTGCGGGAAAAACTACGCTACGCTCTGCGCGATCTGCGTTCTGCAAAATCTGCAGGATCTGCGGGAAAAACTACGCTACGTTCTGCGCGATCTGCGTTCTGCAAAATCTGCAGGATCTGCGGGAAAAACTACTCTACGCTCTGCGCGATCTGCGTTCTGCAAAATCTGTGGGATCTGCGGGAAAAACTACGCTACGCTCTGCGCGATCTGCGTTCTGCAAAATCTGCAGGATCTGCGGGAAAAACTACGCTACGTTCTGCGCGATCTGCGTTCTGCAAAATCTGTGGGATCTGCGGGAAAAACTACGCTACGCTCTGCGCGATCTGCGTTCTGCAAAATCTGCAGGATCTGCGGGAAAAACTACGCTACGTTCTGCGGGAAAAACTACAAACCGGGTTCAGTTGCCGATCAGGGCATCGCGCTGCCACCATTTTTTCTTTTTGCTTTTGGATTTTGTTTTGCCTTCCAGCCGGAAGCGGATAGGCAAGGTAAAGCGCACGCGTACCGGCCGGCCATTGGCGATACCCGGGCTCCAGTTGGGCATGCTGGTCACCACCCGGAGGGCCTCGTCGCCGCAGCCTCCGCCGATATCGCGGATGACGGTGGCGTTGGTCACGGCGCCGTCGGGCTCCACTATAAAAACCAGGAGCACCGTGCCTTCGATGTTGTTGGTCCGGGCGGCTTCCGGGTAGCGGATGCGCATGCTTAGGTATTGCAGCAGGGCCGGTTCGCCGCCAGGAAAGGCCGGCGGGGTGGTCAGATCAAATATTTCGTAGGCTGAATCGTCCTCCTGGGTCGAGTCGACGGGTGCAGGGTCCGGGTCTTCCAGGCGGAAGAGTACCGGCAGGGTATGCCGCACGCGGATGGGCATCCCGTCGAGAGAACCGGGCGCCCATTTCGGCATGGCCGACACCACGCGGGCGGCTTCCTGGCCGCAGCCGCCGCCGATATCGCCCGTGATCGTCACGTTGGATATGGAGCCGTTTTTTTCGACGACAAACGTGAGCGAAACTGTGCCTTCAATGCCGTTCTCCCGCGCGAAAACCGGATACACGATGTTTTCTCCGAGGTAGCGCAGCAACGCACCCTGGCCGCCGGGAAATTCCGGCAGTTCAATATCTTCCTTAGGGATATCCGGCGGTGAACCGGCGGGGGATTGAGCAGTGGCGCAATAGAAAAATAGCGCCCAAAAGAGGACTGGAAAGCAAGTCGTTTTCATTGGAAATTTGAGTTTGATTTTGGATTAAACGATCTGTTTCAAAAAGATTTTTATAGCAGTGAAAAAAGAGGGAGGTTTCGGAACACAAAATTCCCCTCCACTGCCATGCTGCACAATCCCACGATCATAGGAGTGCCGCCCGCCGCTCAGGCCTGTTTCAAAAACGCCTTGGCGATCGCTTCCGCCACCGAGTGCACGTGTAGTTTTTCGTAAATCCGCTTGATGTGGGTGCGCACCGTTTCGATGCTGATGCCGAGCTCGCCGGCCACCATTTTGTAGCTGTTGCCGGCAGCAAGGCTGCGCAGTACGGCCTGCTCGCGGGGCGTGAGCAGGTCCAGATCGGTGTTGGCCGCCGGCTGGCGGGGAAAAAGTTCGAGCACTTTGCGGGCGATGGAGGATCTCATCGGCGCGCCGCCGTTGTAAATGTCTTCGATGGCTTCCAGGATTTTGACCGGCGAGGTTCTTTTCAGCAAATAACCGCTTGCGCCGGCGCAAACGGCCTGAAACACTTTGTCGTTGTCGTCGAACACCGTGAGCATCAGCACTTCGACGGCGGGATTCGCGCGTTTGGCCAGGAAAGCGCCTTCGATGCCGCTCCGCCTTGCGCTTCATATTGCCCAGGCCGTTGCCGCGCGGGATGGAGGCGGGGTCGAAGCCGCGACCGTTGTCACGGATTTCCAGGCGAAGCCCGCCGCTTTGGGTGTACAGGAGGATGCGCACGTCCGCAGCGCCGCTGTATTTGGCGGCGTTGTTGACGGCTTCTTTGAAAAGCAGGTACAGCTCCTTGCGCTGCTCGGCGCTCAAAGGGAAATCAGCGGCACCGGCGTCGGCGTGAAAATGCGTGCTGGCGCCCCGGGCTTCCAGCATTTCGATGGCGAACGTTTTCATCCGCTGCAACAGCGCTTCGCCGGAAATCTCCTCGCTGCGCATGGTCCAGATGATATCGCCGATATGATCCAGCGCTTCCTGCGCCTTGTGTGGTGGTGGAGCTGGCTGTCGGCGCTGAGTGCGCGGATGTCGTTCAGGGCCAGTTCCACTTCGTTCTGCAAATCCTCGGCAATGCGCTGCCGCAACTGGTAGCGGGCAATACGCCTTTTTTCAAAAAAGCGCATTCCGGCGTAGAGCAGGCCCGTCAGCAAGAGCGATAGACCGAGCCAAAACCGGGTTTGCTGGTGCAGCGGCAGTTGTACTGTAAACGATATTTCCGCCGGCACGGGGTTCCAGGCGCCCTCCCGGTTGGCTGCCATGACCTGGAAGCGGTAGTCGCCCGGGGAAAGATTTTCGTAAATGGCCGCCCGGTCGGGGCCCGAAGGCACCCAGGCCGTATCCACACCCAGCAGCCGGTACTGAAACTGCAAGTGCCGGCCCTGTTCAAATGCGACGGCGGTGAAGCTGATCCGCAAGTCGTTGGCGGCAGTGCGGAGCACCCCGCCGGCCGCCGGAATCAGCACACCTTTTTGGTTCAGCGGGCGAATACCCGTGACGATGGATTGACCAACCGGAAAGACCGGAATTTGTGCGGGGTCGAAAAGCAGGAAGCTGTAGTCGTGGTAGCGCTGGCACCATTTTTTGCCGACGCGGCCCATGTCCACACATTCAACGGAAGCAGCGGGCAGGCCGTCCGACCAGTCGTATCGGGCGAAGGTTTTCCTTTCGGGATCAAACTTGTACAGTACGTTTTCCGGTATACACTGGAGCCAAACCCGCCCCGCATCGTCGGTATGGATGCGTATGTTTGTTTGGCCGGGTTGGCGCCGGGGCGTGGCGTAGGCGCTGGCCGTTTGGTTTTTCCAATCCAGTTCGTAAATCGTATCCACCGCCATCAGCCAGAGCGCGTCCCGAACGGCATCGTAGCGCAGGTTGTAGTATTTCGACATGTCGGGCCGTATCCCTGAAAACGCGGCGATGGGTTTTTGCCCATACGTGGAAGACGCTGCGTGGTAAAACTGGATAAACGCCGCGTTGTGCACAAACCAGCTGGTATCGTTCCGGGTAGGAGCGAAATAGTCGATCCGGTTTGCAAACTGCTGGTTTTGCCAGTATGGAACCCGGAACGTATCTCTCCGCAGGGTTTCCTGGTGAATCCGGATGATGGCGGGGGTGGCGCCGGAAGGTTTGTGCAAGCGCCAGAAATGCCCCAGCAACACGTCTTTGAAAATGAAGTGAATCAGATCGCCGTTCAGGGGTATCCGGCGGACGATTTTGCCTTTTTGCGCGTCGCATACAAAAATGGAATCGTTGCAATTTCCCACCCACAAACGGCCCAGCCGGTCGTAGGCCATGCTGTAGGCGTTGCGCCCGCCGAGCTGTTGCAATTCTCCCCTTATTTGGTCGGGCAGCAGGCGGTGTTCGTTCAGGTCGTACTGGAGCAGGCCCATGTCGTTGGTGGTCACCCAGCACCGGGAGGTATCGCCGGCCAGGCCTTGCACGAAGTTGAGTTCGCCGCCTTTGTTCGCCGGGCCGGGGTTGAGCTGGTAGAGCCGGAATTGCTGGTTGCGCCAGTCGTATTTGCAAAGGCCGCCCTCCCCTCCGAGCCAGAGGATACCCTCGCGGGAAAAAAAAGCGCAGCGGAACGGCGCGCCGTGCAGGCTTTGCGCGTCGTGACTGCGGTTTCGGTAATCGCGGATAAAGCGGTTTTTTTCGACGTGAAAACAAAGCAGGGTCGAATCGGCGAGTACCCACAGGACGCTGTCGCCGCTGAGGGCCGGGTGCAAAAACACGGCGCGGCAAGCTCCGGCGCCGGCAGGCAGGCGATAACGCTGCGCCGGGGCGCCGCCGGGCCGGTCGCAGCGCAAAACGGCGCCTTCGCCGGTCCAGACGGCGCCCGACCGGCCGGTCAGTTGCCGGGAAATGGATTGGTTTGCAGCGGCGGATGAAAAGGTTTGTTTCGGAAAAAGATCAAACACGTTGCCGTCGAAACGCAGGCTCCCTCCGGGCGTCGCCAGCCAAAGAAATCCTTCGGCATCCTGGCCGATCGAACGTACCGCCGCGCGGGGGTATCCCGGCCATTGTTCAAAACGGTCGAACTTGATGTCCGGGGGGTGTGCGGACAAAACACAAGCGCCGGAAAAAGCCGCCAAGGCAAACCAGATTTTTAAAAAAACAGGAAAACGCCGGACGGAGAAACAACCGCCAGGCCAAAGCGGCCGGCTTCGGGCAGTAAGACGGGACAAGGCGGGCGCAAAATGCGTTTCAATTGGGTGGGGCATATTCGGAGTGGAATGTTCTCTGCGAATATACGCAAATCTGTGAAATACAACGGCCTGCACCCGGCATTTTGCAAACAGCGGGCGTATTTTGTACCTTC
Source organism: Saprospirales bacterium (assembly GCA_016719895.1). GTDB lineage: Bacteria > Bacteroidota > Bacteroidia > Chitinophagales > Saprospiraceae > M3007. The sequence continues at coordinate 171,044 of JADJYG010000030.1, read as the reverse complement.
CGTGCTTAAAGCCGCGCCGCGGTGAATGCCTGCTGTTTCAAATTGGCGCCGGAGCTGACCGGGCGCATTGCTGTAAAAGCCCGCCCGGCCAACCTTTGGAGAATAGACTCAATCAAGTGTATATGTATACTATGCGCAAAATCATTGCTTTTCTGCTGTGGAGTGTGCTCGCCGCTGTGTTCGCCGGCGCGCAAAACACCCAACTGGATCCCGCTTTCGGGAACAACGGTTTCACCATCACCGATTTCGGGCAAGGCCCCGAGGAAGTGGCCGGCGTTGTGCCGCTGCCCAGCGGCAAATTGCTCCTGGGCGGAACAGCCTGGAACGGAAACCCCGATTTCCTGCTCGCCCGCTTCCACGCCGACGGCTCGCCCGACGGGTCTTTCGGCTCGCGCGGACGGGTTTTTATCGACATGGAAGGCGCTGACCGGCTGGTGTTTGTGCAGGTTTTGCCCGACGGAAAAATCCTGCTCGCCGGTTCGTCCGGCGTTTCGGAATACGGCTATTCCACCGGCGCCCGGTTTGCCCTGGCCCGCTGCCTGCCCGACGGCAGCCTCGACGCCTCGTTTGGCGACAACGGCCGGGTGTTTGCGACAAACAGCTTGACCTACAACAACTACGCCGTCGCGGCAGCCGTTCAGCCCGACGGAAAAATCCTGATCACCGGCACCATCACCGAACCCTACGTCTTCGACTCCGATGACATCGCCGTGCTCCGGTTCACGCCCGATGGCGCGCCGGACACTACCTTCGGAACCGGCGGCATCGCCGTGTTCGATCCCGGGCCGGGGCAAAACCCCGTGGGCGGCATCGCCCTGCAGGCCGGCGGCGAGATCGTGCTCGCTGCCACGCGCGATACGCTGAACGGCGATATTCTGCTCATCCGCCTGCTCCCCGGAGGGCAGCCGGACACCACTTTCGGCGACGGCGGCATGGTGCGCAGCAATTTGTTCGTCAGCGGCGACGACAATTTCCGTTCGATCGACCGCGCCGCGGCAGTAGCGATCAAGCCGGATAGCACAATCGTCGTGGTCGGCCACTCTGCCCGCCTGCCGAACAACCAGCACCTGGCGGCCGTCTGGTATTCGCCCGACGGCGTGCTGGAGCACGTCGCCCTGGCATTGCCGGGAATATTCGGAACGCCGCCGCCCTGGCAGGACGCGCGCGAGGAGGGCGCGGCCCTCGCCATCCAGCCGGACGGCAAGGTGGTGGCGGTAGGAAACCACTATTCGAAAAACGCCGACGCCGTTTGGGAACCGTCTATTTTCCTGGTACGCTTTAATACCGGCCAACTGGATGACGCTTTCAACGGAAGTGGCGTGCGCATTGTCGACATCAACGATTACGACCGCGGGCAAGCGGTCGCCCTTTTGCCAGGCGGCGAAATACTGGCTGCCGGGCATACATACGACGGTTTTGACGCGTACAATGATTTCGACATTCCCTCGGATATCGCCCTGGTGCGGGTGGACAGTGCCGGCGCTTTGGACACTACGTTGGCCCACACCGGCGTAGCCGTCGTGGCCGCCGGCACCAACACTGACCGCGGCACCGACGTGGCGCTGCAGGCCGACGGCAAAATTCTGGTCGGGGCGGTGGTCGATACCATTTTTCCATACACCCTGCCCGTAAAGCCGTCGCCGGAGGCAGCGGAAAACAACAAACCGGATAATTTCATCTACCAGAATCTGCCGAATTTCAGCGTCGCCCGCTATCTGGACGACGGCACGCCTGACCCCTCCTTCGGCAAAAACGGCCGGACTGGGTTTACCGTAAACGAACCGGATCAATTCCTCACCAACGACTATTCGTACCTGTTCTTTCCCCCGCTAGCTCCGCTGAAAACGGCGATTGCCCAGCGCCCGAATGGCAACATTCTGGTGGTGGGCGCCCGGGAATATGATTTCGGCGTGGCGGAATTTTACCCCGACGGCACCCAGGATTCGACCTTTCTGCTATCCGCCGGTTCCCAACTGATTTTGCCCATTGTTCAAAGAATAGATTTTTCCATTGGCGCCGACGTGGCCACGGCCATCGTTCCGGATGAAACGTTTGTTTTTACCCCTCCTTTCCAGGGCTACACCGTGGCGGGTTACTCCGGCGACAAGGTGGCGGTCGCCTGGTGTTGTTATGTGCCGAATTTGGGAAATGCCTTCCGCAAGGGTGTGTTCGACATCGGGCCTTCCTACGAATACGCTACGGCGGTGGGGTATCAGCCCGACACCGCGCTGAACAAAATAAACACCCTGGTCGGCGGGTTTTACCTCGACGGTTTCGGCCCCTGGCCGCGTATGTTTTTGATGCGGCTTGAAAATGAAGGCTTATACAGCTATACCCTGGACACCATTTTCGGCAATAGCGGCATTTTGATTCCAAGCGTCGGCAATATCAGCGACCGGCTCAACGCATTTTCCATTCAGGCCGACAACACCATTATCGCCGCCGGCGCTGTGGACGGGCAAATGGCCGTATTCAAATTTTTACCTGACGGCGCTTTCGATACCAGTTTTGGCGCCGGCGGTTTTCGTGCTTTTGCCGGAGGGATCCGTTGCGGAGGATTTGGTGGTGCAGTCCAATGGTAAAATTGCCGTTACCGGCTCTACGGCGTCCGGCAAAATAATGACCGCCCGCCTGTTGTCCAACGGTGCGCGCGACCCGGCCTGGGGTATCGACGGCGTGCTCCTTACCGGTTTGCGCGGCAAAAGGGACCAGGGGGCGGCCATTGCCCGCCAGGACGACGGCAAAATAGTGGTGGCTGGCGCCTCCGACGCCCCTTTTGCCGGCGCCGACATTGCCGTGCTGCGCTACTTGCCTAATTCCGGGGTAGCGCTGTTTACCGTGTCGGCAACCGTACAGGCCGTTAGCTGCCCGGACGGTTCCGACGGCCAATTGAGTGTTTCCGCCAGCGGCGGCGTACCGCCGTACACGTTCTTTTGGAACACCGGCGACACCACCAGCGCGCTTGCCGGCCTCGCTGCCGGCGCCTACACCGTGACGGCCACCGACAGCGAAGGCCGGCAGGCAACCCTCCCGGTCCAAGTACCCGAGCCACCCGGGCTGGATGCCGGTATTCTGGTCGAAACCCCGGTCACCTGCGCCGGGCTGCCGGGCGTCGCCACTTGCGCTCCGGCGGGCGGCACGCCGCCGTACGATCTGCAATGGTCTTCCGGCGATTCAGGCCCCTCGGCTATTCTGCCAGCCGGCATCTTCAGCGTAACCCTCACGGATACCCACGGCTGCACCGCAGTGTTTGAGGGGCTTATGCCGGAAGCGCCGGATACCACCGCGCCAACGCTCACCTGCCCTGCCGCCATTACCACCCCGGCCTGCGCCGGGCCGGTGAATTTCTCCTTACCGTTGGCTGCCGACAATTGCGCCATCGCCGGGCTGAGCCTCGTGGCCGGACTTCCGCCGGGAAGCGTTTTTCCGGAAGGCGCCACCCTCGTGCGCTACCAGGTGACAGACCAGGCCGGCAACACCGCCAGCTGCGCGTTTGAAGTGGTGGTGGAAAATACGCTGGCGCTGGCCGTCGAAGCCGCACCGGCCTGCGCCGGCGAATTGAACACGCTGAGCGCGCTGGCATCGGGCGGCACGCCGCCCTACCTGTATGCCTGGAGCAATGGCGCCACGGGGGCCGTGATCAATGTGCCCTCAGGGTTGTACACCGTCACGCTCACGGATGCGCTCGGGTGTAGCCGGACAGGCATGGCGTTCGTGCAGGAATTTCTGCCGATCGACGTCGCAGCGACAATCACCCCCGCCTGGGTGGGCACCTCCAACGGCGCCATTCAGGCTACTGCTGCCGGCGGCGAACCGCCCTATGGCTTTGCCTGGTATCAAAACGGCCTGGCAGTGGGCATGGGGCCGGCGCTCACCAGCATTCCGGCCGGCGTATACACCCTGGTGGTGACGGACGCGGCGGGTTGTACGCAGGAATCTGCCTGGACGGTACCGGAAGTGGTGGCTACCGGCGAGCCGGAAAATGTTTTGCAGTGCCGGGTTTCCCCCAACCCCTTCGCCCAAACGGTCATTCTCCAACTTGAACTGCGGCGCAGCGCAGACGTCCGCTGGGCGGTTACCGACCCGGCCGGCCGCTTGTTTGAACAACAAAACGCCGGCCATACCGCCGCGCTTCAAGCCGAATGGAATGGCGGTGCGCTGGCCCCGGGGTTATACGTGCTGCGGGTTTGGATTGACGGCGAAACGCTGTTGCGAAAACTGGTGAAAACGGGAGGACAGGAGTGACGGGATTCCTTTTCGTAGAGGGATGGGACAGGATTTGCAGGATTTACAAGATTTTGTCCCATCCCGCTACGCAAAAAAATCCTGTCCATTCTATCTTACGTTCAACGTTAAGCGAAGTCGATTTCCGTATTATCGCCGATATTCAGGCTGAGGTTCATGCCTTTGATCGTTGCGTCGCTGCCGACTACCGAGTGCCGGAGTACGACGTCATCGAGGGCGGCAAAGTTGCCGATGATGCTGTCTTTGATAATGGACGAATTTACCGTCACGTTGTTGCCGATCGTGACGTTAGGCCCGATGATGCTGTTGGCGATTTGGCATTTTTCACCGATAGCGACGGGGTGTATGATAATGGTGTTGTCGAAGACGGGCAGGCTAAAGGCGTCGGAGGCATAGCCACGCTGGCTGAGCAGCATGGCATTGGTTTCCAGCAGAACTTCTTTTCGGCCGCAATCGAACCAGTTATTGACTGGAATGGCTTGAAAATAAACACCTTGTTCGAGCATACGTTGCAGGGCGTCGGTGAGTTGGATTTCACCGACAGTGCGGTGGTTTGTTTGCATCAATTGTTCGATGGATTGGAGCAGGGCGCCGACTTCCATGACTTTATAGAGGCCGACAATCGCCATATTGGATTTGGGAATCCGGGGTTTTTCGATCATCCGGCGCACCCGTCCCGATTCGTCAAATTCTGCCACGCCGAATTCACGGGGGTCATTTACTTTTTTTACGCCGATGCAGGAATGTGGGCAATTGAGCATTTGCCGAAGGTCCGCGTCAAAAATGGTATCACCGAAGGCGATAAAAACCTGGTCTTCATTGGCAATGATGGGGTGGGCGGTCCAAACGGCATGTCCGGAACCTTCGCGGTGTTCCTGATAGACAAATTCCGTTTTTAAATCCGGGTAGCGTTGTTCGATAAAATCGCGGATTTTATCTCCCAGGTAGCCGATGACAAAAACGAAATCGGTCAGGCCTGCTTCGGCGAGTTTATCGATGATAAAACAAATGATAGGCTTGCCCGCCACGGGCATGAGTGGCTTGGGCTGTGTGTAGGTATGGGGGCGGAGGCGGGTGCCGGCCCCGGCCACAGGGATAACGACTTTCATAGGTAGTAACTCAAAGGTAGCAGCATTCCGTCATTCGCCGATACCATAGAGCAAATCTTTCAACCGGGATCCCTGAATTTCGGGCAGGTTGTAGGCGCTGTTGAATTTTTCGAGGGTGATTTCGATGTCGTTTTTTAGCTGGTGAAAACTTTCCGGCAATGCGTCGGTACAGGTTTGTTCATTTGCGTAGCCGCTCACTATTTTGGCGAATTTTTTGTAATATGCATTGCCTTGGGCGACGAATGCGCAATAGGTTTCAATAAAATGTACGACCCGGTCTACGGCAAACTGCAGGTTGGCGTAGCTGCGCTGCTGAAGGGCCGGAGTGGTCCCGGCAGTCTGAATGGCCTTGTCTGTATATTGATCGAGCAGGGCATGGAGCCGTTCCCAGTCATCGGTTTCCCGGCAGTTGGCCAGGGGGATGGCGTATCCGACCTGGCGGGCGCATTCAGTAAAAAGAGTTTCGCATTCTTTTTTCAGCGTCAGGTTAGCATCGCGCAGGTATTCGGTTTCGTAGTAAACGACGTTCAGATCCTGGTGCATACGCACGGTAAAATCGAGGATGCAGGAAATGCGCTGGAGCCGGGTTTGTTGCAGGCGGTTATCAGCGCCGCCAAGCGCGAGCCCGACGATCGAATACACGGCGGAGAGATAGGGATTGCTTTCCATGACAGCAGGCAGGGCGAAGCCGTATTTTTTCTTCATGCGTTCTTCCAACAGGGTTTTTACTTCTTTAAATTCGGGGTATTCGTGGGGGTTGCTCATGCGGAGGACCTGCTGGTTGGTGCGCAAGCTGGTAAAATGATGATCCATACTGAGGATTTTCTCATACAGGATTTTGAGCATTTCCACGCTTTTGCGGTAGCGCAAACGCACCAGTTTTATCTCTGCCTCGGTATGGAGTTTGCGGATTTGTGTTTCGGCCCGGGTTTTCTCCAGCAGCAGGGGGTAGCCGTATTCCGGGAAGAGTGCTTCGGGCCGGCTCAGTGCGGCATCGATTTCGGCGAGCCGCAGTTGGTGGCCGGCAATGCATTGCGCATGTTCCTGGCGTATTTGCCGGAAGTCTGATTCGGCCAGGTAAATCCACGAATCGATGTCATACAACGTATCCCCCGGCGGCTTAGATGCCGGCAGGGCGGGGGATAAGAAGAGCATTAGCCCAACTGCTCCTGCCCGGAACATGGGTGGATACGCGGTGCTCATGGGAATGGTTTGTGCGATATATTTTATACCTCGCGTCGTCGCAAAAAAGTCTATTGCCGCAAGACAAAATATTCTTTTAATTGTTCCGCCGGGATAGATCCTGCCTGGTACAACAGCAGCGTGCCGTGTTCGTCGAACAGGTAGTTTTGCGGGAATCCTTCTGCGGGCGTACCGCCCGGAGCCAGATCTTCCCAGAGTTTTTGTGCCTTTTCATGCGTTTTCATGCCGTAGCGTTGGGAGCTCAGGAGGTATGGCTGGATATAGAGCCGGTTTTCAAAAAGGAGCTGTTGGAGCAGGCTAATATTGTAATCTTCGGAAACCAGCAGAATGTTCCAATCGGGATTATCGCGGTATATTTCTGCCATTTGCGGCAGTTTTTTGCGGCAGGGGGTACACCAGGAGCCCCACAGGTATATCCAGGTTTTTTTCCCGAGTTGCAGTACACTTTTGATGTTGCCGGCATCCACCTCCTGAAAAGTGATATCGGATGCCGCAGTTACCGTAGCGGCTTTGCCGGCGAGCTGGATGTCGAACGGAACGATATTTTTCTTTTGTTCTGCACGGACAGAACGGCTGGAATCGTCGTTAAAGCTGATTTTCAGGCAGCTCAGGGTTGGGAAAAGCAGCAGGTAAAGTAAGGTGAAGTTTCGCATAACGAGGAAAGTGATGGTTGGGTCAAATGATATGGATAAACAGGCGGCCTTCCGGGCGCCGGGCAGGCCCGCGCCCGCCCGGCGCCGGAATGCCGCCTGCCGGAACGCTCAGAATGCCACGGGCAATGTTTCCGAATCCGGCCCGGAGGCCGTAATGGGATAGCTGCCGGCTTTGATCGTATAGGCGGAAACTCCGAGTGCGGAAGCGACCTCGGAAGGAAGCGTGTAGCCCTCTTCCATCCGGAAGGTTCCCGAGCCGAAATAGGTTTGCAGGGTAGTCGATTCAATCGAGTTGCGCTCAAACTCCAGGTATAACCTTCCTCCTTCCACCCAACCTGTTGCACGGGCCGTACCCCTTTCCTCGACCGGCGGCGGCGCCGGTTCCACATCCACTTTGATCATACAGATCCCGAAGCCAGCGCAATTTTTTTTCGGCCGGCCGATTTGAATCCGGAAATGCAGGATCGGGCCTTGGCCGGGTTGCATGGCAGGGGGAGCCGGCAAAGAAACTGCCGGGGCCGCGCTGCCGTTCATCGCAGGCAGGGTCATCAGGGCGCTCAACAATAATACGAATACTTTTTTCATGTTTCAAAACGAATGGTTCAAGTGCCTACTCTTTCCGCTTTTCGGCTTCCGCGCCCGTACTCGTTTGAGGATTTTCCGGGTATGCTCCCCTTACATCCGGTACTCCCCGGCGCTATGCGCAAAGGCGGGTGCTTGCTGATAGGGTCAGTATGGAGCAGCAGGGAATACGTATATTTTTTTTTCTGAATTCATCACGGCCCGGGCCCAGCGAGGTTCAACGGTCCGTAAAATACCTTTTCATAATTTCCACCGGTATGGCGCCGGGGCCGTAATACAACAGCTTGCCGGTTTCATCGAAGAGATAGTTTTGTGGGACCGCGTTATGATATTCGCCTCCCAGGGCCAGTTCGTTCCATAACTGGCGCTCTTTCTCATAAATCCGGGTCCCGTATTTCCGGAAATCCAGGATATACGGCTGCACCAATAATTGGCTGGAGAACAGCAGCGCCTGCAGTTCGGCAATGTCATAATCGTCTGCAACAGGCAGGATATTCCATTCCGGATAATCGCGGTGTACCTGGGCGATGAACGGAAGTTTTTGCCGGCAGGGGCTGCACCAGGAGCCCCAAACATAAACCCAGGTTTTTTTTCCCAAATGCAGCTGCTGTTTGAGTTTGGCGGCGTCTGTTTCCGCAAAAACAATGTCGCCGGATTTACTTGCCGGACGGTCTATGCCGGTGTCTGCCAGATCGAACGGTTTGATGTATTGCAGCGCCCCGACGCCCAGGTCGCGGCTGCCATCGTCGTCAATACGCAGTTCGATGCACGCGGGCGCCAGGCTATACAACAAGAGCAACAGGGTCATTTTTTTCATACGCCGTTTCGTTTAAGTACAATCCGGCCGTGTATTTGCCGGTTTGATGCGTGTTGGAATGAATACTTCCAGGGGCGCCGGCCGGCGCGTCAAAATACGATTTCCCGGTCGGCGCTGCCGTATTCCGGCCCGGCATTCCGGACTGCGTATGTGCCCGGCTGGATGCTGCTGCCCCGTGCGATGCCCAGTGCGTCGCACAAATCGTCGGGAAGTGGAATTTCGCGGGATACCGTATAGCTGGATGGGGCAAAGTTCGCTTCAAAGGCCTCCGGCTGGTACGACTCGGCCAGGGCTGCCAGGTGCAACCGCTCGCCGTCGTACCACATTTCGCCGACATTGGTGTCCTGCGCGTCGTTTCGCCTGGTGAAGGTGATCAGAATGAGTATTCTGCAAATTCCTTTGCTGCCCACGCAATTCTGAATATTCTCATCCCAATCACCGTGCTGCACCTTGACCCGGATGCGCAGGGCGGATGCCGCTTGCGCCGGCTGGCTGTTGCCATGATCTTGGTAAGCGCACCATACCACACTGCTGATGGCCAGTAGTAACATTGATACAACCGTTTTCATATATGCTGATTATTCTGTTAAACAGCCTACTCTTTCCGCTTTTCGGCTTCCGCGCCCGTACTCGATTGAGGATTTTCCGGGTATGCTCCTTCTGCATCCGGAGGCCCTTTGCGCCTTGCGGGAAGCCGGATGTTTGACCGTACGGTCAGTATGGCGGTCGCTCTTTTTTGCCGGCGCCGCTGTCCAAGGATATTTCACCTTCCCGGCGCGTATTTTTCAGACGCACCCTAAAAACCCGCCGGGCATGCTGCCGCGGCGGGTCGCCAAAATACCGGATAGCCCGGTGGTGGCCTAACGCATTGCTGCGATCCGCCAGACTGCCGTTATTCGATCCTGACCTGTGGTTGATTTCAGCGCCTGCTCCTCCATTTTTCACACTACAAATTTCAGGCGGCCAATAAAACAGTGCAAAGACAGATTCGCGGACTTATTAACTGTGATTTTTCTTAATTTCAGAATGTAATTCGTTGATTTCGATAAGGATGTGCAAAAAACAGCGGTCGCAAAAATTCGGAGGCGAATACACCGGTAATTTTTAAATCTTCCTATGTTTACCTGCCTATGATCAAAGAACTCAACGACCTCGTTCATTTCATCAAAACCAGTATCTGGCGCGACGAACAGCTGCTGGCTTTTTTTACGTCGGACCAGCCCGGCCTGCTGGAGCTGTACCGGGCGATCTGGAAGGATAACCTGCATACGGATCATGCCGCTGCCAAAGCCGCCGGCGTGGGACTGACGACCTATAAAAAACTGGCGCGCGCGCTGCGCCGGCGCCTTCGCGCACTGGCGGTTTTTTTCGATGACGAAAAATCCCGGGTAGACGCCACGGTGAATAACTACATCGAAGGCGCCCTGGAAACGGCGCTGCTTCAGCTCCTTCATGCCCGCGGCTACCGCCACGCGCCACTGGAAATTGCCAAACGGCTTTACCGCCGCGGACGCGATTACGAGGTGCCGGCGTTTGTAGTAGAGGCCTTGCGCGTTTTGAAAGAATCGGTTCTGAGCGTGGGTGGCACGGAAAAGCAATTCGAAGCCTACAGCCGGGAGTTTTGGGCCTGGCGCGACTATTCCGATGCTGAAGAACGCGCCGTCGATTGCTACCAATGGACGCAACTGCCGGCGCTGCAAAAAAGAGAGATACGAGAACAACTCCTTTCCGATACGCGCCGGCGGCTCGACGCGTTGGCGCCGCTCAAATGCCGCGCGCCGTCGTATTTATTCCACCTGCATTACTTTTCCGCCACCTACCACTTCCTGCTCGAAACGGCCGATTGGGAGAAAGCGCTTGCCTGCTGCGACGAAGCCATCGGTTATTTCCAGGCGCGAAAATATCCGGCTGGTGTCCCGCTGGCTTTTTTTTCCTATTCAAAAGTCCCCGTATATACCTTGCAGGGCCGTTATGCCGAAGGCGAAGCGGCGGTACTCACGGCGCTTGACTTCGCTCCGGACGGCTCGTTTCATTTCTTTGCCGCTTATGAGCGCTATTTTACCCTGGCTATGCACACAGGCCACTACGAGCAGGCGCTGGATATTTTCCAAACCGTGCGGCTGCACAAGCGTTTTTCCGGCACGCCCCCAGCCCAGCAGGAGGTCTGGCATATCCTGGGCGCCTGCCTCCACATTTTTTATCGCCTGAAGCGGCAGGAATGGCAGGCGGAAGCCCTGCCCGTTTTCCGGAGCATTCGCTTTGCCAACGAAACCCCGGTGTTCAACCAGGACAAAACAGGCATGAACGTGGCTATCCAAATCGCGCTTACGCTGCTCCAACTCCTGGAAGGCCGCCAAGATGCCGTGTTGGAACGCATCCAAACCCTGGAGAAATACCGCCTGCGCTACTTGCGCGATACGCGTGCCGACCGGTCGACCGCATTCATCCGGATATTGGCCTGTTTGCCCAAATCGGGTTTCCGGTCGGAACCTTTCCTGCGCAAAGCGCAACCCCTGCTGATCCGGATGGCCGGCATGCAGCGTCAGCTGAACAACCGGCACTCCGAACTGGAAATCATTCCGTACGATACCCTGACCACTTTGATCGGGGAATATTTGCGTTAGCGGCCTGTGCTGAACCCTGGTTCGATCAAATCCCACAGATTTCCGTACAAGTCCGCAAAAACAGCTACGGTTCCATAGGCTTCCACGCTGGGCGGCCGTACGATTTCAATATCATTTTCAATCAAATTTCTATAATCCCGCTCGAAATCGTCGGTGTGCAGGAATAGAAAAACACGGCCGCCGGTTTGGTTGCCCACCCGGCTTTTTTGAGCTGCGTCGGCCGCTTTGGCCAGCAGCAGGCCACACCCGGCGCTCCCGGGCGGCGCCACCCGCACCCAGCGCTTGACCGCGCTCAGCGGCGTGTCTTCCAGCAGGGTGAAATGCAATTTTCGGGTATAAAAATCAATAGCCTCGTCGTAATCGTCCACCACGAGTGCCAGTTGCGCGATGTATTGTTGCATGCCGCTCGTTTTATGCCATCCCCCGCATGCGCCGCACGTCGGTATCGACAAACGAAGCGTCCCAGTCCGGGAAATTCCGGAACGTTTCATCCCGCCCCAGCGTATAGCGGAGGGTGCGTACGCCCGGCGGTGCATAGCTGAGTATCAGATCGGCAAAAACATTGTAAGCGCCGCGGGTTTTGCCTTTGGCCAGATCGGCGTAGGAAATGGCCGAAAAGCCGCTGCAGTCGATCAGTTCGCCGTGGTTGTTGAGGTAACTTCGGCCGGCAATGACCTGGCAGCCGGCCGAAAAATTGGTCGTACCGATACCCGACCAGTGGATATTAATCGTGGTATTGGGCTTTTTGTCGATGCCTTTGTCGATGTCCGTTTCCGTAAGCGCCATATTTTTATCCACATCGCGGAATACCAGCACGCCGGGGCCCGCGGGGCGCAGGGCGCGGTAAATCGTCTGATTGTTGTTGACCTTGTGCCAGCCGAACTGGTACTCGTGTTGCCCTTCCACCAAAAACGGAATGTCGGCGCGTTCGGCCAATCCAGGGTTGGGATCGGTGGAGCCCCAGAACCGGAATACCATACCCCGGATGAGCAACACAAACAAGTCGTCGTTTTCCCGGCGGGCAGCGCCCACCTCCTGCGAGCGGCGGATGCCGATGAGGTGGATGGAATTCGGCGAAAAATCCCAGTTTTTTAACTTTTTGGTGTCGGTGGCGCCCGTGTAGGCTTCGGTTTTTTGAAGGATGGGGCCGGGATTTCGACTGTAAAAAGCCTGGGCGGACTTCAGCAGCCCCAGCCAACGCTCAAATTCCGGCGCCGGTTTTTGGGCGCTCGATTTGCCCCATTCGCACAACATTTGGCCCTGGCCGGCGTGATCAGCTTTCCATTTTTCAATTTTGGCCAGCGTATTTTGGCCTACCACGCCGTCGGGCACGCCGATGGAGGGGTCTTGCCCGATCGAGCGCACGTACTCCTGAAACAGGCGCACGGCAGCCTGCGTGCCGTATCCGAACACGCCGTCCACATTGGCTTTGGGCATAAATCCACTGTCTTTCAAAAACTGTTGCAGGTCGCGGATGGCTGTGCCGGGCACCTGCACAAAGCCGCGCCAAACGCCGTTGGCCTCGTCCCGAAATTGTTTTCGCAGTTTGAGGAAATTTGACATGCCGGTATGGTAGGGCTCCAAAAATGTGGTGCGGCTGGCCGGCATTTTGCCTTCGTCGAAGTTACCGAGTCTCAAAATGGTATTCATGGTGTAGGGCCGGCTACGGAGGCCGGACTTGGGTTGGTGAACAATGAATGGGTAAATATAGATAGCGGCCAAATATTGTGCATAAAAAAATCCCCAACATGCTAAACGCCCGCGCCGGGTTCCGGGAATTATTTTTTCCACGGCGTTGTTCGGATATTCGCGCAGCACATAGCCATGAATTGGCTTCCGGTTTCGGGCAGCTATGCTCAAAAGATCCATCAGCGCGTAATCCTCTTTTTTGAAAACAACTACCTGTTCATGCGTCTGTTCTACTTCTTTGCCGGGCTCCTTTCCGCCCAAATGCTTTGCGCCCAATCGACCCGTGAAGCCCATCAGGGCTCCTTCCAACTCAACGTTGCTGCTGCTTTCATGGCCCCTGTTGTCGATGGGAGCCTGTCGGATTCCGTATGGCAAATGGCAACCATGACCACGCCTTTCTGGATGAAATGGCCCCGCGACGGCGGCCCGGCGCCGGCCCAAACGGAGGTGCGATGTGTAGCTGACCAGCGGTACCTCTATCTGGCAGTCACCTGCTGGCATACCGGGCGCTACGTCCTGCAAAGCCTCAAGCGCGATGTCGGCTACTGGGATTCTGACGGCTTTGCCATCGTGCTGGACCCTTCCAATGCCGCAAACAACGGCTATTTCTTCGCTTTTTCGGCCGCCGGCGTGCAAACCGAAGCCCTGCTCGCAGCGGGCGTGGAGGAGGCGGATACCAATTGGGATAATACCTGGCTGGTGGAAACCCGGATGCAAACCGACCGCTGGACGGCCGAGGTCGCCATTCCCCTGCGCATCCTGCGGTTCAGGGAAGGGCAAAACACCTGGGGCATCAATTTTATCCGCAATGACCTCGTCCATGGCATATACTCCACCTGGGCCCCCGTTCCCTTCCAGTTCAGCGGTACCGATCTGGGCTGGACGGGCGCTTTGCACTGGGAAACCGCGCCGCGCCGCGTGAAAGGCAATTACAACCTTATTCCGTATGCCACTGCCGCTTTGTCCAGGGACTATACCGAACAAGCTGCCTGGGCGCTCGAGCCCGGTGTGGGGCTCGACGCCAAGGTCGGCGTCGGTTCGGGTTTGAACCTCGACCTTACGCTGAACCCCGACTTTTCGCAAATTGAAATTGACGAGCAGGTGGTGAACCTCACCCGTTTTGATATCATGTTGCCCGAAAAGCGGACGTTTTTTCTCGAAAACGCCGACCTGTTCGGCAATTTCGGCATTCCACCCATCCGGCCGTTTTTCTCCCGGCGCATCGGCCTGAACGACGACGGCGAGCCCGTGCCGATTCTGGGCGGCTTGCGGCTCACCGGCAACCTGGGCAGCGACACCCGGGTGGGCATCATGACCATGCAAACCCGGGCAAAAGGACCCAACCCCGCGCGCAACTACTCGGCCCTGGCGCTGCGCCACCGCCTGTTCGGGCGCTCCACCGTGGGGGCCTATTTCTGCGACCGCGAGGAATTCCGCGGCGGCGAACTGCAGCGCAATGCTTACAGCAGGAATGGCGGAGTGGAGCTGGTGTTCACCTCTGCCGATGGCGCCTGGAGCGCCTGGTCGACCTACCACCACAGTTTTCTGCCGGGCGTGCGCAACAAAAATAGCTGGGGAAATACCGGCGTGTATTACTCTTCGCGGCGTTTTAGCGGCCTGCTGGATCTGTTGCACATGGGTGAAAATTACCGGGCCGACGCAGGATTTGAACAACGCATTGAAAACTACGACGTGCAGCGCGATACCACCCTGCGCATCGGTTATAATTTTATCTACAGCGACCTCAAATACCGCTTCTTTTCGGCAGATTCATCCAGCCGCCTGAACTTTGCCGAGCTCGGCGCCGAATTTTTCCAGGTCGTCAACCCCGACGGTTCCTTCAACGAATCCTCCAACAACCTGAGCGTCACCTGGAATTTTAAGAACACCAGCGAGGCGCAGGTCACCGCTTTTCCCACGCTGGCGGACGTGCCCGTGTCGTTCAAATTCGACGACGACAGCCTGGCTGCCTGCCCGGCGCTGGCTGCCGGCCACTACCGGTTCGTACACGGCCGGGTTGAGTGGAATTCCGACTACCGGAAGTCATTCGTGTGGTCGGTTTCCGCCGGCGCCGGCGGCTTTTACTCCGGCAGCCAATATTCGGCCCGGCTCGAACTGGCGTACCGGTTTCAGCCGCTGATCAACCTGCGCCTGGCAGCCGAATACAACCGGCTCGAATTTGCAGAACCGGTTTGCGACCTCGAAATTTTCAACCTTACCCCCCGTGTTGAAGTGTTTTTTGCAAAAAACCTGTGGTGGACTACGTTTATCCAGTACAATACCCAAGCCGATAATTTTAACCTGAACAGCCGCCTGCAATGGCGTTTCCGACCCATGAGCGACTTGTTTCTGGTGTACACCGACAACTACGCGGTGCAGTTTTGGGGGCCCAAAAACAGGTCGCTGGTGTTGAAGGTAAATTACTGGTGGTGAACCGGCTTCTGCCCGGGCGCCCGGATTTTTCCATATTTTTAAAATATTCCACTTCCCCGTCCGTCCTACCCGGTATAAACGGACCTAAACGTGAACATTGAATTGGCACAAGGGCAACGGAACAACCTCATCAGCAGCTGGTTTGCACAGTACGGAAAGCGCATCCTGGCGTTTGTGCGCTCGCGGATCGACGATATGGAAACCGCCGAGGATGTGGCGCAGGACGTCTGGCTGCAGCTCACCCGCCAGGATGACCTCGAAGCGATCGGCCAGGTGGGCAGCTGGTTGTTTTCGGCTGCCCGCAACCGGGTGACGGACTATTACCGCAAGCGGAAGAATATCCCGTTCAGCCAGTTGGTTGCCACTGAAAACACCGGCGACCCGGATGAAGAGGCCGTCGGCGACGATCTGTGGTTCGACCGCTGGGCGGCCGGGCGCCTGCCCGATGCCCTGCTCGAATCGAAGGAGTTTTGGGAAGCCCTCGACCAGGCCCTCGGCCAACTGCCGGCCGAACAAAGCGCCGTTTTTGTCGGCCATGAACTGGACGGCATACCGTTCAAACAACTGGCTGAACGCAGTGGAGTTCCCGTCAATACCCTGCTTGCGCGCAAGCGGTATGCCGTGTTGCACCTGCGGCGGTTTTTTCAGGCATGGGACGGCGCATTTTCTTAACAACCAATTATTCTACTATAAAAATGAAGTCGATAAAATGGAAATGGGTAGCTAAAGCCGTGTTCTTTGGCGCCCTCGCGATCGCGGTATTTACCGGAGCTACTATGTTACTCTGGAATACCCTGGCTACTGCCCTCTTTGGCCTTCCGGCAATCAATTTTTTTCAAACCATCGGCCTGATGTTTCTCGGCCGTTTGCTCACCGGAGGATTCGCCCGGGGGGGCTGGGGCGGCGACGGCTTTGGCCGCCGGCATCCCATGCGCGAACGCTGGCGGAGCATGAGCGAAGACGAGCGCCGGCAGTATATGCAACACTGGGGCAGGGGCCGCTGCGGACCGGACCGGCAGGATACGCCGCCTACCGGCCCGGATGACCGCGAAACAACAGCCTGATTTATTATTCAACTATCATATTAAAGCTATGAAACGCAAAAATTGGATTATCGGCATCGCTGCCGTTTTACTGCTGGTATTCGCCGTCAAAGGCATCGGGCACTACCGCTGGTCGAATCTTTCCGCAGAAGAAAAAGCCGGGACGATCACAGAAAAATTGGCCCGCCATTTGGACCTGCGAGCGGATCAAAAGCAGCAGTTGTATGCGCTGAACCTCGAAAAAATTCAAGCCATGCAAACCGCCCATGCTTCAGGCCGCCACAGTCGCCGGCAATGGAAACAACTCCGGGCAGAATGGCATTCCGGTTTGGAAAGCATCCTGACCCCGGAACAAAAAGAAAAGTGGCGGCATTAGAAACCGTATGAAAACCCCTGACGAGGCGCCAGGGGTTTTCATACAGTTTCTAATGTGCCGGCGGCAAGCCGTTTAAAAACGGGCGGTCTTTTGCGGAAAAAAGTGAATTGTCTAAAATGCGCCTATATTTGCCGCCGTTGGCCCCGCAAATTTTGGCAAGAACATGACAGGACAACTCACCCCGGCGCTGGTACTTCTCCTTCTCTTCCTGTATTTCGCGATGCTGGTCGGCGTAGCCATGCTTACCGGGCGCAATGTTGGAAATGAAGGCTTTTTTCTGGCCAATCGCAAGGTGCCCTGGTATGTGGTGGCGTATGCCATGATCGGTACCAGTATCAGCGGCGTCACGTTTATTTCAGTGCCGGGCGCCGTCGGACTGGAAAGCGGCCTCAACCGCGGATTCGGTTATATGCAGGTGGTTTTAGGGTACTTGCTGGGCTATTTATTTATCGCCACAGTACTCATGCCGATGTATTACCGGCTCAATCTGACCTCCATTTACGGCTACCTGGAACGCCGGCTCGGCTATTGGTCATACAAAACCGGGGCGGCGTTTTTTATTTTGTCGCGCACGCTGGGTTCCGCCACCCGGATGTTTTTGGCGGCAGTGGTGTTGCAAAACTTTGTTTTCCAGCCCCTGGGGGTGCCTTTCCCCCTTACTGTGCTCCTGATGATGGCTCTGATATACGGCTATACGTTTAAAGGCGGGCTTAAGACTATTATCTGGACGGATACCATCATGACCACGTTTTTTATTGCAGCCGTGGTGTGGACGGTCATAAATGTGGGCAAGGCGATGAACCTGAACGTGTCCGACCTGTGGTCGGCGGTGAGCAGCAGCCGGTACGGCCAGATATTCTTCTTCGACAATTTCTTTTCCGATCCAAACCACTTTGTCAAGCAGTTTTTCAGCGGGGCGCTGATCGCTATTGTTATGACCGGCATGGACCAGGACCTGATGCAAAAAAACCTGGCCTGCAAGGATATTCGCGCGGCGCAAAAGAACATGTTTGTGTTCTGCATTTACCTGGTTTTGATCAACCTGGCCTTCCTGATGCTGGGCGCATTGTTGTATATGTATGCCGGGGCCCTGGGCATCGAAACGCCGGCGCAAACCGACCAGCTGTACCCCAAAATCGCGTTCTACCACCTCGATACCGCTGCGGGCATCTTTTTCATACTGGGCCTGATCGCCAGTACGTATGCCAGCTCCGACAGCGCCCTGACCGCGCTCACGACGTCTTTTTGCGTCGATTTTCTTAATTTCGAAAAAAAACGCGAACACCCCGATCTCTACGCGCCCGAACAGGAAAAACGCGCCTGGGTAGACGCCACCGAAAGGCAACAAAGGCGGGCGCGTACGATCGTACACCTGAGTTTTTCCCTGCTTTTCGTGCTGATCATATTACTGCTGAAAGCCTTTAGCGGGGGGGCTGTTATTTCCCTGATCTTCAAAATAGCAGGGTACACCTACGGGCCGCTGCTCGGGTTGTTTGCTTTCGGCCTGTTTACCAACCTGAAGCTGCACCCCTGGGCGATCCGTATACCCCGCAAGGATAGCCGCGCGCTTGAAATACCGGCTGTCGTGTTGCTTTGCCTGCTGACCCCCTTCCTCACCTGGGTGATCGAAGTAAACTGCAAGCCCTGGTTCGACGTGGGTTTTCTCACCATTTTGCTCAATGGCATCCTCACGTTCGCTGGCCTGTGGGTAATGTCGTACCGGGATGCTGAGGGATGACAGGATTTTTTCTTTCGTAGAGTAGATGGGACAGGATCGACCGGATTTTTTTTTGCGTAGAGGGATGGAACAGGATTGACAGGATTTTTCAGGATGAACAGGATTTTTTTTTGCGTAGAGTAGATGGGACAGGATTGCAGGATTTCGCAGGATCGACCGGATTTTTTCTTGCGTAGAGGGATGGGACAGGATTTACAGGATTTCGCAGGATCGACCGGATTTTTTCTTGCGTAGAGGGATGGGACAGGATTAAAATCCTTTCGATCCTGCAAAGATGCTGGTCAGATCCTGCGAAATTTCCTGGTAAATGGTGTCAGACCACCTGCGAAGAGGAATCCGACAGGATCCTGACAAGATTTTTTTTAAAAAGCGCGAGCGCTTTTTAATTTTCTAAAATCCTGTCAATCCTGCGAAATCCTGTAAATCCTGTCCGACCACCCTACGAAAGAAAAAATCCTGTCAATCCTGCGAAATCCTGTCAATCCTGTCCGACCACCCTACGAAAGAAAAAATCCTGTCAATCCTGCGAAATCCTGCAAATCCTGTCCGACCACCCTACGAAAGAAAAATCCTGTCAATCCTGCGAAATCCTGCAAATCCTGTTCCATTCCTCTACGAAAGAAAAAATCCTGTCAATCCTGCGAAATCCTGTAAATCCTGTCCGACCACCCTACGAAAGAAAAAATCCTGTCAATCCTGCGAAATCCTGCAAATCCTGTCCGACCACCCTACGAAAGAAAAAATCCTGTCAATCCTGCGAAATCCTGCAAATCCTGTCCGGCCACTCTACGGAAGAAAAAAGCCTGTCGATCCTGCGAAATCCTGTAAATCCTGTCCCACCACTCTACGAAAGAAAAAATCCTGTCAATCCTGCGAAATCCTGCAAATCCTGTCCCATCCCTCTACGAAAGAAAAAATCCTGTCAATCCTGCGAAATCCTGCAAATCCTGTCCCATTCCTCTACGAAAGAAAAAATCCTGTCAATCCTGCGAAATCCTGCAAATCCTGTCCGACCACCCTACGAAAGAAAAAATCCTGTCAATCCTGCGAAATCCTGCAAATCCTGTCCGGCCACTCTACGGAAGAAAAAAGCCTGTCGATCCTGCGAAATCCTGCAAATCCTGTCCCACTCTACGAAAGAAAAAATCCGGTCAATCCTGTCGGTCACAAAAAATTGATCACTGCCACGCCCAAGACCACAAAGAGACCGCCGCCAACGACCACCCAGCTCACTGTTTCCCCCAATAACAGTACCGATAACAACACGCCAAATACCGGCACCAAATTGTTAAAAATAGCAGTCCGGGTAGCCCCGATGGTGCGGATACCTTCCGCATACCAAACAAATCCAAGGACGGTGCCCAGCAAGCCCAGGTATGCCAAAGCACCCCAAATCCGGGCCGGCAGCGCCCACAGCGGCAACCCGTCCAAAAGCGCCAGAGGAAATAAACCCAATGTGCCGAACAGGCAGACATAAGTCGTCGTCACCAATGGAGTGAACCCATCGCCGGAGGCGTGCCGGCTGAGCAAGGTGTATACCGCCCAGGTGGCCGGGCATCCTAAAGCCAGGGCTTCGCCCGGCCCGAAATGGTCGAAAATATGCCCAAGGTCGCCTCGCGAGATCACCACCACTGCGCCAAACAAGGCCAGCAACCCACCCAGTACTTTCACCCAACGGAGCGTTTCGCCAAAAAACAAGGCGGCTGCAAAAAGAACCATCACCGGATTCAAGGCCACCAACAGCGACGCACGACTGGCTGGCAATATTTTTAAAGCGCTAAAAAAGAAATAGTTATACGCAATAATGCCGGTCAGGGCCATGCCGGTCAGGTGCAACAACATACGGCGGCCGGGGCGGGGCCAGGGCTTCTGTTGCAACAGCATAAGCGCCAACAAACCGGCACTGGCAAACAAAAACCGCAAAAAAGCCCCGGCAAATGGCGCCAGGTATTGGGCTGCCGCGCGGGTAGCGATAAACGTGCCTCCCCAAACAAAGGCTACTGTCAGCAACCGGAGATAGATATTCATGTATACATCGAAAGGGTCGGCGAAGATACTGTCCTTCTGGCTACAAACGTTGCCAACCGCGTTATTCCGGAAGTTCACCAAGTAGTGCCTGCTAAGTAGTGGAACAGATTGATACCCGGCGGAAACTGGTTTTCGAAAAACGAGATTGGAAATTTATTCCGTCAATTTTCGCAAACCAATTTCCGCCGGGTATAGCCCGAGTACTTATAGTGGAAAATTACAAATACCGGTCGTTTTTTTTGCCGGCACCGGAAAACAACCGTTATTTGCCCAAGGAATGACGAAATAATACGTTTTTAAAGTAAAACACCTTATCCTATTTCACCACCAGCCGGATGAAATAGGATTTTTTTTCCCAAACCACGTTTCCTATGAAATTGCGTTTACTCTTGCTTCTGCTCTTGCCCGCCAGCTTATACGCACAGGTCAGCTGCCTTCCCGTTTTTCCAAAAGTAACTGACGATGTCACCATTACGTTTGACGCCACACAGGGCAACGGCGCGCTGACCGGGGTTTCGCCCGTATATGCCCACCTGGGTGTTATCACAAATCAGAGCACTTCTCCCAGCAACTGGAAACACGTGGTTACTGCCTGGGGAGTTGCCGATACACTTGGCCTGATGACCAGCGCTGGCTCCAACCGCTGGACCAAGTCGTTCAATATCAATTCGTTTTTCAATATCCAACCCGGCGAAACGGTGCTCAGCCTCGCATTTGTTTTCCGCAACACCGATGGCAGCATCGCCGGGCGCGCCACCGACGGCGGCGATATTTTTTACCCGGTATACCCCGAAAATACCGGCCTTCAAACCGTCATCACCCAACCCGCATCCGACCTGTTGGTAACCACCGCCGGCGCCCCGATAGCCGTGCAAGCGGCAGCCTCTGTGCCGGCGTCCCTTTCCCTCTACGATAATGGCGCCCTGACAGCCAATGCCAACGGCACCCTCCTGGAAACAAACCTGACGGCAAGCGGCGGCGTGCACCAAATCCTTTTTGTGGCTGACAACGGTACCGCAAAAGACAGCTCGGATTTTATCTACATCGTCCCAGCCGCTTTGCCGCCCCAAAACCCACCCGCCGGCACCGCCTATGGGATCAATTACATCGACGCACAAACCGTACGCCTGCAATTGTACGCCCCGGGGAAACAGGTCATCCACCTCATCGGCGATTTTAACAACTGGGCGCCCAGCGAGGCGTTCCAGTTGCGCCGGAATGTGCTCAACAATATCTGGTGGATTGAGCTTACGGGCCTCCAACCCGGCCAGCCATACCGCTTCCAGTACCTGGTAGACGGCAAACTCAAAATCGCGGACCCCCTCAGCACCCTCGTGCTCGACCCCTGGAACGATCCCTACATACCGCCGCTCACCTACCCCAACCTGCCCGCCTATCCCTCCGGCAAAACCAACGGTATCGTTTCAGTTTTTCAAACCAACCAGCCGCCTTTCAACTGGCAGGCGACCAACTTCGCCCGGCCGAAAAAAACAGACCTGGTGGTGTATGAACTGCTGCTGCGCGATTTCCTCGAGCGCCACGACTACCCCACCCTGCTCGATACGCTCGATTACCTCGAAAACCTGGGCGTAACGGCTATCGAACTGATGCCGGTCAATGAATTCGACGGCAACAACAGCTGGGGCTACAACCCCGCCTTTCACAAAGCGCTGGATAAATACTACGGTACGGCGGACGATTTTAAACGCTTTATCGATGCCTGCCACCAGCGCAACATCGCGGTGATTGCAGACGTTGTGTTCAACCAGGCTTCGGGCTCCAGCCCACTGGCCCAACTCTACTGGAACGCCGCCATGAGCCGCCCCGCCCCCAACAACCCCTGGCTCAACCCGGAAGCCACGCATGATTTCAGCGTGTTCAACGATTTTAACCACGAGAGCGCACTGACTAAAATTTATGTTAAAAATTGCCTGGAATACTGGCTGAAAGAATTCAAACTCGACGGTTTCCGGTTCGACTTGTCCAAAGGATTTACCCAAAAAAACACCGTCGGCAATACCGACGCCTGGGGCCAGTACGACCCCTCCCGCGTGGCGATCTGGAAAAACTACGCCGATTTTATCTGGAGCGTCGACCCTGCCGCCTACGTCATTCTGGAGCACTTCGCCGACAACACCGAGGAAAAAGAACTGGCCGAATACGGCATGATGCTGTGGGGAAATATGCACGACGCTTTTATCGATCTGGCAAAAGGCAACAACACCGGCGCCGACCTCCGCTGGATAGCGCACACCCAACGCGGCTGGACCGTGCCGCACCTGGTCGGCTACATGGAAAGCCACGACGAAGAACGCATCGCCTACGAATGCCTGACCAAGGGCAACTCGGCTAATCCGGCCTACAACGTCAAATCGCCCATCATCGCCATGCGCCGGCTCGAAATGCTGACCAACCTGCTATACACGGTGCCCGGCCCGAAAATGCTCTGGGAATTCGGCGAGCTCGGCTACGATTTTTCGATCAACCAGTGTCCCGACGGCACCATTAAAGACGGCTGCCGCGTCGACCCCAAGCCTATTCGCTGGGATTATCTCGACGATCCCTACCGCCGGCGCCTGCACGACGTGACGGCGGCCCTGCTGCATCTGCGCAAAAATTACGATTTGTTCGAAACTGCGGATTTCCAGTTAAACACCGGCGCCGGCCAACTGCGCACCATCTACCTGAACAGCCCTGCCATGAATGCCGCCGTGGTGGCCAATGCCGGGGTGACCGCCACAACGTCAACCGTCGATTTTCAACATACCGGCACCTGGTACGACTATTACAGCGGCAGCACCCTGGACGTCAGCACCGCAACCACTTCCATTGCCCTGGAACCGGGGCAATACCGCTTATTCCTCGATCAGTACGTGCCACTGCCCTTCGGCGTCAACCCCACGCCGGCGCCCGAAGTGCGCGGGCCCTTCAGCGATATGCTGGTATTCCCCAATCCGGCCCAGCACCACTTTTTTGTCGACTTTACCCTCCGGACAAACGCCTGGGTACAGGTGGATGTGCTCGATCTGACCGGCCGCCGCATAGCCATGCCCTGGTGCGGCGAACTGCCGGCCGGCCGGCAACAAGTGCCGGTGGATGCAACCGCGTGGGCATCAGGGGTATATTGGATTTCGGTCACGGATGCAAACGGCGACCGGCTGGTCCGGAAACTCCTGCGGTGATCTTGTATGCCCTTGAAAAATCCGGTAAATTTGCAGGGTTGTTCCAACCGGACATCCTGCATGGAAACAAAAAAACGGTGGAATCCCGGGTTCGCCGGGACCGCCGTCCTTCCGCCCGCCCGAATGAAGTGCGGGCGTCTATTATACGCGAGAGCGGACGTATTACACGATCCGCTCTCCATCTTTTCTGAAGCCCTCGCATGCGCATCATATGGATCACTCCCGGCTTTGCCGCCGATGACCAGGATCACAACTGTATTCCTCCCTTACAGTTGCTGGCCCGCGCGCTGGTCCGTTTCGGAGTGGATTTGCATATCATCGCCCTCGAATATCCATTTACCAGCAACGTCTATGCGTGGGATCACCCGGGCGCGACAGTTTATCCCTGCAACGGGCGGAACCGGCTCTGGATGCGCTGGCAGACCTTTGCACGGGCAAGGGCGTATGCACAGCAAATTCAGGAAAACGCCCAAACAGCGCTGGTACACAGCTTTTGGCTGGGGCCGGCCTGGATATTAGGCGAACAGTTCTGTGCCCGCTGGGGAATACCCCACCGCACTACCCTGATGGGCCAGGATGTATTGCCAGCAAACCGCTACCTCCGGCGGCTGAACGCCGGACATGCCGGCCGGCTGGTGGCACTCTCCGATTTTCATGCAGCCGCGCTGGAAAAAACATGTGGGTTCCGGCCGGGGCATTGTATTCCCTGGGGAATAGTGGCGCAGGAGCTGCCAGCGCATTTACCTCCCGAACGTTCGGTGGACGTGCTTGGCGCCGGCGCTTTGCTTCCCGTGAAAAACTGGTCGCGCTGGCTCCGGGTGCTGCGTCTGGTGGCAGATGCGCAGCCAGCCGTGCGCGCCATGTTGATCGGCGCCGGCCCGGAAAAATACGCACTCCAAACCCTGGCCAGGCAGCTCGACCTGGGGCAGACGGTGACGTTCGCCGGCCAATTGCCCCGTGCGCAGGTGTTGGAAGCCATGCGCAACAGCCGCGTACTGCTCCATACCGCAAATTTTGAATCCTTCGGTTACGTTTTGGCAGAGGCTGCGGCCCATGGCTGCCAGGTTGTAAGTACGCCGGTGGGGGCGGCGCCGGACATCGGCGTTTGCGCCGATTCGGATACCAGTTTGGCAACGGCAGTATTACATGCGTTGACGACGCCGGCAACCGATAACTCCGGTAGAGCCGCCCGAATGGAAGATGTGGCAGCAGCGTACCTGGCTTTGTACGCATCAGCCCTGGGGCACTGACGCCTTTCGCATACTGTTTTTCGACAGGGCGGGCAGGATTTTTTTGAAAGTTGTTGGGACAGGATTTACAGGATTTCGCAGGATTAACAGGATTTTTTGCCCGTAGAGTAGAGGGACAGGATTTGCAGGATTTCGCAGGATTAACAGGATTTTTTGCCCGTAGAGTAGAGGGACAGGATTTGCAGGATTTCGCAGGATTTACAGGATTTTTTGCGTAGAGGGATGGGACAGGATTTACAGGATTTCGCAGGATTAACAGGATTTTTTGCCCGTAGAGTAGAGGGACAGGATTTGCAGGATTTCGCAGGATTAACAGGATTTTTTGCCCGTAGAGTAGAGGGACAGGATTTGCAGGATTTCTCAGGATTAACAGGATTTTTTGCCCGTAGAGTAGAGGGACAGGATTTGCAGGATTTCTCAGGATTAACAGGATTTTTTGCCCGTAGAGTAGAGGGACAGGATTTGCAGGATTTCGCAGGATTAACAGGATTTTTTGCCCGTAGAGTAGAGGGACAGGATTTGCAGGATTTTTTTTTTTGCCCGTAGAGTAGAGGGACAGGATTTGCAGGATTTTTTGCCCGTAGAGTAGAGGGACAGGATTTGCAGGATTTCGCAGGATTAACAGGATTTTTTGCCCGTAGAGTAGAGGGACAGGAGTGGCAGGAGCTCGCACGCTTGACAGGATAAAAATGCGGATTGGGAAAAACGAACGTGTGATCTCTTAATAAAATCCTGTAAATCCTGCGAAATCCTGCAAATCCTGTCCCATCCCGCTACGCAAAAAATCCTGTAAATCCTGAGAAATCCTGCAAATCCTGTCCCATTAAATAAATCCTGTCCCATCCCTCTACGCAAAAAATCCTGTAAATCCTGCGAAATCCTGCAAATCCTGTCCCTCTACTCTACGGGCAAAAAATCCTGTCGATCCTGCGAAATCCTGCAAATCCTGTCCCATCCCTCTACGCAAAAAATCCTGTCGATCCTGAGAAATCCTGCAAATCCTGTCCCATTAAATAAATCCTGTCCCTGCGTCAAAACCGCATCATTTTCCCCACGGCGCTATCCGAATCCGTATCTATCCGGTAATACATTACGCCGGTCACTCCAGGTAAGGCGGCCTGTACCGGGATGGATTGAAAGCCCTTCTCCAGCGATTGGGATTGCTGGTGGAGGATTTTTCCGGAAGGATCAAACAAGGTCAAGGTAGCGACACCCGCTTCGGGCATAAAGCAACGGACCCGGGTATTATCGTGCCAGGGGTTGGGCAGATTGGGATACAACTCGAAAGCCTGGCCGGCAATAGTTTCTCCATTTTCGCCCGGGAAGCGCAGCGCTATATCCAGCGTTTCCCCCGGCGTGCCATTCCGGCGGTAAGCCTCAGCTGCAGTGATCCGGCCCGACACTCTAAGCAAATGGCTCAGTTGGCCGCCTTGCCGGGCGCGCAACTGCAGCGTAAACGACGGTATGCCGTCGCCGTTCCAACTCATGGTGAGCGCGCCGGGCTCCGGGAATACAGCAAAGTTATCCGGTGTCATATTCGGGCCGGGCTCGAGGGCCAGCAAATCCAGTCCCGGATAAACCAGGGTAAACTGGCAGCCATGCAAATCTTCATCCGGTGTTACAGACACGCTGAATTGCTGGCCCGGGCCGACACGGTCGCCGGCAGTGCTGTTTACCTGGAAAAGCGCCGTTCCGGCGCTGCGATCGGAGCCATCCTGCAGGGTACTTGTGACCGCATTGCCATTGACGTCGCCAATTTTAACGGCAATAAAATTTTCCTGCAGCATACTGGAGTTCAGGTTGGCGATCTGCCGGGTTTCCGGAAATATCTCCTGAAACGGATTTTCCGGATCGGGGAACACGTATGCCTTATCGACAAAGCGCCAGGAGTTGTTATTAGGCAATTCGGTTTGCAGCCCAAGGATCAGTTTGCGCAATTCGACGATGTCAAACGTCGACAGGGTCCTGCTGCCGTTAGCATCAGCCGCGATGATCTTGAAGGGGCTGTCGAGCAAGGCCTGGCCCAGGATATGCTTGTTGATCAGCACCAGGTCGAACGTCGATACCCCGTTGAGCGGGTCGTTGTCCTTGGTTGGCGTGAGCGTCAGGTTGGTTCCAAAGGGCAGGGCGTTGTTGAAACGGAAGAGGCCGTCCTGATCAGACCAGTCAAAAATCCCATTGGACGGCACCGCGGGCGTGTCGCCGTCCAGTTCGACGCCGGCGTCTTCCAGGCCAACACCGCTTTCCGTACTTACCCAGCCGGCCACCGTAGCCTGCGTATTGGGGCATATACCGAAATTGTCCTGCACGATGACGTATGTTTCACAAACATTCAAATTGCCAGCCGCGTCGCTGGCCCATAATTCGACCGGCTGGGTGCCCAGCTCATCGCAGGTAAACGTGACGCTTTGTTGCGGCGATCCGTCCGGATTAAACGGGAAAGCCGTACCCGCGCCGGATTTTCGAAGGCCGATCTTGATCTGGTTGGCTGGTGTGCAATTGTCATTGACATACCACAAAAAATCGTTGGCAAACAGGGTAATCGACTTTTCTGCCGGAATATCCACACTCAAGCCATTCAGGCAAACCAGGTCCGGAACATGGCAGTCCCGGATTT
The DNA here is from genome assembly GCA_016719895.1 of Saprospirales bacterium. GTDB lineage: Bacteria > Bacteroidota > Bacteroidia > Chitinophagales > Saprospiraceae > M3007. The sequence continues at coordinate 143,455 of JADJYG010000030.1, read as the reverse complement.
GAATCGGGTACTCACAAATCGTTTCGTTGCCGCATCCGTCATCGATCACCCACATAATGCGGTGTACGCCGTGTGGCAATTGCGGCGACACGTATTGGTTCGGATTGTTGAGTGTCGCCCAGCGTACATAACCGGTAACATTGACAAAGCCGCCCTTTTGGATGGTAAAAAAGTATTTTTCCTCCTGTGGCACCGGGCGCTCGTCGAACGCCCGCGGCGTGCCGCCGGTAAAATTGGGCGTCAGGGCGTTGCCGAAAAATACGGTATTGGGCGGGGGCGGGTTGATGCTGTTGACGACCGTCTCCTGCGTGCCGTCGCCGTCCAAATCGAGAAAAAGCAGGTACCGGATATTGACATTTCCTTTTGAACAACCATCGCTGGCGGTCACGGCAAGGTCTGCTCTGTTCTCGCACAAGTCATGGCTGTTGGCAATGAATGGATTTTGCCAATACCATTCGTTCCAAAATAAAGGGTCGTTGTCGGTGTGGTCGCAAAACTGTACCGGCTGGGATATAAACGGACAGCCCCGGATCTTTGGGGGTTGATTGTCGCGTACGCTGATAATTTGACGGTATAAATAGCCGTTGGCGTTGGCGGCCCAGAATTTACTGTAGTCGGTTGGATGGGGATCCAGCGGCGTGATGCGCATTTGGGTGGCCGGGGGCGAATTCCCCGGCGGGGCAACAATTGGTCCGGGCGTGTTTTGAGCATCCAGCGGGTCGGGCGCCGGATTGGGGTTGGGGACATCGATCAACGGCAAGTTGGGGTTATACGTGGAGCAATCGACCACCATCCACCGCCGTTCGATCCAGTAGCACGACAAAATGCCGCCGGTACTTACGTTATCCTGGTACGAAATGGCGATGGTCTCGCAATCTTCGCCAAAAACCTGGGGCCCTGGGCTATAAACCCCTGTAGTATCGCAATCGGATACGAACACGTCGTCTGGAAACTTCACCCAATAATTTTGATCGTACGTAACGACCAGGCGCTGCGTACACTGGCTGCTCAGGCCGTAACAATCGAAAGCGCGAAACGCCCGCGTAATAGTGCCCCGGTTGCAAAGGGTATCGAACAAGGAATAATTCGGCGGTAGCTCAAAAAACGTATCCAGGCAACAATTATCCGCGTAGACCGGTGTGCCGTAGCTACTCAACCCGGGGTCGAAATTCAGACAGGAAACTGTCGCGTTAAACGGAGCCTGGCATACCGGCTTGATTTTGTCTTCCACAAACACCCGCACCAGGCAATCGCTGGCATGATTTTCCTTTTCCGTGAGGCTAATGGCGCCGGTGTCCACGGGCAGGTCGAACACGCGCAGGATGACGGCGACGGTATCGCCCACGTCGGCGCAGCAAAACTTGACGGCATCCAAAAAACGGTCATTGGGCTGGCAGGGATTGGTTTCGACGCGTCGAACCTTAAACTGCACCGGCGAACAATTATCGCCGGATCCGTCGTCGAAAGTAGTCGCCTGAACCAGGGCTGCACCCGTAATTCCAAGGGCTACCTGGGTATATTCATCACAAACCGCCCAGGGCACGACGCCGTCGGAAACCGTCAGGATAAAAGTGCACGTGGACGAGTTGCCGCAGCCGTCGGTGACGGTATATTGGATGGGGAAAATGCCGGCAGGCAGGTTTTCTGCCACACCCAGCGCACCCAGCGTATCGGGGGTCCAGTGGTTATTTCCGGGAAAATCCGACAGCCAACCGGTAAGCGCACGCGGAATGCCGCCCACCTTCCAGTCAGCCCGGATCGCTGCTATGCCGGAGCAGGCATCGCGCAGCGCCACATCCGGCAGGTCAAAATTGCGGTGGCAATAAAACGGATCGGTAGAGACCACCGTATCTGCCGGGCATTGGAAAAGGGGGGCCTGCGTGTCGAGTACTTTGATGACTTGAATATACTGCAACGGGTTGGTTCCGGGAGGGGTGTTCGAGGTGGGCAGGCAATCGTCGTATATCGTCCAGGTACGCAGGATCTTGTATGCGCCGGGGCAAAGTGGGAGTATCTGATCCTGGTAAACAATATCCAATGCACACGAATTGGAGCCGGTATAAAGGGGGAATTTCCGGCCATAAGCCGAGGCGTATGGTTCGCCGGTGGAGGTGGGGATCGTCAGCGGGTTGTCCGCACAATTCAGGGTAGTATCGGCCGGAAAGAGCACATCCTGCACGTGTGTACGCCGGATCTGCAGGTATTGGCTGCAGGAAGTCTGGTTACCGCTGGCATCCACTGCGGTCCATATGCGCAAAATACTGGCGCTTCGGTCTTGCGGATCGTCGCAAGCCAGGGTCGTCCAGGTGTCGGTAAAAGTCAATTCGTAAGCGGCGCAGTTTTCCGTAACTACCGGAACAGCGCCGGCAATGCCCAATAAAGACAGGTATGCCGGTGCGACATCCGGCAAAGCGCAGGGCAACAAAAGGTCTGTGCATTGAAGAACCGGCGGCAAATGGTCTTCCACAACCAGCATCCCCCAGCAGGAATTGCCGGTAGTGGTATCCGTCACAGTAGCCAGGAAGGTCTGGCCCAGATGCAGTGCAGAAAGCACCGTGCCGGCGGGCGTACCGGTGGGTGTGGTCAGTTGCACGACATAGTTCGAATCGGCCGGGGTCCCTTCCAGCACCATATCCGGTGTAATTTCAACCGAACAATTTTCGTCGAGCGCAATTTGAGATAAATTGTTACAACCCTGGCCGTGCAGACGCAGGCCGGAGAACAGCAACAACAGTAAACAACTGCCGGAAACCGATAACAGTCGCACAGAATATGTCAGTGAACATATCCGAGGCGGGTAGGTCTTCATCCGATTAAAAAATTAAGTCGGTTTATAAAAACGGTGCCTGATTAATAGACTGCTGCGTATGTTGGATTAAAAGTCGATTTAGTAAAATCAAGCATCAGAGGGAGGAGGGATGGCGTCAAAAGTACGCAAAGCTTGTTCGCATATTTATCAGTACTTACCCTGATTAACAGAAGGCAGGGCAAAAAATGCTGGCAGCCGACAGTTTGACGGACACCTTTTACCCTATTTATGGTATTATCTTTAGTGGAAGTGCGCTGCGAAAAACAAGGTTTTGAATTTACGGCAATAGCGTAGCCGGCACTTCGTTTTCGCAAACTACTTGCTGATGGTTATAATTTTAAAGAAGAAAATGTCAGTTTCAATCCTTCTTATCGCTGGAAAAGGCCCTGAAGACATTTCATCCGTTGCAATTACGGACCTTGAACCGGTTTCAATCCTTCTTATCGCTGGAAAAGGCCCTGAAGAGCAGAAAAGCCATCAGGAACCCGAATCACAAAGCCGTTTCAATCCTTCTTATCGCTGGAAAAGGCCCTGAAGCCAGATCGCACAGAACCAGCGCCTCGAAGACTCTTGAAGTTTCAATCCTTCTTATCGCTGGAAAAGGCCCTGAAGACCAATACAACAGCCCGGAGATCGCAGCGGCGTTACGTTTCAATCCTTCTTATCGCTGGAAAAGGCCCAGCAAGTCGTTTTATCCCTCCATCGCCGGCATCCGCCGGTAATCTGGTTTCAATCCTTCTTATCGCTGGAAAGGCCCTGAAGCCTACCGCGTCAAAAACGCAGGGTGCGTGGGAAAATGCGGGTTTCAATCCTTCTTATCGCTGGAAAAGGCCCTGAAGCGGCGCAACGCATATCACAATAATTGATATGCGTAGTTTCAATCCTTCTTATCGCTGGAAAAGGCCCTGAAGGGTTAGAGCGGTTCGGGCCGTATCCGAACCGCTCACGTTTCAATCCTTCTTATCGCTGGAAAAGGCCCTGAAGGGCCACATTGGCGTTTTGGAATCAATGATCCCCTGCAGTGGGGTTTCAATCCTTCTTATCGCTGGAAAAGGCCCTGAAGGCGTGTTGTTGCGGATATTATCAAAGGCCTAGCTCAATACGTGTTTCAATCCTTCTTATCGCTGGAAAAGGCCTGAAGAGGAGCGAAACGATAAGCCATAACATACACATTTTGTTTCAATCCTTCTTATCGCTGGAAAAGGCCCTGAAGAGAATGTTGGCGGGGCTTTTAATTGGCACGACGCAGTTTCAATCCTTCTTATCGCTGGAAAAGGCCCTGAAGTCAGCCGGAATCGTGGCGCCATGATCCATTGTGAAATGTTTCAATCCTTCTTATCGCTGGAAAAGGCCCTGAAGACTATTCACGGACCCTTGCGAAATAGGGATCGGTGTTGTTTCAATCCTTCTTATCGCTGGAAAAGGCCCTGAAGAATGTCTTCAGCAATCGGTTTCATACTGATTTGTTTGTTTCAATCCTTCTTATCGCTGGAAAAGGCCCTGAAGGCACACAATACGCCTTTATGAATTTTGCGTATTTTGGTTTCAATCCTTCATATCGCTGGAAAAGGCCCTGAAGGCTGAATTAAGAATTTGCCGTTAAACACGGGTTTCAATCCTTCTTATCGCTGGAAAAAGGCCCTGAAGTGGCTGCCACGTACACCGGCGCCCTACGCTATTACTCGGTTTCAATCCTTCTTATCGCTGGAAAAGGCCCTGAAGGCCAAATTGCCCCCTTTGGGCTGGCCTCTAGCTCTTGTTTCAATCCTTCTTATCGCTGGAAAAGGCCCTGAAGCCCGCATCTTCGCGCAACTGCTTCAGCATGCCGCGGTTTCAATCCTTCTTATCGCTGGAAAAGGCCCTGAAGCGGTACGTTAGTTGCCCGGCTCTCAAAGGTCATCCGCGGTTTCAATCCTTCTTATCGCTGGAAAAGGCCCTGAAGTATCGCGGTCTAAGAATTCGGCAATTCCCGAAAAGAAGTTTCAATCCTTCTTATCGCTGGAAAAGGCCCTGAAGCGATTTATTGGCCTTTAATCTTCGGAAGTCTATCATTGAACCGGTTTCAATCCTTCTTATCGCTGGAAAAGGCCCTGAAGATCAAATCAAAATATTTCCTTGCCTTAGACAGTCTTTGTTTCAATCCTTCTTATCGCTGGAAAAGGCCCTGAAGACAGCGAATGGAGCAACAACAACCGACACCGGAGTTGTTTCAATCCTTCTTATCGCTGGAAAAGGCCCTGAAGATTACCGCCGGCCCTGTCTCACGCCCCTTCCCAACAAGTTTCAATCCTTCTTATCGCTGGAAAAGGCCCTGAAGTTAAGATATTGGCGGTAGAAGATTTGCGCCCGTTTGGTTTCAATCCTTCTTATCGCTGGAAAAGGCCCTGAAGTGCTTCATACCGTTTCGTTGTTGCGTTTTTCATTGGTTTCAATCCTTCTTATCGCTGGAAAAGGCCCTGAAGCGCACTGGAAGTATCGGAGCGGTCATTTCGATCAAGTTTCAATCCTTCTTATCGCTGGAAAAGGCCCTGAAGATACTACGGACTCTTCGTACGCAATTTTCGGATACGAAGTTTCAATCCTTCTTATCGCTGGAAAAGGCCCTGAAGGAATGGGAGAACTACGTGATCGCCGAAAAGGAGGCAGTTTCAATCCTTCTTATCGCTGGAAAAGGCCCCTGAATTTCTTTTTGCTCCTCTTGCTTAGCATAAGGTTTCAATCCTTCTTATCGCTGGAAAAGGCCCTGAAGTCATGTGGAATGGAGCGATGCAAGGAAAGTCTGCAGGTTTCAATCCTTCTTATCGCTGGAAAAGGCCCTGAAGGCAACCGCGTAGGGAGCATGGAAGGGAAAGCGGAGTGTTTCAATCCTTCTTATCGCTGGAAAAGGCCCTGAAGTTTTTCTTTCGGATCGTAACCTCTACATCGCTTCCGGGTTTCAATCCTTCTTATCGCTGGAAAAGGCCCTGAAGGTAGATAAGTCCAGCAATGCAAAAGACAAGAACGGGTTTCAATCCTTCTTATCGCTGGAAAAGGCCCTGAAGCCGAATCTGAAACCACGCCGGCCAAATGGCTACGCTGTTTCAATCCTTCTTATCGCTGGAAAAGGCCCTGAAGACAGAATTTGAAAGTTTTTAAGGATAGTGATGCTTTGTTTCAATCCTTCTTATCGCTGGAAAAGGCCCTGAAGATCGCCGGTATGGATGGACATTGACCAAGGCGACACGCGTTTCAATCCTTCTTATCGCTGGAAAAGGCCCTGAAGATCCGGTTTTCGCCATCGTACCCTGAAACCCCAGCGGTTTCAATCCTTCTTATCGCTGGAAAAGGCCCTGAAGCGGTTAAGATGGGCCGGCGTGGGTTGGCCTTCGGTGTTTCAATCCTTCTTATCGCTGGAAAAGGCCCTGAAGTGGCGACGTTCATGAGGCTCGAGCGACGTTTAACCTTGTTTCAATCCTTCTTATCGCTGGAAAAGGCCCTGAAGGGCCGGCACGTTCGCTGCCGGAACCGTATCAGATGAAGGTTTCAATCCTTCTTATCGCTGGAAAAGGCCCTGAAGGATTTGATAGCAGCAATAAGAAGCGGCGCGGCGCGCTGTTTCAATCCTTCTTATCGCTGGAAAAGGCCCTGAAGAACATTGATTTTCAATGTGTTACGTGTTCCTTTCGGCAGTTTCAACCTTCTTATCGCTGGAAAGGCCCTGAAGAAAGTCAATTCTACAGCCTCCGGACTCATATAAGCTGTTTCAATCCTTCTTATCGCTGGAAAAGGCCCTGAAGTTCCCGAGTCTGCGTTAGATGTCGCAGTTTTGGTTTGTTTCAATCCTTCTTATCGCTGGAAAGGCCCTGAAGGATTTCCAATAGGCATATTTTCAAACAACCCATCTTGTTTCAATCCTTCTTATCGCTGGAAAAGGCCCTGAAGCTAAAATATCGGTATTACTGCCGTCGTAATCGGTTGGTTTCAATCCTTCTTATCGCTGGAAAAGGCCCTGAAGTGGCATCGCACTCGCCACAGGCAACCGCGAAACAAGTTTCAATCCTTCTTATCGCTGGAAAAGGCCCTGAAGATATTAAGCAAGCACAGGTGGATAATCTCAAGGCTGTTTCAATCCTTCTTATCGCTGGAAAAGGCCCTGAAGTGGAAAGTTTTTGATTTTCTTCGTAGTATCACTCCGTATGTTTCAATCCTTCTTATCGCTGGAAAAGGCCCTGAAGAAATTTTTGATTTCTTCGTAGTATCACTCCGTATGTTTCAATCCTTCTTATCGCTGGAAAAGGCCCTGAAGTTATAATTTTGTACAGTGTTCATAACAATCTACGTTGTTTCAATCCTTCTTATCGCTGGAAAAGGCCCTGAAGCGCATTGCCCTTCTGCGCGAAAGGCAACGCGGAAGGTTTCAATCCTTCTTATCGCTGGAAAAGGCCCTGAAGCCGATAATTGCGGGCAATAATGGGAAAGGCATAACTAGTTTCAATCCTTCTTATCGCTGGAAAAGGCCCTGAAGCAGCATCGCCCTTCTGCGCGAAAGGCAACGCGGAAGGTTTCAATCCTTCTTATCGCTGGAAAAGGCCCTGAAGACGCGGTTTCGTAGTTTCAATCCTTCTTATCGCTGGAAAAGGCCCTGAAGATACCCGACGCGTAACATTTACGGTACCAGGGTTCAGTGTTTCAATCCTTCTTATCGCTGGAAAAGGCCCTGAAGGAATTCCCTATTAAAAAACTATTAACCCGAAAGGGAGTTTCAATCCTTCTTATCGCTGGAAAAGGCCCTGAAGCCCAGACGAAGCCGGTCTTCCTGGAGGAACGAAAGAGTTTCAATCCTTCTTATCGCTGGAAAAGGCCCTGAAGATGGTCGGCCTTCGGTGTAAGACTGCGGGCCGGCTTTGTTTCAATCCTTCTTATCGCTGGAAAAGGCCCTGAAGCTGAATAACTGGCAGGGCGACTTCGGACAATACAATTGTTTCAATCCTTCTTATCGCTGGAAAAGGCCCTGAAGTCGAACTCCGGCGGCCGGACAACTGGTCGAAGGGGGTTTCAATCCTTCTTATCGCTGGAAAAGGCCCTGAAGGCGATACACAACTTCGCCGTGGCTCTTATTCAATACGCGTTTCAATCCTTCTTATCGCTGGAAAAGGCCCTGAAGATCAGCGACTTTCGCTTTCTTACCTTTGCCATACTGTTTCAATCCTTCTTATCGCTGGAAAAGGCCCTGAAGAATCGGCGAACGTCGGGCATTTAACGAAACCTATTCGGTTTCAATCCTTCTTATCGCTGGAAAAGGCCCTGAAGCGAACCAGACGTCGAATACGAAGTCCGAACATTGAACCGGTTTCAATCCTTCTTATCGCTGGAAAAGGCCCTGAAGGATAATATCGCCGAATCCTTTTTCCTCCAGTTCGATGTTTCAATCCTTCTTATCGCTGGAAAAGGCCCTGAAGCGATATTGTTCGGCTGTCCCTCCAGGGTAGGTTCGAGTTTCAATCCTTCTTATCGCTGGAAAAGGCCCTGAAGTCTTCGACCGTAAGGTCTTCAGGTTCGACAGACATGTTTCAATCCTTCTTATCGCTGGAAAAGGCCCTGAAGAATTCCCGAATCCGATCGGCCTGGTCGGCCTGAAGTTGTTTCAATCCTTCTTATCGCTGGAAAAGGCCCTGAAGATTACCAGTAACACGTCAGGGGCGACAGGGTAACGGGTTTCAATCCTTCTTATCGCTGGAAAAGGCCCTGAAGCGGTTATTACGAAGACGAAAACGGCGACTTCCCCAGGGGTTTCAATCCTTCTTATCGCTGGAAAAGGGCCTGAAGGTATCGCGTTCGATTCTGGAGGGGGTCGGCGGATACCTGTTTCAATCCTTCTTATCGCTGGAAAAGGCCCTGAAGAATAAACCCCAAAAAAACCAAATGAAAACTCTTGAAGTTTCAATCCTTCTTATCGCTGGAAAAGGCCCTGAAGGGCTTTACGGTACCGGTATAAAATACGGGAACGAAGGTTTCAATCCTTCTTATCGCTGGAAAAGGCCCTGAAGTCTTTTCGAACGCTTCGTATAATATCGGCGGCATATCGGTTTCAATCCTTCTTATCGCTGGAAAAGGCCCTGAAGAAGGCCCGCAAGGTGGGGCCAGTTCGCCCGTAACCCGTTTCAATCCTTCTTATCGCTGGAAAAGGCCCTGAAGCATTTGTTCCCATTTCGACGGACGTTCCCGCCTGGGTGTTTCAATCCTTCTTATCGCTGGAAAAGGCCCTGAAGCTTTTCCTTCAGTAACGCCAGGGTCGTCGATACCGCGGTTTCAATCCTTCTTATCGCTGGAAAAGGCCCTGAAGTTATACCAGTTCCCGCCGCGTACGTTACGACCTTATTGTTTCAATCCTTCTTATCGCTGGAAAAGGCCCTGAAGAACCGATGCTGTCGATACTTTGCCAGCACTTCGGCGGTTTCAATCCTTCTTATCGCTGGAAAAGGCCCTGAAGAAACCGGCGAAGAATGAAAGTAACGACGACCAGTCTGTTTCAATCCTTCTTATCGCTGGAAAAGGCCCTGAAGTCGAACTCCGGCGGTTCGGTACAACTGATCGAAGGCGGTTTCAATCCTTCTTATCGCTGGAAAAGGCCCTGAAGTAGACGCGACGGCGGCGGTTTCAATCCTTCTTATCGCTGGAAAAAGGCCTGAAGTAATGATTGAAGTGAAGGGGCAACCTTCTACGCTGGAAGGCCCGCATCGCCGTCGTCGGGTTTCAATCCTTCTTATCGCTGGAAAAGGCCCTGAAGACAGGCTAAAGGCGCCGGCGCCAGTCAATCCTTCTACGCTGGAAAAGGCCCTGAAGGCCCCAAAAAACCCCCAAACCGTTTCAATCCTTCTTATCGCTGGAAAAGGCCCTGAAGCCGTATTCAGGTACAAATATCTGTTTTTTAAAACATTAAACCGATTTTTCACACCTATAAAATTCGGATTTAGTATGTCAAAGAGCATTGGTTTTGAGGGAATCCTGTCCGATTTGCGGAAATCTAATATCTTGTTGGTCATTTTATTAAGCCGGTTTTTCAGGCGTCTCAAAATAAATTTACACCCGGAACCGGGGTCATTGTGTACAAATATTCCGGTAGGTGCAATGTACACATCTTTTGCGATATTTCGTAGCGTTCGGATACCGGTTTTTCTCGATGATCAGCCGGATTGCCCCGGCCGCTTCCTGAACGGCCGCTATTGCCTGCCTGGAGATGGGTACTTCCAGTAAATAATTCTTGCTCCGGGTATAAACTAAAAAACCCCGGTTTACCGGGAGACCGAAATTCGATTCGATCAACCAGGCATAACAGGCCAGCTGCGTCCGGTAGGTTTCGTACAGTTTGCCTTCGTAACGGGCAAACTTGTAATCCAGCGGCGCCAAGGCGCCGTCATTCAGCCACAACACTTCGTCCACCTCTCCGCGCAACAGATCATTCGTCAGGTACTGATTCACCCGCTTGTCAGACACGCCGATCCGGCGGCGCAGGTATTCGGTGTTTTGCTCCGACTTGATCCCATGCATGTCGCGACCCTTCATTACCTTAATTTCCTTTTCCTCATACTGCGGAATACGCAATACGTACTCGAAATACGTAAAGCGCGGGCAATACAAATATTCGATAATCAATGATGGCGTAATAGAGAAGTTCATCATGTTGGTCCTTAAAAAAACAGCGCCAGCACTGCGTCGGTCACCAGTTTTTTGTCGAATGCCTGGCCGAGCAGCACGGTTTGTTGCAGTTCGGATTTGCTCATGGGAAAAATATACACCTTGTCCAGGGCTTCGTTGATTTCGTCCTTTAAGCGCAGTTCGAGCGTGTCTTTTTCATGCGCGTCGAGCGTGCCGAGGAATACGCTGTACTGCACCCGGTACAAACCCGCTTGCTTGCAGATTTTCGCCACGCGGTTGCGCGCGCGGTCTTTTTCGATATCGTACATCACCCAGGTGATCATATTTGCTGAATATCGATGTCGGGTTCGGGCAGATCATCGCCGGTAGCGCCGGTGAGCAATTCCTGCGCCACCCGGTGCGCTTCCAATAAAAGTATCGTGGCACGGTTGCGGTTTCGACCGCGGTAACGGATGATGTCGTTTTCGAGGTATTCGTTGTACGCTTCCATCAGCAGCACCTTGCCGTCTTTGTTCAAACTGAAGCCGCCGGTAATGACGTCGGCATGACCCTGATTCACTTTTTTTCCGGAAAACAAGGTAAACACCACTTTGTCGGCCCAGCACCGGTACGGCTCGATGAAGTCGAAGACGAGGCTTTTGTGGTTGTAATCGTCGCGGTGCATAAAGCCGGAATACGGGTCGAGGCCGGCCAGCATCAGGGTTTTTTCCACCCGCGCATAAAGCACCCCGTAGGCATAGTTCAAAAAAGCATTGAACACGTCTTTGGCCGGGCGGTTGCTGCGCCCCGCGAATTGCCAGGGCCGAGGCAACACAAAACTTACGGTCTCGAAATACAAACGCCCGGCCGTACCTTCCCAACCCTGCAGCGAAGCGCTCACTTCGCTCGTCACGGCGCCCGTGGCCCCGGCAATCTGCTCGCGCAACTGCCCGATGCGCTCCACTTTGTCGGCCAGGAAATCGCCGTGCTGAGGCCGGTGCTTTTTCAAATCGCGCACAAAATCGGCCTGGTTTTCCAATTTGGCGCACAGCCAATCTTTCACATATCGCAGCCCCCGATCGTCCAACGCCGCCTCGGACTGCCGCTTGCGGATCAGCGTGGTGCTGCCCAACTTGGAATGCCACACCCGGCCCATCGGCATACCGTCGTTTTCGAGGAACACGATGTCTACATTGTGCTGCAAAGCCAGCCGCACGGCATCGCTCGATAAGGCCGTGCCCCGGCCCATCCAGATGCTTTTCACCTTGTGGGCCGCCACCGGTTTCGACGACCACGAGCCGTCGTCCTGCTTTTTGCGCACGTCGAACATAGCGTCTTTGACGTGGAGATAGGCGCCGTAGGAGTTGAGGTGGAGTTGCATGGCGACTTATTTTTAAGTATTTTTGCAGCCAAAATGGCTAAAGATTTTTACCACAATTGTGTAAAAACCGCCTTAGAGAAAGACGGCTGGTTAATTACCCACGACCCTACAAAATGGGAAGTCGAGGATGTTTTTTATGAAGTTGATCTGGGCGCTGAGCCCCTCATTGGCGCTGAAAAACAAGGAGAAAAATTGCCATCGAGATCAAAAAGTTTTATTGGCCCATCCACTGTGAATGAATTTCACAAAGCCGTTGGACAATTCGTCGACTATGCAACGGCACTGGAATTTATAGAACCCGAACGAATCCTGTTTTTAGCAATCCCAGAGCACATTCATTTGACCTTTTTCAAAAAATGTAATCCGTAAATCACTGGAACGTATACAGGCTAAAATTTTAGTTTATGATCCTTACCATCAAATAATTACAGCATGGATAAGATAAAAAAATACCAGAATATTATTCTCAACTTTCTCCATGAATATGCAACGAAATCGCAAAAATCCAACCCGAAAGATGTAGAAACAAGAGTAATTGCTGATTACGATAGCAATAGTTTTCAGGCTTTGTATATCGGATGGGATGGCAAAAAATTTGAATTTTCACCTATCTTGCACTTCGATATCCGCAATAACAAAATCTGGCTCCAATGCAACAACACCGAACGCGAAGTAGTAGACGAGCTCATGGCCGCAGGTGTTCCGCCAGATGATATCATACTTGGATTTCAGCCTCCGTATGCCAGGCAGTTCACAGGTTTTGCCGTGGCGTGATCACACCCGCATAATTGTACCAAACCCGTGGGATACGGCTTTGCCCAAACCAACAAAATCGGGTAGCACCGCATTCGTCGTAAACGATCCGGGGGAAACCCATCAGGCGCGTATTCTTGTAATTGGTGAGCACCGGCTCTTCCGGACGCACTGTCGCCATAATCCGCGCGCCTTCCGGCAAATACAACCCGATACCTTTAAAAAAACTCAGCATATTGCCCGTCAGTATCCGGCCGAGAAAAGCGCGTCGCGCTTCGGGGTCTTTTTGTTGGTATTCGGGGTAGTTCTGCTGGTTGAGCGACAGCCAAAGCGTATGGAAACGGTAATCGTACAGGTTGTCTCCCACACCGACTTCGAGTTTTTTAAAGCCGATGTCGCGCTCCAGAACGCTGTACTTCCTGCCGTCAATTTCCAAGGACTTCATCTCAAAAAACAATTCCGTCAACAGTTTTGCCCCCTCCAACAGCCCGACTAATGTAGGCGTGCCGCCAATCACCTTGTATTGCACTAAAGGATAAGCATAGCGCACCCGCCCATCTTCGAAGTGATTGTGCAACAACGGCGAATGCTCGCGGAATAGGTTGCCGAAATAGCCGCGGAGCTGGCGTCGCGGGGGCGAGGCGGATTTCGGGGAAAGAGATGGTGGCGAGGGTGAGGGTGGGTTGCATGATCTTAATGTGATTGGGTTGTTCCTTCTCCTGATACAGAAGATGCGGTGGGTTTGGGTAAAAACTTTAAACCCGTTTCCTCGTCGTAGAGGCAATCGAAGTACCTGAACCATTTGTGCTTTTTGTCAGGGGAATATTTCCCTCTATGCAGGTTTTGGCGTCTTATAGAAACCTCATGTTTCGTTTTTTCCAGTTCATCCTTATCACTCAAAAATTCTTCATACCGCATCGGAATCACATTTACAGCGTCCAATCCTTCACGGGTATAGGTTTCATCCAATTCGTCATTGTCTTTGATGAATTGTAGCCTTTTTTGCACTTCAGCATACGCTTTTTGTCCACGCAAATAACCATCATTGGTTTCGACGTCGAAATTTTCATAAACCAAATCCACGGTTTCTGTGAGTGTTTTTTCGGCCAGTCGTTCTCCGTCGTATTCGCTGAGCAAGTCAAAAGTCTTGTCCAAAATTTCTTTAGGATAAATTTTTCCCTCCGAAACCTGCTGATGCTTGAAAACAATGACTTTGGAACCCTCTTTTTTTCGTGCCCGGTTCACCCGCCCGGCACGTTGAATCAACGCATCCATTGGCGCATTTTCGGTAAAAAGCACGTCGAAATCGATGTCCAACGATACTTCCACGACCTGGGTGGCGACCAACAAAAACGGTTCGCCAGATTTTTCTTTCTCCAAAATTAGTTTCTCCTTCTCCACCCGGTTTTTTTGGATAAATCGCGAATGAAAACAAATGCGGTTGGTCGTCAAAAGTTTATGTTTTTCGTATAACCGGATTGCTTCATCCACCGTATTCACCACGATCAGTATTTTTTTGTTCTGCGAAAGCCATGATTTGATTTCGTCGTCCATTCCATCGGCTGTTTTATCCCGTACCTCAAAAAGATTCCGGGCTTCGTTCAACAACTGTGAATCCCGGATAATGTTTTCTTCTCCAATATCAATCGTTCGGCGCAGTAAATTGAGTAGTTGCCGAGGCATGGTGGCAGTCATAATAAAAAACTCCGTGCGGAATTCGGTCTGCAGATAGCGCACTGTCTCGACAATCAAAGCCAGCGTATACGGCTGGTAAAGATGTATTTCGTCAATGACAACCTTCGCCCGGAACAGATGAAAGGTTTTGATTTCCCAAAAACCCAGGTTGAAGCCTTGGGTCAGGATTTGATCAACGGTACAAACTGTTACTTCTTTGAAAAACGTGCGATCGAGGATGTATTTTCTATCCTGATCGAGTTTCATCTCTTTTAAATAAAGCCGGGCCGAAGAGTGAACGACGGCGCAGTTATCCGTCCCAAAATACTGGCAAAGTCGCATGAAAATGGCGTTCGACGTGACCCTCGTAGGCAACAGATAGACTATTTTTTCAAACTCCCCTTTTTGGCTCGCCCATAGCAATGCAGCCTCCGTTTTGCCGCTTCCGGTCGGGGCAACAGCAAGCACCGAACCTGCCCGGCGGCTGTCCATTTGGAATTCCCTGAACTGGAATCCTTCGACTGCCTTGCCCTCTTTGCGGAGTTTTTCAATAATTTTTTCCTGCAAAAACTCCGAATCGTAAGTAAGTCCCGGTGACAAATCGCGGTGCGACGATCCAAGCCAGTCGGCGATGTTGAGCAGGGCTTTGAAGAAAATGTACTCGCGACGGTGTCCGGCTGAAAACGTCGGCATCAACCTTTTTGAAAACGCATCAAATTGCTTGTAAAAACCCGCGCAGGTTCCTTTTCCAAAAGCCGCAGCCCCGGCAGAATTAATGTCGAACGGGAAGCCTTCTAACCTGCTTTCCCGCTGAAAAACAGTTTGCAATATGACATACTCTCTCATTGGCAAAATCAATTTTTGGTTGGCATCACCCTGAAAAAGTTCATTCGTCAGGGGCTTGTGGTGGCTAAAAACAGCGAAAACACCAAGTGGCTGTTTTTTCAAGAACTCCGGGGCGTTTGCCATGAGCATGAAATTACCGGACAAAAACTCGTGCCGCAACCGTCGATATTGCCAGCCAGGCCTTCTGGGTGGCAGTGCATCTTGAAAATTTGTGCATACCTTCCCGAAATCGTGAAAAAGAGCCGACCAGTACGAGTGCCTCCAAAAATCCTCCGATAAGTCAAGCATAGGGGCATACCGTTCACGGAGCCATTGCCAGCGTTGTACCACTGCGTCGGTGTGTTGGAGCAAAGTTTCATCCGGTTTGGCGAGAATATGGTCAAGGCTTTCGGGCATGACTTTTCAAATTTAGGTTGATTTATCCACCGTTTTCTGTAACTGTTTGGCGCCTTTATCAAAATCCTGATACTGCCGAGCGTCTTCTGCGCATATTTTTTAACCGCGAAGCGGTTGAACATGAATAGCCCCGGATGCAATCCGGGGAATGAGAAAAAGATTGTTTTATAACCGCGATACTGCCGAGCGTCTTCTGCGCATATTTTTTAACCGCGAAGCGGTTGAACATGAATAGCCCCGGATGCAATCCGGGGAATGAGAAAAAGATTGTTTTATAACCGCGATACTGCCGAGCGTCTTCTGCGCATTTTTAACCGCGGGTGAACATAATAGCCCCGGATGCAATCCGGGAATGAAAAAAGATTGTTTTATAACCGCGATACTGCCGAGCGTCTTCTGCGCATATTTTTTAACCGCGAAGCGGTTGAACATGAATAGCCCCGGATGCAATCCGGGGGATGAGGCAAAGATTGTTTTTTAACCGCGAAGCGGTTGAATGTGAACATCTTGTAGCGCATATTCGCGGTTGCAAAACGCATTCCCCTTCATTCCCCGGATTGCATCCGGGGCTATTCACGTTCAACCGCTTCGCGGTTTTTATTTATCTGCAGGCAACACTCGTCGGTATCGCAGTTATGGCCTGTGCATAGCCAATGATTGCCGGTAAAGTGGTTGAATATCGCTCATTTCAAGTATTTTTCATCAAATTCCACCCCATGCTCCTTCAGCAACTCTACCAACTCTTCCATGAAGGTTTTGGCTTTGTGATGCTCCTCCTGGTTTTTAACATACTCTATGAGGTCATTTTTAGCACTGTATGAATAGGTAAAAGCGCCGTACCCGTCCTGCCAGCCACTAAAATCAGGGAATAATCCCTTTTCTTTGATATAGTCCGAACTGGCAAGTTTGATATCCTTGACCAAAGCGGCGGGGGCGACCGTAGGATGAATGTGCGTTACGATGTGTATGTGGTCTTCCACGCCATTCATGCGGTACAAATGGCATTTTTTGTTTTTCAGGATACCCCAAATGTACTTGAATAATTCGGGGCGATTTTCTTTGAAGAGCGTGCGTTCCCGGTGCTTGGTGCTGAAGACAATTTGATACAGGATTTGTGTATACGTACTCATAGACAATAGGCAATTTGATCAACCCAGTTCTGCGGGGTTGTGTGATTATGGTTTCGGTTTTCCCCGGGATTGCATCCGGGGTTATTCAAATTAAACCTCTTTACCGCCGAGCGTCTTCTGCGCATATTTTGTAACCGCGGAGCGGTTGAATATGAATAGCCCCGGATGCAATCCGGGGAATGAGGCAAAGATTGTTTTGTAACCGCGAAGCGGTTGAATGTGAATATCTTGTAGCGCATATTCAACCGCTTCGCGGTTGCAAAACGCGTTTCCATTCATTCCCCGGATTAAATCCGGGGCTATTCATGTTCAACCGCTTCGCGGTTTTAGTTTATCGTAGCCGCCGCTCGGCGGTATCGGGATTTTGAGGCATGCTAAATAGTTCTCTTTCCCACTGAAAGACTAGCGTCATCGTGCAAAGAGAAAACCGGGATGAACCTGTTTTTGAACCAAATTCCCTGCACCGAAAAATTAAGTTGCATGGACGTTCCAATAAATGAGAGCGTTTTTCGGCGCACTACGCGCCTTACCCCGTAGTCTGATTCATATTGAAAACGGGTCGGAAGATCATAAGCAACTGGCTCTGATGTGCTATAAATCGAAAATTCCTCGCCATTGAAAGCATGATCCCGTACTTCGTTCAGCACATTACCGGGGGTGAGGCAATTTGCCAGTTCTCGACTGTCGCCTGTTTCCTTGACTAATTCAGTCGATACTACCTTTGCCAGCGAGTCGCTGCTACCAAATGTGAGCGCGTACTTCGGAAAATTAAAAGCATGTGAAAGTGCAAGTACAATCTCTTCATCCTGGCAGCCGAACACAGCGAAAAAGTGGTTATCAAACAGGATTTCCCGAAGCAGGACGCTGCTTGTCTTTTCCGGGTCGTTGCTCAGCGTGCGGTATTTCCAAAGGTCTTTGGCATAGCCTTCCGACGTGCCGGAAATGCCCATTTGCCAGTTGGCTTTTTCAAACCAATCCTGCGCTGCTTTCGGACTTTTGCCCAGAGCCGCGCCAGCCAGCCCAACCAGCGTAGTCGGCGGCGGCAAATGCAACGTTTTGTGGAAATTCTGGAACTCCGGGTTACGAAAAGTCGCCGTGACTGTGCGGAGTTCGACGACGAGGTACATCATTGTCCGAAGTGTTGTTTGACCCAAGATTCGATAGTTTCAAAGCCGTCTTTCAAGCTAACTGACGCGCCGGGCTTGCCAAACACAGCTTCTTGCGTTGCAAAAATGTGCCCGGAAATGAATCGGTCGTAATCGGTCACAACGCTTTGCAGGGCTTCGGCATTCACCTGTCCATTTTTGTCCACTTGCACGGCTTCGAGGAATACCGGGTTTTTAGTCGTCATGGCGGCAGCAGCAACAAACTTGGGCGAAATATCAGCAAGGAAACGGGTTTGTCGTCCGCTGCTCCAAAGGTTACGAAAAGCATCCATAAAAGCGAGAACGCGTTTGCATTTTTCGGCAGGTGAAAGTTCAGAGGTATTTTCAAAACCCTGCCCGGAGCCAATACGATCAAGTTCAATCAAAATTGTGCCGCGGTATATGCCTGAGTGTATCTCTGTCTCGAAAATATTGGGTTGTTGCTCTTCGCCTTTCTCATTTTTTACGCCTTTAACCATAAAATTTGTAGCATAATCCATGTCGCCCTTATAATCAGTGAGCGCTACCAGGGCCTCTACGCGTATAGGCGAAGTGCGTACCACAGAGGTACCTTTACCTTTTTCCTCTTTAGAAGGTGAAGCATCCATATAGCCAAACAAGTCGTCTTCAATGTATTCGGCGGGTTTGAGTTGGGTTTTAGGCGCACCTTTTTTGGCACTGGCTTCTTGAACTGTTGATTCCGCCCAACCCATTTCCACAAGGCTGTCGCGCAAAGCGCGCCGTAATGCCTGCGAAGAGACGTAGGGCAATTCACTGCCATTGGCCAGGGTAATTTTTTTGATGGGGTTTATGTTGTCTACCTCTTTGTCCGCCCCGTTGAGGCTGGCGAAGGTGACTTTGGAGAGGTAGGTGATGGTAATGCTTTTGATATTTTTCATGATGCAGGCTGGGCGGTTGAAGGTTGATTGTCAGATTTTTTTGATTTAAGCGCACCGTTGAGCGAGTTGAGGGCTGCCATGACGGTGAATTGTTTGATAAATACGAAACTTTGGTCGTCGTTCATGTCTTCGGCTTCGAGAAGGTCGTTGGCGACGATGATACCGTATTTCTTTTGAAACCGGATAATTGCCTCGCGGAACTGCTCGGCAGTGCGGGCTTTGTGCAGATGTACCATGTACGCACGGGCCTGCTTGGCGTTGACATCCGGTTTGTTTCCGTCAAATTCGAGGACAGACATCCCGATACTGTATCCAAGTTTGACAGCGCGTTCCTGCAAGTTCTTGACTTTCTCTTTGTCCATGTTGCGGCGTTGAATAATGGGTTCGTAAAATTTTGCGAGTTGAAATAGTGTGTAAAAATCTTTCCAAGCAGCCTCCGATTTGTCTTTTTCGTCCGAGGAATTCAGGTAAAGAAAGCACTTGAAAAAGAATACTTCCAGGTCGGCCAGGATAGATTTTTGGTGCATGAGTTTGGAAAGAACAGTGTTGCGAAGCCTGCGCTCACGGCGGTAGCTGTCATTTGCGCTCCGGTCAGACCTTTCTTTGAAAAGCAAAGAACGAATCAGATTTTGAAAGAAAAATCCTCCTGCCTGTTTTTCTAAATATGCCATTAAGCGCACAGTAAATTTGAAATGATTGAACTGCTCAAAAGCAGTCGGGCGCATAGTACTAGCGAACTTGTCTGCCCGAAACGAAACCAGGGAAAGTGGAATATATTTTTGCCCAAGCGTCTCAGTAAAAATGTCAAATTCAAGTTCTTCTCCAGTTTCCAGACCCCGGCTCATTAGCAGGTTGCGATAGATCGTGAAAATCAGCATGAAAAGGTTTTCGTCCGGCTCGACGAAATCTTTGGAATCGGCTGTCCGCTCTTCGTCGCCTTTTTTGCTTCCGAATTTGACAAATTTGAAGTTGGCTAAATACTTGGCAGCGAGGAGTTGGTGGCCGTCCATGAACATGGAGATATTTCGCTGGATGAGTGTTTGCAGGTTCAGTAAGTCGTCCGTTTCAAATAGGTAGCAAAAAATAGCGTCCATGCCGCCAGCGTAGCGGTAAAAGCAGTATTTAGGCGCAAAACGGCTCAAATACATGGCTTTCCAGCTGATTTTTTTGTCAGAAGTGGTGAGATAAGAGTTGAAGTTGGAAATGCCGGAAAGAAAAGGTGAGGTACTGGTGCTGGCTTCCAGTTTTTTGAAACCTTCGCCTGTGAGGTCACAGATGTTTTCTCCAGGCTGAAAAAATGCAGGTTCTGGCTTTGTCAGACGCGTAATTTTTGTGTACGGCTCATTCAGATAGACATTTTTCGCCAAATCCAGGCCAGAATCTTTGAAAAAAGCCTCAAATTTTGCTGCCACCTCTGGCCTATCTTTTTTCAGTTTTTCGAGTTTGGTTTGGTTTTCTTCTTTTGGGGTCAACCCTTGCGAATTATTCGTAAGCAATTCCGTCAGGCCCAAAGTGCTGATTTTTGGAAACCGAACAAACCTGTCCTCGTTTTCCAGGTAATAGGCATTACCGAGTTCCTGCATTTGCTTTTCAGTCACGGTGTCGTATACCTCATTTCCCATTCTGTAATAAATCCATTCCAGGCGCTCCAATAGCCCCTCTCCCTGAACGATCAGCGCATCGGCGGTCAGTTCAAATTTCAATTCCGGCAAATCCGCCCGAAAGCGATCGAGGTAATCGTATAATGCCACGATGCCGGTATTCAGAAATACATTCGATGTGCGACGGAAGGAAATCTCACAAAGATCAAAAGCAATTGCCGAAGTAGTTTTTTTGGCCATTAATGCGTCAGATTTTTCTCTCCCACAAATATAACCTCCCTCCTCTGCACTTTTACTGCAGAGCAAAGCATTACTTTTGCAAATACTTCCAAGGCCCCTGATCCACCAAAGCATTTTACAGGATCATGCCAAAAAATAACAGCCCAGTCGAGCGCTACCGCCGCATTCACGAAATTTTCTCCCGCAGCCGCGGGCGTGATGCGGTGGTAAAACTGCAAGACCTGGCCGACACGCTTGGTATCAGCCTGCGGCAACTGAACGACGACATAAAGTACCTACGCGAAGAAGGCGCGCCGTTGGAATACTTGCCGGCCCTGCGCGGCTGGCGCTATGCAGAGGGCCGCGACTTCGCCATGGTAGACGACCAACTGCTCACGGACGACGATGTGCTGAACATCCGGATGGCCATCGAGACCTTCAATAAGATCAACAATCAGGAAAAAGTATTCGGCGACCTGCCCGATATTTTTCGCAAGATTTACCGGGCATCCCGCAAATGGACCCGGCCCGATACCCACCAAAAATACATCTATTTCGATCCGCTGCCCCGGTACGACGGCGGCAAGCACCTCAAATTCTTTCTCACGGCTATCGAAGAGTCACGCCGGGTCGAATTTCAGTATCTGGCTTTTCATGCGCAGACGCCTAAAACGGTCGTATTCGATCCCTGGTTTCTGCGACATTACGACCGCCGCTGGTATGTCGGCGGTTTCTCACACGATGCGCAGGAGGGATTCGTTCGCACTTTTCCACTGGAGCGGATCGTTGGCGAGCCCGTTCATAACGGCTATTTTCACGACAAACCACCCCAATACAATGCGGAAACGTACTGGAAAAATATCTATGGCATCACCGTGCCGCCCGGCGGCCAGGTGGAAGCGATCGTGCTGGAACTCACGCCAATACAGGGAAGGTATTTTCTGAGCACCCCGTTCTTCGAACCGTTTGAACTCCTGGAACAGACCCCGCAACGGGTAGTCGTCCGGCTTCGCCTGAGGGTCAATATCGATTTGATCCGCAAGATCGGTTCCTTTGGGGCAGATGCCCGGGTGCTGGCGCCGGAGTGGCTGGTTCAACACATGCGGGAGTTCTTTCAAAAGGCGCTGCAGGCTGCGTTATTATCGGAGTGACTGCGCGTCACGCCGACAATCAATATTGAAAACTTGTCTGCCTTGCTGGTAAACTGCATAGGGACTATCCGTATGTTAACGTGAGTTTTGGATAGGTCATGGCCTCGGAGAGGCCTAACGTTGGTAGAAGAATTGGTTGATTGTTAGGAAATATGGCCTCGGTACCGCCGAGCCTCGGCTTCGCATAAGCAGCTCGCGAGTCGACCCCACCCCCGCCCCTCCCCAACTGGGAGGGGGGCCGTAGATTAAACCGCGACTTCCTCCGTAGAATGGGTCGTAGCGTACTCTACGCCCACTCTACGGCTCCCCTCCCAGTTGGGGAGGGGCGGGGGTGGGGTCGACTCGCGGCCGGCAATATGCACAGCACACGCTCGGCGGTAGAGAGGCCTAACATTTGTTTATTTTCGAACCAATTTAACCAACGTTAGGCCTCTCCGAGGCCCCGTAATCGTGTAATGATTCATTCTACTACCAACGTTAGGCCTCTCCGAGGCCATGACCTATCCAAAACTCACGTTAACATGCGGATAGTCATTAGCTGCATTTTCACCTTTCCATTTGGCTAAAGTCGAGCTAAGGCAGGAAGGGATGTTTCACATATAGAAACCGCCCCGTCCATCCGGAATATCCGGGCGAACGGGGCGGCATAAGCGAATTTCAAATTCGCTCCACTATTATTTCACCTGTATCATCTTCTTCACCGCGCTATCCGTAGCCGTTTCCACTTTGTAGTACAGCACGCCCGTGGCGTTCAGCACCGAAGCCTCGGCACGGTCCAGCGTGAAGGCGTTGTAGCCCTTCGCAAAGTCGCCGCGCTGCGTGTACACCGTGCGGCCCGTTTCGTCGTACACCCTCAGCGTGACCGTGGCGGCCTGCGGCAGGTGGAAGCCGATCTGTGTGCTGCTGATCCAGGGGTTCGGCTGGTTCTGGTACAGCTCGAAGCCCAGGCCCGTCACCACTGGTCCGCCGGCGCCGTTGAAGCGCAGGGCCACCGATTGCCGGCCGCCGTCCAGACTGTAAGCCTCCGCTTTCGTGATCCGGCCCGATACGCCCAGCATACGGCTCAGCACGCCGCCCGCCGTCGCACGGAAGGTGACGGCGAATTCGCCGTGTCCCTGGGCTTCGGGATTGTCGTTGAACGAAGTGGTCAGGCTGTGTTCTCCGTTGAAGATACCGAAGTTACCCAGCGTCATTTCGGCCCCAGGCGTCACGTCCACTACTTCCAGGTTCGGGAAGTACAGCGTGAACTGGTACCCTTTCACCACTTCGGCAGCCCTGAAGTTGACCGTGAAGGTTTCGCCGGCTTTTACCGCGCGATCCTGCGCGTCGAAGAGCAGTTCTCCGCTGGTGCGGTCGTCGGCGTTCACCAGGCTGCTCGTCACAGCGTTCAGGTTCACGTCGCCCACTTTCACCGATACGAAGTCCTGGTTCAGTTGGCTGGATTGCATGTCGGCCATCTGTTTTGTTTCCGGGAACAGCGTCTGGAACGGATTCTGCAGATTCGGGAACTGGTATTCCGCATCCACAAAGCGCCAGGACGTGTTGTTCGGCAACTCCGTGTAGATACCCAGGATCAACTTGCGCAGCTCCACGATATCGAAGGTGGTGATCGAGCGGCTGTTGTTGGCATCCGCGGCGATCATCTTGTACGGCGAGTTCAGCGGTTCCAGGCCCAGGATGTGCTTGTTGATGAGCACCAGGTCGAAGGTCGATACGCCGTTGAGCGGGTCGTTGTCTTTCGTCGGTGTCACCGTGTAATCGCCCAGGAACGGTACGCCGGTGAACAGATACTGGCCGCTGGTGTTGGACGATTGGAACAGGGTGGTCGGCGGCAAGGCCGGGTGCGAACCGCTGAGTTCCACGGCGGCGTCTTCCAGGCCATTGCCGGTTTCCGTCTCCAGGGCGCCGGCTACCACACCGTGGTCGCCCGAGCAGTAGCCCGCATTATCCTGTACGATTACGTACGTCTCGCAGTAGTCCGCATTACCCGCCAGGTCAATCGACCAGAGTTCGACCAATTGCGTACCCAATTCATCACAGGTGAAGGTCACGCCCGTTTGTGGCGTACCGTCGGGGTTGCGCGGGAAGCCCGTGCCTGTTCCTGATTTGCGGATACCAATCACCAGCTGGTTGCTCGGCGTGCAGTTGTCTTCGGTGTATTGCAGGAAGTCCGCTGCCCAGAGCGCAATCATCTTTGTCGGCATGATATTGACGCTCAGGCCGTTGATGCACACCACCGTCGGCTTTTTGCAGTCTTTTACCACGAAGGTGTATTCGCATATCGTTTCGTTGCCGCAACCGTCTTCCACGATCCACTTGATCTTATGCGTGCCGTAGGGCAATTCCGGTACCACGTACGTGTTCGGCGATTGCTGCGTATTCCAGCGCACGGCGGCCACTTTCTTCGTACCGCTCACCGTGGTTTGCAGCGCAAAGCCGTACTTCTGGTTGGGCAGAACCGGGCGTTCGTCAAAGGCTTGCGGCGTGCCGCCGGCAAAGTTCGGGTTAGCGGCGTTGCCATACTGTACGTTGTTGTAGCCAGGCAGGTTGGTGCTCGAAACGACCGTCTCCATGTTACCGTCGCCGTCCAGGTCCAGGAACAACAGATAGCGCACATTGACATTCGCATCCGAACACAGGTCGGTAGCTGTGACCGACAGGTCTGTCGGGCCCTCGCACAGGTTGTGCAGCGCGGTGGCGTTGTCGAACCAGTAGGTTTCATTCCACAAGTCGCCGCTGTTCGGCGTCAGGTCGCACACCTGTACCGTGCTGTCGGGGCAGTTTTCCACCACCGGATCCTGCGTGTCGATCACCTTGATGATCTGCTTGTAGGTGTAGCCGTTGGCATCCTTATCCCAGAATATCGAGTAGTTCGTCGCCGTCAGGTCCGTCGGGTTGATCTTCACCACCGTCGGGTTCCACGGCGCCGCCGTGCCTGCTGCCGACACTGTCGGGCCTGGCAGGTTCGTCGGGTGGTTCGTAATCGCGTTCGGGTTCGGATTCGGTACCTCGATCTTCGGCAGATTCGCATTGTACGTACACCAGTTGATGATGCTCCACGTCCGTTCGATCTTGAAGCACGCATCCGGCACCACCGTGAACACCTCGTCTTCATACGACACGCTTAGGAGTTCGCAGTCTTCGCCGAAGAACAGCGGCTCGCCGTAGTTGCCCGTGCCGTCGCACACCGTGACGATCACGTCGTTGGGGAACTTCACGTAGTAGTCCTGTTCGTAGGTTACGTACACGCGCTGCGTGCACTGGCTCGATTGGCCTGCGCAGTCGAAGGCCCGGAACGTCCGCGTGATCGTGCCACGGTTGCACAAGGTGTCAAACGAGCCGTAGTTCACCGTCGAGGTGATCGTGTCGATGCAGCAGTTGTCGGTGGCCGTGGCAAAGCCGTAGGCCCACAGGCTCGGGTCGAAGTTCTCGCAGGTTACATTGGCAGTCGCAGGTGGATTACAGATCGGTTTGATCTTGTCTTCTACGAACACCTGCACCATGCAGTCGTTGTAGTGGCCTTCATAGTCATCCTGGCCGACGGCGCCCGTTGGAACCGGCACGTCGTACACGCGGAAGACCACCGTAATGGTGTCGTTGATGTCGTCGCAGCAGAACTTCACCTGGTCGAGGAAATACTCGTGGTCCTGGCAATCGTTGTCGTTCATGCGGCGCGCTTTGAAGTGCACCGGCGCACAGTTGTCGTAGGAGCCGTCGTCGAAGGTCGAGGCGTTCACCAGCGCTTCGCCGTTGACGCCCAGGGCTACCTGCGTGAATTCGTCGCAGGCCGCTACCGGCGGCACGAGGTCGGCTACCGTGAGCTGGAATTCGCAACTGGACGTGTTTCCACAACCGTCTTCTGCTGTGTACCGGACGGTGTAGGTACCGACCGGCAGGCACTGCGTGTAGGGGAAGATGGCCAGGGTATCCGGGTTCCAGTAGTTGTTGCCGGGGAAGTCGCCCAGGTGGCCGCTGACCGTGAAGGTGGTCACATTGCCCGTGTTCGGGTCGATACCCGTCACCTTGGCTTCCAGGTTTTTAATACTGGAGCAACCTTCCGACACGATTACGTCGGGCAGCGCCGCTGTGGCGCAGCAGCCGAACGGATCGACAGAAACCGTCACATCGCCCGGGCAGGCAAACTGCGGGCCTACTATGTCTTCTACTTCGATACGTTGTACTTTAGTCACCGGGTTATTCGAACCAACCGGCAGGCAGTCGCTCAGGACGCTCCAGGTCCGCAGGATCGTGTAGGTGCCTGTGCAGCCGTCGTATCGTGTATCGGTGTAATTCACCTTGGCATCGCACAATACGCTGCCTACGATGGAAGCGCCATTGATGCTGGGCGCACCCGTATTGGCCGCAGTAGTAGCCAATGGGTCGCCATAGGTGGTTTCGCAATTAACCGTCACATCCGCCGGGAACACCACATCGTTCAGGTCGAACGGTATCACGGTGATCGTCTGGGTGCAGGCCGCCTGGTTGCCCCACTTATCCGTCACGAAGAAGGTCCGGGTGATCACGGCCCGCGGGTTGCCGCAGTCGCCGTTGTCCACCGTTTCGTCGTCGATCTGTGTCGTTGTGGCGCTGCAATCGTCGATAGTTACATTGCCCGTATGGGCCACTTCCGTCGATTCCGAGCAGGCGATAGTGATATCCGCCGGGCAGTCCAGGGCAGGCGCCAGTTTGTCTTCGACCTTGATCTGGCCCCAGCACATGTTGCCCGTCAGGGCGTGCACCAGGGTATAGTTCATGGTTTTGCCGATATGGCTGGCATCCACGCGACTGGGCGGGTTGTACGTATTGGTACCAAAGGGATAGGTAATGACCACCGAGTAGTCGTCGAAGCAGGCATAGGTGCCTTCCAGGACGTCATCCGGAGCAATATCTTCCACACAATCTGCATCCAGCGATACGTGCAACAGGTCATTGCAGACCACCACCGTCGGGGTGTTTACGATTTGGATCACCTTCGTAATCACCTGCTGGCAGCCGGGGTCAGCCTGCGCCCCGGCGTCGGTACCGCCCACCAGTTGGCCGTTGATGACCAGGTTAGTGGTGGCGCTGCCAGCGTCGAAGATCGCCGTAACGGTATGGAAACCGAGGCCGAGGGCCTTGGCATCGAAGGTATTCGTTGCCACGCCATTTACCAGGATTTGCGTCACCACGCCCTGTGCATTATTGTATTCTCCTACTTCGATCACAAACGGATCGGTTTCGAGGCAGAAAGGATCGTGCAGGTTTACAAAATACGGGCTCGGGTAGTATCCTTTATTGCTGATCGTGCCTGTTTGGCCCTGGCCGTTGCTGATAGTTATGGTGTAACCCACTCCGTCCACATGCAAGCCTTTAAGCGTGTAGTAGATCATCTCGTCGGGCTCATCCGTCTCGGTGTCGCCATCGTTGTCCAGGCCGTCGTTGCTGCCCATGGCCAGTACCGTGCCGGTTCCGAGCGGTGTCGGGGCCGCCGGCGGGGCTGCACTCGTTGTGGCGAACAAGCTGGTGTTGGCCGTCAGCGTCCAGGTCTGGCCGGCTACGGTTTTCACCGTCAGTACATCCATAAACTGGCCGTCGTTGCCCGCCGCAGTAGCGTTGTTCATGCAGGTCGTTGTCACCGTAAATTGCGGCGCACAGCTGCCGATGCCCTCCGACACCGTCACCACTGCCGTGCAACTCGAGGAGTTGCCGCATTGGTCCGTTACCGTCAGGATAACCGTATTGTTACCCAGGTTGGCGCAGGTAAAGGTGTTGGGTGCAACCGACAGCGTCAGGTTCGCAGCAGCCGTGCAGTTGTCCGTCGAGCCACCGTCCACTTCTGCTGTCGTGATCGAGACGCTGCCGAATTTATCCAGCGTCACCGACGCATTTTTACAAATCGCCAGCGGTTTGGTCGTATCGCGCACCGTGATCTTCTGGACGTGCACCCGCTGGTTGCCCGCCGCGTCGGTGATCGTCCAGGTGCGCGTCAGCACGTAGTTGTTCGGGCAATTGCCGTTGGTACGCACTTCGCTGGTGTCAATGTCGAGCAGATCCGAAGCCGTGCAGTTATCGTGCACATCGCCGTTGGTCAGCACAAACGGCGCCGGCACGGCGTCGCATTCTACCGTTACATCGGAAGGCATCACCACATCATCATCCAGTTCCGGTATCTGGGTATCCACTACCTGGATCTGGAACGAGCAGGTGCTCGAGTTGCCTGCCGCGTCGAAAGCGCGGTACGTCACCGTTTGCGGCTGGCCCACCGGTACTACCGTACCCGAAGCCGGGCCGGCGATTTGCACTACGCTCAGCAAGGTACAATTGTCGGTGGCAACCGGTTGCGACCAGTTCAGTTTGCCCGAGCATTGATCCGGGTCGTTACCGATCATGACCATGGTGGCCGGGCAGTTGACAAATACCGGCGGAACGTTGTCTACGATGCTTACCGGTACTTTGCAACTGGCCACATTGCCATTGACGTCTGTCACCGTGATCGTAACCTCTATCGTTTGGCCGTTGGCGTTGCCAAAGTCTGTGCCCGCCACCGGGTTCTGCGTGACGGAAGCCACACCGCAGTTGTCTGAAGCATCCGTGATCAGCGCTACCAGGTTCGGCACCAGCGCGTCACAGCTGTTTGTCGTTTGAGCTGATGGACACGTGAACGTCGGCGGATGCAGGTCGCGCACCAGGATTGTGGCGTTGCAGGCTGCCGTGTTGCCGGCGCCATCGGTGACCGTCAGCGTCACCGTATTATTACCCGCATGCGAGCAATCGAATTCCGTTTGACTCAGCACAAGCGTCATCGCCGCCGGACAATTGTCCAGGCTGCCTGATCCGACCTGTTGCGCCGTCACCGTGGCTACACCCAGGCTGCTCAGGTTCACGGTTATGTCCTTGCATACAGCCGTCGGCGTTTGCATATCCATTACCGTTACCGTGAACTGGCAAATGGCCGTATTTCCACTGCCGTCGGTCGCATTGAAGGTCACCGGAGTGGATCCCACCGGGAACAGGCTGCCGCTGGGCAAGCCTGCCGTTTGTACGACGGTCACCACCAGGCAGTTGTCTTCGGCAACCGGCGTGGAGAACACCACGTTGGCGCCGCATTTGTCCACGTCGTTGCCCACTGTGATGTCGGCCGGGCAGTTCACAAACACCGGAACTTCCGTATCGAGCACCGTGATGGTTTGCGCGCAGGTCGCAGCATTACCGCACAGGTCGGTGACCCGGTAGATGCGGGTGTAGACATTGCCGTTTTGCGTCTGATTAACCAAGCCAAACTGGCCGGCATTCAAACCGCAATTGTCCGTAGCCGTACCACCGGCCAGGCCGAATTCGGCGATATTGTCGTACACCACCACTTCGTCCACCGAACATTGAGCCGTTGCATTGGCCGGGCAGGTCACTACCGGCGCAACATCGTCGTTCACTGTGATCACCTGTATGCGTACCGTGCTGTTGCCGCAGTCGTCTTCGGCCGTCCAGGTCCGCGTCAGCGTGAATTTATTCGGGCAGGTACCCGTTTGGATGCTTTCGTTGAACTCTACATCCACCGGCGCCCCGCAGTTATCAAATACCGTTTGGGCCGGAACCGCCGGCACATCGGCTGCACAACTAAACACCATGTTCACCGGCGCCGCCTGATTCCAGGCGGGAGCGGCCGTGTCGTTGACGTTGATGGTTTGTACAAAAGCGGTAGCGTTGCCGCAGGCATCCACCGCGCTCCACGTGCGTACTACCGTGAAGGCGTTCGGGCAGGTGCCCGGCTGGGTCGTTTCCGTAAATTCCACATCGGTCGCCGACGTGCAGTTGTCCGTCGCCGTTACTACCGGAGCATCCGGAACCAACTCGGAACACTCGAAATTCAGGGTTGCCATAGCCGGCAGACCCGAGAACTCGGGGGCTTCGTTATCGTCGATCGAAATCGTTTGGGTAAACGACGTAGCGTTGCCGCAGGCATCCACCGCGCTCCACGTACGGGTAATCACGTACGAGTTGGCGCAGTCGCCAGGCGCAATCGTTTCAAAGAACTCCACGTCGACCGGGCTGGTGCAGTTGTCCGTAGCTGTTACCGCCGGTACCGCAGGAAGGTCATCCGTGCAGTCGCCTGTCACGTTGGCTTGCGTTGGCAACCCCGAGAACTCGGGGGCTTCGTTGTCGTCTATCGAGATCGTTTGCGTGAACGAAGTGGCGTTGCCGCAGGCATCCACCGCGCTCCACGTACGGATGATCGTGTACGAGTTGGCGCAGTCGCCAGGCGTCACTACTTCGGCGTATTCCACATCGACAGGGCTGCAGTTGTCCTGTACCGGACCGGAGGTCCTGAGTCGCCCATTGGCTGCGTGGCAGGCCCCCAGTCGGGTCGTTGTCGTCATGAAATTGTTTGTGTGAACGACGTGGCATTGCCGCAGGCATCCACCGCGCTCCAGGTGCGGGTAATCACGTACGAGTTGGCGCAGTCGCCAGGCGCAATCGTTTCAAAGAACTCCACGTCGACCGGGCTGGTGCAGTTGTCCGTCGCCGTCACCACAGGTACCGCAGGAAGGTCATCCGTGCAGTCGCCTGTCACGTTGGCTTGCGTTGGCAACCCCGAGAACTCGGGGGCTTCGTTATCGTCGATGGTGATCGTTTGCGTGAACGAAGTGGCGTTGCCGCAGGCATCCACCGCGCTCCACGTACGGGTAATCACGTACGAGTTGGCGCAGTCGCCAGGCGTCACTACTTCGGCGTATTCCACGTCGACCGGGCTGGAACAGTTGTCCGTCGCCGTAACCACAGGTACCGCAGGAAGGTCATCCGTGCAGTCGCCTGTGATGTTGGCTTGCGTTGGCAAGCCCACCAGTTCCGGAGCCTCGTTGTCGTCTATGGAAATCGTTTGCGTGAACGAAGTGGCATTGCCGCAGGCATCCACCGCGCTCCACGTGCGGGTAATCACGTACGAGTTGGCGCAGTCGCCGGGCGTCACTACTTCAGCGTATTCCACGTCGACCGGGCTGGAACAGTTGTCCGTCGCCGTAACCGTCGGAACGGCCGGAAGGTCGTCCGTGCAGTCGCCTGTCACGTTGGCTTGCGTTGGCAGGCCCACCAACTCGGGGGCCTCGTTGTCGTCTATGGAAATCGTTTGCGTGAACGACGTGGCGTTGCCGCAGGCATCCACCGCGCTCCACGTGCGGGTAATCACGTACGAGTTGGCGCAGTCGCCAGGCGTCACTACTTCGGCGTATTCCACGTCGACCGGGCTGGTGCAGTTGTCCGTAGCCGTCACTGTGGGAACAGCCGGCAGGTCATCCGTGCAGTCGCCTGTCACGTTGGTTTGAGTCGGCAAGCCCACCAGTTCCGGAGCTTCGTTGTCGTCTATGGCGATCGTTTGGGTAAACGCTGTAGCGTTGCCGCAGGCATCCACCGCGCTCCACGTGCGGGTAATCACGTACGAGTTGGCGCAGTCGCCAGGCGTTACTACTTCGGCGTATTCCACGTCGACCGGGCTGGTGCAGTTGTCCGTAGCCGTCACCACAGGTACCGCAGGAAGGTCATCCGTGCAGTCGCCTGTCACGTTGGCTTGCGTTGGCAAGCCCACCAGTTCCGGAGCTTCGTTATCGTCGATGGTGATCGTTTGGGTAAACGAAGTAGCGTTGCCGCAGGCGTCTTCCGCGCTCCACGTGCGGGTAATCACGTACGAGTTGGCGCAGTCGCCAGGCGCAATCGTTTCGGTGAATTCAACGTCCACCGGCGAAGCGCAGTTGTCCGTTGCTGTTACCGCCGGGATCGCAGGAAGGTCGTCCGTGCAGTCGCCCGTTACCGTAGATTCCGCCGGTAAACCTACCAGTTGCGGCGATTCCGTATCCTGTACCGTGATGTGTTGCCAGTGTTCAGTCGTGTTCCCGCACAAGTCGGTAGCTGTCCAGCGCCGTACGATCGTGTAGTTGTTTTCGCAACCGCCCGGTTCGGTGGTTTCGGCAAAATCTACTATGGCTATGCCGCAGTTATCCGATGCCGTTACGATAGGTGCAGGTGGAATATTTTCCGAACACTCATAAGTACGGTCTACTGGTGTGGAGTTCAAAACCGGAGGCTCATTATCCTGAACCGTAATATGCTGCCAGAATTCAGACGTGTTACCGCAAAGATCGGAAACAATCCACCGGCGGCTGATCACCACGCTGTTCGGGCAATTTTTCGGTCCCGGGTTGGTGGATTCACTGAAGTCGATAAATGTAACGTCACAATTGTCAGTAGCCACTTGCACCGGTGCGGCTTCCACATCTTCGATGCACTCGTAAGTGCGATCCACCGGTGTGGTCACCAATGTGGGAGCGATGGTATCCAACACCTCGATGATTTGTTCCCAGGTGCTGGAGTTGCCGGCGTGGTCATAAACTACCCAACGGCGTTCGATAATAACGCTGTTCAGGCAGTTGCCCGGGTTTTCCGTTTCGGCGAAATCAATGGAAGCAACACCGCAGTTATCTGTTCCGAACTGGTATGGCGCGATTTCCACGTCTTCAACGCAGTCGTAGTGGCGACGCAGGGGTTTGACGGTCAGTTCCGGCGCTTCATCGTCGATGAGCGTCAATTCCACTTCGCAAGTGCTGGTGTTCCCCCAGCAATCGGTAGCCGTAATAACCACATCAAACTGCTGGTCATGTTCGCCGGTGATGGTCGAACCGGCGGCAGGTGATTGTTGGTAGGACAAAGCACAGTTGCAATTGTCGGTAGCGATCACTTGTGGAATCAGATCCGGAACCACGCCCGAGCAATCGCCTGTGCCGTTGGAGCTTGTGAGTACCGTCACATCGGCCGGGCAGGTAACCACCGGTGATTCCTTGTCTTCCACTACTATCGTAAATTCACATTCGCTCGTATTGCCGTTGCCGTCGTCGGCCACATATTTAATCGTATATGGCGTGGTCGATACTGCCAGGAACGAACCGGAAGACAATCCAACCGTTTGCGTTACCGTAAGCGTATTGGAAGGCGATGCACAGTCATCCGTTGCAATCGGCTCATCCCAAGTCGGGCTGGCGCCGCATTGGCCGGGGTAATTATCTACCGTGACATCAGGCGGACAGTTCGCGATGATTGGCGGCGTGTTGTCTTTGACTTCCAAGGTAAAGGTTTCCGTGATAACACACTCGCCGAGTGTAGCCGTAACGGTTACCGTCACCACGCCTTCTTCGGTTGCCACGAAGGCCGGAATTGCGGCCATGGAGCTGTTTACCGATCCGTCGTTCAGACCGATAGCGCTTCCACCCGTCCAGCTGATCTGGGCTGCGGCCGGCATGGTAAATATCAGAATAGCATCCACTTCTTCATCGGGGCAAATCGGTTGTACCGGCAGGTCTTTGATGGTGATTTCCGGACAAGCGTAGAAGCCGGCGTCATACGTCAGATTTTCTTCACCTGAAGTTAAAGTTTCAAAGACCGTCATGCCGGCCATCGCCGGATTAGCATCCGAATCATAAGCATCATTGCCGCCGGCATCCAGCGGAGATGTATAGTCAAAACCGGCAGGTGTGCCAAAGGTCAATTTATAGTTGCCGGGAACCAAATTATCGAACAGGTAGTACCCGTTGGCATCCGTGGTGGTCGTCAGATTCACCGGATTCCCCTGGCCGTCGGTACCCGTCAGGGTTACCGGAGCGCCCACGATACCGGGTTCGCCCGTATCCTGCACGCCGTCGGCATCCAGATCACTCCAAACGAAGTTGCCGATAGAGGCGGGCAGGTAGTAACCCGCGTCGTAGGTCATGTTGGATTCGCCCGTGGTGAGCACTTCCACCACCGTCATACCGCCCATGGCCGGGTCGGCGTCGCTGTCGTCGGTGTCGTTCGGGTTGGCGTCCGGGTCGTTGGGCGTCGTCGAAACGTAGCCGCCCAGCGGCGTTTGGAACGTCAACTTGTATTCGCCCGGTTGCAGCTTGTCGAACAGGTACAGGCCGTTGGCATCCGTGATGGTCGTCAGGTTCACCGGCTCGCCGGCGCCCGTCGTGCCGTCCAGCACCACCGTCACGCCCGGAAGCGGGTCTTCGCCCGGATCCTGGATGCCGTTGGCATTGTCGTCGATCCACGCGTAGTTGCCGATTTCGGCAGGCGCGTAGTAGCCGGCGTCGTACGTCAGGTTTTCTTCGCCTGAGCTCAGCACTTCGAATACGGTCATGCCGTTCATGGTCGGATCGGCGTCGGAATCGGTAGCATCGTCGTTGCCCTGGTTCAAATCCGTCACCACGTAGGTGCCCGAATTCAGCGGGAACGTCAGTTTGTATTCACCAGGCACCAAATTGTCGAACGAGTATTCGCCGTTGGCGTCCGTTACATCTGTCAGGTTGACCGGGTTGCCCTGGCCATCCGTGCCTGTTAAGGTCACGGTGATACCTGGCAGCGGGTCTTCGCCCGGGTCCTGGATGCCGTCGCCGTCTTCATCGATCCAGGTGTAATCGCCGATCGAGGCGGGTTGGTAGAACCCTGCGTCGTACGTCAGGTTCACCTCGCCGGCTTCCAGCACTTCGTAAACAGTCATCATGGCGTTGGCCGGGTCCGCGTCGCTGTCCAGGGCGTCGGTCGGGTCGTCCGGGTCGTTGGCTTGCGTCGGCACGTAGGGCGCGCCCGGCGTGCCGAACGTCAGTTTGTACGTACCCGGTTGCAGGCCTGCAAACAAGTAAAGCCCGTTGGCATCCGTGAAGTCGGTGAGGTTCACCGGCTCGCCCGAGCCCGTCGTGCCCGTCAGGGTTACTTCCACGTTTTCGATGCCCGGTTCGCCCTGGTCTTGCAGGCCGTTGGCGTTCAGGTCTTCCCATACGTAGTTGCCGATGGCGGCTTCCACGTAATAACCTGCGTCGTAGTCCGGGTTGTGTTCGCCCGAGGTCAGGGTTTCGTATATCGTCATACCACCCATAGCCGGGTTAGCATCCGAATCATAGGCATCATCCCCACCTTCGTCCAGGTCGGTGAGCAAGTACCCGCCGGGAGGTGTGATAAAGGTCAGTTTATAGGAACCCGGTACCAGGTTGCCGAATAGGAAATAGCCGCTGCCAGAGGTGTACGTTGTTTTACTCACCGGATTGCCCTGGCCGTCGGTACCCGTCAATAATACACCGGCATTGACAATACCCGGCTCGTCCGTATCCTGAATACCGTCGGCATCCAGATCGGCCCATACATAGTCGCCGATGGAAGCAGGGATGAAATAACCCGCGTCGTAGGTCATGTTGGATTCACCCGTCGTGAGCACTTCCACTACCGTCATACCGCCCATGGCCGGGTCGGCGTCGGAGTCGTCGGTATCGTTCGGATTGGCATCCGGGTCGTTGGGCGTCGTCGAAACGTAGCCGCCCAGCGGCGTTTGGAACGTCAACTTGTATTCGCCCGGTTGCAGCTTGTCGAACAGGTACAGCCCGTTGGCATCCGTGATCGCCGTTTCGTTCACTGGCTCGCCAGAGCCCGTCGTGCCGTCCAGCACCACCGTCACGCCCGGAAGCGGGTCTTCGCCCGGATCCTGGATGCCGTTGGCATTGTCGTCGATCCACGCGTAGTTGCCGATTTCGGCAGGCGCGTAGTAGCCGGCGTCGTACGTCAGGTTTTCTTCGCCTGAGCTCAGCACTTCGAATACGGTCATGCCGTTCATGGTCGGATCGGCGTCGGAATCGGTAGCGTCGTCGTTGCCCTGGTTCAAATCCGTCACCACGTAGGTGCCCGAATTCAGCGGAAACGTCAGTTTGTATTCACCAGGCACCAAATTGTCGAACGAGTATTCGCCGTTGGCGTCCGTGACATCCGTCAGGTTCACCGGGTTGCCCTGGCCATCCGTGCCTGTTAAGGTCACGGTGATACCTGGCAGCGGGTCTTCGCCCGGGTCCTGGATGCCGTCGCCGTCTTCATCGATCCAGGTGTAATCGCCGATCGAGGCGGGTTGGTAGAACCCTGCGTCGTACGTCAGGTTCACCTCGCCGGCTTCCAGCACTTCGTAAACAGTCATCATGGCGTTGGCCGGGTCCGCGTCGCTGTCCAGGGCGTCGGTCGGGTCGTCCGGGTCATTTGCCTCAGTCGGCACATACGGTGCGCCCGGCGTGCCGAACGTCAGTTTGTACGTACCCGGTTGCAGGCCTGCAAACAAGTAAAGCCCGTTGGCATCCGTGAAGTCGGTGAGGTTCACCGGCTCGCCCGAGCCCGTCGTACCCGTCAGGGTCACTTCCACGTTTTCAATACCCGGTTCGCCCTGGTCTTGCAGGCCGTTGGCGTTCAGGTCTTCCCATACGTAGTTGCCGATGGCAGATTCCACGTAGAAGCCCGCGTCGTAGTCCGGGTTGTGTTCGCCCGAGGTCAGTGTTTCGAATACCGTCATGTTGCCGTTGTTCGGGTCGGCATCCGAGTCGTAGGCGTCGTCGCCACCCTGGTCCAGATCGGTGACCACGTAGCCGCCCGCGGGCGTTACGAAAGTCAGTTTGTACGAACCCGGTACCAGGTTGTCGAACAGGTAATAACCATTGGCATCGGTGTAAGTCGTCTGGCTCACCGGATTGCCCTGGCCGTCGGTACCCGTCAGGATTACCTCGGCATTGACAATACCCGGCTCGTCCGTATCCTGAATACCGTCGGCATCCAGATCGGCCCATACATAGTCGCCGATGGAAGCAGGGATGAAATAACCCGCGTCGTAGGTCATGTTGGATTCGCCCGTGGTGAGCACTTCCACCACCGTCATACCGCCCATGGCCGGGTCGGCGTCGGAGTCGTCGGTGTCGTTCGGATTGGCGTCCGGGTCGTTGGGCGTCGTCGAAACGTAGCCGCCCAGCGGCGTTTGGAACGTCAACTTGTATTCGCCCGGTTGCAGGTTGTCGAACAGGTACAGGCCGTTGGCGTCCGTGATCGCCGTCAGGTTCACCGGCTCGCCGGCGCCCGTCGTGCCGTCCAGCACCACCGTCACGCCAGGCAACGGGTCTTCGCCCGGATCCTGGATGCCGTTGGCATTGTCGTCGATCCACGCGTAGTTGCCGATTTCGGCAGGCTCGTAGTAGCCGGCGTCGTAGGTATCGTTATTTTCACCGGAAGTCAATACTTCGACCACCGTCATACCGCCCATGGTCGGGTCGGCGTCGGAATCGGCCGTATCGTCGTTCCCCTGGTTGGCGTCTGTCGGCACATAATCGCTGCCGTTGGGCGCCGTGAAGGTCAGTTTATATTCGCCGGGGACCAGGTTGTCGAACAGGTATTCGCCGTTGGCGTCCGTGGTCGTCATATCCATGACCGGGTTGCCGAGGCCGTCGGTACCGGTCAGCACGACTTTTACATTGGGCAGCGGGTCTTCGCCCGGATCCTGAATGCCGTCGCCGTCTTCATCGATCCAGGCGTAGTCGCCGATCGAAGCGGGTTCATAATATCCAAAGTCAAAGGTAAGGTTGTCGTTTGCATCCGGGAAAATTACGCCGGGCACGTCGCCCGTGCCGTCTTCACTGAGCGGCAGCAAGACCGGATCGGGAATGGTAAATACCACGCCGGCGGGGTCGTCGCTGTCAATTTCGTCGCCGGCAGCGTCGATGCCCGTGGGGGTAAACCCGGCGGGATCGCTGGGTACGCCGACTTCGTACGTACCCGGGATGAGGCCGACGAACATATACTGGCCGTCCACAGTCATGGAGGAAGTAACGGTCGAGTAGGTTTCGTTGTCGGCGATGTTGTTCAGATCGTTATCCGGCCCGGCATAGGTGAGTTGTACACCCACGCCGTTGATACCGTCGCTGCCAGGTTCGTCCTGCATGCCGTTGCCGTTCACGTCTTCCCAAACGAGGTTGCCGATTTTTGCCAACGGTAACAAGTAGTCTTCCACTTCGCCGGTATTGGTCGTACCGGAATATCCCAGGCTACCCGCGCTGCTCAGGCGGAAGCGGGCGGCCAGGATACCACCTTCGAAGGTGGCGGCGACAGGTACGGTGAAGCAGTAGTCCTGGTCGGTTACACCGCCGTTCGGCACGATGGCGCCCGCGGCGGAGAAATCGCCGGTAGTCAGCATCTCGCCGGCGTCAAACTTGCCGTTGCCGTTGAAATCCATCCAGGCCTGCAGGTATGCGTCGCTGCCCGTGCTGTTTTGGGCGGTGATTTTCAGGCAAGCCGTGTAGCCCGGTACCAGCGGGGTGGCAAACACTACGCCGTCTTCATCGTCGGGGGCGCCGTCATCGTCGTCGCCTTTGGCGTCGGAATCGGGTTGGCCGTCGGTTTCGGCATCTTCCACCGAACCAAGCCGCAATTCGGCGATGATCTGGTGTTTCGCCGGCGCGCCTTCGCCGCCGTTGAAATTGTCGGTCGGGAAGGAATTGGGCGTGTTGTTGTCGGGCAAATCACCGTAGTCATAAGCCAGTACGGAGACGAGGTAATCTTCCACCTCGCCGTTCGGAGCAGGGCCTTCCGGTGTGGAGGCCGCCACATCGTCGGTGCTCAGGCGGAAACGCGCGCCCAGTTGCATATTCAGTACAGCATCTTCGGGAACGTTAACATTCAGGTTTACGTCGCCGTTAGTACCATCGGGTACGGTCGTGCTGAACCGTTCTTCCGGGTCGTCGAAATCGCCGTCTTTATTCCAGTCAATATATCCGTACAATACAGCGGGAGCGCCTTCATCCATCATGTTCATGACATTGACGGTAATGGTCGCCGGCGTTCCGGCTTCAAAAGCCGGGAAGGAAGCGATACCGTTTTCGTCGTCGCCATTGTTGTCGTCGCC
This sequence comes from Saprospirales bacterium, assembly GCA_016719895.1. Taxonomy (GTDB): domain Bacteria; phylum Bacteroidota; class Bacteroidia; order Chitinophagales; family Saprospiraceae; genus M3007. The sequence goes on along the minus strand of JADJYG010000030.1, from coordinate 105,147 downwards.
ATCGGCATTGGCCGAGGACTGGCCGTCGGGTTCGAAATCGACGCTGGGGCCCATTTTCAGGCCATCCAAAATTTTATGGCTGGGGCCAACGCCTTCGCCGCCGTCGGTAGCGTTCGTGGGATACGAACCCGCGGCGTCGTTATCCGCAAGGTCGCCGTAGTCAAAAGCCATCACCTGGATGAGGTAATCTTCCACTTCACCGTCAGGAGCGCAACCGGAACCGGTCAGGTCGTCGTCCGTGCTGATCCGGAAACGAATACCGAGGTCTTCGTTGAGCACGGCATTGGCCGGCACGCTGAAGGACAGGTTGACGATGCCGTTGGTACCGTCGGACACCGGAACGGAAACGCTTTCGCCAGGGTCGTCGAAATCGCCGTCCTGGTTCCAGTCGGCAAAGCCGTAGAGATAAGCCGTGGCGGCAGGCGTCATCATGTTCATCACCTGGACGCTCACCGTGGCATTTTGATTGGCCAGGAACATCGGGAAGGCGGCAATACCGTCTTCGTCGTCCGGACCGCCGAACGGGTTATTGTCGTCGCCGTCGCCGTTTTCACTGGGCAGGGCAGCGCCTTCGGGATCCACGGTGGAACCGATTTTCAGGCCGTCGACCAGCGCATGGCAGGCGCCGACGCCTTCGCCGGCGCCGTCGGTCGGGTTGGTCGGGTAGGAACCGGGCGTATCGTCGTCGGGCAAATCGCCAAAGTCGATGGCGCCGGCCATGACGATATAGTCTTCCACTTCGCCGTCGGGCGCGCAGCCGGTAGCGCCGAGGTTGTCAACGGTGCTCAGGCGGAAGCGGGCGCCAAGGCCGGTGTTGATTACCGCGTCGAGCGGCACATTAAAGGTCAGGTTTACAACGCCGTTGGTACTGTTGGCCACGAAAGCCGATACGGCCTCACCGGCGTCATCAAAATCGCCGTCCAGGTTCCAGTCGATGAACCCGTACAAAGTAGCCGGGTCGCCATTGGTCAGCATATTCATCACGCTGACGGCCACGGTAGCAGACTGGCCGGCATAGAACATCGGGAACATTGCGATACCGTCTTCGTCGTCGCCCGCGTTGTCGTCGCTATTGGCGCCCGCACTGGGTACGCCGCCGGCTTCGCCGTCAATGGTGGCGCCGATTTTCAGGCCGGTCACCAGGGTATGGCAGGGGCCGATGCCTTCGCCGGCGCCGTTGGTCGGGTCGGTCGGGTAGGAACCGGGGGTGTTGTCGTCGGGCAGGTCGCCGTAATCCACGGCATTGACCATCACGAGGTAGTCTTCCACTTCGCCATCGGGCGCACAGCCGGTAGCGCCGAGGTTGTTCGACGTACTGATACGAAAACGCGCGCCGATGAGCGAGCTGGTCACCGCGTCGGCGGGTACGTCAAAACCGAGATCAAAAAAGGAGTTCGAACCGTTGGGGATAAAAGCCGTTTCCGCTTCGTTGGCGTCGTTGAAATCGCCGTCGCCGTTCCAGTCGATGAAACCGTAAAGCGTAGCGTCGGCGCCATTGGTCAGCATGTCCATGACATAAACGGACACCGTTGCCGGCTGGCCGGCGGTGAACATCGGGAAATTCAAAATACCGTCTTCGTCGTCGGTACCGTTGGTATCGTCGCCATCGGCGTTTGCCGAGGGGAACGCAGCAGCTTCGGGTGCTGCTTCCGAACCGATTTTCAAACCGGTAACGATCGTGTGGCAAGCGCCGGGGCCTTCGCCGGCGCCGTCGGTCGGGTCGGTCGGATAGGAACCGGGGGTGTTATCGTCGGGCAGGTCGCCGTAGTCCACGCCGGTAGCTTGCACGTAATAGTCTTCCACCTCGCCGTTGGGGGCGCAGCCGGTAGCGGTCAGGCCCGTTTGGGTGCTGAGGCGGAAACGAGCGCCCAGGTCGGCGTTCAACACGGCCGTGACCGGAACGGCAAAGGTCAGCGTTACGTTGCCATTGGTACCGTTGGCAACCGAAACCGTCGAAGTTTCGTTTGGATCGGTAAAGTCGCCATCCTGGTTCCAGTCGATAAAACCAAAGAGCGTAGCGGCCGAAGCGGGCGTCATCATGTTCATCACGCTCACCGTAACGTTGGCGTTCAGGCCGGCGGTGAAGGTCGGGAAAGAAACGATGCCGTCTTCGTCGTCGGCGCCGTTCAGGTCGTCGCCGTTGGCGGCGGCGCTGGGGTTGGCCGACACCTCGTTGTCCACGCTGGAACCGATTTTCAGGCCGGTGACTACCGTATGGCAGGCGCCCACGCCCTCGCCGCCGTTCGTTTCGTTGGTGGGATAGGAACCGGGCGCATCGTTGTCGGTCAGGTCGCCGTAGTCGAAACCGGTGACCGTGACGAGGTAATCTTCCACTTCGCCGTCGGGAGCGGCCTCCACCGGTACAGCAGCGGCGATATCGTCGGTGCTCAGGCGGAAACGGGCGCCGAGGTTCATGTTGATCACGGCATCGTCGGGTACATTTACAAAGAGGTCGACATTGCCGTTGGTATTATCCGGGACGGCGACGCTGGCAATCTCATCCAGGTCGTTGAAATCGCCGTCTTTATTCCAGTCGATAAATCCGTACAAAATAGCGGCCTCGCCGGTCATGTTCATCACGCTCACCGGGATAGCGGCCGTTTGCCCGGCAGTAAAGGCCGGGAAGGCGGAAATGCCGTTTTCGTCGGCGCCGTCGCCGTCGGCATTGGCGCTGGGCTGTCCGTCGTTTTCAGCATCCACGCTGGCGCCCAGTTTCAGGTCGTCGCGAATTTTATGGCTGGGGCCGACGCCTTCGCCGGCATCGGTCGAGTTGGTCGGGTAGCCGGAAGCGCCGTTATCGGCCAGGTCGCCCCAGTCGAAAGCCATCACCTGGGTGAGGTAGTCTTCCACCTCGCCGTCGGGTGCGGGGCCGGTGGGTTGCATCGACGCCGCGCTGTTGGTGCTGATGCGCACGCGCACGCCGATGTCGGTGTTGATGGTAGCGCCAGGAGGTACCAATATGGAAAGATTTTCCGTACCACTGGTATTAGCGGCCACGTTCGCAGAAGTCATTTCGCCGGCGTCGTTGAAATCACCGTCGGCATTCCAGTCGGCAAACAGCGTGATCTTGGCGCCGGAGGCGGTCATATTCATATAGTCGACCGGGACGGTAGCTATTTGGCCGACAATGAACATGGGCAGATTCACGCCGTCTTCATCGTCGGGGGCGCCGGCATTGTCGTCGCCTTGAGCGTCGTTGCTGATCTGTCCGTCGGATTCGCCATCCACGGCGTTGCCGAGTTTAATGCCACTGACAATGACGTGGCTCGGGCCAACGCCCTGGCCGCCGCCGTTGTTCAGGTCGGTCGGATAGGAATTGGCGGTGTTGTTGTCGGGCAAGTCGCCGTAATCGATAGAAATCACTTCAATCAAATAATCTTCCACCTCGCCGTCGGGTGCGGGGCCGTCGGGCGAAGCCGCGGCGGCCACGTCGGTGCTGAGCCGGAAGCGGGCGCCGAGGTCCATATTCAGGACGACGTCGGTGGGTACGTAGGCGTTGATTTGTACCGTGCCGTTGAAGCCGACCGGCACGCCGACGCTGCTTTGTTCGTTGGCGTCTTCAAAATCGCCGTCTTTGTTCCAGTCGAAATAACCGTACAGGATGGCCGCGTCGGGCGTCATGTTCATCACGCTCAGGTCGATGGAAGCCACCTGGCCGAGGGCAAATTGCGGGAAGGAAGCTACGCCGTCTTCGTCGGCGCCGTCGCCCGTGGCGCCGCCGCTTTGCTGACCATTGTTTTCACCATCGACAGTGCCGCCGATTTTGATACCCACTACGATTTTATGGCTTGGGCCATTGTCGTTGTTTTGTACCTGGTAGTTGCCGGAGCCGGTACCGGCGGCGCCGTCGGGCAAGTCGCCGTAGTCGAAAGAGATCACCTCTACGAGGTAGTCTTCCACTTCACCGTCAGGTGCGCAGACGGGGCCTGCGGCGGTCAGGTTGTTAGCCGTGCTCAGGCGGAAACGTGCACCGAGGCCCATATTTAGCACCGCGTTGGCCGGCACATTGACGGTCATATTCACGGCGCCCATTGTATTGTTTGGCACCGGAACCGTTACACTTTCATTCAAATCGGCAAAATCGCCGTCTTTATTCCAGTCAAAAAAGCCGTATAAAGTAGCTGCGCCTACCGTGTTCATTACGTTCACAGCAATTGTCGCGCTTTGACCTGCGAGAAAAACGGGGAAAGCGGCAATAGCGTCGTCATCGTCTGTGCCGGCCATATCATCACCCTCGGCATTTGCATTCGGAAGACCGGTATCTTCGGCATCCACGCCATTGCCCATTTTCAGGTTCGGGTTGATGATGTGGCAGGGGCCGATACCTTCACCGGCTCCATTGGATTGGTCGGTGGGGTAAGAACCCGGTGTATTGCCGTCGGGCAGGTCGCCGTAGTCGATAGCAACCACTTCTATCAGGTAATCTTCCACCTCGCCATCATCGGCCTGGCCTACAGGGGCGGCAGCGTCGGCGTCGGTACTCAGGCGGAAACGCGCGCCGAGGTCCATATTTACCACGGCGTTCGAGGGTACGATCGTATTGAGTTGTACGGTGCCATTTGTATTGTTGGGTACCGGTACGCTGGTTTGTTCGCCGGCATCATTAAAGTCGCCGTCCTTATTCCAATCGAAGAAACCGTACAGTACGGCAGGGTTACCGGTCATGTTCATGACGGTAACGTCAATGGCCGCGGCCTGGCCGGTGCTGAATTGCGGGAAAGAGGCGATCCCGTCTTCATCGGCGCCGTCGCCGTTGGCCAATGCACTTGGCTGGCCGTCGGTTTCGAAATCCAGGGTAGCGCCGATCTTCAGACCATTGACAAAGAGGTGCCGCGGGCCATTATCCGCAGTAGTCACCTGGTAGTCATTGGCAGCGGTTCCCACGGCGGGGTCGGGCAAATCGCCCCAGTCGAATGCAGTCACCTGGGCCAGGTAGTCTTCCACTTCGCCATCCGGCGCCTGGCCGGTTGCGCTCATGGAAGCCGCGCTGTTGGTGCTGATCCGGAAACGCAAACCCAGGTCGGTATTGACCACGGCACTTACCGGAACAGTGACGCTGAGCGTTACATTTCCAATGGTGCCTGTGAGCACGTTAATATTGGCTATTTCACCGGCGTCGGCAAAATCCTTGTCGTTGTTCCAGTCGAAAAAGCCGGTTAGTTTAGCCGTCGAGCCCGTGGTGTTCATCACGTTGACGGTGATATTGGCCAGTTGACCCGGAATAAACAACGGAAGCGTTACGCCGTTTTCATCGTCGCCATTGGCGTCGTCGCCGTTGGCCGATGCATTAGGTTGTCCATCGGCTTCGGAATCGACCGTAGCGCCCATTTTCAGCGTACTGGTAATGATGTGACTGGCGCCAACGCCCTCACCCGACCCGTTAGTCAGATTGCTTGGGAATGAACCGGCCGCATCGTCATCCGGCAAATCGCCGAAATCGGTCAGCTGATAAAAGGCAAAGTCATAAGTGTGGTTGACATCTCCCGCAGCGGGCGAGGTGATGGTCAGGCCGGGATAACCGTTTAATGCGGCGGATCCGCCGGTCAGGCCGGAAAGCAAAGCGCCGTCCGAGTCGTTCATATCGAAATTAGGCGTTTGACCGATGTTCACGGCGGGCGTCACCTTATAATAATCGGTACCGATTTTAAGCTCGGAAACGCTCGTATTGAACTGGGTCATATTTTTGCCTACCACGATATGATACTTGGTATTGGCCGACAAGCCGGTGTATCCGCCGCTGCCATAAGGTGCGATAGTATCCACATTGGTGGCGTCAAAATAATATTCGCCATTGGCATTTGTCGTTGCCAGGCCTACCTGGTTACCGTTCCGGTCATACAATTCCACCTTCACATTGGCAATCGGATTCTCGCAGGATTCCTGTATGCCATTGGCGTTATCGTCTTTCCAAACCCGGTTACCAATTTGGATATTGGTCGGCAAGGCGCAAATCAGTTCAATATCACCCAATCCGGCTGCTTTGCCAAAGGTGCCGGGGTCGCCAACGTTGGAATATTGGAACACCACGAAGCCGTTGGCATAAGAACCGTTCAGGTTGCTCATGGTGCGCACACCATTCGACCAAACGGGCGGGTTGTTCAACATGGGGTCCATCATCACCGCCATTACCTGGCCGGAGCCAGGGCGCAGTGCAAGGCCACCAAGCATGATTTCGCTGTGGCCGCCGCCATTCCAGATGTCATTATAAAATTCGCCGAAGCCCGGGCCCTGATTGTTATTGGCTCCACTACCGGAGGTAGGACCGGCCTTGGCGTTATTCTCCAAAACATAAGTTCCGTTTTTAGCAAAAACCCGTAAAATGTCGCCGCCGGCAAAACCCTGAAACAATGGGCCTACACCGGTTGGCGGGTAATCATTAAAACCGGTTTGATACGCGGTGCGGTCGCCGAAACCCAATACCATGGAGCCGTCGATGTCGAACTCAATATCGCACAACATCGGTACGGGGTAAGCGATACCGCCGCCGCCGCCGCTGTTGCCCGACAGGGAAGTCATCACGCTCCAGGTATCCGTCCAGGGATACCAACCCGGCCGGTCATTAACGTTGTTGAAAGGGGAACCCTTGGGATAAGTCAACGGGAAATCGAAAATGATGCCGAAGGTATTCGCCCCTGGTGTGAACTCCAGTACATAGGCCCGTAAATCTGATTTATCTTGGGAGGTTTGTGCGTCACAAACAGTGCCGACATACACTTTACCCTTATAAAATTTCAAACCAAATGGACGAGATGTGCCACTGACACAAGTGATCAGGGCAGAAAAATCATATTCTTTCACGTCCGAAGGCACGTGGGTATAAGGGGTGGCCGGGTTACCATCGTCATCCAATCGCAAACTTTGCAATTTGCCCGTAAACAAGTTTATGAAGTACAAGGTGCTTCCATCGTCTGAAATATCAATATCGCCGATGCCCACTTTGCCGATTTTTCCAAAGGCCTCCATGTCTACATTGGGGGTGCCTTTATCTGCGGCCAAACCACGGCCTGCATTACTGGAAATCGTACCGACATTTACACCCAAGGAAACCAAATCGACAAATGAAGCGGTTGATGTTGCCGGAGGGGCCGTCAAATCGGTTACATATATACCGCCCAGTCCAAGAGGGCCAAGGCCCGTATGCCGCCGCAGAAAAGCGGAGGTGTACATTCTTTTACGCGTTTTATCGTATGCCTCTCCCCACAAGGAACCGACCTGGCTTTGAATAGCGTAAGGCGTTTCAGCGCCCGGCCCGGTAGCATTGTACAGGAATCCGACCAAAGCGGGATCGCCCGCGGCCGAGCCGGGTACCAGGGGGTTACCCCGTGTATAACAGGGTACCAGTACCAGGGGATTGGCATCACAAAAATCGGAAGGAATGAATACGCCTATGTCGGCCGTGCATACAGGCGCCGTTACAAATTGAACGGAGGTCCTGCTGTCGGTGCCATTATTGCCCAAACGGTACCCGCTGGTCAGTAAGGCAGTGCTCAAATTAAATTCGAGCCGGTATTTAACCCCGTCCGACAGTCCGGTAAAATAATAGTCGCCGTTGATGTCCGTCGTAGTGGTGGTCACAAAAACACTGTTGCCGCTGGCATCGCATTCGAAGATGCGTACTTCCACATTGCCCTGGCCGTTTGTTTCGCCAGATCCCTGGACACCGTCCTGGTTATAGTCGACAAATGCCTTACCGCCTACGACGCCGCTACCGCCCGGGCAGACGCTCGGGGCACAAGCGGCGGGCGCCATGAAGTTTTCCAGGTCCGCACAGAGTACGTTGTTGTCAAACCAGGCATTCACCGTGCCGGCTGCGCCGTTGGCAGGAATTTCGAAAGCCACCACCTGTGGGGAAACGATTTTCCCGCCCGGCGATATACTTCGGGTATCAGCGCCCAGTTGAACCGTAATATCTCCTGAAGGTGGATTGGTCCAGGAAACTTCCACCGTCACCGTAGTAAGGCTTTGCCCACCCGAATAATAACAACCACTTGGCTGCGCCCGATCGATGGACAAGGTACACTGGGCATTTACTGCGGTCATACCAGTGACCAACGCCAATGCTGTTGTCAAAAATAATTTAAAAGCCCAAACAGCTTTACCCGGGGCTTTATTGGGATAAGTATTCGCATCAAAAATGTCCTTGGAATAACGGATATTTTCTGAAACTTTTAAAGTACATGTGCTTTTCATGAGAAGAGGATTTATATTATAAGTCCTTGAAGGAGTGAAAACAGGATGATGGATGGAAGAAAAAAAAGCGTATTCTGATGACATCAATCTCGCGATTGCGATATCCAGGCGGATATTCCGTCGCCTCTTCTCAGTCCGGGCCCTCCCGGATATTGCCAATGCGGCGAATCATCCGCCACCCATTTCGCTCCGTGCCAGGGGTAAGGTCCGGCTGGCAACCATCTGGTATGGTTTGCCGGCCCGGGGGGCGCACCGCGTTTGTCAACGCGTATATCTGGCGTCGAACGACGCCTGCCCAACCCGAAACAACTATCCAGAGCCCCAACGATATGGAGCTCCGGACAGATTTGCTAAATTGAACCTGAAGCGTATTATTCAATCTCATGGGTAATGCTATTTTGATTCGATTAAAGCCGGTATTGGAAAATAAAGGCGCCATTCCAGGGCAAATTCTTCTACAGGGTAACGCCCTGCCTGAATTTGGTCCAGCGGCAGATTCCAGCGCCGTACCAGCAGCCTGGGCAAACAAAAAGATTCTTCAACCAGGAAAAACCCGCTCCTGAAATAGGCCTGTACGGTCGCTTCGCTTAGATACCGTTTCCGAAACCGGAAAACAAGTTCCTGATTGGGCAGATAGTGAATGCGTGCAGGAGTATGCGGACACGGAATCTCGTAACCTTGCCGAATCCGGTTGGTGATCAGGCATATACCTGCTCCCGAGCAGTTTTTGCTCGGCGTACCAAATACCACTTCCATTTCAACATCTCTGATCCACACTTCTCCTGCGCGCAGCGGGTGCACTGCCTTTGGATATTGTCGTAGCATAATTTGCCGCTCGTTCGAAAGTGATTACACCATGGTGGTATCCACGATAATGGAAAGGAGTTGGGCCAAGGTTCCGGCGGCCACTAGCAGCGGAGAATTCGTTTTACTTTTCATGATATCCAGGCGGATTTGATTAGAAAAAAAGAATACGTTGATTTCGTACTCCAAATATCCGCCCGGGTTGCCGGGGCGCCGCAAACGTTATACACCTGTCTGTTACCTCTCTTCATCAAGAGAGGCCAGTATCTATTTTTTTTAAAATAACTGATAATCAATGATTTAAAATCCTTCTTTTTTTTATCAAATGTTACACGGCAAGCCCGTTTAAATGCAGACGGCAGCAAAGCGGTAAACCTTGTACGGGGTGGTGTTTTCCATAGCGGGTAATCCAACAAGAAAAAGAGCCACCCCGACAAACGGGATGGCTCCGGTGAAACTAGTCAGATGTCTTGTGCTGGTATAAGCGATGGCCTGCAGGCGGTCGCTGGCAAAAAACCACTTCAAATTACACAGAAGTGGTATCCACGATAACAGCTCTGATTACTGCCCCCGGACAGGACCAGGCGCAAAAAGACGGGTAATCTTTTTTCATGAGCAAGACCTTATAAATGATTATTAAGCATAAAAACGCTCAAATTAAGCAGATTACCCGCGAATTACATATAACAAAAACACAGATTTCGTTACCCGCCTAAAAACGCAGCAAATACTAAAAATGCCACTTAACACATTGGTTTTCAATTTTTGACAAATCCGATAAAGATCGAAATCGTTACCCCGGAAACGGCCTGTGGCCGCTTCATTTTACCGGCTTTTCGGTAGTATTTTCAGCACCATTGCCCATACGTCTTCATATGGCGCCAATTCCATTTCCATAGTTTGATTGGATAGCTGTACCGGAATTGCATTCATTTTCTCCAAAAACCTGGCCGCCCTGGCTTTTGCTTTCCGGCAATCAAAGTGCACAGCGGGTACTTGTTGCAGCATCTTCAGGAAATAGTAACTTCGCCGGGTATTTTCGCCCTTCAGGTGCTGGCGGATATACTGCCCAATCAAAGCGGACGCCTCGTCCAATATCGCTTGGTCTCCATTTCGGATATGCCACAGGAACTTCAGGATCAGCCGGGCATTGCACACGTCCGCCCGTTTGTCGCTGGCAATCCAAGGCCCCTTTAAAACCTGTCCGGTCTCCAGCAGAGGCACCGAAATCGCATCCACCGTTTGTAAAAAATACAACAACATGTGCATGGTATCCCATATCTCCTGGGTATAATCGGGTAAAAAGACAAATTGGGGCTGCTTCCGGGTTTCGGAAAAGATAGCGGCAGCTTGCTCGTACCGCCGCGTATGCAAGAGCAAAACGACGTATAGTTCCCTGAATTTAAACCAGTTAAAATCACCCTCCTGCGCCAGAGCGATACACCTTTCGGCAGCCTTACGGCCAGCTGTATACCGGCGCAATTGCGTATTGCATATCAGCGCCTGATAATAAAAAATCTGGAGTGCCGCACGCACCGGGTATGGCCTGGATTCGAAAAATCGGATTGCCCGTTCACAAATTTTCAAAGCGTTTTGATAATCCTCGCAGGCTATAAAGCAGGTCAGCCCAATCAAATTGCCGAATAATTGAACCTTATAACCCGAATGTGTTTGCATCCACGGGCGAATGCTTTCGAAATCTGACTTCGCCAGGCGTTTTATCTTCTTTTGGCCAGAGCGGTTGTTTACAGCCAACCCCGTCAGAAAGAGGTATTTTTCTTCTATTTCAAATTCGGCCTTAAATACCTGCCGGTAGCGTTGATAAGACCGGTCGGCTTCCGCACAACGATCCGACTGATATTCCCGCAAACAGTAATGTATGCGTTGGAATGCCGAAATCTCCATATTCAACCGTGTAAAGTCAAATTTCTGCGTCAATTTCAGCAACCTCGAAGCCAGGTCCGGCGCCAGAATGGCTGCATTCTGTCCCGTCAGCATACGAATGCCCAACCACAGCTGCTGGCATTGACAAAAAGCCCGGTCGTAATCATCTGAAAGTTCGACAACGGAAAAAATCTGCCGGATATCCGCTATCAGGATTTCCCGTAGCGCGTGTTTCAACGAAACATACCCTGGAATTTCGGCCACCGCATCGGCATCGGCAAGGAAATGACCCGAACGAATCTCTTCGTACAGGCGAATCAGATTTGTATCTGTAAATTTACCGTTGGCAGGCTGTGCCAACGAACACATATTGTGTTGCTGACATAGCAGGATTAGTTCTTTGATGCCCTGCATTGATCAAATACTTTTCAAAGAGATTAAATAACTGCATTATTCGCGTGTCTGATTCCGAAACCTGATCAAGTCTGTTCGAAATAGCCAAACCTCTGCAGGTTGCAAATATTGCCTGCAATCAGGCAGATGCCTTGTATATTTGACCCAAATACATGACTATTTTTCCCCATGGTTGGCAGATTCGAGTGCCCGCCGCAACAAGTCTGATATTTAAACCTCCAAAACCGATACGAAACACACCCAATGCTAAAAAAGCCGCTAATAACCTTCATACTCCTTTTGATTGCAGGGAATATCAGTTGGGCGCAAGCCCTGCGCGTTCAGGCCATTACCGTGGCCGACGGGTTGTCGCAGGGGTTCGTCAGCGCGCTCTTTGAAGACCGGCACGGGTTTATCTGGATCGGCACGTTCAACGGTCTGAACCGCTACGACGGATACCGGGTGAAACGGTTTACCCCCGACAATACCGCCCCCTGGCGGCTGAAAGCGAATTTCATATATTGTATCACGGAAGACACGCAAGGCCTGCTCTGGATCGGCACGGATAAAGGTCCGGTGGTCATGGACCCCTATACCGAACGGTTTGTACACCTCGCCGAAATCGTACCCACGTTTCCCAATAGCGAGGTGGTGCAAATCATACCCGGAAAGGATGGCCGGGTTTGGATATGTCACCGGCAAAGCGGTCAAACCGGCGTAATCGTTACCCAGCTGGCCGGCGACCTGATGCAGATGATCCGGGAGGACAAGATTAAAGCGGAATATTTCCAAACGCAAGCGGTCCGCCTTGCCGGAGATGTCGCAGCGCCCCTGTCTTGGCTTAGTTTGCTGAACGACTCGATCCTCACGGCATCGGACGCGAAGTCTCGTTTGTGCCGGATTGATACCGGCACGCTGCTTGCACGGCGGGTCGATACCCGCTCCCTTCCGTTCCAGGCGCACGGAAATTACGGTTTGTTCTATACGCAAGGGCGAAAACAAGGATTTGTCTTTTTACCCCATGACGTATCGCGCGGCTGGATCGACAATGTCAATCGATGGTCGGAATTTGTTCAACTGCCCAGTGGAATGCACATTTTGTACCGCGCGGGCGATTCTGTGTTGTATTACTTGGACACGCTGTCGTCCAGGTGGGAGTTCCCGGGATATGAGCACCTACCATTTTACCGGCAATATCAACCTTTTGTCCGGTTGGGTAAGCCCATGTCCAATACCACCTTGGTGGACCGTTCGGGGAATATCTGGGTCGGCACTTCCGGCTATGGCGTCCGGAAAATCAGCCGCGAGAAACTGGACTTCCGGCAGTACCTGCCTGGCCGAAGCGTTTATAACTTTACCATACTCCCCGATGGCCGGCTATGGACAGGTATTTACCAACCGCGCCAGGTACTGAACCTGCGCACCGGCCATTTGGAAGCGGCGCCCTGGGCCGGGAGTTTACCTATTCGTGCCTGGACATATAGTCTTTTGATTACCCAAAACGGAGATTGGTGGATGGTAGCCGCTCTCGGCCATACCCTGATACTTCTTAAAAAGGATTCGGCCGGCCATCGCTGGGAGCAATTGCCCGTCGCCCTCAACCGGTTAAAAGATGTGCCCGTTCAACTTCTGCAAGACCGGAACGGCAACGTCTGGCTGGCCGGCAACGGCGGAGACATCCTCCGCGTTCGGGCCGGCAGCCGGCAGATACAGACCTGGAATTTCAGCAGATGCTTCCCCAAACAAGCGCAGGAAAAATTGCGCAGCAACTGTATGGTGGAAACTCCCGACGGCAAAATCTGGGTCGGTACCAGAAACGGCCTGCTTCGGGTGGATAACACTGGAGGCGAACCGGTTTTTACGGCGTTTCACCATGATACCGGCAAAGGGCCGGTATTGGGCAACGATTGGATATTGAGCCTGTGTCCCGATCCGGCAGAACGGCATATTATCTGGATCGGTATCCGCGACGGCGGGCTAAACCGCTTTGACAGCCGCACCGGCGCCTCCAAAGTTTATAAGGAACAGGATGGCCTGGCAAACAATGTCGTTTATGGCATCCTGCCCGACACTTTCGGCTACCTGTGGCTCAGCACCAACCGGGGACTGTCCCGTTTTAACCCCCGAAACGAAACATTTACCAACGTTCAAAACGCAGTCCCTGAACTGAATACCGAATTCAATACCGGCGCTTACCGGGTGTTGCCCACCGGCGAGCTGGCTTTCGGAAGTATCGAAGGGCTATTCCTGATTCGCCCGCCCCAGGAACAGCCAGCCGGCCAGCCGGCGATAGTGGCCGTAACGAACATCGATATCAACGGGTACCCTCTGAATTTTCCTTGTGACGACGGGTGCCTGCGTTTTAAACCCGATCAGTCTTTTGCCCTTCAACTCCCTTACGATAAGAACAATGTGGCCATCGAATTTGCCGCCCTGCAGATCACCGACCCGGCAATTATTCAATACCGGTACCGGCTGAAAGGACTCAGCAAACACTGGGTAAATATCGGCAACCAACGCAATGCCAACCTGATAGGCCTTCCTCCCGGCAAATATATACTGGAACTCCAGGCCAAATACCCCGATAGCGACTGGGATTTAGCCCGGATTTCAAGCCTTTATCTGACCATACGCCCCCCCCTGGTACCGGAGCTGGCCGGCCTGGTGCGTGTACACTTCCCTGGCTTTCTTGCTGTTCCATCTCTACGTACGGTTTGTCCGAAAAAGGCTTGCCCTGGAACATGCCATTGCCCTGGGCCGCCAGGAAATGGAACAACTAAAAAGACTCGATGATTTCAAAAACCGCTTTTTCGCCTATATCTCCCACGAATTCAAGACGCCGCTGACGATCATTCTTGGTCTGGCCGAGCGCTTGAGCCCCGGGGAAAAATCAGCGCAAACTGCCGCTTATCCCACCGAAATCATCCGGCAAGGGCAAAACATGCTCGAACTGGTCGACCAAATGGTCGATATCGCCCGCCTCGACGAGCAACAACTCCGCTTGCAATGGCGGCAAGGCAATATCAGCCGCTATGTCCGCTATATCGTCGAATCGCACCAGCCCCTGGCCGATTTCCGAAAAATACGGCTGGGCTTTTTTACCGATGCGCCCGGTCTGATGATGGACTTTGATCCGCTCCGCCTTAAATACGCACTCAGCAACCTGCTTGCCAATGCAATCCGTTATACAAGCGCCGGCGGCGCCATCGATGTGCGCCTTGAAGCAGCCGGCGGGCATAGCATTCGTATGTTGGTAGCCGATACGGGCCAAGGGATCGCAACGGAAGATCTGCCGTATATTTTTGAGCGGTATTTCCGGGGGCAAACGGATCAACAGCACGCGCATCATTTTGGACTGGGCCTGGCCTTCGTAAAAGACCTGGTGCAATTATTCAACGGCGCCATAGCGGTCTCCAGCACACACGGCCAGGGAACCACCTTTACCATCACGCTGCCGGTAACCCGGCAGGCGCCGCTTCAGGAACCGCTGCCACCGGCAGCAGATGTGTTTCCAACCGCCACTTTAAGTGCCGGCAGCCTACTCCAGCCCAAACTGCCCATCGTGTTGGTCGTGGAAGACAACCCCGTTATCGCCGACTATTTGCAGCTATGCCTCCAAGCGCACTTCCGGCTGCTCTTCGCCCCCGATGGCCCCACCGGCTGGGAGCAAACCCTGGCACACATTCCCGATCTGGTCCTGACGGATGTAATGCTCCCCGGTATTAACGGACTCGACCTCACCCTACAGATCAAATCGCACGAACTGACCAGCCATATCCCCGTCGTGATGCTTAGCGCCCGCTCCGAACTGGATGATCGCCTGAGCGGCCAGCGGCATGGCGCTGATGTGTATTTAGCCAAACCTTTTCAGGAGGAAGAACTGATCCTGGCGCTGAAAAACCTCTACAAAATGCAGCGCCGCTGGCAGGAGCGGTACGCCAGCCTGAAAACACCGGAAAGGATGGCCTTTTCGCAAGATGTCTTGCCCGCCCAGGACGATGAAGCGGTCCGGCACACCGATACTTTTATGTTGAAATTGTATGCTGTTTTCGAAAAAAACTACGCCGACGATACCTACAGCTTGCCCCAACTCTGTCGCGACCTGGAAATCAGCAAATCACAACTGCAACGAAAACTCGCCGTCCTGTCGGATCAATCGGCCATTGGGTTGCTGCGCCGCTTCCGGCTGCAAAAAGCGCATGATTTGCTCGTACAAAACCCGAATATGAACGTGAAGGAAGTCTGTTTCCAGGTGGGCTTCAAAGACCCTGCACACTTTTCGCGTATTTTTTCTAAAATTTTTGGCTTGGCGCCCTCGGAGATCAAAAGCCTGAAAGTGCCCTGAATGCTGCTCAAATCCTCGCAATACTGGCCGCTATCTACCGTTGGCTCCTGGAAGCCGGCACTTTCAGAGATGCCAGAGCCATTTCCCATAAATCTTCATACGGAATAATCTCGATTTCGTACGTCTGATTGGCCAACTGCAGCGAATAGGATTGCAGTTTTTCGCGGAAACGCGCCGCCTTCGGCTCCACAATTTCGCGCTCAAACTGACCCAGTGGAATCTGGAGCAGCATTTTCATAAAATAATAGCTGCGCTTGGTATTTTCACCGCGCAAGTGCCGGTAACAATACTGCTCGATGGCTTCCACCTCGTCGAGCAGACGGCCGAATTTCTGCTCCTGCAACAGGATCAGGAATTTAATGACCATAATAGCGATATTCATGCCGCTTTTGTCTTTCGAAAAAATGGGAGTATCGCTGATAAACTTGGCCCAACGGAATTTCTCCTTCACCGGCCACTCCAGTTTACCCATAGCGCTGAAGTAATATATATAGGACTCATATATCCGCCAGATTTCCTTGGCGTTCTCCGGCAAAAACTCAAATCGCGGGTGCTCCAGGGTATGAAAAAGCACTTCGGGCGCTTCTTCGTACTGATGGGTATGCAGCAGCAGGTGCAAGTACAGCTCTTTGTATTTAAACCAATTGAAGGTGCCCTCCTGCATGAGTTTGATACATTGCCGGGCCGACTCCTTGCCGGCCTCAAATTGCCGCAAATGAATGTTGCAGATGAGGTGCTGGTAATAAAAAATCTGGAGGGGCACCCGCGCTTCGTACGGGCGTTTTTCAAAAAAATGAATGGCTTTGTTGCAGTATTCCAGGGCGGAAGCGTGGTCGTTGCGGCTGGTGAAGCGCATGAGCCCGATCATCGAGCCATACATATGCAGCTTATAGGTATGATAATCTTCCAGCGCCTGCTCTATCCTTTGAAAGGCCTCCTCCGCCTGCCGTGCCACGTCTTCCTGTGCCGACCGGTTGTTGACCGTGCGCACCACAAGGGCCGTATAAAGCTCTTCTGCCAGGCATTCGGCGTCGTACACTTTGCGGTAATGCTCGAATTGTTGGTTGGCTTCTTTAAAACGCTTGTCATTGCTTTCCCGCAAGCCGTATTGAATGCGCAGGTATGACGCAATATCCATACACAACAAGGTGAAATCAAACTTTTCCGACTGGCGCAGGAGCCTGTTGGCCAGAGAAAGCGCCGCAGTATTGGCATTTTGTCCGGTCAAAAAACGCACCATTACCCACTGCTTGTGGCATTCGTAATACGCCTTTTGATAATCCGAGTAGTGTTCCAGTTCCGTATTGATATGGAATACCGCGTCGAGCAGCCGCTCGCGCAGATCGGATTTCAACTTCCGGTACCTGGAACTTTCGCCTTGCTCGTTTTCATACAAACCGGCGGCAGCCTCCTGGTCGGTGTTAAACTTTCCCCTGGCGATTCCTTCATACAAGGCGAGCAATTTGGACTTACTATCCGCAGCGCCGGCCAGGTGTTTCAACGGGTGAATATTGTGTTGGCGGAGCAACAACACCAATTCTTTAAGGTCTTGCATACAAAGCGTTGTTTTGAGAATTACCCCGGATTAAAAATATACCGGCAATTGCTTGACAAGCCAAGCCAAAGCCATAATCTCCTGTTACAGGATTCCAAGAATTTTCAGTAAAAACGCAGGAAATAGAGGGTACATAAAAACCTTCCCGCAGCAAACCGCTGCAAAAGTACCCAAAAGGCGTGTCAATCTGTGAGGCGCACGCCGGCAGGCGCCGGCATGGAAAGCGATTAAAGGAAACCTGTCTGACTTTATTAAACGGGCGAAGAAAATCGAAAAATGGCTATAATACCGCCCCGTTCTACCCAGATACCCAGGAAGAACGGGGCGGCTCGTCGTCGTGATGCGTCCCCGAGGCCTCGGAACGCTCCACATCACTTCACTTGTATCATCGTCTTCACCGCGCTGTCTGCCGGCGTTTCCACCTTGTAGTACAACACACCCGTCGTGTTCACCAGGGCTTTATCCAGTGTGAAGGCGTTGTAGCCCTTCGCAAAGTCGCCGCGCTGTGTGTACACCGTCCGGCCTGTTTCGTCGTATACCGTCAGCGTAGCCTCCGTTGCTTCCGGCAGGTGGAATCCGATTTGCGTGCGGTGCGTCCACGGGTTCGGCTGGTTTTGGTACAGCTCGAAGCCCAGGCCCGTCACCACTGCCGGTCCGTTCTGGCCGTTGAAGCGCAGCGCCACGCCCATCCGCTCATTGCCCGCATTTCCTTTGTAGGCCTCGGCCTTTGTGATCCGGCCCGACACCTGCACCAGCTGGCTCAACTGACCGCCCGCTTTGGCCCGGAACGTCACGGCAAACGCACCGTGTCCCGAGGCTTCGGGATCGTTGTCGAACGAAGTGGTCAGGCTGTGCTCGCTGTTGAAGATACCGAAGTTGTCCATGGTCATCTCTGCGCCCGGCGTCACGTCCACTACTTCCAGATTCGGGAAGTACAGCGTGAACTGGTAACCTGCAACGCGTTCTGCAGCGCGGAAATTCACCGTGAAGGTTTCGCCGGCTTTTACTTTAGCGTCTGTGATATCGAACAACAACGCGCCTTCCGTCCGGTCGTCGGCGTTCACCAGGCTGCTCGTCACAGCGTTCAGGTTCACGTCGCCCACTTTCACGGCCACAAAATCTTCATCCAGAAAACTGCCCTGCATGGCCGCCATCTGTTTCGTTTCCGGGAACAGCGTCTGGAACGGATTGATCGGGTTGGGGAACTGGTAGTCCGCATCTACAAAGCGCCACGATGTGTTGTTCGGCAACTCCGTGTAGATACCCAGGATCAGTTTGCGCAACTCCACGATGTCAAAGGTGGTGATCGAGCGGCTGTTGTTGGCGTCTGCGGCGATCATCTTGTACGGCGTGCTCAAGGGTTCCAGACCCAGGATGTGCTTGTTGATGAGCACCAGGTCGAAGGTCGATACGCCGTTGAGCGGGTCGTTGTCTTTGCCCGGCGTCAGCGTGTAATCGCCCAGCAACGGGATGCCGTTCAACTGGTAATACCCATTGGCATCCGTCGTATTGAACATGCCTACCGGCGGCAGCGCCGGGTGCGAACCGTTCAGGTCAACCGTCGCGTCTTGCAGACCGCTGCCCGCTTCCGTTTTCAGGTAACCCGCCACCGCGGCCGCGCTGATGTTGCAGTTGCCCATATTGTCTTGTACGATGACGTAGGTCTCGCAGTAGTCGGCGTTGTCCGCAAGGTCAATCGACCACAGTTCCACCAACTGCGTGCCCAACTCGTCGCACGTGAACGTCACGCTCGTCTGCGGCGTG
Source organism: Saprospirales bacterium (assembly GCA_016719895.1). GTDB lineage: Bacteria > Bacteroidota > Bacteroidia > Chitinophagales > Saprospiraceae > M3007. The sequence goes on along the minus strand of JADJYG010000030.1, from coordinate 86,212 downwards.
CCGTCCGGGTTGCGCGGGAAGCCCGCGCCCGTGCCCGACTTGCGGATCGCCGTTTTCAGCAGGTTCGACGGCGTACAGTTGTCTTCTGTGTACTGCAGGAAGTCAGATGCCCACAGCGTGATCATCTTCGTCGGCATGATGTTGACGCTCAGGCCGTTGATGCACACCACCGTCGGCTTCTTGCAATCTTTCACCACAAACGTGTATTCGCAGATCGTCTCGTTGCCGCAACCGTCGGAAATGAACCACTTGATCTTGTGCGTGCCGTAGGGCAACTCCGGTACTACAAACGTGTTCTGCGACGACTGGGTGTTCCAGCGCACGCAGGCCGTCTTGTTCGCGCCCGAGGTCGTCGTCTGGATCGCAAAACCGTATTTCTGGTTCGGCAATACCGGACGCCCGTCGAAGGCCCGGATCGTGCCGCCCGAGTAGTTCGGGTTGCTGCCGTTGCCATACGGTACCGCATTCAGCCAAGGCCGGCGATACCCGTGTTTACGCTGTTGATCACCGTTTCCATCGTGCCGTCGCCGTCCAGGTCCAGGAACATCAGGTAGCGGATCTCCAGGTTGGCGCCCGAGCACAGGTCGGTAGCCGTGATGCACAGGTCGGTCGGCGCCTCGCACAGGTCGTGGCTGCCGGTAGTGTTGTCAAACCAGTACATCTGGTTCCACAGCAGCGGATCGTTGGGCGTCAGGTCGCATACCTCAACCGGGCTGGCCGGGCACTGTACCACAGGATCCTGCGTGTCGATCACCTTGATGATCTGCTTGTATTTGTAGCAATTCGCGTTGGCGTCCCAGAACGTGCAGTAGTTCGTCGACTGCGGATCCGTCGGGTTGATTTTCACCACCGTCGGGTTCCACGGAGCCGGCGTGCCGCAGGCCGACACTGTCGGGCCGGGCAGGTTCGTCGGGTGGTTCGTGATCGCGTTCGGGTTCGGGTTCGGCACGTTGATGCAACCCGCGTTCGGGTTGTACGTGCACCAGTTGATGATCGTCCAGGTGCGCTCGATCTTGTAGCAAGCGTCGGGTACCACCGTGAACACCTCGTCTTCATACGATACGCCCAACAGTTCGCAGTCTTCGCCGAAGAAGATCGGCTCGCCGTAGTTGCCCGTGCCATCGCATACCGATACGATCTGGTCGTTCGGGAACTTGATGTAGTAGTCCTGTTCGTAGTTCACGATGATGCGCTGCGAGCACTGGTTCGACAGGCCGCCGCAGTCGAAGGCCCGGAATGTGCGCGTGATCGTGCCTTTGTTGCACAGGGTGTCGAACGAGCCGTAGTTGGTTGTCGCCGTGATCGTATCCACGCAGCAGTTGTCGTTCGAGGTGGCAAATCCGTAGGCCCAGAGGCTCGGGTCGAAGTTCTCGCAGGAAACCGTCACCGGCGCCGGCGGGATACAAGTCGGTTTCAGTTTATCATCCACGAACACCTGCACCATGCAGTCGTTCGAGTTTTGTTCTTCAAACGTTGTCGATACCGAACCCGTCGGTACTGCCACGTCGTATACCCGGAGCACCACCGTGATGGTGTCGTTGATATCCGAGCAGCAGAATTTCACCTGGTCGTAGAACTGGCTGTTCGACTGGCAGGAGTTCGACGACATCCGCCGCGCCTTGAACGACACGGCCGAGCAGTTGTCGTAGGAGCCGTCGTCGAAGGTTGTGGCGTCGATGAACACCTCGCCGTTGATGCCCAGCGATACCTGGGTGAATTCATCGCAAGCCGGCACGGGTACCGTCTGGTCTTCCACCGTCAGCCGGAACGTGCAACTCGTCGTATTCCCGCAGGCGTCTTCCACCGTGTACGTCACCGTGTGGCCGCCCAGCGGCAGGCACGGCGTATTGCCGTACACCACCAGCGTGTCTGGATCCCAGTGGTTGTTCCCCGCGAAATCGCTCGGCGAACCGTCCACGTCGTAGGTATTCAGCACTGCGTTCGATATCGGATCGCGCACCACCACGCGGGCCGTTGCCGCATTGATCCGCGAGCAGGCGTCTTCCACGATGATATCCGGCAGGTTTGGCGTTCCGCAGCAGTTGAACGGATCGGTCGATACCGTCAGGTTGGCCGGGCAGGCCAGCGAGGGGCCCTGCTCGTCCAACACCTTGATCACCTGGATATAGTATTGCGGGTTCACCGTCGGCGGGTACGGGCTGGTGGGCAAGCACCAGTCGTATACCGTCCAGGTGCGCAGCAATTTGTACGTTCCTTCGCACACCGGCAGCAACTGGTCCACATACGCCGTTTGCATCTCGCAGTTGCCCGCGCCGGGGTACAGCGGCCAGTTCAGGCCAAAGGCGCTCAGGTACGGAGCGCCCGTATTCGACGGGTCGGTATTCACATTGCCGGAGCAGCTGATGGTGACATCGGTGGGGAACAGTACGTCGCCCACGTGTTTGCGGTCGAAATAGATATTTTGTACGCAAGTGGCCTGGTTGCCGCTGGCATCCGTGGCCGTCCACACGCGGCGTATGCGCGCGCTGTAGTCATCGTCGCAGTCCAGGTCAAACCATTCGTCCACATACGTCAACGGAGCTGGCGGGCAGTTCTCTTCAACGGCCGGATAGACATTTGCCAGGCCCAGTACGGTTTGCAGGTACGCCGGCGTATAGTTCGTCACCGCGCAAATCACGTGGATGTCCTTGCAGGTCAACTTCGGCGCCAGTTTGTCCTCGATTTTGATCGTACCCCAGCAGAAGTTGTTCGTGCAGTTGTCGGTCACCCGCACTTGCAGGGTTTTGCCCACGTGCGTGCAGTTCACCGTATTGCCGATGCTCTGGCTGTTTTGGTACACCGTCACGCTGAAGAACTCGTCGTCGTACGTGCCTTCCAGCACCATGTCGGGAAGTACCTCCACCAAGCCGTCTTCATCCAGCGATACCTGTACGTTGTTATTGCACACGATACCCCCGTCTTGCTTGAAACCCAGGCGCACCTGGTCGCTTACCGCTCCGCAGGGGCCTGCCGGGTCAGCGCTGGTGAGCGTCAGGATCACGAAGCCGGCGGCATAGTCCGCAGCGCCCGGCACGTAGGTCGTGGCGCCCGGGAAGGATGCCGAGGGCTGGAAGGTGCCCGTGCCCGACGTCGTCCACGTCCCCGTCGTCACGCCGCTGCCATTATCCTGGATAGAGGCGTTCAATACGCTCAGATTCAGCGCATCGCCGTCGCATATTTTCAGGTCGTTGCCGGCAAATACCAGCGGGAGCGTGTTGATCGTCAGTTGGAAAGCATCCGATACCGCCGGGCAAGGGCCCGCAGGGTCGTTGCTCGTGAACGTCAGTGTGATCGTCGTGCCGTATTCGCCCGCTGCGGGTGTGTACGTCGTCGTCGCGCTGTTTTTATTGCCGTACGTACCCGTGCCGCCGCTCCACGTGCCGCCCGTAGCGCCGCCGCTCAGCAGCGCCGTCAGGTTCGCTACCTGGTTCTGGCAGATCGCCTGGTCTACCCCGGCGTTTACAACCGGGCGCGGGTACACGGTGAGGGTAACGACTGCCGGAGTACCCGGGCAGGAGCCGCCCGTGGTGACCAGTACGGGCGTCACCGTAATGGTGGCTACCTGTACGTTCGGGCTGCTGTTTTGTGTCACAAAGGAGGCGATATTGCCCGATCCGCTGGCGGGGAGGCCGACGGATGGGTTGCTGTTTGTCCAGTTGAACACCGTGCCGGCGAGTGTGCCGCTGAAGGTGATGGCGGCAGTGGATTCGCCGCTGCAGAGCACCTGGTTGTTGCCCGCTGTTACCGTCACCGTAGGCAACGGATCGACCGTAATGGTGAAGGTTTTCGGCGTGCCGGGGCAACTCACGCCGTTGTTGGTGTAGTTCGGCGTTACCGTTAGGGTAGCCGACGTAGATACCAGCACGTTGGCCGCAACAAAGGAAATATTTCCAGTGCCGCTGGCGGCCAGGCCGATCGCCGTATTGCTGTTCGTCCAGGAATAGGTGGTACCCGTGGTCGTCGTGGTGAAGTTTACGGTAGTGGTTGCGCCGCCGCAGGTGGTGAAGCTGGCCGGTTGGTTGACTTGTGCCGTTGGGTTGACGGTGATCGTTACGTTGACCGGCGTACCGCTGCACGTAATGCCGTTGTTGGTAAACGTAGGCGTCACGGTGATCGTAGCCGTCACGGGCGCACCACCGTTATTTACTGCCGTGAACGAGCCGATATTGCCCGATCCAATGGCGGCGAGGCCTATGGAGCTGTTGTTGTTCGTCCAGTTAAATACCGTACCGGTTACGGCGCCGGTGAAGTTGATGGCGGTCGTACCCGAGCCGTTGCACACCGTTTGGCTCGTGGTGGATGCCGCAACCGTCGGCGTCGGATTCACGGTGATGTCAAACTGAATGGGCGTGCCCGTGCAGGTGACGCCGTTGTTGGTGAAGGAAACGACTACGCTGAACGTGCTGGTCAGCGGCGTAGTGCCCGCGTTGGCAGCCGTAAAGGCCGGGACGTTGCCCGTGCCGCTGTTGGCGCCCAGGCCGATGGCTTCGTTGGTGCGCGACCAGCTTAAAACAGCGCCGGGCACGTTGCTCGTGAAGACCACCGCGGGAACAGCAGAACCGACGCAGTAGGTCGGGCTGGCAACGGCGTTCACCGTGGGCACCGGATTCACCGTGATAGTAATCTGAATGGGTGCGCCCGTGCAAACGGCGCCCGTGGAGGCCGAGGTCACCGGCGTCACCGTGATGGTAGCGGTCACCGGAGCCGTGCCATTGTTAACCGCCGCGAAAGACGCAATATCGCCCGTTCCGGCGGCGGCAAGCCCGATGCTGGTGTTGTTGTTGGTCCAGTTGAACTCCGTGCCGGCTACCGAACCGCTGAAATTGATGGCGGCCGTGGAAGAGCCGTTGCACACCGTTTGATTGGCTACGGCATTCACGTTCGGTATGTTCACGACCGGCAGGGTCGTTTGTGCAAAAGGCCGGCAGGCCGGGTCGGCGGGCGTCTGATCGAGAATAGCGTAAATAAAGTACGTGTTGCCGCTGGCAAAGGACGTGGTGGTTTGCGCTACAGTGAAGTTGTTCGTCAGGTTCGCATTGGGCACGGTGGCGATGACGGTGCCGCCGTTGTACGGATCGGCGAGCGCCACGGTGGAATATTTGAACGTGATGCCGTACGTAATGCCCATATCGACCAAACCGGAAGCGGTGAGCGTTACGGGTTCGTTGACGCATACGCCGGTCGGGCTGGCGCCCAGAGATGCGATCACGGGGCAGGCGTCGCAGCCGCCGGGGCCAATCAGCGAAGTGGTCAGTGTGGCCGAGCAGGTATTGCTGCCGGTGACGGTCACGAAGAAGGTGCCGACCGAAAGGCCGCTTTGGTCCTGCTGGCCGTTTACCAGGCCGGTGCCGTTGGGAGAAGACCAGTTATAGGAGAACGGACCCACCCCGCCGGTAACCGTCAGGTCGATCGAGCCGTTCGTCGAGGTGCAAAGCGGCGAGGGTTCGACGTGGGTTTCGGAGAGCGTGGGCGATTCGTTGACCGTGACGACGGCCGAACCGCTCATAGCGGCCGTGCAAGCGCCGGCTGTCGCAGTGGCGATCACCGTGTAGGTACCCGCCGAAGCCTGGTTGCCGAAGCTAAGGGCGATGCCCGTACCGGCAACCGGAGCGCCCGCATTCGAGCCGTTCAGTTGCAATTGATAATCTACGCCGATTTCGGAGCCGCTCAGGCCCACTGGAACGCCTCCCGGCGCGCAGTATGCACCGCCGCCGGTGACGTTGAAGACAACAGGCGCGGCGTTGACTTCCACGCTGGCCGAGCCGGACATAGCCGCCGAGCACGCCGTGGAGGGGTCGGAAGCCTGAACCGTGTAGCTGCCGGCTGTGGCTTGATTGCCGAAGCTGAGCGCGGCGCCGGTGCCGGCCACGGGAGCGCCGACGTTGTTGCCGTCGCGCTGCAATTGGTAGTTTACGCCGTTGTCGGAGCCGCTGAGGCCAACCGGAACGCCGCTACCGGGGGCACAGTACGCGCCGCCGCCGGTGACGTTATATGCCGTCGGCAGCTGGTTGGCCGTAATCGTGGCGAGCAGCTGGTCGGTGCAGGTGTTGGCATGGGTGATGGTCACCGTGTAGGTGGTGGTGGAAAGGGGCGATACGTTGGTGGTGGCTGTGTTGTCGCCGTTACTCCAGGCATAGGTGCCGCCGCCGGCAGCGGTGATCGACACGAAGTCGCCGGAGCAGGTGATGCCGTCGTTGGCAGCAATGCCCGATGTTTCGGTGATGGCCAGCGAAAGGGTCGGATTGCTAAACTCATCCGCACCGATATCGGGGAAATTAGAATCCCGGACATCCATGTCGTAATCCATGGTAACGAGCGCCTGTATGGAAGCGCCGCCGTCGAGGCATTGGTTGTTCGTTGCGGTGAGGTGCAGGTCACAGTCGGATACGAAATTGGGCTGAACGGCCACAGACGCTCCGTCCTGCGTGGTGAAGGCCTGCCAGTCGGCAAGAGTGGTGTAAATTGTGCCGCTGCCGTAACCTACGCGGGGCCTGGTATTGGCGCTGGCGGCGCCGTAGTAGTCGTTGTTGTTGATGCCGGCAAAGGAATAGCCGCTGAAACTGATAAAGATGTTGTAAACAAAAGAACCGGCTACGCCAAAACTTTGCGTATTCGAAAGGATGTTGTTTCGAACCATCAGGCCGGTGGCCGCCGAAGAGCTGATATAAATATTAGCCGACATACCGGCGCTGGAGGCGACTGTCACGTCGCCATACTGGTGGATGGAGTTGTTATAAATTTTCAGGTTGGTGCCGCCGCTGATCCGGATACCAAAGGCGTTGAACGAGCTGGTGGTGCTGTAGTTCACCGTTTTGATATCGGAAATAAAGTTGTTGGCGACTAGCACGTTTGTGGTGCCCGTGGAGCTGGAAAAATAAATGCCATAGGCGTTCCAACCGCCGGTATTGGTGTTGTAAACCGTCGAGATATTGTTGAATACCACATTACCGCCGATAACGCCGGCGTTGATATCGATGCCGGTGGCGGCATTGGTGCTGGTGGTAATGATGTTGAATATTCTGTTTTTGGAAATTACCGGCGCGTTGCTGTAGGAAACCTCGATGCCCCGATTGGCGAGGTACTTGGCCGGGTCGGCGCTGCCGATTTCGTTTTCGATGATAATCAACCCATCCGTAGCGCCGGCCGTACCCACCGAGAGCGCGCTAATACCGGTATAAACCTTCGATATGGCGTTGTTCTGGATGAGGAGATTGTCGTTGTCGTTGCCAGTAGTGGTTATGGAAGACGAGGCTTTGGAAGCGATGCCAAAGATGTTGGATGTCGTTCCGATACCGCCTTCGATAATCAGGTTTTTGATGGTATTGTTGGTCGCCCCGGCGCCGGCGGCCAGGCTGGCCACCCAGATTGCAGCGGAAGAAGAAGTGGACGCATTGATAAAGCTCAGGTTGCGGCTGTTAGTGCCGTTATTGGAGCCATCGATGATGATAAAATCTGCGCCGTCCAACTTGATCAGTGCGGTAGCGTTGCCGCTGATCGTGGCGTTCACGCCGGCAGCCGGCCGGATGGTCAGCGTATTGATAGCGCTGGCGCCAACGGCTTCCGTGATGATAATCGGGAAGGTCTCGGACGGATACGTCGCGTCGGTCAGGCTGAAGACCACAGGGCCGGTGAGGCAGCTGGTGTTGTATTCCGCCACGGCTTCCGTCAGGGTCGTAAAGTCGCCACCCGCGCCTACGGTATACATGCCGCTCAACGTGGGCAAAATGGAGAAGGAATTGGGCGTTCCGGGAGGAGTGCTGACCGTGTTCACGTCGGTGGCCACTGCGCCCGGAGGGTTGGAGCCGATGTTTGCCGGCATAACCACGTCCTGGGCGATCAGATAGTATTCGACCATATCGCCGACCGCGAGTCCCCCCATATCCAGCGCTACGATCGTAAAGTTCCACATGCTGCTATTCGCCGTACCGGAAAGGAATACGCCCGGTTGTGAAAACCATGCTCCGGCGTTTTTGCGGTAATAAATGCGCGGAATCAACGCGCCCACGGTAGGAATGCCGCTTGCGTCGGTAATGTTCACGCCCGCAATGGTCGCATCGCCGGTGGTACAGCTTCCTTCCAGCGGGGTGTACACGATATTTGGCGGGGTAAGGTCAATGCCGATAAAGTTGCCTTCGTCGGCGCCCATGTCGGGAGCGGTGCCGGCGCCGGCATAACCGGGGTTGCCTTGCCGGGTATTCCCGTCGTAGTCGTCGGTAATCCCCGTTACGTTTACGCCGCCGCTTTCGATTTGCGTCGGCACGACGGTGCTGATATGCAGGAAGTCGGCCGAAGCGCCCGAGGCGCTGAGAAACGTGGGATTTTCCGTGATGGAGTTCGCCTCCCGGGGCGCCACCCGGACTTTGAACGCGGCCAGGGTTTCATCCGCATTTGTACCGTCGTAAAAGATGAGGTTACTTGCCCCCGGCGTACCGGCGTAAAACAGGTTGTTGTTCGACGCCGCGTTGTAGTTGTCCAACGAGGTGTTCGAGCGTTGGTAGGCGACCGATCTGCCCACGCCGGCCGGCGTGGAAACGTTGACAAAGAGGTTGTTCAGCAGGGTCAGGCTGGCTGTCGTGGACGTAGCCGAGCCGGTTGCAACCAGCGCTGCCGATCCGAAATCCGTACCGGTCGAAGTGGCGTCCAGATAGACCGTATTGTAGGAAAGGTTGATATTGGACGTACTCAGGGTCGAGGTAATGTTAATGCCCCGCAGCGTCGGGTTGGTCGCCGTCGACGATCCTGTACTCGGGGTATTCAGGTCGCCAATCAGGTTATTGTAAATATTGGCCGTCGTTACCGAACTGACCGCTATGCCGTACACCACCCCGGAGGCGTTGTTGCTGCTGATGTTGTAAATTTTGTTTTTAAACACATTGGCTACGTTAACCGTGCCCAGGCTGATGCCGCCCACCGCGCCGCTCGAACCATTGCCCGTCAGCGTATGGATGGTATTGTTGGAAATGGTGGCGTTGTGCGAGGTGGAAGAGCCGGTGGTACTGATGCCGTAAAACAGCGAGGTCGAGGTGGTGCCTTCGCGGGTGATTCCACTGATGACGTTGCCGTTTATGGTCATGTTGGTCGGGATACTGATCTGGTATATGCCGTAAACTGTTCCCGTGCCGGGCAAGGAGCTGTTGCCGATGGTATTGTTGTTAATATTGAAGTTAAACGGATAGTTGCTCGTGCTGTAAATAAAATATGTAATGCCCGAGGTAGCGCTGGGCCGGCTGAAGCCGGTCAGGGTATTGCCGTTTATATTGATGGTGTTGCTGGTATTACCCGTCGTGCCGATAGTGGTATAAATACCCGTAAGCTGGCTTGTCGTAGAGTTGCTCGTCAGCGTAATATTGTTGTTGTTGATATCGTAACTGCCGTTGTTGGAGGTGGTGATATAAATACCGTACAGCGCTGACGTAGAGCCGTCGCCGCCGGTGATGGTATTGTTGTTCAACTTGCAGTTATTTTGGTAAATCGTGTAAATAACATACACGGTGCTCGCGCCTCCGCCGAAGTTGGTGATCATGTTTCCGCCGTCGTCGCCCACCTCGATGTTTTGATCGTAAAAATCATATGGCGCCGCAGCGGCATACCCGCGCAATTGCACGGCGCCGTACGCATTGCTGATGGTGTTGTTAAAAATATTGATGTTCTCGCTGCGGCCGCCGGTGGAAGTGACGGTCACGGAAGCCGTTCCGGAGATATTTGAAACAAACACGCCGTAGGAATAAATGGCCGCTTTGTTCAAGGTTATAGCGCAGTTCTTGATGACGACGTTTTTGCACGCATCTGTTGCCGACGCTTTTTTTAGATAATACCCGTACTCCATGAAACCCGAACCCGAAAAGGTGGGGTCCGTAGCGATGTCGATGCCATCGAAGGTGATGTAGTCGCCCCCGTTGATCACAATAATGCCATCGCCATGGCTACCGATCGTCGTGGTGGACGCCACGGTGCCGGCAGTCAGGCGGGTGATCACCGGATTGGCGCCAACTCCGCTCTTTTGAATCGTGATGGGGTTGAGCGCCGTGCCTGTAAACGTGATTTCCGGAATATCCGTAGTTTCCGTATGGCCGGCGGGCACATCCACGGTGATCGTACCGGTGTGCGTACCGCCGTTGATTGCCGCCACAGCAGCCGCTACAGTCGGGTAGCTGGCCATCAGGGTGCCGCCGGTGGCGGTTACATTGACCTGCGCTTGCAGGGTAGCTGTCAGGAAAAGGGCGCTCAACAATCCGGTTAAGGATAAACAGAGGCTTTTCGACAAGACGGATGGCTTGGAGAGAACTGGGTAAAAATTATTCATTTTCATGAGTTTGAATACCGGAATAAAAGAAAACGATTGTATGCCACAAGGCTATAGCGCCCAAGGGCGATAGCCATTTGCTTTTTGTATTGTATCGCTGACACGACTACACCGACGCGACAGGCGCGGGTGGTCAGTATATTCAGAAAAACTGGTATGGATGCGACTCCCCGGGATAGGAAGCAACTTTAAAGCACAAAATGTATTGCCGGGAAAAAAACGGTGAGCTGGGAAACCGGCACATACCTGAAGCCTAAAGTGCGCTTTCTGCCAAAGCAGTCATGAGATTATTAAGGATTAAAACAATCGTACCTGAGGCAAAAGTAAACCCAGATCGGCAGGCATTTCCGGTTATGGTTAAATATTTTTTTCTTTAATTACATATCCGGCGAACGGTCCGGTTAGGAGCAGGATAAAAATATGCAAAAACATTGCCCAAACATGGCGTATGTGCGTTGTTTTTTTCGAAAAAATACCTGATTTATGCAATTGTCGCATTCCGGCAATAGTCCCGTTTTCACCGCTGCAAAGCCGTCGGCAAAATGAATCGTTGTCTTTCGTCGGCGTCACCGTATAATCCGAACCGAAGGCAGGGCGTTCGGGAAGCCGTAAATACCGTTCTGGCCCGACAGGTTGAACAGGCGCACCGATTAGTCAAAATCGTAGGTCGAATGTATATTCGGCGGGAAGTGCGGTGAAGATTGGTAACTGGTTAGCCTCTTCAACGGCAGCCAGTCATTTTTTTTAAACTTCGGAAAGCGGCGCACTACGCGCTCTCGGCCATTTCCACTTGCAAATCGTAGCCGAGTTGTCGCATCAAGCCCTGACAATCTTCCCAAGTCAGGCCGAAAGCGCGCACGTCGGCCAAGCCCAGTTGCCCCAGTACAGAAGTCAACACTTCGGTATCCGTTTCGACAAAATCGCCTTTAAGCAAGGTGTTTTCAGCCCAATCCACCAACGCTGGCAGCGACAGACGGCGTTGGAGGTAGGCAAATAATTTTCTTGCGACGGTTTGCTTGGTTACTGCCATATCAACCCAGTTTAGTGTGTCCTTTATCGTTGGGATATTTTTCGTGAATTTCTCTCAAAATGTCTTGTTCATCGTAAATTTCTTGGCGAAACGCGAGCGTATTTTCTTCGCTGTCAACTTCTTTTACATATCGCGCTTTCCAGCCCCACTTTCCTTGCACCTAAAACCAGTAAATCCGCCCGCCTGTTTCGCTCTCGGCCCAATTTTTGAACTGGATTTCATTTTTGCGTCGTTTGGTTGCATTCATCCGCAGGGAGATTTACCACAAAAGTATAGATTTTACCTGAACTTGCTCCGGTAGCGGCTCCACTTTCACAAAGTCGAAAAAGGCAGGCAGGCAGTTTTGCAAGTTGAAAAAACAAGCGGACAACTCCGAAACAGAGTTGTCCGCCCGCTATGCAATATCCGCGATCCGCGAACGAAGCGTTCGCCTTACTTCGTCTGAACCATCTTCTTCACCGCGCTGTCCGCCGGCGTTTCCACTTTGTAGTACAACATTCCGGTCGCTCCCAAGAGGGCTTTATCCAGCGTAAAGGCGTTGTAGCCTTTCGCAAAGTCGCCCGTTTCGCCAAACAGGATGCGGCCCGTTTCGTCGTATACCGTCAGCGTAGCCTCCGTTGCCTCGGGCAGGTAGAACCCGATCTGCGTGCGGTGCGTCCACGGGTTCGGGTTGTTTTGATACAACTCGAAGCCCAGGCCGCTCACCACCGGTCCGCCCACGCCGTTGAAGCGCAGGGCTACATCCATCTTGTCGGCGCCGCCGGCATTCAGGCCGTAGGCTTCCGCCCGGGTGATCCGGCTGGACACGTTCAACATTTCGAATATCCGGCCGCTCTTCTTCGCACGGAAGGTGACGGCGAATTCGCCGTGTACCGAGGCTTCTGGATCGTTGTTGAACGAGGTGGTCAGGCTGCGTTCGCTGTTGAAGATACGCCGAAGTTGCCCATGGTCATCCCGGCGCCCGGCGTCACCTCCACTACTTCCAGGTTCGGGAAGTACAGCGTAAACTGGTAGCCTTTCACTTTTTCCGCCGCGCGGAACGTCAGCGTGAAGGTTTCGCCAGCTTTCACCGCGCGATCGTCCACGTCGAACAACAGTTCGCCTTCCGTCCGGTCGCTGGCCTGCACCAGGCTGCTCGTCACGGCATTCAGGTTTACGTCGCCCGTTTTCACCGCCACAAAATCGTCGGCAAAATGACTGGCCTGCACTTCCGCCACCGATTTCGTTTCGGGGAACAGTTCCTGGAACGGATTGATCGGGTTGGGGAAGCTGTAGTCCTTGTCCACAAATCGCCACGACGTGTTGTTCGGGAATTCAGTGTAGATACCCAGGATCAACTTGCGCAACTCGACGATGTCGAAGGTCGTGATCGAGCGGCTGTTGTTGGCGTCCGCGGCGATCATCTTGTACGGTGAAGAGAGCGGCTCGAGGCCCAGGATATGCTTGTTGATGAGCACCAGGTCGAAAGTCGACACGCCGTTGAGCGGGTCGTTGTCTTTCGTCGGCGTCACCGTGTAGTCCGAGCCGAAGGGCAAGGCGTTCGGGAAGCCGTAAATACCGTTCTGGTCCGACAGGTTGAACAGGCTCACCGGCGGCAGGGCCGGGTGCATGCCGTGCAGTTCAACATTGGCGTCCTCCAGCCCGTTGTCCACTTCCGTTTTCAGGAAGCCGGCTACCGATGCGTCGTCGCCCGGCGTGCAAACGCCCATGTTATCCTGTACGATTGCGTAGGTCTCGCAGTAGTCGGCGTTGCCGGCAAGGTCCATCGACCACAGTTCCACCAGTTGCGTGCCCAGTTCGTCGCAGTCGAAGGTCACGCTCTTCTGCGGCGTACCGTCGGGGTTGGTCGGGAAGCCCGTGCCCGTACCCGATTTGCGGATGGCCGTCACCAGCAGCGGCGACGGCGTGCAGTTGTCCTCGGTGTATTGCAGGAAGTCGGCGTCCCACAGGGCAATCATCTTCGTCGGCATGATGTTGACGCTCAGGCCGTTGATGCAGACCACCGTGGGCGCTTTGCAGTCTTTCACCACAAAGGTGTATTCGCACACCGTTTCGTTGCCGCAGCCGTCCGACACGATCCACTTGATCTTGTGCGTGCCATAGGGCAGCTCCGGCACCACGTAGGTCGCCGGCGACTGCTGGGTGTTCCAGCGCAGCGAGGCCGTGCGTTTCGTGCCCGATACCGTTTCCTGTATGCTAAACAGGTACTTCTGGTTGGACAACACCGGACGCTGGTCGAACGGCGTGACGATGCCGCCCGTGAAGTTCGGGTTTTGCGCGTTGTCGAAATTGACCACGCCCGCTGCAGGCGGGTTGGTGCTGGATACCACGGTTTCCATGTTGCCGTCGCCGTTCAGGTCCAGGAACAACAGGAATTCGAAGTTGATATTCGCATCCGAACACAGGTCGGTGGCCGTAATCGACAGGTCCGTCGGCGCCTCGCACAGGTCGTGGCTGCCGGTGGCGTTATCCCACCAGGCCCCGTCGTTCCACAACTCGCCGGCATTCGCCGTCAGGTCGCAGACCTGCACCGTGCTGTCGGGGCAGTTTTCCACCACCGGGTCCTGCGTGTCGATCACCTTGATGATCTGCTTGTAGGTGTAGCAGTTCGCGTTGGCGTCCCAGAACGTGCAGAAGTTCGTCGGCTGCGGGTCCGTCGGGTTGATCTTCACCGAGGTCGGATTCCAGGGCGCCGGCGTTCCGCAGGCCGACACGGTCGGGCCCGGCAGGTTCGTCGGGTGGTTTGTGATCGCGTTCGGATTCGGGTTCGGCACCTCGATGCAGCCCGCATTCGGGTTGTATGTGCACCAGTTGATGATCGTCCAGGTACGCTCGATCTTGAAGCACGCATCCGGCACCACCGTGAACACCTCGTCTTCATACGACACGCCCAGCAACTCGCAGTCTTCGCCGAAGAACAGCGGCTCGCCGTAGTTGCCTGTGCCGTCGCACACCGATACGATCTGGTCGTTCGGGAACTTGATGTAGTAGTCCTGCTCGTAGGTCACGTACACGCGCTGCGTGCACTGGCTCGATTGGCCTGCGCAGTCGAAGGCCCGGAACGTCCGCGTGATCGTGCCGCGGTTGCACAAGGTGTCGAACGAGCCGTAGTTCACCGTCGAGGTGATCGTGTCGATGCAGCAGTTGTCGGTGGCCGTGGCAAAGCCGTAGGCCCACAGGCTCGGGTCGAAGTTCTCGCAGGTTACATTGGCAGTCGCAGGTGGATTACAGATCGGTTTGATCTTGTCTTCTACGAACACCTGCACCATGCAGTCGTTGTAGTGGCCTTCGCCAAAATCTTCCGCCACCGCGCCGGCCGCTACCGGGATGTCGTACACCCGGAAGATCACCGTCACCGTATCGTTGATGTCCGAGCAGCAGAACTTCACCTGGTCGAGGAAATACTCGTGGTCCTGGCAGTCGTTGTCGTTCATGCGGCGGGCTTTGAAGTGCACCGGCGCGCAGTTGTCGTAAGAGCCGTCGTCGAAGGTCGAGGCGTTCACCAGCGCTTCGCCGTTGACGCCCAGGGCTACCTGCGTGAATTCGTCGCAGGCCGCCACCGGCGGCACCAGGTCGGCTACCGTCAGTTTAAACTCGCAGCTGGAGGTGTTGTCGCAGCCGTCTTCGGCCGTGTAGCGCACCGTGTAGGTACCGATGGGCAGGCATTGCGTGGTCGGGAAAATCGCCAGCGTATCCGGGTTCCAGTAGTTGTTGCCCGGGAAGTCGCCCAGGTGGCCGCTGACCGTGAACGTGGTCACGTTGCCCGTGTTCGGGTCGATACCCGTCACCTTGGCTTCCAGGTTGCGGATTTGCGAGCAGCCTTCCGAAACGATCATGCTGGGCAGCGCCGCCGTGGCGCAGCAGGCGCCCACGGGGTTCACCGACACCGTCACGTCGCCCGGGCAGGCAAACTGCGGACCGCCGAAGTCCCGCACGCGGATGCGCTGGATGTAGGAGACCGGGTTGCCGCTGCCTGGCGGGATGCAGGTGTTGCCGATAAGCCAGGTGCGGTAGATTTCGTAGCTGCCTTCGCAAATATCCAGCACAACGTCGGTGTAACCGATGGAAGCCGAACACAGGGTGCCCTGGCCGATGGGCGCGCCATTGATGCTCGGGCGGCCCGTGGCGTTCGGCTTGGTGGCTGCCGGATTCAGGTAAACATTTTCACAATTAATAGTCACATCTGCCGGGAACACCAGATCGCTGAGGTCGAACGGCGTCACCGTGATGGTCTGCGAGCAGGCTGCCTGGTTGCCCCATTTATCCGTCACGATAAACGTACGGACAATAATCTGGCGCGGGTCGCCGCATTCGCCGTTGTCGGTTACTTCGTCGTCCAGTTGCGTAGTCGTGGTGCTGCAATCGTCGATGGCTACATTACCCGTGTGGGCAATTTCTGTCGGCTCACTGCAGGCAATGGTGATATCCGCCGGACAGTCAAGCGCGGGCGCCAGTTTGTCTTCCACCTTGATCTGGCCCCAGCAAATATTGCCGGTCAGCGCGTGTTTCAGGGTGTAGTTCAACGTTTTGCCCGCATGGGTGGCATCCACCCGGTTCGGCGGGTTGTACGTATTAGTGCCAAACGGATAGGTCAGTTCGACATAATAATCGTCGAAACAAGCGTAGGTGCCTTCCAGGACGTCGTCCGGGTTAATATCCACCACACAGTCCGCATCGAGCGACACCTGCACCAGGTCGTTGCACACGATCGTCGTCGGCGTCGTCACGATTTGAACAATCTTCGTAATCACCTGCTGGCAACCGGGGTCGGCCTGCGCAGCGGCGTCGGTGCCGCCCACCAGCTGGCCGTTGATGACCAGGTTGGTTGTGGCGCTGCCCGCGTCGAACACCGCTGTTACGGTATGGAAGCCCAGGCCCAGCGCAGCGGCGTCGAAGGTGCTGGTCGGAACGCCGTTCACCAGGATTTGCGTCACGGCGCCCTGAGCGTTATTGTACTCCCCTACTTCGATGGTAAACGGTGGGGTTTCGATGCAGAACGGGTCGTACAGGTTGACAAAGTACGGGTTCGGGTAGTAGCCTTTATTGCTGATCGTACCTGTTTGGTTCAGGTTGTTGGCCAGTGTGATGGCGTAACCGAGCGCCTCTACGTGCAGGCCTTTGAGCGTGTAGTAGATCATTTCGTCGGACTCGTCCGTTTCGGTGTCGCCGTCGTTGTCCAGGCCGTCGTTGCTGCCCATGAGGAGCACCATGCCGGCGCCCAGGGGCGTCGGAGCGGCCGGCGGCGCCGGGCTTCCTACGGAATACAAGCCGGCGTTTGCGCTCAGCGTCCAGGTCTGGCCGGCCAGCGCTTTCACCGTTATGACATCCAGGAACTGACCGTCGTTGCCCGCCGCAGTGGCGTTGTTCATGCAAGTCGTTGTCACCGTGAATTGCGGTGTGCAGCTGCCGATGCCTTCCGACACCGTCACGATTGCCGTGCAACTCGAGGAGTTGCCGCATTGGTCGGTCACCGTCAGGATCACCGTATTTTCACCCACATTGGCGCAGGTAAACACACTCGGCGTCACGATCAGCGTCAGGTTGGCCGTCGCCGTGCAGTTGTCCGTCGAGCCGCCGTCCACATCGGCTGTCGTGATCGAGACGCTGCCGGATTTATCCAGCGTCACCGACGCATTTTTACAAATCGCCAGCGGTTTGGTCGTATCGCGCACCGTGATCTTCTGGACGTGCACCCGCTGGTTGCCCGCCGCGTCGGTGATCGTCCAGGTGCGCGTCAGCACGTAGTTGTTCGGGCAATTGCCGTTGGTACGCACTTCGCTGGTGTCAATGTCGAGCAGATCCGAAGCCGTGCAGTTATCGTGCACATCGCCGTTGGTCAGCACAAACGGCGCCGGTACGGCGTCGCATTCCACCGTCAAATCGGAAGGCATCACTACGTCGTCGTCCAGTTCCGGTATCTGGGTATCCGCCACCTGGATCTGGAACGAGCAGGTGCTCGAGTTGCCTGCCGCGTCGAAAGCGCGGTACGTCACCGTTTGCGGCTGGCCCACCGGCACCACCGTGCCCGAAGCCGGGCCGTTGATTTGCACCACGCTGAACAAAACGCAGTTGTCCGTCGCTACCGGTATCGACCAGTTCAACTTGCCCGAGCATTGATCCACGTCGTTGCCGATCATGATCATCTCGGTCGGGCAGTTGACGAACACCGGCGGAACGTTGTCCACGATCGTCACCGGAACCACACAAGTGGCTACGTTGCCGTTCACATCGGTCACCGTGATCGTCACGTTGACCGACTGGCCGTTGGCGTTGCCGAAGTCCGAACCCGCCACCGGGTTTTGCACGATCGACGCCACGCCGCAGTTGTCGGCGGCGTTGGTCACTAAGCTCACCAAGTCCGGAACCAAGCCGTCGCAACCGTTCACCGTTTGCGCGTTCGGGCAGGTGAACGTCGGCGGCAACAAGTCTCGCACCAAAATTATAGCGTTGCACACCGCCGTGTTGCCCGCAGCGTCCGTCACCGTGAGCGCCACGCTGTTGACACCCACATGCGAACAATCAAACGCCGTTTGGCTCAGCGACAGGCTCAGCGCCGCCGGACAGTTGTCCGTCGAGCCGCCGCCGATTTGCACCGCCGTGACCGTCGCCGTGCCGGCAGCATTCAAATTCACCGACAGGTCTTTACATACCGCCGTCGGCGCCTGCATATCCATCACCGTGATGGTGAACGCACATATTGCTGTATTGCCCGCCGCATCCGTAGCCAGGAACGTAATCGCCGTCGTGCCCACGGGGAACAAACTGCCGCTGACAAGACCTACCGTTTGCGCCACCGTCACCACCAGGCAGTTGTCTTCCGCTATCGGCGTGGAGAATACCACGTTCGCGCCGCATTTATCCACGTCGTTGCCCACCGTGATGTTCGCCGGGCAGTTGACAAAGACCGGCGGCTGGGTATCCAACACCGTGATCGTTTGCGTGCAGGTGCCCGTATTGCCGCAGGCGTCGGAAACCACATAGGTCCGGGTGTACACGTTGCCGCTCTGCGTCTGGCTCAACAGGCCAAAACTTCCGGCATCCAGGCCACAGTTGTCTGAGGCGCTGCCGCCGGCTGTTTCGAATTCCGCCAGGTTGTCGTACACCGGAACTTCGTCCACCGTGCACTGCGCCGAAGCGTTTGCCGGGCAACTGATCGCCGGATCTTCCGTGTCCGGAACCACCGTGATGATCGACGTGCCCGTGCCCGTGTTGCCGCAGGCATCCGTAGCCGTCCAGGTCACCACCAGCGTGCCGCCGACGCAGACGTCGAGCGACGTGGCGTTGAAACTGTAACTCAACTCCGGATCGGTGTCGCAGTTGTCCGAGGCAGTGGCAGAGGCCAGCCAGTTGCTTATGGCAGCCGTGGGATCGCTCGTCGCGCTGATGTCATCGCAATCCAGCGTAATCGGCGCCGGAGCCGTCACCACCGGGTCTTCCGTGTCCGGAATCACCGTGATCGTCTGCGTCTTCGTCGTGTTGTTGTTGCAGGCGTCGTTCGCCGTCCAGGTCACCGTGATCGTGTACGTCGCCGGAGCGCAGATATTCAATTCGGAAATATCGAACGAGTGGCTCAGTTCCGGATCGGTATCGCAGTTGTCCGTGGCCGAAGCAGCGCCAGCCAGGCGTCGCTTTGCGCCGCCGGATCGCTCGTCTCGTTGATGTCGCCGCAGTCCAGAACCAGCGGAGCCGGTACCGCAATCGACGGTTTTTCCGTGTCCGGAATCACCGTGATCGTCTGCGTCTTCGTCGTGTTGTTGTTGCAGGCGTCGTTCGCCGTCCAGGTCACCGTGATCGTGTACGTCGCCGGAGCGCAGATGTTCAATTCGGAAATATCGAACGAGTGGCTCAGTTCCGGATCGGTGTCGCAGTTGTCCGTGGCCGAAGCTGTGGCCAGCCAGGCGTCGATTTGCGCCGCCGGATCGCTCGTCTCGTTGATGTCGCCGCAGTCCAGCACCAGCGGATTCACCGGTACCGTGATCGACGGCTTTTCCGTATCCGGAATCACCGTGATCGTCTGCGTTTTCGTCGTGTTGTTGTTGCAGGCGTCGTTCGCCGTCCAGGTCACCGTGATCGTGTACGTCGCCGGAGCGCAGATATTCAATTCGGAAATATCGAACGAGTGGCTCAGTTCCGGATCGGTATCGCAGTTGTCCGTGGCCGTGGCTGTGGCCAGCCAGGCGTCGATTTGCGCCGCCGGATCGCTCGTCTCGTTGATGTCGCCGCAGTCCAGAACCAGCGGAGCCGGTACCGTTATCGACGGTTTTTCCGTGTCCGGAACCACCGTGATCGTCTGCGTTTTCTGCGTGCTGTTGTTGCACGCGTCGTTGGCCGTCCACGTCACCGTGATGGTGTACGTTGTCGGAGCGCAGATGTTCAACTCGGAGATATTGAAGTCGTACGTCAGTTCCGGATCGGTATCGCAGTTGTCCGTGGCAGAAGCTGTGGCCAGCCAGGCGTCGATTTGCGCCGACGGATCGCTCGTCTCGCTGATGTCGCCGCAATCCAGCACCAGCGGATTCCGGTACCGTGATCGACGGTTTTTCCGTATCCGGGATCACCGTGATCGTCTGCGTCTTCGTCGTGTTGTTGTTGCAGGCGTCGTTCGCCGTCCACGTCACCGTGATGGTGTACGTCGCCGGAGCGCAGATGTTCAATTCGGAAATATCGAACGAGTGGCTCAATTCCGGATCGGTGTCGCAGTTGTCCGTGGCCGAAGCTGTGGCCAGCCAGGCGTCGATTTGCGCCGCCGGATCGCTCGTCTCGTTGATATCGCCGCAGTCCAGCACCAGCGGAGCCGGTACCGCAATCGACGGTTTTTCCGTGTCCGGGATCACCGTGATCGTCTGCGTCTTCGTCGTCGTGTTGTTGCACGCGTCGTTCGCCGTCCACGTCACCGTGATCGTGTACGTCGCCGGAGCGCAGATGTTCAACTCGGAAATATCGAACGAGTGGCTCAGTTCCGGATCGGTATCGCAGTTGTCCGTGGCCGATGCCGAACCCAGCCAGGCGTCTATTTGAGCAGCCGGGTCGGCCGTCTCGCTCAGGTCGCCGCAGTCCAGCACCAGCGGGGCCGGTACCGTGAATCGACGGTTTTTCCGTGTCCGGAATCACCGTGATCGTCTGCGTCTTCGTCGTGTTGTTGTTGCAGGCGTCGTTCGCCGTCCAGGTCACTGTGATCGTGTACGTCGCCGGAGCGCAGATATTCAATTCGGAAATATCGAACGAGTGGCTCAGTTCCGGATCGGTATCGCAGTTGTCCGTGGCCGTGGCTGTGGCCAGCCAGGCGTCGATTTGCGCCGCCGGATCGCTCGTCTCGTTGATGTCGCCGCAGTCCAGAACCAGCGGAGCCGGCACTGCAATCGACGGTTTTTCCGTGTCCGGAATCACCGTGATCGTCTGCGTCTTCGTCGTGTTGTTGTTGCAGGCGTCGTTCGCCGTCCAGGTCACCGTGATCGTGTACGTCGCCGGAGCGCAGATGTTCAATTCTGAAATATCGAACGAATGGCTCAGTTCCGGATCGGTATCGCAGTTGTCCGTGGCCGAAGCTGTGGCCAGCCAGGCGTCGATTTGCGCCGCCGGATCGCTCGTTTCGTTGATGTCGCCGCAATCCAATACCAGCGGCGCCGGAACGGTGATCGACGGTTTTTCCGTGTCCGGAACCACCGTGATCGACCGCGCCCGCTCCGTCGAATTGCCACAGTGGTCGGTCGCCGTCCAGGTCACCCAGATCGTGTAGGTCGCTGGGGCGCAGATATTCAAATCCGTGATGTTGAAATTATACGTCAGCACCGGATCGGTATCGCAGTTGTCCGTCACCGTAGCCGAGGCCAGCCAGTCCAGGATTTGTGCCGACGGATCGGTCGTTTCGTTGATGTCGCCGCAATCCAGCGTCAGGTGGTCCGGCGCCACAATCACTGGCGCTTCCGTATCCGGAATTACCGTGATCGACCGCGCCCGCTCCGTCGAATTGCCACAGTGGTCGGTCGCCGTCCAGGTCACCCAGATCGTGTAGGTCGCCGGGGCGCAGATATTCAAATCCGTGATGTTGAAATTATACGTCAGCACCGGATCGGTGTCGCAGTTGTCCGTCACCGTAGCCGAGGCCAGCCAGTCCAGGATTTGTGCCGACGGATCGGTCGTCTCGTTGATGTCGCCGCAATCCAGCGTCAGGTGGTCCGGCGCCACAATCACTGGCGCTTCCGTATCCGGAATTACCGTGATCGACCGCGCCCGCTCCGTCGAATTGCCACAGTGGTCGGTCGCCGTCCAGGTCACCCAGATCGTGTAGGTCGCCGGGGCGCAGATATTCAAATCCGTGATGTTGAAATTATACGTCAGCACCGGATCGGTATCGCAGTTGTCCGTCACCGTAGCCGAGGCCAGCCAGTCCAGTATTTGTGCCGACGGATCGGTCGTTTCGTTGATGTCGCCGCAGTCCAAAACCAGGTGATCCGGCGCCACAATTACCGGTTTTTCCGTATCTGGTATCACCGTGATCGTCTGCGCCTTGGTTGTCGAATTGTTGCAATGATCCACGGCCGTCCACGTCACCGTGATGGTGTACGTCGCCGTCGTGCAGATCACCAGTTGCGACATATCGAAGTCGTACGTCAACTCCGGATCGGTATCGCAGTTGTCCGTCGCGGTGGCCGAGGCCAGCCAGTCCAGGATTTGCGCCGAGGGGTCGCTCGTTTCGTTGATGTCGCCGCAGTCCAGCACCAGCGGGGCGGGTACTGTCAGCGTCGGCTTCTGTACGTCTGGTATCACCGTGATCGTCTGCGCCTTGGTTGTCGAATTGTTGCAATGGTCCACGGCCGTCCACGTCACCGTGATGGTGTACGTCGCCGTCGTGCAGATCACCAATTGCGACATATTGAAATCGTACGTCAACTCCGGATCGGTATCGCAGTTGTCCGTCGCCGTGGCCGAGGCCAGCCAGTCCAGGATTTGCGCCGAGGGGTCGCTCGTTTCGTTGATGTCGCCGCAATCCAGCACCAGCGGGGCGGGTACTGTCAGCGTCGGCTTCTGTATATCCGGTATCACCGTGATCGTCTGCGTCTTTTGTGTCGTGTTGTTGCACGCGTCGTTCGCCGTCCACGTCACCGTGATGGTGTACGTCGCCGTCGTGCAGATCACCAGTTGCGACATATCGAAATCGTACGTCAACTCCGGATCGGTATCGCAGTTGTCCGTCGCGGTGGCCGTGGCCAGCCAATCCAGAACTTGCGCCGAGGGGTCGCTCGTTTCGTTGATGTCGCCGCAGTCCAGAACCAGCGGGGCCGGTACGGTGATCGACGGTTTTTCCGTGTCCGGAATTACCGTGATCGTCTGCGCCTTGGTTGTCGAATTGTTGCAATGGTCCACGGCCGTCCACGTCACCGTGATGGTGTACGTCGCCGTCGTGCAGATCACCAGTTGCGACATATCGAAGTCGTACGTCAACTCCGGATCGGTGTCGCAGTTGTCCGTCGCGGTGGCCGTGGCCAGCCAATCCAGAACTTGCGCCGAGGGGTCGCTCGTTTCGTTGATGTCGCCGCAGTCCAGCACCAGCGGGGCGGGTACTGTCAGCGTCGGCTTCTGTACGTCTGGTATCACCGTGATCGTCTGCTGCTTGCTTGTTGTGTTGTTGCAGTGGTCCACGGCCGTCCACGTCACCGTGATGGTGTACGTCGCCGTCGTGCAGATCACCAGTTGCGACATATCGAAATCGTACGTCAACTCCGGATCGGTGTCGCAGTTGTCCGTCGCAGTGGCCGTGGCCAGCCAGTCCAGGATTTGCGCCGAGGGGTCGCTCGTTTCATTGATGTCGCCGCAATCCAGCACCAGCGGGGCGGGTACTGTCAGCGTCGGCTTCTGTACGTCTGGTATCACCATGATCGGCTGTGCCTTCGTTCTAACGTTGCCGCAATGATCCGTCGCCGTCCACGTCACCCAAATCGTATAGGTCGACGTGGTACAAATTACCAGTTGCGACATATTGAAATCGTACGTCAACTCCGGATCGGTGTCGCAATTATCCGTTGCCGTGGCCGAAGCCAGCCAGTCCAGAATTTGCGCCGAGGGATCGCTCGTCTCGTTGATGTCCCCGCAATCCAATATGAGCGGCGCCGGCGTAGTGATCGACGGTTTTTCCGTATCCGGGATTACCGTGATCGACCGTCCGCGCTGCGTCGTATTGTTGCAGGCATCCGTCGCCGTCCAGGTCACGTAGATCGTGTACGTTTCCGTCGTGCAAATCTTCAGGTCCGTGATGTTGAAATTGTAGGTCAACTCCGGATCGGTGTCGCAGTTGTCCGTCGCCGTGGCTGAGGCCAGCCAGTCCAGGATTTGCGCCGAGGGGTCGCTCGTTTCGTTGATGTCGCCGCAATCCAGCGTGATATCATCCGGCGCCGTAATCACCGGGGCTTCCGTATCCGGGATTACCGTGATCGACCGTCCGCGCTGCGTCGTATTGTTGCAGGCATCCGTCGCCGTCCACGTCACATAAATCGTGTAGGTCGCCGTGGTGCAGATCACCAGGTCCGTCATGTTGAAATTATAGGTCAACTCCGGATCGGTGTCGCAGTTGTCCGTCGCCGTGGCTGAGGCCAGCCAGTCCAGGATTTGCGCCGACGGGTCGCTCGTTTCGTTGATGTCGCCGCAATCCAGCGTGATATCATCCGGCGCCGTAATCACCGGGGCTTCCGTATCCGGAATTACCGTGATCGACCGTCCGCGCTGCGTCGTATTGTTGCAGGCATCCGTCGCCGTCCACGTCACATAAATCGTATACGTCGCCGTCGTGCAGATTACCAGGTCCGTCATGTTGAAATTGTAGGTCAACTCCGGATCTGTGTCGCAGTTGTCCGTCGCAGTAGCCGAGGCCAGCCAATCCAGGATTTGCGCCGACGGGTCGCTCGTTTCGTTGATGTCGCCGCAATCCAGCGTGATATCATCCGGCGCCGTAATCACCGGGGCTTCCGTATCCGGAATTACCGTGATCGTCTGCGTTTTCGATGTCGTGTTGTTGCAATGATCCGTCGCCGTCCACGTCACCGTGATGGTGTACGTCGCCGTCGTGCAGATCACCAGTTGCGACATATCGAAGTCATAAGCCAACTCGGGATCGGTGTCGCAGTTGTCCGTCGCCGTGGCTGAGGCCAGCCAGTCCAGGATTTGCGCCGACGGGTCGCTCGTTTCGTTGATGTCGCCGCAATCCAGCACCAGCGGGGCCGGCACCACAATCGACGGCTTTTCCGTATCCGGAATTACCGTGATCGTCTGCGTCTTCGATGTCGTGTTGTTGCAATGATCCGTCGCCGTCCACGTCACCGTGATGGTGTACACTTCCGTCGTGCAGATCACCAGTTGCGACATATCGAAGTCGTAAGCCAACTCGGGGTCGGTGTCGCAGTTGTCCGAAGCCGTGGCAGCGCCCAGCCAATCCAGGATTTGCGCCGACGGGTCGCTCGTTTCGTTGATGTCGCCGCAATCCAGCACCAGCGGGGCCGGCACCACAATCGACGGCTTTTCCGTATCCGGAATTACCGTGATCTGTGCTGCCGTTGTTGTGGTGTTGCCCGCGTCATCGACTGCCGTCCACGTAACCGTCAGCGTGCCGCCCGCGCATATATCCAGCGTCGTCGGGCTGAAATCATGCGTCACCTGTACCTCCACGTCACAGTTGTCCGTCGCCGCGGCCAATGCCAGCCAGTCCAATATCTGCGCCGAAGGATCCGTCGTTTCGTTGATATCGCCGCAATCCAACGTCAAATCTGCCGGCGCCGTCAGCGACGGCTGCTCGTCATCCACCACCGTCACGTAGAAATCGCATACCGAACTGTTGCCCGCGTCGTCCGTCGCTATCCATTCCACTTTCGTCGTACCTAACGGGAAGGCAGCACCCGAGTTCAAGCCTTCGTCGAGGGTCAGCGTCAGGTTGTTATCGCAATTATCATCAAATTCAACCAGGTAGTTCACCACCGCCGTGCATACGCCGGGGTCGGTGCCCACCTGGATGTCGTCCGGGCATTCCTCCACTTCGGGCGCCTCGGCATCCTGCACCACAACATTGAACGCGCAACTCGTCGAGTTGCCGCTGGCGTCCGTAGTAGTATAAGACACCGCCGTCACACCTACCGGGAATTCATCCCCGCTCGGCAGGCTGTCAGTACCGCACCCTGTGCGGGAATTTCCAGAATCGCGCGGCGTGAATCCAAAATATTAGGCGAATCATACCAGCCATCCGTCACCGCGCTCACCAAATCCCAGTAGTACACAATCTCACCACTGAGAACGCCCGGTTGGCCCGGGCCCCAGTTCGTATAGCCCAGGGTCTGGCCGTTTGTCCACAGGAATTGACCGTACAGGTCAGTGTACACTAAGCCGATCCAGTATTGCCAGCCAAGAGCCACCCATGCGTCGAGCTGGGCTTGCTCACCCGCACTTTCAATCGCTACCAGGCTACCGCCGTATTGTGCCGCCGTGGTTTGGGCCTGTTGCCAGGTCACCAACTGACCCAGGTCGGCGGGCGAAACATAGTAATGGCTGCCGTTGTACGTTCCCAGGTAGGTATAACCCGGAATCGCCGGAACCGCCGAACCGCAGTTGTCCGTTGCATGTACGTCGTAGATCACGCGGGCATTACACTCGCCTTCGTCATTGTTTACGACGATGTCCGTGCTCGGGCAGGTTAATTCGGGCAACTGCATATCCCGCACCGTAATGTTGATGTCGCAGGTCGCTGTGTTGCCGCAGCCGTCCGCGGCCATGTACACTTGCGTATAAACCGTGCCGACCGTCAGGAACGAACCTTGCGGGTTGCCCGAAGTATGCTCCACCGTAGCGCCCGAGCAAAAGTCCACCGCTACGGGAATCGGCCAGGTCACATTAGCGCCGCATTTGTCCACGTCGTTGTTGAACGTGATATCCGCCGGGCAGACCGTGAACACCGGAGCTGTCTCGTCTTTATTCACCACGATCATCGCCGAGGTCGAGGCCGTGTTGCCGCAGGCGTCGGTCGCCGTCCAGGTCACCGTGATGTCCGTGCCCGTGCAGTAGTTGATGATATCCGGGTTGAAGTTGTTGGTCACCGTGAGCGTGCCGTCGCAGTTGTCTGAGGCCGTGTAGTCGTCCAGCCAGTCCAGGATCAGCAGCATGTTGTCCTGCTGGTTCGGCAGGCAACTCACTGTCAGGTCGGCCGGCGGGTCGATTTCCGGCGCTTCGTCGTCGTCCACCGTAATCGTTTGAGTAAATATGGCGGTATTGCCGCAGGCGTCTTCCGCCGTCCAGGTACGGACGAGGGTGTAATTATTTTCGCAGGACCCCGGCGTAATTGTTTCGAAAAACTCCACATCCACGGGCGCCGTACAGTTGTCGATGGCCGTAGCCACGGGAATTGCGGGCAGCGGTTCGTCGCAGGAAAGGTTGACTGTCGCTTCCGGCGTAGCCAGGATAGTGTAGGTGCAGGAGGCTACGGCGGGCAACAGGACGTCGTTGCTGGTTGTCCAGTTGGCCGCGGTATTGATGGTGGTAGCCACCGTCGCTTTCGAACCGGTCGGCGCGACGGCGCAGGCAAATTTCCCATTGTCCACATTACCTACCGCTATGGCGTTCGTGCCGTTGGTCAAACCCAAGGGCAGGGCGGAGGTGTTAGCGCTGGTTGCGTTGGCATCCCAGGAAGCGGCGTTGAACTGAACGCCGGCCAGGACAGTCCCGGATATTGCACCCGTGGCAACAGTGAAGGTACCACAGAAAGCGATACCCTGATCGCCGGAAGTACTGAAAGCAAACGAACCGGTCACGCTGGATACCGTTCCGGTAGACGCCGTTAAAGCAGCCGGGTTCACCGTTACCACGGTACCGGCAGCCAAGCCGCCGCCAGGCGCCGTCCATTTGATGACGCCTTCGCCGGTGCGGAACGTGTTATCGGTTTCCCAACCGTTGTCGGTAAAGTTTATTTCCGCACCAGCTGCAATGCTGGTCAGCGCAACAAAGGCGAATTGATCCGGGTCATCCGATTGGAAGGCTGCGAAAGCGATATCGCCGGCAGCGAGCGTGCCGCAGGTTTTCGGCGCGTCGGCAATGGCAAATTGCAGGCTGGGCGCCGTGTTGTCGTCCACCGTCAGCGTTTGCGAGCAGGTAGCGGTATTGCCGCTTTTATCGGCGATGCGGTAAGTACGCGTGATCGTTTTCGGACAAACCAGGCCGTTGTCGGTTTCGCTTTCCAGGATAAACGAAGCGGCATTTATCGTGCAATTATCCGAAGCGCTTCCGCCATCGCCGGTGAAAGCCGCCAAATTGGCGTAAACCGGTTCTTCACTGGCAGCGCATACGGCAGTCAGGGCCGGCGGGCAAGTAAGGGCCGGCGGAGTATTATCCACCACCGTCACCACGGCCATACAACTTGCCGTGTTCAAGGCTGCGTCCGTAGCAGTCAGGATCACGATGTTTTGGCCGAGGTTGCGCAGCTAAACGATCCGTTGTTGATGCCCAGCGTCATGCCGGGGCAGTTGTCGCTGCTACTGTTGTCCACATTGGCGGCTGTAATGTTGACCGAGTTGCCCACTAAAGCCACAGTAATATCTTTACATACCGCATCGGGGAGTTGCATGTCCACCACTGTGATCGTGAACGAGCAGGTGATGGTATTGCCGTTGCCGTCGGTGGCCTCGTAGGTTATCGTGTGCATGCCCACGCCAAAGAACGAACCCGGCGTGCCGCCCGTCGGGCCGGTCACTGTCGCATCGTCGCAATCGTCCAGGGCCGTGGGCGGCGTCCAGTTGATGTTGGCGCCGCATTTATCCACGTCGTTGTTCACCGTCATATCCGCCGGGCAGTTCACCCAGTGCAGGCCGCCGGCGTCGTCTATCGTGATTTCAAATTCTTCGGTGTCCGTGCAAGCGCCCAGGGTGGCGGTCACCGTCACCGTCCAGGTGCCTTCGGTAGCGCCCGCCGTAAAGGAGGGGATCGCCGGGTTTAGGCCGGTGCTGTTGCCGTTGGCCAGGCCCGCGCCCGCGCCGCCGGACCAAGAATATGCGATGGCCGGGTCGTTCGGAATGGCCGACAAGAGGATCGCAGGCACCGTGGCGCCCGGGCATACCGGACCCACGTTGGCGATCGGGTTGATTTCCACGTCGATGACCGTCACTGTAAACGTGCAGGTGTTGGAACAGCCGTTGGCGTCCGTACCCGTGTAGGTAATTACATGCACCCCCGCGCCGGCAACAGCCGGATCAAATTCGTCGATGTTGACCACGCCCGTGCCGCTGAACGTACCGCCCGCAGGCGTGCCGTCGGGCAGGGTGAAAGCCGGGGTTTCGAGGCAGGTCGTAACGTTATCCGGGCAATCGACGGTGATTTTATCCACGTCGAAATCCACTTCGTTAAATACCGCGACGTTGACGGGACAGAAATCGCCAGTTGACGCTTCTATTGTGGTTGGAACGCCCGTGATAGTCACGTTCACGTCGGTTGTCATATTGGACAACACTTTGAACGTCATGGTCAAAATCGTCGTGCCGTCGGCTAGTCCCGCGCCGTAGGGCGCAAAGTCCGCATCCGCCCAGGAATAGGTCAACTGGTCCGTCGCCGGCGTGCCGATCACCGGCATATCGCCGTCGATGGCCAACGCCGGATTGCTCAGCAATTGCAGTTCGGTGTCGTCCCAGTTCACGCTGAATTGCAGCGAGCCGATGCTGACAAATTGTTGCACTTCAATCCGTACGGAAATTTCGGCGCCGCAAACGGCGCCTTCTGGCCCGATGGCCGTCAGTGCCAGATCGGGTACTGCCAGGCCGGAGCCGATGGTGACCTCGGCAGTAGCCGTGCAGTCGTTGGCATCCGTTACCGTAACCGTATAGGTACCGGCGGTCAGGAAAGAAGCCGTATTGGTGTCGTCGTCCGGGTCGTCGGGGCCGTCGTTCGACCAGTCGTAGGTGTAGGGCGTGGCGCCGCCGGTGGCGTTCACCGTGGCGCCGCCGTCGAAGCCGCCGGCGCAGGTCTCGCTGGTTTGGCTGATGATTTCAGCAATCAGCAGCGTCGGTTCCGTAATCGTTACGGAAACCGTAGCCGTGCAATCGTTGTCGTCCGTCACCGTCACCGTGTAGGTGCCCGCTGCCAGGTCACTTACGCTGGCTGTGCCGTCGCCGGTCGGATTACCCGTCCAGTCATACTCATAAGGAGCCGTGCCGCCGCTGGCCGATACCGTGGCGGCGCCGGTGGCTTCACCGTTGCAATCCACGTTGGTTTGGCTGTTGATCGAGACTTGCAGTTCGGTGGGTTCGGTAATCCCGAACGCCTCCGTGACCGAGCAACCCTCCGAGTCCGTCACCGTAACTAAGTAGGTGCCGCCGGGCAGGTTGGTCTGGTCTTCGTTTGCCGCTACCACGCCCGGGCCGTCCCAGTTGTAGGTATAGCCCGGCGTGCCGCCGGCAGCCGTGATGTTGATCGCGCCGTTGCTGCCGCCGTGGCAGGAGACGTTCGTGATTACGCCCGTGACCGTCGGGTTGGCATTGACCGTCACGGTCCGCGTTTGCGTATGCACATTGCCACAGGCATCCGTGGCGGTATATTCCAGTTGATAAACAGCCGCCGCCGCCGTATTAACGGAGCCTGTTACCACTATATTTACGCTCAGATTACCGCTGCAATTGTCGTCGGCCGTCGCGCCCGGATCCACAAATACCTCACCCTGGCACAACTCCATCGAAGCAGCGCCCAGCAGCGTCACCACGGGGTTGACATTGTCGTCCACCGTTACCGCTTGCGTGCAGGTAGCCGTGTTGCCGGAATTGTCGGCCACGCGGTAAATCCGCGTAATCGTTTTCGGGCAGCTCAGCCCGTTGTCCAGTTCGCTTTCCAGCACGAACGATGCCGTGTTCAGCCCGCAATTGTCCGAACCCGTGCCGCCGTCAGCCGTGAAGGCCGCCCAGCTGGCATACGCCGGCTCTTCGCTCGCCGCGCATACGGCCGTCAGGTTAGCCGGGCAGTTCCAGCACCGGCGCCGTCTCGTCCACCACCGTCACCACCGCCATGCAACTGGCCGTGTTGTTCGACGCGTCCGTGGCCGTCAGGATCACGATGTTCTGGCCCAGGTCGTCGCAGTCGAACGTACCGTTGTCTATGCTCACCGTCACGCCGGGGCAGTTGTCGCTGCTGCTGTTGTTCACATCCGAAGCCGCCACGATTGCCCCGTTGAGGCAGTAGCGATCGCCCGTTACCGGGTCGGTATATATGCTCCCGCCGGAACCCGACGTGTATAAATTATCCCAAAACGCGTCGTACGAATTATCCGGTCCCGGATCGTAACTCGCTCCCAGCGTATTGTCGTTGAAGTTGTACGCCTGCATGATGATGTTGCCCAAATACGTCGAGCCCCCGGAGGCTACCGTGCCCACTACCACGTTATCAACCAGGTACTCCACGTTACCCCCGCTCAACCTCAATTCCAGCGTGTACCACGTGTCGTAGGCCGCCGGGGCGCCAAGGTTCACCCACGCCGCGCCGTCCCAGTACGACAGCGTCGGGCTTGCGCCGTCTATGTTCCGGAACCCGATTATCGGGTAAAATGATATGGCGTCGCTCGCGTCGAAGGCCGTCGCCCACAAATCCGTGCGCCGGAATTGCGTCGCCCAGGCCGACGGTATGTACAAGTCCGCCCGCGCAAGCGTCACGCACTCCCCGCATTGGTTGTATTTGCGACCCTGCGTGTTGTAAAACGCCGACGAATAGCCCGGAGGACGCAACTGCGCGCCGTCCGAGGCGCTGATCGATATTTTCAAACGGCCCGCATCCGATACGAAAGCCGACGGCGGGTAACGATCCGGGTACCACGACCCGTCCACGTTCCCCGGCGCCAGCGCCGGATCGGTCGCAAAATCGTCATCCAGCAGCGCGCAACTGCTTGTGCCCGCATCCAGCACAACCGTGATATCCTTGCACACCGCGTCCGGCAACTGCATGTCCGCTACCGTGATCTTGAATGAACAAGTTATCGTGTTGCCGTTGCCGTCGGTAGCCTCATAAGTTATCGTATGCATGCCCACCGCGAAGAAATCGCCCGGGTCGCCGCCCACGGGACCGCTCACCGTCGCGTCGTCGCAGTCGTCCAGCGCCGTCGGAGGCGTCCAGTTCACGTTCGCCCCGCATTTGTCCACGTCGTTGTTTATCGTCATGTCTGCCGGGCAGTTCACCCAGTGCAGGCCGCCGGCATCGTTTATTTCTATTTCAAATTCTTCCGTGTCGTTGCACGCGCCCAGGCTCGCCGTCACCGTCACCGTCCAGGTGCCTTCCGCCGCGCCGGCGGTAAAGGCCGGGATCGACGGGTTCAGGCCCGTGCTGTTGCCGTCGGGCATGCCCGCGCCGGCCCCGCCCGACCACGAGTACGCGATCGAGGGGTTGTTCGGTACCGCCGACAGCAGCGTCAGCGCCACCAATTCCGTGGGGCACACAGGCCCGATGTCGGCTATGGGGTTGATCGCCAGCGTCTGGCCGGCGTTGATCGTTACCGCTACCGTCGCCGTGCACAGGTTGGCGTCCGTCACCGTCACCGTGTACGTGCCGGCAGCCAGGCCGTTGACGCTTGCCAGGTCATTATCCGGGTTTTCCGCTCCGTCGTTTGACCAATCGTACGTATACGGCGTGGCGCCGCCGGTGGCGTTCACCGTGGCGGCGCCGTCGTTGGCCCCCGAGCAGGTTTCGTGCGTTACGCTGATTTCCGAGGCCAGCAGTGGTGGGTTGCGTCAATCGTCAACGTGCCGTCGCCGTGCGGTTATTCGCTGTCCGTTACCGTCAAGGTGTACGTGCCCGGCCCAGGCCCGTTAAAGCGCTGGCCGTGCCGTCGCCCGCAGGCCGCCTGTCCAGTCGTAGGAATAGCCCGGCGTCCCGCCCGATGACGACACCGAGGGCCGCGCCCGTACTCGCGCCGTTGCACAATACGTTGGTTTGGCCGCTGATCGAGGCTTCCAGTTCGGACGGTTCGGTGATGCCGAAGGCTTCCGTTACCGAACAGCCTTTTGAATCCGTCACCGTCACCAGGAAAGTGCCCGCCGGCAGGCCCGTTGGTCTTCATTGGCCAATTGCCACACTGGGGCCGTCCCAGTGGTACCTGTAGCCCGGCGTACCGCCGGCTGCCGTGATGTCGATGGCGCCGTTGCTACTGCCGTGGCAGGAGACATTCGTCACTACGCCCGTGACCGTCGGGTTGGCATTGACCGTCACCGTCCGCGTTTGCGTATGCACATTGCCACAGGCATCCGTGGCGGTATATTCCAGTTGATAAACAGCCGGTAACGCCGTATTCACGGAGCCTGTTACCACGATATTTACGCTCAGGTTGCCGCTGCAATTGTCGTCGGCTGTCGCGCCCGGATCCACGAATACGCCACCCTGGCACAACTCCATCGAAGCAGCGCCCAGCAGCGTCACAACGGGGTTGACGTTGTCGTCCACCGTTACCACTTGCGTGCAGGTAACCGTGTTGCCGGAATTGTCCGCGATGCGGTAAATCCGCGTGATCGTTTTCGCGCAGCTCAGCCCGTTGTCTAATTCGCTTTCCAGCACGAACGATGCCGTGTTCAGCCCGCAATTGTCCGAACCCGTGCCGCCGTCAGCCGTGAAGGCCGCCCAGCTGGCATACGCCGGCTCTTCGCTCGCCGCGCATACGGCCGTCAGGTTAGCCGGGCAGTTCAGCACCGGCGCCGTCGTCCACCACCGTCACCACCGCCATGCAACTGGCCGTGTTGTTCGACGCGTCCGTGGCCGTCAGGATCACGATGTTCTGGCCCAGGTCGTCGCAGTCGAACGTACCGTTGTCTATGCTCACCGTCACGCCGGGACAGTTGTCGCTGCTGCTGTTGTTCACATCCGAAGCCGCCACGATTGCCCCGTTGAGGCAGTAGCGATCGCCCGTTACCGGGTCGGTATATATGCTCCCGCCGGAACCCGACGTGTATAAATTATCCCAAAACGCGTCGTACGAATTATCCGGTCCCGGATCGTAACTCGCTCCCAGCGTATTGTCGTTGAAGTTGTACGCCTGCATGATGATGTTGCCCAAATACGTCGAGCCCCCGGAGGCTACCGTGCCCACTACCACGTTATCAACCAGGTACTCCACGTTACCCCCGCTCAACCTCAATTCCAGCGTGTACCACGTGTCGTAGGCCGCCGGGGCGCCAAGGCTTACCCACGCCGCGCCGTCCCAGTACGACAGCGTCGGGCTTGCGCCATTTATGTTCCGGAACCCGATTATCGGGTAAAACGATATGGCGTCGCTCGCATCGAAGGCCGTCGCCCACAAATCCGTGCGCCGGAATTGCGTCGCCCAGGCCGACGGTATGTACAAGTCCGCCCGCGCAAGCGTCACGCACTCCCGCATTGGTTGTATTTGCGACCCTGCGTGTTGTAAAACGCCGACGAATAGCCCGGAGGACGCAACTGCGCGCCGTCCGAGGCGCTGATCGATATTTTCAAACGGCCCGCATCCGATACGAAAGCCGACGGCGGGTAACGATCCGGGTACCACGACCCGTCCACGTTCCCCGGCGCCAGCGCCGGATCGGTCGCAAAATCGTCATCCAGCAGCGCGCAACTGCTTGTGCCC
Organism: Saprospirales bacterium; assembly: GCA_016719895.1. Lineage (GTDB taxonomy): Bacteria > Bacteroidota > Bacteroidia > Chitinophagales > Saprospiraceae > M3007. The sequence continues at coordinate 52,297 of JADJYG010000030.1, read as the reverse complement.
GCATCCAGCACAACCGTTATATCCTTGCACACCGCGTCCGGCAACTGCATGTCCGCTACCGTGATCTTGAATGAACAAGTTATCGTGTTGCCGTTGCCGTCAGTAGCCTCATAAGTTATGGTATGCATGCCCACCGCGAAGAAATCGCCCGGGTCGCCGCCCGCGGGGCCGCTCACCGTCGCGTCGTCGCAGTCGTCCAGCGCCGTCGGAGGCGTCCAGTTCACATTGGCGCCGCATTTGTCCACGTCGTTGTTTATCGTCATGTCTGCCGGGCAGTTCACCCAGTGCAGGCCGCCGGCGTCGTTTATTTCTATTTCAAATTCTTCCGTGTCGTTGCACGCGCCCAGGCTCGCCGTCACCGTCACCGTCCAGGTGCCTTCCGCCGCGCCGGCGGTAAAGGCCGGGATCGACGGGTTCAGGCCCGTGCTGTTGCCGTCGGGCATGCCCGCGCCGGCCCCGCCCGACCACGAGTACGCGATCGAGGGGTTGTTCGGTACCGCCGACAGCAGCGTCAGCGCCACCAATTCCGTGGGGCACACAGGCCCGATGTCGGCTATGGGGTTGATCGCCAGCGTCTGGCCGGCGTTGATCGTTACCGCTACCGTCGCCGTGCACAGGTTGGCGTCCGTCACCGTCACCGTGTACGTGCCGGCAGCCAGGCCGCTGTTCGAGGCCGCGGCCGGCGTGGCGCCCGCGCCCCAGGCGTATGCGTACGGCGTCGTGCCGCCGATGCCCGTCACCGTCCCGGCGCCATCGTTGGCCCCCGCGCAGCTTCGTGCGTTACGCTCACCACCGAGGCGATCAGTTTGGTCGGTTGCGTGATCGTCACCGAGGCCGTCGCCGTGCAGCTTTGCTGTCCGTCACCGTCACGGTGTACGTACCGGCAGCCAGGCCCGTTACGCTGGCCGTGCCGTCGCCCGGAGGCGCGCCCGTCCAGTCGTAGGAATAGCCCGGCGTCCCGCCCGAAGCCGACACCGAGGCCGCGCCAGTACTCGCGCCGTTGCACAATACGTTGGTTTGGCCGCTGATCGTCGCTTCCAGTTCGGACGGTTCGGTGATGCCGAAGGCTTCCGTTACCGTGCAGCCTTTTGAATCCGTCACCGTCACCAGGAAAGTGCCCGCCGGCAGGCCCGTTTGGTCTTCATTGGCAATTGCCACACTGGGGCCGTCCCAGTTGTAGCTGTAGCCCGGCGTACCGCCGGCTGCCGTGATGTCGATGGCGCCGTTGCTACCGCCGTGGCAGGAGACATTCGTCACTACGCCCGTGACCGTCGGGTTGGGATTCACCGTCACCGTCCGCGTTTGCGTATGCACATTGCCACAGGCATCCGTGGCGGTATATTCCAGTTGATAAACAGCCGGTAACGCCGTATTCACGGAGCCTGTTACCACGATATTTACGCTCAGGTTGCCGCTGCAATTGTCGTCGGCTGTCGCGCCCGGATCCACGAATACGCCACCCCTGGCACAACTCCATCGAAGCAGCGCCCAGCAGCGTCACAACGGGGTTGACGTTGTCGTCCACCGTTACCACTTGCGTGCAGGTAACCGTGTTGCCGGAATTGTCCGCGATGCGGTAAATCCGCGTGATCGTTTTCGCGCAGCTCAGCCCGTTGTCTAATTCGCTTTCCAGCACGAACGATGCCGTGTTCAGCCCGCAATTGTCCGAACCCGTGCCGCCGTCAGCCGTGAAGGCCGCCCAGCTGGCATACGCCGGCTCTTCGCTCGCCGCGCATACGGCCGTCAGGTTAGCCGGGCAGTTCAGCACCGGCGCCGTCTCGTCCACCACCGTCACCACCGCCATGCAACTGGCCGTGTTGTTCGACGCGTCCGTGGCCGTCAGGATCACGATGTTCTGGCCCAGGTCGTCGCAGTCGAACGTACCGTTGTCTATGCTCACCGTCACGCCGGGACAGTTGTCGCTGCTGCTGTTGTTCACATCCGAAGCCGCCACGATTGCCCCGTTGAGGCAGTAGCGATCGCCCGTTACCGGGTCGGTATATATGCTCCCGCCGGAACCCGACGTGTATAAATTATCCCAAAACGCGTCGTACGAATTATCCGGTCCCGGATCGTAACTCGCTCCCAGCGTATTGTCGTTGAAGTTGTACGCCTGCATGATGATGTTGCCCAAATACGTCGAGCCCCGGAGGCTACCGTGCCCACTACCACGTTATCAACCAGGTACTCCACGTTACCCCCGCTCAACCTCAATTCCAGCGTGTACCACGTGTCGTAGGCCGCCGGGGCGCCAAGGTTCACCCACGCCGCGCCGTCCCAGTACGACAGCGTCGGGCTTGCGCCGTCTATGTTCCGGAACCCGATTATCGGGTAAAATGATATGGCGTCGCTCGCGTCGAAGGCCGTCGCCCACAAATCCGTGCGCCGGAATTGCGTCGCCCAGGCCGACGGTATGTACAAGTCCGCCCGCGCAAGCGTCACGCACTCCCGCATTGGTTGTATTTGCGACCCTGCGTGTTGTAAAACGCCGACGAATAGCCCGGAGGACGCAACTGCGCGCCGTCCGAGGCGCTGATCGATATTTTCAAACGGCCCGCATCCGATACGAAAGCCGACGGCGGGTAACGATCCGGGTACCACGACCCGTCCACGTTCCCCGGCGCCAGCGCCGGATCGGTCGCAAAATCGTCATCCAGCAGCGCGCAACTGCTTGTGCCCGCATCCAGCACAACCGTTATATCCTTGCACACCGCGTCCGGCAACTGCATGTCCGCTACCGTGATCTTGAATGAACAAGTTATCGTGTTGCCGTTGCCGTCAGTAGCCTCATAAGTTATGGTATGCATGCCCACCGCGAAGAAATCGCCCGGGTCGCCGCCCGCGGGGCCGCTCACCGTCGCGTCGTCGCAGTCGTCCAGCGCCGTCGGAGGCGTCCAGTTCACATTGGCGCCGCATTTGTCCACGTCGTTGTTTATCGTCATGTCTGCCGGGCAGTTCACCCAGTGCAGGCCGCCGGCGTCGTTTATTTCTATTTCAAATTCTTCCGTGTCGTTGCACGCGCCCAGGCTCGCCGTCACCGTCACCGTCCAGGTGCCTTCCGCCGCGCCGGCGGTAAAGGCCGGGATCGACGGGTCGCCCCAGGCGTATGCGTACGGCGTCGTGCCGCCGATGCCCGTCACCGTCCCGGCGCCATCGTTGGCCCCCGCGCAGCTTTCGTGCGTTACGCTCACCACCGAGGCGATCAGTTTGGTCGGTTGCGTGATCGTCACCGAGGCCGTCGCCGTGCAGCTTTTGCTGTCCGTCACCGTCACGGTGTACGTACCCGCAGCCAGGCCCGTTACGCTGGCCGTGCCGTCGCCCGCAGGCGCGCCCGTCCAGTCGTAGGAATAGCCCGGCGTCCCGCCCGAAGCCGACACCGAGGCCGCGCCCGTACTCGCGCCGTTGCACAATACGTTGGTTTGGCCGCTGATCGAGGCTTCCAGTTCCGTCGGCTCGGTGATGCCAAAGGCTTCCGTCACGGTGCAGCCCTTGCTGTCCGTTACCGTCACCAAGAAGGTGCCGGCGGGCAGGCCCGTCTGGTCTTCATTGGCAATTGCCACACTGGGGCCGTCCCAGTTGTAGCTGTAGCCCGGCGTACCGCCGGCTGCCGTGATGTCGATGGCGCCGTTGCTACCGCCGTGGCAGGAGACATTCGTGATTACGCCAGTCACGGTCGGGTTGGGGTTCACGACGAAGGTGCGGGTGACGGTGGCGGTGTTGCCGCAATCATCGGTTGCCGTGTAGGTAACGACATAGCTGCCGGGCGTGGTGATGTCCACGGAACCCATAACGGTCACCGTGCCGGTTACATCGCCGGAGCAATTGTCCATGGCAGTTACGCCGGGATCGGCATAGGCTACGTCTTTGCAGAGTTGTATCGGGTCGCCGCCGTTGGGCGTGAGGATGGGCGCCGTATTGTCGGTCACGGTAAATGTTTGGGTCACCGTCGTGGTATTGCCGCATTCATCGGTGATCATGTATTGGCGTGCGATGGTTCCGTTGCATTCTGTACCGACCAAGGGGCCTGTTGTCGAGCTCACGGTCAAATTCGCCTGGGCGGTGCAGATATCGCTTGCCGAGGCCCCAGTCAAAGCCAAAAATTCGGCGATTGTCGTTGCAGGGGCGGGAATGGCCGTACTGCACTCTATGTCAACCGTGCCCGGCGCCGTGGCGGATGGCGGCGTCGTGTCGTCCACGTTGATCGTTTGATCGCAGGTCTTGATGTTGCCGCAGGCGTCTTTAACCGTCCAGGTGCGCGTCACCACGATCGGGCAATTACCGGCAGCCACGTCGATGTACGTCACTTCCGTGATCCCGCAGGCGTCCGAGGCAACGCCCTGGTTCGTGGCATTTTCAAATTCCGCTTCCGAGGAAGCGGCAGAGGTGGTCGAATATGCCGGACCCGTGATCGCGCCCGTGTTGCAGCCTTCTATGTTGCGCGTCACCGGGCAAGCGGTGATCGCCGGCATCGTATTGTCGTCCACGTTGATCGTTTGATCGCAGGTCTTGATGTTGCCGCAGGCGTCTTTCACCGTCCACGTCCGCGTCACCACGATCGGGCAGGTTCCGGCAGCCACATCGATATACGTCACTTCCGTGATCCCGCAGGCGTCGGAGGCGTCGCCTTGGTTCGTGCCGCTTTCAAATTCCGCTTCCGAGGAAGCGGCAGAGGTGGTCGAATACGCCGGGCCCGTGATCGCGCCCGTATTGCAGCCTTCTATGTTGCGCGTCACCGGGCAAGTCGTGATTGTGGGCATTGTATTGTCGTCCACGTTGATCGTCTGCTCACAGGTCTTGATGTTGCTGCAGGCGTCTTTAACCGTCCAGGTGCGCGTCACCACGATCGGGCAATTACCGGCAGCCACGTCGATGTACGTCACTTCCGTGATCCCGCAGGCGTCCGAGGTAAACGCCCTGGTTGGTAACATCTTCAAATGCCTTCCGAGGAAGCGGCAGAGGTCGAATACGCCGGGCCAGTGATCGCGCCCGTGTTGCAGCCCTCTATGTTGCGCGTCACCGGGCAGGTCGTGATTGTGGGCATTGTATTGTCGTCCACGTTGATCGTCTGCTCGCAGGTCTTGACATTGCCGCAGGCGTCTTTCACTGTCCAGGTGCGCGTCACCACGATCGGGCAGGTACCCGAAGCCACGTCGATGTACGTCACTTCCGTGATCCCGCAGGCGTCCGAGGCAACGCCCTGGTTGGTGGCATCTTCAAATTCCGCTTCCGAGGAAGCCGCCGAGGTGGTCGAATACGCCGGGCCCGTGATCGCGCCCGTGTTGCAGCCTTCGATGTTGCGCGTCACCGGGCAGGTCGTGATTGTGGGCATTGTATTGTCGTCCACGTTGATCGTTTGGTTGCAGGTCTTGATGTTGCCGCAGGCGTCTTTAACCGTCCAGGTGCGCGTCACAACGATCGGGCAGGTACCCGAAGCGACGTCGATGTACGTCACTTCCGTGATCCCGCAGGCGTCCGAGGCGACGCCCTGGTTGGTGGCGTCTTCAAATTCCGCTTCCGAGGAAGCGGCCGAGGTGGTCGAATACGCCGGGCCCGTGATCGCGCCCGTGTTGCAGCCCTCTATGTTGCGCGTCACCGGGCAGGTCGTGATTGTCGGCATTGTATTGTCGTCCACGTTGATCGTCTGCTCGCAGGTTTTGATATTTCCGCAGGCGTCTTTAACCGTCCAGGTCCGCGTCACTACGGTCGGGCAATTGCCAACTGCCACATCTATATACGTCACTTCCGTGATCCCGCAGGCGTCCGAGGCAACGCCCTGGTTGGTCGCATCCTCGAATTCCGCTTCCGAGGAAGCCGCCGAGATGGTCGAATACGCCGGGCCCGTGATCGCGCCGGTGTTGCAACCTTCGATATCCCGCGTCACCGGGCAAGCGGTGATCGTCGGCATCGTCGTGTCGTCCACATTGATCGTCTGCTCGCAGGTCTTGATGTTGCCGCAGGCGTCTTTAACCGTCCAGGTGCGCGTCACCACGATCGGGCAATTACCGGCAGCCACGTCGATGTACGTCACTTCCGTGATCCCGCAGGCGTCCGAGGCAACGCCCTGGTTGGTAACATCTTCAAATTCCGCTTCCGAGGAAGCGGCAGAGGTGGTCGAATACGCCGGGCCCGTGATCGCGCCCGTGTTGCAGCCCTCTATGTTGCGCGTCACCGGGCAGGTCGTGATTGTGGGCATTGTATTGTCGTCCACGTTGATCGTCTGCTCGCAGGTCTTGATGTTGCCGCAGGCGTCTTTAACCGTCCACGTCCGCGTCACCACGATCGGGCAATTGCCAACTGCCACGTCGATATACGTCACTTCCGTGATCCCGCAGGCGTCCGAAGCGACGCCCTGGTTGGTGGCGTCTTCAAATTCCGCTTCCGAGGAAGCGGCAGAGGTGGTCGAATATGCCGGGCCCGTGATCGCGCCCGTGTTGCAGCCTTCGATGTTGCGCGTCACCGGGCAGGTCGTGATTGTGGGCATTGTATTGTCGTCCACGTTGATCGTTTGGTTGCAGGTCTGATGTTGCCGCAGGCGTCTTTAACCGTCCAGGTGCGCGTCACAACGATCGGGCGGCACCCAGCGACGTCGATGTGCGTCACTTCCGTGATCCCGCAGGCGTCCGAGGCGACGCCCTGGTTGGTAACATCTTCAAATTCCGCTTCCGAGGGCGGCAGAGGTGGTCGAATACGCCGGGCCCGTGATCGCGCCCGTATTGCAGCCCTCATGTTGCGCGTCACCGGACAGGTCGTGATTGGGGCATTGTATTGTCGTCCACGTTGATCGTCTGCTCGCAGGTTTTGATATTTCCGCAGGCGTCTTTAACCGTCCAGGTCCCGTCACTACGGTCGGGCAATGCCAACCGCCACATCTATATACGTCACTTCCGGATCCCGCAGGGTCCGAGGCAACGCCCTGGTGGTCGCATCCGAATTCCGCTCCGAGGAAGCCGCCGAGATGGTCGAATACGCCGGGCCCGTGGGCGCCGGTGTTGCAACCTTCGATATCCCGCGTCACCGGGCAAGCGGTGATCGTCGGCATCGTCGTGTCGTCCACATTGATCGTCTGATCGCAGGTTTTGATGTTGCCGCAGGCGTCTTTAACCGTCCAGGTCCGCGTTACCACGGTCGGGCAGGCGCCCACCGCTACGTCGATATACGTCACTTCCGTGATTCCGCAGGCGTCCGAGGCAACGCCCTGGTTCGTGGCGTTTTCAAATTCCGCTTCCGAGGAAGCCGCCGATATGGTCGAATACGCCGGGCCGGTGATCGCTCCCGTGTTGCAGCCTTCGATATCCCGCGTCACCGGGCAGGTCGTGATGGTGGGCATAACGTTGTCTTCTACCGTCACCACTATATTATAGGTGTTCATGCAGCCCATCATATTCCGGATCATCAGCGTAGCATTGTACGTTCCGCAGGTTGCATTCGCCGGAACTGCAATACTAATCGGGCTGGCCGGTAGCGCCGTATAGGCCACATCCACAAAACCGGCCGCTTCCGCCGCCGCATCGAAATCGATTTTATATTCGATCGGATTACCCGTGGTAGCCGTGTACGGCAGCAGGGCCGTGGTTACGCCCGGACAAATAGCGGCAATTGGATCCAGGGTAATCGTGATCGGGTTGAGCGACATACTGCCATTGACCGAAGTAACGGTATTGGAGCAAAAGTTGGCGCTCACAACCTCTTTTACAGCAGGGTTGTCGGTAATGGAAACAGTCGCCGTGCCCGAACTGCCCAGCACTTTCATGGTCAGGGTCAGGATCGTCGTGCCGTCGGCAAGGTCTTCGCCGTCGAAGCCCGCGGGATCGAACCACGTGTAACTCAGTTCGCCCATTGTCAATGCATCGCCGTCGCCGATGAGCGGGTCGCCGCCTACGCCGCCGATTTGCAGGGCGGTATTGCCGAGATACTGGAGTTTGGTTTCATCCCACTCGACACTGAATTGCAGCGAGGAGATATCGGTGAAACTGTTGCTCACCTGGATGGGAATCTGTATCTGGTCGCCGCAGGTGACCGAAATCGGGGCGACTGAGGTCAGCGTGAGCTGCACGAGTTCCACCTCGATCTGATAATTACAGGTATTCGAGCAGCCGTTGGCATCGGTACCGGTATAGGTGATGACGTGCGTTCCGGGGCCGGCGCCGACTGGCGAGAAGGTATAAGGCCCGGTACCGCTCACACCGGTACCGCTGTGAACCGCTATGTCGTTAGGCGATCCGTCGGTCAGGATAAAATCCGGATCGCCGGCGCATACCGTGAGGTTGGGCGGGCAGGTGACGGTGATCGGAGTGAACGACAGGCTGCCGTTGACCGAGGTAACGGTATTGGAGCAAAAGTTGGCGCTCACGACCTCTTTTACAGCGGGGTTGTCGGTAATGGAAACAGTCGCCGTGCCCGAACTGACCAGGGCTTTCATGGTCAGGGTCAGGATCGTCGTGCCGTCGGCGAGGTCTTCGCCGTCGAAACCGGCGGGATCGAACCACGTGTAACTCAGTTCGCCCATGGTTAACGCATCGCCGTCGCCGATGAGCGGGTCGCCGCCCACGCCGCCGATTTGCAAGGCGGTGTTGCCGATATATTGGAGTTTGGTTTCGTCCCACCTGACGCTGTATTGCAGCGAAGAAATATCGGTGAGCTGTTGCTCACCTGTATGGTAACGTTGAACTGATCTCCGCAGGTCACGCTGATTGGATTGAGGGAGGTCAGGGAGAGTTGTACGAGTTCGATGGGGATGGTTTCGGAGCAGGTGGAGTTGCAGCCATTGATGTCGGTGATGGTCAGGCCCAGCATAAAATTACCGGATGCGCCGACATCTACCGTAACCATTTCCATGTTCGCCGCGCCGTCAATGGTAGCATTTCCGCTGATGACGCTCCAGGAATATGCGCTCATTCCGGCCGGCGCGGAATAAACCACGTCTTGTTCATTAGCGCATACCGGAGTGGGGCCGGTGATGGAGCAAACGGGCGCGGCGTTTACCGTCACGGATTGGCTCAGGCTTGTAACACATCCCGGGAAGGCCGGGTCTGCGACATTAGTGCTGGTGTTGTTAACAAAGGTACCCGTAAAGGTACCGGCAACCGTATGCGCGCCGACGCCTTGGGCTGAAGGATCAAACTGTGTTTCAGCAATAGCATCAACGGTAAAGGAACTGGAGCCGGAAAAGCTATTGGCTTCCGTAAAGCCCAGGGTAATAGGCGCTGCCGATTCGCAAATGGGCGATGGCAGGCTCGGGTCGAAAGCTACTACCGGGTACCGACAAATGTTGGAGGCCGACTTTGTGACGTTACCCATACTGCCAACGGGGTTGGGGCCTTCCACCGAAAGGGTGTAGCCGGCATCGTCGTAGTGCTTGAAGGTTATTTTATGAACTCCGGCGTTGAAGGTCAACAGGTCGTTCACTGCGATACCCGTGGGTAAAACGGGATTCCCGGTCAGGCTGTTGATCGCCGTCACCGTCCAGGTCTGACCGGCCGTGGTTGGGCTTACCGTTACCGTTTCGTTGAAAGAGCCGTCCTGAGCGCCATTGGCCGTTTGGTCGTTGTTGCAGGAGCAGGGGTCGGTGATATTGAACGTCAGGGCCGGTGCGCTGCAATCGACCACCGTAATGGTCTTTTCAGATGTGGCGGTGCACCCATTTGCATCGGTAACCGTGTACCGGATGGTCACGGAACCGGCCGTACTGCCGGTGATGGAGGCCGTACCGTCGTTGTTGTTCACAAATCCGGAATAAGCGCCCGTTCCGCCGGTTTGCGCGAAGGCATGACTATATGGTGTCGTGCCGCCGGATGGATTGCCGTTCAGGGTAATGGAGGTACCGATGCAGACAAAATTGACCGAGGTAAGATTTGCGGATGGTGCGGCATTCACCGTCACCGTTGCCATTTCGGTATCGGTGCAGCCGTTGGCGTCCGTTACCTGAACCGTATAAGTACCGGCAGCGGTTATGTTGCGAACCGGATTCGTGCTGGCATCATCCCACAGGTAGCTGACGCCGCCGCCGGCCGTCAAGGTCGTGCTGCCGCCCGCACAGAAAGAAAGTGTGCCGCCGATTGTTGCCGTCGGCAAAAGATTCACCGTCACTGTTGCCATTTCCGGTATCGGTGCAGCCGTTGCCGCCGTCACCTGAACCGTATAAGTGCCCGGCAGCAGTTATGTTGCGAACCGGGTTCGTGCTGGCATCATCCCACAGGTAGGAGACGCCGCCGCCGCCGTCAAGGTCGTGCTGCCGCCGGTGCAGAAAGAAAGCGAGCCGCCGATTGTTGCCGTTGGTAGCGCGTTCACCGTCACCGTTTTTGAACAGGATGAGGTACAGCCGGCATTCGTTACAGTTAAAGTAACCGTGTAGGTACCTGCCGCGCCGGCATCCACCGTGACGGTCGGGTCAGTCATCGAGCCATTGATCGCGCCGTTGCCAGCTATGCTCCAGACGTAGGTACCGCCACCGGAGCCGGTATATACGTGGCCCGTCGAGTTGGCGCACACCGGATCGGGGCCGCTGATGGAACAGGAGGGGTGGCGTTGACCGTTAACATTTTCGAACAGGTTTCCATGCAGCCGTTCGCGTCGGTAATCGTGACCAGGACGGTGTACGCGCCCGCGAAGCCGGCATTGACCGATGCGGTCGGATCGGTCATAACGCCTGGAATCGCGGCGTTTCCGCTTACCGACCAGGAATAGGCGTTCATACCTCCCGGCGCCGAATAAATATGCCCCGTCGTACCTGCGCACACGGGATCATCGCCTGTTATGGAACAAGTCGGGAGACTGTTGACCGTCCAGGAATAGGAACTCGACGCCGATAAGTCGCAACCCGAACCGTTGCAGTTCATGCGTACTTCGATCAAGTTTGTAGCCCCAGCTACCGCCGCGAACGAGGGCAGCGTCGTCGTCCAGGTGGTCCAGTTGGATCCGCCGTCCGTGCTCGAGCGGTATTCGATATCGCACGTGCCCGTGCCCCCGCCATTGTTGGTCACTCCCGTGAGCGTCAGTGTCTGGCCGACGCAAACCGCGGCCACGTTCGGCGATTTGGTCGCCGTGGGCGCCGAAGGATCGGCTACGACCGTGACTTTCCGGCAATTGGCGGCCCATGCAGATGTGCCACAATCTGGCGTCCCTCCCGGAGAGACAATTACAGCATAGGTTCTGGAACCCGTTAAACCCGAAGGAGGATTGTAGCTACTACTTGTTGCGCCACCGATGGCGGTCCAGCCGATGGTGGAGGCGCCCGTTGGGCAAGTCACGATTCCATTCTGGTAATACCACTGATAGGAAAACGAGCCGGAACCGGAGGGGGCGGTAGAAAACGCAACATCGGAAGGGTCGCCGCCTGTGCAAATCGTTTCGTCGGCGCTGGTAATGGTTCCATAATCAAGCGTGGGCAACACGGTGACTTTCCGACAGCTATTCGCCCAGGCGCCCGTACCGCAAGTCGGCGTACCGCCGGGCGTAACAAAACAGGCATACGTGCGCGAAGCCGTCAGGCCGCCGGGCGGATTATAGCTACTGGAGGTCTCGCCGCCGATCGATGTCCAACCACCCGTGCTGCTGCCGGTCGGGCAAGCGACGATACCGTCCTGGTAATACCATTGGTAAGAAAAAGACCCCGATCCGGCAGGCGCGGTGGAAAAGACGATGTTGCCCGGGTTGTTCGAGCCGGCGCAAAACGTTTGATCGCCACTGGAAATAGTGCCGTAATTCAATGCCGGCAGCACTGTCAAATTATCGAAATCGTCCACGTGCGCGCAACCCACCGCCGTGACGGTGACTGAAGTGGCCCCGCTGTTGGTAAGGGCGATCGTTGTAAATGTTCCGTTATCCGTTCCCCCGTTAAAAACCATGGAGGCCGATTGGGCCGTCGCCACATTGGCGCCGCCGAGGTTATAATATACCGTGTAGGTACCGCCGGCGAGGGTGTTCGAGGTGATCGTCACCGTGGAAGCGCCGCCATTGCAGGCATCGGCCGCCGTCACGTTGAAGTTGGACACGTTCACGCCGGCACAAGTCCAGCTCAGGATCACGGCGCCGTCGCCACCATAGCCGCCGTGATCGAGGGCGAAGCCGGCATCGCCGCAACCGCCGCCGCCGGCACCGTAGGTTCCCCCGTCGGCGCCGCTGCCGCCGCTCGTACCGCCGTTGCCGCCCGTACCGCCGCCGGCCGAGCCGCCGCCGCCGCCGCCGGTGCGACCGGAACCGTTGCCGCCATTGGCTGCATCGCCGGCCCCGCCGCCGCCTTTACCGCCGTCGGCAGTGCCGCCGCCGGCGCCTGTGCCGCCCGAAAAACCACCGGAGCCTCCTGACCCGCTGCCGCCGGCGCCACCCGCGCCGCCCGTAGTCGAATTTACGCCGGCGCCGCCGCCCGTGCCGCCGTTAGCAGTAATCACGCCGCTGGTATGCGTGGCGCTGGAATTGTCGCCGTTGGCGCCGGGTTCAAAATCGACATCGCCACCCGCGCCGCCATCACCCACCACGATCGTAATGGTTTGCCCCGCGCTTACCGTAAAAGAACCTGTGCGATAACCGCCGCCGCCGCCGCCGCCGCCGGCCGCCGAGCCGGACGCATCCCCATCGTCCGAACGGCCGCCGCCGCCGCCGCCGCCCCAAGTCTTGACTGTCACACTGGTCACTCCATCAGGCACCGTAAACGTGTACGTTCCGGGGGTTGAATAGGTTACGGATTGAGCGTTGATCCCGTTCAGGAAGAGCAAATTCGCGATCGAAAAAATGAATGCGAAAACAATGGAGAACAGGAGTGTCGATTTACGGCAGCGTACATGTGGATTCATAATTAACCGTTTTTTTGGCTGTAGAGGATGAAGCGGTTTATCAAAATTAAAAAAGCCGGAGCGACCCGCAGCTGGCGCGCCATTCCGGCCGAAAAGAAATGCCCGCTCCCGGCGTTGCCGCGGGCGGTACAAAAATTATTTTCAGAAAAAATATTGGAAATCGAAAAGTCAGCCCCAAAAACGGAAAAACCGCCCGGTGAAATGCCGGGGGGTAAATGCAGGAGGAACGGTTCGGTAAGAGAACCTGTTGCCTCCTTTTGGATGAGGCGCGCTCGTAAACGGGCAGTGAGACTGATCACAAGATTATAATTTTAACTCGAGTCGACCTGCGCAAAACGCGCAGTATTCGGATCCCAGGATGGGAAAACACGCGATTAAACTGCTGAGCGCCGGCAATTGGCCAATTGCCAAACGGCACAGGTGGTAAAAACCACTGTTTATGCCTTTTCAAAACCAACGATGTCCGGCATACCGGCAATCGTCCGTTTCGGAACATGGTACAATCACATCAAATTTTGGGAAACGTTCCGGTCTGCCGCCGGTTTGTTTCAAAGGAGAGCGCGGAGTAAAATATGCTTCCGTTACGACTCCCACGAGAACGATACGGGATTAAAGGATTAAAAAGTACAACCCTAAAGCATACCCTTGCAAAAGTATAACGGACATACGATACGCCGGCATTTTTTTGCATTAAGTTTTTAGCCGGAGCGGACTTTTGTTTTCAAAAAAGTCTCCGGTATTTGCAATCAAATACCTTGCCGGGGTTATTTTCCGATGCCAGTTTCCACAGAAAATTTATTTATGCGTAGAAATCATCTTCTTCGCCAGCACCCCGAACGGCGTGGTCAACTCGTAATAGTACACCCCCGGCGCAGCTTCCCAATCAAACACCTCCTCGTGCCTGCCCGCCGGGTATTGCCCCGTGCGTTCGGCTAACAAACGCCCTGCCGCATCGAACACCCGCAGTTGCGCTTCGCCGCTTTCCGGCAAAACAAAACCGATCGTCGTCGCGCCGCTGAACGGGTTGGGCCGGTTTTGCAACAATTGAAATGCCGCCCTCCCCGGGTCATTCGTTTGCGTCGTTTCGGAAAAATACAATTGCACGCCCGATTCCGCCATAGCGCTGGTGTAGGCGTAGCCCGGCAGCACGCTGTCGTCGAGGCCCAGGGTTTCGCTCAATTTGCCGCTTTGCAAGGCTTTGAATTTCAACTCGAACAGCGGCGCGGCCTCTTCCAAAAATACGCCCGCCGGCTGCGACCACACCGCGCGGATTTCGCCTTCGGCAACGTTGAACAAACCAAAATTATCGGCCGTCAACGGCAAAGCCCCGAGCGGCCGGATCTCCAGAAATTCAAGTGCGGCCGCATCGAAGCGCAGAGCGAACTGGAAGGCCGCCAAATCGGCCAACTGCCCGGCCCGGAATTCCAGAGCGTATTCGGCGCCCGCCTCCAACGGCTCGTCTTGTACCCGCAAGGCCATTGGCTCGCCCGCTCCCAAAGTGGCCGGGTTGGCATAAGTTGCCACCACGTCGCCCGTTTTGATGCCGTAAAAATCCTGGCCCGTCTGGTTGCTCGTCACGCCCGTCAGGCTGATGCTTTCGGGGAAGCCCCAGGGTGGATCGATCATCGTATGCGACTGCGGCGCGAAGCGCCAGGAGGTTTTGAATTGCGCCAGCGCCGCGGGGTTGCCCAGCAGCGATTGGTTGATGATGGTGGCGTCGAAGGTGGTGATACTGTTGCTTTTGTTCACGTCGGCGGCCACTTTTTTATATAGACTGGTAATAAGGGTGATGTACGCTACATGTTGTTGGATAGCCACGGCGTCGGCCACGGTCACGCCGTTGAGTTTGTTGATCGATTTGACAGGCGTCAGGGTGTAATTCCCGGCGGCGTACGGTGGGGCAATCAGGTAATCGCCGCTTGCGTCCGTCAGGTCGCTGCCGCTGCCGGCGCCTGTGAGGTTGACGGTGGCGTCTTTGACGCCGCTCGTGCCGTCGTGCTCCCAGAGAATGGTTCCGCTGAACAGGAAGGAGCAATTCGCCGCCGGCAAGGCCGGGCCGCCGGGCGCGCCGTAGAACGGGCAGTAGTCCACGTTGGCGGTAATCTCCGCGCCGGAGCCGAAGGCATAAGGCGGCGCGCCGGGGCCCGTGGCGTCGTCCCAATAGTTATTTTCGGCATCCACGACGGCGGCGCTCTGGTTGTCCACGCCATAGACGGATCCGGCGAAGTGGTTGCCGCCGTCGGCGCCGACCGTGCCGGCCGAGGCGTCGAGGCGCAAATCCGTATCGTTGGTGGTAGCGCCGGTAAAGTCGTTGTCGGTCACCGTGCCGCTGCCGCCGTTGGTAAAGCGAATGCCCGTGGTATTGTCGTAAATGTGGTTGTTGTCGATGGTAGCCGAGCCGGCGTCTACGTCAATGCCGGTGGTGAAGCCGTGGAAAGAGGCGCTGTTGTCCTGGATGGTTGCCGAGGCCGCCGCGCCCGCTACCAGGATACCCGTCGTGCCGCCCGAGGAATGGCTGAAGTGGCAATCGGTCTGGATGGTCGCATTTACGGCCGCGTGCAAGGTGCTGGAGGGGCTGTCGAATATCTTGGCGCCCACCGGGCAATCGGTCACCGTCAGTCCGCTGACCACCGTGTGCGCGCCCTCGCCGGCATCCGAGACGTAGCCTTCGTAGTTGTTGACGAACAAGCCGATACTTACGCCGGTGACGGAGCCTCCGCTGATCGTTGCCGGGGCGGTGCTCCGCACATTCCACACTTCGATGCCTTCAGTGGGTTTGCCCGTTATGGCCGAGCCGTCGATGACGTTATCGCTCGTCGTGGAAGCGACACCCTGGTGGGAGGAGATCAGAATACCGTCCCAGTAGCTTTCGCTGGCGTGGTTGAGCGCCGTGATGGCGTTGTCGTCCAAGGTGTAAGGCGAAGCCGAGCTGTAGAACAGGTTGTGGAAAATGCCCCGCCGGCGCGCCTGGATCGTGTTGTCTTCGATAACCTGGTATGTCGCCGCGCCGGGGTTGGGCAAGTAGAAATTGCCGGTTTGAACTCCCGAGCGCACGTTGGTCATGCAGTTATTGCTCACGTGGGCGTATGCGTTGTTGTACAACAGCACGCCGCCGCCCCAATAAGAGATTCCGGAGCCTGCGTCATAGGTTCCCAAATCCATGAACTTGTTGTTGGAGATGTCGTGGCCGCTGGAGGGTACGCCCGCGGGGTAGTCGTAATGGGTTACGCCGAAATAAGAGAAATTTTTGAAGATGTTGTTCTGGACGACCAGGTTGTCCACGCCGGTCTCGTAGGTCGCCACGCCTTCGGCGGCGTCTATGTCGGCCCCGTTGGTGCTGGTAAAACCGCTCGTCAGCGCCGTATTGTCGCCGTTCAGGGTGAAGCCCTTGATGCTCACGTTGTCGGTGTTGGCGGCGATGTAAAACAGCACGGTGGCGCCAATATCCTTCGTTTTCGGCACGACTACCGCTTCCGCGACCCGGCTTCCGGAGCAGGGATCAATCGCGGCGTTGGGGCCGAGGATGGTGAGGGATTTATTTACTGTGATATCCTCGGCGTACGTACCCGCGTTCACCGACAGGGTATGCCCGTCAAGCGTTTGGGCGTCGTCGATGGCCGCCTGGATGGAACAAAACCACTCGCCGGTATCAGTATTTTGGACGTTGCCCGTGCCGCAGGAGGTCAGCACGACATCGTTGCCGTCGCCGCCCGTGTAGTTGATGGAGAACACGTAGCCGCCCGAAGATATGGTGGCGCCTTGCGCAAACTGCCCGCTCACCGGGTCTGCGCCGTCGTTGGCGATCAAGGTATACGAATCGCCGGGGGAGGGCACGTAGCCCAGGGTCAGGGTCAGTGTGGCCCCGCCCAGTGTTACCGCACCGTTCACGGAGAAGCGGTCGTAGTCGGTGCAGGCGGAGGTGCCGTTGATTTCCATGTCGAGCGCATCGCCGCTGCCGAGCGTCAGGCCGCCGGTGATGGTCACGCAGCCGGGGCTGGCGCCGGGGGCGAGGGTAATGTCTTTGCCCGGGGCGACGGCGTCCACAAATTCAGAATAGGAGCAGGCGGGCACGGCCAGTACGTGGCCGCTCAGGGTCATGGAGGCTTCTATGCCATCCTGGATCGAGCAGAACACGTTGCCGGTATTCGTGTTGGTTACCGGGCAAGTGAAGGCGGGCGCCGCCGGTACGGGCGCCTGGCGGCGCCGGAGAGCCGAAGAATATGTGCGCGCAGGTGGCGCTGAGGAAGTCCGAATGAAACGTATTGCAACCGATGCTGGTCAGTTTGCCGCGGGTTCGGAGGCTGTACGCGCCGCGGGTCGTGGTACCGTTGAATATGTTGTTGCGGATATCCGCTCCGATCACGTCGATGGTTACCAATTGGTTGCCCTGTTCGCAGGCGCCGGTCGAGTTGTAGCCGCCGGTCGTGCCCGTCACCATGTTATTGGTGAAGGTCACGTTTTTGGAGGCCGTCACCCCGGCGCCGCCGACCATGGTTACCAATTGCCTCGGGACGTTGTTGCCGGGGTCGAACTGGGTGGCGAAGCCGCAGCCACCCGGTTCGGCGCCTAAGAAGGTTTTGCCCGTAAACATGTTGTCGTTGATCAAAATGCCGTCGATGGCCGCGTTGTAATTGGACAGCAGGCCATAATCGCCGTCCGCCCGTATCTCGTTGCCCTCGACGGTAATATCGGTGTGTGCGCCCAGCAGGTACACTGCCGCGGCCTCGATGCCGCCTGTGCCGTCGAAGCCGATGATGGTAAAGCCCTTGCCCGATTGGCCCAGCGTCACGCCGTTGGTTCCGCTTGCTATGGCCACCGTACCGTAGTTGCCGCCGGCCAATGTCCCCTGGATGGTTGTCACGCCCTTGCCGCCCGTGGAGCGGATCGTCAGGTCGTTCTTGTTGATGAGGACGTTTTCGTTGTACGTGCCTGCATCCACTTCGAATAAAGTCCGCTCAGCGTAGTCGCATTGTCAATAGCGGCCTGAATCGTGGAACATCGCCGACAAGCATTGTTTCTGCCATGTCGAGAACCCACCGCACCAGGGCGGCAAAAGTCGTAGGCGTTGCCGCTGTTCAGAGCGTAGTCTGCAAATAATCCACATAGGCGTTGCACTGCTGTTGATATGACCCAAGCCCGAACTGTGCGTTGGATCTTGGCGCCGGCGCTAAAGAGGATAGTGCCCCAGGTGGGGTCGAGCCCAGTCGGCGAGCGTTTTTGCGTTGAGCCACCGGGAGGCGCTGAGCCGGCTATGCTGACCCAGTTACCGTTACCGGCCTGGCCGTACAAGTACCAAAGCCCATTGTCTTTATCAACATTGACGGTATTCCAGGCATTCGGTCGGCGCCGCCATAACGTTGACCAAAATCAGATCCCAGGTTTGTCCGCGCTCGGATTGCCATGAAACTGGTTTGGAGGCGGCCCACTGCGCGGACTGGATACCGAGGCGGAACGCCACGGTACGGCTCGTGGGATTAGGCCCCAGCCCCAGCGATATTCGGCTGTAAAGGAGCCGCCGGTCGAGGTCGGAAGCCGAAGGCCCGCTAGTTGACAGCGCCAAGAGTTGATTTGCCCCGGGTTGCCGGTAGGCGCAATGATCTTAACCGTTCCGGCCCCCGGTGCTACCCGCGGGACCGCCCACGAACTGTAATCGCTGGTCAATCGCAATGTCGTCGGCTGCAGTAGGTCCGACCAGTGGTTGCTATAGAGAGTGCGTAGCACCCCCTCACCAACCTGTGCCGGCGGAAGTTCGGGTATCATCCGGGTATCAACCGCCAGATGCGCCCAGCGAGGTGACAATTGATCAGAATTGGCCTGTAGCAGGCTCATAAAAAGGCACATACCACCCCAGATTGGTTTACGAACGGAGTAAAGACTTTCATACCGATATTTTTTTGTTTCCTACGGGAATAAAGTTGGATAATACTGATTAAAAGAAGACAATGCCTTTAACCGCGCGCGGTTAAAGGAAAAGTCGTCGGGATGTTGAAACTGAAAAGGGAACAACGGGCAGGAAAAAAGGCAAAATGTCTTATGCCTGAAGCGCATTATTCCGGCAAGGATTAAAAGTCGGCCAAAATTAAGACAATTTTATCTTAATTATCAAAAAAATGATGTTAAAAACGAAAACTTAATATTACGCCTCCTGGGAAAAGGGGGATCTTATTTCGTATTTGGAGGCCGCTTTCCAGTCTGTAAGCCTCGACAACTGGCTGCCTTTTTTGCCGGAATCCGCGCCGCCTGCCTGATCGGTAATAATGCGACCTTTGCATATCTTTGCATGAAAAACAAGGCAAAATGGCGCTTCAAAAACTTCCCATCGGCGCAGGATTTTCGGAAGATCCGGGAAAATGACTTCAAATACATCGACAAAACGCGGTACATCTATCAGGCAGCCAAAATCCAGGCGCGTATTTTCTCCCCTGCCCGCGCTGTTTCGGAAAGTCCATCACCATCGCCACCTTGCAGGGAACTGTATTCGGGCAGCCGCGAGTTGTTCAGGGGGCTGTGGATCGAAGACAAATGGGACTGGAGCCGGAAACATCCGGTTATCCGGATCACGCTTACCGGAATCGGTTATCCGGAGGTCAGTCTGCCGGAAGCGCTCAATTTTAAACTGAATTTGCTCATCGAAGAAGCCGGCTTCCCCGCCGCGCAAGGAACGCCCGGCAACCGGCTCGAATACCTCATCGCCCGGCTATCCGCCAAAGGCAAAGTCGTCGTACTCATCGACGAATGCGATGCCCCGGTAATTCACCATTTGGGAAAAGACCCAGCAAAGCCATGGAAGCCCGCGAATATCCTCAAGGAATTTTACACGGTACTCAAAACAACGACCATCTGCTCGAACTGGTCTTCCTCACCGGCGTGAGCAAATTCTCCAAAGTGGGCATCTTTCCGGCCTCAACAACCTGCAGGACATCAGCCTGCACCCGGCCTACGCCACTATGTTGGGCTATACCCAACAGGAATTAGGAAGTAATTTCGCCGCCGAAATCGACGCCGCCGCCGCATAACTCCGACTCGGCCGCGAAGCGCTGCTGGAAAAATGCGGCGCTGGGACAGGCTACCGCTTTCATATCAATGCCGAAAAGGTTTATAACCCCGTCTCCGTCAACCTTTTTTCAATACCGGCGAATTCGAAAACTTGGTTCGCCACCGGAACCCCACTTTCCTCATCAACCTGCTCAAACAACAGGGCCTGTACGATTTCAAACTGACCGAACAGTCCCAAATCGAGTTCGACAGTTTCGACCTCGAAGACCTGCGCCCCTACGGCCTGCTCTACCAAACCGCACCTGACCCCTCCTGGGCGCGACGAGTACGGCATCTACCAACTCGGCTACCCCAATTACGAGGTGGAAAACTCCATGCTCGCCTACCTGCTCGAAGCCTTCGGCGGCGTGCCCAAAGGCTCCGGTTTAGTAGTCGCCCTGCGCCTCGGGGAAAAGCCTTTGAAAACGACGACCTGGAACAGGTGATGAAAATTTTGAAAGGCATGTTCAGCAGCATCCCTTTCCAACTCTACGAAAAAACGCCCGAACGTTTCTTCCACGCCGCCATCCACCTGCTGTTCAGCTACATGGGCCTGCGCATCCGCAGCGAACCCTGCACCGCCGAAGGCCGCGCTGACGCCGCCGTGGAAACTACCCAACGGGTGTATATCCTGGAGTTCAAAGGGTGACCCAAAGCGCCGGAAGCGGCCCTTAGAGCAAATCCGGCGCAAACGCTACCATCAGGCGTTCTGGAACCTCGGCAAACCCGTCGTGGCCGTGGGCGTCAATTTCTCTGGCAAAACCAAAACATCGAGGAGTGGAAGGCGGAGACGGTGGACGAGGGGCGGTAGACGCAGCGTCCATCGGTTCTGGCTTGCCCTGCAAAATCAATAGTTCGAAGTTTTGCTGTCGGCGAGGACGCTGACAGCGGCATTCTTGCTGTCGGCGAGGACGCTGACAGCGGCATTTTTTGATTGGTTGATAATCAGTGTTGTTGGCGAGGACGCCATAGCTGTCAGGGTAAGGTTGACCTCGGAGCACCCATTTCGCTTAAAATTTCGGGCAACTTTAAATATTTATTTATTCGGTCAGGTCGGTTTATATTACCCTACAGGCTCTCTTGACGCTGGCAGTGTCGAAGACCTGCCAGCGTCAGCGCCCAAATGACCTGGCAGTGTCGAAGAACTGCCAGCGTCAAGGCATTGATGGGGCTCGACAAATCGATTAAAATTTTAAGCGAAATGGGTGCGGAGAGGTCAAACGTTTGTAGAACGTTGATTACCAGGAGTTTTCACGACCTCGGAGAGGTCGAATATTTGTGCCGAATGCGCTATGTTCGACCTCTCTACCGCCGAGCGTGGGCTACGCATAAATCCCGGAATCTTCCCTACCCCCTTTTTTCTCCCCCGCGATTGTCATCGTACCTGATTCGAACGGTTCCGGTCACCTCCAACAGCCCCTTTGAAGGCTTCCTTTGGGGCGGATTTATTCAATAGGACGCCATTGTTTGTTTTGACGCTGAGAAACCGTCTGAAAGACGAACACGGGATAGCGCACTTTTAAAGTTAAAGTAGTTTCAGGGGAAGTTTATTTTTGAAGGGCCGTTCCAGGTAGTCACCGTGGCGTCAGATCGAATCTGGTTCTGGTCGCCGCCATAAACTACCCAGAAGCGCAAAGCCGGGATTGGAACAAGGGGCGTATATTTTGAAAAGTGTTTGAAAAATTCGGCTGAAATCGTCTTCCGCCTTGATTTCACTTAATTCCTGGCGCGTTACTTCATCTGTGATTAAATCAATTTCATTGTTGTTTTTATCTTGCCAGAAATAAAAATTCGGCCGTTGAAGCGCATTCAGCCTGTTTTTCATCAATTCATTTATAACAAAATTTTCAAACAAAGCACCTTAGCGAAATGCAAGATCCAAATCTGCCGGAGTGCGTATGCCAAGCATCCAGGCAGCAAGTCCGGTGTCATAGAAGTAAAGTTTTGGGTTTTACCAGCCTTTGTCAAAATTTTGAAAATATGGCGGCAAACGGTATGCAATAAAAACTGGTTTCCAAAATCGAGAGCCATGATTTGACCGTTTTGCCATCAATTCCCAGATCATTACCTAAACTGCTCAGATTCAATAAGTGCCCAATCCTGCCGGCGCACAAGGATAAGAAGGTGCGAAATTGATTCAGGTCAACTACATTGGTGATTTAGGCACGTCGCGCTCCGCATATGTTTGAATATAATCCGGATAAAAATCAGCGGGAGTTATATTGAAACTATGCAAACGCGGATAAACCCTTTAGTCAAAATATCCTCCCAACGTTGGGGCGCCCATTCACTTTCCCACAATTCTTCCAGGGAAAAGGGTTGGGCTCGAAAATGGCAATTCGGCCTGCCAGGGATTGGGTAACTTTCTCCAATAATAAAAAATGTTGGGAACCGGAAAGGATTTATTCCCCCACTTCGCCACGCATATCGGTATAATATTGCAGGTAAGGGAAGAGATCCGGAACTTGTTGCACCTCATCGAGGATAACTCCTCCTCTAAATGTTTGCAGAAAACCATGCGGATCTTTACCGGCGTATTCGCGGTTTTCGCCAATTTCCATATTCAGGTAGGTATACCCGGGGCGCAATTGACGGGCAAAAGTTGTCTTGCCGGATTGCCGGGGTCCCGTAATGACAAGCATCGGGTATTTCTGCAGCAGTTCTTCCGCCTTTTGAAAAAGATGACGCTTTATCATCCAACAAATTTAGGCAATTTTGAATTGAATTCCGAAATTGCCTAAATTTGTTAAGATCTCACGCCTACCCTTGCCAGTCAGGTCGTTTTGAATGATGGAATACTTGTGACCGGATAGTTCCTGCCGCCCTGAACCCCATCATTTCTCCACCGCCACCATCTTCCGCAACAACACCACAAACGGTGTGCGATACGAGGCTACCGCCGAGTCATAGCATGTTAGATTTGCCGGAGCAAAAAAGAACCGTTTTGGGCCCGGCGGAAAATCCCCAACATGCTAAATACGGCGGCAAGATATGGTATTGCCCCGGGGATTTCGACAACGGCACTCCCGTCGCAACAAGTTTAATAAAATCAGACGCTCATACATGGATTACCGGGCTCAATCAGATATTTGTCCCGCGACATTGGCCAAGCGCCACTTTCACCCTGAATCACCACCCATAAATTGAACAACGATGCTGGAACACGAAGGCCGGACAACTTTCCGGATCGATTATGCGCCCTGTTCAGAACCGCCTTTGCTTCTTACCGGATATTGATGGTCAGCCTTTTTGTGCTCGCGGTTGCCGGAAAAGACGGGCCTTCCGATCCGACGCTGGTGGGAAAAGACCTGTTGCAACCCAACAACTGCGTCAGTTGCCATGCGCTTGTAGGCCTTGGAGGACATATCGGTCCCGACCTGACCAACGCTTTCAGCAGGAGAGGCGAAGGATATATCCGGTATGTACTGAACAACGGATCCCAAAAAATGCCGGCTTTCCGATTAAGCACTGCCGGAGCAAAACGCCCTGATAGCCTACCTGAAAGCGATCGACAGCACGAGTATTTACCTGCTCAAAGTTATGATGGGCCTGTTTTGGACAATCCAAAACAAGCCTGTACAAGCATTAGCGTCCGGCATGACAATAAAAAAATGTTCTCAGAAAAGTCTCCTGTATTGTTTTATTATATGGTCGGTAACAGGCTTCCATCGCAAGCCTGAAAGTAGCCCTGCCCACGCTGATTCGGAATGGATTGACTTTCGAAAATACGCCCGCTGCATACGTTTTTAGCATTGAGCGCCCAAATAGCCGGCTTGCTCGACTTGCGCAATACATCCTGGGTCGCACGGCGCTTCTCCTGCAAAAGCCAGATCCTATGTTTTTACGGCGTTTATTGTCGCGGGCGGTGTGGCAATCCTCGCAGGGTATTATTCCGGGAGTGGAGTACATCACCCGGCCTGTTTACCTTACTCCCTGCTTTTGACGCCCGTTTTAGCTAATATTTTTCGCCTTTCCGATCGGGCAAGGCGCTATCGGCAGCAAATCCAGAAGGGTTCTGGCTACTCGTATCGGGCCATTTATTCATCGTCGGCGGCGTCGTCGAGTCGCATTTCTGGCTGATCCTGTCTGTGGGTGGAAATTTTGTAAAAGACCTCACCGTTCAATGGCACGGCATAGATACCTTCATCGCCGGAATCAATATCAGCCTCTACGGAGTATCGGTTTCTGCTCAACCAACAACCCAAACCACTGAGAAACCGATGGTTATACGTTATTGCCCTGTTTAGTTTGCTCTTTACTTTCGGGCATCACCACTATGTTTCGCCTCAACCGTTCAGCCTGAAAATACTGGCTGCGGCAAGTATGGTTGCCGTGCTTTCTTTATTAAAGCATACAAAAGAATACAAAAACAAATCCGCAAAAAACGGAAAAGACGCTTTGCACCGGTTGATAACCGCTATCACGTTCTGGATGATGATTTCCATCAGTAGCGGCATTCTTATTTGCTATCCCCCATGTCAATCTCTATGTGCACGGCACCTATTGGATCGTCGCCCATGCCATGAGCGCTATGATCGGCACGAATATGCTTATCATAATTTCCGGGCTTACCTCCGCCGGAAACGCCGAAACGCCGAAACCGGGTTTAAACACCGGGATTGCCCTGACAAACGCGGGGTTGGCCGTTCTGTGGCTTTCTGCCGGCGCCGCGGGGATCATCCGGGGTTTTGAAAGAGTTGAATCAGATTATTTGGCATATTACCATAAAATAGAATGTGTTATGTACGGCTTTCCCGTTGCCGGGTTGCTTTTGATCGCCGGTTTGTACCTGATGCTCCGGCGTTTGCGTTGAATGACGATCCGCGCAAAATTCGCTTGGCCGGGCGCTTATCTGGTGTCGGTTCTTTCGCAAACCACTTTCCGCCGGGTATAACTTAACAATAGTTCGTGAAGAATTTAGCCTTCCAAGACCTAAAAATCCATGGCAAACGCATAACTGCGGGTGACCCCGGTACGCTGAGTGTGTGCTGTGTAAATCCGAATTTTCTTTTTCCCGCTTGTCATTCTGAAAGAACCTGTTCACTCTACGAGGGATAAACACGAGATGCACGCGTAGAGTGGACAGGTTCCTGCGGGAAAAGCGCGGGGGAGAAAAAGGGAGTGCGCCGGTGGGAGCCAAGGCCCGCGGTAGAGAGGTCAAATGTTGGTAGAAAACAACCGGATTTTTAAGGTCCCACGACCTCGGAGAGGTCGAATATTCGTGGGTTCGGATTCTACTAATATTCGACCTCTACCGCCGAGCGTGTGCTGCATATTGCCGGTCGCGAGTCGACTCCGTTCTCCCCAACTGGGCAGGGTCGATCAGTTCGTAAAAATGCATTAAAGGCAAACAAATTGTAGAGCAGACTGAATTTTGCAAAGGTGTCTTGATCGGTTTGTAGCCGGCTTTGCAGGAGATCGGCGGTGTTTAAAAGCCACTACAGTGGCAGAATTGGTGTTAGTGATCGTCATATCATCTCCGATGAGCACCCTTTAGTCCGCGATTATACCCCAGTGTCCCGATACCTTTGGCCACAACATGGGCTGAGTCGATAGGCTTGCTCAGATGTATAAGCGGTATGCTCAAAGGGTTTACCTTTCGTTCCCCAACGCTTTACTCGAACGATTCGATGCCTGCCCAGCCTTGGGGCAAATCCACTTGGTTGAAAAACAATCTCGACCTTTCGGTGCTCCAGCCTGCCATGTCCTTTTTTCAATCGTTTCCACCGAAAATGGGTGACATAGGGCGGTGAACAGTTGATTTGTGCAAAGAGTTTATTGCACTTTGACCTGAATCAAAAATGACAACCCCAGTTCGAGAATGAGCGTTAGCGTTTTTTTTGGCAATGCAGGGCGTCAAGGGTGAAAATGGCACCCTTCAACCCAAGTTTCTCCACTAGTTGTCTCACCGCCTCGGCTTCATAAGCCTTGCCACTTTCAAAGTGGACCATCTGATGAACCAGGCCGCTACGCTGAGCTAAACACACTGACCACATAGACAAAACTTTGTAGCGATCCATGTGGTTTTGAACCGTAGAACCAAGGGCTTCCCATCCAAGGCCAACCACTGTTCTTGCTCCACAGGGAAGTACTGTTCCATCCAACGAGCAAATTTTTGGCCAGTTCTTCCGGACCGACACTTTGCAAAAAGTGTGCGTACGGTACCGAACGAAGGAACTCCATGTTTAAGTTGGAAGATACTTACCAACTCCTCTTCGTTGTTTTTCATAAACCGGGTAAAAGCCTTCAGGCCCTGATGGCTTAAGGATAGCCTAATCACCATGGCCAAAAATACCGACAGTCGATGCTGCTGACCTTGACCTCCGTGGGTCGGAAGTTCTGTCAGAAATTCTAACAAATTGTATTGCATGATTCGCCAATTTATCTCAAAGAACGTGCTTTTAGGCTATTTTTTTAGAACTGATCGGCCCCGCCCAGTTGGGGAGGGGGGGGGGGGGGGGCGCGACTCGCGCCTTATGCGAAGCCGAGGCTCGGCGGTACCGAGGTCGTGGAAATCGCGCGAATGGAATGATTGCTACCAATGTTAGACCTCTTCGAGGTCGCCCGCAGTTTTGATGCGCCTGCCCTGGATTGAAAATCAGCTTTTTGTGAAAAAGAATGATACTGGAATTTATTTTTTGCAGGGTTACGTGTTAGTCTAACCTTATCAAAAATGCCGAAAACATAGAAATGGGTTAAAAATTCTTCACGAACTATTGACTTAATGCAATAGTCCGGTAGAGTTTGCTGTTGGCGAGGACGCCAACAGCGGCATCTCGTTGAAAATCAAGCAGAAACGCCGTTGTTGGCGTCCTCGCCAACAGCATTTGAACCAACTCTTAAAACTTAAGAACCCTGACCAGTTGCCTTCCGCTGCCCGTAAGAATTCGCACAAAATACACACCGCCCGGTTGACGGGACAGGTCCAGAACCGGCACTTGAAGTGCTGCATCGGACTGGAATATTTTTTCGCCCAGCCAATTCCATATTTCAACCGCGCCCGCAGCCGCCCGCCCGTCGAGGGTTTTCAGCGCAAATGTTCCACTGGTTGGATTAGGCGCCGCCAAAATGGTCTCGTTTTCGGGCAACAGGCCTGTTTTCGGCGCCGACCGAGGTCGTATATCAAATGTTTTGGAACAACTGATGCCGTTGTACGTGGCTTTAAAGGTGAGGCGCCGGCCATGGTGGGCAACGGCTTGGTCCATCCCGCCATTGGTCGTATTATTCGCGGTACTGCTGTATGTCCAGCTGTTGAACGCAGAGCCGTCGGGTTCAGGATGCCCATGGTGGCCGTGAGGCCGGCGGTTTCGTTCCGCAGGAAAATATAAAATCGGCCCGTCCCGCCGGCAATCCAGGGCCCTGAAACGGGATCGCAAAGGAACTGGTCTCATTCGAGGTCTCCGTATTCGGGCAGCCGGGCAGCACAATATCGGTCGTATTTGCGGAGGCCTTCACGATGGCCGGTTCGGCATACGGCTTTTGAGCCGCCCACCAGGAGTTGGCATTTTAGTCCGTTGCAAGCGCCGGCAAAGGGGTCTACCCGCGTGCTGGTCGTGCTCCCGCTCCGCACTTCAAAATGCAGGTGCGGGCCCGACGAACTGCCGGAACTCCCTACCACGCCCAGGTATTCGCCGGCGGCCACGGGCTGGCCGATGGCCTTGGTCGTGACCGAGTTTTTTTTCAAATGCCAGTAAAACGCGCGCGAGCCGTCGGGGTGCTGCACCACCGCATAGTTGGCCGGCAGGCTGTTGACGGCGCAGTTGCGGTCGAAATTGCCGTCGGCTTTGTCCAACAGCACCCCGGCTGCTGCGGCCACCACCTCCACTTGGTTGTGATCCATTTTGTAAAAAGAAAACGGCGCTATGCCGATGTCGGTGCCCTGGTGGCCGTCATACGTCCGGGCGCCGCAATTGTAATCCGTCACTGCGCCGGCGGCGGTATTGTGGTCGAGGTAAGCGTTGATGCTGTAGTAACTGCAATCGGTCAGCCCGTTGGCAGGGCGCGAGAGGCCAGCCGAGCGCGGTGATCAGCTGGCTTTTGGGCCTTTCCCTGCCGGGCAGGCCCAGGCGGCGGCGTTGGCGGCGCAGCGCTGTTCGAGGGCGGCATATTCCTCCGGTGATGCAGGGGTGTTGGGCGTCGTTTTCTTCGGCAGGATACGCGCCGCCATCTTTAACAGACCCCGTGGAAGTGTTTTGTGCCAATACGGTGAGGGGAAATACGCCCAGCAGCAGGAGCGGCAGGCGTAAAGCGGTTTTGGTCATGATTTTCAGTTTGTTAGGTTGGCGATTATGGCAAGAGGATGTTGGCGGGCAAATCGCTGCCCGGGTGATTCCTTTTCGCAAGTTCCAGCTGTACCCGGAGAGATGGAAAATGACGAAAACCTTTCCCAGCAAATTAATGTAATTGATAATGGCGTCGCAGCGCCGGTTGGCAACGTTTGTAGAATGGGCCGGTTATTAAGACCGCGGGGCCTCGGAGTACTGCCGAGCGTGTGCTGTGCATAAATCCGAATCTTCCTACCCCCTTTTTCCCCGCGCTTGTCATTCTGAAAGAACCTGTTCACTCTACGAGGGATAAACACGAGATGCACGCGTAGAGCGGGCAGGTTCCTGCGGAATGACAAGCGCGGGGGGAGAAAAGGGAGTGCAGCTTGGGGTGGCGGGTTATGCGTAGCCGACGCTCGGCGGTAGAGAGGCCTGACGTTACAGGCTCACCACGTAAATAATTAACGTCAGGCCCCTTCGAGGCCACACGAAAACGTGATTTTGGCCATTCGACAAACGTTGAGCCTCTCCGAGGCCAAAGGACAAATTTTCATATCGATTCGTAGGTAATCGGTAGCCCATTGGAGGGAAGGGGATGGGTTTCACACCGCGGGAAATATGCGGGTTAGTCACTATTTTTTTTAGAAACCGTCTGAAAACCCCTGGCGAGGCGGAAAGGCGTAGATTTTGGCGCTAAGCAAGGCTCATTTTTGAGGGAATAGCCTAGTCCTGTTGCCGAAAAAATAGCCGTCCCGAGCCCTCGGGACAAAAGATTCGTCTTGCCTACCGTTAGGGGTTTTCAGACGGTTTCTTACCTATGATACCTGCTCCCTAAATACCCAATTCCCTCACCGTGCCATGCGCACCAAGCGCCTGGATAAGGTACCGAACGGGGTAGTGAGTTCACAATACAATACACCGGTGGCGGTTAACGCATCGAAAAGGAGCCGTTCGGCGTTGTAGCCCGCCGGGTACGATTTTTCGAGGCACCACAGTTCGCGGCCGGTAAGGTCGATGATGCGCAACCGCGCAGCGCAGGCGCCAGGCAGATCAAACGCGATCGTCGTTTCTGTACTAAAGGGATTCGGCCGGTTGGGCAACAGCCGGTACCGTTTTGTTTCATCGGCGTCCACCGTACCGGATACGCCGTCGAAATGCAGATCGACAGCATATTCTTTCAATGCAGCGCTGTATGCCCATGCAGGCAACACTTCGGGGTCGAGCCATAATGCCTCGTTTAAATATCCACCGTTTTCCAAAACACGGAATTGTATCCGGAAGAGCGGGGCCCCTTCCGGCAGGTCAAGGCCTTCAGCCTTCGACCAAACGAGGCGGATTTCACCGCGTTCCACCCGGTACAGACCAAAGTTGCCGGCATCGAGGGGAATGGGGCTGTTTAGCACTGGTTGAATACCCAGGAACTCCAGCCGCGCCGGATCGAAACCCAGCGCCAACTGCAGGGCGGACAAGTCGTTCCATGGTGTGGAACGGACCTGAACATCCACCGTTTCGCCAGTTTCCAACGGCTGGTTTGGAAGGCGTAGCGCCAGCGCCGGGTCGCTGCCCAGGTTTGCCGGGTTTGCATAGGCGCTCACGATATCGCCGGTCTTTATGCCGAAAAAGTCCTGGTTGGTTTGGCTCGAGCTCAGGCCCATGTACGTCCGTTTTTCGGGAAATCCCCAGGGGGGAATCAGCATGGTATGCGTAGTTGGCACAAAACGCCAGGAGGTTTTGAACTGCGCCAGCGCTGCAGGGTTGCCCAGCAGCGATTGGTTGATGACCGTAGCGTCGAGGGTTGAAATGGAATTACTCTTATTCACGTCGGCAGCCACTTGTTTATAGGCACTGGCGATAGGTGTGATATTCGCCAGGTGTTGTTGAATGGCTGTAGCGTCGGCTACCGTTACACCATTGAGTTTATTGATACTTTTACCGGGAGTCACGGTGAAATTGGAGCCGGAGGTAATCGCCAGGGTATAATCGCCACCGAGCGGTGTCGTTACCGAGCCCGTTTGGTCGCCCGTTAGCGCCACTATAACATCTTTTACGCCGGTGGATCCGTCATGCTCCCACTTGATATTCCCGCTGATTACAAAACCACAGGCGTTCACCATCACGGTAATGCTACCGCATGATCCGGGTGTGGCACATCCGCCCTCGCCCCGGGCGTAATACGTGGTGGTTGTGGTGGGCGAAACGCTTACACTGTACCGGAACCTGCGGAGGTACCGCCGCATGAGCCCGAATACCATTCCCAGTTGGCGGCTCCGTTCAGGTTGCCAGCGGAAATACTCAAATTGGTGGGCTGACCGGAACAAGTGGGGTTTACCGAAGCAGTGAGTATTGGCACATCCGGATTAACACAAGCGGGTTCGGCCAATTGAAAATCGCTGAACGAAGCAAGGCCTGTGATTTCCGTGCTGTTTGCCGTTCTGGTTCCGACAGCCGGGTACGCCCAGTTGGGTGCATCGTATTTGCCGCAAATAAGGGCCGCCGTGTTGGTTAAAGGGTCTAAATCTGCGGTCAGGAAATCAAACACCGCGTCGCAAGTGGTAAAGGTTATTCCGCTGTTGGTCAGCGACCAGTAGCGGTTGACGCTTTTGGATACGTCAAGTGTCGCTGAACCGATTGCCGGGTGATCGCCCGAAACAGCCTGCGCCACGAGGTTTCCGGCACCGGAGACCGAAGCAAAGGTCAGCGTCACGGGCGTGTAGTTTGCCGGGGCGGCATCGCCGATTTCGAACGTACGGCTAACGCCTGCGCCAGTTGCCACATGTTTTTGCAAATTGCCGGAAATATGCCCCGAGGTTCTGGCAACAGACCCCGTCGAGGAAATGATCATCTTGTTGCTGCCCGTGGTAGCGACGCCCGAAGTCAGGGTAAGGGTACCATCCACCGTGGCGTTCACGCTGCCACTCAGGGTAAGTCCGGCGGAGTTGTTCAGCATCAGGTTATTAAACGCTGTGGCCGTACTTCCAGTGAGGTTTTGATTAGCGGTTCCGTTGAAAGTGACGGCACCCGTACCCGGCGTGAAGGCGCCGTTGTTAGTCCAGTGGCTGCCGACATTCATATTCAGGCTATTGGCGTTCAGCGTGCCACCGGAGATGGTCACGTCATTTTTAACCGTCAAGCCGTTGGTAAGCAACTGGGCCGTGGGCGCGTTGGTGGCGTTTACCGTCAGGTTGTACACGGGCGCGGTGCAATTGATTCGGATGGTTTGGCTGGCCGGGGTGGAAGCATCGCCGATTTGGATGGTTCCGCCCGTTACGTTGTGTGTGGTGGAGGAAATCAGCAGGTCTCCGTTCGTGTTGGAGGACTGCCGCCGCACGACGATCGTTCCACCGCTCATGGTGAACGGGACGCCGGAATTGAGTTCGAACGGTGCACGAGTTGTGCTGGTAGAACCAAGCGTATTTACGGTCAGTGTTCCACCCGTTTGCGTATAGTTACCGACCGAAGTGCCGCTGTTGGGAGCGATCCGGCCCGCCACGTTCATCGCACCGCCTTCAATGAGGATAGTTGGGTTGTTCAGGTATGTAATGCGGGTGTTGGTACTGTTTCCCACGTTGAGGATTCCGGCAGAAACACGCAAAAGGGCGGTTCCGTCGAGCGTCCAGTTGAAAAGGCCCGAGTTGATGGTACCCCCGTTGTTCCACAGCCCCTTAAGGCCGTTGAAAGTGGCGCCTGTAGCGTCGGTAAAGGGCGTGATCATGGAAGCGCTCGAGAGTTTAAAGGTGCCCGCAAACAAGTCGAGCGGGTTGGTGGGCGCGTGCAACGAAATGATGGACGTGGCCTCCAGTATTCTGCTTTGAATGCCCTTGTCCACGCTCAGTACGTAAAATGCCGTAGCCGATGATCCTTTAATGGTCTGCAAGGCGTTCGTCCCGTTGAACTTGACCGTGCCCACGCCTCGCGTAAACGTCCCATTGTTCAGCCAATCGCCGGTCACCTGGAGCGTATAGGGAGTTGAGGCATCCATGGCCACGAAAGCGCCGGACTCGATGGTCAGGTGGTAACAAGTTGCTCCTGCGGCGTTGATGAGCGGGTAGAAGGGCCGTCCGGCGGGGATATAAGCGCCGTCGGTGGCCGTGGGCACCGTGCCCGGCCCCCAGTTGCCGGTGTTGAACCAATCGGTGCTCACGTTGCCGGTCCAGTTGTGAGACAGCGTAGTGGCGCAAACGGGCGACAGGCCCGCCGAGTAGTCGTTACTGCCATTGACCGACCAAATCTTGTAACAATAGGCGGTTCCTGCGGTCAGCCCGGTATGGCTGAAATTGGCAAGGTTGCCCACATATATAACCGTGCCTCCGCCCGGCAGCGGATTGCCCGCTATGTATGCCGTGCCGTCGGCAGGCACGCCAAAAGTGGTGGTCGGCGAGGTGGCGATGAGCACGTTATTGCTGGAGGCGTTCAGCGCCCAGGTGAGGTCAATTTGGCTTGTGCTGATCGGTGTGGCCGCGAGATTGGAGGGGTTGATGACGTTTATTTCGATAAGATCGCTCTGCCAAACCCCGCGTCCGTAAGTGGCTGCGCACAGTCTGCTGTTGTCGGGGTTGGCATCGTAGTAGATCTCCAATTCCCGGATATCTACCGGCGGCAGACCCGAACTGAACAGCACCCATTCGGAGGTGGTCGCATCTTTGTACCATACGCCGGTCTGGTTGCCGATGTAAATACCCTCGTTGGCATCTTTGTCGAGCACGAGGCAGTTGATAAACAGCACCGGAAGGTTGCCGGTGAGGTCCGTCCAACTTACCCCTTTGTTCGTGGACTTGAAGACTTGCATACCGGCCGTGGCGTACACGATATTTTCGTCGGTGGGGTGCCCCTTGATGTCGGTGATGGTAAGCCCGTTGGGCTTGGTTATTGCGGTCCACACCACGGAAGCGGCAGCGGTGTTGACGTTGTCCGAACGGTACAACACCGAGCCGGAGCCCGAGCCCCGGGACATGTAAAAGATATCCAGATTAGCCGGCGACTGTTCCACCACCCGGATCGTCGGGCCGGGGGCAAAAGCGCTGATGGCTTCCCAGCTTACCGAGCTGGAAGGGGTGGACGTTACGTTGGTGCTTCGCCAAAGGTTTTCCCGGCCAAAAAACATGGTGCTGGGGATAGTCCGGTGCAGCATATAAGGCGCCACAAATGCCGCTTCGTCCATCAAGGCGGAAATGATGTTGCCATAAGAACCGAAAACCCCTGTAGTCGAGCGCCTTAAGGAGCCTTCCTGGGTTTCGCGGTAGCAAATATTGGCGTTGTTGTAATCGACGGCGCACTCCATGCCATCGCCTCCGGCAATGGTGGTAAAGGTGCTACCGCCGTTGTTGGTCGCCGAAACGCCGTTGTCCTGAAATCCGGCGATGACCGTGTTCGCCACATGGGTGCTTTGGCCGATTTTATACACCTGGCCGATGGGCAGGTCCGAGGAGATGTCCATCCAGGCGGCGCCGCCGTCGGCGGTATAGGCTATGCCGCCGTCGTGGCCCAGATACAGCCTGGCGGGGCTGTGCAGCGGCGACCATTGGTACCAGTGGTGGTCGGCGTGTACAGAAGCGGCGCAATTTGCGGTGGGATCGCCCGGCGCAAAGTTGCTGCCGACCCAGTGTGTCACGGGCGACCAGTTGACGCCGCCGTCCGTGCTTTTCCAACTGTTGATGGAACCGACGTACACAATTTCCGCGTTGGCTTGGTCCACGTCAATGACCAGGTCGTAGGTGGCCTGGCTGGATGTGCCGCTGCCGTCGCACGCATAATCGAAAATATTGGGCGTGCTGGATTGTTCTGAAAATGTTTGCCCGCTGTCGGTGGAGCGCAGCAAGGCTTTGAACGTACGGTCTGTGGCCTTAATCTGAACAAGATACACATAGCCAGCATTGGCCGGTGAAACGCCGATGACCATACGGGAGCCGACACCGGAGGTAGGCGTTGCGATGAGGGTCCAGTTGCTGCCCCCGTCGGTGGAGCGGTAAAATTCGGACGGCGTGACCATCCGGGTGGCGTAAATAATGGTGGGGTCGCCCGGCTTGAACTTGATATCCCGGAAATCGCCGGCCAGGGTCAGCGTCCAGCTCGCGCCCCCGTTCGTGGTCTTGAAAATACCGTCGTAGGTAGCGG
The DNA here is from genome assembly GCA_016719895.1 of Saprospirales bacterium. GTDB lineage: Bacteria > Bacteroidota > Bacteroidia > Chitinophagales > Saprospiraceae > M3007. Next base: position 18,099 of record JADJYG010000030.1, on the reverse strand, counting down.
CTAGCATGGTGTTCGGATCTGAGGGGTGCATGACCATCATGCCGACAGTGGTATTGCCCATGCCGGAGTTCATCGGAGCCCAGGTGGAGCCGCCGTCGGTGGACTTGTAAACGCCCACCCCGGGCGCGTCATCCGAGTCCCGGTCGCCGGTGCCGATGTAAATAATGTTCGGGTCGGAGGGATGGATCAAGATGGCTGAGACTCCCAGGTAGGGAATATTGGCGGAAAGACTGGTCCAGTTGGCGCCGCCGTTGGTACTTTTCCATATCCCGCCCGAGGGAGCGCCGATGAACAGCGTATTGGCGTCGGTGGGATGAAAAGCGATGGCATTGATCCGCCCCTTGCCGGTAGGCTGGCCGGTAGCGTTGGAAGGGTAAACGGTTGGCCCTACAATATTCCAGGTACCGGAAGCCGACTTGAGCTGTGGGGTTTCGGCCATATACCGGGCATACTCTTTCAAGACATAATCCGGGGCCGGCAGCTTGCCATCCGGCAGCACGCGCACTTCGTTGATATACTCCCAACGCCGGAAAACCTTATAACCGTTACCCTTGTAATCGGTGCGGTTTTTCCAGTAGTCATGGAATTCTTTTTGCAGTTCCCAAAAGTTGACGTCAGGGTCCTGCATTTTTATCAACCAATCCTTGTTTTGCGCAAAGGCAGCCGATGAAGGTATACTCAGGGTTATAAGAAAAATAAAAAGACGTACAAACTTATTCATAGGGAAACAAATTGCGTACCGTATTACCTGACTGGAGCAGTTGATGGATGATTAGAACACGCAAATTACGCCCACGCGAATGCCTGGCGGGTAATCTTCGGGGAGGACAAAAGGGGGGACAAATGCACTATTTTATAAATACCTGCCTATCTTCGGGTTTTCTTTCCACTTCTTTTTTAGTCCACCCCCACGCTTCGCATAATGTTCTTGTTGAATCTGAAATACTACATCGCCGGACTGTGTTTTCTTTCCATTTTTTCTTCCCTTCTCCTTTTTTGCGAAAACGACCCCGGTCAACATCCTTCTGCTCCTGAGGGCCCGGATTCGATCGATTCTGTTGCCACGGCCGGCAGCCCGGCTTTCCAGCTCAATCAACTGGGCGACGCTGCTACCCAGCGCGGCGATTATGCGGCGGCCATACAGTATTTTCAACAATCAATGGATTCCGCCGCCATCGCGGCCGATTCCTTCGCTTATTACGATTCCAACCTCGATCTTGCCTGCATATACGACCGCCTGAGCGAGTTGCCTAAAGCTATCGACATCGCCAAGCCGGTATTGGCGGCTTTTATCCGAAGCGGCGATTCGGCGCGTATCGGCCGCGCCTATTCCACGCTGGCCGCCTTTTACTGCCGGGCAGACCTCGACGCCGAAGGCCTGGACGCTGCCCGCAAAGGTTTCGACATCCTGAAAATACATGGCGCGCTCATTGAGCGCTGCGCCGCCTACAACCAGATGGCCTTTACGTACAGCGACCGCGGGCATTGGAATAAAGCGTTGCCATTGCTTGACACTGCACTGCAGCTCATGCGCGCTTCCGGAATACTGGACCAACTTCCCAGCATGTACCTCAACCTCGGCAATGGCCACAAAAAACTCGGACACTGGTCCGAAGCCCGCCTTTACCTGGAATCCGCTGCAAACCTGGCCGATTCGCTTCAGCAAACCCACGTTCAATCGGTTGCGCTCCTGCGTTTGTCACAGGTAGCCGAATCCACCGGCGACCTTTCCCACGCGCTCGGACGGTTCAAGCAATCTGTGACACTTCGGGATTCCCTCTTCGTCAAAGAAAAAATCCAACGCCTGCAAGACCTGGAAGTACGGTATCAGACGAAGCAAAAAGAACAGGAAATCGAGCTGCTCCAGGCCAACAACAGGTCGGAAGTGCTGCGCACAAACCTATCGCTGGTTTTGCTTGGTATTGCGGCGCTTTCCAGCTTGTTGCTGGTGTTCTTTTGGCGTTCAAAATTGAAACGTTCGCGACGCCTGGCCGCCCAGCACCAACAAGACATGAAACTGTTTATCCAAACATTGCTAGCCAAAAATACCCGCCTGGCAGAATTGGAAGAAGCCTTGCAAACCATGACCCGCTCTGCCGGGCAGCCCGCCGGCGCCATAGCGGAGCATTCGGATTCCACTGCGGACGAACTGTATAACCGGCGTATCCTGACGGAAGCCGATTGGGTCGCGTTCAAAGGATATTTCGAGCGTGTTTATCCCGGCTACCTCCACCGGCTACGGTTGAAATTTCCGGACCTCAGCGGCGCTGAAGAACGCCTGTTTTTACTGATAAAACTCGCTTTCAACCGGCAAGAGATTGCCTCTACCCTGGGTATTTCGGCAGATAGCGTAAAAAAAGGGCGCACCCGCCTCCGTAAACGCCTGAACCTGCACCAGGAAACAGTTCTGGAGCAGTTTATCCGGGCTTTTTGAAGATGCTTAATCACCGTACCAGCAGCACTCCGCCCTCCAACAGCCGTTTTTCCACTTCTCCGTTCGCTTCAGCATAATCAAAACGGATAAAATACGCATACACGCCGGGCTGGAGCGCTTTGCCCCGCGCGCTGCCATCCCAGCCGCTGCTCATATCGTCCGTTTGAAACAACAATCCCCCCCAGCGATCGAAGACCGCCATTTCAAAGTTTGCCAACGGCATATTGGTATAAACCCGGAAAATGTCATTTTCGCCGTCTGCATCCGGAGAAAAAACATTGGGCACATAAATATGGTCTTGCACCTCCACCCGGATAACGACGCTGGCCGTGCCGGTACAGCCGCTCGTGCTCGTCACCAACACGGTGTAGGTGAGGCCCTGCAACGCAGTGGCAATGGGGCTCAGGCAATCCGCACAGTCCAGCCCGGTGGCCGGCGTCCAAACGGCTGCAGCCACCTCGTCTGCCGGAATATTGAGTGCGGGTTGAAGCAATACTGCGGCGCCGGCGGGCACGGTCAGGTCCGGGCCCAGGTCGACTGTCAGGGGTGTCACACCGGGCAAATCCACCGTTGCCGTCTGCTCGCAACCGCCGGCATCCTGCACAACCGTCGGGTACAGGCCGGCAGGCAGGTTGGCGAATACACTGTCTTGCGAAAAATGCGCCCCGTCGTCAATGGAGTAAAGATATGACCCGGTGGCGCCGCCGGAAAACACAATCGTCCCGGTAGGCGTGATACAATCCGGCGCCACACTTGTTGCTGTTGGCAGGAGCACCTCGCTTGCATCCACCAGCACCGTACTGCTCGCTGTGCAGCCGTTGGCCGGATCCGTTACGAGAAGCGTGTACACCCCCCGCGCATCCACCAGCGGCGTGGGGGTGGATGTGCCGGACACGAAATGGCCATCCACGGTCGTCCAGTTAAACTCGGCGCCGGGGGTGGTACTGCTGCCGGCCAGCACGGTTGTGGGCATATTGCAACCCAGCTTCATATCCGGGCCAGCATCCGCAAGCGGCGGCACAACCGATTGGTTTACCGTCGTTTGTGCCGTGGCCGTGCAGCCGTTTGTTTGGTCGGTCACCGTGAGGGCGTACAGCCCCCCGGCGTTTGCCTGGGCCGACAGCGCATTGCTCCCACCCACCAAACCCGGTCCCGACCACTGGTAACTGAAACCCGGCCCCGCGCTGCTGCCCACCCCATCCAGCGCCACCACCGGCAACGCGCACGTCAGCGTTTGCAGCGCAGCAGCCGACGCCTGCGGCGCCGCCGTGTTGGCCGCCACGGAAACCGACGCCGTGGCCGTGCAGCCGTTCGTTTGGTCGGTCACCGTGAGGGCGTACAGCCCCCCGGCGTTTGCCTGCGCCGACAGCGCATTGCTCCCGCCCACCAAACCCGGTCCCGACCACTGGTAACTGAAACCCGGCCCCACGCTGCTGCCCACCCCATCCAGCGCCACCACCGGCAACGCGCACGTCAGCGTTTGCAGCGCAGCAGCCGACGCCTGCGGCGCCGCCGTGTTGGCCGCCACGGAAACCGACGCCGTAGCCGTGCAGCCGTTCGTTTGGTCGGTCACCGTGAGGGCGTACAGCCCCCCGGCGTTTGCCTGGGCCGACAGCGCATTGCTCCCGCCCACCAAACCCGGTCCCGACCACTGGTAACTGAAACCCGGCCCCACGCTGCTGCCCACCCCATCCAGCGCCACCACCGGCAACGCGCACGTCAGCGTTTGCAGCGCAGCAGCCGACGCCTGCGGCGCCGCCGTGTTGGCCGCCACGGAAACCGACGCCGTGGCCGTGCAGCCGTTCGTTTGGTCGGTCACCGTGAGGGCGTACAGCCCCCCGGCGTTTGCCTGCGCCGACAGCGCATTGCTCCCGCCCACCAAACCCGGTCCCGACCACTGGTAACTGAAACCCGGCCCCGCGCTGCTGCCCACCCCATCCAGCACCACCACCGGCAACGCGCACGTCAGCGTTTGGGGAGATGCCGCAACGGCCTGCGGCGCCTGCGTCTGATCGAACACCTGAACACTGGCCAGCGACTGGCAGTTATTCGAAGCGTCGGTCACCGCCAACAGGTAGGTGCCCGGCGCAGCAACGACCGGCGACGGCGTATTTTGGCCGGATAATATAACGCCGTCCAGGGTGGTCCACAAATAGGAAATCGAAGGCCCGGCGCTCGAGCCGCTGCCGTCGAGCGCGACCGTAGCCGACAGGCAGATGATGGCTTGCGGCGGACCGGCGTCGGCCACCGGGGCGTTGGCATCCTGTTGCACCTGCACGCTGTCTGCAGCCGTGCAGCCGTTCAGCGCGTCGGTGACGAGCAAGATGTAGGTTCCCGGCGCATTTACTTGGGGAGCCAGCGAATTTTGTCCGCTGAGCAGGTTGCCGTCAGGGGTCGTCCAGGTGTAGTTGAAATTGGGGCCAACGCTTGACGCAGCGCCATCCAGGCCAACCTGGGCTACGCCGCAGAGCAACGTTTGCGGGGCGCCGGCATCGGCCACCGGCGGCGCGAGCGATGCCTGCAAGTCCACGAAGCCGGCGGCCGTGCAGCCGGTTAGGGTGTTGGTCACGACGAGTGTGTAGGTCCCCGGAGAACCGACCAGGGGGCCGAGGGTGGTGTCGCCCGATACGATGCCGCTGCCCGTGCCGGCGAACGTCCATTGATAGGCGAACGCCGGTCCGGTGGAAGCGGTGGCGCTCAGTTGGGTTTGGGGCGAAAAACAAGTGATCGGCGGCGGCGAACTGATCGTCACATCCGGCAGGACGCCAAAGGGTGCAACCAGCACGCTGTCCGTCGCCGTGCAATGGTTGGCGGTATTGGTTACCGTAAGTGTGTACACGCCCGGCATAGTGATTTGTGGCTGCAGGATAAGGGCGCCGCCGGTCCACAAATAAGCAAAATCCGGACCCTGACTGCTACCGGTACCATCGAGTACTGCCGATTGCGCGCCGCAACCGGCCACCGGCGGCGCGCCCGCATCGGCAACCGGCACAAGGGTATCTTGCCCGACATGCGCGGACACTTCGGTCTGGCATTGATTGCGGGTATCGAGCACCGTAAGCGTATAGGCTCCCGGGGCGTCAACCAGCGGTGTCAGCGTATTTTGCCCGGACACAAAACCGCCGCCGGCTGTCCCTATGGCCGGGAAAAAGCTCCAGGCGAGTGAAAAACCGGTCCCCATGGACGAGCCCGTCGCGTCAAGCGTCAGCAGGGCGGTTTGGCAATCGAGTATGCCGGGAGGTACGATTTGCGCCAGTGGGGCAAGGGTATCCAGCCCCACCGTCACTGAATCCGTAGCCGTGCAGCCATTGGCGGTGTTGCTGATCGTCAGGATGTACAAGCCCGCTGCGGCTACCCAGGGCGTGCGGGTGGTGTCGCCCGAAAGGATAAGGCCGGCCGGAGTGGTCCAAAGCAGCTGGTAACCCGGGCCGCCGGCAGACGCCGAGGCATCGATCTGTATGGAATCGGCCGCACAGGTGAGCACTGCCACGGGTTGCTGAAAGAAAATTGCCGGGTGGGTAAAATTGCTGTCCACTGCGACGGTGTCGGCAGCAGAACAACCGTTTTGCAAGCTGGTGATGGTTAAAATATATAAACCTGCCGAATCGGCCAGTGCGGTATATGCGGTATCGGGGCCGTTGATATGGCCGTTGGGGGTAGTCCAAAGGTAGGTAACGGTAGAATCGGCGGTACTGCCCGTGCTGTTCAGCACGAGGGCTGGTGTGGCGCAATCGAGCGCGCCTGGGGCATTTACCGCCGCCATAGCCAGGGGCGCTGCCGTGTCGGCCGCAACGGTGGCTGTGGCCGTAGCCGTGCAGCCGTTGAGGGTGTTGGTTATGTGCAGGAGGTAAACGCCGGCCGTATCCACCCACGGCGTCAGGGTGGTGTCGCCCGAAAGAATATGACCGCCGCCGGAGGCTATCCAGAGGTATTGAAAACCGGGTCCGCCGGCCGGCAGGGCATTGAGCTGTACGGAATCGGCCGCGCAGCTGATCGCCGGCACGGGTTGTTGGATGGAAACGGCTGGCGGGCTGAAATCGGCGGTGACGACGACGGTTGACGTGGAGGTACAACCGTTTTGCGCGTTGGCGACCGTCAGAATGTACACGCCCGGAGAATCGACGGCGACGGTTTGCCCGTTGGCCGGGCCGCTGAAATGCCCGTTTGGCGTTGTCCATAGGTAGGTGAAATTGGCGCCGCTGCTGCTGCCGGCGCTCGTGAGCGTAAGCACGGGAGCAGCACAATTCAGAATGCCCGGCGCAGCAGCCGACGCTACTGCCTGGGGCGGCGCGCCACTTTGCACGACCACTGCGGTGGCCGACGCCGAACAACCGTTGGCATCGTTGGTCACGGTCAGGATATAGGCGCCGGGGGCATTTACCACACAATTGTTGAGGGTGAGGGCGCCGGATACGACGCCGGGGCCGGTCCATAAATAAAAAACACCGCCGCCCGAGGTGCTGCCGGCGCCACTGAGGGTGACGGTAGCAGCCGTACAGGACAACGGCCCCGGCGCACTGGCCACGGCCACGGCGGGTGTGTTGTTCTGTACAACCACCACGGTAGTCGTGGCCGTACAGCCGCTGGCCGTATTGGTCACGAGCAGGGTATATTCACCGGGTTGGTTGACCTGGGGCATCAGGGTGCCGTTGCCGGAAACGACCGCGGCTGCAGGCTGCCAGTTGTACGTGATCGCGGGGCCGGTGGACGAGCCCGTGCCATCGATCCTGACCTTGTTTTTTATACAGTTCAGCTCTTCGTCGACGGTGGCCGTGGCCGTCACCTGAAGCGGATCGGGTAACACGCTGACGGACGCCTGGTCGGTGCAGGTCCCGTTGCCGGTATCGTATGAAACGGTAAGCGTGTAAGTACCCACCTCGTTGACGGTGGCTATGGGCGTATTTCCACCGGAAACGATACCCGGGCCATCCCAGGAATACGTGTAGCCCAGCCCGGCGGAGGAGGCGCTGCCATTGAGTATGATACCTGTTTGCACGGCATTACAGCCCAGGATAGCATTTGCCGGGAGCACGGCATTTACCGGGGTCACCGAAACCGTTACCTGGTCAGAGGCCGTGCAAGCTTTGGCCATAAAAATATCGTCGAGCGCATAATCGTCGCCGAAAAAACCGTTGCCGCTGCCGTTGAGGTCCATGATGCACAGGGTGGCGCTGGTAGCCGCGCCCGAAAACCAGGAGGCTGTAAATTCCTGCCAGATACAGCCGCTGGCCGGCGGTTCGAAGGGGACGCCTACGAGCGTACCGTTGACACGAAACTGTAAAACAGGCGGCGAGATGGGCGAGCACATTACCCAGGCGCTCAGGTAATACCAGCTGTTGGCCATCACCGGGATGGTCTGGCACCAGGCTTGCGAACTGGCCCCGCCGGTGCCGTTGATCAGCATCATATTGCCGGTGCCGTTTCCGAAGGTATGATCGTCGCAGGGTGGAAAGGTGGACAGCACCAGTGCCGGCGAAGTAGTGAGCACATAGGTGCCGGGCGTAATGGGCGTGGGGTTGTACGAATAGCTGCTGGTAAAGCCCGTGTTGCCCGCCTCAAAGGCCGGGTTGCTCACGAGGTTGGGCGCTGTGGGATCCTGTGCGGCAGCCGTCAGGGTAAAAGTAGCCGTGCCGTTGACCGTAGCCGTGGGGGTCAGGATGGCCGGATCGTTGAGGCCGGTAGCCGGCGACCAGCGAAAACCGATATACGGCCCTGAAATGCTGCCGGTAAGGTTCACCGTACCGCCGGCGGAACATACAGATTGGTCGGGGCCCGCGTCGACGGTGAGGGGGCATTGCGCCGTTAGCCCCAGCGGTAACCATCCAATATGGAGATAAAAGAGGATAAAGATGCGGCTGCTGAGTTTCATACTTGTTGCGGTGCGGAATGGTGTGGAAAACGAATTAACCCCCGGCATAGCGTATCCCGGCCGGTTTGGTGTGCCAAAGTAAAACAAAATACAAAAAAGGCGGCAGGGATGCTCTTGCGCCGGAAGCGGCTACAACTCCGTTATTCTGATTTTTCCATGCGCAATCGTCACGAAAAATTTCCCTCTTTGCCAGCAAATTCGCGCATTACTTGCAGCAAAAGGCGGCTTACCAACGCTTCTTCAGATTTTTGATATCGGAGAAAAACGACGGTCAGCCTGGTAATTTTAACGTGAGTTTTGGATAGGTCATGGCCTCGGAGAGGCCCAACGTTTGTAGAATTCATTGGTAAGCAGGAAGATGAGCCTCGGAGAGGCTTAACATTTGTTTGATTTTTCAAAAATCTCATAATCAGTATGGCATTTCCAACCCGGGCCAAAGAGATGACCGATATGTCAGGGATACCTGGGAATGTTCATGAACGGAGAATACTTCGCAGCCTTGCCGGCGCAAATCATGAACATTTCAAGGATATCATCCGGAGTGAAGCCGTCTGCAAGTTTGCGCATTAACAATTCACCCGTAATGCGCGTGCCTTTAATGACCGGCTTTCCAAGCATAACATCGGGATTGCGTTCGATAAGCGGATGTTCCATGTCGTTGATTTGAGTTCAAAGTTACGGATAGAACGATACTATTTTCCATTTCAATAATCCGCTCTCTTGTCGTCCAGCGTGAATGTGCCAAAATAAAGCAAAATGCCAAAAGCCAAAAGGCGGCGGCCAAAAAGTTGCCGGGCTCCGGTGTGGCAAGCACTCCGGAACCCGGCAGGTTTAAAACGTATTTGATCGCCCAAGGGGCGTTCAAATTCAGTTTTTCAATATCACCAGGCGTTCCACCGCGTGGCGGTCGCCGATGAGTAAATGCACCGTGTACATGCCGCCGCCACCCAGGCCGGACAGGTCGAGCCGGTAGCGGTTCGGACCTGCCACCACGGCAAACGACTGTTGTATGGCCAGCCGCCCGCTCACGTCGAACAGCCGCAGTGTCGCTTCGCCGTCCGTTTCTATGTCGAACGAAACCCAAGCTTCATCCAGTGCCGGATTAGGCGCCAGCCAGGCTTTCAGGCCCAGCGATTTTGCCTGAGGCTGAACCACGCGGTCTTCGGCTTCTCCCGGTCCTGTCGGGCCGTTGATGGGCAGCGCGTTTACCGTAATCACCTGGGTGTGTACCCGGACGTTGCCGCAATCGTCGGCCGCAGTCCAGGTGCGCGTGATGGTGTACGGACAATTCGGGCCTGTGGAAACCTGGTTGTAAGTCACCGGCACATACGTGTCGCAGTTGTCGGTGGCGGTCACCGCCGGCGGTGTCGGTATGGATGCTCCGCAATTGATGGTGATATTTTGCGGCATCGTGTTGAAATTCGGTTTTTGCGTATCCAGCACCGTGATCGCTTGCGTAGCCGTTCGCGTGTTACCGCATTCATCGGCAGCGGTCCATTTACGGGTCACGATGTACGATTGCGGGCAGGCGCCAGCAACGCTGGTCTGACCGTTGAAGGTAATTTGCACGTAAGCGGAGCAGCCGTCGGTGGCCACAGGCGTGCCCGGGGTAACGGGGAACAGGTCGCTGCACTCGATCGTCGTGGAGGGGGGCACATACGTAAAGTCAGGCGCCTGGGTATCCTGAATGTCGATCAGTTGCACCGCAGTCGTCGAGTTGCCGCAGTTGTCGGTAGCGCGCCAGGTCCGCATCAACTGGCGGTTGGCCGGGCAGTTGAAGTAGGTGCATATTTCACCCAGGTAAGTGACCGTGACCGTGGCATCGCAGTTGTCCGTCGCCGTGGGCGTTCCTACCGGGATGTTGGGTCCGCAGCAGCCCGAGCACTCGACCGTCTGGTTTGGCGGCACGCTGGTGAAGACCGGCTTGGTATTATCCCGCACGGTGATGAGCTGCGTGGCGGTTCGGGTATTGCCGCAGGCGTCCATGGCCGTCCATTTGCGCGTCAGCGTGTAGGCGTCGGGGCAGGAGCCGTTGGTGCGCGTTTCGCCGTTGTAGGTAATGGATGGCGTGCCGCAGTTGTCGGTAGCCACCGGAGTACCAGCCAGCGGGACACTGTGGCATTGCACTGTGACGTTGGCAGGCACGCTCGTGAACACTGGTTTTGTAACATCGTAGGTTCTCGACACCGTTGTGGTTTCCACATCGGTATTGCCGCAGCCGTCAGTGACGCTGAAGGTGTACACCCGCGACTGGGTACAACCGCTGGTCTGGACTGTACCTGCCGTGGCCGTGAGCGTACCGCCGGCGGAACAATTGTCCGTCCAGGTGGTCGTGAGCGTCGGCCAGGCCGCATTGCAGCCGGGAAGCGCATAGTTCGGTTTGTCCAGAATCTCTGGCTTTTGTGTGTCCGATTTCCAGGTGTACGACACCGTGCAGGTGGCTGTGTTATTACAACCGTCTGTGGCCGTTACTGTCCAGGTTTGCGTTTTTACGCAGGTTCCTGCGACCGGGCCGCCCACCGCCGATTTTGCCGGCGTTCCGCAGTTGTCCAAAGCCGGACCAGCATCCGTTTTGGCTCTGGCAGCATTTGGCAGCGTCGGGTTGCAGCCCAGGTTAATGACGGAGGTCGGGCAAGCGCTGAAGTACGGGTTGGTATTGTCGTCTACCGTGATCGTCTGGTTGCAGGTTTTCGTGTTGCCGCAATCGTCCGTCACCTTGTGTTCCCGCGTGATCGTGCCCCCGCAAGCGCCGCCCGTCAGCAGGCCCGTCGTGCAGGCGTACGTCAGGTTGTCGTCGCAGTTGTCCGATGCCGAGGCGCCGGGCAGCGCGTCGAACGCCGCGAAGCTCGCCGGGCAGGCCGGTACTTCGTCTTCGCATTCCACTGTGATGTTGTCCGGGCAGCTGATCGACGGCAGGGTGTTGTCGTCCACCGTGATTGTATGCTGGCAACTCGAATCGTTGCCGCAGTCGTCCGTCACCGTGTGCGTCCGCGTCAGCGTACCTCCGCAGGCGCCGCCCGTCAGCAGGTCCGTGCTGCACATGTACGACAAATTGTCGTCGCAGTTGTCCGATGCAGAAGCGTCCGGAAGGGCCAGGAAGGCGGCGAGGTTGGCCGGGCAGGCCGGAACCTCGTCTTCGCATTCCACCGAGATGTTTGTCGGGCAGGTGATCGACGGCAAAGCAGTATCCTCTATGGTAAATGTCGCGCTCTTTTCTATCGAGTTGCCACATTCATCCGTCGCAGTGAACAGCACCGCCGCACTCCCCGTCGCCCCGCAATCATCACTCAGCCCGTTGGCGAACAACGTTACGTTGACCGTACCTGTAGTCGCCGTCGTCTTGATCGCATTACAATCATCCAGGCCGATCATTTGAACCGGAATGGTAATCGTCGGATCAGTTCCGGCCATGCCAACGGGATCGCCCACGACATTATTACAAATAACAACCCCGATCGCTCCCGCATTCTGGGCATTTTTAACTTTTATCGTAAATAAGCAAGTGCCGCGGTCAATTAAGGCAATTTTTCCCGGCGTAAATCCTACCAGTGGCTGACAGGCATCGGAGGTTACGCCTACCCCGTCATTTGCGATTTCCAGATCTCCGGTCACATTATACGACTGCGGGCCAAAAATTGCAAAAGCCGATTCATACAATCCGGCGATTGACGCAGGGGAGTTGACATTCAAGTATTTAAAATCATTCGTCACCATTACCGAGCCGCAGTCGTCTGCTGCCTGGAAACCGGATAGCCAGGAAACAAGTTCTGAGAGGTTGCCCGCTCCGTCACATTCTACCGTCTGGTCTTCCGGCATGAGAGTCCAGTAAGGATCGGTGTTGTCGTCTACCGTGATCGTCTGGTTGCAGGTCTTGGTGTTGCCGCAATCATCCGTCACTTTGTGCTCCCGCGTGATCGTGCCCCCGCAAGCGCCGCCCGTCAGCGGGCCCGTCGTGCAGGCGTACGTCAGGTTGTCGTCGCAGTTGTCCGAGGCCGAGGCGCCGGGCAGGGCGTCAAACGCTGCGAAGCTGGCCGGGCAGGCCGGCACCTCGTCTTCGCATTCCACCGTGACGTTGTCCGGGCAAGTGATCGTCGGCATGGTGTTGTCGTCCACCGTGATCGTCTGGTTGCAGGTTTTTGTGTTGCCGCAATCGTCCGTCACTTTGTGTTCCCGCGTGATCGTGCCCCCGCAAGCGCCGCCCGTCAGCGGGCCCGTCGTGCAGGCGTACGTCAGGTTGTCGTCGCAGTTGTCCGAGGCAGAAGCGCCGGGCAGGGCGTCAAACGCTGCGAAGCTGGCCGGGCAGGCCGGCACCTCGTCTTCGCATTCCACCGTGACGTTGTCCGGGCAGGTGATCGTCGGCAGGGTGTTGTCGTCTACCGTGATCGTCTGGTTGCAGGTCTTCGTGTTGCCGCAATCGTCCGTCACTTTGTGCTCCCGCGTGATCGTGCCCCCGCAAGCGCCGCCCGTCAGCGGGCCCGTCGTGCAAGCGTACGTCAGGTTGTCGTCGCAGTTGTCCGAGGCAGAAGCGCCGGGCAGGGCGTCAAACGCTGCGAAGCTGGCCGGGCAGGCCGGCACCTCGTCTTCGCATTCCACCGTGACGTTGTCCGGGCAAGTGATCGTCGGCATCGTGTTGTCGTCCACCGTGATCGTCTGGTTGCAGGTTTTCGTGTTGCCGCAATCGTCCGTCACCTTGTGTTCCCGCGTGATCGTGCCCCCGCAAGCGCCGCCCGTCAGCGGGCCCGTCGTGCAGGCGTACGTCAGGTTGTCGTCGCAGTTGTCAGAGGCCGAGGCGCCGGGCAGGGCGTCAAACGCCGCGAAGCTGGCCGGGCAGGCCGGTACTTCGTCTTCGCATTCCACCGTGATGTTGTCCGGGCAGGTGATCGTCGGCAGGGTGTTGTCGTCTACCGTGATCGTCTGGTTGCAGGTCTTGGTGTTGCCGCAATCATCCGTCACTTTGTGCTCCCGCGTGATCGTGCCCCCGCAAGCGCCGCCCGTCAGCGGGCCCGTCGTGCAGGCGTACGTCAGGTTGTCGTCGCAGTTGTCCGAGGCCGATGCGCCGGGCAGGGCGTCAAACGCCGCGCAGGCTGGCCGGGCAGGCCGGCACCTCGTCTTCGCATTCCACCGTGACGTTGTCCGGGCAGGTGATCACCGGCAGGGTGTTGTCGTCCACCGTGATCGTCTGGTTGCAGGTTTTCGTGTTGCCGCAATCATCCGTCACCTTGTGTTCCCGCGTGATCGTGCCCCCGCAAGCGCCGCCTGTCAGCGGGCCCGTCGTGCAGGCGTACGTCAGGTTGTCGTCGCAGTTGTCAGAGGCCGAAGCGCTGGGCAGGGCGTCAAACGCCGCGAAGCTCGCCGGGCAGGCCGGCACCTCGTCTTCGCATTCCACCGTGACGTTGTCCGGGCAGGTGATCGTCGGCATGGTGTTGTCGTCCACCGTGATCGTCTGGTTGCAGGTTTTTGTGTTCCCGCAATCGTCCGTCACTTTGTGTTCCCGCATGATCGTGCCCCCGCAGGCTGCCGCCCGTCAGCGGGCCCGTCGTGCAGGCGTAGGTCAGGTTGTCGTCGCAGTTGTCCGATGCCGAGGCGCCGGGAAGGGCGTCAAACGCTGCGAAGCTGGCCGGGCAGGCCGGCACCTCGTCTTCGCATTCCACCGTAATGTTGTCCGGGCAGGTGATCGACGGCAGGGTGTTGTCGTCTACCGTGATCGTCTGGTTGCAGGTTTTCGTGTTGCCGCAATCGTCCGTCACTTTGTGTTCCCGCGTGATCGTGCCCCCGCAGGCGCCGCCCGTCAGCGGGCCCGTAGTGCAGGCGTACGTCAGGTTGTCGTCGCAGTTGTCAGAGGCCGAAGCGCCGGGCAGGGCGTCAAACGCTGCGAGACCGCCGGGCAGGCCGGCACCTCGTCTTCGCATTCCACCGTGATGTTGTCCGGGCAGGTGATCACCGGCAGGGTGTTGTCGTCCACCGTGATCGTCTGGTTGCAGGTTTTCGTGTTGCCGCAATCGTCCGTCACTTTGTGTTCCCGCGTGATCGTGCCCCCGCAAGCGCCGCCCGTCAGCGGGCCCGTCGTGCAGGCGTAGGTCAGGTTGTCGTCGCAGTTGTCCGAGGCAGATGCGCCGGGCAGGGGCGTCAAACGCCGCGGCTCGCCGGGCAGGCCGGGACTTCGTCTTCGCATTCCACCGTGACGTTGTCCGGGCAGGTGATCACCGGCAGAGTGTTGTCGTCGACCGTGATCGTCTGGTTGCAGGTTTTCGTGTGGCCGCAATCGTCCGTCACGTTGTGTTCCCGCGGGATCGTGCCCCCGCAAGCGCCGCCCGTCAGCGGGCCGTCGTGCAGGCGTACGTCAGGTTGTCGTCGCAGTTGTCCGAGGCCGAAGCGCCGGGCAGGGCGTCGAACGCTGCGGCTCGCCGGGCAGGCCGGCACCTCGTCTTCGCATTCCGCCGTGATGTTGTCCGGGCAGGTGATCGTCGGCATGGTGTTGTCGTCTACCGTGATCGTCTGGTTGCAGGTTTTCGTGTTGCCGCAATCGTCCGTCACTTTGTGTTCCCGCGTGATCGTACCCCCGCAGGCGCCGCCCGTCAGCGGGCCCGTCGTGCAGGCGTACGTCAGGTTGTCGTCGCAGTTGTCCGAGGCCGAGGCGCCGGGCAGGGCGTCGAACGCCGCGAAGCTCGCCGGGCAGGCCGGTACTTCGTCTTCGCATTCCACTGTGATGTTGTCCGGGCAGCTGATTGTCGGCTTGGTGTTGTCATCCACCGTGATCGTCTGGTTACAGGTTTTCGTGTTCCCGCAATCGTCCGTCACTTTGTGTTCCCGCGTGATCGTGCCCCGCAGGCGCCGCCCGTCAGCGGGCCGTTGCAGGCGTAGGTCAGGTTGTCGTCGCAGTTGTCCGAGGCAGAAGCGCCGGGCAGGGCGTCAAACGCTGCGGCTGGCCGGGCAGGCCGGCACTCCTCGTCTTCGCATTCCACCGTGACGTTGTCCGGGCAAGTGATCGTCGGCATGGTGTTGTCGTCTACCGTGATCGTCTGGTTGCAGGTTTTCGTGTTGCCGCAATCATCCGTCACTTTGTGTTCCCGCATGATCGTGCCCCCGCGAGGCGCCGCCTGTCAGCGGGCCCGTCGTGCAGGCGTACGTCAGGTTGTCGTCGCAGTTGTCCGAGGCCGAGGCGCCGGGCAGGGACGTCAAACGCCGCGGCTGGCCGGGCAGGCCGGGCACTTCGTCTTCGCATTCCACCGTAATGTTGTCCGGGCGGGTGATCGCCGGCAGGGTGTTGTCACTAATGGTTGTTTCCTGGTTGCAGGGGTGGTAAGCCTCCCCATCAAACAACAGCGTATAAGTCCTTGTGGCTGGCGCCATCTCACATCCCCGCATATATCTGCATCGCCCAGTCAATATGGGTAATTGTGGCCATTTCACCACAATCTTCATAGGTAAAGACGTCATCGGGGTCTGTAAAGGCGGTCGGTATGGAGCAGGCTTCCTGATTAATCGGCCCCAAAAGACAGGTGGCGGATTGTGTGCAGCAGGAGCCCGGATCTACCTGAGCCGTTTCCGTGTCTGTACCGGCGCTGTTTGTCACAGTTAGTGTAACTGTATAAGGGCCATCGCCGGGATAGGTATATTGGGTCCGTTGCTGTTGAGGTTGGAGAACCGTCGCCGAAATCCCAAACGTACGTGAGCGTCCCACCGCCGGTAGAGGTATTCGTAAAAGCGATAGTACGGTAGCCGTCGCACATAAAAGTAAAAGACGCTGTGGGCGGCGTAAGCACCACGATATCAGGTGTAGTGCTGTTGCATTTACCCGGAGGAAAAAGTTTTCCGCAATTTGTCGTGGGGCAATCGCCACCGCTCGCTGCACTCAGGCGCCAAAATATCGCGCAGTTCCAGCGTTTGACCGCGCACCCAGTTGAGGAGTTGGGACGCAAAAATATCCGTTTCACCGCCATCCAATGGTAAATCCGGGCAATAATTGAGTACTCCGGTAAACACGCCATTGGCATAAATGTCTGCGGTTATAGCCAACACCTCGATCGCTGTTTGTGTTGTTCATAAATGTTAAACACAAATAAGCCGAAACATTATTGCCAGGTGTACAACCCGGCATAAGGGGAGTCGTGTGATTTACATCGACATAAAGTTGGGCGCTTAATAAACTTTATATCATTCGACGAACAGGAATAGCCACAAGTAGCGGGTCAAAAGGTATAGCAGATTGAGCAAACCGGGCTGGAAACATTATACGAAAAGATACTCAGTATGATCGTCAGGATCAAAAATGTTCTCCCAGCGCGGACATAGGCACATCGCGCTATATGATTTTGGTTTGGTAAAATTTGAAGAGTCATGGTATAATATTTTTAAGGATTTGATTTTAACACAGCACCCTTAGTCGAATGAAAAAAGCAGCACGGATTGGATCAGCAATACAGTCTGTGATTAACCGTCCATTGAAACAAAACACCTGGCATGATACAAGCATACCTGCCACGGCAGACGGAAGAGCGTCGCTGCTTTTCGCCCGGCAAAGTGTGGGCTACTGCGACATAGAGGGTCTGGGATCTGATGGCCTTTAGAAAAGGCCCGCGTAATAAGTGGTCTCATGCTTCGAGAGTTTGATTAATATGATGGTTAGTTTATTGCTTTGAAACAGATTTGCCGGGCAGAAACTGCGGTTTGAACACGCATCCCTCTTGATGGGTATCACAACTCTGCCGTTGAAGGAAATGTCGTTGCTGCCGGGTTTGCATAAATCACCCCTGCACCGAAACGGTTGCTCATGAGGGGGAAACGGTCAGGAATGCCTGAAAACGGTATTAATCAAAAAAGCCCGGAGCCAGCCGCTGCGGAGGCTTTGTGTATCTAAAAAAAGTGCCGGGACTCAAGATTAGTACATACCGGGCAATTGCCGGTTTGGTTGAAGCGCGTGAATACAAAATAACCTGGACACGCTGGGCAGAAGGAAAACTTAAGAAGGTAAATATAGATATCCCCAGGCAATTGGTTCTTCAAAAGTATATAAAGAATTTAAGAATAGTTTAAGCCATCAAAGGCGACAGATTTGAGTTTTGCCGAATATCATTTCGCCTCCTGATTTTTCGTCATTCCCGGTGCAATCCTGTGGAAGTCGCCTAATTTGCCGCGCCCCTCCGCTATTTATCGCACCTCATCTTTTTTGTATATGTTTGAAAACGGACATCTGACGCAGTGGTTTACCCGGAATAAACTCCTGCTCGTGCGCTGGAGCCTGGCGGTCTCGTACCTCTGGTTCGGTATGCTGAAATTTTTCCCCGGCATGAGTCCGGCCGAAGAACTGGCCCAGGCCACCATCCGGGCGCTGAGCTTTGGCCTGATCCCCGATGAGCTGAGCATCGTACTCCTGGCCATCTGGGAAGTAGGCCTTGGCCTGGCGCTGGTCAGCGGCTGGCTCCTGCGTTTTGCGTCAGCCTGCCGGTATCGTGCACCTGATCCTGACCTTTACGCCCTTTTTTTTTCCCGAACTTCATTCCACAAGTACCTCGGATTTACGATTGTGGGGCAGTACATCGTGAAACCTGGTCTTCCTGGTGGCCTTCGGCATTTTTACTGACGGAAAAGCAACCAGAAGGCTGACGCGGCAACATGTACCGCCCCACAGCACTGCGCGGATCACGGCAAGCATCACCAGGCGCCCCGTCCACACCCGGTTCGCCGTTTGCACCCGCACGGCTTACCATCCGGGCGCCAGGGCTCGGGTGCAGATCGACCCGTTGTTCGCCGCCGGCAGTCGGAAGCGCGTTCCGGATGCGGGCCGTCGGCGCCGATG
>JADJYG010000029.1 GCA_016719895.1 Saprospirales bacterium | reverse complement strand
AATTGTTAAAATTTCCGAAGTCTGGATCATGCTGGAAAACTTGCCGAAACGAGGTATAAATACCAAATGAATAGAAATCCATACAACAACGGTTCTCTTTTTCCCCAGAACCTCTTTTTACAGGGGACATAACAAGTACAGTTCCGTTGGCCTCCCGTTCCATTGCCAGGTCGGGGTGGCGCTCCGCCAGGGCGGCAAATTCCGCCCTGGTCAGCGGTTTTGCAGTTCGACCGGGCCATGGCGGATGGCTTCTTTTCGAGAGGTGAGGACTTCCCGGCATCCGCAACAACGGTGGGCATAACGCGGGTTCTAGCCGACAAATATACGCCGGAGCGGGTTGGAAAACACCCGGGAAAAAAACAAAAATTATGTTGATATTTGCACGTTTCCGACCTGTTCTCCCCCGACCAAATCATGCAGTACGATATTTTTATCAGTTACGCCCATCACGATAATACCGCCCGAGGCAATTGGATCGAACAGTTTCACCAAAAACTGGCAGCCGATTATTTTGGCCGTCTTGGTAAAAAACTGAATATTTTTTCGACCGGGAAGACCTCCGGTCGGGCAATGCCCCTGCCGAACCGCCTTCAGCAGGCCTTGCGCGCTACCCGCCTGTTCGTGCCCGTCCTTTCGCCGGCGTATTTATCCAGCGAATGGTGCCGGCTCGAATTCCTGCATTTCCTGGAGCAGGCAGGTGAATTGATCCTGGACGGGCGCCACGCATCGTGCCGGTGCAGCCTGATGCCTGGATCGTTTTGCAAACGGACAGCCCAACAGCGCAACAGGAAGCCAGCCGCATTGCCGCGTATCTGCGGGATAACGGCATCCTGTACGCCGATTTTATAAAAGCCGGCTCCCGATCCGCCCCGACGAACCCGAGTTCGACGAAAAAGTAGCCCTGTTTTCCGAAGATATTTACGATATCCTGCAAAAATGATCCCGCCGCCGGCGCCGCCGACCGCCGACGCCATCTTCCTGGGCTATACCGCCAGCAGCTCCAAAGACCTGCGCGAGCAGCTGCTGCGGGAATTCCTGGACCAACGCGAATTCAACGGGGTAAACTATCGAATCCTCCCCGATGAAGCGCCGGATGCGCCCGAAAACCCGAAGACCCTGCCCGCCGCTGCACTGGAGGACTTCTTGCGCCGGCAGCTGCGAGGCCTCCATCTTTTCTATACACCTGTTTGACGACCTGGAAGGCCCCAAGCCGGCAGCCGGCAGCGACGAACCGCTCGTCCAAATGCAATACCGCCTGGCCAGGGAAAACGCGGCAGACAATCCGGGGTTTCGACTGTTTCTCGCCAATGCCAGCACGGATGAATGCCCAAAATCGCAGGTCGAATTTTTCAACCGGATAGAGGCCGATTTAAAAACGCTGCCCCAAATCCTGGTCCTGCCCAGCCTCGAACGGACGGCCATCGCCAAGTCGCTGCTGGACCATATCCGGCTGCTGGAAGAAAAAAACGACCAGGCCACTCCCGCCCCGCCGCCCGGAACGCCCCAAACGCCGAGTGTGTTTTATATTTTTGATTACCGCGACAAAAACGAGCCGATCCGGCAGCGCATACAAGACCTGATTTACAACCAAAAACACGACCCCTACCCGCCGGTTTTTCCCGAAGACGAACCGCGGATCGACCCCGAAACGGCGTTCCGCAATTTCTGGCTGGCCTGTGAAAAGGCCATTATTTTGCTGCGAAACGGCTCGAGCCCCTGGTGCAACGCCATGAAAATAAACCTGATTCAGGTCGCCGTGGAAAAACCGCCGCCACACCCCATGGCCATCTGCGTGGCCGAACCCGACGTCCTCGGGCGCATTGCCGAGGTAAAAAGCCACCGCTTCCGGATCATCGACTGCACGCAGGCCGATTTTGAACAACAAATCGTTGAATTCCTCAACCCTCAAGGCCATGCCTGAACCCCCGCACTTTCAGCTCGACGAGTACTACCTCGATTTGCAGAAGCAGGGCCAGGACATGGACATTCTGGACTGGGAGCAGACGCAGCAAAACCCGTTTCCCGGGCTGCGCCCTTTCCGCACGCGGGAAGCCCACCTGTTTTTCGGCCGCGAAGGCCAGGCCGAAGAATTGGTGATCCGGCTCATGCAAACGCACTTTCTCGGCGTGCTGGGCAACTCGGGCAGCGGAAAGTCCTCGCTGGTGCGCGCCGGCCTTATCCCCGCTTTGCACGGCGGCAAAAAACAGGACCGCGTTGCCGACTGGCGGATCGTCATCTGCCGCCCCGGCAACAGCCCCGTTCAAAACCTCGCCGCAGCCCTGGCCGGCGCACACCAACGCTCGACGGACCGCGCCGCGCTGGCGCCGGAAATCGGCCGCCTGCTGCCGCTCCTGAACAACAGCTCCTTCGGGTTGCTGAAAGCCCTGCAGGGCGCCGGCGCGTACGACAAGACGCTGATCGTGGCCGACCAGTTCGAGGAGCTGTTCCGCTTCGGGCATGAAATCCCGCCCGGCGAAGCCGCCCACTTTGTGGACCTCCTGCTCACGGCCTCGCAGCAGCAAACCGCGGAGATTTACGTGGTCCTGACCATGCGCTCCGAATTTCTTGGCGAATGCGTGCGCTACCGAGGCCTGCCCGAGATCATCAACCAGGGCCAGTACCTGGTACCCCGCCTCAGCGGCGAAAACGTGCGCCGCGCCGTAGCCGGCCCGCTCGGCGTGGTGGGCGCCCCCCTCGACCCCACGCTGGCCAACCGCCTCGTGCGCGAAGTGGGCGACAACATGGACCAGCTCCCCCTGCTCCAGCACGCCCTCATGCGCACGTACCGCCACTGGCAACAGGGCGGCGCCGGCGCGCCCATCGGCCACGACGACTTCGAGGCCGTAGGCCAGATGACCGGGGCCCTGGGCCGCCACGCCGAAGAACGCTACCAGGCCCTGAACGACCGCGAAAAAGCCATCGCCAAACTCCTTTTTCAACGCCTCACCGACCGCAGCGCGGGCGACAAGGGCGGCCGCCGCCCCACGCGCATGGTCGAAATATACGGCCTCGCCCGGGCCATACCCGCCGGCCGTGAGGAAGTGGACCGCGTCATCGAACAATTCCGCCAGATCGACACCTCCTTCCTGATGCCGCCCCCCGGCGCGCCCCTGCAGGAGGAAAACATGCTCGACATCTCGCACGAAAGCCTCCTGCGCAACTGGGAACGCCTGGACGAATGGGCCCTCGAAGAAGCCGACAACGCGCGCCAGTACCAGCGGCTGCAACAAGCCCGGGAAGATAACGAGGAGGATGCGCGGCAAGGCTGGATCGGCGGCGCCCGCCTGGAGCACCTGGTCGAATGGAGGGAAAAAACGCCGGTGAATTACTTCTGGGCCGCTCGCTACCACCCGCAGCCGGCCGTCCGCATCCGGGAAGCCGACTGGGAACCGGACCGGGAACTCTTCGAGCGCAACCTGGCGTTTCTGAACGCCTCGCAGGACAGGGCCGAAGAAGAAGAACGGCGGCGGCTGGAATACGAAGCCCAAAAACTGGAACTGGAGCGCGAAAAGGCGGTTGCCGAACGCGAACGCGAACTGCGGGAAAAGGCGGAAAGGAGCGAGCGGCGGGCATATGTTTGGGCGCGCGCGGCCATCGTGGCGAGTATCTTTTCTTTTTTGATGGGTATCCTGGCCACCAATTACTACATCGACTCGATGGTTTCCAACGGAAAAGCCTTTGAAAACAGTGAAGCCTACGACAAGGCCACCCAAGCCTACCATGCCGCCAACAGCATCGACATTTTGGGCCGGTTCGACCTGGAAAAACTACTCGACAGCGTGGAAGCCAAACTCATCCAGCAAAAAGAATACAACCGCCTGGTTCGTCAGGGGGATTCTTCCAGTAACCTCGGCGGGCATCATTTGCTGAATGCTTTGGCTTGCTACCGGCGCGCAAAGGACACCGGATATCCGAAAAACGAAAATGCAGCGGCAAAAATGGCTGCCATCGAGGCCCAGCGCCCGACGCTTGCGGCAACCTTTTCAAGCGACGGCGATGTATATTTTGAAGCGGAGGCTTACGAGCTGGCATTGCAGAGCTATGAGGTAGCCCTTCAAATGAGCGCCGATCCCGCCAATCAGGACTATATCCGCCAAAAAATCGAACGGACTAAATCGAAAATGCGTCAATAAGCTACTCCAATTATGCATCAGTCCTTCCTTAAATTCCGGTGGGTTTTACTTGCGGTATCGTTGGTGTTTTTAAATACCGCCCAGGCCCAGCGCTCCTACCGCTCCTTTCTGGAAGCCGGCAACGCCCATTTGCAAAAAGGCAACTATGAGCAAGCCATACGGCAATTCCGGGCGGCTAAAATATCGGATGACGCCCAAAGGGATCCCGCAGTTTTATTGATGCTGGACGGAAAAATCGAGGAAGCGTTTAACCGGCAAATTGACCGGCTGCAGGCGGAGCGCGCGCAGGAACGACAGATGAGAATGGAGGCCCAGAATGCGAAAATGAAAGTGGAGGCTGCGTTGGATAAAGCCGAAGAAGCGCGTCAAAAAGCATACGATCTCAGCCTGTTGTTGCTGACAACCAAAGTTGAGTACGAAGTGAAATCTACCGGAAATTTCACCCTGGCCATGCGACTCACCGCCTTCGCCATGCGCTGCATAGACCCCGGCAATCCGATTTTTCTACGGGAGTTTATGAAAGCCTACAACGCCTCGAATACCGCGCCGGCCATTATCCCCATACCCAGGCCCTGGAGGTATAAAATGGCGTCTTTCCAGGATTTTGCTATTTCCGGCAATGCCAGGGCGTTCGCCATGTGTTCCTTTAGCAAGCCGAATCTCACTATTTTCCGCCTTGACGCAAATGGCGAGGTCGCCTGCACCGATAGTTTGGACTACAAACCCTGGAGCATCTCGCTCTCCCACGATGGCAATCAACTGGCCTTTTATACCTATGACCCCAAGGAAAGAGGCCAGGTGTTTATAACATCCAAAAGGCCCAGCGCCTAAATCGGCACCAGTTGGACATCATACACTCGGCGCCGGAAAAAGGATCCGTAGCCGTGGACCTTAATTCAACAGCGACCGCCTGGCCATCAATTGCAATAGACAGCATTTGTAGTACGGGCCACATAAAATAAAACGGGCTATAAAGCCCTCCAGAATAACTCGGGCACGATTAAACCGGTCGCCGCCGTGGCGCCAAAGGCCGCCAATAGCCTGGCCGGAAGCAGCGCTGGAGGATATTGTCGTCTGGGATTGTTCCAGTGGAAAAATGCACGAACGCCTCGTGCCGAATTGCCTGGAGACCCGTTACCCCGCCAATCCGGATTAGTTTGGAACAAAAATATAGCCCTTACCGGTTCAAAGGGGAACCCTCAAAATATGGAATTTAGATACCGGGAAGAATTGAACTCGCGCCAACGTCGATAATGTCGATAAAGACCCGGTTTACCGGATGGCGGTAAGTCCGATTCGAGTATAAGACCGCAATGCCCTGTCCAATGGCAGGGTAGTCATTGGTGGAGTTAGCCAAAGCAGGATTCGGCTTCCGGCACTGAACCCCGCATATGACAATCAGAACCGTCGTACGCGCTCGGCCTGGAATTTCTGCCCGGCACATTGAAACTGTTGGTGGCCTTTAATGATGGTAATGCCTATCTCTGGGATTTAGCCCCGAAAGCCGTTGAGGAAAACCTGCGGTACAACAGCGCCTCCTTAACCAGCGAGGAATTTCCGCCGGAGCTGATCGAGCGCCTCAAACTGTACGACTTTTTGGCCGTAAATGCCGCCGCGTGGGGTATCGACAGCCTCATCAACAGCCGGGACGTGCCGGTTATGACCGGCTTTGCAAACTACCTGGCGGAAAAATGCCGCAACGAATACAACTATGAGGAGGCCAGCGGATTTTATAAACAAGCAGAGCGTTTGTACATGGCTTTGTTGCGCTTGGACGGGAGTGCGGAAATCCGGGAAAAACTGGCCAGTCTCTATGGCAATTGGGCAGACATTTCATTATACAAAGGCCGATTCGAGGATGCTCGTGAATTCTTGGATAAACCGCGCGAATTACTTAGATTTGGAGAAGAGGCGGCTCCGGAATCCGTCCGAATGGTGGAAGCGCATATCCTTCTACTGTCCGACAAATTCGGCCCTGCTATTCAAGCCTACAACGGCCTGCTTGATCCTAAACAACAAGGAAAAGAAGTTAAAAATGACGCAATGGTTAGCAGTTTCCGACGCCTGGCTCTTTCGGATGTCTGGTCCAACGACCGCAGCCAACAAATGCTCGTAGAAAAAGCCCTGCGCCTGATCGGCGTGCCGCTCGTGGCCGACACCGCCCTGGCAGAAAGATACGGCATCGCGCCGCTGCAAACCCGGAATATACCGCTAGGCGATCTGATTGCCAGTATCAAAGGCCCGGACTCGCTGACTAAGAAACAGGTCCTGTTGATCATTGGTATTTACAATCAAGAAGTAAAGGAAGAAATTGGCCCCAAATTTCTGAATTTGCCAAGCAAGAAGATTTTGTAAATGCCGGCCTTTCTTTGGATCCGGCAGATCGCGCTGCTCCGGGAGATTTATTCCGCTCAGGAAAATTTCGATAATGAAAAGAATTTAGCCGAAGCCCTCGGCAATGTCAGTTACTACCTGTTGTTCTCCCAACAATACAAAGAAGCCATCCGCGCTGCCGAGGAGGCGTTCGCATTATCCAACCAATACTGGCTCCAAACCAACCTTGCCCATGCCTACCTCCTGAGCGGCAACAAAGCCAAAGCGATCGAAATCTACCGGGACATCAAAGACCGCCCCGACGAAACCAAACGCAACGAATCGAAAGTGCCAAGGCTGCGGGAGGCGATTTTGAGCGATCTGGAAACGTTGCTTTCGAAGGGCATCCGCCATGAGGGCTTTCCCGAAGTGGCCGCCCTGGTGCTCGACCGACCGCTGACGGGCGAGGAGCGTGTTAAATACGGCGGAAAAAAGTAATTTTCCGGGCGTTTGCTGCGCCGGGCAGCTTATGCATTGGCCTGGGACAACAGCCCCTGGCCTTGCTGCGTTTCCCCCCTAAAAAAACTGCATTATGTTTCACCTTAACCCTATTGCCCTGTACATCCTCCTGGCCGGCGCCTGCCTGGCTTCCTGCTCGCCGGCGGCCTACCGCTATGCCGATGACGGGCTCGCCGCACCCATCACCCATTCCCTTTTTGAGCACAAGGAGCGCACGATCAGCGAATTTGATATTCCGCGCATCCTCGACGGCAAGATCGCACTGCGCGACACGATCCGGCTGGCGGTGTTTCAATTCGGCGCCGCCCAGGCCCGGCGTATGCCCTGGTATGACGAAGAAAACCTCAAAACCCAGCAACAGTGGCTCGACTCCTTTACCCTTGCGCTTCAGCGCGCGCCCCGCATCCAGCGCGTACAGTACCTGCCCGGCATGATTACCGGCGACAACCCGGATATCCACCAACTGCGGGAATCCGCCGTGCGCCTGCAGGCCGATATGTTGCTGGTGTACAGCCTCAACAGCGACCTGTTTTTGAAATACCGAACGTTTAAAAAAGAAGAGGCAAAAGCCTTCGCTACCTGCGAAATCCTCCTGATGGATATCCGGACGGGCGTGATCCCCTTCACGTATATCGCTACGACCAGCGCGCAGAGCAAAAAGGAGAAAAGTGATTTCGATCCGGGGGAATTGAATAAACGCGCGCGGGATAAGGCCGTTTTGCAGGTCATGCTGGAGTGCGGCCAAAAAGTGGCTGATTTTTTATCCATAGAGAGATAGGACGGGATTTTTTTCCGTAGAGGGTGGGACAGGATTTTTTTTCTTCCGCAGAGGAGAAGGACAGGATTAACAGGATTTTTCAGGATGGACAGGATTTTTTGAACAACTTTATGATAGTGCTGCCCTAATATTAAATCCCTGCGCATCCTGTTAATCCTGTCCCAACCAGCCTCCGAAGGAGGCAAAATCCTGTTAATCCTGAAAAATCCTGTTAATCCTGTCCCAACCAGCCTCCGGAGGCAAAACCCCCCCCCCCCCCCCCCCCCCCCCCCGGGGGGCCCCAAACCCCCCCCCCCCCCCCCCCACCCCGCCCCCGTACCGCCGAGTGTTGCCTGCACATAAATAAAAACCGCGAAGCGGTTGAACATGAATAGCCCCGGATGCAATCCGGGGAATGAAGGGGAATGCGTTTTGCAACCGCGATACCGCCGAGCCTCGGCTTCGCATAAGCAGCTCGCGAGTCGACCCCACCCCCGCCCCTCCCCAACTGGGAGGGGAGCCGTAGATTAAACCGCGACTTCCTCCGTAGAATGGGTCGTAGCGTACTCTACGCCCACTCTACGGCTCCCCTCCCAGTTGGGGAGGGGCGGGGGTGGGGTCGACTCGCGGCCGGCAATATGCACAGCACACGCTCGGCGGTAAAGCGGTTGAATATGCGCTACAAGATGTCCATATTCAACCGCTTTGCGGTTACAAAACAATCTTTGCCTCATCCCCCGGATTGCATCCGGGGCTATTCATGTTCAACCGCTTCGCGGTTAAAAAATATGCGCAGAAGACGTACGGCAGTAGAGGAGGCAAAATCCTGTCTCAATTTCTACGGCCGCCGCCACCGCGCCGGTCACCACCACCGCCGCCGCGCCGGTCGCCACCGAAGCCGCCCCGGCCCCGGTCGCCGCCGCCGCGCCGGTCGTCGTCGCGGCGTTCGGGCCGTTCGCGTTCGACGTAGCCTTCGGGCTTGGGTTGGAGCGCTTTTACGGAGAGGCGTAGTTTGCCGGTTTTCGGATCGTTTTCCAACAGTTTTACCGTTAGCGGGTCGCCGACTTTATACAAATCGGACACGTTGGCTACGCGCTGGTAGCTGATTTCCGAAACGTGCAGCAGGCCGCTTTTGCCTTTAAACTTGACAAAGGCGCCGTATTCCTCCACGCGTTCGATCACGCCTTCGTAGATATCGCCGGGTGTGGGCACGAACACGATATCCTGTATCCGGTCGAATGCCGCATCCAGGGCGGTTTTGTCCGGACCGAAGATGGCCACAATGCCGCCCTGTTCGTCTTCGTCGATGCTGATGGTCGTGCCGGTTTGGCGTTGCATTTCCTGGATGACTTTGCCGCCCGGGCCGATAACGGCGCCGATGTACTCGCGGTCGATGCGGAATTCGACCATACGCGGGGCATGCGGTTTGAGGTCGGGGCGCGGGGCATCGAGTGCCTTGGCCATTTCGCCGAGAATATGGATACGGCCGGCGCGCGCCTGCAGGAGGGCTTTTTCCAGCAGTTCGTAGGGCATGCCGTCGATCTTGATATCCATTTGCGTGCCGCAGATACCGTTGGTTGTACCCGTCACCTTGAAGTCCATATCACCCAGCGCGTCTTCGTCGCCCAGGATGTCGGACAGGATGGCTACGCGGCCTTTGTCGTCGGCGATGCAGCCCATGGCGATACCGGCGATGGGGGCCTTCAAGGGCACGCCGCCGTCCATGAGGGCCAGGGAACCGGCGCATACAGTAGCCATGGAGGACGAGCCGTTGGACTCGAGGATGTCGGAAACCACGCGTATGGTGTAGGCAAAATCGGCCGGCATCAGTTTGCGGATCGAGCGGCCGGCGAGGTTGGCATGGCCTACTTCCCGGCGGCCCGGCCCGCGCATCGGCTTCACTTCGCCCGTGGAATAGGGCGGGAAGTTGTAGTGCAGGATAAAGTTGTCGTCGTAGGAGTCCAGGGCATTGTCGATCAGCGCCTGGTCTTGTTTGGTACCGAGGGTGAGCGAGGTGAGCGACTGGGTTTCGCCGCGGTTGAAAACGGCGGAGCCGTGGGTGGAGGGCAGGTAATCCACTTCGCACCAGATGGGGCGTACTTCGTCGGTTTTACGGCCGTCGAGGCGCAAGCCTTCGCTGAGCACGACGTCGCGGATGATGAGTTTTTTTAGTTTTTCAAAATAACGGTTGGCCACGGCACCCCACTCGTCCATGTATTCCTCGCCGAAATCTGCCAGCAGGGTATCCCGGAGGCGGTCTTTGAGTTGTTCGAGGGTGTCGCGGCGCAAATGTTTATCGCTGGCGCTGCGGGCCACGGCATAGATTTCGTCTTTGCAATGCTTTTCAACGAGCGTTTTCAGGTCGTCGTTTTCAAGCAGGGCGGGCACGTCGCGTTTGACACGGGCTTTTTCGCCGACCAGGGCTGCCAGGCGTTCCTGGGCGTCGATTTGCACCCGGATGGCTTCGTGGGCGATCTTGAGCGCTTCCACCAGGTCGTGTTCCTGGCATTCATTGGCTTCGCCTTCCACCATCATGATGTCGCGTTTGGTAGCGGCGACGATAAAATCCATGTCGGCGCGTTCCAGGTCGGCGCTGTTGGGGTTGATAACGAATTCACCGTCGATGCGCGCAATGCGCGCCTCGGAGAAGAGCGCCTCCACGGGGATATCGCTCACGGCCACGGCCGCCGAGCAGGCCAGGCCGGCGAGGGCGTCGGGTGTGGCGTCTTTGTCGGCGGAGATCAGGTTGATAATCACCTGGGTTTCGTTCATGTAGCCTTCTGGAAAGAGCGGGCGCAGGGCGCGGTCCACCAGGCGGCTGATGAGGATTTCATAGTCCGACAGGCGCGCTTCGCGGCGAAAAAAGTTGCCGGGAATACGGCCGGCGGCGGCGAATTTTTCCTGGTAGTCCACCGACAGTGGAAAAAACGGCTGGCCTTCTTTGGCCTTGCGGGCGCTGACGATTGTTGCCAGCAACATGGTATTGCCCATGCGCACCAGCACGCTGCCATCGGCTTGCGTGGCGAGTTTGCCCGTTTCCAGCGTTACTTCCCGGCCATCGGGCAGGGAGAACGCGGTACGGAGCGGGATTTGTTTTCCCATTCGACAAGTACAATTGTGCACCGGGGCACGGGGGAGGGCGCGGGCGCGGCAGGGGCTTCCGTTTACGGCTATTGTTCCCTGTTATCTGGTCCGGATTCCGGTAGGTCCGGCATTTCGGAAACCGAAAGAACACACAAAGAGGCAGGGAGCGTACGTGTCGCCTGTGTCTTTGTGTGGGGGAAGCGAATCCCCGTTTCAGAAAACGGCCGGTCCGGAAAAAACGCGGGCACTGTCCCTGCGTCCGTCGGTGCGGTTAAGAAATAAAAGAACGTTTGAAATGATGTATCGCACTTTTCCGGGAAAAAACCGGAGGGTTCCGGGGCAGTGCGGCTATATGTTGCGGATTTCGCCGGGCGAAACAGTCCGTTGTTCAGGTGGGAAGGCTATCGGTTTTGTGTGGTTCTGAAAAAGAAAGAGGGTTCGGGCGATTGCATACGGGCCGTCTGAAAACGCCGCCTGCCGGCAACTGCCTGAACCCTCCGGGGTGTTTACTTCCGCAGGCCGAGTTTTTCGATCAGGGCGCGGTATTTGAAAATATCTTTTTTCGCGTAGTACGAAAGCAGGCTCTTGCGCTGGCCTACCTTGTGCAACAGCGAACGGCGGGTGGAGTGGTCTTTCGGGTTGGCGCGCAGGTGGGCCGACAGGCTGTCGATCTGATACGTCAGCAAGGCCACCTGTACTTCCACGTTGCCGGTGTCTTTGTCGTCTTTGCCGAACTGCTTGGTGATTTCGGCTACTTTTTCCCTGGAATAATAAACTGCCATTTTTTAAATTGAGAACGTGAGAAATGGTGCCGGATGCCATGCTGAAAGGAGCGCCGGTGCAAAAAACGCATCGTTCACCTTCCGCCTTCATCCGAAGAAAACGGACCAAATCCGGACTTCCGAGGGTCAAACGGCAGTTTTTGCCTATCCGTCCGGTTTTAGCCGGCGCAAAAGTAGGGCAAAGGGCTGAAAGTGCAAAGGGTTGGTTGTCAAAAGTTTTAAAAGCGGTGGGACATGGCTAGGGCGCAAAGGCCAAATCCGGCCGGTGAAAAAGTCCCCTGCAGGACCGTCGCTTCCTAGTAACGGCATAATAGGGCGAAGTACGCCAGTGTTGAGGTGGATGAAAAATGCCAGGGTGTAGCAACGTTCCATTGCCGTCAGGTCGATTTTTTGCTGTTCCGCCATTTTCCGGATTTGTACGGCGGATAATGCCAACGCAAAAGTGTTCGCATCCAGGGGATTTGCGAGGAATTTCGTCTTGGCGAATCATTGTCCGAGCAAATCCGGAACAAGCGTTCAAAACGAGCGTTTCGGTCTGCTCATTATAAAACGCCAGGTGCATTTTTTGATTCATAAAATAATCAAAAACGACGTTATCTCCAATTTTCAGGAAGGACTCCGACAGGTAGGCAAAGTTATGCACTGCCCAGCCCGATTGAATTTTCCGCCCGCGAACTTCGTCCGGTACGGATTTGCTCCCGAAATCAAATAGGTAACGGGGTATGATGTTGTAACCTTTCAATTCATAGATCGTATCGCAAAACGGCGGCGAGAACCAATTTTTCTCATCCGATTGTGCAATAAAACCGGAAAGCGAGTAGGCAATGTTATCCAGCTCCGGAGCTATACGGATATTGCCGGCGCAGTACATTGCCAGCTTCGTCAAAATAAATCAATTGATGGTAGCCCGATATATCTGTGGCGCTATATTCGTTGTATACCAGGTTCATTATTCTGAACCGGTCACAATATGCCATCGCCTAGTACGCCGTTTAAGCCTTGGGTTTCCGAAAAGTTTCCCTTGTTGGTCATACCGTTAGAAAACACCTTTTTCCGGGCGCCAGGCACAGGATATTACCTTTACCGTCTACAGCGATGTCGGATAGCCTTTTCCGGCCCGCCCCTTCGAGGAATACTTTGCCTTTCATGGAACCGGTCTCGGCGTCAAAAGCCAGATGTTTTGAAAATCGCTTACGTTGTCGAAAACTATAATTCGATCTTCGTCGAACAGTACTTTGGAAATGCCGCGAAACCGGCCGATCCCTTCCGTAGCGCTTACATCAAGCCGGGTGAAGCCCATGACCCGGATGGCGCCGGCCGGTTTTAAACGGGTTGTGCCGGATTCCACCGGAACGGTGATTAAAATTGATTCGTTTCTGGATACTTTACACGAGGCCAGCAAAAGCAGTGCGCATACGTAAAACAGCGTGATAGCAACTGTTGTCTTTTTGCTTTTCATTGGGCGATATTTTGCTGATTAATCTTCGATAGAGGCCCCGGGGCCCCCCGGCGGGGGCCCCCGGGGGGGCCGGGGGGGGCCGGCCCCCCTTCAATAGCGGCAGTATATGAAGGGTCTTCGGAATTTCCCAAAAGTAAATGCCTGACCAGCAATCTGCAACAACTATAAGTTATAACATATTCTATAAAGTAATAATAAGCCCACTGTGTATACTGGAGCATCCCCGGTTATCTGAATCAGGTATTTCGGGAAAAGAGTTATCTTTGCATAAGCGGCTCCGGGCGCTTCATTAAAGCCGCTATTTATGCCTGAATTGATCGAAAAAATCCGCTTTTTGCGAAAAATTAACGATTTCAGCCAGGAATTTATGGCATATGAATTGGGAATTTCCCAGCCCGCCCTACAGTAAACTGGAGCGCGGAGCGACGGAATTGACGCTTTCAAGGTTGCAAAAAATCGCATTTATACTTGGGTTTTCAACTGCCGAGCTAATGAACAACAACATGGAAGTATTGGCGGCCCGGCTGCTCCAACGTTGACACGGTGTTTAGCCTCCGGTGGTAACCGTATGGTCGCAGCGATTTGAATCGCCCGGATGGTGCTGGCAATCATTATCAAAGATACACTTACAGCCTTTTATCGTTCCGTCCTCCCGTTTTACAAAATCACAACACGAACACGGCGCGCTGGTGCACGTGTGTTTTTCTTCGGCCTTCAACGAATATACGCCGTCCAATTGCCCTTCAAGTGCGTATACCACTCCGACCGGAATTTTAAGATTACCCTCGCCGGGAGCGACGCCGGCCAGGGCGCCTTTTTCAAAAGAAGGGGCAAAAACAAGCGTTATCGCCTGAAAACTACCGGCAGGGGATAGATTGAACGCTGTTTTCGCTACGGCACGCAGGTAATTCCCGGGATCACCGCTGCTAATAACCCAATCGGCGCCGCTGCGGGTTGCCTCAAGGGTAATGGCCAGCGCGGAGTCCCGCAAAATGATCCGGGCCGGTTCCCGAAGGGTAGAAAATGAACTGTTTCTATTAAGCGGAAGGCAATAAACGCTTAGCGTTGCCAGCACAAAAAGGAACAATAAGGTTTTCATAATGAAGGTCAGTTTGAAATATTCTTATAACGTATTGTCAACCAATCATTAATAGTAGGGTAACTGAAATTTTCGCGTGTAAGTGCCGGCGTTGAGAATAGGAGTCAAAGCATTTCACAAAAGTATAATGCCTGATAAGCAACCTGCAACAACGATAAGTAATAACATATTCCGTAAAGTAATAGACCCCCGTCTGCGCATACCGGGGCATCGCCGTCGTCAGAATCCGGCGTGTTCAGGAAAAAACAAAAAACAGGTATATTTACATAACCAAATCCAATCGCTTCATTAAAGCCGCTATTTATGCCTGAATTGATCAAAAAAATCCGTTTTTTACGAGAAACCAGTCATATCAGCCAGGAATTTATGGCCTTTGAATTGGGGATTTCCCAACCGGCCTACAGTAAACTGGAGCGTGGAGCGACGGAATTGACGCTTTCAAGGTTACAAAAAATCGCATTTATACTTGGGTTTTCAACTGCCGAGCTAATGAACAACAACATGGAAGTATTGGCAGCCCGGCTGCTCCAACGTTGAGTGGCAATAGCGTACACAACAAGTATACCTGGCCCGGTTCGTTCATTCCAGCCTCTTCGCTTCGTTCCACAACGCGTCCATTTCGCCCAGGGTCATCTCCAGCAAGGGCCGCGGGGCATTGGACTCGATGTACTCGAAACGCGATTTGAACTTGCGGTTCACGCGCTCCAGGGCCGTCTCCGGGTCCACGCCGACAAAGCGCGCGTAGTTGACCAGCGCGAACAACACGTCGCCGAATTCTTCCTCGATCAGCGCCTGGGACGCCCGGTTGCGGACGTTGTCCTGCAACTCGCCGAGTTCTTCCTCCACTTTGGCCCACACCTGATCCGCCGTTTCCCATTCAAAGCCCACCTGTTTGGTTTTTTCCTGCATGCGGTAGGCCTTCACCATCGCGGGCAGGCCGGCCGGCACACCGGCGAGCAGGGACTTCTTGCCTTCCCTGAGTTTGAGTTGTTCCCAGTTGCGCTTCACTTCTTCGTCGTCGGCCACCTGCACGAGTTGCCCCGGGTTCCCGGGATCGCCGTAGATATGCGGGTGGCGGGCGATGAGTTTGTCGCAGATAGCGTGCAGGACATCGGCGATGTCAAACGCGCCCTGTTCATCGGCAATTTTGGCGTAGAAAACCATGTGCAGCATGATGTCGCCGATTTCTTCCTTGATGCCGGGCAGGTCGGCCGTCAGGATGGCGTCGGCCAGTTCGTAGGTTTCCTCGATGGTGAGGTTGCGGAGCGATTCGAGGGTTTGTTTGCGATCCCAGGGGCATTTTTCCCGCAGGTCGTCCATGATGTGCAACAGCCGGCCGAAGGCCTCCAGTTTATCCGAAAAGGTTTTCATCCGGCAAAAGTCCGGCAAGTTTTCGATTTTCTGTCATTATGCCGGGTGGTGGGGGACAAAAAAAGGAACGGGTCCGGGGGGGGAGGAAAGCGGAATACCAACCTGCTTAGGCGTGTAAAGCGGTGTGCTGTGCGTGCGGTGGTTACAAATGAAGCCAAAGAACCTGACAAGGTAGTTGGATATGGCCGCATGGCCCATCTTTTCGTTGGGCTTTTCCCGGACGCCGTTCCAAGGGAATAGAGGGATTAAAGAAAAGCATAGTGTTTGCCGGTCCGGTTCAGGGCATATCAGGCGTATGCAAAAGTACAAGGGCTGCCATTGGCCGGTTTGTACGCATTTTCCAGATGAAAAACGGGGTTGTTACAACCGTTTTGTGCAACAACCCCGTGGCATGCAAGCGGTTTTACGGCATTGGTTACCGCACCAGGGTAATATCGCCTTTATAGAGCAGTTTCCTGCCGTCGATCAATTCTATTTCGGCATAATAAACGAATACTGCCGGTGTCATCAACTTACCATCGTGGAACCCATTCCAGCCGTGGTGCGGGTCATTGGGCTGGAAATTAAACTCCTGAAATACCATGTTGCCCCAGCGGTCGAAGATTTGGAACGAATTGACCTGCACAACCTGGTCGCCGTCGGCAAAAATCAACACAATATCATTTTCAGCATCTTCATCCCAAGGCGAGAACGCATTGGGTATGTAGATATGCGGTTCGTTGTCCACCCGGATCAGTACGCGGTCGGAGGCTTCGCAGCCGTCGATGCTGATCACGCGGACGGTGTATTCCGTGGGCTTAAATGGTTTGGCGTACGGCCTCAGCAGGCTGAAAATATCGGCGCCGGCGAAGGTAAGCCCCTCCAGCGGCGTCCAGATCACCGTGTCCACCAGCGCCAGCGAATAACCCGGGGGCAACACTGCTTTCAACTGGAGGGAATCGCCGAGCACGATATTGAATTCCGGGTCGATGCTGATGCCGGGATCGGGCGTGGCCGGTACGATCAATTTTTTGTAGAACTCGCAGCCGTTGGCGTCTTGTACCCACAAGTCGTAGGCTCCCGGGGCAATATTGGCAAAATCGACCTGTGCGGCGTAGGACTGGCCGTTATTGATTGAATACAGGTAAGGGCCATAACCGCCGGTAACTTCCCGGAACATGATCATGCCGTCGTTGTCTTTGCAGGATGGCCGTTGCACCTCAAACACAAAATCGGTCGGCACGTTGTTTTCCTTGAACACTTCTACGTCGTCCGTTTGGATACAGCCGGTATCGTTGTTCGTGACGACAAGCGTGTAAACGCCCGCTTTGTCCACTTTGGGCGTGAGCGTATTGGCGCCCGATACGATTTGCCCGCCGGAGGTCGTCCAGACATAGGCAAACTGCTGGCCTGCGGAGGCGAACGCTTGCAGCGTGACCTCTTCCACCGAGCAGGTCAGGGTGAAGGGCGGGCCGGCATCGGCATTGGGCAATACCGTATTGGACGTAACCTGCACATCGGTCGAATGCGAACAGCCGTTGATGTTGTCTAACACCGTCAGGGTGTACAGGCCCTCCGTATTGGCCTGGGCCAGCAGGCTGTTTTGGTTGCCGATCAGGTTGCCGTTGGCGGTTGTCCAGGCGTAGGAATAATTCGGTCCGGTCGACGAAGCGCTGCCATCGAGGGTCACCTGCTGTATGGCGCAGGTGAGCGGTGCGGCATTGGCGATTACCACGGTGGGTTGCTGGATGTTCTGAACCACCTGAACCTGGTCGGTAGCCGTGCACCCGTTGGCCGTATTCTGTACCAAAAGGGCATAGCCGCCCGGGGCGGATACCGTGGGCGCCAGGGTGTTGGCGCCCGAGAGGATGGCGCCGTTGGGCGTTGTCCATTGATAGAAATACGGTCCGCCGGTTTGGCTGGAGTTGCTGCCGTTCAGTTGCAAGGTGGTGAGGGCGCAGGTCAGGGTCTGGATAGCGCCGGCATCGGCAACCGGCACTACAATATCCTGGCTGACT
This sequence comes from Saprospirales bacterium, assembly GCA_016719895.1. Classification (GTDB taxonomy): domain Bacteria; phylum Bacteroidota; class Bacteroidia; order Chitinophagales; family Saprospiraceae; genus M3007. Next base: position 16,769 of record JADJYG010000029.1, on the reverse strand, counting down.
ACAATATCTTCCGACGTGACGCACCCATTGTCTTGGTTGGTGATCGAGAACGTATAGGTGCCCGGCTGGTTGACTACCGGCTGCAGCGGGTCGTTCAGGTTGGTGAAGTTGCCGTTGGCAGTAGTCCAGTTGTATTGAACGTTGCCGGTAGAAGAACCTGTGGCGTTCAGCGTGGTCTGTTTGACCAGACAGTTCAGAATGGCCGGCTGGGCAATCTGAATGACCGGGGCGTTTTGGTCGGCCAGGACTTCCACATCATCCGCAGCGGTGCAGCCATTGAGGGTATTGGTGACGGTGAGGGTGTATATCCCCACGGCGCTCACGGCGGGGGAAAGGGTGTTGCCGCCGCTGACGATGATTCCGCCATTGGCCGATTGCCAGTTGTACAGGAAATTCCCGTTGGTGGTCACCTGCCCATCCAGGGTGATGGACGACAAGGTACAGGTCAGCGTCTGCGGGTTACCGGCTTCCACCCCGGGCGGAGCGACGTCCTGCTGCACCGCGATGCTGGAATACGAGATACAATTGTTGGTATTGTTGGTAACCGCCAATTGATAGGTGCCCGGTTGGTCGATAACCGGCGTTAGCGTATTCGGGCCACTGACAATATTACCGTTTCCAACCGGCGTCCACAGGTATGAAAATTCGGGGCCGGTACTGGAGTTGCCGCCGTTCAGCGTCAGGGAATTGACCGAACAGGTCAGGGTATTGGCGACGCCGGCGTCAGCCGTCGGGAAATCGGCCGATTGCGTTATTTGCACCAGGTCGGTTGCCGTACAGCCGTTGGTAGTATTGGTGACGGTGAGGAAGTAGAACCCGGCGCCGTTGATCTCCGGATTCAGGATATTCGACGCCGCCAGGAAATTCCCGGTATTGGTGGCCCATTTGTACGTAATATCCGGGCCCTGGGTGGCGGTTGCCGCCAGCACATAGCTCGTTTCAGTACACGTCAGCTGGAAGCCCGGCCCGGCATCGGCCTGTGGTAAAACCTGGTCAACCGACAACGAAATATTATCGGTAGCGGTACATCCATTGGCGGTGTTGGTCACCAGAAGGTTGTACAGGCCCGCTTGGCCAACGACGGGGTTGGCCGTATTGCCGCCGGAAACGATTCCAGGCCCGGTCCAGGAATAGGTGAAATCAGGGCCGGAAGAACTGCCGGCGCCGCCGATCTGGAGTTGTGGGAAATAACAGTTCAGGATATTGTCGGCGCCCGCATCGGCACTGGGCGGCTGTATATCGCGCTGGACGCTTACGGTTTTCAGGGAAGTGCAACCGTTGTCGCTGTTGGTGATCAACAGGGTATAGTTGCCGGGTTGGCTGACCGTGGCATTCAGGGTGCTGTTGCCCGAAACGATTCCGGGGCCGCTCCAGGCGTATACGAAGTTATTTCCGGTACTGGATCCCGCGCCGTTCAGCGTTACCTGGCTGTCGGTGCAATTGAGGATGCCCGGCGTGGCGACCTGCACCACGGGGTCGGCAGCGTCTTCCAGGATTTGAACCGCCGATGCGCTGGTGCAGCCGTTTTGCGTATTGGTGACCAGTAGCTGATACGTGCCGGGAGCGTCCACCGACGGATTCAGGATATTGGCAGGCGGCAGGATATTGCCGCCGTTAATGGCCGTCCACAGGTAGGTGAAGCCGGCGCCCTGGCTGGAGCCGCTTCCATTCAACGTAAGCGAGGTGGTAGTACAGTTCAATACCTGCGATTGGCCGGCATTGGATACCGGCAGCGCAACATCCGCACTGACGGTGATGGACGCGCTGGAGGTACAACTGTTGCCGGTATTGGTCACCAGAAGTGTATAGACGCCAGCCTGGCCGATAACCGGTTGGAGGCTATTGGCGCCCGACAGAATCTGGCCGTTTAGCGTGCCCCATTGGTACTGGAAGGCGCTTCCGGTACTGGAGCCGGCTCCGTTGAGCGTTTGTTGGGGTTGGAAACAGGTGATCAAAGCCGGTTGGGCAATAGCCACTGTTGGCGGCGCCAGGTTGGCGGTCACGGTAGCCGACGCGCTGGAGGTGCAACCGTTGGCGTTGTTGGTCACCACCAGCGTGTAATTGCCGGCCGAGTTTATGGTTGGCGTGAGCGTGGCGCCTCCGGCGGCGATGTTACCGTTCGTGGTCGACCATTGATAGGTAAAGTTGGCTCCCGAGCTGGAGCCTGCCCCGTTCAGTAAAAGCGTTGGCGTCACACAATTGATCTCGCCCGGCGCAGCCGCAACGGCATTAGGCGGAGCAATATTCTGCGTGATCGGCGTTGAACCCGCGGCGGTGCAACCGTTTTGCGTATTCGTCACCAGCAACGAATAGGTAGCCGGTTGGTTGACTAGAATACTGGGTGTATTGGCGCCGCTGACGATGTTGCCGCCCGGCGAGCTGGTCCATTGGTACGTAATATTCGGCAGCACGATGGTTGCCGGATCGCCCAGTTCGATTTCGGTGACGTCGCAATTCAGCGTGCCGGGCAAACCCGGGTTAACAATCGGCGGCGTGGTGTTTTGGGTCACCTGGACTGATGCCGATGCCGTGCAATTGTTGAACAGGTTCGTTACAAACAGCGAGTAAAAGCCGGGGGCGTCTACCGTTGGCGTCAGGGTGTTACTGCCGCTGGCGATATGGCCGCCGCCGGTGGTGGCCCAGAAAAAGCTGTAAAGCGCGCCATTGGACGATTGTGTGGCGTCGATCGTGACCGTTTTGTTCGTACAGGTAATCTGGTTGTTGACCACAATGATGGCTGCCGGGTCGGTGAAATCCAGGGTCACCGTCACGGTAGCGTCGTCCGTACAACCGTTTTGCGTATTGGTGACGATGAGCGTGTAATCGCCGGCTTCCGTCACGACGGCATTCGAACTGGCCTGGCCGGATTGTATGTTTCCGTTTATCGTTGTCCATTGATACGCGTAGGCGCCGCCTGCCGGGGTGGCGCTGCCATTGAGCGTCACTTGCGAAACCGTACAGGTGAGGGTGCCGGGCGGAGCGACAGCGGCCGTTGGCGCCGTGATATTCAAGCCAACCGCGACGTTGTCCGTTTGTGTACAGCCCGTTTGTGTATTCGTGACGAGCAGGGTATAGGTTCCGGCTGTGCCTACTACGGGGTTGAGGGTACCGGCGCCGCTCAGGATGCTTCCGCCCGGGCCGGCGGTCCATTGGTAGGAAAAGTTCGCCCCGGTGGACGAACCCGTTCCGTCGAGCGTGGCATTGGGGAGCGCGCAGGTAATGGTCTGCACCGGGCCCGCCTCGGCTGCTGGCAGGGTCGTGTTGGCGACCACCGGCGCCGTAGAGGAAGCCGTGCATCCATTGGAGGTATTCGTGACGACCAGCGTGTAATTACCGGCCTGATTGACCACCGGGTTGAGCGTCGCGCTGCCGCTGACGATATTGCCCGGGTTGGCGGTCCACAGGTACGTGAAATTCGGTCCGATCGATGAGGCGCTGCCGTTCAGGGTAAGGCTGGCGACCTGGCAGGTCAGCTGGCCGTTGACGGTGGCGGATGCCGCCGGCGGGTCGAAGTCGCCCGGTACGGTAGCCGTAGTGGTTTTGGAACAACCCGACAGGTCCGTTACCGTCACGGTATAAATCCCCGCCGCCAGGCCCGACGGGTCCTGCACACTGGAGCCGTTGGTCCATTTATAGGTATAGTTGGGAAAACCTCCCGTTACTTCGAGGTTAATACTCCCGACATTCGGATTGGCGCAATTGGTCCCGTTCACATTGGCAATGGTCGTAGTCAGGGGGTTGGGGGCGATGACGGAAAAGCTGCCGTCGTCAGTACAACCGGAGCCATCGGTCACCGTCACGTTATAATCGCCCGGCGGAAGGTTGATGGGGTCCGGTTGGTTGCTGATGGCTATAGGGCCGGTCCAGGTATAGGTAAACGGCCCGCTGCCGCCGGTCACGGTAGTATTGATTGATCCGTTGGACGAGCTCGAACACTGTACGTTGGTGGCTACCCCGGTTAAGGCGAGGGTGGATTCCACGACCACCACCAATCCTAATCCCGGCCCCTGGCACCCGAGCGAGTCGGTGACGCCGATGAGCTGGTAAACGCCGGGTTGGTTGACCGTAAGGAAAAACGGATTGTCGGAGATGCCATAAATCGGCGGCTGCGGATCGCCATTGATCATATACTCCAGGTCGAAGGGGCCGTTTCCGGTAAATTGTATTTTGATCTGGGTATCTGCTCCCGGGCAAATTTGTGGGGCCGGGGGGATAAGCTGGGCGCGCGGCAGCGGATTGACGATGATGCGGGCGGTAGCCACTTTTGTTTTGCCGCAGGCATCGGTCACCGTGACGCGTACATTGGAAGAAGTACCGACAAATACCGTGGTGGTCGGGTCGGTTGAGCCGTTTTGCCAGAGGTAGGTATAGGGTTCAACGCCATCGACCACGGTCACGCTGACCGTGCCGGCGCCGGCGCCGCAAATGGTTACCGTATCCGGCAGGACTTGCAGTACCGGCAGGTCGAGGATTTTCAACGTTTCCTGCGGGTTCAGGCAGGAGCAGGGATTTGCCAGGGTGATAATGACGGTTTCCAGCCCCTCCAACAGGGCGTCCGTGAGGATATTGACGGTCAGCCGGTATTCCATTTGGCCGGCCGGTATGACGATCACGGGCGGGATGACCGAATAATCCAGACCGGGGGTGGCGGTACCGGTTACGGTGTACTGCACCGTCATGGGGCTGGCGGCATTACCGCCAACCCGGCGGAAGACCAGTTCTACTTTTCCGCACCCTTCGAATACGTCCTCGTCATCCGGGTCGCCGTCCACTTCCCACTCGACCGACGCGTTGCCGCCGGCGTCGAAGGAGCCGGCGTTTAAAAACACCGCGGAGTCCCATACGCCGTCGCCGACGTCGGCTATTTTCAGTTTGATATGGTAGGTTTGGCAGGGTTGCACGTTGGCGAGGGCCGTGAACTTGCGGGTATAGCCATCGTACTGGATTTCATTTACCACCGGGCTGAAAGAAGGCGATTGGCCGCACAAGTTGCCGCTGCTGGCCGGTTGGTTGTTTACATACAAGCCCGAATAGGAAAGGTGGTTGACGTTGTTGATCGCCACCGGGATGGTCGTCAGCGGGATCAGGGCAATATTTTGCTGGCCGCCCGCAATGCCGGGGCCGGAGATAAAGAAGCCGAACACGTCGTTGTACTGCGTACCGACGTATTCGCAGTATTCCTCGGAGGCAAACACAAAATTGAAGGTAAGCGGCGTTTGCGTGGGGGTAAAGTCGAATTCGATATTCGCCATATCAAACAATGCGCCGCCGGTGAGCGTCCCCAGGTCGCCATCGGGTGTGGACGAGCCGTAGCCGGCGCTGGCGCCATCCTGGTCGTTGGGGCCAGGCGCCAGGCTGATGTCGCCGGTTGCCATGATGACACCGCGGTTAAAACCGATATTGGTAGCGCCATTCGAAAACGTGCCGATCTGGCCGGCATTACCCGTGAACGTCACATTGGTTATGTCAAAACAGTTTCCGCCGATCAGGACGTCCTTGATCAAGTCTTCTGCCGACTGCCCGCCTTCCACCTGGAGCGTTGCGGCAAGGGATTCCATATACGCTTGCAGGTCTTTTTTGACGCAGGTTTCGCATACAATGGAAATATAATGGCGGGGCGGGTTATCGGCGCTCCAGCTACAGGGGTACTTCAGCTGAAACTGTACGGCGGCCTGGTTGGCCACGAAAACCAACTGCCGGGCCGCTTCGTCATACCGCAGCACCTGGGTTGCCGCATCCGCTGCCTGGAGGTTCGGATGGCAGGTTCCCAGCGCCGGGTCTTCCGGAATGATCAGCGAATAGGTCTCGCCCTGGATCAGGTTATCGATCTGCAACACCTGCGCCGGTTGGTTGACCGTTAGCACATGCCGTACCTGGCGCCCGTCCAATGCAACGGTTGCAGGGGAAGGGGCAGCGCCGCTTTGCCCGAAGAGAGGCAGCGCCGTGGCGCAAGCAAAAACCAGCAGGATATTTAAGCGGGAAGTAGAGAAACACATACCTCGAGAGTTTAGTGTGTAAGCAAAACTTTTGTTTGAGTAAAGTATTAAAATTGGCAGAAATTTCAAGGTTGGTGGAAGATTGGTTCCTCTAGGATACCTCTTTCAGGGCAGGCGCTGCACCGGTACAGTACCCAAAATATTGCATTTTCGATGAAAGCGCAGTAAAGAGATACTGAGCCGGCAATAATTGCCGCTCGAGGGGGGAAACATTATAGATGAAACAAGCGCCAAGGCGGGACCTCAATTCAGGATGGATTACGTTGGAGTGGTGCGTTCAAATTTGTCGGTATGCTGCGCTTGTTTAACGAAAAAACCGGAAACAGACCGGATACTGGAACTGCCTCCCCGGTTCTCGTCGAACAAGCGTCTGAAGCAGGGCATACAGCCTGTTTTATCGGGCAATGATAGGAATTTTTCGAATGAAAAAATTGCTTTTTAACAAAAACTATCGCACGTATCGCCGTGCTGATACGAATAAACAACCCGGTTTTGCCCCCTGGTGTAATTTTGTTTCGCGCTTCCAGGTCTATTGGTAAAACTGCAAAATATTGTTTTTCAGGGCGATTTCTTTTTTACCTATTTCTGGTGCAGGGGGTTGTTTTCCAGAAAGTGGCGGCGTAAGTTTGCGGCGACTCCGGTCAAATTGTTTATCAACTCAACACTCCATGGACAGTGATCCGGTATTATGCACGCGAAAAACGACGGCTCGTGGAACTGCCCGAGCTGGAGCCAGGGTGTTGGATAAATCTTACCCCGCCCTTTGCTCCTGACGAATTGGACGAGTTCGCCCGCCGGCTCGAGTTTGACCCCGTTTTCCTGACGGACTCGCTCGATCTGGACGAACGCGCGCGCTATGAACGCGATGAAGACGTGCGGTTTATCCTGATCAACACGCCGATTCTCAACGAAATTTCCGAAGCCGAAATCGAAGCCGTTTTTATAACGGTCCCTATCGGCATTATCCTCACCATCGAACATGTCATTACCGTATCGGCCTTTGAAACGCCGGTGCTCAATACCTTCCTGGAGAATAAAGTCCGCAATTTTAACCCGGCCGACGAAAAACGCTTCGTGCTCCAGGTGCTGGAACAAAACGTCTATTATTTCCTCGGCTGCCTGAAAAAGCTCAACCTGCGGCGCAACCTGATCGAAAAAGAATTGATGCATTCCAGCCGAAACGCCGAACTCAAACAATTGCTTTCGATCGAAAAAAGCCTGGTGTATTTCGTTAATTCGCTCAATGCCAACGAGCTCCTGAAAATGAAGGTAAAACGCACCGATTTCCTGCACATCAACGGCGATGAAGACCTGACGGATTTGTTCGAAGATATCATTATCGACAACTCCCAGGCCTTGTCTATGTCGAACGTGTATACCAATATCCTGAATGGCACCATGGATGCGTATTCCAGTATCATCTCCAACAACCTGAACGTGGTGATACACCGGCTCACGATTTTTACGGTTGTGCTCATGGTGCCGACCCTGATTTCGTCGTTTTTTGGCATGAATATCCCCAACGGCATTCCGGATAACCCCTGGGCTTTTTACCTCACTATTCTATGCACCGGCCTGCTCACCGGGTTTCTGTACTGGATATTGCAGCGGCGGCGAATTTTTTGACCGCTCCGGCTTTGCGCCCGGGTTCAATACACCACCAGGCGTCCAAAATGCATCATCCGGGCGCCTTCCACCCCATACGAATACACGCCGGGCGGCGTGCCGGTCAGCCGGAAACGCATTTCTCCGTTACCCTGTTCGATGCGAATAGCGTGCCCTGAGGCGTCAAACAAACGAAAAACGACGGGGGTATCCCCTCCGGCTTGCACCAGCAATTCTCCTCCGGCCGCCACGGGATTGGGGTAAACGCGGCAGTCGCCGGCAACTGCTGCTGCTGCTTCCGGCGTCCGGCCTGCCGGTGCAGTGTTTTCTTCGGGTACCGGCTTGGACAGGACCATCTGCCCAAATTCCGTCCACTGAAGCCCGTCGCTGAAAAATACCGATCCGTCGGGGCCGTGCTTGCGGCGGTCGCCCGTATCTTCAAAAACCCAGGTATTCCCTTCCGCCTGCACCGGCCTCGACCAGAGCCGGTAGGCATCGGCTGTAGTTGTTGCGGGCGTACGCCCGATGCGGTAACAACGGAGTTCTTTCAACGGGGCAAAAGTGGCATTAGCGCCGTAATTATGCACGACCCAATAGCACCGGCTCAGCGGATCGGCATCCGGCCGCGCATCCGGCGGAAGGTTGATTCGCGTTGCGCAGACCTCGCCTTGTGGCAATACGCCTGTTTGGGCCGTCGTAAACTCAAGTCCGGTCTCTTTTCCAAAATAATAGTTACCCGCTGCGCTGACCGTCCGGCAGGCGCTGGCGCCCGGCCCTACCGCTGCCGTGGATATCGCCCTGCCGGCGGCGCCGTTCAGCCCCAAATGCCCGGTGCCGGCGCGGTCAAAAACAAGATCTCCGGTTGGCGGTTCGTTGAACTGATAGTATGCGCGGAGGGACGCGTCGCCCGGGTCCAGCCGCACCAGGTGCATTTGTTCGCGGATTTCAGCCTGGCTCAGCGCGCGCTGGTACACGCATACCTCATCGATCAACCCGTTAAAATTCCGCCCGCTGCCATTCGGGTCCACGCCCAGTACCAGAGGCGCGTCGAACGCTTCGGCGCCGCGTGCCGAGGGGTCTACCGCCGGTTTGCCGTTGAGGTACAGGGTCACCCGGCTGGGTTCGACCACCAGGGCCACATGCGCCCATTCGTTTTGCGGTATAGTAAGGCCACTGTTCCACCACCAGCCGGCTTCGTTCCAGTGGTAACTGAGCTGGTCGCCGTCGAAGCCGATACCGGCCGTCGTGCTGCCGCCGCGGCAAAAAACGATGCCGGCGCGGTCGCTTTGCGGGCCCAGCCATTTAATCCAGGCGGTGAGAGAGGCGGTATTCGCATTCAGGTTCAGCGGGGCGGCAGCTACGGCGTAGCAGCCATCCGTGCCGTCGAGCAGCAACGCCTGACCGGGGAAGGTATCGCGGTCGCAGCCGTTGCTCACGCTCAGCTGCAGGGTATCATAATACACCCCTTGCGGCGTTGTCAGGGTCATAAAGGCCTGGTATTGGCCTGCTGCGCCGAACACGGCTTTGGGCGTGCGGGTGTTTGTGCCGGCAGTAAAAGCGGCGCCCGGGAAATCCCATGCCCAGGAGGCGCCGTCGTGTTGCACCACGGAATAGTCGTCGAAATAAAAAGTATCGCGCGTGCAGCCGCTGTGGAGCTTGTCGGCCATGGCCTGTGGCAATACGGCCGAGGGTTCGAACAAAGGGGCCTCCCATACGCCGAAGCCCCAGCAACCGTTGCGGATTTTGCCATCCCGGTAAAACGGTTTCAGGCGGTTGGTTTCGGCGCTCAGCGGCAGCCCGTCGCTATACGGCTGCCAGTCGGAATGCCCGTTATTCCGGTAAAAAACGCCGTGATCGGTGCCGAGGTAAATGCCCCCGTCGGTACCGTATTGCGCCAGGATATTGGCGATGCGCACCCCGTTGAGGGTGGCGGTGGTCAGGCTGGTCCACGACTGGCCGCCGTCGGTAGTTTTGTATATTTTTTTTCCGTTGGAGCCGTAGGTGACCGCACACCACAGCACCTGGGCGCTTTCGGCGCTGACAGCCAGTTTGACCCGGTCATTGTTGTTGGGCAGCGGCAGCGGCGTACACTTCACCCAGGTCTGACCGCCGTCGGCACTGCGCCAGATACGGTCGTCTGTGCCATCCCACTGCGAGCAATACATGACCTGCGGGTTGGAGCGGGCGATCTCGATGTCGAACACCGTATTATCGGCATTGCCGGGGAACGTATGCCAAAGGGAGAAGGACGCGCCGCCATCGGCGCTTTTCCACAGGTTCTGATCTTTTCCAAGGAACACGATACCCCAACACCGGGGGTGCCAGGCCATTTCGCTGTTGGCGTAGTACGCATAACTTTCGTTGGGAAACAGGCCGGCCGGAAAGGATTTCCGGCCACCGGTAAGGCCGCCGTTCAGGCTGTAGCCGCCGATGTCGGAGTGGTATGTTTTCAGCCCGGGGCCGGGGTTGACGTATCCCGTAGGCGCTTCGGCGCCGCCCATCCGGTAATACGTGTTGGCGGGGAACGACTCGTGCCAGGCCATGTTGCCGTTGTGGTATCGGCCGCCCACGAGCAGGTCGTCGTTCCAGCCGCTGTCGAATCCCCACAGGTCGGCGCCGGAGATGCCATCCATACGCGCTTCCTGCGTTTGGCCGAAATTGATGGAGTAATTGAGCCCGCCATCGCTGGCGATCCACAGCTCGTTACCCTGCGCGGCCAGGGCCTGAATATCGGGGTGACTCCACGGCAAGCTGCCGACATACCCGCCCAGCGCCTGCCAGCTGGCGCCACCGTCGGCGCTTTTGAACCAGGACGTGCCGCCGGCGATGAGTTGCTGGTCGTTGTTCGGATGGACGGTGATGGCCATGTCGTAGAACCCCTGGGTAAATCCCTTGGTGCCATCGTTGGCCATAAGATTGGTATGCCCGGGCATGGTATAGGGCTCGCCGATGGCGTTGGCTGGGTTGGTGTTGGACCAGGTGCTGCCGTTGTTTGCGCTCACAAATACGCCGACGTACCCATTCAGGGTGGGGCCGTCGCCGCAGAGGTAGGCGTAGAGTTTGTCGGGCCGGGAGGGGCAAACGGCGATATGCGCGCCGGTGACCGATTCGCCCTGCCCTGGCATCCACCAGCCTGTGCCCGCTGGCGCCCAGGTGGCGCCGTGGTCGGCACTGCGCATAAAATCGGAGCCGGCGCCGTTTTGCCGGACGGCCCAGGCGGTTGAAGGGTCGCCGGGTTTGAACTTGGCGGCCCAGGTTTTTTGTGTAAACTTTTTGCTCCAGGAGTTGCCGCCGTTTACGCTGACCAACAAACCCTGGTCGGCGGCGGCCAGGAGGATGGCTGGGTTGGCGGCGTGAATGGCCAGTTCGTTGACCCAGAGGTTATTTTCGGCGTACACGCTGCTCCAGGTCAGGCCGCCGTCGGTTGTTTTCAGGATTTTTCCCCGGGTAGCGGCAAAGGCGGTATTGGGATCGGCCGGGTGGATTTTTACGGCGCCGAAAGCGTCGTGCAGGATATCGCTGGAGAGCAGGATCCAGTGCAGCCCTTTGTCGGTGGTTTTCCAAAGACCGCCCGATTCGCCGCCGGCATACAGGACGTTCGGGTCCGACGGCGCGATATCGACGCTGTAGATATTGGTTTGCCAGGTGACTTTAGTGACGCCGTCAGTGTGATAGGTCCGGCTGGGGCCGGCCCACGACCAACCGGCCGAGTGGCCGTCTTCCATTGAAGCGCGCCGCATGGCCTGCAGCCTGTTTTCCTTTTCCGCCGTTTCTTTCGAGGTAGGGAAATACAGGGATCCGTCGGCTTGTACGAAAGGCCGGGCCCAGTGCATCCAGCGTTTGTAATACTGCGTGCAGGTGTTTTTTTCAAACGGCTGTTTGGCGTAGTAATCGCGGTAAGCCTTTTCCACGGCAAATACATTCGGGTTGTCGGCCGCGAGCAGCCGCACCCAGGCGGGTGCGCCGGGGCCGGGAACGATCGGGGCGGGCTGCTCCTGCGCGATGGCGCAGGGGCTGCTCCAAAAGAGCAGAAAGAGGGCGAAGGCGAAATTTTTCATGCCAGAATTGTCTGATGGCTGCAAATATGGAACGGTGTCATAATAAAGTAACAATTTCAGGCTAAAGATTTTGGCCCCAGATTTTCTGTTTTTAGAGGCGAATAGTAGCGCTATTTAACGAAAAAAAGAGGAAATATGGGGTCAAAAGATTAGCATCAAATTGTTACTTTATTGTGACACCGTTCCTATGAGGCGCTGCAGCGCAAATTTTTGATTCGCGCAAAAAATGCGGAAAAAATGCGCGCTACAACTGCACCAGTTTCCATACCGCCATCCCTTCCCGGCACATTGCCTGCAAATAATACATCCCTGGTGGCAGGTCGGCGGCCCAATCCAGCCTATTGGCGCCGGTGTGGAGCGGGCGCTCCTGCTGCCAGCGCAACCGTCCCTGGTGGTCGAACAGTTGAAGGCGGACGGCGCCGGACGGCGGGTGTTCGCAATACAGCGCCGGCGGCTGGCGGAATGGGTTGGGCGCCAGGCGCAAGCCATTCTGCCAGGCAGGTCCGGCGGTGGATACCAGGCAGGGGGGGCTGGCCAAGCGGGCCGCCAGCATCGGGCTGAAAAATCCGGCGATTTTGCCGGCGCGTTCCGGTCGGTTGTGTGGGTAGTGGTAGCTGCCGTTGTCATTAAACCGGATGCACTCGAACAAGGCCAGGTTGGGGTTGAAAGGTTCGCAGGGCAGGAAATCCGTCTGATACACCGGTGGCGTCGGGAGCGCGGCAAGGTAGCTGGCGATGGCCCCGTTGCCAAAGATGAATGGATAGTTGTAATGCCAGGGGGTAAAGCCGAGGTTGCAATACGCCGAAATAACCCACATCGGAACGCCATAACCGAAGGGTACGACCCCGTCGCAGGTTTGGTGGTAGAGGTAAAATGCCGGCGTATCGGGCCCCTGCAGCCAATCGGCCGCCAGGGCTTCGGCGGGTACGCCGCCGTAGAAGCTGATCACTCCCAATACCCTAGCATCGAAGCCGTTGAGGTTCAGCGCGCCGTCTACCGGCCCCAGGTCGGGGCGCGCAAGGGCGCCGGCGGGGAGGGCAGGGGTTTGTTGCTGGCAATTGTAGGCGTAGCAGTTCGACAGGTTGCTGCCGGGCGGCGGGGCATCGGGGAGGCCGTAGCAAGCGGCAGGTTTTTCTTCCGGACGGTCGAGCACCCCCACGGCCAGGGCGAGAAAAGCGCCGGCGCTTTCACCGCCCACCAGTACGGCATGGTTGCAGGTGGAATCGCCATATACACGGGCTTTCAGCCAGCGAATAGCGCCTTTTACGTCTTGCATACCCCTGTACATGGCCCGGATGATTTCCAGCGAATCGGCGGCATACAGGCAGTTGCCGCCTGGGAAAACATCCGGATTGATCGGATTTGGTACATAATCGTCTTTGTGCCAGCCTTTGCGATAATTGACGGTAGCCACCACATAGCCCCGGGCGACCATTTCTTCGCAAAGCCAGGCCATATCTTCCTTGCAGCCGCCCAGCCAGGAGCCCCCGTGCGCCAGCACCAGGAGCGGCCGGGTCGTATCGGCGTTGAGCGGCCGGTAGAGGTCGAGCGTCAGCGATTCGGCAAGGCCGAGGTAGTTGACAGCTGTACCATAAACGAGGTCGGTATCGAGGGTCCAGCCGTATTGTTTCTCCGTATAAGGCGCCTGGGCAGACAAGCGGGTAGCGCACAGGACAAACAAGGCGGACACGAGTGATTTGTACATGGCTTCTTTTATTTGATTACCGTTATTGGCGGTAAAGGTGCAAACCGGGGTTCTGCAAATTATCCCCGTTTTGCAGGATTTTTACAAATACCGGAAGTCCGGTATCCTGGCAGGATACAAAGTAGTTTTCTATGCCGGCGTCCGGGCGAATTTCAGGCGGTCCTTCTACCCTTCCCGGCTTATTTTCAGGCAATTAAGTATGGCCAAAGATTGCTGAAGCAGCCGGCGGGAAAAAAACAAAAAAAATACCAACACGAGTTATCCACAATGTGGATAAGAATCTCTTCGCTATTTACAAACTGACTTTCAATAAGTTAAGAAAGTTATTAACATTATGTTGAAAACTTGGGGTACAAAAAACGAGAAAACCGTTACTTTTGTTTCCGCTTCTGCCAAGAAGTAGCGGCTTCGTCTTCGATTCTGCCAGGCATCCGGTTCCGGAAGTTTTAGCAGGGTTATTTTACAATCCAGGTCCCTTCACAGTCCAGGTTTTACCGATGCGATCTGCCAGATCGGTGGGTTGGTTGCTGTATTATTATGTTGCCCCCGGACAGTGGCGCGCAGTGGTTCGGGGCCTTGATCAAAACAACCAGATTTAATAATAAACAACCTCATTTACAGTGCATACTATGCTAAACACAACCACGGCCGTCGAGCCGATTCTGGCGGAGAATCCCGACCGTTTTGTTCTGTTGCCCATCAAATACCCAAAAATATGGGAATGGTACAAAAAGGCGGAAGCGTCGTTTTGGACGGCCGAAGAAATAGATCTGGTACAGGATTTACAGGACTGGGACAACAAGCTCAACGACAACGAGCGGCACTTTGTCAAACACGTCCTGGCTTTTTTTGCCGCCAGCGACGGTATCGTGAATGAAAACCTCGTGCTCAATTTTATGCGCGAAATACAAATCCCGGAAGCCCGTTGCTTCTATGGTTTTCAGATTGCCATCGAAAATATCCACTCGGAGGTATACTCCCTGCTGATCGACACGTATATAAAGGACCCCAAGGAAAAAGATTTCCTGTTTCACGCCCTGAACAACCTCGACTGCGTGTCGAAAAAAGGCAACTGGGCGCTCCGCTGGATCGAAAACGCCCCTTCGTTTGCGCACCGCCTGATCGCGTTTGCCGCCGTGGAGGGCATCTTTTTCTCCGGTTCGTTCTGCTCCATTTTCTGGCTGAAAAAACGCGGCCTGATGCCGGGGCTGTCCTTTTCCAACGAATTGATCAGCCGCGACGAGGGCATGCACTGCGATTTCGCCTGCCTGTTATATTCCATGCTGGACAACAAACCCGACCCCAAAGAAGTGGAGGCGATTATTACCGAGGCCGTCGTTTTTGAAAAGGAATTTATTACCGACGCCCTGCCGGTATCGCTCATTGGCATGAACGCCGATATGATGGCACAATACATCGAGTTCGTGGCCGACCGCCTGCTGGTGTCGCTCGGCAACAACAAGGTGTACGGCACCGCCAACCCGTTCCCCTGGATGGACATGATCTCCATTCAAGGCAAAACCAATTTTTTTGAAAAACGCGTGGGCGACTACCAGAAGGCCGGCGTGTTGGCCAAACGGGAAGAACAGATATTCTCTACAGACGCGGATTTTTAAGATTTATCAACTCAATAAAAGGTACATTATGGGCAAATTTGTAATCTCCCAACGGGCAAACGGCGAATATCAATTCAATTTGAAAGCCGACAATGGCCAGGTTATCCTCAGCAGCCAGGGGTATGCCAGCAAGGCATCCTGCACCAACGGTATCGAATCGGTGCGCACCAACGCACAGGAAGACGGCCGCTTCGAACGCCTGACCGCCTCCAACGGCAAATTCTATTTCAACCTGAAAGCGTCCAACGGCCAGGTCGTCGGCTCCAGCCAGATGTACGAAGCCGAAACCGGACGCGACAACGGTATTCAATCCGTGAAAAACAATGCGCCCGGCGCAGACGTGGCAGACGAAACAGCTGCGTAGCTCCGCTGGTATACCGGCGCGCCCGGGCTTTGTCGTCCAGTGCGCCGGTATCCTGGTCTGTTCCCCCACAACAACCAGCCCGGAAAGCCACCCCGGAAACCTGTGGCCGCGCCCACCCGCTTCCACACCGCGATCGATACCAAATTCTGAAAACGAAAAAAACAACCATGCCGACTCTACGCTTTTCCCTCCTTTGGGTACTCCTGTTGTGCTGCTACGCGCCGGCGGCTTACAGCCAGTCGAAACAGGATAATGCCGACCTGCAGCGCGACCTGGCTACCTACCGGCGCGCCACCCTCCGGCTCGACTACGACACCCTGCTTGCCTTCATGCCTCCCCAACTGCTCGAACTGGCGCCAAAAGAACAGCTTCGCGCCCAATTGGAGCAGGCCTTCAACAACGACGAACTCTACATGGTGTTCGACAGCATGGCGTACGGACAGGTCCCGCCGGTAGCAAAAACAGGCGAATACTTGTATGCCGTTGTTCCCTATACCGGTCATATGCAGATGCATTTTAAAACCCCACGCGATTCGGCTTTTATGGAAAGGATGGTGTCGATGCTTGAAAATGAATTCCGGACAGGCAAGCTCCAGCAGGAATCCACCGGTTCGAGCCGGTATATCACCATTACCATGCACGACAAACACCTGCTGGCCTTTAAAACACCGGCCTTCGATTCCTGGAAGTTTATCGAAGACAAGCGCGGGCCGGAGGCGCCGGAAGACAGTCAGGATATGATGCTGATCAAAATGATCGTTCCGGCAGAAGTGCTCGACGCTACGGAAAAAAAATAGGCCCTCCTCCCAAACCGATACCATTATCAATACATACTAACCGAAAACTCGAATTAAAGCACCGCGTACAACTATGCACGTAATCAAACGCTCCGGACGCAAAGAAGACGTTTCTTTCGACAAGATCACGGCACGCCTGCGCAAACTCTGCTATGGCCTGGATACCAGCTACGTCAACATCATCGAAGTGACCAAAAAGGTAATCATGGGCCTGTACGACCAGGTGAGTACCATCGAACTCGACAACCTTGCCGCCGAAACAGCCGCCACTATGGCCACCATCCACCCTGACTATGCCCTGCTCGCAGCCCGCATTGCCGTCAGCAACCTGCACAAACAAACCGAAAAGTCCTTTTCCAAGGTCGTTCATGCCTTGTACCACTACGTCGATCCCAAAACTGGCGAACGCGCCGGCCTGATCAGCGAAGAGGTGTTTAAAATTGTACAAAAACATAAAGACCGGCTCGACAGCGCCATCATCTACGACCGCGATTTTGATTTCGATTATTTCGGCTTCAAAACCCTGGAACGCTCCTACCTCATGCGGATGGAAGGCCAGGTCGTGGAGCGCCCGCAGCATCTCTTTATGCGGGTGGCGATCGGCATCCACGGCGCCGATATCGAAGCC
>JADJYG010000028.1 GCA_016719895.1 Saprospirales bacterium | reverse complement strand
CATCGCAGTGGTAGATAAATGGAAAAATAGAAATGGATAATTGAATCGGACAGTTGGAACAACCTGCGATTAAGCATTGCCCTCACATAGAATGCCCCTCCATTGGATTGGCCCCTTGTTTGAAAATATACTCTGTTTACCAATAAGCGCCGGAAATAACGACCACTTCGCCGGCAGTTAAACCATGTGTGATCCCGGTAAAATCGCGATTGCTTGCTCCGGTACGTAACATCCGGTTTTCAAAACAGCGCCCGAAGCGTTCTTGCAACCTTCCATACAACAGCGCCGTCTTTGCCCTGGAGCAGTGCTTGAGGTAACGGCTACCGTTTGATGGGCTTTGCTCCTCAAGGTGATCCACGCTTGCATACCCGGTTTGTACTCGCCCCCGGGGTTAGGAATTTCTACCCGCACCAAAACGATCTTTGAAGTTGTTTCGAGGTTCGGATTGATAAATTCTATTTTCCCTGCACAGCACCCGGGCCCGGGTAGACTGGCAGTTCCACCAAAGCCTTTTTGGTTTGATTTAAAACGGTAAGTCGCTGACGTACAACTGCGCCCCCACCAGAGCGTGCGCAAATCGGCGAGCCGCAGCACCGGCGAGCCTTCGGCAGCAGGCCGCCTTCCACTACCGGCGTTTAGACCACACCAACCACCATGCGGGCCGGGCATAGGACGATATTCTGTACCTGGCCGATTGTTCCAGCTTTGAATTTGTGTCCGGTTCATCCCCCAAAGAAGCAGTTTGTTCCGGGCGGCGTCGGCCAGGCGGGTGAAATCGAGATCATTGCTCCCGTAGCGTTGACGGCTTGCAGCGCCAGCAATAGTCTTGTTGGGCAGTAACCAGCGTTTCGCCGTACACTCTGAAACAACGTCCTTCCCGCCGTATTCACCCGTGTTGCGCACCAGGAGGCGTTCGATCCGGCCGGCTACCTTTGGCCGTCATCTGGTATTAATAGCAGCCTGGTTCTCCTGTAACGCAGCAGCCAGCGTTGTTTTCGCCTGACCGAACGCAGGCGCACCGTGTGTCGGTAAGAAATTGGCCAGGCGGATCTGTTCGGCGTTTAGGTGAACGCCTGTGCCTCTTTTTGCAGGGGTTTCGTTTCCACGGTCGCCAAACCATGTGGCAGAGATCGGGCAGGCGCCGGGTTCCTGTTGTAGCTGACCTGCGGTGCATCGGTGGAACAGGTTAATATATCTTGTTCCGCGCAACCTGGTGGTATTGTTTTTGAATAAGTGCCAGAGCAGTTGGGAGACTACCGCGGTCATTAGTTCTTTCTGCTGAAAAGGGTACATAATCGTTCAATTTATTTTACAAAACTCTCGCTGTCCATCAGGAACCGGGCATTCTCGGCAATTTCATCCTCCGGGCCGATACCCGCAATTACTTCTATCCACCCATCTGTCCGTATCCCGGTTCGTATGGCGTGTGTTTGAAATACGCCGCCTTTTTTCACAAATACGACGTGGTTTTTACCCAGATCGAGGCTGGCGGTTTCCGAATCCAAAGTCCTGTCCGACTGCCCGCTTGCACGGGAGCCCGGAGCAGGGCGCCGGGTTTTAATTGCCCGTTCGGGTTCGGCAGATAAACCCGTGCTTGAAGGTTTTTCCCCACCGGAACTGTACAACGGCTCGATATAGTCGATTTTGTCTTGAACGGCCGTTCAAACGGCTCGACATGGATTTCAACAGCCTGCCCGGTATTCAGCATCGAAACGTCGGAAGGGTAAAATTCAAGCATCGCCCAAACCGTGGCTAAACTTTGCAGGCCAAAGAGCCGCTGACCAGCTTGGACGTACATGCCTTCTTTTAAAGACAGTTCGCCAGGGCCGGGAAGCCGAGACGGTTTGAGCCGTGCAGCGGTATTGTTCATGTTTTCGTTCATTCCGGGAGCAGCTTGAGGCCGTATTGTTGAGAGAAACACTATTGTCGAAAATTAGCCCCGAATACAGACTAAAAAACGGGCAACGATAGAAGAGGCTTTGCGTTCCGGTTTCCACTTGCGGGATTTGCTCCCGGTAAGGCCAGGAGAGAAAGGGCGTTTACGGGCATTTTCAAGTAAAACTGTGTTGGCGGGTCGTTTTCAATCAAACACCAGTTCCTGCTGTGCCGTGGCAATTTCGGGACTGTAAATGTCGAGTATGCGCAGCCCCTTGCGCACGGGTTGATAAGGGGCGCGCGTAAAGGCGCTCGATACGTCCGCCAAAGCGGGCACTGACCACATTCAACAACCGGGGATCATACGCCAAATAACCGGGCGCGTCGAGGCGCAGCGGCATCGTTCTCTGTTCCGGATGTAAGGTTTTGCCAGTGCTCAACACATACTCGTAAGTGGTTTTAGCAGCATGTCCAAGTCTCCGATGGCAGATACGCCAGCCTCGGCGGAAGAAGCATGGCCGTGCATTTCCGGCGTATGCGATGAATCGGACGGGTGCGTTACCGGTTGGTTTTCTTTTTTACCAGGTCCATTTTACAAATCGGGCAACTTCCGGTTTGTCGCGAATGATTTCAGGGTGCATGGGGCAGGTATATTGGGCGGCTTCATGCTCTGAATGATCGTGGTCGTGCCGGTGTTGTCCGGCATCGGGATTCCGGCAAGCCGTCGTGAGCAATACCGGAAGCAAGGCCCACAAGAGGTATTGTTTAGCGATATTCCAGCTCTTTTTCATAATTCACTTTTGATTGAAGCAATTGTTGCAGCAGGTCGAATTGGGCCAGGCGGCTCATTTTTAGTTCCAGCCAGGCATCGAGCACCATAAACAACTCGTCGGTATTCTGTTCCCAGGCGAGCAGGGTACTCTGAAAACGTTTGCGTTGGTTTGGGATGATGTCGTCGTCGTAGCGCGATCTGGGTTTGTAGGGTCTGCATCATCACTAATTGCTCGGAAAGGGCGCCCCGGATTTGGTTGGCCAACGCCGCTTTGTCGAGTTCGAAGGCGGTGAGCCGGTGTTCGATGCCCTCGATTTTGGCTTTGATGTCTTTGTTTGCCCAAGGTGCGATAGGCACCGTAACCATACCCATGAGCGAAAACTGCCAGGGCTGGCCCCCGAAAGCGAACATGTGATCGAAACGCAGACCGTATTCGGGTTTGAGTTTCGAGCGCTGCCATTCCTGCTCCAGACGGGCAATACGAAAATTAGTTTCGATGGCCTGAAAATCGCTTCGGGCGGCGATACGCGAGGTGTCGGGCAGTGGCGGTACAAGTGCCGGACCGCTTGGCATTAGGGTGTCGATCTCGAACACACTTGCCGGGTCGAGTTGCATCAGCGTCGCCAGCATGGCGCGTTGCCGCCGGATTTCACCGGAGTACATCGCCTGCATCCTATCCAGATCGGCGAGTTCGGTTTTGGCCTTGTAGATACTGCCGAGTTTTTCCCGGTTGTACTGGAACCGTTGTTCGGCGCTTTCGATCAGCAGGCGCAGCGCCCGTTTACTTTCTTCCAAAACGGCGATTTTCTTTTCCAGCACCAGCCAGTCGAAATAAGCCGTTTTCGCCTCCGCGAACAGCATATTGCGCATTACTCCCTTTTCCGCTGCCTGCATACCCGACATGGCCGACATGTAGCGCCCTTCGGCTTGCTGCATTTTCCGGTTAGGAAACATTTGCTGCGCCGAAACCATGACGGCTCCCATACCCTCGCTCCAGCGCGCAGGGTTGTACGCCGTCATCCACATACCGCCGCCTACCTGCGGTGGAGGCAAGGTGACGGCGCCTTTGGCCACGACGTCGAACTCCCGCCCCCGGGCGTCGGTGGCTTGCAGCGCCGGGTGCAGACGCTCGATGCGGTCGAGCACGGAGTCGAGCGGAAGCAGGTTTTGCGCGGTAGCCCTTGCGGCGAAACAGAGGCAAAACGTCGTCAGAAATGGTATTTTCAAAAAAAGGTCGGCGGGCGTGATCGTATCCCGCGAGTTGCCTTTCTCGGCGACCAGGCGCTGCATGGCCTCGTTGAGGTAAATGGTCATCAGCATGGCCGTTTCGATAGCCATGCCGAACAGCGCGATGAATCCTACCGCCACGGCCACGGAGAGGTTCACGCCGTAAAACCAGATCATATAAACGGACATCGGCCACGGCTTCCAGCGGGATGACGCCGTAGCGTGATGTTTGTACCTGCAAGCGGCGCAACGCGTCGAGGTTGTTGCGAAAATCCTGGGCGAAGCGAGCATTGACGCTGAAGCGCTGCCGCCCCTCGACGGTGGTGGTCAGGGTCATGCCGCCCAGGGCGCTTTCGACGAGCATATTCACGTCGTCCACGGCGAGGCCGTAGCGCCCGATTTCGTCCCGTTTTACGACGATGTCGATGTATTTGCCGCCGGTGATGGGTTCCACGTAAAGGTCTTGCACACCGGGAATGCTTCCAACTGGCGCTTGAGTTGTTGCGACAGCGAAAAATAGTGTCGAGGTTTTGTCCGTACACCTTAAGGCCCACGTCGGTGCGGATGCCCGTGGAAAGCATATTGATGCGGTTGATGATCGGCTGCGTCCAGCCGTTCACCACGCCGGGGATTTGAAGTTTGGCGTTCAACTCCCGCGATGAGATCGTTTTTCGTAAGGCCCGGCCGCCATTCCGATTTGGGTTTCAGCAAAATAATGGTTTCGATCATGCTGATCGGCGAGTTGTCGGTAGCCGTGCTGGCCCGACCCGCTTTGCCAAGGACGTGACTGACCTCGGGCACACCGGCGATGATCTTGTCCTGTACCTGCAACAGGCGTTTGACCTCCGAATTGGACACGTCGGGCAGGGTAACGGGCATGAAAAGCAGGGAGCCTTCGTCGAGCGGCGGCATAAATTCGGAACCGAGACGCATCATCATCGGACGCTTACGGCCAGCGCCGTGCAACATGACCGCCAGGGTGGTTTTGCGCCATTTGAGGCACAGTTTTAACACGGGGTGTACAGATTTTCCAGGAAACGGGTGATCGGGTTGGCGCTTTCGGGTTTGAATTTCCCCCGGAGCAGCAGGGCGATCAGAACGGGCGTCAGGGTATTGGCCAAAAAGCGTCCACCAACAAGTAAATGTTTTGGTCCAGGCCAGCGGTGAAAAAGTTTCCCTTCCATCCCGCTCAGCAGGAATACCGGCAGGAAAGAAGCGACCGTTACGATAGTAGAGAAAAAAACGCCCGGCCCTACCTGTTTGCAGGATTTGGCAATGATCGCAAGACGTTCCGCGAATCCTGGCTTTCCCGGCGCTTCCGAGAGGTGCCGGTAGGCGTTTTCGACCATCACGATACCGTCGTCCACTACCACCCCGATGGCCAGCGCGATGCCGGTAAGCGACATGATGTTGGAAGAAATACCAAAGGCTTCCAGCAAAATAAAGCCGATAGCCACTGAAATCGGCAACTGAATCAGGATAACCAGGGCGCTTCGCCAATGAAACAGGAAGATCAATACGATCAACGACACGGCAATCATTTCCTCGATAAGCGTTCCTTTGACCGAGCCTACGGCAGCTTTGATCAATTCGCTCCGGTCGTAACTCACCTGGAATTTCACGCCTGCAGGCAACCCTTTTTCCACTTCCGTCATTTTCCGTTTCACCGCCTCAATGACGTTGTTGGCATTTTCGCCGTAGCGCATAACGACGATACCGCCAACTACCTCGCCCCTTCCATCCATGTCGAAGATGCCGAGCCGCCCCTCGCCACCCATTTGAACGGTCGCCAGTCTTTCACCCCGTATCGGCCGGAACCGTAATTGCCGACGGGGATGTTTTCGATGTCCGACGTTTTTTGAATGTAGCCCAGCCCCCTGACGATATAGGCCATGTCGGACATTTCGAACTTGCGTCCGCCCACGTCGTTGTTGTTCCGGCGGACAGCATTGAGCACGTCCATCAGCGGGATGTTGAAATAGTTCAGTTTATAGGGATCAATAGTCACCTGGTATTGTTTGCCAAAACCGCCGAAAGAAGCCACTTCGCTAACGCCCGGTACGGTTTGCAAGGCAAATTTGACGTACCAATCCTGCAAGGCGCGTTGTTCGCCCAGGTCCATACCCGGTGCGTCGAGGTGGTACCAGAAAATATGCCCCACACCGGTACCGTCGGGGCCGAGCGTCGGCACGGCGCCGGGCGGCAACTGACGCTGGGCGTAGTTGAGCCGTTCGAGTACCCGCGTGCGCGCCCAATAGATGTCGGTCTTATCCTCGAAAATGACATAGACGAAGGACATGCCGAACATGGAGGCGCCCCGGATATTTTTACCTGCGGAATACCTTGCAAGTTGGATACAAGCGGATAGGTGACCTGATCTTCGATCAGTTGAGGGCTGCGCCCCATCCATTCCGTGAAGACGATGACCTGGTTCTCCGACAGATCGGGGATAGCGTCGATCGGGTTGTTGCGCACCGAGTAAATACCCCAGGCAAACAAACCGAGGGCTGCTGCAAGCACGAACAGCCGGTTTTTTAAAGAATTAGTTATCAGAAAATTGATCATAATGCCAGCCGTTTTCGGTTCGAACTTTGTTGAAGCGTTTACCCCGGTCTTGGCGAGCTACCATTAACGATAGCCCGCCAAGACGCCGCGGTGGTCAGTTCCCAAGGTTAGTTTTGTCCCTCCATATCGCACGATTTCGCCGTGCCTGGCGCGCCGGAACGATCATATTGGCAGCAGCCGTGCAGGGCGTTGTAGGCCGTGTCCGGGGCTTTGTACCCCGCATTGTCGTAGCCCGATTGGGCGACGGCCTTTTGAATCGCGGCGGCGGTAGCTTTAGCCGGGTCGAACGTCACGGTGAGCAAGTCTTTGTCCACATCCCAAACGGCCGAGGTAGCGCCCGCTTGAGTGGCGGCTTTTTCAATCGTGCGCTTGCACATCCCGCAGTTGCCGAGGACTTGAAACGATTCGGTTTGAAGTACCGGGACAATAGCAACGGCTTGCTTTTTCTTCATACCCTCGGTTTGAGCGCCGGCGATATTGATGATAAACAAACCTAAAAACAGAGCAGAAAACAAAAGTTTGAGCGAACTCATTTCGGTTAAATTTTTATAGATGAATAGAATTTACAGTACTTCGGCAGCGATTTTCATTAAAATGGGTCAATGCTTGTGCCCTTCTTTGCCATGATCTGCCGGCTTGTCGCTTCGGACAAGGTCCATACCGCACTTGGAGCATTTATCGCCGGCTTTGCCTGTAATTTCGGCGTGCATCGGACAAGCATACGTGGCATCGGCTTTAACAGGTTCTAAGTCCATACCGCATTTAGAGCAGGTGTCGCCTGCTTTCCCGGTGATTTCCGGGTGCATTGGGCAGGCGTATGCGGCAGTTTGGTCGGTATTGGTTGCTTTGGGGGTGTTTTTACAAGCGACGAATACGCCGAGCAACCCAGCGAAGTGCTAAACCCGCAATGAGTAAGTTTTTCATACAAGGAGATTTTAAGAATTAAAAATGAAGATCAGACTGGAAGAAAAGCCTAAAACCCGTTCGGAAAAGGCTTATAGCCATCCGAAACGGTTTTACGCGCGATAATAAAGGTCTGAAATGGGCACACGTCGGGCCGACGCGGCACTAAACGCCGATCTTAGGCGGCTGCCAGATGGGGAGAAATACGGCTTCGGGCAGGTGATCGATGAAATAAAACGCGGCTTTACGCACCGAGGCCAATGGGTTGGGTAATTGAAAATTGTCTCCCAAAGGGAGCGCGAAAGAAGCGCCGGAAGACGCAATCAGACCGCATCCGGGGCAATGGCAGCCACCGTGTTCATGATCGCAGGGGCAATCTCCGCTGGAATGCCGGTGTTCGCCGCATGGGGCGCTGTCGGAAACATGGAAAGCGCGCGCTTCGTCCGTTTTCTGGCAACAGGACTTTCTTTCTTTCACGTCCCCTGACTTTGTCGTACCTCCGGTGTGTTCGCTACTGCAAGCCCACATACGATTTGTGGGCGCCGTGACGAACACACCGAGGAGGAAAACCAAATATGGACGCTACTATGTCTCATTTTAACTAAAACAACTATATTATCGAAGTGGTTGCGACAAAAACGCTACTTCAAACTTCGTCGCAACAACTGCGCATTCAATGCCACCACGATGGTGCTGACCGACATCAGTACCGCGCCGAAAGCCGGCGAGATCATCAGATGCGGGTAAAAAATACCGGCAGCCACCGGGATGGTAACCAGGTTATATGCCGTGGCCCAAAACAGGTTTTGCACCATTTTCCGGTACGTCGCTTTCCCGAAACGTACCAGGCGCAGAATGTCTTGCGGATCGCTGTTCACCAGGATAATATCGGCAGTTTCGGCAGCCACGTCGGTCCCGGAACCCACGGCAATGCCCACGTCGGCCCGGGCCAGCGCCGGGGCGTCGTTCACGCCGTCGCCGGTCATGGCCACGAACTCGCCCTGCTTTTGCAACCTTTCCACGATCTCCACCTTTTGATGGGGCAGCACCTGGCATAAACGTCGTTCAGGCCCAACTGCCGCTTGACGCTTTCCGCCACCTGCTTGTTGTCACCCGTAGCCATCACGACTTTGACGCCGTCTTCGTGAAATGCGTCAACGGCCGCGGCGGATGTTTTGCGCAGACGGTCGGCCAGGGCTATGAATCCGGCCAACCGGCCCTCCATCAGCACGAACACAATCGTTTCGGCGGCATCGCTCAGGACATTTTCGGGTAATGCAATGTTATTGTCTTTGAGGTAATTGGGACTGACTACGAGTACCTCTTTGCCGGCAATTTTGCCGCGAATTCCCCGCGCGGTAAGCGATTGAAAGTCGAGGACTTCTTGCAATGCCAACCCTTGCGCTTTGGCGTGTTTCACAATACCTTCGGCAATCGGGTGTTCCGAGTTTTGTTCCAGCGAAGCGGCCATTTGCAGGATGTCATGTTCGCTGTAAGTGGCGGAGTGCGTGGAAATACGTGTCACCCCGAATGTGCCTTCGGTCAGGGTGCCCGTTTTATCAAAGATAATGGCTGTGATTTTACGGGCGTTTTCAAAAGCCGTGCGGTTGCGGATCAACAAGCCGTGTTGCGCCGAAAGGGCCGTGGAAATGGCTACCACCAGGGGAATGGCCAATCCCAGCGCGTGCGGACAAGCGATTACCATGACCGTCACCATACGTTCGAGGGCGAAGGCTATCGGTTGGCCGGCCCAAAGCCAGTAAGCCAGGGTGAGCACTCCGGCGGCAATGGCCAGGTAGGTCAGCCAACGAGCGGCGCGGTCGGCCAGGTTTTGTGTTTGGGATTTGCTGGCCTGGGCTTCCCGAACCAGACGCACCACTTTTTGCAGGTAGCTGTCCTGCCCGGCGCCGGTCACTTCCATTTTCAATGCGCCGCTACCGTTTACCGACCCGGCGATGACTTTGGCGCCAGCTTCTTTCACTACCGGCTGCGATTCGCCGGTAAGCATGGATTCGTTCACAAAACCCGAACCGTCCGTCACGACGCCGTCCGCCGGTATCTTTCATTGGCTTTCACCAGTACCAGGTCGCCGGGTTTCAGGTGTTGCACCGGGTGATCCTGCATCGAACCGTCTGGCTGAATCACATGCGCCTCGGCGGGCATCAGGCTTACCAACATTTCCAACGCCCGTGAAGCGCCCGACACGGTTTTCATTTCGATCCAGTGGCCGAGCAACATGACGACGCTCAGCGTGGCGAGTTCCCAGTAAAAATCCATGCCCGGCAACCCTAATGTGACGGCAACGCTGTACACAAATGCCACCGTGGTCGCCATTGCGATGAGGGTCATCATACCAGGGTTGCGGTGGCGTAATTCCGCCACTGCACCAGTCCAAAAAGGCTGATTGCCGTAAGCAAACAGCACGGACGACAGACCGAACAATACCCACTTTCGCCCCGCAAAATCCAGGTGGAACCCGAGTATATGCTGCACCATGTCGGACAGCAGGAGAATCGGGATCGTCAACGCAAGCGACAGCCAGAACTTCTGCCGGAATCCTTCCACGGAATGGCCGGCGTGTTTGTTGTGTTCCCCATGCGTATTTCCATGCATGGAATGATCCTGCTGATGGTGCTCCTCCACGGGTTTGGGCGCCGGTTTTTGGGGCGCCGCGGCATGATGATGGTGATGGTGGTGCTGTTCCATTGTGTTCGACGTATTGTAGTGCGATCAAAAGGTTAAAAAGGTTGCATGGCGGCCTGAAAAGTAACACGACAACCGGAAGCTGTTATCGGATAGGGCTCCCTTGGTCGGTTGCTTCACGGCAGGATTACCTTTGTACGATACAAAGTTCGGGGCAATGCCCAGGGCGGGCATTATGAAATTTTGGAAAGGATTTACGAAATTACAGGCGGTACGCTTACGTCACGGTTGAACCACCACCTTCCGAAAGAAAAACCGTGTCCCCGTTTCGATCCTCAAAATATACGCCTGCCGGACCGTCCGGTAGTGTCAACCAATTTGCCCGGCATAATCCGGGATAAACTCATTCTGCCAGCGGCGCAAGATTTTTCGGAGCCGTCCGACAATACGATGGATCGAACGTTTTCTCCTTTCGGCAATACGCCTTGCAGGAATATTTCGCGATTCGCCGGGTTGGGGAACACCGTAAAAACAGGGTCTGTAAGAGCATTGTTTACCGATACTGACGGCGCCTGCCCAGGCAGAATACGGACCATTCGGGCTTCCGATGGAATATCGTCCACCATCGCCCACAACAAGTACCAACTGGGCAGCACTTTCAGCGAATCGTCGGGGATTTCTGCGCTGACGGCCTGGTTTTCAACAGAAAAATTCAAATCGAGAAAACGGTTTTCCCCGCAGTTCATCATGTGGGTAACAGCCTGTGTGCTTTGCAAAACCACCGAAGTAGGCGCGTTGGTGCGCGCCACATCGAAATGTATCGTCTCGCCGCGCTGGTAATCGGTTTTTCCCAGGTTCAGGATTTGCGGACGCACGCCCCGGAACAGGTACGGCGGCTCGTAAGCATCGATGATGCTCAAAGGCGGCTCGTTGCCGGGCGCGCCTTCCCCGCCGACCACTATAATGCGACCGTCGGGCACCAGAATCGCCAAAGCGTGGTATTCCCGTTTGCGGGGCATCGGCGCAAGCCGCCGCCAGGTATCGGCGTATGGATCGTATTGATCGGTCAAGTCCATGTAGCCCCATTGGTTTACCGGCGATGGGTCGGAGGGGTCTTCCTTGGCCCCGGCGAGCACGAGGATACGGCGGTCGGGAGTCAGCACCGTTTCGGAGCGGGAACGGAGCGGCGCGAAGTGCGCGCGCAGCGACCAGGCGTTGGCGACCGGGTCGTAGCGTTCAACAAGTTTTCCGCCGCTGCCTGTCGGGAACGGCTTAAAACCGATAGCAATGACATCACCTTCCGGCAAATGCACCAATTCGTGATCCACGTGGTCGCCGTTGGGCATCCGGTTGCCTTGCACAAAATCGGCGGCCAAGTCCCATTGTTCGGTCACCGGGTCAAACAGTTGCGGCGGGCGGAACGTCATCAGGACTTTGCCGCTGTACAGCGTCAGGATGGGTGATTGCTCCATGCCGATGGCCACCGTGTCTGCCCATTCGGTCGTACCGGCGATGGGGTCGTAGAGTTCGGAGGTTTTCACCCGAACGGGGTTGTTCAGCCCGCCTCCGCCTACGATGAGCAGTCGCCCATCGGCGAGCTGCGTCATGGAAGGGTACCAGCGGTAATCGAGCATGAGCGGCAAGGACTGCCAGGTTTGCGCGGCGAGGTCGAACTGTTTGATTTTCCGCGTACCGGGGCCATAAATTTCCTGGTCCGTGCCGCCCGCCATGATGACCTTGTTGTTCCAAAGCAGTTTGGAGGCAGCGCAACCCTGCACCTGCATATCGCCCGGAATGGTAAGCGTATCGTCGAGCGCGGGGTCGAACACAAAAGGGTCTTTGGTATTGTGACAGTAATAAATACTGCCGTCGGGCAGCAAAACGCCGAGGTCGGTTCCGCCGAGCGGTTCGGACGAATTCATGATCGTCGTCCACTGGCCGGGCTGCGTTTCGGGTTCCAGTTGCGCATCATAAATGACCGTGCCGACAATGCCCGTCGTGGCATTTTGAAAAAGTTCGAAGCCTCGCGCGGCAACGTTGAAAAAAAAGTAGAGCGGGTCGAGGTTTTCAAAAAGATAGACCCCGTTGGCATCAGTACGAGCCTCCCGGAACATGGAAGTGTCGTTGAGAAAAATGGTCACGCGGGCATTGGGGACGGGTGTACCATTGAGGGCGATGACTGTGCCGGTGAGGGTTTGGGCAGAGACATTGCCAAGGAGAAGGCAAAAAACAAAGAATATGAAATTATCTTTCATAGTATCAGATTGAAGTAATATTATCCAGGATAGTGGGTTTGGGCCTAATTCTACATTTTGAAATGACTTCTCGGACTTTGTCTTTATTCATAATTCCTGGCTGAACGCTGACCAAACGGATTGAGGCATACTTGCTGGAAAAAGGCAGCCGTATAAACTGAACCTTACTATCCAATGGACTGGGCTTAAATCGAAATGGGTAATCGTCAGTATTAGCCTTTAAGACTAGCCTTACTTCGGTTTCATGTTGAAAATTGCAGTCCAGATAAAACGCACCCATTTTTGAGATACCAGAAACCGTAAAAACCCTTTCGAAACGCTCCCAAATAGACTTGCTTAATTGGTTAATTACTAATCGCTTAGCCTCTAATTCTTCAGGACGATAATGGGCAAATCTGAAATCAGGAACTCTGGGAGTTATCTGAAATTGCAACCTTACTCCTAAGCCTTTCTCTGCAAAATTTCGCCAGAGAGTGGCTTCATTGTCTGTTGTAAGTGTATCGCAGTTGGCGAAGGAGACATAGAAAGTTTCTTGCATGATTTTCTCCCAAAATTTCTTTCCATTAGTATCGTTCCTCTCGTATCCCTTCAAACCATGATCGTCGTAAAAGATATTGAAAAACTCAGCGCTTTTTCTTTTTAAAAGATTACAGAGCCGTAATTCCTTGGCATCTACGATGCTTCGAAAATTATCAAAGGTGGTAAAGTGGTAAAACCTGCCTGGCGCTGCTCGCGGATAGTAATGGTCAAAAACTGCACTGACCAGTTTTCTATCCTTGCTTTGATAAGGCCCTTTTCTATGCCAATCGCTATTGCGTAAGAAGGAGCCGAGGAATACCAAATCATCGGCACTTACCTTCTCCTCATTTTGTAAAAAACCGTTAATAATCTCAGCCGCTTCCCCTCTGAAATTGCGATTGAGTTGATCGTTTTCTAATTGTTGTTGGAACAACTTACTGGCTCGATCAGTCAATTTCATCATTTATACAATTTGCGTAGTGCTGGTGAAGTAACCATAAACAACGCAAAACCCGAGCAGATGGTCAACAACCCCAGCACCGAAAAAGCCCGTAGCAGCCAGTTGCCAATGTGGTCGCGGCTTTCGTAGTCCATGACGTGCAGCATCCAGAGCCAGTCGAACCACCGCCATTTTTCGTTGCGGAATTTTTCCACCGTGCCCAATTCGGCGGCGACGTACACAACGGTTTTGGAAGGATGTTCAAAGATAACAGCCCAGGCGGGCAAGGCATTCTCCCGGTACTCGTGGCCGGGAGGAGTTTCATCGAGGTACGCCACCGATAGCAAAGTAGGCGTACCGTTGAACTGTCGGGCGGCGACTTCTACCGCTTCTTCTTTCGACAAAGTTTGGCGCAGGGCGCCAGTTTTCGCATCGGCCAGCCGCACTTTTCGCGGGTGTCGGTGCCGGGCATTTTTTTCGATAAAAACCAGCTGCCAACACACCTCGTCCAATATCGGAACTAAGCGCAGGCTGAAGATACTGTCGGGGCTCTCGCCCGCTGCTCGCAGGTTCTGCATGACCACCGAGGGAGATACCCAGCCAGCCGTATCCGGCACAAGCAGCAGCGCTGGTCGGCGCTGAAAGTCGCCGTGAATCTCGTCCATGTCCGACCAACTGAAATAAAGCCCGCCGACCGTCCAGAGCAAGAATTGAATCCCTATGGTCACGCCCATGTAGCGGTGTAACCGGCGGAGGTAGTATTGGCGGGTGTGGCGCATAATACGAACAGGTTTATTGCTTCACAAAAGAGGCATGACCGAGCACTGTGCCATCCTCTGCCATCACGCGCAGACGATAAACCCCCGCTTCCAAATCTGCCACGGACAACTTGTTTTGAGCCAGTGCCATGCGGCGCAGCAAACGACCGTCTGCCGACCAAATTTCGGCCTCGTGGGTCGTTTGCCCGTCATTTATGCCTTCGATGGCAAAGAAAACCCCATCGGTAGCCGGATTTGGCCAAAGTCGAAGGCGATTCGCCGCGACAAGCTCTTTCGCGCCCAAAAGAATTGTGTCCGGCACGAGATGCATTGTCAGGTTGTAGGTGTCGTCGCCGCTCAGCACATGGTTGTGATTGGCGGCTAGCCCTGCGAGGTAAAGGGTGATATTGCCCACGTTGGTTGCAGGCGCTTTCCAATGGAAGGTCCAGGAAAGGCTGTCGGGCGGTGTGGCGTCGGCGCCGCAAGGCGTATGCGAGACGTACTTGCGCGGACCGTCGCTAAAAGTTCGGGTGCGTACCGCATCGTCAATTGTAAACGTGCCGACGGTCGTGTTGCCCGCATCCTTCAGTGCCAGCCCGACGAATCCGAACTTGTCGCGCCCGACCTGTTTCATCACGACGGTCGCGTCAAACGTCTCGCCGGGCGAGTACAGCAAAGTGGTGTCGCTGAGCGTGAGCGTCAGGCTGCCGGGACCGGTATTGGCTGTGCCGCCGTGGCAACCTGTGCAACTGGTTTCACCCGGTGCACCGGTGTGCCCACCCACCAAAGGCGAGTCGCATGGGCCGGATGGAGGCGGGGAAAAGTTCGCCAATGCGAGAAGGGCAGCGGCGAGCATTGGAACGAGTAATGGTTTGATTGTCATGGCCGTTTCAACTATTTTTGTTTAACCAACCGAAAGGTCGCTACGCGCCCCGACGATTCTATTTTTACAATAAGCAACCCGGTGGGTAACCCCATGAGGTTGAGCTTACTGGTAGACTCAGCGCCATAATCGCGCAGCAACCGGCCCAGGTTGTCATATAGGCGAATGTGAATCGGCTCGTCCCAGCCTCCGCCTGACCACACCTGCACGCGGTCAAAAGCGGGATTCGGGAACAACCGCAGCGGCAATCCGTATTGACTCGGCTCGTCGATGGCCGTCACTAAGCCGCCGTTGATTTGGATATCGTCGAGATACAGCCGGTTGCCGCCGTCCGTTACGTTTACGAAACGGATTTTTACATACTGCTCGGTTTTGTACTGGAAAAGGTTGACTGTCGCTTTTTTCCATTGCGCGGCGGTGGGTATGAACGGCGTGGTCTGTGTCGGGCCGGTCACGAGCGAGGCGCCCGATTTGGTCAGGATGTTGGTGTAATTCACCCCACAGTCTTTGGAAATCTGTACGATGAGTTCGTCCGAATAATTCGGGTCGGAGCGCGCGTAAGCCCACCAAAAAGTCAGCAACAGCGCCGAATCGGGGTTAGAAGTGCTCAGGTCAAGGAACGGCAGCACGATTTCGTCGCGGGTACCGTAGTTGATGTTCACCAAATTGTCAATACGGACAGAATAGGGCGCCGAATGGGCTGCCGCCGAGTCCAACTCCCAGGTGATGCCGAGGTCGGGATTGTAGATTTCCGCGCCGGTCGGCGGGAAAATCCCGTCGTCGAAGTTGGCTGAAAAAGGCAACGACTGGCCGACGCCCGGCTCGGTGACGTTGATGTAATTTTCTAAAAAGAGCGTATCGCTGCCGTTTCCGTTGGCGGCAATGAGCGTGACGGAAAATGTGCCCAGGCTGTCGTAAGTCACGGTCGGGTTTTGCAAAACGGAGCTTGCAGGCGTACCGCCGGGGAAAGACCACTGCCAGGAAGTCGCCGCGTTCAGCGAGCGGTCTATGAAATAAACTTTCCCGCCGAGGCAAACCTGGGGTGTCAGCGAGACAAAATCCGCCGCAACCGGGCAGACCGGCGGCGCCACGTAGACGCTGTCACAGCCGGTGGCAACCAGATTGGCAGGCGACCAAATAAGAATACGGACCGTGTCGAGTGTGGCCGTGATACGGTCTTTTTGCCCCTGGGTGAACATATTTTTGCATTCGTCGGGCGTGTAGTCCATGTAGTTGCGTACCTGGTCGGGCAGGTTGGGGTTGTCGTTGCCGCAGGAATTGGCGTTCAAGTTGCAGGCAAAATTAGGATCGGCCACCGGTGGCGTATCGCACACATAGTCGCCGTCGGCGCAGGTGTCTTGTCCGCAGCCGCCGTTGAACGTGTGGTACAACCCGAACCAGTGCCCTACCTCGTGCGTCGTCGTCCGCCCGCCGGAGGCCGCGGCCGTTCCGTTGTCGCCAAACAGGTTGTGCCGCACCACAAGGCCGTCTTCATCGGGCGGTGAGTGCGGAAAAGAAGAATAGCCACCCACATTACCGCTGATGCTTTTTACCACGTACATATTCAGGTAGCGGGTATTGTCCCAAAACGAGAGATTTCTTAACGTCGCCCTGTCCACCGGCTGGTGCGTGGTCAGCGTCGTTTTCAGCCGCACGATGCCATCGGTGCATCGCCCCTGTGGGTCAATTTTTGCCAAACAAAACCGCACCCGCGTGTCCACGCCCGCGCCATCGCCCGGGGTGCCGGGCAGTTTGCCGTAGTCTCCATTGAGAATTTCGATTTGTCGCTCGATCTGCGCTTTACTGATGTTTTCGGAGCCGCCGTTGTGGATGACGTGTACAACCACGGGGATAATCCTGATGTCGTTGCTGCTTTCGGGTGCACCGGCTACCTTCATCTGGCCGAGCGCTGCGCCGATGCGCGCCTCGGCTGCCTGCAATGTGCCTGGCGGATGCAAGGCATCGAAAAAGCAAGGCGGCTCGTCGGTCGGTGTTTGAGCCGACAAGCCGCCTTGCATGCAAACCAAGAGTGCTAAGAAGCAGTATTTTTTGAAAAAAGAAGCGTATAACATGGGTTGTCCAGTATCGAATTTTTAAAAAATAACGCTTGTCGGCAACTAATATAACGACTACCTGCGCGATAACAATACCCGCTCGATACGGCTCCCTTTCTGGTCGGCAATTTGTACGAGATAATACCCGTCCGGCTGGCCGGACAAATCAACACGAACCGATGCGGAGCCTGAAACGGGTTGGTCCGATACAATCTGTCCCAAGGTGCTTATCACACGCAGCCGGTAGTTTGAAATATCCTGCCCGGCGCCAAATCGCAGCTCGAAAGCGCCGCTCGTAGGATTGGGCGACACCGAAAATACCGGCCCGTTGCCCGGTTCGTTGGTCGCCACCGTGAACGGGGTGTAGTCCAATTGATAGACCCTGTTTTGCGTGGTGTTCACGTACCAGATTTTCCCGTCCGGGCCGATTTCAATGCCCATGATACCGCCGGGGCCGGTATCGAATCGGCCCAGTTCCACGCCTTCGTCGCCGCTGCGGTCGTAAAAGATGATTTCGCCGGTTCCGTAATCGGATACCAACAGATAGTCGCCGATGACCGCGACCCCGCTCGGTTTGTCGAGGCTGTCGATGTATACCGACCAGTCGGCGCCGGTCACGGCCTTATATTCATGCAAAGGCTCGGCGTATGGTGTCAGGTTACTGGTTGGCGTACCGGAATGGATGTCCAAGCGAAGTACCCGTTTGTTACCGTTGTCCACGATGTAGAGCCACCCGCTTTCGCGGTCGAGTGTCAGGTGGTTGGAGATATTGTCGTCTATGCGATTCACCGCAATTTCGGTGTACCGATGGACAATGCCGTCGGAATGGTCGTCATTGCCGGGTCCGTGGTCTTCGCCAAAATCATAGCGTGCAATGTTTTTGTTGTAGCCGTCGTACACCCAAAATACGTTATCTTCTTCCCACTCGATGCCCATGCTGTACGGACTTTGGTGCAGCATATCGAGGTGGCTTCCGTTTCCGCCGGAAGGTTCGGCGTATATGGACCAATCGCTACTCCAAAGTGCCGGCCCGGTGAAATGGGCGCCGCCGCCTTGGTGATTGGCGTCGAGCACGCCGGGAGAAGTGGCAAAATTGCCATTATAACTGAACGCGATGCCGGTAGGCAGCGACATGAAATGCCAGGAATTTTGGTCTTTTTTCAGTCGGGCATCCTGAGTAGGTAATCCTGCATCGAAATACGTCACCGTGCTGCCGCCGCTACTTTCCGTTTTCTTGTTCACCACCCACAGGGTTGGCGCAGGTGTAGGCGCAAAGGCCAGATCGCGGGGTTTGTCCAAACCATCGGCAGAAGTGCCGACCGTTTTGATAACTACCGAGTCTACCAGGTAACGGTCAATCAGGTTCGGAATCGGCGCTCGGAAATAAACGGCTTTTCCGAGTGTGTCGTTTAAAGGGTCGAGGTCAGTATTTCCATTTATATTGGATAGCCATACCCTCAGCTGATAATTGCCTGTGTCGGCGGGCGCCCAAGGCGCAGAGAGGCTAAAATGAGCCGATGTAAACGGTTCGACGTTCAGGCCAGTCAGCGTTTCAGTCAGGGGGGCATTTCCATCTATGGAATAACTGACATCGACGGATGTAATCGGCGAAGCGCCCATGTTGAACATCTGCCCGTGGATAGCGGTCGGTTTCAGATCGTTGAAGCCGTAAGTGCCGATTTTGAGGAGTGCCGCATTGTAATCGAACGGTAAGGCAACTTTAAAATAAAACGAACCGCTATTTCCGTTGCTTTTGAAATGATGAACCGGGTAGTTGCCGATTAAAATGGTAAAGGATGCGCCGCCATCGCCGTAGTCGTCCACATAGTGAAGGGTATAGATCGAGTCGGTTTTTAAGCACCAGGGGCCGGCGTTCACCGTCGCGTTATCGCCGTACCCGAAGGCGGTCGTCGCGTCCTGCTGACCGCCGCCGTTGCATCCTACCTGGTTGGCGTTTCCGCCGGATGCAATCTGCGCAACCCCGCATCCATTACCACCCGACACGAGCGACCAGAAGGTTTCATAGCCGTAATTATCCGTTTCGACAATGAGCCGAATTTCTATTTCGTCGGATTGGCATTGGGCCGACAGGGATTGTCCGCCGGTTATCAACAGATAGCACAGGCAAGTTAGACGTAGTATTTTTAACATAAGGGTAGTTTTAGAAGTATCCGTTCAAAAGTCCGGGTACCCCCAGCAAAGAATTATAACTTAGCTCATCATGCTCAACAAGATTAAAGACATAGATCCAGGCCGGTTGACAGATGTAAAGGAGTTACGGGCTGCGCTGTTGGTCTTGTTAAATGTTGTTGAAGAGCAGCACAAGGCAATCGAGGAGTTAAGACGGGAGAATGGGGAGTTAAAAGATACGATCAATAAGCTGAAAGGGGGCAATGCACGTCCGCTTATTCGGCCATCGGCAAAACCGGGTCAGGATATTTCCAGCCGGGGCAAAGAGAAGGGTTCAAAGAATTATAAAAAATGCGAAGACAAAGCGCCGGTTTCGATTGACCGGGAGATTAAAGTGGGGGTTGAGCCGTTGGATTTACCGGCGGATGCGATATTTAAAGGCTACGCGGATTATATTCAGCAAGACATAGAACTGAAGCGAGATAACAAACTCTTCCGTTTCGCCACTTGGCATTCGGCGTCATTAGGCCGGATGTTTACTGCCGATTGGCCTTGTGGGGAACAAAGTGGTCATTACGGAGCTGGAGTTCGATCTTTGATTAACGTACTGCATCACTACGGGGATATGACGGAAGGGCGCTTGGAGGGGTTGTTAGGTAGTTTGGGGGTTCAGATCAGCGCCGGCACGATTTGTAACATATTGGCTGAGCAGAAGGATTGGGCAGTGGAAGAACAGCGTTCGATTTTACGAGCGGCACTACAGCAGCCCGATCCTAAACAGATGGATAGTACCGGCAACCGCCAAAAGGGGGTAAACAAGGTGACCCACATCATCACGGCCTCTTTTTTTAGTGTGTTTTACACCCTGGGCAGTAAATCGCGTTTAGATTGCCTGCGCGCCCTGCAAGGTAATCCCGTCGAAGGAATCCGCCTGTTGTGGTACCCAGGCATTGACCCCGATTTGAAACAGGGCGGAGTGGGAACAACTGACCGCAAGACCCTGCGCGACTTGATGTGCGCCGAACCTTGCCTGAGCCTGCCAGATTTCGAGTGTCTCATGCAGCAAAAAGCGCCCACTATCCATGCCAAGAAAAATGTGATGCGTGCATTGCGCGAGATAATGGCTCTGGCTTACTATACACAACAGACCGATTTTCCCCCTCTGGACGTGTTGTTGAGCGACGATGCGCCGGAATATGGCAAACTCGCTCGCTTCCATGCGCTTTGCTGGATTCATGACGCACGCTACTACAACAAACTCGAGCCCAAAATTACTTTACACCAACAAAAACTGGAGGATTTTAAGTCCCGTTACTGGGAATTCTACCGTAAACTCCTTGATTTCAAAGAACTGCCGAGTCAAAAACAACAAATCCTGAAAACTCAACTGCGCGCTGAATTCGACCAAATATTCACCCCCAATACCCAATATGGAGCACTCGATTTGGTCATTCAACGAACGTACTCTAACAAAGAACAATTGCTGCTCGTCTTAGAGCATCCTGCACTGCCGCTTCATAACAACGCCGCCGAACTCGCCGCAAGAAGGGTAGTGCGAAAACGAGATATCTCGCTGCATACCTGGTCTGATTGGGGTACCCAACTCAGAGACGCCTTCTTGTCCATTATTGAAACAGCCATTAAACTCGGCGTCTCTGCCTATGAATTCATCTATGACCGAGTAGCCAGGAAGAATACCATGCCTGCTTTGTCAACCATTATTTATAACAGACCCGGGGTTACCCGGACTTTTTGAACGGATACTTTTAGAATGGTTAGATACTCAATGGTTCGTGAAGAATTTTGAGTTTGTCGGGGCCTACGTATGTTGAAAAAATAAAAAGCGTGTACGTTTGGGTTGCTTACACCTAACACGTACACGCCATGACTGGAACTCGAGAGTCCCTGGGTGCAATGATAAGCGATTTGGCTGGAACAGGAGCCGTCCGTCGCCGGATTTTGCAAACCATATTTCCCTTGCTGCTGACTTTGCCGCAGCGGAATAATTTCAAGCAATTGGCCCGTTGGGGAAAACGAAACGAGGGGACAATCCATAACTGGTATCAAAAAGAATTACACTTAGAAACATTCAACCGTTCATTGATAGACAAATATGGCTCTGGGGATTGTTTTGTGATCTTCGATCCGAGTTATCTGCCCAAGAGTGGAAAGCAAACACCTTGTCTGGGTCGTTTTTGGTCTGGACAGGCCGGGGCGGTTAAGCGGGGCCTGGAATTGGGCAGTTTCGCCGTTGGCGATTTGGGCCATCATACTGCTTTTCACTTGTCAGCCAGCCTGACACCAAGTGCCAAAGAACTGGAAAAACAGAGTAAGACGCTTATGGGGCATTATGTGGATTTAGTAGGCCAGCAACGAGAACAAATCCGACATTTTGCCAATCTATTGGTCTGTGACGGCTATTTCGGTGTCCTCACTTTCGTAGAACCGATCGTTCAGATGGGCATTTGTTTGATCAGTTGCTTGCGGTCAAACGCAGCCCTGTACTACACACCAGTGTCACGACTTAATCCCGATGGCAGCAAAAACAAGGTCGTCCGAGGAAAAAAGACGGCAAAGTAGACTGGAGCAAACTGGATGAGCAGCGTCTGCCTGTGGTGCTGAGCGATGCCGAAAAAATCGTCCGCACCGGGCTGGTGTATGCCAAATGCCTCAAACGCTGCATCCGGCTCGTAGCTGTGGATTACCTGCGTGAAGACGGTTCTTTTTTCACACGCAAACTCTACTTCTGCACGGATAGCGAACAGGATGCCCTCTGGATTCTGGAACGTTATCAATGCCGCTTCCAGATCGAGTTCTTGTTCCGCGACGCCAAGCAATTCACCGGCCTGACCCAGTGCCAAAGCACCAACCAAACCAAAATCGAAAACCACGTCAACTTGGCTCTCTCGGCCGTATCTATGGCCAAGGCAGCACACTGGTTGCCCTTGGATAAAGAGGAAAGAGGCCCCTTCTCGATGACCGAACTAAAAAACTACTACTACAACCTCGCTCTTATCGAACGATTTTCGATCGCCTTGGGTCTAAACCCAACCGAAACAAAAAACAACCCCAAAATCAAAGAACTTTTATTCTCAAGTAGTTACGCCGCCTTGGCGGCGTGATTCTTCACGAACCATTGATACTGGACAATTAGCGCTTTGCAGATCAAAACGGCGACTTATAGGCCGTGTTTGTCAGAAAGGTTTCGTCGGTCAGCGTTTTTAAAAATGCCACCAAATCCGTCTTTTCCTGTGCCGTGAGTTGCAAGCCTCCCGGCTGCAGGTTGTATTGCATCAATTCGTCCACCGTAGCGGAAGACTTGACGCCGGTATTGTAGTGGTCGATCACTTCTTCCAGAGTGGTGAAACGCCCATCGTGCATGTACGGTGCGGTGAGTGCAATATTGCGCAGGCTCGGCACCTTGAACCGGGCTTTGTCCAACGGATTGCCCGACACTTTTTGGCGACCCTCGTCGGTTTGTTCCGCATCGGTGTCGAGGCCGTTGTTCATAAATTCGTCGTTGGTGAAGTTAAATCCCGCATGGCAATGAAAACATTCTGCCCCGCTCTCTGAGCCGAAGGGATCGAATTCAGTAAAAAACAGCTGGCGTCCGCGTTCCTCGCTATCGGTCAGAGTAGCCGTGCCGTTTTTCCATTTGTCATATTTTGAGTTATTCGATACCATCGTGAGCATAAATTGCTCCAGGGCCAAGGCCATACGTTCTGAAGTAACCGCCGTATCGCCGAATGCCCGGATGAACTGATCGGTGTACCGTTTATCGGTGGAAAGTTTGGTCACGGCGTTGGGTAAGGTTTCATTCATTTCCAGCGGATCCTGTATCGGTTTCAATGCCTGGTCGCGCACGAGTGGAGCGCGTCCGTCCCAAAACAGGCCGTTGAGGTGCCAAGCCAAGTTCATCACCGGCATAGCCTGGCGTTTGCCGGGCAGGCCTTCCACACCGATGCTGAATTGGCGCATGTCCGAAAAACCGTCTTTTTGCTGGTGGCAATCGGCGCAAGACTGCGAGCCGTCCTTGGAAAGCATTTTTTCGTAAAAAAGCATCCGGCCCAGCTGTACGCCGGCTACTGTCAGTTTGTTGTCGGCAGGCAAATCGGGGGTAGGGAAATAACCCACGTCAAGATTATAAGGCGTGGGATCGTATGTAGCGGGCGGTTCAACGGGGTCTTTCGAGTCGCAGGCTAAAAATGTGATTGCGGGGAACAGGAGTATAAGCAATTTTTTCATGTTCAGTAAAATCAATGTTGACGAAATTTTGGATTGTTGACAAAGGCTTCATCGGTCAGGCTGCGCAGGAATGCCAGCAGATCGGCTTTTTCGCCGGCACTTAAGCCCAAAGGCCGCACCAACGAACTTTTGTTCGGATGCGGCTGTCCGCCGGAGTTGTAATGCTCGACCACGGCTTCCAGGGTTTGCAAACTGCCGTCGTGCATATACGGCGCAGTAAGCGCTACATTTCGTAACGTAGCCACTTTGAAGCGTGCGCGGTCGCCTTCCAGTTCGGTCAGGCGGAACCGGCCGGGATCCGGGTAATTAGCGTAAAGGCCGTTGTTTTCAAAAGTGTAATTCGTGAAGTTAAACCCGGAGTGGCATTGCGAGCAGTTGGTTTTTTCGGAAAAAAACAAATCCTTGCCGCGTTTTTCCGCCGCCGTCAACGCCGAAGTTTTTCCTTGAAAAAAATACTGGTCGTAACGGCTTTGTCCGCTCACGAAGGTTCTTTCGAAACAGGCAATGGAGCGGGTAATTACGAAAGCATCCGGTTCGCGGTCGTAGGCTTCGCGGCTCATTCGGACGTAAGCCGTGTCGCGTTTCAATCGCTCGGCAATAAGCAGGATGTTAAAATCGAATTCGTTGTGCTCTTGGATCGGTACCAGGATTTGCATTTCCAGGGTCGGCACTCCACCTTCACGGGTAAAATACGGATGGTAACCGATGTTGGCCAGCGTAGGGGAATTACGCGTACCGGGTAACCCACCCACGCCGGGACTGAACGCTACCGTATCGCTAAACGCTTTCGCCGCATGGTGGCACGAGGCACACGACAGGGTACTGTCACGAGATAAAACGGGATCATAAAATAATTTTTTGCCCAATGCCCAACGGGCCGGCGTCAATTCGTTCCCTGCCGGAAATTCCGGAAATGGAAATCCCGTCGGCACGGCCAGCAGCGGTTCCGGAGCAGCAATGACGGGTTCCGCTGTTTCCTTGCGGCAAGCAAACAGCGAAACTACCAGAACAACAAATATTCCAAGTTCTTTCATACTCAAAGGCAGGCGCGACACCGGATACATCGCGTATCCGGCGCGCGCCAACTGCTTAAGAAAAAAACTTATTAACGGGGTGTAATCAATAACTTCTCCACTGCCACGGGGCGTTCTTGTTGCCACAAATGCACGAAGTACGTGCCGGCATTCAAATCGTCGATCAGCGGATACGATTGGCGATCGGCTGCAACCGGCTGGTTTATTACCACCCGGCCGGTCAAATCGGTCAGCGTAACACGGTAGGAATAACCCGCCGGGAGCGTCATGGTTACTATGGCCTCACCCGGCGCAGCCGGGTTGGGCCATACTGCGAAAGCGCCTTCAAACGTAGGGTCTATCGTCATGGTTACCATTTCAGCGGTGAAAACTACATTTTTCATGTTGTTCATCAGGGTCACGGCTTTACCCGTGGAACCATGTACGATCAACCCGGCCGACACGTTTATCGAATTCAAAACCTGGGCGTAATCCGCGATCAGGTGAATGGTTTTATCTCCGTTGGCGTGATTTTCTGCGATAGTGGCGAGCGTCACGGTCTTGTAATTCGCGTCACCCAAGGCGTGGATTTCATAGTCGTTGGCGAAGTTTGTGCCCGCTTTACCCTCGATAGCCACGAACCGGTAGCCGGCCGACCAGCCCCATTGCATGGCTGGGTTTTGTGGCGCCAACGGATGATTAGCCGGATAGGCCGCCGGGTCCAGGTGGTTATGGGCTTGGTCAACGCCCACGGAAAAAGTGATGCTTTCCACGTTGACGACGCTCGGGAACGAACCCAGGTCGTACATGCTGTCCACCGCCGGGCGAACGAGCAGGTACATATCCGTCATCGGCGTTACCTGACCGCCGTCGTGGGTGATTTTTATTTCCGAAATGTAGTATTCCAGGCGTGTGATTTTGTACTCGTAAGATCCGGCCGAAACCGGTGTGTTCAACGCAAACGGCGCGGCGCCAAGGCGTGGCGAAAGATGCAACTCGATGTTGTTTTGAGCCTGAACCACCAAAACCGACAGAAAGGACAGGACGGAGAGGAGCAGTTTTTTCATAAAACTTGGATGTTGTTTAATTTAAGTGATGAAAGCAGGTTAGTTTGTTTTTACAATTTTGAAGACCGCCGTACCGCGAGCGGTGAAAATTTTAATGGAATTCATACCCGAAACCAGCCGGTCAGCGGCTAACCGCGTCGCGTTCCGTTCCGTCAGCAACAAGCGTCCTTCCTGGTCGTACACCTCTATCCGAACCGGTTCCCAGCCGTTATCGGCGCTGATTTCCACCTTTTCCAAACCTGGAGCGAGCAAAGTGGGCGAAATGCGCAGGTGCTCCTGTGCGGCGTTTTCAATGGTACCCGAAGCGGCAGAATTGACGATAAACTGTCCCATCATGCCGGTATCTTCATGGCTCAGGATGTGGCAGTGGTACATGTAAGGTATGTGGGGATCGCTGAAATCTTCAAACTTCAGGATAATCTTCACCGAACCGTTCATCGGCGGAACGACCACCACGTCTTTTCGTCCGCGCAGGTTGGCCGGCGGGGTGGCGCCGTTCACAGCCAGCACATAAAAATGCATCCCATGAACGTGAAACGGGTGCGCCATCATGGTCTGGTTCGTGATGGTCCAGATTTCGGTTTTGCCTACCTGGGTGCTGAAATTCACCGTTTCCATATCGAACTTCAGGCCGTTGATAAAGAAATTGGTCATGCTCATCATCGGTTGCGCCGACAGGCCAAACGAACGGGTGGAAGCGCCCGCCTGCGGCCAGGCAGTATTTGTCGTGAGAGATGCTGGAATGGCTGTCACAGTATTGGAAGTAGGGGCGCCGACCAGTATGGTCAACAAGTCAAAATCTGTGTTGTCCTTAGGACCTGTCATACCGCCCATCATCATCGGGCCGCCAGGGTAACCCTGCGGCAACTGCGTACCGAATTGCCGGAATTTGAGCGTACTGCCTTGCAATCCACTCAGGTCCACGAGGATTTCGGCGCGTTCGCCGGAACCGAGGATAAGGCGGGTTATTGACACGGGCTCATTGAGCAGGCCCGCGTCGGAAGCGATCTGTTTAAAAGAGCGGTTATCGGCAAAGCCGAAATCGAAAAACCGGTGGCTCGATCCGTTCAACAAGCGCAGTCGCACGACCTGGGCGGGCAATTCGAGCGTACCGTTTATCGTGCCGTTGACCAGCACCTCGTTGTCCGCTTCGTCCATTTCCACGATTTGTTTCGCCGCGTCGAAGGTTTTCCATTGAAAAACAAGGGGTACGTCGTCCACCCCGTAGGTACGGGGCAAGTTCAGTGCGGCT
The DNA here is from genome assembly GCA_016719895.1 of Saprospirales bacterium. GTDB lineage: Bacteria > Bacteroidota > Bacteroidia > Chitinophagales > Saprospiraceae > M3007. The sequence goes on along the minus strand of JADJYG010000028.1, from coordinate 236,935 downwards.
TCCTCCGGATCACGGACGATGATGAGGCCCGCCGCGCCTTTTACGACCTGGTTAAGCGTTTTACCATGCAGGTGCGGATGGTACCAATAGGTCGCCGCTTTATCCATTACGGTGAACGAAGGCGACCAGGTTTCTCCATCCATGACCGGATTGTGCGGGCTGCCGTCGTTTGCCGGCGCTACATGCAGGCCGTGCCAGTGGGTGGTAGTGGTATCGCCCAGTTGGTTGTGCAGGTTTAGCGTTACTTGATGGCCTTTGTTCAGGATGATCGTTGGGCCGAGGAAGTTGCCGTTGTAGCCGATGGTTTTGGTCGTCACACCGGGGTAAAATTCCCGCGTTCCGTTTTGCAGGGCCAGGTTGATCACATCGCCGGCGAGGGTATCGGGAATCAAGATAGTCGTTTGTGCAAGGCTTTGTCCGGCAAGGAACAAAAGCGCTGCGAGTAGTATTTTATTTAAAAAATTGAATTTCATTGTTTTAGAAAATTAGCATGAATGAAAAGTGAGGTGAAATAGAGAACATCCATACTAATTTCGTAACACCATTTTTTGCAGATAAATCGGGGGTTTGTGGGGCAGCCAAATGCGTTGTTGTGCCAAAAAAGCCAGTTGCGATTGAAAAATTTGCACCACGCTTATTATCCAAATGCCTATCAAATCCGCTCCGCAGAAGCAATAAGACCACCTGCGAAGCAGGACACAGAAGTTGGTCCAACACCGTGAATGCGTCAAATTCTTAGATCGTATTGCCTCAATCAGGCGGCAGACCGGGCACTTGAAACGGCTATTCGCGTGTATCAGGGCATCGGCATATTTCCATGCGTGCAGGATAAGGAGCAATGCAACCAACTTTTGAACCAGCCGATTTCGAAAAGACTCTAATATTTCCTCGATCATTTCAACATCAAATTTTCAAATTGAGACCAGCCTGGAGGGAAAGTCCCATTTGGCCTTTATTTCCAAATAAAGTCGGCGTAGTGGACAATATCCAACGCTTCGAGAGACGGTATTCAGCACCGAGTCCCAGTGTCCACGCGATAGAGGTTTGCCGGTTTTCTTTTACGGTCAAAGCCGGTACACGGCCCGTTGCAAAGCATAAATCCACACAAGCTTCGGTGAAGTGATCCACACGGGCCGATGCGCTGCCAGGCAGGTTGATCTGTATGCCGCCTTGCACAAATCCCTGCCAAAGCCCCTTACTGAAGGTTCGTTTTACGCCTAAGGGTAACACCCAATCCGAACTACTCCGTGTGGTGCGCATATCGAGGGTGAACGGTTCGTCGTCGGGCATCGTGTTCGCCGTGTCCACCTGGGCGATATGCACGGTCAGGTTGGATGTGCCGCTGCCCGAGTACAGGTCGTATTGAAACTCATATTCTTTCGGGGCATAATCGTTGGGATTGAGGCATACTCCGTCCATAAGCCGGAGCATGGCGGTGTGAGAAGCAATCTGCGTGGTCTGGCGCCGGAACAATCCCGCGATCACCTGCCAGCGCGGGGCCGGCTCGTATCCAACATTTAAACCCGCTTGCCAGCCGGTAGCAGCACCCTGCCGGTGTTCCGCAAAGCCGATGTGTCCCGCGTGATGCGGATCGGCTCGTGCTGCCGTTTGCCAGAGCCAGACCGGTGCAATAGCGGCCTCGATCTGCCAGCGCCACTCGCGTATCGTTTTTACAGGAAATCGAATGAATTGGATTTGAGGCGAATCATTTTTCAAAACCAGTGGCAACGATACACACAAGGGTTCCAGTGGAGTCGCGTCGAATGTTGCGACCGGCAGGATTTGTGTCGTTCCGGCATTGGTTAAAGGCGGCTTTTCCAGCAGGATGCCCGGCGCCGGGGCTTTCACCGGGAGAATGTCTTCATCCTGTTGGATTGCTTTGGGATGGGCAGCAGGTTTCGCTACTATTTCAAGCCCGGTATTCCTTGAGTTCGTTGTTGTACGGGATATAAGCGCCGGCACCGTCGCCATTTCTGTTCCCGTGCGCTCTTGCGGGCTTCGGATCGCAATGTCTTGTTGCACAGACGTCTTTATTTCAATGTCCCTGGGTTTGGGGGCCGACGGATCGCTTTCCCCGATGAAGCGGTAAACGAATCCTACCAAAATCAACGCCGCGCCGACACCGGACGCCCACCACCAAAACACCGTGCGACGGCGGCGCCTCGGAAGCCGAGCTTCGATGCCGGCCCAGAGCCGGTCGGGCGCTTCCGGGGCGTAGTGCTCCAATTGGGCTTGCAATTGCCGCTCCAAATCGTCGTGTTCCGGGTGTAAGGGTGTATTCATAACAATATCAATGTTTTGTCTATAAGCCGTTTCAGAAAAGCCTTGGCACGGCTGAGTTGGGATTTCGAGGTTCCTACAGTAATATTCAGTTCCCGGGCGATTTCTTCGTGGCTGCGCTCTTCCAACACGTAAAGGTTCAGCACGGCACGAAAGCCAGGAGGCAATTGTTGAAGCAATCCGACCAATCGCCCCGGTTCGTCTTCTTCGCCGGCACTGGTTTCTCCTTCTTCAAAAAGCAGGCGTTCCAGCCTTTCGTTGTCCAATCCGGTTGTTTTCAGGTGTTGTTGTTTAAGGAGTTGGATAGCGGTGCGCACCACGACCCGCCTTACCCAGCCTTCCAGGCTTCCCTCACCCCGGTATTTTTCGATATGCCGAAATACCTGGATAAAAGCCTCCTGCAACCAATCCTCCGCTTCCTGGGGCGATGCGGCGAGCCGCAGACAAACTCCGTACATCCGATTTTTGTACCGTTCCCACAAGTCGCGCTGGGCGCGACGGTCACCGGCCCGGCAAGCCGCCGCCAATTCCAAATCGGCAGGACCGGGCGTCGTCCGGGCATCATCGCGCTTATTCGGGTAGTCAGGCATAATAGTTTAGTTTGCTCAGGAGAAAGGTTGCATGAGCGCTGAAAAAATTTAGTCGGCGAAGGCGGAGTGCTTCGCGGCGGCAGTCGAATAGTATAATGTATCGCTTAAACGAGCCAATGACCGTAAAAACACGACCAATCATTCGGTCAATATGATGGGTTGACCGTTTCGACAAGACACACTATTGGCTGTCCAGAATCAGGACAGGATGTTTGGCGGGAGCCAGATGTCCAATGACACGTTGGGAAGGAAAGGAGGCCGGTAGGGAAAGTACGCCCGCGAAAGAATGGTTAAGGCGTACAGGAAAAATTCAACTTCGGAAAATAGCCCTGCGCATGATGCCGCCATTGGGCAACTGCAATGGCTGCCGCATTTACCGCCACAACTGCCGCCACAGCCTTTTTCATCGCAGTGGTGGTCGCAAGCCGGTATTTGCTTTTTATCGCTCGCAGGCTGGTTTTTACCGCGGCAGGATGATTCGTCACCGGCACTGGCACAGCAGGAGGCTTCTCTTGCAACGCTCATTGTCACACTCTTACCGGTACTGCAACCTTTACCACAACCGAAAGCGTCACCCGGCAGGAGGGTAAAGCTCACGGCCAAAAGGAATGGTAGAATGCCGAAGAAAAGAGGGCGCATACGGGCGATAAAAATTAAACGAGTGCAAAAATAGCCATTTTGAATGGCGTATGAAACGCTTTCCTGTTATAGTAGCGTACTACCAATCAATTTAAAGTTTCGTTGGCGAAGAGATTGACCCTAAAACAAGGTAAATAATATGGCTCGATGATTGAAGGGTAAGTTTTTAATGTAAAAATCACCCCAGCCAGACAACCGCCGGGGCACTTTACTTGAATATCTTAACGAATGTGAATAACGATGGGTTAAATCACCTCCTTGCCGGCTGCCTGAAAAATGACCGGCGCAGCCAGGGAGTTTTGTACGAACGGTTTTACAGCTACGCTTTGTCGGTAGCCTTACCGTATTGTGCCCATGAAGATGAGGCGCGGGAAGTAATCAACGACGCTTTTCTGAAGGCTTTCACCAACATCGAGCGTTATGATCCCACATTCGCATTCGCCACATGGTTGCGTACTATCGTGGTACGGACCGCGATAAATCGGTACAAAAGCCGCCAGAATGAATTAATTATTTACGACCTTACCGAGGGCCTGGATGTTCCGGTAGAAGACGACTTTTTATCAAAAATGGCGGCAGAAGACTTGTTGCGGCTGGTACAAAAGTTACCGCCCGCATATCGCATGACGCTCAACCTGTTTGCTTTGGAAGGGTTTTCTCATGCTGAAATAGCGGAAATGCTGGGCGTTTCGGTCGGCGCTTCCAAGTCGAATCTTTCCAAAGCCAAAGCCAAATTGAAACAAATGTTGACGGACCATTTACCTAAAAAATATGGCTGAAAAGAATTTCTTTGATTTGCTGAAAGAAAAAATGGCAGCCTTGCGGCCATCCGCGCGGCACCGTGAAGCGGATTGGGCCGCTCTGACGGCACGATTGGACCAGGCTTTGCCCCGGCAACCACAAGATCAGCGGCGGTCATGGGTTCCGCTGCTTTTATTGCTTCTGACTCTGCTGTTGAGCAATGTTTTGTGGTGGCGGGAAAGCCGGGAAAGCCGAATCGCTATGCGACGTGTCGAAGTACAACTGGCCGGTCTCCAAACCTCGTTCGCTTCGTTTAAGCCCGCCACGTCGGTCGTTCGCTCCGATACGGTATGGAGAACAGTTTATATCCAGGCGCCAAGCCGGGATCGATTTACAATACCCCTACTTGCGCAGCCTAATGAAATATTGGCAGATAACGGTATCCCCGTTGATCGAAAGAAGGACTTTGGTACCCAAAAATCTGTGAGCTTGCCCGCCAATACCAATTATCCCTTAACGCAAAAAAATGCGGGAATTGACACGGATCGAAATAACCCGGATATCCCCGATGAAACTGCACGTCAGCCCGGGTTTTCAAACCCTGGACAAGACACTACCACAAAGACCGAAAGGATTATCCCTTTACAGATACTTGAACTGCCTGAATGGACATTTTTGAAAACATCCGCTCAACGAGCGCCATTCTTCAATCTCGACGATATCCTCATTACCGAACTGAAACCGCACAAACCTACCCGCCCGTTCGGACCTTTATTGCTGGATGCCTTAAGGCCAAAATACGTCAAGGTCGGGGCAACAGCGGGATGGTTACATCCTTCAAGCCCTGCTTTGATGCATCAGGCCGGGTACGAAGCCGGCGCCCAAGGCGCTATCGGTTTCTCGCGTCATTGGTCTTTAATCCTGGAATACACGTATGGACAATTGCACTATGAAGCCGACAAGCCAAGCGCTATTTTAGGCTCACCCGAGTTCCCGGCACTACCCTCGCCGGAACACCGCTTTGAACACCTGGATTTACAGCGACAATCGTTGCGGCAATTCGGACTCGGACTTCGTTATACGTTCTCCGAATGGCATAAAACACGTCCTTATATCGGGTTGAATTGGGGCAACCAAACTGTTTCACCCTTTACGGTGAAATATGAAATAAAACACGAACCGAGCAATACGTTTCAACCGAGCATTCTGGTCGTCGATAAAACTACGCGCCTGCGAAACGTCCTTCGGCTCGGAGCAGGGCTGGAAGTACCGCTTTCGCGGCGGTTCGATCTTACCATCGAAGGCTTTTACATGCGTCAGTGGGACAAAAAAAGCAAAGACACTCTTGATCCGATGGGGCTTCGACTGGGAGCGAACTGGGCATTTTAGCACAGCCGGGTCGCAAACGCCGATATATCCGACTCTTCCGAATCCTTCTTTAACCGCGCCTTCCGTCGGTCCAACAATCGGACCGACGGAAGGCGCGGCTTTTTCAGGCGCATACCTAAATTTTAAATTTTTACGGAGCTGGGCAACCTTTGAAGGCCCTGCCTTGAATATGTAGTCAAACACGCTTCAAGTTCTGGCTCAAAAAACCTGAAAACCATTCCTTCTAATACCGCAAGCGCTGAAGGCCCTCCGCTTCAGCCTCCCATTTTTTGATACCGAGTACACTACTGAAGCAGTCGATGCCACATCGGCTGTTAAGGGCCGCTTTTTCAATAACCGAAACGAATAATAGTGATGACAAACAAAGATTCCTGGAACACTGAGTATCTGGTAAAAGATTATATTAATTACGATGTCCTTCAAAAACCGGAAAAAACCATATTCGATATGGTCTGGGGCAAATTAAGCAACTGGCGGATGCTGGACATCGGTATCGGCCTGGGACGAACCACGGTGCATTTTTCGCCCTATGTAAAGGAATATGTCGGTATAGATTATTCCGATAAAATGATCGAGACGTATAAAAAAAAGTTTCCCGAAGAGAGAGAAAATACCCTCGTAAAGGTTGGTGACGTACGATCCATGCAGGAGTTCGCGGCCAATTCTTTCGACTTCGTTTTGTTTAGCTTTAACGGGATAGATTATATTTCACATGAGGATCGGATACAAGCCCTCGAAGAAATAAAACGAGTAGGAAAAAAGGGAGGGCTTTTTGTTTTCTCCACGCATAATTTACAATACATCAATAAGATATACACCATAAAGCATAACAACAGCCTAAAGTATTTCCTGTACCAATGCTACCGGTATCTAAGGCTTATGTTTCATAACGGCCTTCCCGGAAAATATAGAGAAACGGACTTTGCCATTCTCAACGACGGGGCGCATCATTTCAGCATAACGACTTATTACATAAAACCGGCCGCTCAAATCGACCAATTGGAGCGCTTAGGTTTTAAAAACATACGCTTATTTTCATTAAAAACCGGTGAAGAGATCGAAAGGTCCGGACTAAACGAGATCGATCAGGACAGTTGGATATACTATTCGTGTGAGTTCGCATAGGTAAGAAACCGCTTAAAAAAGAACCGCTTTAATATCCATCTAATAATGGGAAACCTTAATTCCGGCATTTTGAACACCGTCCTACAACTGGATCAGGCATTTTGGGAAACATACACGTATTTGTGGCAAAACAGCATCGGCCGATCCCCGTTTCAGGCGCCGCACATCTTACAATCGCATATCGCCGTATGCGATTCGGAAAGTACCGGGAACACTATTACCTGCTTTCAATATTATCGGGACGGGGCCTTGCTGGCCGCCGCCTTGTTTAAACTGAAGAATGGGATATACACTTTCCTCAGCGATGCAAAAACGGATGCGAACTTTTTCGTGCTGCATCGTCAATGTTCGCAAGACGACATCCGGCAAATTTTCAGACAGTTTTTGCAAGTTGTGAAGCGAAACAACGAGGCTTTGATGCTCAATCATCAACCGACCTGGGCCAGCTATATGGATATTTTCGAGGAAGCGGGGAAAGCCAGCGGCTTGTATTGGCAAAATATCCCGTACTCCGTTTGCCCCGTCACAAAAGACTTGCCTCCCGGAGCCCTGTTCGACCGCATCAATGGCATACGTGAATTCAGATACCAGGTAAATCGCCTGAAAAGCCAGGAAAACGCAATTTTCGAAGCCTTCACCGACGATACCGAGCTCGTGGAATGGGTCGATGAGTTCTGCCAGGCGCATATCGAACGTTGGGCCCACACGCCTACCCCGTCGGCTTACCGCGACCCGACCCGTCAGCAATTTCTAAAGCAATATTTGCAAGCCTGGAATGCGGATCACGTCCTCGTGCGATTTTCCATAAAAGTCCCCAGAGGCAGAGTGGGATTCGCCATCGGCCTGTTGGAAGAAAACTCCCTCATTTTTCACGCCACGACATTTCACCCAGACTTTAAGAAGTTCAGCCCGGGCAAAGCCCTCATTCATTTCATTGCCGAATGGATGGCCGGACAGAATATTCGGCTACTTGATTTTGGCGACGGCGATGAACAATACAAGTATAGTGTAGCCGAACAGGAACGCCGGCTCAACCGGATATTCATTTCGCATCCCTTGAATTTTTCTTTTATTCTGAAAGCGAAAACGATAAAAATCGTCCGGGACAACCCGAAAATATATGATTTCTACCGGGATACAATCAAACGTTTAATCCGACGAATAAAAGCATGAAAAAGTTTAAATTAGCCATTTTGAAAAACGAAGTGGCGGAGGATCACCTGTTGTGGCAGAAAGCCTGCCAGGAATTAAAACACCTGGTCGACTGGGAAGTGATCGACCTGACCCGGGCGGATTGGCTGGAACGAATCAACCGGAAATCTTTTGATGGGCTACTCGCTTCTCCGGGCGGTTATACCACTCCTTTCAAGAGGCTGTTCGACGAACGGATTACCATTTTGGATTTGAACTACGGAATTCCGATATACCCTTCCCCGGAGGAAATTTTGATCTACGAAAATAAAAAATACCTGTCCTACTGGCTGGCGGCCAACGAAATCCCGCATCCCCGAACCTGGGTGTTCTACTATGAGGAAGAAGCACTGGAGTTTGCTGTAAATTCGGCATTGCCCCTCGTTGGGAAAATGAGCGTCGGCGGCGGCGGCAGTGGCGTGTGCATATTGAGAACCCGAAATGAAGTGCTGAAATACGTCAAAAATATCTTCTCCGGCGATGGAGCGACCTTGCAGGTTGGGCCTCAGTGGAAAAAAAAGGGTTTTGCCAGGCGGGTGCTTAAAAGGTTGTTGCGCCCGCAGGATTTATGGGCCAAACTACACCTCTACAAACACCTGCGCAAAGAGATTCAAAAAGACTTCGTCATCTTGCAAGAATACATCCCTCACACCTTCGAATGGCGTTGTGTCCGGATCGGCGAGTCCTTTTTTGCGCATAAAAAAATAAAAAAAGGAGACAAAGCCAGCGGCAGCTTGGTTAAAGGCTATGAGAATCCACCCGCGCGGCTTCTGGATTTTATAGAAGACATTACCGACAAAAAGCATTTTTTATCGCAATCCGTGGACCTTTTCGAATGTAGCGACGGCCGGTACCTGGTGAACGAAATGCAGTGCATTTTCGGCCAATCCGACCCGTATCAAATGCTGGTGAACGGTCAGCCCGGTCGGTATCGTCGCATCGATGGCAAATGGACTTTCGAACCGGGCGATTTCAACCGAATCGAGTCGTTTTTGCTGCGCCTGGAGCACTTCATCGAAATACTCGACGCGGCGCAGTTCGCAGACCGATAGCGGCGTCTGTATTCAAATACACCGCCTCGATTTCCGTTAAGTGCTTTTCCATATCAAACGTTCCGGCAATTTGCCCGCCAAGGTTATATGCTCTTTGAGCCAAATCGGGAAAATGCGCAACGGCGTTTAAAAAATTGCCCTTTAATGCTTCGTAATTGCCGGGATCGCCCAACAGGAAAGCGCTTTCTCCCCCGTGAATTTCCTCGAATACGGGGATGTCGCTGGTCAGCACCGGCAGCCCGGTCAACAAGGCTTCGAGCACCACGTTGCCGAAGGATTCGTAAGCGCTCAAAAATAAAAACAGATCGATGCTTTGGTAAAAGGATGCGATATCTTCCACCCAACCATGAAAAATAATCCGGTCGCGATAGGGGCTGCTTTGAGCCTGCGATTCCAATTGCTCGCGCAACATACCGTCGCCGGCAATATGCAGTTCGAGCCGGGGTAATTGCGCCGCCACTTCTCCGAATAAGCGCAGCACTAATTCTACGTTTTTCCCAGGATGAAGGCGACCGATATAGGCGATACGCCGGAGCTCGGGTCGCAAAAACCGTTTCTCTAAGTAGGCGCCGGTTGCAAAGCCATTGTAAATGACTTTAGGTTTTATGGATAAAACATCCCGATGAAATATACCGGCACTGTACCGGGAGTTTGCGATAAATGTCACCCGGAACAGCGAACTGATAAGCCAGGCGGTTTTCAGGTAAAGTTTTTCTGCAAACGTTTTCCAGTATTTCGTCCCGTGAATATGGTAAACCGGATGTCGAACGCCGGCTAAAAGCGCGAGCAGCAGCGTGATGGGGCCGGTACTCAGCAGATGGAAAATATGACCTTTATATCTTCGGCAATAGAAGAAGTAATCGCGGTAACAGGCCCAGTTATGGTCTGTACCCGATTGAAAATGAGCCTTACCGGAATCAGAAACCTTGTTTTCGGAATAACGGAGGCTATACACGTAGATTTTGCGTTCCGCTGCGAACCGCTCGGCATAATACGTAACGTATGATTCTGCGCCTCCCGGCAAAGCCCTCCAAACGATATAATGCACAGGTATTTTAGATAAAGTTGATTCACTTTCCATGATGATAATATTCAATCTCAGATAATGTTATCGCGTTTTTGACAGTCTTATTACTTGGTAATCTTCGTTCTCCATTTAAACAATATCTGTGCCCAAAATCTACTTGGCGTATTTCGTGAAGCAACCGCTGTTCTACGAATTCGGTTTTTGATAACAAATCGAAAAATTTCTGAATAATTTTGCCATTTGTTTTTTTAGAACCATATTTGCAACATAAAAAACACCGCCGGTGCAAGGCGCTAAAAACCATGAGCGCACCAAGCCCCCCTCAAAGGAGAATTTCAGCCTTTCGTCTTGCCCGGTTTTTTTGTTTTTCATAAAAATCGCACAACATGCCCAAGCAATACGGTTTTACGCTAATCGCACCGGCCGAGTTTGAAGCCTGGCTTGCCGTACAAAGTGTTGCCCGGACGGTGTTTACTTTACAGTTGCACCACACCTACGTCCCAAACTATACCAACTTTAACGGCAAAAACCATTTCGCACTGCAAAAGGGAATGCAGCATTTTCATACCCTGATGAACGGCTGGCAGGATATTGGCCAGCATTTCAGCATTTTCCCCGATGGTATAATCGTCACCGGCAGGAGCCTGGAATCTTCTCCGGCTTGCATCTTCGGATTCAATGCCCATTCCATCTGCATCGAGAACATCGGCAACTTTGATATTGGCGGCGATGAAATGCGGCCGGAGCAGCGCGAGGCCATTTTACAAGTAACCGCGGCGTTGTGCCGGCGTTTCCGAATCCCGGTCAATTCCAATCAAGTCGTATATCACCACTGGTTCGACCTGAAGACCGGCCAACGCACCAACGGCGCCGGCATGACCAAATCCTGCCCGGGCTCAAATTTTTTCGGCGGCAACACCGTCGAAGCGGCGGAAACGAACTTCCTCCCCCATGTCCGGGCGATCCTTGACCATCATCCCGATCAGCCGCCGTTATCCGTCGCCTACTATGCAACTGTGACAACCAATAACCTCAACATCCGCGACAAACCGGATGTGTCCGGTCGCCGGATAAATGTCACATCCACCGGGGCTGTCCTGCGGGTGTACGAGGAAAAGAATAACTGGTGTAGAATCGCGGCGAACCGGCAGGAATGGGTTTCGGGGAAATACCTGAGAAAACAGGCTTAACGGCAAATACTATTCATCCAAATCAAGGCTACCGATATGGTCTTCTTCGAAATTTCAATCAACGATTTCCTGTGCGGGAAATTTAGCAATGGAACCTTTGCCGATGAACACGGCGAAGATGTCGGATACAGCAAAATCCCAAATATCGACAAGTTAAATGTGGAGATACTGTCACAGATACAGCACCGGGATCCGAGCCGGCCAATATCCGCCTACCGGCCCGATGCGCTTGAAGTCGGTAAAGCGAAAATAGTTAATACCGGTGGTCAATGCGGGGAGGTGTATTTGTCGTCTGTGGCGATGGTTATTTATCGGTGCCGCTAACTCCGGGATTCGATATGAAAAAGGCGTTCGCTTGGAAGTCTGTAGCTCACCTCACCTCCAGCCCCACCCACAACTCCTCAAACCCCTCCGGCCGCAACGCCTCGAACTCCTTTTGCAGCACCTTCAGGTAATTCCATTGTACGCCGGTCAATTCCGTGGCAGTAGCGCACCAATTTTGAGCGGCGTTGTCTTTCATCGCCACTTCGATGTCTTCCCGGCCTTTGGTTTCGATGATCCAATGCGTCCCGTCTTTCAGCCGGACAATGAAATCCGGGTAATAATTCCGGATATTGGCTAAGGAATCAGTGTATTGGATGCAAAACCCGAACATTTCCGGGAGTTTCGCAAAAGCGTCCAGGTCGTCGGCTTTATCGAGAAAACGGGCAAATGCCAATTCGAACTCGTTATCGCAGGGGACGAAGTTGACTACTGTGTGCTTCGATTCCATTACCCTTTTGGAAGTCGCGAAAGGTTGAGTGGCGGAAAGCATACGGGCCGTGGTCAGCAATTCCGGGATGCGGGTCTCGATTACTTTTTCGCGCAGGGCCCGCTCGAATTCTTTCACGACGACGTAGGAAGCCAGATTGCTCGACATGGCCCGGATGGCCTCGGGCGAATCCAAATCCACTGTTCGCCCGAAGGCCTTGTGCTCGAAGAACGCCCGGACTTTCGGAGCGATGGCGTGAAACTGGGAAGGTAACTTGATATTTTGAGCGATGCGTCGGGCGTAATACCCGATTACCTCCTCCGGGGTCTGGGCCGGCGGAATAGAGTATTCACGTTCCAGTAATTTCTCGTCGGTGAGAATGTCGCGGCCCTCGTACAAAAAGGATTTTGCCGCTTCGATCTCTTTGCCCTTGAACGGTAGCACGTTGGTTTTCATGGCCATTACGTCTATACCCGCAATTTCATCGGCCAACGACAGTTTCCTGCCTAAGAGCGGCGTAATGTCCGGAATACCGATGTCTTTAGCCTCCTTTTCCGGCAAGACCGGCTGCACGGTGATGATTGTCAGTTTGTCCTTCCCGATTTGGAAGGTGTCGAACTTCAAATCTTCGAGTTTCTCCAGGTCTTCGACGAATTCCATGAACGCCTTGTTGCCGATGATGTCCACCCGCTCCTGGAAGCCGCTTATATCCCGGAACATCAAGCGCAAGCCGCGGCCGATGGTTTGCTCGGGCAAAATATTGGCTTTGGCGGTGTACGGGCGCAAACCCACCACAACGGTTACATTTTGCACGTCCCACCCTTCGCGCAGCATCAATACCGATACGATGGCGTTCACCGGCGACTCGCTGCGGTCCACTTCTCGCGACATTTTACGGGCGAGATCGAGGTCTTTTTTGGAAACTTCGCCGTAGCGATCGGTGTGGATGATCAACGTCCTATCGCCCGAAAAATCTTCCGGGTATTTTGTGCTCAACCAATGGGCTACGTCGTCGGCCTCTTCCGTGCTGTTCATCATGACGAACAGGATCGGCTTTTTCCGGAGCGGTGACAACTGCTCCCGGTATTCGCGCCAACGCTCGACGGATGCAACCAGGTAACCCACGTATTTGACGCTGGCAATGTCCGACTTCGCCTCCGTTACCTGCGAAATACCTTTTATCGGGCGTTTTACGATGTTGTCGATGATCGCCTGTTTCAAGGGGTAATCGAATACCGTCCAGGCAAACAAGCCGCCTCCCTGGTAGCGCGGCGTTGCCGAAACATCCAACTGAAGCGCGAGCGGCCAGCTGGTATTTAAGCGTCGGATGCAGGCATTCCATTCGTTCTCCTCATCATGGGTGTGGTGCGCCTCGTCGTTCAGCACCATAACCAAACCTTCCCTTTCGGCAATGCGGGTATCGAAATCGGTGATTTCCGTTTTGGCAGTTGGCGGCGCCGAACCGAGCATGGCCGTCATCACGTCCGTTTCCGCGTCGGCCTTTCGGCTGGGGCGTTCATAAAACTGCTGGATATTGGTCAGGTACAGCGCCCCTTCGGAATGGTTGCCCTCCGCGTCGCCGCGCATGTAGTAGTTCATATCCCACCACCACTGAAAATGACGGGGAATAAGCGGCCCTTGACGGAATACCTTCCCGCTTTCGAAATCGGATTTTAGCCGCTCGAAAACAATGACGTTCGGGGCCAGGATCAGAAAGGTTTTGGCAAACTGGCCGGTATCTTCGCGCATAGCGTTGGCGTACTGCCAGACGATGGACATGGATAAGACCATCGTTTTGCCCGAGCCGGTCGCCATTTTAACGCAATACCGGGCAAATTCATCGTAGGGTGGCATACGCAAATCCCGGCTGTGCTGGGCGTAGTTTTCGAGCAACCCTTTCCGGGAACGAATCTTTACGACTTCATACAGAAATATGAGTGTCTCGATGGCTTCGCGTTGCGCCCGGTGAAAACGAAACTGCCGTCCGTTGGGCAGCGGATGGTCGGTGCGAAACCAAAAATTGAGCAACTCTTTCGTGGTTTCCGTGACGCCTTTGTAGCCACCCTCCCGCCAGGCATCGACGGCAATACGAATAGCCGGCACGCAGGGCGCCGTGCGAAGCGCGTCTTCGATGTTGAACGCATCGAGTTGATCGGTGGTTTTTTTTGCTCGTTTGGGCATTGTTTGAAGTTGGTTTAACAGGCGCTCAATACCCGTATCTCACTTAATTTAACCGGCCTTTTTTTGCAAAACTTTAAAAAAAATGTACAAATAAGGAAGATTCGTTGCTAAAAATATTAAAAAGCAACGGTTATATTGTTTTTTAAAAACATCCGTCTCTTAACCGTCTCTTAATCGTCTCTTAGACTTTACTTGCAGAGTACCCAGTTCGGGTGAGCCGCTGATCCTTTGTTTGTTATCAGCCCGGATATACGGAGGCCCGAAAGAAGGTTTCCAATTTTTGACTTTTTTTGGCTCTCGGTCAAAATTTCAGGCAACTTGTCCAAAAGCAAGCGATCGATATCCTGCCGTGTAGCATGGCTGTACTTCTCAAGATACTCGAGAATCAATTTTTTATAATGCGCATCGTCAAAACCTCTTTGACGAATGTATTGTGCTTTCAGTCCTTTGTCAGAAATTGGCCGAATAACCTGGGCTGTAATCATATAGTTGGGCTTTCTCCCTTCAATATATCTTTTATCTTTTAAAAACCGGGCTTCTTTTTCCGTTAAAGGCTTCCTTTTCTGGATTTTGTCGAGAAGCAAAATATCTTCCAGCGAAAGATCGGGGTTCCGAATCAGTAACCGGGCGAAGGCCAAATCCAGTACGTGCCCCAGGAGTGTCATTTTTACTTTGTTCTGTGTAAATTCATATTCTGGCATTGGGAAAAGTCGTTCGCGTTGGAACATGAACATTCGCCTGATACCGCTGCCTATCGTATCGATCATGTTCAAATTAACCATTGCCTGTGCCAAAAAGGGATTTCTATAATGGGTCGGCGCGTCCGACCGAATCACTTCTTCGATTGAGCCAGGCAAAAAACTACCCTCATTGATAAAGGTCAAATTGTCTTCCCGTTCTATTACAATAATCTTGCCACCGGCGGTGTAATCCTGGTGAGCAATGCAATTGTGCAACGCTTCCCGAATCACGAACGGCTCGTATTGCTGAACTTCTTCCGGGAACAGCGTTTCCCCGGTCATGTAACGATACTTGAGATTGCGAATTTTTTGATAGACTTCGTCAACTGCCAGCAAAAAGGGACAAGAGAAATGGGCATAGTCGCGATCCATGTTGTCGTGACCTTTCAAAATCCAGGATATTCTCGCTACCGAAGGAGTAATGAAATGTTCCGCTTCCGAACGACCAAGTAGAAGGATGGCCGTTCGGGTCATTTTCCCATTTACTGCAAGTTTTGCCTTGTTCAGGAATGTCAAATCATCCCACTGTGCGATTTCCGCTTCCAAATGAGGATTCTTTCGGGCATAGTTTGCTCGGGCAATTGTCAAGGCCCGGGTGTCTAAATCGCTCACTGAAGCCTCAGAACAAAGGCCTGCGCTCCAATCTGCCAATACTTGTTGCGACCTGATTCGCTCTATTTCTTCGATATTCAAGGCGCTCAGCTCCTCGCCGTCCCGACCGTAATAATGGTTTTCCCAAGCGGTCGGAATGCCGCGTGGTGCAGCCGGGATTTGAAAAAGCACAACCCGGCCTTCCGGCATAAGGAGTTCGTAAATCTCCAAAAAAGTGATTCGATTGGTTGTTTTATTGGCTATTTCACCTTTCAAACTATCCAAACTAACCCTGTCGTCGCGAAAATTGGTCCCCACGATTTGTTTCCCCTTGTCGGCAATGCCAAAAACCAGCCATCCCGACCGCTGGTTTTTAAGATTTGCTTCGTTGGACAGCGCGGAAAAATACTTGCCCAGTTTGCCAAAATCAAACTGATTTTTCGCCTCTTTAAATTCTACGACTTCCGTCTCGCCAGGTAGCGAGCGAAGTTCAGAGAGTTTATTTTGCAAATCAACCGTTGTCATACAAATGACTTATAATTTTCAGATTTCTACAGTAATCAATTTCGTCGTATCGTTCCCCAATATGTCGATCACCTTCACCACCACCTGGTATTTCCCCGGCGCTTCGTAGACATGGTTGACGGCCAATTCCAGTTTGGTGTTCTGCTTGGTGCGGTAGCTCTGCCATTCGTTGTGGAAGGTATCGTCACGGTAATTCCAGTCCACGGCCCAATAGTCGATCCACTGGTTCCAGTGGCTGATTTTGCCCTGCACATCTTCCGGCACCTCGTCGGGCGGAACGATGAAGTTTTGCAGCGACAGGGCGAGTTCCATCTTTTGCCGGTTGCTGACCTTCGCTTCTACCTGGAGCGAGGCCAGTTCGAAGAAGCGGATATCGCCTTGTTCCACCGCTTTCTTTTCCAGGACCTCTCGGGGAATTTTTTTGAATTTGAGGTCCACCTTGTTTTCGGCGGCGAACTGTGTGGCCATTTCGTTGAGTTCAAAGGCGAAATCCCAACCCAGAATATCTATCCCGTTGGTTTGCAGGTCTTTTTCCTTGCCGACCACCTTCCAAAATTCCAGCACCAACGCTTTCACGTCGCCGGGGCTCACGGGCGCATCCACGCCGCCCACGTGCACGAGCCGGCCGGCCTTTACACCGTGCAGCCACGCATAGCCGGCCAGCGGACGCGCATGGTACAGGTCGATGATAAAATTCCGGTAAGCGGCTTCCAGGTTGGCGCGTTGCTCGGGTTGATCGAATTCGGCCTGCATCCAGGCCTGCCGTTCGTATTTACCGAGGTTTTGTACCACGAAGGGTTTCACCTTTTCGTTGCCAAGCAGGCGCTTGCGGGTCGTGTGGATAGCGAAGCGGCCGAGGTCGCAGGTGAGCCAGCGGCGGTTGAGTTTTTCCACCGTGGCGGCCGTGGTACCGGAGCCGCAGAAGCAATCGAGGACAAGATCGCCTTCATTGCTGCTGGCTTTGATGATACGTTCGAGGAGGGACTCGGGTTTTTGGGTACGATACATTAAACGTTCAGAGGCTTGAGAATTGACTGGAAATATATCCATCCAGACTGAATCCAATGTCCTTCCTTTTGATTCATCTAA
The DNA here is from genome assembly GCA_016719895.1 of Saprospirales bacterium. Classification (GTDB taxonomy): domain Bacteria; phylum Bacteroidota; class Bacteroidia; order Chitinophagales; family Saprospiraceae; genus M3007. The sequence continues at coordinate 219,834 of JADJYG010000028.1, read as the reverse complement.
ATACCTGATTAATCTTGGACGTTGCGATTTGTCTTTCGGATACCAAATTTTTCCTTCCTCATCCAGTTTTTGCATTGTTTCTTTGCTATACCTCCAGCCTTTATCTGGATGTGGATAACCCTTCCATTCATACATCATATTGGGGCGAGGGTTTGGGCTTGTCATATTATCAAGAGTGAACCTTCTGCCATTGTCATCTTTCATAGAATATTTATCATCCTGATATTCCTCGCTGTGTTCTGTGTATTGTTTGTGGAAAATATACTTTTCGCTTTTTGAATATAGGAAAATAACATCATGAATGTGATTGTAAGTTTTTGAATCAGATCGAGCTGCTGTCCTCTTCCACACAATCTCATTTTTAAAATTGTCATACCCAAACACTTCATCTAAAACTCCTTTGGCGTAATGTGCAACGTGCCAATCCAGATGCACGTAAATAGAGCCATCCTCGGTTAGTAACTCCCGCAGCAAAATGACGGTCTCGTAAAACCATTGCAGATATGAATCCAGTCCCCGCCCCCAAGTGTCCCGGTAGGCTTTCTGCTCGATGACGGATGGTTGTTTAGTAAAAGTAAGATCAGCACCATCATCCTCGTCGTCTTCGTGCTGCGGGATAGTAGCGGTAAAGGAAAAATTAGCGTCGGTGTTGAACGGCGGGTCGATGTAAATGAGGTTGACCTTTCCGGCGAATTCCGGCAGCAGCGAGGGCAGTACGTATTTTTTATCGCCCCAGATGAGGCGGTTGTACCATCCGGAGGATTTGGCTTGCTCCGTGGCGGCGACGGCAAAGATGTCCTGCTGCAAGCCGGCCTTACGTTTTTCATTGACGGTCTCGATGGTTTGAAACGGGAGGGCGATACGGATGGGGGCTACTTTTTTGCCGTCTTTGTATTTGCCGTCCCAGGTGAGTTCGGTCATGTTTGAAGTGGTATAGGAAGTTAAACAGCGCAATAATACGGAAGGTAAGGGAGATTGGCTGGATTATGAGGTCACCAGTCCTTTCACAAATTTTTAGCCAGTATTTGAAAATTTGGAAACGCTATTGCACGGAGAAAATAATTCCTTGTGCTTGTTTGTAAATTTTTACTAATAAACCCCATATTTGCAACATGAAACCCCGCACCCCAACCCACAAACCGCAAAAGCGCCCACCCACCGTCCCTTCCACCTACCGCGACCTCAAATCCCTCCGCCGCCAAACCAACCTCTACGACCCCTTCGATTTCAGGGACTACCTCCAAACCCGGCTGCGCAGGCTGAAACCGGAAACGGTAAAAGCCATCGCCAAATACCACCGCATGAAACGACCGGTGGCCGATCCGGAAATGGTCGCCCTGTGGCTGGCCGAAACTATTTTTGAAAAAACCACCTGGCCATGAACCCCATTCCCTTCCTGCCCGGCAAAAAACGGTCATCTACCTGCCCAACGGAAAACAACACCAGGGGCAGTTTGCCGTCGTGGATCTGGCCCACATCAAAGCCAGCCACGACGAGCAGACCTTTGCCGACACGCCGGGCTACCCGCGCAACCCCACCGGAAGCAACGTCAACGACCGCAACTACGCCGGCGATCCGGGCGCCCAGGCCCTGGTGAACGAATACGCCCGCAACCTGGAGCCGGGCCTGCTCGTCAGCACCGGCCGTACCCCGGAGGGCACACCTATTATAAATAAGGAGGGTTTCGTTGTTAGTGGGAACAACCGGACTATGTCCACGAAACTGGCCCGGGCGAAATACCCGGCCCGCTACCAAGCCTACCGGGATTTCCTTCAAGAAGAACTTTCAGCCTTCGGCATCGCGGAAAAGGATTTTGCCGACCGCACCGTTTTTGCCGGCCCGGATGGACAGATCGAAGCGCCGTTTCTGGTCCGCATCGACTACGATATTCCAGCGCTTACCACGGAAGAATTGGCCAAATACAACCAGGCCAGCACCAAATCCGAGCGGCCCGTGGACAAAACCGTCAAACTGTCGAACATCCTGCGCGAAAACTCGACCTGCGGCAAACAAATCCCCAAACTGTTCGAGGACGACGACACCATGAGCGAGTTCTACGCGGACGCCAGCGCGCAGAAACAACTGCTCGACATGCTGCTGTCCTGCAACCTGCTCACCCGCCAGCAGGTGCCGGAATACTACACCGACGGGCATTTTACCGAGGCCGGAAAGTATTTTGTGGAGATGACCCTGGCCGCCATCGTGCTGCGCCCGCCCGCCTTGCAGGCCGCCGAAACGGATGGGGTGGTGAGCCTGCGCAAGGTCATCGTCAATGCCCTGCCGGTGCTTATGGACAATATCGCCCTGCCAACGCCCGGCGCCCGACTGATCGACGCGATCAACGCCGCCGTGGTGTTCCAACAAAAAATGAAGGCGTCCAAACTGTCCTTTGCGGATTTCATCGGCCAGCAAAACCTGCTGGACACCCTGCCCTACTCCCGCGAAATGCTGGTACTAAACCGCCTGATGAATACCGGCCAGCGGGCGTTCAAATCTGCCATCGCCCGATACAACGACACCCTGAAGGCCAACCAGGGCGAGTCCCTGTTCGGCGAGGAGCACAAGGTAAGTCCGGCAGAAGCCTTCGAGCGGATCATCGTCGAAGCCCTGGATGCCGGGGAGCAAAAGGTGATCACGCAGTACCTCAAACAAGTGAAAGACCCAAGTGCCGCCGCTGTAACAGACCCCGCCGAAAGCATTGAAGCCTACACCAGCGGCGTTCAACAGGCTTTCCGGGAAGGCAAAAAACTGACCATCACCGGACTGCGCAAAATCGCCGCTGCCGCCGGCATAGACACCGGCAACGAAAAATACCTCTGGGAACTGACGGAACTCTGCTGGGTGAACTGGTACCGGGAGCTGGTGGACGCCCACATTTTCGAGGAGGACAAAACCGGCGCTTTTGATGCCGTGGTTGATTTCTACCGGCGCGTTCAACCCACCTACACCGGCCTCGACAGTCACAAAAAGGTGTTCCAGCAATACAGCACCAGCGCACCGATTGCCTGGCTGGCCGGCTGGTTCACCTACGACCGCGACACGAAAAGCGTGTTCGAGCCCTCAGCCGGCAATGGCCTGCTGACCATCTTCTACCCGGAGGAAATGACGGTGGTCAACGAGATCGACCCGGTGCGGCATGCCCACCTGAAAACCCAACCTTTTCAGGCGATACATCAGATGGATGCGTCTGTACCATTTCCGGAGCACTTCCACCGCGCCTTCGATGCGGTGCTCACCAATCCGCCGTTCGGTCGCTTAGCCGAGGTCAACCGCGATTTCGGGTATCCGTTCAAGGCGCTCGATCACGTCATGGTCGCCCACGCACTGGCGTGTATGCGCGATACCGGCCGCGCCGCCATCATCATCGGCGGCCACACGGAAATCAACGCCGGCGGCCAAATCGCCAGCCACCGGCAGTTTTTCAACTGGCTGTACCGGCATTACCGGGTAGTGGCCATGCTAAACATCGACGCCGCCAAACTGTACCACAAACAAGGCACCGATTTCCCGCTGCGTATGATCCTGGTTGCCGGCCGAAAAGCGGAGCCCTTCGGCGCTGCACCCACGATCAAAGAATACCCGCAGTTAACCCAGGTGACCGACTCCTTTGAAACCTTGTTCGACCTGGTGCGGGCCGCCCGGGAATCCGCCAACCTGCGCGAAGAAACCCTGACCCAAAAACTGGAACGGGAATTCCAAAAAGTAAAAATCGAATCCGTATGATATTCCAACACGCCAAAATTCACCACGACTACCACCTCAAATGCGTGTGCGTCGCCTGCTACGAGGGAGAAATTCTCACCTACGAAGATCACGTCTTCGCCATTTCCTGCTGTATCGCCACCCTGATCCAGGACGCCCGCGACCGGGGCGTAGCCGTGGAGCCACTCCTCCGGGAATACCTGGGCGCCGAGCCGGAACCCGGCCTTACCCCCGCACAACTTTTCGACACCGCAATTGCCGGCAGCGATGCCTGGTCGCACGTGGCCGCCCGCCTGCGCGAAGCCTGGCAGGCCGTGACGCCGGCGGAAATGCGGGAGCACTACCGGCGCAGTATGGCCGAGGGGATTTCAAACCTGCCCGAGACGGAAGGGCTGCCGTTCGGGGATGAGGAATTTGATTGTATGACGTTGGAGGAGTGGGTGGAGAGGTTGAGTGGGGTAGTGGAGATGCAATAAACCGTCAGATTCGTTCAATCAATTCGGTCTTGACTAACTCATAGGCTAACGAAGGGGTATAGGGCAATTCCGGTCGAATCAGCGCCGTGATATCCCCCAGGAATTGAGTATCTTGCATTTTGACATCCATGTTTTGGATAAACTCCTGCCGGCTTGGCGGTTCATCCACAGAGAATGCCATGTAAGCCTTGTATGCCCGGATAAGTGCGGCTTTATCCAATTCCGGTCTTTGTGATAAGGCAATGTACAAGTCGTACAAATCGCGGCCCTTACGACGCTGGTACAATGCCCGGAGTTTTGTGCCAAGCAGTTCCTCCAGCATATAGGTTGTTAGTTCACGCCTTCCGGAAAACCAGGAGGATTGTACCTCAAAGGGAATTTTTTGATACCCGAGTACGGTAAAGTGCTCCCTGCAATTGGTTTCCACTTTCAGCCGTAACGTTTGAACAGGCGGGAACTCCGAATCAAATCGGTAGTACAGCGTGTTATTGTTCGCTTTTTGTTTCCGTTGCGGAATCCCCAGGAAAGACAGTCGTTCTCTTATCCTGTCGATCACCGGGCCAAACGGCTCGGCATCAATTTGAACGAGGTCAATATCTTCGGAATAGCGTGGTTGGGGAGCCAAATACAATTTGTGTAGCGCCGTTCCTCCCCGGAAAGCCAATCGCTGTGCCAGCCATTCATCTGAAAATATTTCGACCAGGGCGCGGCAGATGACCAAATCTTGCTCGACCTGCTCGTTGGATGTCCAGGGTACTTGTTGGCTCCATTCGGTGATATACGCCTGTGGGATCATTCGTCGATTTCAATTTCTGTGTTTGCAATCACCTTCCAGCGGTTTTCGGAAGAAAATCCCAGCGTTTCACCGGAGGCTTTCAAGGGTATTCGGAAGCAGTTAATTTGATGCTTTATCATAGATTCGTACAATGCCTCCGCGAGTTCGGTTTTATGGCAAGCAAACTCCAAAAGATAGCCTAAGCGTTGCAGGACTGTTGCAGAGGCGTATTCCAAAAGTGCGGTATCAAAATCGGATGGATGGATTGCCTCGGCCAATTCGTCCAAAACGGTTGCCGCCCGGTTGAGGCCACCTATTCTCCTTTCGAACTGGATCAGATCGGTTGCCGTAAGCGCCGGCTTAGACACGTTGAGGTATCCTGCCTCAGTTTTGCGTTGTTCCACCAGGCTTTCCGGGATATGCTCTACACTGATGTAGTTAATCTTCATGCCCTTTTTTTGCGTCGCCCGCAACACCGGGAAATTAGTCATCACAAAATATTCCTGCGGTTGTTGGTGGGAAGCCCCGTGGTACGCGGCCGCGTTTAACAAGGCAACATAATAGGGCCTGTCCAGAAATTTCATAAAGGTATCCAGGAACAAGGACGGCGGTAAAATGCCTTTGCCAGCATATTGGACTGGCAAGATGAGGTAGTACCCTTTGTAGACGGAAACAATTTTCCCCTTATCCACCAAACGTTTCAAGGCAAACTTGAGAGCCGTTTCAGAGTGACCGGAGAAATCTTTCCGCAGCGCGGATAACGCAAACCCATACCTGCCTAGGGCGAGTTGTTGCTCTACCCACTTTTCAAGGCTTTGATTTGCTTTTAAGTCACCCAAAAGAGTAAATTTTTGCGCAAGGTAGTGCTTTTCGATACTTTTCGCAAAAAATTTCTTTTTGTAATCTCATGCCCCCTTGGTAAAACTTTTTCATGCTGGCGCGCGCTTGGCCGCTCGTTTACCCCGTAGAATGGTGTCATACACGGCGTACGACCGCTTAGGACGCATGACCGTTGTATGGTTTGGATGGAATTATTTTCTATTGCTAAGTTCCCCTACTTATTGTAGTTTACAATGAAATTTGTGCTTTAAGTATAAATTGTAAAATGCTCCTTTTGATTTTGCAACTTTAAAACCCTCCCACACTTGAATGGGGACATCGCAATGGATATATTTTTTTATATCAGTCGAATAAATTAGGAACCCAATATTTTTATCACAACTGTAAAAACTTGCTTCATAAATCCATGAACTTTCGGAGCAATCGGTTTTTTCTGCCAAGACAAAATTGGGTACTGAGCGAATAAATCATGGAATGATTTGAGGTCGAATAAAAAGTAGTTCTTTGATAGTCAGGGGTTTATTAATAATATTTTGAGCCATTGCTGGGGTTCGATGCCGATATTTTTGCTCAAAAAGGGCAGCATCGGGGTTGATGAGTATTTTTAATCCGTCGTTTGTGCGGGTGTAATTCATCACCTGTGCAGTAAAATTGGCTTGTGCGTCATGAAATACCGCTTTTTTTGAGTGGCAAAGTGTTCGTCTGATGAGCCTTGCATCATCTTTTCGAAACTTGCCATTTCGGCTCTCCACATAGACGGTATTAATCGTTTTACAACGTTCGGCATATTCAAATACCCGTTCAATTTCTTCCAAACTTCCGTAAACAATGGCATATTTTATCTCCAGCAAACGGCCTTTTTCGTCTCTTTTTTTCTGCACCTGCACATAATTCAAATCAGCGAGCGGAAGCCTTTGAGGATGTGGATAACGCCCCCGCCCTGCATAGGGCCGCGTATAATCGAAACCATAATGTTCAAGCAATGCTTTTTCATAGAACCAGTCATCGGAGGCAAACAAAGGCGTTTTTCCGTCGCTCTTTGCTTTGATCTGGCCTACAAACTCAGTTGCTTGCTCCAAGTTTCGTTCTCCGTGGTGTAGGCTGTGAATGAAACTACTGTCCGGCAAAACAGCCACAAACGTCCATCGATCTCCTTGATTTGATGAAATTTCCGTTGAAACTTCACCCTTTTCAATCTCTTGTTCACTTAAGTTTTCTTTTTTTTCGAATGAAAGACCAAAATTCATCTATCTGAACCTGTTCCAAGTGCATATCACGTTGCATATAATCTGTAAATGCAGTTACCTGCTCCGAGGCAAGGATAATCCAACTCCGAATGCTGTCCCCAGTTACATCTTCCTGGCGGCAGATCGCGTTCTGACCCATACCTGAGCACAGTAATCGAAGCACTTGAATTATTTTGTCTATCGGGGTTCGAAGACCAAAAAACATCGTCCCCTTGCGAATCGCGAAGGGCTTGCTCCGGCAGCAGTTGCAATATCCCTGACCACTTGCAAAACTATGCGTCTTGATATTCCCCTGACCAACTAATCCATACATAGAGCATTCTCGGTTGTCGCAATATTGATGTGATTTCAGCTCGTCGAATTCTTCTTTTGTTAATGGCATTCGAAAAATTTTGATGCAAATATACACCATAAATTAATCGTTCAGTACCCAAAATTGGAAGATTCAACTTTTGCAATTGCTTCTTTGTAATTCGAAAAGGCATTTGGAAGTTTGACACAATCTTCAGTACAAGAGTAAAGAAATAATAAAACAAAAGAAAGGTAAAAAAACCTCATAGTAAATGTCTTATTGACGTGAAAATTAGGCCGATAAAAGTGGCAATGTGTATAATAATGTGAGCGGGCATTTCCCATCTTGGCCCAGGTTCAGTTTGCTGTTTTTGGGTTGCCATTCTTGCTGCACCTCCTGCCCACCAAAATGCAATAATGAATCCCATTACCCACCAAGAAAGCCCTGAATAAAATATTGAAAACCAACCTAAACCATAACCAAGCCATTTTAAAACTGACATGATTCCAACCGCTGCCAAGGGGCTAATGTCCTCTTCCCCAATAGCGCAACCAATCAAAAGTAGAGAGTATTCACCATCTTCTCTAACTTTGAAAAAAAATGGACATGCGAAAAAGTAATTTTTCAGAATCACAACGCATAGCGATTCTAGCCAAGGCCGACGGAGGCCAGAGCGTTGAAGAGATCTGCCGCAGTCACCAGATCAGCCCGGCGACCTTTTACAAGTGGAAAAAAGAACTGGCCGTTGAACAGGACGAAGCGAAACGCAAGGTGGCCGAGTTGGAGCGGGAAAACAACCGTTTAAAGAAGATGTACGCAGAGTTGAGCCTGGACCATCAGATCTTGCAAGACGGGTACGAGATGCTAAAAAAGTGGCAGGCCCAGGACGCCAGGAAGAAATGATAGACGGGGTCAAGGCAAAGCGGTCGGTGAGCGCCCGCCGGAGTTGTGTTGTCCTGGGCTTTAGACGTCAGACCTATTGTCGGCGCCGACAAGGCCATCGCCCCGAAGAGGAAGACGGGATGGTGGCGGATTTGCTGCGCCAGGTCACGGGCCGGTTTGTGTGTTGGGGATTTTGGATGGTTTTCCATTACTTGCGCAGGCAAAGCCACCCATGGAATCACAAACGGGTATATAGGATATGGAAAGAGCTTGGGCTGAACCTCAGGCTCAAGCCCCAACGCCCCAAAATAAGGCGCAAATTCCTGGGGCTGTTGCCGCCCAAACAGATCAACGAGGGTTGGGCGGTAGATTTTTTAAGCGATTGGATCATCGGGCCAGGAGGGGAAAAGGTCCGGGTCATCAATATCATGGACGAGTGTTCGCGCAAGGCGCTGTGGACGGAAGCATACCGGTCCATCTGCGCAACAATGTTGACCCAGATATTGGATCTGGTTGCTACCTGGAGGGGGTACCCGGCCTACATCCGATGTGACAATGGGCCAGAGTTCATCTCTGAGAAGCTTCGACAATGGGCGGAAGACAACGGCGTGGAAATAAGGTTTATCCAAGCTGGGAAACCAAGCCAAAATGGGCTGATCGAACGCTTGAACGGCACCTTGCGAACCGAATGCCTGAACCTGGAATGGTTCCGAAGTATGGAAGAACTAAATGAACAAATTCAGGAATGGACCGTGATTTACAATACCATTCGCCCACATAGTTCAATCGGGTATCAAACCCCGGATGAACTCGAATTGAAACAACAGAATCTCTACTTTAGAGCGGTTGCGGCTTAGGGGAAGAGGACACTAATACCTCTTTTATTAGGAGATAGTCTCGGAATATTTCTACTTGCCTCTATTACTATTAAATTCCTTTCTTGTTCACTCAAAGGTGGGAACCCTTTAATTTTTCCGACAACCTTCATAACTTCAACAGCGGTCTTTGGTTCTTGACCTGAATACGTTTGTCCAGTTAGTTCGTGAATTATAAATGTACTTGGATTGTTTTCAGGAAACATTTGTTTATGAAGCACCCAAAGTTCAACTACCCGGTTGTAAACAATACGGCTTTCCATTTTTATTATTAATTGATTAGGGTTGAATTATAATGTATGATGAGTTACTCTGAATAAAATCGAGGCTGAACTTGTAATATTCGGGAAGGATTGGTGAAAACAGAGTCCATTTTAAAAAATCGTCCTCATTGTATGACAAGATACTCGACATTTCGTTCCAAATATTTGCGGACAATCCGGTTAAATCAATTGGAGGTTTTTGTGAAACAATTTTTACAGGCTTACTCTCAATAAAACTTTGACCTGTATATTTAGAAAAATTTTTCCCAATATTATTTACATCACTATTCCCATTAACTGAGAAATGAATAGCCATTAAGTGATTGAGCATACAAGTGTGCGAATTTATGAATTCTGCTTCACTGACGGACTTAATGTCTTTTTTTTAATTTTTTTTTTCTTTTTTTGGATGTACATATCTCAATGCAAACTGAGCACAGACAAAAGCCATAAATGGTTTCTTTTTGGATTTTCAGGGTTTTTGTTTTGAGTAAAATACCTTTCCAGAATGACTATTCCCTCTTAATCTCCCAGTGAAGGCACACCCCAATATTTTTATATTATTTTATTTTTTTTTTGTTTCCAACTTCTGTTATGGTCAACTCAAATCATTGTTTGAGTTTGCGGGCGGCATATCGTTTCTCCGATATTCGCAACTTACTACCACTTAAGAAATCCGCTCTGTAAATCACTAATCAAAAACAATACCCATTTTGCAGTAAAACCCAATTAAAAAAATAATTCCCCGCATTTTCCTTGCAAATTCCTCCTTAAAACCCCATATTTGCAACGAAAACCCAAATCACCCCCATGACCACCCCCGAAGAAACCCAGGAACCCCAAGCCCTCGACCTCTCCCCCGGCCTCTCCGCCTACCGCCCCATCTCCCGCGCCAACTCGCTCGAAGTCTCCCTGCCCGGCAGCATGGCCTTCCAAACCCGCCAGGCCCTACTGCGCCTGCGGCAGGAAATCGGCAGTCCCGACCTGTATGTGGCCCAAAAACTCCACTACCCGCTCAAATCCAACGTGTTCGAGTTCTTTTCCGCCGAGCAGGTGGACGCCATCGCCCTGGCCATCTGGAACATCGAGCGCGGCGACGGCATGATCATCGGCGACCAAACCGGCATCGGCAAGGGCCGGATCGCGGCGGCCATCATCCGCTACGGGGCCAAAAACGGGCTGCCGACCATCTTCATCACCGAAAAAGCCACCCTCTTTTCCGACATCTACCGCGACCTGTACGACATCGGCAGCGTGGACCTGGTGCCGCTCATCCTCAACAGCGACAGCAACGCCACCCTGCAAATCTCGCTGGACAGCGAAACCATCGTCAAGGTCCACGAGTGGCGGCGCGACCGGAAGTTCCTGCCCAAAAGCATGGGCGAACTGCGCGACCTGGTCGCCGGCAAAGACGCCCTGCCGCCCGGTTACGACTTCGCCATGCTGACCTATTCGCAACTGTCCTCCGACTGGGAAAGCCAAAAACAGTTGGGCAAAAAGACCAAGTCCGAACCCTCGGCCTCCAATTTCAAAACCGAATACATCGCCGCCCTGTCGCAGGGCGCCGTGGTGATCCTGGACGAAGCCCACAACGCCTCGGGCGGCGAAAGCACCACCGGTTATTTCATCCGCGAACGGCTGCTGGCCAATGCCCAGGGCTGCTGCTACCTGTCGGCCACCTTCGCCAAACGGCCCGACAACATGCCCGTGTACGCCAAAAAAACGGCCATCAGTCACGCCAACATCAAGGCGACCGAACTGGAAGAGGTGTTTGCCCGCGGCGGCGTGGCTTTGCAGGAGATCGTGGCCGGCGAGCTGGTCGCCTCGGGACAGATGCTGCGCCGCCAGCGCAGTTTCGAGGGCATCCGGGTGGAGTACAACTTCCTGCCCGACGATTACGAGGAGCACCGGGTGATTTACAACACCGTCATCGGCCTGGTAAACGACATTATTGAGTTTGAACAGGAGGTCATCGAGCCGTATTTGGAGACGATGAGCAAGGCCCTGTCCAGCGGCGGCGAAAAGGCCGAAAAGCGCAAGGGCACCGAAAAAGGCGGGGTGTCCAACTCGCCGTTTTTCAACAAAACCCACAACGTCATCCGCCAACTGCTGTTCAGCATCAAGGCCCGGCAGGTGGCGCGGGAAGCCATCCGGCTGCTGGGCGAAAACAAAAAAGTCGTCATCGCTTTTGCCAACACGATGGCCTCCTTCATGGACGAGTTCGGCTACACCAACGGCGACGAGGTGGACAACCTGGATTTCGCGATGGTGCTCAACCGCTCGCTGGAAAACGCCCTGAAATACACCGTGGCCACCGAAACCGGCGAGATCAAACACTACACCCTGTCGCCCGCCGACCTCGACCCGCTCAGCGCCTCGATGCTGGAAAACCTGCGCGACAAGATCAAAAGCGCCTCGGCCGGCATCAGCCTGTCGCCCATCGACACGCTCATCAATACCATCGAAAAGACCCGCAAGCCGGCGGATGTGGGCGGCGCCGAGCACGACTTTTACCGGGTGCGCGAATGCACGGGCCGCTCGTTCCAGATCAAAGACGAAGGCGGCACGCTGGTGTACCGCTCCTTCAAGGCCAACGTGAAGCAGTTTTTTGCCGATTTCAATTCCGGCGACGCGGACGTGCTGCTCATCAACCAAAGCGCCAGCACCGGCGTGTCGGCCCATGCCAGCGGCAAGTTCCGCGACCAGCGCCAGCGCGCCATGATTATCCACCAGCCGGAACTGGACATCAACACCGAGGTGCAAAAACGCGGGCGCATCAACCGCACCGGCCAGGTGAATTTGCCGGAATATCTGTACGTGTCCTCGTCCATCCCGGCGGAAAAACGCATTTTGATGGTGCTGAAACGCAAGTTGAAAAGCCTCGATGCGAACACGACGGGCAGCCAGAAATCCAGCGACGCCCAACTGGAATCGCCCGATTTTTTCAACAAATACGGCGACCGGGTGGTGCAGGGTTTCCTGGGCGAAAACTACGCCATCGCCGCCGCGCTCCGGCTGGACAGCGGCGAAGACGACAACAACTCCTCCTACGCCCGCTCGGATCTGGCCGAAATGTTCAGCCGCCGCATCGCGCTGCTCACCGTGGAGGAACAGGAACGGGCTTACGCCGAGGTGCTGGCCCGCTACAACGAGTACGTCGAAGACCTCAAACAGCGCGGCGAATACGACCTGGAAGTGGAGTACCTGCCCCTGGAGGCCGAAACCGAGGAGCAATTCCTGCTGGAAGAAGGCAGCGGGCGGCCCACGCCGTTTGGTCAGCCGGCCGTTTTGGAACAGGTGCAGGCCCGGGTGTTGAAACGCCCGATGAAATGGAGCGAAGTGCAGGCGATCATGGAAAAAACGCTGCAAGGCGCTTCGCCGGAGGAGTTTCAAAAACGGTTCCGCAAAGAATACGAAGCCGGGCGGCAGGAACTGCGCGCCGCCAAATCCGCCGAGCGCAACGCCAAACTGCGCAAAGTCGAAGATGAAATCCGCGAACTGGAAACCCTGCGCACTTCGGGCAAATCCAAAGACCCGGAAAAACTGGAAAAGGGCCTGGAGAAAGCGGGTAAACAGCTCGCCGAATTGAAGGAAAAAATGGCCGCCGAGGAAACCAAACTCACGGCCGAAACCAACAACGGCCTGCGCATCATCGATTTTTTCAAAGTGGGCCGGCCCTTCCAGTTTCGCATCGAGCAGGCCGGCACGGCGCGGGAGTTGAACGGCGTGGTCACGGGTTTGTATTTCCTCAAACCCGCCGGCGATCCCACGCGCTACAACCCGGCCAACGTGCGCATCACGGCCGCGATCTACGGTCCGGAGCGCAGCTGGACGCTCAAGTTCAACAGCCCGGAAGTGTTCACGGCGATGGGCATGAGCACCCACAACCAGGAGGTGTTTTTGCAGGATTTGCTGTACAACTGGAACCGCCACGACAGCGCCGGCAACAAACGGGAGGAGCAGTTTATCGCCACGGGCAACATGCTGCTGTCGGCCAAAAACGTGTTTTTGCAGGGCGCCGGCGGCAAACTGATCAAATACAGCACCTTCGACGGTGGTATCCGCTCGGGCATCCTGGTGCAAAAAGAAGTGGATCACAAGGGCCGGGAGCAGAAATCGGAACCCAAAACCCGCCGCTCCGTGCGGGCGTTGGCCGACGAACTGGCGCAAACCCGCCCGGGCTACCAGCAATACCGCTACGTCGAGGGCACGGCCCTGAACAACGCCATCGCCTTCGTGCGCACCCGCGAGGAAATGTACCGGGTGACCATGCCGAAAACCACGGCCTTCAAACCCTACTACGGCGACAAAGACCTGGTCAATTTGCTTTTCCAGGATACCTACGACCGCAGCCGGGGCCTGCCCAAGGCTTTCGTCAGTTACCCGCCCAACCTGCTGGCCGGCTACGTCCACCGCGACGACCTGCAAACCTTCCTGGACATCCTGGCCGACAAGTACCAGATGACCTACTTAGCCGAAGCCCAGCAATTCGCCGGCTTCCTCAACCTCGACCAGCCCATCCCCGACCGCGAGCCCTCCGAGATGGAACAAATGCTCATCATCCTCGAACAACTCAACCTCGAAACCGCCCCATAACCGCCATGACCTACCAACTCCAAAGCCTGACTCCGCCGCAAATCGCCCGACTGGACGAGGTGCCCATCGCCCGGCAGGAGCAGATCATTGACCAGACCGGCGAGCCGCTGCGCCTGGTGACTTCCTATTATTTGGTCAAAAACGCCTCGGCCAACTTCACCGTGCCGCATGAAACCGCCGAAAACCTCGATGCGGCGATTTATGCCTTGCTGACCCGGAAAGGATTTTTGAACGGAACCATGCAAGTCGCAAAACCGGAGCCGGTCAAACAAGAACCGGCGCAGGCCAAAATGGATTTGCCCGAGCCGGCCCGACCGGTGGCTGCTAAACCTGCAACGCCTAAACCGGCTGAGCGGCCAAAGTCTTTTTCCTTCAACAACTACCCCCTGGCCAAAAAATTCATGCCCCTGCACCAGCAGCGGGTGGTCAGTGGATTCAACGAAGAACGCGAGGCCATCGTGGGCGAGGTGGAAAAGATGCTGGCCGCCATTCCGAAGTTCCGCTCGCAATCGAAAAAGCCGTTGATGGAGCAAACCGTGTACGCCCACTATTTCTACGGCCAAAGCGACTGGTTTATCCTGGAATACGACGGCAGCGAGGATATGTTTTTCGGCTATGCCATTCTCAACGGCGACAGTCAAATGTCCGAATCCGGCTTCATCGGCCGGCAGGAGATCACCGAAAACGGCCGGGTGGAACTGGATTTTCATTGGAAGCCGGTTGTGCTGGGCGAGGCGCTGCACAATGCCGATCCAGACTTTTTCAAGGCGCCCAAGAAGAAAGAGGTGTCGGAAACGACCACCGAGCAGTTGATCGGGATTGGTTTTGACCAAAAAAGCCAGTACACCCTCGCGGCCTGGAACAAGGCGCTGCCGGTCATGGAATGGCTGGTGCGCAACACGCCTTTCGTTGTCCCGCACGATTTTGGCCCCGGTAAAGGCAAGTACAAAACGACCCGCAATGTGTCGAATTCGTACCTCGCCGATTTGTATGACCGAAAAATCGAAGTGCCCGACCCCAAATTCAAAAAGGGCGATATGGCCCAATACAAAGACACGCCCGTTCAAATCCTGGACGAGGGCACTTTCGACACCGTGGCCCGGCACTGGATTTACCTGGCCCAAGCCTACCAATGGGCCGATCCGGACAACGTGAGCGAAAAGAGCCTTACCCCCATCGAGCACACGGATTGGAACGGCTTTGTCGAAGGGCAATCCTACCGGCACAGCAACGGCAAAACCTACCAGTTCGACGGCCTGATCGAACTGGGTGACGGGCAAAAATTAGCCACCTGGAAATTGGACGGCAAACGCGTCGGCGCGCCGATCCCGAACCTGCCGGGGTATTTCAAAACGGAAAGTAGCGCCGTCGAAGCGCCACCGGTGGTGGATAACTCGAAGCGCCTGCGGCTCGCCCAGGCCAAAGCCAAGGCGCAAGCCGCCCGCATCCGAATCCTCAAACTCAAATCTCAAAAAGCAGCCTGACCATGTATAAAATAGCCCAACTGACCGATGCGCAAATCGCCAAACTCCAGCCCGATCTGCGCCGGGAAATCGAATCCCTGAAATCCGACAGCGACAATTTCGATCCGGAATTGTACGAGGTGTTTGCCGAAAATGACAAAGACCTGTACGAACTGGCCAAAGGCGAATTGGCCGGCGAACAGCCCGTTGTGCCATCTGCCGCCGAACCGGTAGCACCCCTGAAACGCGGCCCGAAGACAAAAGAAAAACGCGCTAAAAAACAAGCCGACGCCTACTCTGAAACCGTCACCATCGACGGCACGGAATACCTGGTCGGCGCCGATGCGGATGGAAACGTCCAATACGGCCTGGACAAAAACGGCCGGCTGCTCCAGATCGGCGACGCCGTGGAAGCCACCATCAAAGGCCATATTATAATAGGTGTAATCGCCAGCCTCAAAGCCCGCAAAGGCGGCGGCCACCTGGTGCGCTACACCGATGCTGCCGGCAATAAAAAGACCGCGATGTTGCAGCCCTCGGCCATTGCCAAAACAGCCTCGGCTCCGCCAGCCACCGGCAAAGAAACCCCGGTAGCGCCCTACAAAATGCGGCTGCCCAAAAACCTGGTCAAAAAAGCCGAAGTCGCCCGCCGCACCGACTGCGACGAAAACGAAGCCATCCTGGTGACGCCCACGGAAAAAGTGGAAATCGCCGCGCCCACCGTCGCCGATCCGGCCAAAGGCGATAAAATCCTGGCCCATCCCGACGGCACGCCGATGACCGTCATCGAGGGCAAAGCCGTGGATCAACACTTCGAAGTGGAAGGCAAAGCCGGCGTCGAAACCCGGAAGGACGGCACCGTGACCTTCGATGTCGCCGGCGACGAAACGCCCGAAGCCGCCGCGCAGCCCCAACCGGCAGACGATGAGACGAAATACCGCGCGGTCAAAGCGAAGAAGCCCACTTCCAAATGCGAGTTCTCCCGCGAAAAAGCCAAGTCGCCGGCCCTGATGACCTTCCTGGAAGGCATGCGCCTGCGCTGGCACGACGGCGAATCGAAGGACAAGATCATCGGCGTGTACTACCTGAAAAACGAAAACAAAGTCCTGCTGAAAGTAAAAGTGTACGATTGGATGGACCTGTTTGCCGACATCCGCTACTACACCGTCTGCCCCGAAAGCGGGCGCCTGACCAAAGCCGAAAAGCCGGGCAAAGGAGCATCCTCGGTGCTGTTGAGCAAGGTTGCCATGACCGAGTTCTACCGCCACCCCTTCGGGCAATCCTGCAAACGGGTGAGCAAGGCGCTCTACGTCGAGTGCTACCGCAACGGCGCCTGCTCCACGGAAAAGCAAAAGCGGCTGTACCAGATTTTTGCCACCAAGTGTATCCGGCAGGAAAAGGCGCACAGCCGGGAGTATTTGAAATGGGCGCACCAGCAGACGGCGCAGCGCTGGGAGGGGTACGAGGGAACTAAAACGTATGCGCAGGTTTTTAAGGAAACGCTGGCGATGATTCGCAGTGGGAAACGGTAAAGGTTTTGAAAATGAAGCGGCGGGCGAGGATTTTAAATCGGCTGCCCGCCCGCTTTTTAATCCATCATTAAAGCGGGGTAGCGCAGTTGGTCAGCGTGCCAGACTCATGATCTGGAAGTCGGAGGTTCGAGTCCTTCCCCCGCAACTTTTTCCCCTAAACCGCCCCATGTCCCAACTCACCCAAGTCTTTTTTCGAGAAAATCCTTGCTGCCGAGGGCGGATATCAAAACCAGTCCGCCGACAGCGGCAATTTCAACCGCTGCGGCGTCAATGCCGGCACCAAATACGGCATCACGCCCAATGCCTGGCAGGAGTATTCCGGCCAGCAGTGTCCCGGCGCGGAAACCATGAAAAACCTCACCCAAACGCAAGCCTGGGACTTCATGGACTGGTGGGGCAATCGCTGGCGGATATGGGAAATCTACGACCAGGATTTTGCCGAACTGGTGTTCAACGCCTTTTACGGCAATCCTTCCGCCGCTGCCAAAACCCTGCAACTGACCCTGAACCAGCGCGGTTACACCCTGGCGCCGGACGGCATCATGGGCAGCAAAACACTCGCGGCCGTGAACGTGGAAACCGCCAAAGACAAAACCGGGCTGTACAACGCTTACCGGGAAGCCTGGCTTTCCTACCTCCAATCGCTCGGCAATCCCACCTATACTGCCGGCTGGACCAACCGGATGAATACCTTTTTCCCGCCCTTGCCGGCCGGTGAAACACCCGCCACGCCTTCTGCCCAACCCAACTACCAGGTCGAACTCTGGCAGCGCCGTTTTTCCGGCATGTTCAAAAGCAGCGACGATGCAATCTGGGTTTGGACGGCCCTGGCCTTGCTTTTTGGTCTGATCGCTATCTTGTACTTCCGCTTAAAAACTATTGATTTATGACGCCCAAAACCAAATACGCCCTCCTGGCCACATCGCTTTTTCTCGGCTTATCTGGTCTGACCTGGTGGCTGTACCGCCGTTTCTTCCGCGACGGCATCGGCCCCACCGGGCAGTGGGATGACGAAGGCGGCACCACCGAGCAACCGCATACCGTGGCCGGCTCGGAACTCAACTACGAGCAATCACCCATCATTATGAGCCACTTTGACATCAATGAGTTCGACTCGCCGGACCAGCCTGGCAGTGGCGTTTACATGAAAATCAAATTCCTCGAAATGCTCGATGCCGCCCGGGAGCAGGCCGGCATTCCGTTCCGGGTCAATTCCGGCTACCGGACTCCAGAGCACAATGCCGCCGTGGGCGGCGTGCCGGATTCCGCGCATACGCGGGGCTGGGCGGCGGATATCGCGGCGCGGACGCTGGAGCAGAAGATCAGGATTGTGCGGGCGGCCAGGAGTGTTGGGTTTAACCGGTTTGGGATTTATGATACGTTTGTTCACCTGGATTGTGATCCGGGGAAGCGGGGGGATGTGGCTTGGAATGGGAAGCTGGGCCCCTCCTGAGGGGGGGTTTTTCTGTTTTTTTTTTCCCTCCCTTTTGCTGTTGCTTTGATCCCCCAGTTCAATTAACCCTTGCGTGATCCGCAGGCTGGTTTGCTCTCCGTTGCGCTTGGCGTTTTTTTTTTGGTTTGGTTTTTTTTTTTTGCCTCTCCCCTTCCCACCCCCCTTCTTCCCCCCCCCCCCCCAACCCCCCCCCCACCAACCCGGGGTCCCCCGCAACAAAACCCCGATCGGGCCTTCTTCCCCCCAATCAACCCGGTATGTTCCGCCACCTCCCCCAGGAAAGGCCATCCGGTAAGCGGTACCGGGGGGTGGCCTTCCTTAAAACAACCCGCGCACACCCCCCCGCGGGTCTCCCGCTTGGCCATCGTGCTGGCTTTTACTTCAATTTTAAACCTGAATGGCTTGGTGAGCGCGATGACCGGCGTTTTGCAGAGTACCATCAGTTTTATGGTGTCCTCAAAACTCATCCGGTCTTTTACCAGCAGGCGAGCGATGCTGGATTTGTTGGCGTAGTGCAAAGGGCCGGCCGCGTCTTCGTAGGAGACACCGGCGCGGGACATTTCGGCGCGGAGTTGGGTTTGGAGGGCGTGGATGAGCGGAGATAGGTCTTGCATACGTTTGTTTTCAGGTGTAAAAAAGCCGGAACGTGAAAGATACCTGCTTCGGGCAGTAAAATTATGCGGGTTTTGGCAACGAATGTGCAACATGGCTGTAAATTTTTGCCAAACGCTAATATGAAGCTGCCGGGCGAGGTTCCTCTATTTCCATTACCTTTGCGCCATGTCCTGGTTCGTCCGCACATTTGCCCTGTATTTGTTAATTCTCGGTTGCCTGCCTTGTGCAGACTTCGAGCATGATCGGAATTTGCGGCAAGCTGGTAACCAACCTGTGTTTCAATCTGCCGATTCGCAAGCCTTTGGGCATCACCATGCCTGCGTCGATCCTTGCTCCCCGCTTTGTAGTTGCGCATGTTGCGGATGTGTGACCATCTCTGTCAAAGCACCGTTATTAGAATCGCCTTTGCCGACGCCTTTAGTTGAAGCAACACAAAACGGATTCTTTTACCAAGCGCCCCTTTCCGCCGCTCATCTCGCGGCGCTGTTCCGTCCTCCGATAAACAAGTTGGGTTAAGTTTTTCACGCTGACCGGTCTGTCCAGACTTTCCTCATTCGGCACGATGCCGGGTGTGGGCGTCGGCATTTTTCCATCCATCAACCCAACCGTGTCCATGTTAGACAGGATCATTCATTTTTCCATTCACAATAAACTCATCATCGGGCTATTCACACTGGCGCTGGCAATTTGGGGCACAATTTCATTCATCCGTCTCCCCTTGGATGCCGTGCCCGACATCACCAACAACCAGGTACAGGTTATCACCCAAGCCTCCACGCTGGGCGCCCAGGAAGTAGAACAATTTATTACCGCCCCGATCGAACTGGCCCTGGCCAATATTCCAAAAGTAGTGGAGCGGCGTTCCATTTCCCGTTCGGGTTTGTCGGTTATCACCGTCGTTTTTAAAGACGATGCGGATATATACTGGGCGCGCCAGCAAGTTTCAGAAGGTTTGAAAGAAGCGCAGGATGCCATATTCAAGGGGATGGCCAAGCCTTTTTTAACCCCAATTACTACCGACCTCAACGAGATTTATCACTACACCATCCACCCGAAAAAGGGATTCGAGGATATATACACGGTCACCGACCTGCGCACGTTGCAGGATTGGGTAGTCAAGCGCCAACTCGCCGGGACGCCCGGCGTAGCCGAGGTGAGTGGCTGGGGCGGTTTCGTGAAGCAATACGAACTCGCCGTGGACCCCGACAAACTCAACGCCCTGAATCTCACCATGCCCGACGTATTCCAGGCCCTGGAGCGGAACAACGAGAATACCGGCGGCTCGTACATCGAAAAAGGCAGCAATCTCTATTTCATCCGGGGCATCGGCCTGGTGAAGACCTTGCAGGACATCGAGCGTATCGTCGTCACTACGCGCAACGGCATTCCAGTGCTGGTACGCGACGTGGGCACGGTGCAATTCGGCAGCGTTAACCGGCTCGGCGCCGTCACGCGCAACGGCGAAGGGGGAAGTGGTGGCCGGCATCACGCTCATGCTCAAAGGGGACAACTTCGTGGAGGTAAGTCGCCGGGTGAAAGAACGGATCGCCGTCATTCAGCAAGCCTTGCCCGAAGGCGTGGTGATCGAGCCTTTTATCGACCGCACGGAATTGGTCGGGCGCACCATCGGCACGGTGGAGAAAAATCTCCTGGAAGGCGGGCTTATCGTGGTATTCATTTTGGTGTTGTTGCTCGGTAACCTTCGCGCGGGCTTGGTGGCAGCCTCGGTGATCCCGTTGGCCATGCTGTTTGCATTCAGCATGATGAACCTTTTCGGCGTATCGGGTAACCTGATGTCGCTCGGCGCCATTGACTTCGGTTTGCTGGTGGACGGTACAGTTATCATCGTGGAGTCCATCGTACATCGTATCACGGGCAGCCATTTGTTCCCCGGAGTCGCGCGGCTGACCCAGCGGCAAATGGACAAAGAAGTTTACGCCGCCGCGTCCAAAATCAGAAACAGCGCGGCGTTCGGGGAAATCATCATTCTCATCGTTTATCTTCCGATTCTTTCGTTGGTCGGCATCGAAGGCAAAATGTTCCAACCGATGGCCCAAACGGTCGGTTTTGCCATATTGGGCGCTTTCATTCTTTCGCTGACGTGGGTGCCGATGGCTGCCGCCTTGTTTTTGAGTAAGAAAACGACGCATAAAGCCAACGTGTCGGATCGTATCATGTCGTTTTTCCAAAACTTTACGGACCGGCCTTGGAAAGTGTTTTGCGTTGGAAAAAATTGACCGTGGGTATTTCCGCGCTGTTGTTTGCGTTGGCGCTGTGGGGATTTTCGCGCATGGGCGGCGAGTTTATCCCCACGCTGGAAGAAGGCGACATGACGGTGGAATTCAGCATGATGCAAGGCACATCGCTGACGCAAATGGTGGAGAGCACCACCAAGGCTGAAGAAATTTTGATAAAAAACTTCCCGGAAGTGAAGCAGGTGGTGAGCCGCATCGGCTCGGCCGAAATTCCTACCGATCCGATGCCCGTGGAACGGGCGGACATCATGGTGGCCATGAAGCCGAAAGAGACCTGGCGGGAAGAAGTCTGCGACCGGGAAGAAATGCAGGAAGCGATGGAGGAGGCGCTTTCAGTGCTTCCGGGCGTAAATATCGAACTGACGCAGCCGATGCAAATGCGTTTCAACGAACTGATGACCGGTATCCGGCAGGATGTGGCCATCAAAATTTTCGGCGACGACCTCGACGTGTTGGCCGACCAGGCTGCCGAAGTTGCCCGGCTCATCGCACCGGTCGAGGGCGTGACAGAGCCGACGCTGGAAAAAGTGCGCGGCTTGCCGCAAGTGCAGGTTACGTACGACCGGGACCGCCTTGCTCAATTCGGGCTGAACGTGGCCGACATCAATATGATTGTCAAAACGGCTTATGCGGGCAGCACGGCAGGAGTGGTGTACGAAGGTGAAAAGCGATTTGACTTAGTAGTCAGGCTCGAACGCGGCCTGCGCACCGACTTGGCCAACCTCGAAAACCTGTACATCCCCACGCCCGACGGTCAGAAAGTACCGCTCAGCCAGGTCGCCGCCATCGAATACAAGGAAGCCCCGGCACAAGTGAGCCGCGAGAGCGGACAGCGGCGCATATTCGTGGGGTTCAACGTGCGCGGGCGCGACGTAGAAAGCGTGGTGGAAGAAATCGAAGGCATTTTGCAGAAAAAGTTCCAATTGCCAAGCGGTTACTATTACACCTTCGGAGGGCAGTTTCAAAACCTGCGCGAGGCGAAGGAGCGGCTTTCCGTGGCCGTTCCGGTGGCCTTGGCCCTGATTTTTGCCTTGTTGTTTTTCACGTTCCGGTCCGTCAGTCAAGCCTTTTTGATTTTCACCGCGGTGCCGCTGTCGGCCATTGGCGGCGTAGCGGCGCTGGCGGTGCGGGGTATGCCGTTTTCGATTTCGGCAGGCGTGGGTTTCATCGCGCTTTTCGGCGTGGCGGTGTTGAACGGCATTGTCCTGATCGGTTATTTCAACCAACTGAAATCGGAAGGCGTGACCGACGTGCTCGAAAGGGTGCGGCAAGGCACCCGCGTTCGCCTTCGCCCGGTCATCATGACGGCAGCCGTGGCCTCGCTCGGCTTCCTGCCGATGGCGTTGTCCGCCGGCGACGGCGCGGAAGTGCAGCGCCCGTTGGCGACGGTGGTTATCGGAGGGCTTATTTCGGCCACGCTGCTCACGCTGCTGGTACTGCCGTGCCTGTATGTTTATTTCGAAAAATGGTTCGGCAAGGGAATGAAGCCGGTAGTGGCGTCGTTGGCCATTCTTGCCCTGGCGCTTTTCCCAAAAACAGGAACGGCGCAAACGACGCTGACCTTGGATGAAGCCATCGCCCAGGCCAAATCCAACAACCTGCAAATTAAGGCCGGAACTACCAGATTCAATTTCAACAAACGTTGCGCGGGGCGGCATACGACATGCCGAAAACGAATTTCAGCGCGCAACTGGGGCAGTACAATTCCAGGCAATTCGACCAGGGCTTCGGCATCGTGCAGGAAATTCCCAATCCGCGCAACCGCCGCGCCGGGCTGGCCTTCGCCGATACCAATACCCGCGCTGCCGAACTGTCGCTGACCGTCACGACCAACGACCTGGCCTACGAGGTGCGTTCGGCCTGGTACGAACTGGCTTATTTATTTGAAAAACGGCGGCTTTTGCAAAGTCAGGATACGCTTTTGGCCGGATTTGTCAAGGCAGCGGATGCCTGTGTGCGCACCGGGGAAACGAACAACCTGGAAAGAGCAACTGCCGAAGCGCAACAGGGGGAAATCCGCAACCAATTGGCACAGGTTACCGCCGACATTCAAATCGCCCAGGTGCTGTTGCAAACGCTGATCAACGCCGCCCAACCGGTGGGTATTCCACCCGATGCCCGCTTAGACAAAAGGACTTTGCCCGATTTTGCGACCGGTGTGACCGACAACCCTTCTCTGGCTTGGTTCCGGCAGCAAGTTGCGCTCAACCAGGCCGCGACCGGGCTGGAAAAAGTGCGGTTGGCGCCGGATTTCAGCATCGGCTACCTCAACCAGTCGCTTAATTCCGTCGAACCAGGCGCCGACCCTCGTTACACTTCGGGCGACCGTTTTCACGTCGTGCAGGCAGGCATCGCCGTCCCGATTTTTCGCAAGGCGCAAAAAAGTCGCGTCGCGGCGGCAAAGATCGCGGAGCAAATCGCACAGACGAACCTGGAAGCGAGGACGCGCCAACTCGAAGGACAGTTCCGTCAAGCCATCCAGAATTACGAAAAACAGCGCGTCGTATTGGACTACTACGAAAAAACCGCGTTGCCTACTGCCGATATGTTGCTGATCAACGCCCAAAAGGCATTTCGCGCGGGCGACGTGGGTTACCTCGAATATGCCCAGGCGCTCACGCGCGCCAACGACATCCGGCTCGGCTACCTGGACGCGCTGGACGCCTTCAATCGGGCGGTCATTGACATCGAGTGGCTGGCCGGGAAATAACGCGCCGGCGAGTTTGTTTTTCATTCTTTCAACATCATTTTAAAAATAAAAGACAATGAAATTTCTGCATCATATTTTATTCGCCGCGATGATCGGCGGCATCCTGTTGCCGGCCGGCTGTGGGGGCAAAAAAACCGAATCCGGGGTCGGATTGGAAGAACCTGAACACCATGAAGGCGAGGAACAGGAAGTGGCGCTGTCAAGCGACCAATACAAGATAGCGGGCATTGAAACCGGCAAGGTGGAGACTCGCCCACTCTCCGGTACGGTTAAGGTGAACGGCGTACTGGACGTGCCGCCGCAAAACCTCGTGAGCATCAGTGCGCCCGCGCCGGGATTTTTGAAAAAA
This sequence comes from Saprospirales bacterium, assembly GCA_016719895.1. GTDB lineage: Bacteria > Bacteroidota > Bacteroidia > Chitinophagales > Saprospiraceae > M3007. Next base: position 195,509 of record JADJYG010000028.1, on the reverse strand, counting down.
TCTGACCTGTTGCAGGGCACACGCATTCGCAAGGGCGAAGTTATCGCGGTATTGCGCAACCCGGAATTCATCACCGAGCAACAGGCTTACCTCGAAGCCCGGCAAGAACTCGCCTCAGCGCGCGGCCAATTGGAATATGCCGAGGCCGAGTACAAAAGGCAGGAGGAGCTCGCTCGTGAAAACGTGAACGCCGGCAAGACACTGCAAGCGGCCAAAGCCGAGTACACATCGCTGAAGGCCAGGGTTGCCGGCCTGGAAGCCAAAACGGCGGCCAACGGGCCCGGCTCAAATTGCTGGGCATTGATCCGGACCGCCTTTCGCCCGATAATTTTCAGAGCGAAATCAGCCTTTATGCTCCTACCAACGGCTATGTGACGGAGGTGAACGTGAATGCGGGCAAGTATGTGGGAAGTACGGAAGTCATGTTCAAAATAGCCGACACGGAACACTTGCACGCAGAACTGACGGTGTTTGAAAAAGACATCCTGAAACTAAAAGTCGGACAAAAGGTACGCTTTATGCTCGCCAACGAAACACGGGAGCGTACGGCCACCATTTATCTTTTCGGACGCGAAATAAGCACCGACCGCAGTATCCGGGTACACGGCCAAGCCCGAAGCCCACGAACACGAAAAAGGCGAAGCCGAACACGATACGGAAAAAGAAGAACACGACCATGCCGGGGAAGAAAAAGAAATGCACGGAGCGCATCATTTCCGAATGGTGGAAGTAAGGCGCGGTGTTGTAGATGGCGGCTGGGTGGAAGTGTTGTTGCCGGAAGGTTTCGATTTGGCGAATAGCAGGGTCGTGACGAAAGGTGCTTTTTACCTGCTATCCGCCTCCAAAGCGGCGGCCCAGGGAGAAGAAGGACACGCGCACTGAGCACAATAATTTTTGTTATATGTTTGTACAGGTTCGGCAGCCCTTTCGGAGGGGAATTGATTCTTCCTCGTCAGGTTCCTTTTCGGGGAGCTGCTTTTTTTAACTCATTTCCTTTTTCATCAATAAAATTCAATACCATGAAAAAGATATTCAACCTATTCTTCTGTTTGCTGACGCTCGCTCAAGTCGCGCTTGCCCAGAACGACCCGCTCCCCAGAGGTTTTTCCCATGAAGAATTGGATTGGCTTTCAAGCAATAAACCGGCGCCCGGCGTATTGAACGGCATCACCACACCTCCGCCCGGACCCGTTCGCGCGATGGCTGAATGGGAAGAACAGCAAGCCATTGTAGTTACCTGGACCTTGTATAAGTCAATTCTCGCCCAGATTGTAGAGGCGGGACGGAAACAATGCCGGGTCATCGTCATTTGCAGCAATATAGTCGCCTGCCAAAACGAATTGACCGGTTATGGTGTAAATTGGCAGGCTGGAAACGTCGAGTTCAAAGTGGCGCCTTTCAACAGTATCTGGATGCGCGACTACGGCGCCAACCCGGTTTACCTCGGCGGCGTGGACAGCCTGGCGTTGGTGGATTGGATTTACAACCGCCCGCGCCCGAAAGACGATACGATCCCAAGTGTCGTGGGCAATTATTTCGGCTTGCCGGTTTATTCCACCACCGTCGCCCCCTACGATTTGGTGCATCCCGGCGGCAATAATTTCTCCGACGGCATGGGCACCGATTTCTCGACTAAACTCGTGTTGGAAGAGAACGGTCCGGGCAATACGTGGGGTACGAGCAATCATACCGAAGAAGGCGTGGACAGCATTATGCACCGCTTCTACGGCATAGACCGCTATGTGAAGTTCGATGTGCTACCATTCGACGGGATCCACCACATCGACATGCACATGAAATTGCTCAACGAGGAAACGCTGCTCGTGGGCGAATACCCGGAAGGCGTGGCTGATCGCGACCAAATCGAGGCGAACATCCAGTACCTCCTGGCCAATTTCACCACGCCTTTCGGCTCCCCGTACAAAGTGGTGCGTGTACCGATGCCGCCCGAAGGAGGGAAATACCCGAGTCAGGGAGCGTCGTTGCGCACGTATGTCAATTCGTTCATCGTCAACAAAACCGTGTTGTTGCCTATCTACGAGCAACAATACGACACCACGGCACTGCGTATTTGGCGCGAGAATATGCCCGGTTATAATATCGTCGGCATTCCCTGCAACGACATCATCTCGCTGGGCGGCGCAATTCACTGTATTGTGAAAGAAGTAGGTGTAGCGGACCCTCTCCTGATTCAGCATAAACAGGTAGAGGATTTTATTGACAACAACCCACCTGCTTATGAAGTCAAGGCCTGGATACGGCATCGTGGCGGCATAGCCGGCGCCGAAGTGTTCTACAATACCGATACTACGACTGGCTATCAGTCTGTGCCGATGACTCTGACCGACCCGGCCACAAACCTTTGGACGGGCTGGATTCCACAACAACCATATAGTTCTACCGTGCGCTACTACCTCCACGCCACAGCCAATTCGGGCAAACAACAAGTGCGCCCGTTACCCGCCCCGGAAGGTTATTTCGATTTCGAGATTCGGCAGAGCGTCGGAACAGACGAATTGGCTTCACCGAGGTTAGAACGTATTTTCCCTAATCCCGCTCAAGGGATTACCTGTGTTCCGGTTTTCGCGCCAACCGGCGGCGCGGCAGTGCTCGAACTGGTCGATTGCCTCGGGCAGCGGGTAGAGACCGTTTTTTCGGGAATGCTCCCGCCGGGCGAATCCAACTATTTTTTCCGGGCAGACGGGCTGCCTGCGGGCGTTTATTTTGTCGCCCTTCATACCGAACGCGGCGTATTTGCTCAAAAAATCCTGGTTAAAAACTATTGAAAATAAACCGCTTATGTTCAAACCTATCCCTGATCTCGTACATTTTCAATCTTTACCGAATGGCTGACCCAACTGTCCCTCACGTTCACACTTACGACGCGCAAGGCCGCCAACTTTGCTGTACGCTCGAAGAAAAAATTGACCTGAAAACCGCCCCGCCGCCGCCCCGGCCACACGAAGAAGGCGACGGGCACGGTCATGACCACGTGGGCGGCGAAGCGCACTCCCCCTGGCGTGAATACCTGCCCGCTATCACCAGTTTCGTGCTTTTGCTGGGCGGCATCGTACTGGATGAGTACGTACAGCCCGCGTTTTGGAAGGGCTGGGTTCGACTGCTTTGGTACGGGATAGCATACCTGCCCGTCGGCTGGCCCGTGCTGAAAGAAGCGGCACAGGCCATTGGGAAAGGCGAGTTTTTCACGGAATTTTTCCTGATGAGCCTGGCCACCATTGGCGCATTTGCCATAGGTCAATATCCCGAGGGTGTGGCCGTAATGCTGTTTTACGCCGTGGGCGAACTGTTCCAGACGGCGGCAGTGCGCCGTGCCAAAGGCAACATCAAAGCCTTGCTCGACGTGCGTCCCGATCAAGCCACCGTATTGCGCGACGGCCGGGCCGCTGTCGTTAAACCCGAAACCGTGCAGGTGGGCGAAACCATCCGGGTGCGACCGGGTGAGCGGGCGTCGCTCGACGGCATATTGCTGAGCGTGCAAGGTAGTTTCGACACAGCCGCGCTCACGGGCGAAAGCAAGCCCCGCACGCTCGCGATTGACGAAACCGTGCTGGCCGGAATGATCAGCCTCGACAGCGTGGTGGAAATCCGCGTAACCAAACCTTTCGGCGAGAGCAGCATCGCGCGCATCCTCGATTTGGTGCAAAACGCCACGGCCCACAAAGCGCCGACGGAGTTGTTCATCCGCAAGTTTGCGAAAGTATATACCCCGATTGTCGTGTTGCTGGCTGTGTTGCTGGTGCTCGTGCCGTCCTTTATCGTGCAGGATTATTCTTTCCAAACCTGGCTGTACCGCGCGCTGATATTTCTGGTCATTTCCTGCCCTTGTGCCCTGGTGATTTCGATACCACTGGGTTATTTCGGCGGCATCGGGGCGGCGTCGCACAACGGCATTTTGTTCAAAGGCTCGAACTTTTTGGATTTGATGGCCAAAGTGAATACGGTAGTCATGGACAAAACCGGAACGCTGACGCAGGGTGTTTTCAAGGTGCAAAAAATTGAAACCACCGGCATCGAAAAAACCGAATTGCTGCGCCTCGCCGCTGCGCTTGAACAGCATTCCACTCACCCGGTCGGCAAAGCGTTGATTACCTATGCCGGCGAACTTCAAATCGACTGGCAAAACGCCGTTGTCGCCGACATGCAGGAAATTGCCGGGCATGGGCTGAGCGGTACGGTGAATGGTCGCCCCGTGCTGGTGGGCAATACCAAACTGTTGCAGCAATCGGGTATTGACTACCCGTCCGAACTCGATGCGGAGGTGGACACCATCGCGGCGGTAGCGGTCGGCGGGCAATATGCGGGATATGTAACCATTGCCGACGAAATTAAACCCGACGCCAAACAAACAGTGGCCGGTCTGCATCGCGCCGGGGTGCGCGAATTGGTGATGCTCTCGGGCGATAAGGACGCCGTGGTGCAAAAAGTAGTCGCCGCGCTCGGCATCGAGCGCGGCTTCGGCGACCTGCTCCCGGAAGGCAAGGTAAAACAAGTGGAAGCGTTACAGCGCGAAGACCCCACACGAACGGTGGCCTTTATGGGCGATGGCATCAACGACGCCCCGGTATTGGCTGCCGCCGACATCGGCATCGCTATGGGCGCTCTCGGCTCCGACGTGGCTATCGAAACCGCCGATGTCGTCATACAAACCGACGAACCATCCAAAGTGACCACGGCGATTGCCGTCAGTCGCGCCACGCGGCGCGTGGTGTGGCAAAACATCGGTCTAGCCTTCGGTGTGAAATTAGCAGTGCTGACCCTCGGTGCAGGAGGGCTGGCCACGATGTGGGAAGCGGTGTTTGCGGATGTGGGCGTGGCGTTGCTGGCGATTTTGAACGCGGTAAGGGTGCAAAGGATGCAGTTTAATTAGAACAGAATTATCCCCCTTCCATCCCCTCTACCGCTTTATAAAACTTCTTCAACACCTCCTTAATATCCTTCTGCGCATAAATCTCCGCGATCCGGTCGCTTTTCACGCCAATGATGGCTTTCACGTCGTCGAGGCCCATGCCGGTACTGTTCAGGATAAAATCGCCGGTGAAGTGGCGCCCGAAGTGGGTGGTGATTTCCCGGCCGATCAGTTCGAGGCTCAGTTTCTTGAGGCGTTTGACGTAGACTGGGTACTGTAACTTTTCAAACAGCAGCCCGTCGGGTTGCCATTGCAGCAACACTTCATCCGAAGCCGAAATGGGGACGATGCCTTTAGTACCGGTCTTTTGAGCGTTAACAGTCAGGTATTGGAATTTGGTGCCGCCATCTTCAAAAGTGAAGTAGTGCTGGGTTTTCTGGATTTGAGTCGTATCGGAGAACCGAAGGCCCCGGCACATAATTAGAAAGCGGCGGATGGTCTCGTATTCGCTGCTTCCAAGTGCGTAGTGGGAGAGCGCCTTCCGGAAGGTTAGATACTCCCCCATCGTCATACTTTTCTTCTCCGAAATTTTCACGATCCGGATGCTGACGTCCTCAAAGGGTTTGTGCACATCTGCCAATTTGTAGTGCTTCAGCACCCGGCTGTAGATGATCTTCAGGTATTTGACGTATTGGTTCGCCATGTTGTCCTTGCCGCCCTGGACGATATTCCGTTTGAAGGCCACGACCTGATCCCGGGTAAGTTCCTGCATCCGCAGGTCGCCGTTGAGTTCTTTGAATTTGTTGAGCGATGCCTTGTAAACTTTCAACGTGGATGCGCTGATTTGCTTCCCGGCGTATTCTTCGTCCAGCAGTTGCACCGCTGCGTCGAAAAAGAGAAAGGCTGATTTTTTTCAGCCCCATTTTTGGTTTAAACGCGTCAAATGTGGGAGGCAGCTCATTCGCGATCAGGTCTGCAATAATGGAGTAGGCTTTGTTGAGCGTTTTGGACAAATCGCCGTTGACGATGGCCGCCGTTTCGCCGCCGAGGGTGGCGCGCGGTTTAACAGTTTGTGTCTTTTGGTCCCAGTCCTTGGGAAGCAATTTCCAGGACAAAGCAATGTAGTTGGTCTTGTACAACCAGGAGTACCGAAGGAATAACCGTTGAAACCCGTACCGGTCCTGGTACCCGCGTTGGACGATAGAGATGACTGGTGGCTTCATTGGTACTAAAATTGGTACAGACAAAGGTGAACAAGTAGGAGGCGCTACGAGCAGCGGTGGGCAAAATACGGCAGAATATGGCAGAAAAGAAACAGTAGGAAGCACTAAGACGGGCTAAGCGCCCTTCCCTCGTTAACGAGACGCTAACAGTCCCAGCTGCCATTTTTTTCGTATTTAATTCGTCAAACCGCAAAAAAATACGTTTTAGTACCATTGAATATTAACCATATCAACCTTAACAAAAAGGCCATGAGACGCTTTGTGTTTCTATTTATCGCTCTTTTTACCCTGTCGGAAACCCCGCTGCAGGCGCAATATTTCGGACGAAACAAACCGCGGTATGAAACCCAGGACTTTCAAGTCACCGAAACCGAACATTTTACCATCTACGAATACCTGGACAACCCGGATAAATTGAAGGAGCTGGCCGTGGCCGCCGAACTCTGGCACCGGATGCACCAGGCTGTCCTGCAGGATACGTTCACGAAGAAAAACCCGCTGCTGCTGTACAGTGACCACGCCGGCTTCCAACAAACGAACGCCATCATGGGCAGCATCGGCGTGGGCACCGGCGGCGTCACGGAAGGCTTTCGAAACCGCGTCGTGTTGCCCGTAGCCATGACCAACCAACAGACCAACCATGTACTGGGGCACGAACTGGTGCACGCCTTTCAATACCACATGGTGATCGAAGGCGACTCCACCAGTATGCGCAACTTGCAGAATTTACCGCTTTGGATGGTAGAAGGTCTGGCCGAATACCTGTCGATCGGCCGGGTCGATGCGCATACCGCCATGTGGATGCGCGATGCTGTAAAAAACGACGGCCTGCCGAAAAAACTGCGCGACCTCGACAGCGGCAAGTTCTTTCCATACCGCTGGGGACAATCCTTCTGGGCTTTTGTTACCGGTGTTTACGGCGACGAAATCATCCGGCCCTTATTTATCCATACCGCCAAATACGGGCTCGACCCGGCTATTCGCCTTACCCTCGGCACTACGCCCGACTCCCTGTCGGAAGCCTGGACGACTACCCTGAAAAATCACTACGGCCGTTGGGTTATCAAAGGCAAAAAAATAAACCCGCCCGGAAAACGCCTGATCTCCGGAGAAAACTCCGGCCGTATCAATATCGGCCCGGCCATCAGCCAAAACGGCAAGTATGTGATCTTTCTCGCGGAAAAAGACCTGTATAGCATCGATCTTTACCTGGCCGACGCCCGCACGGGTGAAATCATTCGCAAGGTATCCAGCGCAGCGCAGGACGGTCATATTGACCAGTTCGATTTTATCGAAAGCGCCGGCGCCTGGGCGCCTGATGAAAAACGGTTCGCTTTCGACGTATACGAACAGGGCAGGAGCGTACTGATCGTCAAAGATGTATTCAAAGGCAAAACCCTGGAACGGATTGTCCTGCCCGGAGTGCCGGAATTCAACAACCCGGCCTGGAGCCCCGACGGCAAAACCATCGTGGTCAGCGGCCTGGTGAAAGGCCAGACAGACCTGTACGCCTACGACCTGAAGTCGAAAAAAGTACGCCGGCTGACCAACGACCGGCATTCGGAAATCCTGCCCGCCTGGAGCGCCGACGGACGCTTCCTCGCCTTCTCCACCGACCAGATCAGCCGACAACGCGGGCGCTCCAATGGCGTCTGGAATATGAACCTGGCGATCATGGACATGGCCAGCGGCGAAGTCGAACAGATCGACCTCTTCCCTTCGGCCGACAACATGAATCCCCAATTCGACAAAAATGGGAACCTGTATTTCCTGAGCAACCGCGACGGCTTCCGCAACCTGTATTTCTACGACCGGGCCGCCACAAAAGTATACCAGGCCACTGAACTGGAAACCGGTATCAGCGGCTTCACGCCCTATGCCCCGGCTATTGCCGTTTCGGGCGACCGCGACCGGATCCTGTACACCTATTATACGAACGGCCAATACGAGATTTATCAGACGAAGGCTGCTGATTTTGAATTGAAAGAAGTGGATGCATCGGCTGTCGACCTGGTACCGGCAAGCCTGCCGCCCTTCAATCCGCGGCAACGGGATATCGTGAATACCAACCTGCGGTTGATGGATAATGCGGTGGCTGAGGTAGCGGCCTCCACCACGGTCAAGGGCGTTCAGTACAAGCCCCACTTTTCCCTGTCTTATCTAAGCGGAGGAGCCGGCGCCGGCGTGGCCACGGGGAATACCGGTTTTGGCGCTGCGGTAGGGCTGGCCGGCGGCGTAGACATGTTGTTTGAAGATATCCTGGGCAACAACCGGCTGTACACCGGTCTGGCCCTGAACGGCGAAATAGCCGATGCCGCCGGTGTGTTCTCGTACATCAACAACAAAAAACGCATCGGCTGGGGCGCTTCCTTTTCGCACATTCCGTATCGCTCGCTGGCCTACTACGGTTTTCGCCAAACACCGCTGGAGATCGCCCCGGGTGTGGTGGATACCTTCCTCGAAGAGGTGCTCGGTGTGGAGCGGCTGTTTCAGGAGCGCATCAATGCGTTTGTATTTTATCCCTTCTCCGTCACCCGGCGCGTGGAGGTCGGCGCGGCATTCGAATACTACAGCACCCGGATCACCGAATATTCCACGTATTACGACGACTTCGGTTTTTTCGTCGGCAGCGACCGGAATAAAGTGCCTGGCGGGCAAAGCCTGAGCCTGAGCAACGTTAATATCGCTTACGTGGGCGACAATTCTTTTCCCGGCTTCAATGCGCCCATGCAGGGCTGGCGCTACCGCATCGGGCTGGAGCAGTATTTTGGCGGGTATAATTTCACCACCCTGTTGCTCGACGGGCGGCGGTATTTCCGCTTGCGGCCGGTCACCTTTGCCGTCAGGGCGCTGGGCTACGGCCGGTTTGGCGGCAACTCCGAAGAAATCTCTCCGTTCTTCCTGAGCAATTCCTGGTTTATCCGTGGGTATGGCTCCAACGATCTGTACACCGAGGACCCGGAGTTGTTCAACAAAATGGTGGGCAGCAAGATCGGGGTGTTCAATGCCGAGATCCGGTTGCCATTGTTTGGTCCCAAGCCTCTGGGCCTGGTCAACTTCCCCTTGCCGGCCGACCTGAACTTGTTTTTCGACGGCGGTGTGGCGTTTTATGAAACCAGTGATTTTGGAAAACCGTCGCCTTTTACCGGCGTCAAGCACCAGCCGGTATTCAGCGTGGGGGCTTCCATGCGCTTCAATTTGTTCGGTATGCTTATCCTGGAGCCATTTTATGCGATGCCCCTGTCGGTGAAAAAAGACGCGCGGCGGTTTTATTGGGGCTTGAATATTGTGCCGGGGTGGTGATGGGGCATTACACCAGCTTGTTCCGGATCGCAAACTGCACCAGGCCCGCAATCCCGTTCACACCGAGTTTTTGAATGAGGTTGTTGCGGTGGGTATCCACGGTGCGGGGGCTGATGAAGAGCTGGGCGCCGATTTCGGTGCTGGAGAGCCCCTGGGCAACGAGCCGGAGCACTTCGACCTCCCGCTCGGTGAGCAGGTGCAGCAGGCTGTGGTCGGGGTGTTGGGAGGGTTTGAGCAGGGTGAGTGTGACGTCGCTGGCGAAATAGGTTTCGCCGCGGGCCACCCGGCGGATGGCTTCGCTGAGTTCGTCGATCGAGGCGTTTTTAAACAGAAACCCGTTGACGCCTTTTTCCAGCGCGCTCTGGATCAGGTCGCGGCTGTTGAGCATAGTGAGCAGAATGACTTTTATACCGAAATAGTCGCGTTTGATCTGGTCCAGCGTTTCCAGCCCGTTCAGCGCCGGCATTTCATAATCGAGCAGGGCAATGTCGGGCCGGACGCCCCGGCGCAGCAGGCTGATGACTTCCTGGCCATTGGCGGCCTCGCCGGCCACCGCTACAAAATCCAGCTCCTCCAGCAGGGCACGGAAGCCTTTGCGCACCAGTTGGTGATCGTCGGCGAGCAAAACGGAAATTTTTTGTTCCATATCAAACAATCAGAGGTACGCGTATGGTGGCCAGGGTTCCCTTTGGAGTGCGGGGTTCGGTATAAAAGACGCCGCCGAGGGCGCCGGCCCGGCTCAGGATATTGAGGAGACCCATAGAACCTTTCTTTTTAGCCGCTTCGAAGTCGAATCCGACTCCGTCGTCTTCCAGTCGCAGTATCAGGTTATTGCCAGCGGTATACAATTGAAGTACGATATGGCTGGCCTGGGCGTGTTTGGCAATGTTGTTAAGCAGCTCCTGGGCGATCCGGTACAGGCCGGTTTCCATTTTTTCGGGGAGGCGGGCCGGCAGATCGCCCTGGTCGAATTCAGCCCGGAAACCGGCCTGTTCGGCCGTACGGCGCAGCAGCAGTTCGAGGCCTGGCCCAAGGCCGTGGCGTTCGAGGGCAGGCGGAAGCATGACGTGGGCTATGTTGCGCAATTCCGTGCAGGAGGCGTCGAGTTGGCCGGCAAGCTCGCCCAGGCGGCCGGCTTCGGCAGGAGCGGTAGCGCCGATCTTATTTTGCAGGGCGTTGAAACCCAGTTTAAGCGCCACGAGTTCCTGGGCGATCCCATCGTGCAGGTCTTTGGCGATGCGGCGGCGTTCGGCTTCCTGGGCTTCGAGTACGGCATTCAGGCCCAGCTGCTGCTCGCGGATAACGGCGGCATCTAGCAGGGCTTTTTGCCGCAGGCGGTATCGGTTGTGAAACAGCCAGCCCAGGGCGGCGAGCGCGACGGCACCGGCCAGCAGGCCGGCTATCCAGGTGCGCTGGCGAAACAAGGCGCCCTGTTGTTCGAGCAATTGGGTGCGCTGCCGGGCGATTTCGGCTTCTTTTTTTTGCGTATCGTATTGTACCTGTAGTTCCTGCACCCGCTCCGTGGTTTTTTGGCCGGTTACCGAATCGGCAAACACCTCACTCTTGCGTTTATACGCCCAAGCCGCCGGATAATCACCTTTCGCCACGCTGAGGTTTTCCATATAGTGGTACACCTCGCGCAATGCCTCGATGATGCCGTTTTCCTGCGCTACTTTTTCCGCAGCGCGCAAGTGCGGGGCCGCCCCTTCGGGGTTGCCGGCAGAGAGTATCGCGGCGCCCAAGCCGGCCGTGGCAAGGGCCTGCATTTCGGGATCCTGAATGGCCCGGTTTCGTTCGAGTACATCAGAGTAGGCGGCTCTTGCGCCAGTATAGTTGCCGGCGCTCAGCAGGGCGTCGGCCAGGTTGAGCAGCGCAACCGCTTCCCCCGACGGGTAGCCCAGAATCCGGAACTGTTCGCGCGCCTTTTCAAACAAGCCGGCCGCTTCGGCGTTTTTTGACCACAGGACATACAACAGTCCCATGTTATTGTATGCCCGGGCTTTTTCGAAAGGCCTGCCGAGGCGCTCCACCAGTCCCATCTCCCTTTTATAGGTGCGTTCGGCAGCCTCCCATTGTTTCAGGTCTTTTTGAATTTCAGCAATCACTTCCATAAAATTGACCATCGACTTGAGGTCTTGCACCTGTTCGGCAAGGGTCAGCCCCTCCTGTGCCGTTTCCAGCGCCTTGTCGTTCCGGTAACTCCGGATATAGGCACTGGCCAGGTTCGACATGGCATCCAACAACTGGCGGTTGTTGCCGGCCCGGCGGGCCAAATCCACGGCGCGCCGGGCGGTCTGGATAGCGGCCTGACTTTCGCCGTGGTTCAGGTAGGCGATACCGAGGTAATTGAGGGAACGAACGGTGAGAGAGTCGTTTTTCAGGCGTTCCGCCGTTTCAAGCGCTTGCCGGGCGAATCCCACCGTTTTTTCCTTGTCTTTCCCCAAATTCGCTACGCAAAGGTCGAGCAGCGCGCCGACCTTTGCAGCGCCCTGCAAATGCGGCAGGCGTTGGAGCAGGGAATCGGCGTCGGGGATAACCTGGCCGCTTGCGCGACAGGGCAAAAGCAGGGCTACCAGCCCGATGAAGCAGCTACAGCGAAAGAAGGTGTTCATATGCGATCCGGGAATAAACCGGCCGAAATGTACCGAATATTTCTGGATATCCTATCCGGAAAAGCAAGGCATAGGGATCGAGGCGGGCCTGCATATTTCTGCCTAAATATTCCAAGGCTTTACATAAATACCGCGAATGAACACCGATATTTGTAGGGATTTTACATTCTGTTGCTCCAAAACCCCGCCAGGTCAAAACTTTTTTTATAAAAACTACCCATTCCGCCATGGCATCCAAACTTGCGGAATTATTGCGCCGGGAACGCGGCGCCCGTTTTTCCGGCCGTAAACGGGAAATATCTTTGTTCAAACAATTGCTCGGGGAAGCCGGGGATCCCTTTTTTTTATTGTTCGTTTATGGCCCCGGCGGCCAGGGCAAGACAACCTTGCTGGAAAAATTCCGGGAAATCTGTTCCCTGGAGGATGTTCCGAACCTCAGCCTCGACGGGCGCGATCTGGCGCCCAATCCCGATGCTATTTTAGTTGAACTCCACCGGCAGGCGCCCGCAACTGCCGGCGGCGATTTCTTCCAGTGGCTGGAGGCACATCCAGACCAGCGGATTTTACTTTTCGTAGACAACTATGAAATGTTGCAACCGGTCGACAACTGGATCCGGCGCGAATTTTTACCCCGGCTGACCGACAATACCCGCGTAGTGCTCTGCGGCCGCCGCCCACCGGCTGAGGGCTTCGTGAACGACCCGGGGTGGAAAAAACTCATGCGCACCATTAATCTCCGCAATTTCGACCTGGACGAAGCCCGCGCCTTCCTGCTCCAGCGCGCGTTGCCGGAGACGTTTCACGAGCGTATTTTCACGATCACACATGGCCATCCGCTGGCATTATCCGTGCTGGCTGATACTTACGAGCAACAGTCGGCCCAGGATTTCAACCCGGAGGGTTCCGTAGATGTCTTGCGTACGCTATTCGAGCGGTTTGTTCAGGAAATAAGCGGCGCTAAATACCGCATTGCCCTGGAGACTAGTGCCCTGGTACACCATACGACGGAATCCCTCCTTCAAGCCGTGCTGGGTGAAGAGGATGTGACGGACTATTTTGACTGGCTCCGCCAATTGTCCTTTGTTGAAGAAGGCAAATGGGGCCTTGCGCCGTCCGAACTGGCGCGGGAAGCCATTCTGGCAGAATTGCGCTGGCGCAATCCGGACCGTTTCGTCGACTTGCACAACAAAGCCAATCTGTACTATAAGTCCAAGCTGGCCAATCAAACCGGCGAACAACAACGCCGCCTGCTCTACGACCTGGTATACCTGCACCGCACCAACCCGGTTGTGCAACCGTTCTTCAACTGGGCCGATATTGCCCGCTTTTGGATGGATTACTACCAGCCGGCCGACGCGCCGGCTATACGCGCCATGCTCGAAAAACACGAAGGCCCGGAAAGCAGCGCCGCCTTCGATTTCTGGTCCGGCCATCCCGCCGCCCAAACGCTGGTTTGGCGCGATGAAAACCGGCGGGCCGTGGCCCTCCTGCTGCGGATTGCCCTGGAGGCCCTCCGGCCCGACGAACGGACACCCGACCACCCGGTGGACGCGATGCGCGCCTATCAGCAACACAAACTTCCGCTGCGCAGCGGCGAGCACTCGGCGCTCTTCCGGTTTTGGATGTCGGACGAACACTACCAATCCGTTTCGCCCATCCAAAGCAGCATCTTTCTCGCGATCGTGCAGTATTATTTTACCCCGGGGTTAGCTGTCAGCGCTTTTTGCTGCGCCTACCCCGAATTCTGGAGCTCCGTATTGTCGTATGCCGATTTGTACCACCCCGCTGAGCTGGATTTTTCTGCCGGCGCCAAGCCCATCGGCTGGTTTTTGCACGATTGGCGCCAGCGCCCCCCGCTCGACTGGCTTGAGCTGCTGGCCAAACGCGAAATTGACGCTATTGCCGGCCGGGAAGCGCCGGCCGATCCGCCCAAGCCAGCCGTACTGGTATTGAGCGAAACGGAGTTTGAAGAAGCCGTGGCCGATGCGCTGAAAAACTGGCACCTGGCCAAAGACTTCGATCAAAACCCGCTGCTTCGCTCCAACGTGGTCGTGCGGCAGGTTGGTATTGCCGAACCGGCCGCCAAACGGTTCGCCTACCTCAAGGAACGCCTGCAGGCAGCCCTGCAAGCCCTGGAGGCCTCGCCCATCGACAACAAATACCATCGCGTACTGTATCGCACTTTTTTTAACCCGGTGGGTAGTCAGGAGCGCACGGCCGAGTTTCTCAACATGTCGTTCAGCACCTACCGGCGCTACCTCAAGTCGGGCATCGAACGCCTGGCCTTCCGGTTGTGGCAGGAAGAAGTGGTTTAGTGCTATGCCATCATCCCTGCCGGGCGGGCACCTGTTGCGCAACGATCAACCAGCGCAAAAGGTGAACACTTTTCCTGTATTTTGAACAAACCCTGAGCTGGCTTCTGGACAAGCTCCGGCCGGAATTTTGTCCGGTCATTTCGATGCATGTCATTGATGGCGCAAATAAACGTGAGCCATGTACACTCGTACTTCTTCGTCCGCCGGCACCTGGGCCGACCGCCTGAACGCCTCCAAATACCTGGCCATTATACAAGAAATGTTCGGCTGTTTTGAACGGGGCGACATCCCGGGGATTTTGTATTACCTCGACGAGTACGTCGACTGGAAGCACAGTGGCAACCCGGCAATACTCCCGTTTGCCGGCCATTTCAAAGGGCATGCCGGCGTGATACATTATTTCGAACGGCTGACACCCGCGCTCCGGATCGAAGTATGCACGCCGTATAATTTCGATACCACCGGCAGCAGCGTATCTGCCGACCTGCATGTCGAAGGAATGGCTATCCCGACCGGCAACCACTTTTGTATAAAAACAACCCTGCACTGGATATTCAGCCCACAAGGCCAATTGGCCGGCCTGGAGCAAACAGGCGACTTGTCGGACCTGGAGCAGGCCTTTTTGCATTGAACACCATTTTTTCAACCCGCTATACACCAACTATTTTATAAACTATTTTTAAAACAGTCAAAACAACCAGTATGAAAAAGTCCTTCTTCTTTGCAGCGCTCCTGGCGCTTACCCTGAACCAAGCCGCGGCACAAGGCAAACACGAGACCACCATCCGCGAATTTTTCGCCGCCGTCGACGCCGGTAACTTTGAAAAAGTCGGCGCCTACCTGCATTCCGATCTGCAGGTGTATATGCCCCTTTCGCCCGAACCGCTCAACCTGGAAGCCTACCGCAACCTGGGCATGGGTTTTAAAATCGCTTTCCCGGATATTGAACACAAAATTCTGGAATGTGCGGAAACCGGCAATGCTATCGGCTTCAAAGCCTGGTTCTCAGGTACTAATACCGGCCCAATGATGGGCAACCCGCCGACGGGCAATCGCGTGAGCATGCCATTTATTGGATTCTTCAAATTTGACGATGCGGGAAAAATTGTGGAGATCAATTCGCAGTTCGACCTGGCGGCGTTCAACGCCCAACTGGGCGGGATGGCTGCCGATAGCGCCAAACATTAAACTTATTTACCGGTAAACGGCCCCGTCCGGCGCACGCCGTGTGCCTTGGGCGGGGCCCATTCTTATTATTTTTGAAACCAAAATATATGCCACGGAAAGGAAAACATCTCATCAAAACACTATGAAAAAAAACACCGCATTGATCTTGCTAACCGCTGCCTGCCTGCTGGCTTTCGCGGGCATTTCTTCCCGCCATACCACCCGGCTACTGCAAGAAGGCACCATCACCAACCTTTACGACGCTTTCGGGCTCGACACGACCCTGCAAAAAGATTTCGGCTTTTCCTGTATCCTGCGGCATGCAGGCAAAACCATCCTGTTCGATGCCGGCGGGAATGCGGATATGTTCAAACACAATGTCGAACGCCTGGGGATAGACCTTCTGCGGATAGACGCCGTCGTCGTTTCGCATGGGCATTTCGATCACCTCAACGGCCTCGATTATGTACTCCAGGTAAACCCTTCCGTCAGGGTTTATATGCCGTACGATATCTTTTGGGGCGCGCCGGTACCTTTCGACGCTACCGGCCCGGATAGTACTGCCGCTGCTGATTTGCCCCGGCACATGCGGTATTTCGATGGCGGTCCCACCCGGTTTATGATCCCGCAGTCGGGCCGTTTTTGGGGCGCGAATGTCGAGTACGTGAAATCGGTGAAGGAAATTTTTCCAGGTATGCGGCTCATCGCCACCAACTCGCCGTACATGGGGTATTTTTCAGGCTATCCGAACAAGAGTTTTGTAGAAGGCCAGTTTGAAGATGCGGAACATTCTCAGTATAAATACACCAACCTCCCGGAGATTTCGCTCACCCTGCAGACCGAAAAGGGCCAGGTGCTGATTGTTGGTTGTTCGCACAGTGGTGTGGAACGTATTATCGAAGAAACGAAAAAAGTGACTGGCGACCGGATTGACCTCGTATGCGGCGGATTTCACCTGATCCCCTTTGGACACGACAAAATCGGGGAAATTGGCCGTTACCTGAAAAACGACCTGGGGGTCCGCCGGATCGCGCCGGCCCATTGTACCGGACACCTTGCATTTAAGGTTTTAAGCGAACAGTACGGGCCGGAATACCTTTATGCCGGCCTGGGGGAAACCATCAGATTTTGAGCCTTTTGAGCCTTGTAGTTGTCGTAATTAGCCGGCGATTGGGTGTGTCCGAAGTTTGAAGCAATGGGAGGCTGTACTGATAAATATCAACGGAAAGGCAATCCATCATCAGGGCATTGACGGGTAGAAAGCGGGTAACTTGTGGCCGCGTAAAAATTTGCAAGCCATGTCAAAGAAAATAATCATCATCGGTGGCGGAATGGCGGGTTTGAGCGCCGGCGCATACCTCCAGATGAACGGTTTTAATACCGAAATATTCGAGATGAACGGCGTGCCGGGCGGCGTTTGCACCTCGTGGAAACGCGGCGAGTACACCGTCGACTGGTGTATTCACTGGTTGGTGGGCTCCGGCAGTTCAGATAGTTTTTATGCGCGCTGGAGCGAGTTGATTGATATGGCGGACATTGAAGTCGTGGACCATGCCGAGTACGCCGTAGTAGAGGACGAAACGGGAAACCGTTTCCATATCTACACCGACCTCAACCGGCTGGAAGATGAAATGATGGCTATTTCACCGGTAGATTTCCCCAAAATACGGGAATTCATCGATACCTGTAAAAACTTGGTCCACCTGGAAATGCCCAACGAACAAAGCATGGAAGTGGCGAACCTGTGGTTTAAGATGAAGTGGTTGTGGAAAATGCTGCCCTACTTTGGCGTATTTGGAAAATACAGCCGCATCAGTACCGTCGACTACGCGCAGGAATTTAAAAATCCACTCCTGCGCAAGGCAATTGCCAACTTGTTCGAGCCGGAAATCCCCATTCTGTTTTGCATGATGACCCTGGCCTGGATGCACAAAAAAGCGGCCGGTTATCCCATCGGCGGCTCCATGAACTTTGCCCGGCGGATCGCCGACCGTTTTGAAGCCCTCGGCGGAAAAATCCACTACAACTGCCGGGTGGAAAAAATCGGGGTTGAAAACGGCCGCGCAACCGGCATACAACTGGCCGATGGCGCCACCCACCCGGCCGATTACGTCGTTTCGGCCGCCGATGGGCACTCGACCTTGTTCGACATGCTGGGCGGCAAGTTCACCAGCCCGAAATTCGAAGAATTTTACCGGCGGGGCGATACCTTCCCGTCGCTGGTTTTTGTCGCCCTGGGTATCGGCCGCAGCTTTCACGCCACCCCGCACAGCTACCTCTTCCCTTTAAAAAGCGCCTTCCGCATCGATCCGAAAACCGAATTAAAGGACCTGTACATCCGGACGCACAATTTCGACCCGACCCTGGCGCCATTCGGAAAAACGTTGGTTTCCACCATGATCGAAACCCGCAACTGGGAATACTGGGTCGATCTGCAGCGCAACGACCCCACGCGCTACCAAGCGGAAAAACAACGCATCGCCGATACCCTGATCAATATCCTGGAAGACAAACTCGGCAATGTGCGCGACCTGGTGGAAATGACCGACGTGACCACCCCGGCCACCATTATCGGCTTCACCAACAACTGGAAAGGCAGCTTCGAAGGATGGCTGCTCACCCCCGACACCGGCTTTACCCAACTGCCCTCCACGCTGCCCGGGCTCGAACGTTTTTATATGTGCGGACACTGGGTGGCCGTAGGCGGCGGCTTGCCGACGGCCATGATGTCGGGCCGGAATGCCGCCCAACTGATTTGCGCACAGGAGCGCCAACGGTTTAGCATCCAGGAACGTGTTTAATTCAGGATCAGGCGCCTATTGAACAAGGAACTGACTACCTTTCACGGCTAATTATATTGCGCTTACCAATCCGGTCACTACCTAAATAACAAAACAAATGCGAAACCTTACTATGCTTTTTTTCACGTTGTTCAGCCTTTTTTTCGCTTGCACTGACGGCCCAACGGTTTCCGGCGACGCTGCCAGCGCGTTGCAAACCTACTTCGCCCCGCAGGATGCCGGCATTCAAAACGGCGGCATAAAAATCATCTCCCTGAAAACAACCGGGGGCGATTTCAACCTGTGGACCAAGCGGTTCGGCAACAATCCCCGGATCAAAGTATTGCTCCTGCAAGGCGGGCCAGGCGCCACCCACGAATATTTTGAATGTATGGAAAGTTTCTTGCCGGCCGAGGGTATCGAATTTATTTACTACGACCAACTGGGCACCGGCTTCTCCGGCAAGCCCAGCGACACTACGCTGTGGGACCTTCCCCGGTACGTGGAAGAAGTGGAAACCGTGCGCCAGGCCCTGGGCCTGAATAACAGCAACTTTTACCTGCTCGGTCACTCCTGGGGCGGCATTTTGGCCATGCAATACGCCCTGAAATACCAGGATAACCTGAAAGGTCTGGTCATTTCCAATATGATGGCCAGCTGTCCGGAATATGGGAAATATGCCGACGACGTGCTGGCAAAACAAATGGATCCGGCAGTATTGGCCGAAATACAAAAGATTGAAGCGGCAGGCGATTTCGCCAATCCGCGGTATATGGAGTTGCTGATGCCCAACTTTTACGCCAAACATATCTGCCGGATTCCGCTGGAACAATGGCCGGAGCCCATGACGCGTTCGTTTAATCAACTCAATCAAAGCCTTTACGTGACGATGCAGGGCCCCAGCGAGTTCGGTATTTCCGGCAAGTTGGCCAACTGGGACGTCAAAGCCGAATTGCCCGGTATCCGGGTACCCACGCTCTCCATTGGCGCCACGCACGATACCATGGACCCCGGGCATATGAAAGGTATTGCCGCTGCCGTGCAAAAAGGCCGTTTTCTGCTTTGCCCCAGCGGCAGCCACATGTGCATGTGGGATGACCAGAAAATCTATATGGAAGGGCTTATTTCCTTCCTGAAAGACGTGGATAGCGGAAAATTCTGACCGAAAACCCGCAACATGCCCGTACGGGGCGGGTACTATTTCTTCACCAACTCCAGCGCCTGGAAAACCCGGCCGTTTTCGTCTTCCAAAGCCAGGATATACGTGCCTGCCGGGACATCCGCCAGCGGGTACGTCGTGCCGGGAGCGGCGGTGAAGCGGGCTACCTCGCGGTTATCCAGGGCGAACATCCGGATGCGGTGCACCGCGTCGGCCGCGTCGAGCCGGAAGTAATCCGTTGCCGGATTGGGGAAAAGCCTGACCGTAGCGGCCGGCAGCGCCTGGCCGGTACCGGACGATGCGTCAGTGAACAGGAAAACCACCGTGACCGTATCGGTCGGGAAGTTCTCATTGCTCATTTTCAAATGAATTACGCCCGAGGCATTCGGAAGGCTGTCGTAATTCTCAAAGTGCATGATGATATTGCCCGTCGCGTTGGCGTTGATATCAAACGTTTTGGTGCTGACAATCGGCGTATAGCACTGAATCAGGTCGCAAACTTTGGTCGTGCAACCGCTGGTGATATTGATAATAGTCCGCGTCCATCGCATCTTTTGCACGGACCCGGTCGTGTTGGTAAGTTCGAAATGCGCCTCCAAATCCGGTATGGCAGGATCGGTCACTTTCCACACTTGTGTGGCAGAAACACTGAAGGTCGCCTGTGCGGAGACCGCCCCGAAGGCAGCGAAAAGCAGGAATAAAAGCGTAAAAGAACGTTTCATAAGCCAAATGTCCATTTTTAGCAGGTTTTGTAATATTTTAACAAAGGTACGGCCGGCAGCCGGAACCTCCGTCCTATTTTTGTTAAACACTTGGCCTTTTTGGCCATGATGTATGCCAATAGCAAAAAACAATGAGAAAACATTGGGCTTCTGCCCTGCTTTTGATCGTTGCCCTGCAAGCGCACGCTCAACTTCCGACGGGCAGCATCGCGCCGGACTTTGTTGCCAAAGACCTGACAGGTAAAGAATGGCGCCTGTACGACCTGCTGGATCAGGGTAAGATCGTTGTGCTGGAGTTTTCAGCCACCTGGTGCCCGCCGTGCTGGGCCTATCACATTGGGCATGCCATGCATAATTTTTATACGCAGCATGGTCCTGAAGGCGATGACCGCGCCCGGGTGTTATTCATCGAAGGTGACCCGGCTACCAATGAAAATTGTTTGAACGGAGCCGCCGGATGCAACAACTACACCCCCGGTAGCTGGGTGGCCGGCACGCCATTTCCAATCATCAATGATCATACGATTGCCGATACCTTTCAAATCCAATATTACCCGACGATCTTCATCGTATGCCCCAACCGGAAAGTATATGAAGTCGGCCAATGGAATGCCGCCAACCTCTGGGAACAAGCCGTCACCTGCCCGGTGGCATACGGCGCCACCAACGCTGGAATCTTCGACTACTCCACCGGCACGCCGTTTCAGGAAATTTGCGATGTCTTGACCCCCCATCCGGCATTTTCCCTGGTCAACCTCGGTTCACAGGCGCTGAAACAGGCTACCCTGGGATTGTTCTGGAACGGCAATGCCATTCAAACGATTGAATGGACTGGCTATCTGGGCCTCTATGGCGAAGCGCCTATTGCCTTTGACCAGTATCCGGTCAGTACTTCCGGCGCGCTTCAAACCCGGCTCCTCAGCGTCAATAATGCACCGGCTGACGATGACACTTCTAATAATACTCGTTCAGACAGTTTCACCTTGGCACAAGCCTTTCCGGATTTAAACGTGCTTTTGAAAATCCGGACGGATCAATATGGCCCGGAAACCTATTGGGAACTACGCGACGCCCAGGGCGCCGTTCTGGAATCTGGGGGCAACCAAAGCGTAGGCCCGGAGGGCGGTGGGATGTTTACCGGCATCGAGGAAGGCCCGGGCGCCTATGGCAATAATACCATCATCCGCGATACCCTGCACCTGCCCGCGCCGGGATGTTATTCCATCCATTTTGTAGATGCGTATGGCGATGGGATGTGCTGTGAATACGGCAACGGCTATTACAAATTGTTCAGGCTGGACGATCCCCTTACGCCCATCCTTTCCGGCGGCGCGTTTCGCGCATACGACGACCGCGCTTTCAGTGCTGGCTTTGTGACAAGCACCCCTGCGCTGCCTGCCGCCGCCGCTACTGTGCAGGTATACCCCAATCCGGCAGGCGAATCCATATACATCGACCTTTCCAGCGCCGAAACCACCCAGTTATCCATACAGCTCATCAATGCCTTCGGCCAGGCTGTGCTTCAACTACCGCCCATGCGCTATCCTGCCGGCGAACACCAATTCCACCTGCAGGCAGACGCCTTGCCGGACGGCTGGTATGCGTTGTGCCTGCGTTTGAATCAGGAGGTCATCGCAAAAAAAATATTGCTTCGGAAAAGATAAAGAGCGCCGTCGCAACAAGCCTTCTAATGCTTTACCAAAATCTGCCGGCCCACAAAAGACCGGCCTTCGGTACTTTCTAACAAGATTCCATACATACCGGCCGGCCACTTCCTGCATTCGAATACCCACTCCTGCCGGCCGGCCCCCAGGCGCCGGGGGGCGCGCCGGAGCATTTCCCTGCCCTGTACGTCCACCGCCCGAAGCTGAAGCGTCATTTCCGTTGGCAATTCAACCTGCACCCGGGCTTCCGTTACCGCCGGATTAGGGCTCAGTCTCAAGTCCAGCACGGTGGCTGCCGGCCCGCCGGCCCCGACAAATGCAGCCATCGGCGTTTGCCAAACGCCCAGCCCATAAGAGGCTACCCGCAGCTTCCGGTCGGCGCTGATGCTCAAATGCATCGCCAGCAAGGCATTGGGCGCTCCGGCGGAAAAGAGTTCCCAGGAAGCGCCGCCATTGCGCGACAGCCACACCCCCAGGTCGTTGCCGACATACAGGTGCGCCGGGTACAGGGGATCGATCAGGATCGAATTCGCAGGCACATCGGGCAATCCGTTATCGATATTCGCCCAGGTACTGCCGCCGTCGGTAGTTCGCCATATATGACCGGCGTTAAACCCCGAAAAAACAGCGTAAGCTACCTGCGGATTGACGGGGTCATAGGCCATATCCATACAGATTCGGTCGGGCAACCCGGAAACCGGCACTACCAATCCGTTGGCAACATTTATCTGGAAAACGCGGGCAGTGCTGGTGACCAGTGGCGCCGTGCTGCACAACAATACATCCGGGTTCTGCGGATGCACGGCTATCGTCAGTACCACATCGCCGCCGGCCACAAACCCAGCGGTGGCGTAGTCCCAGGACTCGCCCCCGTTCTCGGTTCGAAACAAGCTTTGGGCGCCGGCATACATGATTTGCGGATCGGACGGCGCAAATTCAAAAGGCCCGTTGAAACTGGCTTCTTCGCCAGCCATTTCGTCGGAGGTGATATTGTAAAATCCCTGGCCACCGTCGTCGGAGCGGAACAGGTTCAGGTATTGGGACGAACCGTACATGATCTGATCGTCCAGGGGATGGATACCGGCACACTCGCCGTCGCCACCGAGCACACGGGTCCACGCATCCTCGCCGCTGAAGATTGCCGTTGAATTGTCCTGCATGCCGCCAATACACCAGTTGGGATTGGTCGTGGAGTTCCCCAGGTTGGCATAAAATTGCTGGGTTTGGTACCCGCCGTTGCGGCCTTCCCAGGAAATCCCGCCGTCATGCGAAACGAATATGCCGCCGTCAGTAACGCAGTAAACCTTGTTGGGGTCCTGTTCCATCCAATACGCCCGGTGAATATCAGCATGTACATAATCGGAGGGGCCTTCGGGTTCGCCTGCAGGCACTTGTCCGAAATACCACTTATACCAATACGTTTGCCGCTGCACCGACTGGCCGCCGCTGGTTGATCGCCAGGCATCGATACCCACCCAAAGCAGGGTATTGGGGTCAGTTGGGTGCACAGCCACATCGTGCGAATACCAGCCCTGATAAATGCAAACATCCTGCCCGCTCGCTTTTATCCAGGAATTGCCGCCATTGGTACTTGTATACAGGCCTTCCTGAACAAAAGCATTGCCCACGGATGCATAGATTGCATTCGGTTGGCCGGCACAGATACTGAGCAACGCCTTGCCCGAATAGCTGGCGGCAATACCGTTCGTCAGTTTCACAAAGGAATTGCCGCCATTGAGCGACCGGAAAATACCGCTCACGGCATCGTCATGAAGCGAGCCGTGTGTGACAAATACCACATTGGTATCGGCCGGGCTGATTTCGATATCGACTGCCATTTTCCGGTTGTGGACCGTTTTCCAGCTGGCGCCGGCGTCATAGCTGCGCAACAACCCTTCCGTCGTGGCAGCATACACCGTGGCCGGGCGAAGCGGGTTGATTTTAATATCCTGCACACCGCGCAAATCGCCATAAGCCCAGTCGAGGCTCTTGAACCAGGTCAGCCCGCCGTCCGCACTTTTTAAAATGCCGATACCATAGGTGCCGCGGGTAGTCCGGAATGCCACATTGGGCATGGAATTTTCTGCATTGTACACCTCGCCGGTGCCCGCATACAACACTTGGGGATTTTTCGGATCGATAGCCACAGCGCTCACGCCCAATACCGGGAAGCCCGTTTCCACGCGTTGCCAGGCCTTGGCGCCGCGGCCGGCCGTCGTTGTTTTCCAAAGTCCTCCGGAAGCGCTGCCGGCATACATGATATTGGTATCCACCGGATGGATAGCCAGGCAGAGCGTACGGCCGCCGATATTTTTCGGGCCGATCGCCTGCCAGTCGCCCCCCCCACCCCCGCGCAAAGCGGCCTCCCGTTGCATTTGTTCCACCGCTTCCGCGTATTTGCCGGTATGGAAACGGCCGTCAGGGTAGGTGCGGGCCATCGCCCACAAGCGCAGGCTTTCTCCGGCGTGCGAGGGTGCGGGCGCCTTTTTTTCACCGGTATGGGGGGTACAGGTTACACCGAGCAGGGCGAGCAGAACAAGGAGGGTATTACGTTGCATCCGATTATTTTTTGGGGGTAAAATTCTCGAATCCCGTTTTGAAAAGCAGCAATCCGGCGCAGGAATGTTGCGGATTGGCTAAAATAATCCGTTCTGGATTATACCGGGTTGCCCACATAGCGGGCAAGCGCGTGGGCAACCCGTTGCCCATCCATAGCGGCCGACAAAATTCCGCCCGCATAACCTGCGCCTTCACCGCAGGGGAAAAGCCCGTTGACCTCCGGGTGCATGAGCGTATCCGGATCCCTGGGTATGCGTACGGGTGCGCTGGTGCGGCTTTCTGTGCCCACCACCACGGCTTCCTGCGTATGGTATCCGCGCAGCATTTTCCCAAACTGCGACAAGCCATCCCGCAAGCGCCGGTAGATAAACCGCGGCAGCAATTCGAACAAAGGCGCCGGATACAGCCCGGGGATATACGACGACCCCGGTAAATCGGCCGACAACCGGCCGGCAATGAAATCTGGAAGCCGCAACGCAGGCCCTTTCTGGCTGCCATCGCCTGCAGCGAACATACGCCGCTCCACTTCCGCCTGGAATTCGAGGTGGGCAAACACACCGTGTTTTTGCCAGGGCGCCAGGTCTTCTGTTTCAACAGCCGATACCACGCCCGAGTTGGCGAACGGCGAATCGCGGCGGCTCATACTCATGCCGTTCACCACGATCTCTCCCGGCGCCGTGGCTGCAGGAACAATCAATCCGCCCGGGCACATACAAAAGGAAAATACCCCCCGGTGCTGCACCTGGCACACCAGACTGTAGCTCGCAGCAGGCAGCTGCGGGCTGCGCGGGTTTTGGCGGTACTGCACCCGGTCGATCAGCGCTTGCGGATGCTCCACCCGGACGCCCAGGGCAAAGGGTTTGGGCTCGATGCGGATACCCTTCGCCTGCAACAGCCGGTAAATATCGCGCGCCGAATGGCCGGTAGCCAGGACAACTGCATCGGCCGTCCATGCGCGCGCGCAGGCGGCGGAGGCCAAAGTGCCGGTATATTCGCTGAGCACCCCGGTGACCCGGCCGTCCTGAAGAATCAAATCGGTGACCTGTTGTTCGAAATGCACTTCCCCGCCGTAATGCAGGATCGTTTCCCGGATATTCTGCACCACTCCGGGCAGTTTGTTCGAACCGATATGCGGATGGGCTTCTACGAGAATATCGGAATGGGCGCCATGTTCGACCAACAGGCGCAGGGCCTTGCGCACATCGCCGCGCTTGACCGAACGGGTATATAGTTTCCCGTCGGAATACGTGCCGGCGCCGCCTTCGCCAAAGCAGTAATTGGAATGCGGGTGTACGATGCCGAACTGTTGGATCGCCCGCAGGTCGCGCCGGCGGGCGCGGGCATCCTTTCCACGGTCCAGAACGATGGGTTGAATCCCGTTTTCGATCAGCTCGAGTGCGGCGAAATAACCGGCGGGTCCGGCGCCAACGATAAGTACGCGGCCGCGCCGGCCATCGACAGGGCAAAAACCGGAAAGGATAGCTGGTTCGGGATGAAAGGTTTCGGCAGGACCATACACGGCTACCCGGACCCTGTACACCGGCTCGCGCCCGCGGGCGTCGAGGGATGATTTCAATACTTCCAGGTGAGACACCTGCTCCGGGCGGATACCGGCCTGGCGGGCGGCTGTTTGCCGCAAGATGGTTTCATTGGCGCGCTCTTCCGGGCGGAGGACGATTTCGAGCAATTCAGGCATGGCGTTGTTCCGTATTTATCGGAAAACCGGTTTTGCAGGGGCTATTGTTGTTTTCTGCGCAGGTGTTTGGGCTGCCCGGTCTGGTCAGGCGCCCATTCGGCGGGGTCCCATTCGTAGATATCCGGGATAAAAATTTTCACCGTGGTTTGTTCCACACATTTGGTGCGCATGCCAAACATCTTGATGTCCTCGCGTTTGCGCACTTTGGTAAATATCCGAAGCGAATCGCCGGTTTTTTCCGCTTCAAAAGCATACCGCCCTGTTTTTATCAGCTCTTGTACGACCTCTGGCGTGGCATCCCACACCTGGATGTTCGCTTCGGTCAGTATGGTGTTGCCGGCCCATACATGCAGCTGCGGATACGTGAACCCGACGATGTCCAGCGCAATCGACTGCGCCGAATCGACCTCGAAGTGTTGATAAACCGTGCGCTCCATTTGAGCAAAAACGGGAATAACGCAAAAAAGACTACACGTAAAAAGAAGAATGCGTACGGTCATACAATACGATAGTTTGATGCGGTAAAGGTACGGCAATGCCTGACAAAACAGGAGTCATCCCGAATCTTGGATCTTGCCAAGATTCGGGATGACTTCTGTTTACCTGACCGTTCATAAAAACGGAACAACAATAAAAGCGCTATTTCTTCTGTACACCGGCCACCGCCTGTGTGCTCAGCAACACAACTTCCAGGCCTTTTGGTACAAAAACAACATAAGAAACCGTTTCGCGCAGTTCTTCGCCTTTTAAGCGGACTACCTTATTCAGGTTTGGCGCCGAGATCGTGAGTGCCTGGCCGGTTGATTCCGCTTTCAGGTCGTACCGCCCGACAGTAGCCAGTTGGTCCAAAACGGACACATTGGCTGCGGGAAGGCTGACGGCGATTTCCAGCCGGACCGTCGGGCTATTCCAAATTTTAAGGTCTACTATACCCGGCAGATCGAGGCGAATCCGGGTGTTTCCGTCCGCATTAAAAGACCGGGTAAATGTTTTTCCGGTGGTCTGAGCGAATGCGCCAAGCGCGAACGTCAGGAGGAGTACGAGGGATACGGTGCGTTTTGTCATAGCAAACCTCCTTTTTTTAATGCTCCAAAAAAAAGATTTTTTTTCGGATAAGTCAAGTTTTTTGTAAAATAATATTTTAACTGCGGTGATTTTTTTGCAACCAAATTAGGCTTCATCAACTTTTGGCCATGGAGGAAAACGCGCGTTTAAAGCTGCTTTGCATTACCTTCGCCGTCCGATTAACTGACGAAATAAAAATTGCAAACGCTGGGCATGCCGGGCCAGCTTAAGAAATAATTAACCGAATACCGCCAGCCGGCGTTCCAACACTCCGTTCCATGTGTAAGAATTTTGTTTTCCCTGCCCTGTTTGTCCTTGCCGGCGCTTTACCAGGATTTGCGCAAACCAGCAGTCTTTTACAATCGGGCCCAATGCTTGGTTATGCCGACATGAAAGAAGTGCTCCTGTGGGCACAAACCACCCGTGCCGCCACGGTGGACTTTGTTTATTGGGACGTGGAAGCGCCGGATAACAAATACGTTACGGATGCCGTTCGCACAGAAAAAAACACGGCCTTTACGGCAAAGTGCATAGCGGATCAGGTTGAACCGGGCCGGCAATATGCCTACGATTTGCGCATCGACGGGCAGCCCGTGCCCTTGCCGTACCCAACGGTGTTCAAGACACAGCCCCTGTGGCGTTGGCGGACCGACCCGCCGGCGTTTTCCCTTGCCACCGGCAGTTGCGCGTATGTCAACGAACCGGCGTACGACCGCCCCGGCACTCCCTATGGCAGCGAATACCAGATATTTGGTCAGATTGCCGCCCAAAAACCCGACCTCATGGTTTGGCTGGGCGACAACACCTACCTCCGCGAACCCGATTGGTCCACCCGCACCGGCACATTGCACCGGTATACCCACGACCGTTCGTTGCCCGAACTGCAAGCGCTCCTGGCTGCCACCCATCACTATGCGATTTGGGACGACCACGATTTCGGCCCCAATGACAGCGACGGTACCTGGGTGCATAAAGAAACTGCCTGGGAGGTATTCCGGGCGTTTTGGGGCAATCCAACTTTTGGCCTGAATGATCAAAAAGGATGTACCACCTGGTTTCAGCATATCGATATCGATTTTTTTCTGTTGGACGACCGGTATTTCCGAACCCCCAACGACTGTGCTTCCTGCGAAGAACGGACTATGCTTGGAAAAGAACAGCTGCGCTGGTTTCTGAGCGCACTGGCTGGTAGCCGCGCGCCGTTCAAGATCGTGGCGGTTGGCAACCAGGTGCTGAGTTCCAACACCAATAACGAAACCTTCACCCGCCTGTATCCGGCAGAGCACGATTCGATTTTGGCGCATATCGAACGCGAAAACATCAGAGGTGTGGTTTTCCTGACCGGCGACCGGCACTTTACCGAGCTCAGCGCGCTGAAAAATGCCCGAGGCAACTGGGTGTACGACCTGACCACGTCTTCCCTCACGGCAGGCGTAAACACCAATGCACGCAAGGAAGCCAACAACTTCCAGGTGGCGGGCACCGTGGTCGATCAGCACAATTTTTCCGTGTTGCGTTTCAGCGGCCCGCGCACCCAGCGGCAGCTCGGTATCACGGTGTATAATGCCGACGGCAAGGAACTTTGGACCAAAACCATTTTACCCAACGGCGAAATCGGTCAGTAACCGGTTCAACCGGATGTTAACTACTCATATTAAAATTTTCGGTCAACCAGTTTAAAATGGCAACATTACACCAGCCGGTAGGCGTCATTGGAGCGGGTAGTTTCGGCACTACAGTGGCCAACATGCTTGCCTGCAACGCAGAAGTGCTGTTATTCAGCCGGAAAACGGCTACTGTGGAAGAAATCAACAGAACCCACCGCCATTTGGGCGCCGACCTGTCGCACCGGATTATTGCCACCAGCGATTTATCGGAGCTGGCCAGGCATTGCACTCTGTTGTTTCCCATCGTGCCATCCACCAGTTTCCGGCGGATGATGCAGGCGCTGGGCCCTTTTTTGCGGCCACAACATATTGTCATCCATGGCACAAAAGGATTTGATCTGAAAGGTCTGGAAGAAGATGACCTGAATATGCCGCACCAGAACATCACCCGCGCCCAGGTGCGCACCATGAGCGAGGTCGTGCTGGAGGAAAGCAGCGTGGTCCGCGTGGGATGTTTGTCGGGGCCCAATTTGGCCGCCGAGATCATGGCCGGCCAACCTGCCGCGACGGTAGTGGGCAGCCGGTTCCGGGAGGTTATTCAGGCCGGGCAACGGTCGCTGAACAGCCCGCTGTTCCATGTTTTCGGGTCATACGACCTCTTGGGCGCCGAATTGGCCGGCGCTTTGAAAAATATCATCGCGCTGGGTTCCGGCATCCTGGGCGGGCTGGGGCTGGGGCGCAATATCCAGGGGCTGTTAATCGCCCGGGGGTTGGCCGAGATGGTCTATTTCGGAAAATCGCTGGGCGCATCCAGCCAGGCCTTCATCGGCGTTGCCGGAATCGGCGACCTGGTGGCGACCGCTACCAGCAGCAGCAGCCGGAATTATTCCTTCGGCGTGCGGCTGGCGCAAGGCGAAACGGCCGCTCAAATCCGGGAGACGATGCCGGAGTTGGCGGAAGGCGTCCGCACTTTGCGCATTGCCCGCCAACTGGCCCGGGAGTACAAGTTACACGTGCCGATAACGTCGACCTTGCATGCCGTCGTTTTTGAAGGCCTGGCCGTGGAAAAAGCCCTGGAGTACCTGATGAGCTATCCGTATGGCGTGGATGTGGACTTTTTGTAGGCACTTGCTGTCTAATTTGGAGAAAGGCCGGCGCCGGTCGGGCAGGATGTTGTATTTTTGAAGAGCATTTGCCGAACGCAGCAGCCGCGCTGCGACGTTCCCATGTACCCCTTTTGTTCATAAAATGCCCATTGTTTATGCGCATCCGGATTGTTGGTTTGCTCCTGCTTGGCGCCCTTCCGCTCTTGGCCCAAGACCCTAAAGAACCGTACTACCTGCAGCAAGCGCCGGTACAGGAAGTAGCGGCCGACTGCTACCAACACAACCTGGATGAAGGCCTGGCTGCGCAAAAACGCGGCGACTGCCGGATGGCGTTGCGCTGGTTTCGCGAAGCCTTGCGTTGTCCGGAAGTATTGGGGGCGTCCGGCCGCCTGGAGCAGCTGACCACGCTGATCGCACAGTGTGAAGAGAAAAAAACTACCCCCCCGGATTCGGGTAATAAAACGCTGCCGGCGCGGGTCAGGCCGCCATCGGCCACGCAGCCTTCCAACTCCGGGGCGGAGAGCCGGCGCGGGTTCCGCCCGAGCGCCAGGTTTTTACAATTCGATAATCCCGCGTGTTTTATAATCACCTGCGACGAGGCCAGGCGCGCTTTTGACGGCGGTTATTGGGATGAAGCTGCCGCCTTATACCGCGCAGCCAAAAATTGTACCGACACCGACCAGGCCGACCGCAAACTTGCCGACCGGTATATCGCCGCCTGCAGGGAAGCGTCGCAGGATGCTTACCGGCGAAAAGCGCTGGAAGCACTGGCAAAAGCCCGCCATGCCGAAGCCGCCAACCGCGCCTATGACGCCCAAACCCTGCTCCGCAACCTGGACCGGTCGATCGCCTACCGCCTGGCGGATTTTGCCAACGAGTACATCGCGCCGGAGGATAACGATGCCTGCCGGCAAGCCATGTTCGATGCCTTGTACCATACGCCATCCATACATTCCGGACTTCGAAACGACTTGATGCAAATTCCCTTTTGCTACGAGCTGGGCGACAACCTCGACAATGACCTGCAGGTTTGTTTTCTGGGCAAAAAAACTGCCAACCGGATTTGCGCATTCGCGCGTTCGCGCCGCCTGCTGTTTCAATGGGACGCCAATACGTTCGCCCCGGAGAAGCCCATCGTCATGGAGGACACCACCCTGCTTCATATGGATGCCTCGCCAGACGGCCGCACGCTGCTTTTCCGGTCTAAAAATGCGTTCATTTTCTGGCAAAACAACCGGGATATCTTCCGGCTTACCGTGCCCAGCACCGCCCTGTATTGCTTCAGTCCGAACGGCCGTTTTTTTTATTTTGTTGATCCCGCCGAACAGAAAGTACATTTCCTCGACCTGACCAATGCCTTTGTGAACCGGAAGGACTACAGCCGGCGGCCACCGCTGCAATCGACCGGTATCCCCGCCGGCCCTGATATCCTGCAACTGGCTTGCGGGGAAAAAAGCCTGTGGTTTGGGTATCCCGACAGCATAGTAACCTTTGCGCAGGTCGCTACCCGCAAATGGAAACAAGACCGGGCTTTTCACCTGAACCTGCCGGAATCAGCCCGGAAAAAAGGCAAAGCGCTGTATGTGAAATTAGCCCCTGCCGCACAATCAGCGCTGTACGCCAGCGACACCAGCACCCTGTATTTTCTGATCCCGGAAACCGACACTGCCCGCATTCAGCCCGAAACCAACATCCCGGGTAATCGGCTGGCCAGTGGCGAGCAAGGCCGGTATGTAGCTACCTATCAAATCAGCCTGTACGACAACAACAGCCTGCTGTATATCTTCCGCACCGATGATGGCGTGCTCAAGTACGGCGCCCTGATCCCAACACCCCAACCCGAAATGCTGGTGCGCTCCGGTATTTTTTCACCAGACAACCGGCTGCTCGCTACGACAACCGGCGCCGGCAAACTGGCCGTTTGGGTGTTGAGCGATGCCGTCAACCAGCAAATATTTCCCCTGACCAACTGTAAATTCGCAGCGCCAGATACTGACGGTTCGGCGCTCTACCTATGGCGAAACGATTCCCTGCTGCTGGCCGCCACCGCCAACCCCGGCGAAGTGCTCCAATCCGCCGCCTTAGCGGAATCTGCCCTGGATTACCCCGATTTCCTGGCTGCAGACCATTGGGTAGCCTATCGGCAAACACCGGAAACCGTAGTGCTCGCCAACCTGACCGAACGGCAACACCTGCCAGTACCCTCGCCCGAAGGCGTTTATGGCAATATTACCGGCGCATTCAGCCCCGATGAAACACAATTCGCCTGCCTGGCCAGCTCCGATACCCTGGCGGTGTACGACCTGGCAAGCGGGGAGCTTGTCCGGACACGCGGCTTTGGCAACACGATCAGCCAACTGCACTTCGTCCCCCAAACCGGAGAAATACTCGTCGTACAAATCGCCGGTTCAGAAAGCCTGAACGCCGGCATGACGGTCCAGCTTTGGAATCCGGCCCTTGCCCGCGATACGGTCCGCACCGTGCGCCTCCAGGGGTATGAAACGCAGGGTGTTGTTTTTTCCCGCGCACAGGGTTATATCGCCTTTACAAACAGTCAGGATATCCGGGTTTTCCGTCACACCGATTTGCTCGATGAGATCATCCGGATCCGGCAAAATGGCACACGGATGGTTACGGCCATGGCTTTCCACCCCGACGGCGATATCCTTGCAGCAGGCTATGACGACGGTTCCGTCATATTATGGGATGTAAAAACCGGACAAGCCCGTTATGAGTGGGCCAAACCACCGAGCCAGAACGAAAAGGACACCCCACCTGTCGTCAACCTCCGGTTTCTGGACGATGGCAGCCGGCTGCAAAGTCTTTACCTAAGTCCGGATCTCAGCTATCTACTGACGCGCGACCTGGATGTTGCGCTGGTGCGCAGCGGTGTCCAAAGCGGGTTTAAACGCTTGATCGCCTTTCAACCCAGTCAAATCCGGGAGTTCGAGCTGGAGCAAGCCTTTGATTATCCGGGCAACTTTGCCAACCTGGCAGCCTCCGGCGACCTGCCGCTCATCCGGTCCTTTTTCGATTATTTCCGGGAGACCGCCCTCGGCAGCAATAATATCCAGCGGGTAGCCAACTCTTGTAACCGTGCAGCCATCCTGTTTGGCCAATTGGATCAAAGCGCTCAAAATGCCCTGCGCCCGATCCTGCTGGAAATGCTGGAAGATTACCACTGGAAATTGTTGCTCCGGTTGCAGACCACACCCGCGCAAAAGGTGGCGGCCGATATGCAACGCGATTTTGACAAAACCGCCACCGCAATGTTGGCCGCGGCGCATACGGCGCTGCTCCGGGGCGATACCCGGGGCGCAGCCAACCTGTATGCTGAATGGGCTTTGCACACCGCAGACACCGATACGGAAAGTGGCCTGCTTCCATTTTTTGCACTGGAAAACCTGCAAAACAAGCTGCGTCAGCTGCAGGAATACAACGTGATCAATTCCAGCCAATTGAGTTGCCCCTGCGGGCTTTTTGGCGGCTTCCCCAATTTCAAAACGCTCTGTGCGGGATACGCCGCCGGCGAAACGCTTTCCCTGCTGAACGCCGGGATGCGGCTGCGATGGCATATTTTTCAACAATTGAACGTATCCCAAAACATAAAGGTGAAGCGCCAGAAGGTACGTATGTTGGAACTGGCTTTAAATGATACCCGCGCACTTCAGCGGCAAAACCCGGCAGTTTACCAAAACGAAATGGAAAAGGTTGTTTTGGCGCTTAGCCAGGCCTTTACCGAATGGGCGACTATGGAGCAGACCACCGAGCGCGCATTCCGGTATTATCAACAAGCCATCGATCTGATGGGCGCACGCGGACCCTTCCAGTCCCCTTCCCGCGAGCGGCTCCGCCTTACCGGAACGGTTGAAGCCCACCTGCGCCTCGGCGACGCTTATCTGTCAGCGGGCCGCTGGGAAAACGCCCGGAACAGCTACCGGCAAGGATTACAGGAAGCAGCGCGCTTATTGGCTTTAGCAGGGCCGGACTCTGTGCTGCAACAAAAACTGCGCAACGACATGACCGGCTTGCTGCACTTGAAGACCGGCTCGGTTTACCTCTTGCAGGGCAAAGTCGATTCGGCGGCTCAAGCCTTTGAACAAGCGCAAAACGACCACACGGAAGGGATACACCGGCTCTATTTCGGCCACGTGGCGCTGTTGCAGGGCGACGAAGAAAAAGCCCGCGAGGAATATGAGAACATTATTTCGGAAAGTATCCTCGGTTTGACCTTGTACGAAATTGAACGGATCGCCAATGCCATCCCGGCACAACGCCAACGCCTGACGGGATTTTTACACCAAATGCGCAACGCCCGCCTGCAGTCGCGGCAAAAAATGGACGAGGCCGCAGTGGACTA
Organism: Saprospirales bacterium; assembly: GCA_016719895.1. Classification (GTDB taxonomy): domain Bacteria; phylum Bacteroidota; class Bacteroidia; order Chitinophagales; family Saprospiraceae; genus M3007. The sequence continues at coordinate 161,304 of JADJYG010000028.1, read as the reverse complement.
TTTTTGGGCGTATCCGAAGATCAACGATTTCGGCAATCGGGCACAATGGGATTCGGCGTTGTATTGGAGCATACGGGCCACGCAATATGCCAGGTCGATACATGCCCGCGCCAAGGCGCCCGATGATTGGCAGAACAACTGGCTGAACGCCTTGCTCAACCAATCCTACTACGCGCTGTTTGGCGAAGCCGGCGACACCGCCCGGCTCGGTATGGCAATCTCGGTTTCCCAGGAGGCCGGGCGTTTCTTCGCCGACCATCCCGACCATCTCTATTATGCCAATAAACCCTTGATCAAAACTAACCTGGCGCACGCCTACTGGCTCCGGCAGCAGCCCGGAGACCGCCTGGCTGCCATTGACACTTATAAGGCCTTTCTGAACAGCGCTTATGAACCGTTCGATACCTGGGAACTCCTGCTCAAGGACTTCCGCGATTTGGTGCGCGCCGGCGTAATATGGCCCGATCTGGCAGATTTGATCCGGGCAATACGCCCTGAAAACGTACAGATAGACGCGGACGACTGGAATGCACTGGGGCTCGACCTGCCACAACGGTGAAATCAGCCGCAAGAAGCCAATCAACAGGATCATTGATTACATGAAAACAAACCAACCGGTTATGAACGATTTTGCCCGGGAGTTTATCGAACAGTCCGCCTATCGCCTGGATGAAAGCAGCCGGATGATCCGGAAATGTTTCGAAGAACTCCGCGAAGAGGATATCTGGAGCCGCCCCAATCCGGCATCCAACAGCATTGGCAACCTGATCCTGCACCTTTGCGGCAACATTACCCAATATGCCATCGCAGCGCTGCGCCACACCGACGACCAGCGCGACCGCGATGCCGAATTTGCCGCCCGCCATGGATCCGGCAAAACCAGTTTGCTGAACAAACTCCTCGAAACCGTGGAGGGCGCCAAACGCGTTATACGACAGTTGGACGAGCAGGATCTGCTGCACGTCCGGTCGGTGCAGGGCTTCCGGCTATCCGGCACCGGCATTATTCTGCACGTCGTGGAACATTATTCCTACCACACCGGGCAAATTGCATTTTGGACCAAAATAATAAAGGAAAAAGACCTGGGGTTTTATGACGGGCTGGACTTGAATCAAAAAAACGAACCCTGATACCATTTTCGGCCGGCGCCCGCCGCTGCTCAAGGATAGCTTTCTTCACGCCAGATTACCCCGCCAAACCGGTCGATATATTGCCAGCGGCCTTCCAGAACAGTGCGCGCCAGGCCGTCGCGAAACGGTGTGGCGCTTTCATACGCAGCCGGGATGGCAAATTTGCCTTCCGTATCGATATACCCCCAGCGCCCGTTGCTGCGCACCTGCGCCAGGCCGTCGGCAAACACACCGGCATCTTCAAACTTGGGCATGATGGCGAGTTTGCCGGCTTTGTCGATATAACCATACGCGCCGTTGATTTCAACCAGAGCCAGTCCCTCGCCATAATCACCGGCGAGATCGAACATGGGCTCCACCGCAATTTCGCCTTCCTGGTTGACAAAGCCGTACTTGCCCTCGCGAAAGGCCAGGGCCATGCCGTCGAAAAATTCACCATGACTGTGCCCGGGTACAAATTCGAACTGCGGAGGCACGCACTCCCGGCCGCTGCGGTCGACCAAGCCCCACCGCCCTGCGCGCAACACCACGGCCACCTGGCCGTCAAAAGACCTGCACTCGTCCCAGACCGGATCAATGACAAAGGCGCCATCGGCGCCGATAAATCCCGACTGGCCGCCAGCTCCAGCAGGCGCCAGGCCGCCGTGAAAAGCCCCCCCGGAAGTAAAGGCAGGCGTCAGGGCAAACTGCCCGGTGCGATCCAGGTAACCCGTTTTCCCATTGAATTGCACCGCAGCCAGTCCTTCGGAAAAGTCGCCTGCTGATTCGAACCGGGCGGCAATACATTCGTCGCCCCGTTCATCGATAAAGCCCCAGGATTGAACTACCTGCACCCGGGCCAGCCCATCTTCGAATGGGCCCACCGTGCGGTACACGCGTTTGAGCAAAAGGCGCCCCAGGGCATCCATTGGCACCCATTGATCGTTGAGACGGGCCCGCGCAAATCCGTTGTGGAAATCGCCCACATCGAGGTACTGCGGTTCAATGACTACCTCGCCCGAGGCATTCATAAAACCATAGAAACCGTGGCGGCGAATTTTGAAGAGCGCTTGTCGCATGGGCAGGAAAAGTACGGCAAAATTAGAAAGGCTGATGCAAATTTACCCCATCCGGCTCCCGATCCCGATCACTTCTGCGAATACGCCCGCAGCCGTGACCTCGGCGCCGGCGCCGGGGCCGCGCACCACCAGTGGCCGTTCGCGGTAGCGTTCGGTGGTAAACACCACCATGTTGTCGCTGCCGTCCAGAAAATAAAAGGGATGTTCGGGCCCGAAGCGCTGGAGGCTAATGCTGGCTTGGCGGCCTTCCAGTTTGGCTACAAAACGCAAAACCTGGCCTGCAGCCGCCGTCGCTGCGCGCTGTGCCTCGAACGCCGCATCGCGTTTTTCCAATTCTTCAAAAAACTCCTCCACCGTGCGCACCGCCAGGCAGGCATGCGGCAGGAGCTGCTCGGTGTGAATGTCGTTGATCTCCAGCGGCAATCCGGCCACCCGGGCTAAAATGAGCAGTTTGCGGCGCACGTCGGCGCCGGAGAGGTCGTCGCGGGGGTCAGGTTCGGTGAGTCCAAGGCGTTTGGCCTCCCTAACAATATCCGAAAACTGCCTGCCTTCGCGGAAGCGGTTGAAAATATAGGAAAGTGTGCCCGACAAAATACCTTCGATTTTCAGGATCCGGTCGCCGGAGTGCATCAGGTCGTTGAGGGTTGTAATAATCGGCAGACCGGCGCCGACATTGGTCTCGAAACGCCACCATACGCCGCGCCGGGTAGCCACCTGCTGGAGGCGTTGATAGTGCAAATAGGGGCCGGAAGCGGCGAGTTTGTTGGGGGTGCTGATCGAAATACTGGCGTCGAGTATGTGCTCGTAGTAACCCGTCACCTCTTCCGAAGCAGTGTTGTCGAGAAAAATAGCATTCGGCAGGTTCAGCATTTTCATTTGTTCGACGAAGCGGCGCATGGAAAATGACTCGGCCGACTGGTCCAAGGTTTCCTTCCATCGTGCAAGCGGCACCCCGTTCTCCGCAAACACCATTTTCCGGCTGTTGGCCAGCCCGGCTACTTTGATCTCAAGCCCGCGCCGTTCGCGCAAATAATCGGCGTGGTGGAGTATCTGTCCCAACAAAGTACCGCCGATCAGGCCGGCGCCGACGATAAACAAATGGATGGTTTTGGTATCCGACAGGAAAAAGGCCTCGTGAATCGCGTTGAGCGCCTTGGTTTCGTCGGCAGCAGGCAGCACGACCGAGATGTTCAGTTCGCTGGAGCCTTGCGCGATCGCCACTACATTGATCCCGTTTTTGCCCAAGGCCTGGAACAAACGCCCGGAAATGCCGGGCAGGTAACGCATACCCTCTCCCACGATGGCCACTACCGAGAGATCGTTTTCTATTTTCAGGGGCTCGACCAGTCCGCTTCGCAGTTCGTAGGCAAATTCTTTTTCCGCGGCTTTTTTTGATACCGCGGCTTGTGCCGGCGAAACGGCAAAAGTGATGCTGCTTTCACTGGACCCCTGCGTGATCAATACGACATTAACACCGGCCTGCGCCATGGCGCCAAACAACCGCGCCGCAATACCCGGCACACCAAACAACCCGCTGCCCTGCAGCGTAAGCAGGCAAATCTGGTTGATACTGGAAATGCCTTTGACAGCCCCCCCGGGCCCTCCCAAAGGGGGGGGGAACGGCGCTTCCGGCGCCAACGCGTGGGAGAGGACGCCTCCTTCAATCGTTGAAATACCGCTAAACCCCTCTCCCATTTGGGTGGGCCGGGGAGGGCCGATGTACGTACCTGGAAAGGCTGGGTTAAATGTATTTTTTATTACCAGCGGAATCCCCTGCGCCAGCGCCGGCTGAATCGTGGGCGGGTAGATCACTTTGGCGCCGAAATGGCTCATCTCCATCGCCTCGCGGTAAGTCATAGCAGGCAAGGTAAAGGCTTTTTTCACCCGCCGCGGATCGGCGGTAAGCACACCGTCTACATCGGTCCAAATCTCGATGGCTTCCGCCCCGAGGGCCGCGCCGAGAATAGCGGCCGTATAGTCAGACCCACCGCGGCCCAGCGTAGTGGTCAGCCCATCTGCTGTGCTGCCGACAAACCCAGTAACGGCCTGCACCTGGGGATGGTTTTCATAATACAGCCGTACCAGGCGGTTGGTTTCTTCAAAATCGACCTTGGCGCCGCCAAACTGCGCATCGGTGCGGATGACAGCCCGGGCGTCGAGAAACTGCGTTGGAATATCGGCCTGATCCATGGCATGTGCGAGGATAAAGGCCGAACAGCGTTCGCCAAAACTGACGACAAAATCCAGGGAGCGCGGGGATACTTCGTGCAGGAGAAAAATACCTTGAAACACATTGGCAAGGGCGTCAAAATTAGCTTCTATTTGCGCCTGCACCACAGGGCGGTTGGGGGGCTCCAGCAACTGGCTGACGGCTTCCAAATGCCGCTGACGCACGTTTTCAAGCAGCAGCAGGTAACTTTCATCGCCTTTGCCAGCCCGGTTCGCCATATCGATGAGGGTATCCGTAACTTTGGAGAAGGCGGAAAAAACGGCGGTAAAGGGCGTGCCGTGCTGGTAATAGCCGCGCAGGATCTGCAATAAACCTTTGATCGTATCGGGCGTACCTACCGAAGTGCCGCCAAATTTAAGAACGCGCATGGGGAAGCGGATTTGGATGAGGCCGCAAAAGTCGGGGAAATTAGCAGATTTGACAAGTTTAGAAAATCAGCCCGAACGCACTACTCCAACGCCTTGGCCAAGCGGGCAAAATCCGGATGTGTGATCCCCATTTGTTGCTCGTAGTAATACAGCTCCTGGCTGAACGCCGTACGGTAGGTGTCGTAGCCGAAAGCCGGATTGACCACGGTGCTCGTGTCTGCGCATAACTGCAAGGCACGCCGTTCCGCTTGCCCGTACTTGCCGTTCAGCAGCAGGCCAAACGTTTCGTACACCTTCAACATGGGAAGCGGCGATATGGAAAGGCCCTTTTGGGCGGCGGAAAGCATTTCGGGAAATTTCCGGTGGGATAAAAACAGGTTCGAGCGCTGGACATACACCTCGCCGATCAGCGAATCGTAGCGTGTCCGTTCCTTCGGGGAAGAAAGATACCGGGCCTGTGCCAGAAAACGCTCGGCCGTTTGAAAGTCTTCCGCAGCGAGTTCCAGGTTGATGATTTGTCCGATGCCCAGTTCCATGAACCGAATTCCCAGGGCCTCCATCCGGGCCGGCTTGTCGCCGTAAATTTGCACGGCCATTTCCGGGGAAATACTGTAGCGCTCAAACTTGAAGGGTATTTGCTCCAGCTGCGCGATATTTTCGGAATACATAAACCGCCCGACATCGGGGTCGTCGCCGAAAATATGGCGCAAACGCCCAGTGGCAACTTCCCAGATACGGATGTACTTGTCGCGGCACGCCGTTGCCAGCAAGCGCCCGTCGGCACTGAACGCTGCGCCGTTTACGCCGTCGGGATGTGGCAGGAGTTGCAATTGCTCGCCGGTTTGGCGATCCCACAAGCGCGCCGTTTTGTCCCAACCGCCGCTGAGCAGCGTTCGGCCGTCCGGCGAATATCCGACAAAATAGTTTTCAGCATAGTGGCCCAGGTATTGCCGACGTACGGCGCCGCCCGCGATTTGCCATTCCACTGCCGACAGCATATAGCCGACGGCGGCAATGTGCTGCCCGTCGGGCGAAAAACTTGCCCAGTGGATCAGCGTTTCGTTTTTGATACTGTCGGTCAGCATGCCGGCGGTATTCCAAACCAGTATGCGGCCATCTGCCCCGGCACTGAGCAGGCGTTGCCCGTCGGGGCTGAATTGAATGCGGGTGATACTGCCGGCATGCGGCGTTTCCCAACGTTTGACCGGACGCCCCAGGCTGTCGAAAAGAAAAATTTCGGGGCCGGAAGCGGCGGCCAGGAGCGGGTTGCCGGCTGGCGCGAAGTCGGCGATACGCACGGCTTTCGGGAAACCCTCCAGCACGCGGCACAACACGCCGCTGGTATCCCATATCCGGATAGTTCCATCGAGCGATGTAGAAAAAAAACGATTGCCTGGCGGGATAAAATTTATCTGGGTGACCTCCTTTCTATGGCCCGGGAGGTCGTGCAATAATACGCCGGCCAGACTCCAGATTTTAACGGTGTTGTCTTCACCGGCGGAAACAATCCGGCGTCCGTCTGGTGAAATGGCAACTTTGGTCACCGGTCCTTTGTGGTGCGCGGCTTTATTTTGCAGGTTAAATGGGATATTCCAGATTTTGGCGGTAAAATCGAACCCGCCGGTGGCTACCCACTGCCCGTCGGACGAAACACCAAGGGCCGAAACACGCTCGGCATGCCCTACCAGGCGAAGCAACTCCTCTCCCGACAAACGCCACAACCGGGCGGTGTGGTCGTTGGAAGCAGTCAGGATGGAAGCGCCGTCGGGCATAAAGGCAACTTCCGTAATTTCGGCCGTATGGCCGCTGAAAACGGCCGTGCTCTGACCGCTGATGGTGTACAACCTGGCTGTATTGTCGCTACAGCCAAGCAGGATGTAGCGCCCGTCCGGCGAAAAGGCGGAGGCATTCACCTTCAGGCCGCCCAGCTCGATGACCCGCAGCAATGCGCCACCGGCCGACCAAATCCGGGCGGTGCCGTCGGCGCTTCCAGAAAGCACCAATTTGCCATCGGGCGAAACCGACACAGTGCGTACGGCGTCGCAATGGCCGCGTAGAACACAGCGTTTTTGTCCGCCCGAAGTCCAGATGGCGGCCGTACTGTCGTCGGATGCCGTAACCAGCCATTGCCCGTCGGGCGCCAGGGCCATATCCCAGACCGGCCGTGCGTGCGCCGCAAAATCGCCGATGACACGGCCCTCCAGGTTGATGCGTTTGACCCAGCCGCCCTGTCCGGCGCTCCAAACCGATTGTCCATCCGGTGCAAACGCTACCATCCGAACGGCATAGGAGTGCCCGGAAGCGGGGTCGTCTTCCGCAGCGGCGTCCAGGCGAACCAGCAAGCTGCCGTCGCGTTTCCAGACCGCTATGGAATTATCGAAACTGCCGCTGGCCACCAGTTTGCCATCGGGGGAAAAGGCCAGCGATTCCACATCGAGCCGGTGTCCTGTAAATACTGTGGCATAAAACGTTGTGGTCGTCGTGTTGGTAATGGCGCGCAGGGTTTGCCGGGCGTCGGTATTGGCGCTGTCCATCCGCCAGGCGGCTTCGGCAAGGCGAAACGCCAGGGTATGGTCGTCGCGATACAGCTCCCAGGCTTTGGCTGCCAGGGCCGATACGTCGGCCGATTTCCGGGCTTTTTCCGCAGCGCGGTAGCTGAACCAGGCAAACAACCCGCCGGCCAGGGCCAGGGCGGCCAGGCTGAACCCGGCAATGGCAAACAGCCGCGCCCGGCGGCGTTTGCGGCCGAGTTCGCGCAGGCGGGTGCGTTGTTCTTCGAGTGCGCGGGCCGCTTCGGCGCGCTCTTCCTCGATGCGGCGTTGTTCGTAGGAGCGCAATACGGGGTCGACGAGCGTGTCGTGACTGAGTTCGTATATTTTGCCGAGGTGAATAATCTCGGCTCGCACCAGGCGGCTGTCGAGCAGTTTCCCCAATAGGGCGGTTTCGACGCCGAACTGCGCCTGCTCGGCGCCTTCCGGCACTCCTACCCGCCGGCCATTGACGATCAGGCCTTCTTCAATAAAACGCCGGGCGATGGTCTGCTCGCCGGGGAGCAGCTGGCCGATTTCTCGTTCGTAGTAATCGTTTAATATCCGGCTTATGCCTTCGCTGCCGCCGAAATCAGCGGGTGCGACCGCTTGAATTTTTCGTTCGGCTACCGTTTTTTCGATGTGTTGACACAGGATTTGCAGCTGGAACGACTCCACTTCGCCGCGGTCGTTCTCCAGGGCGTGGAGCATGATTTCCAGGGCGGCGTCCGTATATTCGAAGGGTGGGGTAAAAAATCGAATTCCGGCGCCATCGCCCAGCCGCGCAGGGTGCACGATAGCTTCGCGGGCGGCCGGATGGTCGAGTGGCTTGAGGTAGAAACGGTCGTGCAACACGGTCGGAATATGGTGCTTCAGCCGGTCGAGTTCGCCCATGCGGTCGGCGCGGATGGCAAACACCACACGAGCTTTTACGGGACTGAACCATTCAAGTAGTTCGTCGCTGCGGTCCTGGCGCGGGAAGGTGCGAAAGCGGGTTTGTATGGCGTCGGGCAGGCGCTCGTTGATCAGGTCGGCCAGCCCCAGCGTGAGGGCCTGTTGTTCGGCAAGTGGGTGATTGAATAATTCCTCGAACTGGTCGAATACAAAAACCGGCACCAGTGTTTCGCCGGGCGCCTTTTCAAAACGGCAGGAGCGCACATACTCCCACAACGAAAACGGCGCCTGGCCGTAGCGGTTCAGGCGGGCTTTGTCGAGCCAGGGCGCCAGCACTTTTTTCACTGTTTCAACGGGTGAAAGCGCCGTGTCCTGCAGGCGGAGTTTCACAGGCAGGTAGCCGTTTTGCTCCAGCAGCGGCGCCAGGCCGGCATTGAGCAGTGATGTTTTTCCAATACCCGATTTGGCAAAAAGCACAGTCAGGGGTTTTACCTTAACCATGCTGAATAGCTCCGCTGTTTCGCGGCTGCGGCCGAAAAACCGCCCCGATTCCGCGCGCTCGAAAGAGCGGATACCGGGGTAGCGGTTTATGTTCAGTAGATTAGGCATAGTTCAGCAGGGCTTTTATGCGTTCGGCCACCAGGGTGTACGCCGCATCTTCGTCGGGCCAGTTGCGCAGGGGCTTATCGCGCTCGGGCAGCGGCGCAAAAGGAGCCAGGTCCGTATCCTCCCATGGACAGGCGCGGAAGAGTAGCGGTACAATACGCAGGCCGTGCTCCTGGTGCAGGCGCATGGCTTCATCGAGAAAGGGTTTTTGCGCGGGGTCGGCCACAAAATCGACGCTCAGCACCGGCAGTACGGCATCGGCTGCCGCAATATGCTCGAGCATTTGCCGGGCAATATCGCCGTGCAAGGCCGAACCCGGGTGCCAGAGTTCCAGGCGGCCTTCCTGAATCCAGGGGGCGAGATGGCTGACTAGTTTGCTGCAACAAGCGCTGTCGGCATCGTTGGTGTGGTGCAATACTACCAGCCGGCGCGGTCGGCCGGAAGTGGCTTGGGGAAAGTGGGCGTGCTCTTGTTCGTTTTGAACAAAAGCCGTCTGCAGGGCCGATGCAAATCCGCCGATTTCCTGTTCGATAAAAACAAACTCGTAGCAGTCCTCGTAAAAACTGCGCGTTTCCGGGCGCAGCGGATAGTTGTCGAGCTGCGGCGAGAGCGTAGTGTTTTCCTTGCTGAGTTTAAAGCTGTCGAGCAGCAAACGCAGGTCCCAGTTTTCGAGGTTGAACCCCAGAAAAAGATAGGTCTTGCGCTCGTCGAAGCAGCTCATGATCTGGTTGGGAATAGCTGGATTACCCCGGACGACGTTTTTGATAAACTCCACCCGGTCCTCCTGGCTCAGCACCAGCGATTCGGGGTCGGCGGTTGTACCCCACAGATTGTACACCAGCGGCTGTTCGGGTGAAATATCGGCCGGAGGGCCCGGTGCGCGTTCGCGGCGCAGGTTATAGTGCAGCAGGCCGACGCCTGTTTTGCCTGCCTGCTGCAAGGCACGATACATGAAATCGTCCGGCGACGTGTTAACCACCAGCGTAAAGGGTAATTGTGCCAACTGGCGGTAAATTTCCGGTATTGCCTGCGTGTGTTGCCGGTAAAACTCCACCACCTCGTCTTCCAGGTCGATACGCCGGATTTTCGGGATGGTCAGAAAGCGCTGGGCGATGTAATGCAGGCGCCGGGCTGACAATTTTTCATAAGCTACTCCCTCCTGGCCCAATACCCCTGCCAGGTATTGGGCCAGACGCTCATTCAAGGGCGCTTCCGTACCCGGTTCTATGGCCAGACGGCTTCCCAACAACAGGATACAACGCTGCTGTTGCAGATCGCGGGCAAGATTTTTCCACTGGCGGTCGGAGAGGTGCATGGCTTTTGTCAACAAATTGCTTTCCCGAAGGTAGAACTATTCTTCTATTTCCATGCTACGGTAGCCCAATAGCTTGGAAGCCGGTTGGTTGTAGAGTTCCGGGTGCAGATAGGTACCTTTCTCGGCTGCCGGTTTTTCCACTTCCGGAACCGTCGGATGTGCCTTGGCGTACGGGTCTTTGCGAACGCCCGTGAGCTGCCAGCTTACCTCAATGCCGGGTTTGTCTGTTCGGATGACAAATTTTCCGTTTTTTACTTTTTCGCTGACAATCGCCTGGGCAAAGTCTCTGATGACGGTCAGTTGGTAGCGGATATCCCCGTTTAAATCTTCAAAATAGGGTGGAAGATCAACAATGGCATAGCCTTGCGCATCGGTCGTAACGATTCCGTCGTAAAGGGTTTTCATTTCCGGGCTTTCCACGGAGGCGTGTATCAGATATTTATTTTCGGGGTCTTCCGGATGGTCAATTTTGAAATTGGTCGCCGGCCGGTAAACGGTGCCGGTTACATTTACATCTCCAACAAAATAACCGGCCCAGGCGGTGCCGAAGTTTGTTGTTTCGGCATATAATGCGGCGTAGTCGGTTCCACCGGATGGCGCATTCACCAGTTTGAAATAAGCGCCATACCGGCTTCCTTGCGAATAACCGGCTACCGCTGCAGCGCCATTTTGGAAGCACTGGCTGAGCGTGCCAAACGAATTGCCCTGAAACCAACCTCCAACTCCTCGGTTCTCCGAACTTACAATAGCCCTTCCGAGGACGCCTGCCCCGGCAGCATTTGGATTGGTATTGGTGTTTTCTCCATACACGCCGCCGGGGTAATAAAAACTCTTCAAACTCAGGGTCGAGCTTTGTTGTCCGACATTGCCAAAACCGAAGAGGTTGTATTGGTTTGCCGTAGTTCCCTTTATCGGAAAAATAGTTTGGCTGGTTGTAGAGTTGGTATTGGTAAGTGAAAAAAGCGTTGAACTGTAGGAGGCTGGGGTATTGCTGTACGGTACGGTAAATCCGCCTGTCGGCATCCGGCACTCAAACTGCAACCCGCCGCCGTTATCCACGCAGGTCAGCACCATGCCGTCGCCGATGCCCATGGAAAAATCGACCGCCAAATCCTGGATTTTCGATACCCGGAGCCGCTGGGCGCCGTCCACGGTGATGTCGCCATTCGGGTCGGAGTACTCGAAAGAGCCGGCATTGTCGGGGTCGACGGGGTCGGGGATATGGATCAGAGCCGTGCTGGCGCCGGTGGGAGGCATGCCGCCGATGGGCCGCCCGCGCAGGGCTTTCACTTCCACATCACTAAAGGTGCCCTGAAGGTCGCCCTGCGGTGTATTAAGTTGCCATTCGACGCCATCGTAGATGTAGGCAAATCCCGTATTGGCGCCGGTTGGGGGCATGCCGCCGATAGGCCGGCCGCGCAGGGCTTTCACCTCGGCGTCGTTGAAAATGCCCTGAATATCGCCGTGAAGGGTATCGAGTTGCCATTCGGCGCCATCGTAGATGTAGGCAAATCCCACATTGGCGCCGGTGGGTGGCATGCCGCCCAGTGGCCGCCCGCGCAGGGCTTTAATTTCATTGCTGCCGGGAGGGCCGTCCACGTCGCCGCTCAGCGTACCGGTAAAGCCGTCGTCCTGTGGCGCCCAGGCCGTGCCGTTCCATTTCAGCACCTGGCCGCCTGCCGCGCCTTGCTGGGCAATTTTTGCGCCGCTCACCGCGCCGTCGGCCAGTTCGCCCGTCCCCACCGCGCTGGCATTCAGCTGCAGGTTGTTGAACGTGCCGCTCAGGTCGCCCCCGGCTGTGCTGGCGGTTGTGATATCGTTGGCAGGATCGATGTCGCCGGTATTACTCACCACGTTGCCGGCGATGGCGATGCCGTTGCCGGCCGTGTAGGTATCGCCGTTGTCGTTGGCCGGCGCCCAGGCCGTGCCGTTCCATTTCAGCACCTGGCCGCCTGCCGCGCCTTGCTGGGCGATTTTTGCGCCGCTCACCGCGCCGTCGGCCAGTTCGCCCGTCCCCACCGCGCTGGCATTCAGCTGCAGGTTGTTGAACGTGCCGCTCAGGTCGCCCCGGCTGTGCTGGCGGTTGTGATATCGTTGGCAGGGTCGATGTCGCCGGTATTACTCACCACGTTGCCGACGATGGCGATGCCGTTGCCGGCCGTGTAGGTATCGCCGTTGTCGTTGGCCGGCGCCCAGGCCGTGCCGTTCCATTTCAGCACCTGGCCGCCTGCCGCGCCTTGCTGGGCAATTTTTGCGCCGCTCACCGCGCCGTCGGCCAGTTCGCCCGTCCCCACCGCGCTGGCATTCAACTGCAGGTTGTTGAACGTGCCGCTCAGGTCGCCCCCGGCTGTGCTGGCAGTTGTGATATCGTTGGCAGGGTCGATGTCGCCGGTATTACTCACCACGTTGCCGACGATGGCGATGCCGTTGCCAGCCGTGTAGGTATCGCCGTTGTCGTTGGCCGGCGCCCAGGCCGTGCCGTTCCATTTCAGCACCTGGCCGCCTGCCGCGCCTTGCTGGGCAATTTTTGCGCCGCTCACCGCGCCGTCGGCCAGTTCGCCCGTCCCCACCGCGCTGGCATTCAGCTGCAGGTTATTGAACGTGCCGCTCAGGTCGCCCCCGGCTGTGCTGGCGGTTGTGATATCGTTGGCAGGGTCGATGTCGCCGGTGTTGTTGATGATTGTACCGTTCACCTGAATGCCGGTTCCGCCGGTGTACACCGGGGCTGGAGGCAGGTCGATGGCGCCGCCATTGGGCAGAAGCGTAATTTTATTTCCATTGATGGAAATCTGTTGAATCTCGTTCGTTGGGTCGGGATCGCCATCGCCTGCAGACTGGCCAGCCTGCAGGGCATACAAAGCATACGGAACGGAAAGTAATTGGCTGACACCGATAACCTCCTCGGTACCGCCGACGATCAGTTTGACCCGGAGAAAATATTGGTGGTTGGCCCAATCCAGGTTGGTGAAATTGTGCGGCAAGCCGGAAACCGGCCCGCCGGTACCCAGGTCGTGCGCAAATTTTCCGAAATCACCGGTTTGTGTTTGCAGGGCTTCCGCATACGCTACCGGACCATTTTCATCGTCGGCGTGAAAAAGAAATTGCAGCGAGACGGGCTGGTTGGCATACACCTGACCATTGATATCTCGGGCAACGGCCTGGTATTTAAACGCCTGGGGCGATTGGGCGCTCAGGTAAAAGGAGGCGCAAAGCAGGAAAAATAGCGGGTAGAGATTCTTTTTCATTGGAATGCTCATTGGAATTTTTGGATAATAAATGTTTTGATCAGGCGGTTGTCGCTCCATACAGCCAACAGGTAGGCTCCCGGAGGGAAAAGGCCCATTTGCAAGGCAGTATGGCTATTTTCGCTTTCCTGCTGGAGCAGGAGTTGCCCCTGCAGGTCGAATATCTTGGCGCTGAAATGCCGGATGGGATAGGCTTCGATTTGCAGGAAATTTGTCGTCGGGTTGGGATAAGCAGCCACGGCAATTTCGGGGTGAACATCTCCCTGGTAGGTACCTACGGTAAAGCAGGGAGCCGGCCCGAAACCTTGATCGAGCGATATGCCATCGGCATACAGTTCAGCCATTAGCTCGCCGAGGAGCCAATCATAACGAACGCCAGCGGCGGTTTGGCCACCGCCACAGGCGGTAGCCACTACATCCTCGGCCGGCTGCGCCCGGGACGCCAGGGCGAACAGCACTGCGATGAAGAGGCTAATCCATTTTTTCATAAGAGGAAGGTGGTTAAAAAATCAAGCTGATAGTGCCCTTGCGCACCGCGCTTTGTTGGTCTTCCAGCCGTACAGAGGCAACCCAGATATAAGCGCCCGAAGGCACGGTTTTTCCACCGGAAGTTCCGTCCCACAGGATTATCACGGGTGCGCCGGGTACGGACCGGCGTTCGAAGACCAGGCTACCCCAGCGGTCGAATATCCGGAAATATTCCAATTGTATGACACTAGATCCGGCCGAAACGGCAAGTTGGTCATGCCGGCCGTCGCCGTTGGGCGAAAAGGCATTCGGCACGTACAGCGCAATGGCATTATCGAAAAACAATTGCAGCGTATCGGTGGCTGTACAGCCATTGGCGTCTTCCGCCTCCAGGAACACGGCCGTAGTGACCGGCCGAAGCACCAGGGGCATGGCACAAGTATCGCAGTCCAACAGAGCGGTCGGGCGCCATTGGTACCGGACAATCGGCGTTGTTCCGGACACCGTCAATTGGGCTACATCGCCCAAAGAAAGCAACCGGTCGGGCCCAATGTCGATGGCAAACGGAGCTGGGTCCGAAAGTTGGAAAAACAAGCTGTCGGAGCAGCCAGCGGCGTCAATTGCCTTCATCTGAAACTGGCCGGCGCCCAGGTTTTCAAACAATGACGAGGTTTGAATACCGGAAGTATTCAATTGATAGACATGCGGAGCCGGGCTCTGGGAGCCCGCGGAAAGCACCTCCGCAAAACCATCCGTAAGGCCGTAGCAGGTCGGATCCCCGGTTTCCAGTTCCAGTTGCATCTGGATGATTTTTACCTGCACACTATCCACCCCGGTACAACCCAACGAACTCGTGGCGCGCACCGTATACCAGCCACCGGTATTGATATCGATCGATTTGGAAGAAGCGCCGGTCGACCAATTATATGCAGCATAATTCCCTGCCACCTCAATCCGGCCGGTTTGGCCGGCGCAGAGCAAGGTGTCGCCGGCAATGTCAAAGTCGGGCAACGGCGTTGAGTCCACCAACCAGGTCAGTACCGTATCCGTACCGGCAGTACCCGTGTGGAAACTGCTCAGAACAGTATCCCGGAAAATAGGAATGCCCTGGAAAGCATCGCCGCTGCAAAGCGGTACCACATAGCTGAAGAAAATGGTATCGTTTGGCCGATAATACAGAAAAAAGGCTGCATTCCGGGCAGATACCGGCAGGTAAGCCGCGGTACAAAGGAACAAAAGCAGCGCAGTGGTAACAATTGGAGATTGGGAAGGCGGCATGGGTAATTATGTGAAATATATAAAGGGTTTACAAAAGTACCATTGCTGCAAAACCCAACCAAATATAATTGGATTAATTCTAGGTAAAACCTACGTGCCACGGGCGCGGAAAACAAAAAAGGGTGCGCTTGCGCGACCTCAAGATAAAGCCTCCTGGTCCAACAAGCGCACCCTCCCCGCTGGCGCACCTTCTATTTTGCACCTTCCACCTTTGAGCTGTGCAGGGAGGGCTCGAACCTCCACGAGGCGGTTAGTTCCAACACAGGATTGGAATTTATCCCGGAACCCTCACCCTCGAGACAGGAGGGCATGGCTGCCTGATTTCATCACCGCACAGTATGGCGTACTTTTCTAAAGGAACAATTTCGATTTTAAAAATCGATGATGCAAAGATAATAAAATACATTTTTTAATACAAATAAAGTAATTATTTTTTATAAAATTTAAACTATCGTCAATTTATTTATTATTTTATTGCTATTATCAAAAAACAATAAATTGATTTGGGCGGATAATTTTTAAAATGATAATTCGCTTGAACCCATGAACAAAATGCGACCTTTAAGCTTTCAGGGTATATGACACAGCGCATGGATGTTTTCGTTGACTCACTGCGGTCCCGATTGTCGGGGCCTTTGCCGGGGCGGACTGCGCAATACAAAATGGCCAGCTTGCGGCGATTGGAAGAATTAGGGGCCAACCCGGCGCCCCCGGCGGAAGCCAAGGTGGCATGCGTCCTCAATTTATTGCATCGCCGCGGCGATACCTGGCACACGGTGCTGATCCAACGCACCGCCAACCCCCGCGACCGGCACAGCGGACAGGTCAGTTTTCCAGGCGGGCGTTGGGAGGCAAGCGACGGCAGCCTGGCCAATGTAGCGCTCCGGGAAGCGGAGGAAGAAGTGGGCGTCCCCGTGCATTCCATTGAAATTCTGGGGCAACTGACCGAACTCTACATCCCGGTCAGCAATTTCCTGGTGCACCCGTTCGTCGGCGTGCTGCAGGGCGCAACAGACTTCCGGCCGCAACCCGGCGAAGTCGAACGTATCTTCACCCCACCATTATCGGAGTTTCACAAAACCGGCAACCGCAAAATGACAGACCTCCGGGTCAACGCGGGCATTACCTTAAAAAATGTACCGTACTTCGAGGTAGACGGGCACATGGTATGGGGTGCTACCGCCATGATCATGAATGAGTTTCTGGAACTGCTGGATACTGCGGCCGGCGTTTAAAGGAGCAACTTTTTTGCCCCGCTTGTACCTTATATCGCCTGCCGGAACGTTTTCACTTAAATTTAACGTTCCTTCCTATGCTTCGCACCTGTTTGCCCCTGCTGACCGCCCTGCTCGCACATGTACTCTCCGCCCAGCAAGCCCCGGAAAAACTGAAAGGACTGCTCTGGGAAATTTCAGGCAATGGAATTGCCAAAACCGGATACCTCTACGGCACCATGCACGTGCCCGAAAAACTGGCCTTTAATCTCAGCGACTCGTTTTTTGTGGCCTTGCGCCGGGCTGACGTGCTGGCCCTGGAAACCGATCACGACCGCTGGCAGGAATTCACCGAAATGCTCCATGGCCGGGAAAGCGAGCTCTTCAATCCGAATTATAGCGGTTATGGCGGCACCGAAGCCGCCAACCAACCCAATTTATACGATGCGCAATTCGAGTTTAAATCTCCCGACAATCAACTGTTGGGCGCCATGTTGTCGGCTAAACCGCGCATGACCAATGAATTCTTATACCGCTCCAATCAATACCGCCAGGATTACGAAGAAGACACTTACCTCGATTTGTTTATTTTTCAGGCGGGCCGGAAACTGGGCAAAACCGTCATTGGACTGGAGACCCTGGAAGGCAGCTACGAAGCGCTGGTGCGGGCACAGATACCCGACGACGAACCGGAAGACGCCGACCGGCATTATTACCCCAGTCCGGCCACCCGAACTTCCCTGGAAGATGCCTACCGCGATCAGGACCTTTCGCTCCTGGACTCGCTCAATAAAATGATGCGGCCGGGAAAAAATTTTCAACGCTGGATGCTCGACGAGCGCAATCACGTCATGGAGCAGCGCATCGATTCTATCCTGCAGAGCGGAACAGGACTGTTCGCAGCGGTCGGCGCCGCTCACCTCCCCGGCGAGTACGGGCTGATCCGCCTGCTTCGCGAAAAAGGCTATACCCTGCGCCCTGTACAGTTCAGCAGCGCATTCAGTAAACAGGAAAAGGAAGCCATCGAAGCCCTGCGATACCCGGTACAACTCTCCCGGCAATGGTCGCCCGACGCTTCCTGGTCCGTTGAAGCCCCCGGAAAATTTTTCCAGACAATGGATGGCGCCGGCCTGGAAGAACTGCTGTGCACAGATATGAGCAACGGCGCCTACTATGCCGTGTACCGCCTGCTCACCTTCGGCCTGTGGAACGGCCAACCGGCGCAATATATCGCCGACCGGATCGACAGCCTCCTTTATGAAAAAATACCCGGAAAAATAATCGACCGGAAACGCTTTCAGACGCCATTCCCCGGCCATGAAATTACTACCCGGACCCGCAGGGGCGACCTGCTCCGGTATAAAATCATCATCACCCCGATGGAAGCGCTGCTGTTTGCCACCGGCGCCAACGGGGATTATGCCGCCGGCGAGGAAGGCGCCCGCTTTATCAACAGCATTCAACTCCACGGCCCCGGCAATGCGCACAAAACGGCTTTTGAGCCTGAGCACGGCGGCTTCAGGGTCGATTTGCCCGCCCCGCTCCTGCTCAACACTTCGGCCGACCGGGAAGCCGACCATTTTCTGGTGGCGGCACAAGACCCCGCCGACAGCGCTTTTTACATGGTATTCCGGACAGATTATCACGACTGGGATTTTATCGAAGAAGACACCTTCGAGCTGAACATTATCGGAGAACGCCTGGCCGCCCAGTTCACTAAAAGGCCTGCCCAACAGAACCTGGTAAGCCCCAATCCTTACCCAACCCAGGATATTACGTTCCGCTCGGACCGTGACAGCGCCTGGTACTTCCTGCGACTGGTGATCAACGGCCCGCATTACTACCTGCTGGGCTGCCGGAAATACAACCCGGCCCCCCCGGTGGATTTTCTGAATTCTTTTTCCATAACGCCGGTTCGATATCCGCAGGGCTGGCAATTACTCCGGGACTCCAGCATGTTGTTTGAATCTCCGGCGCCCCTGGCGGCGATCCTGCCGCAACAACCGTTTCTGGAAAAACTGCAACGCATCATCCGCGAAGGTTTCCAAAAAAACAACCGGCGCAAGGCATACCCCGAAACCGGCCTGCTTCGCCAAATGCGCGTGCTGGAATTGCCGGTTCAGGGAGAAAAAATATCCATTCAGGCCATGGAACTCCTCTCCACTGGCTCGCCCACCCCGGTCCTGGATTCTTTTAAAATCTTCACGCTCCGGCGGCTGACGAAACGCAACGGCATGGCCGTCCGCAGCCAGCACTGGAACCAGGCCAGCGACCGCTTGCTTACCGGCGATTTTCTGCTGGAAGACACCAACAGTACCCGGGGCATCCGGACCAAGGTATTTCTGACTCCGGGGCGCATGTATGTTTTATCGGCAACTACGCACCTGGAGGGCCTGCCGGGCGCGTTCACTGATACCGTTTTCAATGCTTTTACGCCCACCGATACTACTGCCGGCGTGCTGCCGTTCGGCCGCCGGAACCTGGATTTTCTGCAGGAGATTTACGCCCCCGACAGCCTGATCCGGCACAAAGCGCTCAGCCGCCTGGAGGCGGTTTGGCGGCAGTCCTTCGAAGCAGGCGATTTTCCGGCAATCCGGGCAGCTATCGAACACCCACAGTTCGGGCGCCTGCGTTTCGAAAACCGGGAAACATTGCTGGGGCACTTGGGGCAGTTTAATACTCCGGAGGCGCTGTGGTTTGTGCTGAATTTTGGTCTGCGCCATGCCGATTCGCTCCGCTACCAGCAAATCCTGCTGCCCGTATTGGCCGAAATGCAAACCCGGCCGGCTCATCAGGCACTGCTGCTGTTGTTGAAGCAGGATGACAAGTATGTTTCGGGCAGCGCCATCTCAGCCATTTTCGATGCACTGCAGGATTCGCTCAACTTATCGGCGCCTTTGCTGCCAGAGCTGCTGGCCTTATCCGGGCAGGAAGAATTCCGCAAACCCGTCATCCGGCTTTTGGATGCCGCGGTTCGGCAGCATCTGATAAAGCCTAAACAGTATGCGCGGTTGAAACCATTCCTGATCCGGGAATCGTTCCGCCAGTTGGGGCGGCAGCAACTCCTGGCCGAAGCAAGGCCCGACGCGCAGTACCGCGATGGTTCGAGGTATGAGGATTATCCTGCGCCTTACGAAAAAATGGTCGACTTGCGGCAAAACCTGCGCCTGTTAGCCCCTTTTCTCCGCCGCGATAAGGCGGTACAATCATTGTTCGGCCTGGCCGCCCGCACAACGGATGCGGATATTCGGGCAATGGCGCAGTGCCTGATGCTGCGCGAGGGCCTTCCGGTGCAAAAGGAGGCGCTTCATGCACTTGCGGCATCCGACCGGACCCGCTACATGCTGCACCAATGCCTTGCAGAAACCGGTCAATTGGCGCCCTATAAAGCCTGGTTTGCCGATACCGTTGCGTTGATACGTTCCATGCTGACCGAAGAATTGGCCAGCCGGAGCGAGGCGAATTCGCGGGAGGACACCGATTCTATCCGGTTTATCAGCCGCCATCGCACCCTGCGTTGGAACAACCCGGCTACCATTTATTTTTTTGATCTGAAAAGGAAAAAAGAAAAAGACTGGCAACTGGCTTTCGTAACCGTACCGGACGGTCTGGAAATGGCCGGAGGGCAAACGCAAAAGGGCGACGCCGGCGCGGTCAGCTCCTTTCATACATACCGCATGCGGCCGGAAATCAGGGTGATGCCCGATCTGGATGAAAAAGAAAAGTCGGCATTTATCCGGGAAAAGATCGGTGAAATCCGTTTTGCCAACCGCAAACGGTATCAAAACCGGGATGGCAGGGAAGACTATTATTATTTTGAATAATGCGTATTTGACTGCTTGCGCCGGCGCTGTGGTTTTCAGCCGGTTTCTTAGTTGAACTCATCGCCAAAGCCGGCATCGGGCTTTCTGCCCGCTGGCTTGACCCGGGTAGCCGGCGTATTCGGGTTGTCGCCTTCGAGGGGCATTTCGTCGTTGTAGATATCCGGTGCAAAATCTTCCTCATCACCGGCAGGCAACGATTCATCGAGGTACTTCGAACAGTCAATTTCGATTTCCAGATCGCCCGGCGGGCGTTCGAATCGCGCGTTGAAATCATAACCGGCGGTTTTATCCTGCTCCAGGCGCTGGATAAAATCGGCAAAGATCGGCCGGGCCATACGGGCGCCCTGGCCGTCGTCAATCCGGTTAAACCGGATCCAGCGGTCTTCTCCTCCGACCCAGGTACCGACCACGAGGCGGGGCGCGACTCCCATAAACCAGCCGTCGGTAAAATCATCGGTAGTGCCGGTCTTGCCGCCCAGTTCACTTTTCAGGTTGCGGATACCCGGCGCGCCGCCGAGGTTGTATTTCAGCATTTGCAACAGCACATAGTTTACTTTAGCAGGCAGGGCCAGGTGTTCTTCCGGCTGTGCGCGAAAGATGACGCGGCCGAAGCGGTCTTCAATTTTTTCGATCACAAAGGGGCGCGCATAGAGGCCATTGTTGGCAAAGGTGGCATAAGCGGCGGTCATTCCCAAACTGTCAGGTCGGCCACGCCCAGGCAAATGGAAGGCTGTTTGGGTATGCGGTACCCGCCGTCGGCCAGCCGGCCCGATGAATCGATGCCCATGTTATTGAGCAAGCCGCGCACCGGTTCGGTGCTGCCCATTTGTTTCATCAGGAATGCGCTGACCGAGTTAACAGAGCCTTTCAGCGCTTCTTTCAACGTGAGCAGCTGGCCGGAATAGGAACCCATCGAATTCCTGGGCGTCCAGTCGGCGATCGTAGTGAAATTTTGATAATGCGCCGGAATAGTGACAGCCTGGTCGTACACCTGGTAACAGGGGCTGATGCTTTGCTGGGCTATGGCCGTGGCATAGATAAACGGCTTGAACGTGGAGCCAACCTGCCGCATCGTACGCACGTGATCAAACTTGAAATATTTAAAATTGATACCGCCCACCCAGGCCTTCACTTCGCTGGTGGTGGGGTCCACCGCCAGCACGCCGGTTTGCAGAAACATGCGGTGGTAACGAAGGCTGTCGTAGGGCGACATGAGGGTGTCTTTTTCCAGGTTTGAACTATCCCAGGAGAATACTTTCATGGGCACCCTGGTGCGGTAGCGGGCCATAATGTCTTTTTGCAGGGCAGCCCATTGCTTTTTGATCTCCGGCCAGTCGCGACTGCTCATAATCTGGCGGTAATTGGCGGCCATCTGTGCCGGAATCCAATTGTTGGCGACAAAACGGGTGATGGTTTTGCCGTCTTTTTCATCGGCCAGCATGCGCAGCACATCGGCATCCTGCAGTTCAAATTCGTATTTGTCCTGTATCCGGTCGGCCAGGGGGCTGAAATATTTGGGCCAGAGCTGCTGGTAGCGGTCGCTGCTTCGGATCAGTTTCAGGAGTTCTTCGCGGCGTTGTTCGATCTCTTGCGGGGTAGTTGAGCGCGTGCGGTAGGTCCAGGGATCGCGGTTGCGCCAAACCTGAAAGAAACGCTGCTGCATTTTTTTCATGTGCTGGGCCATGGCGGCTTCGGCATGACGCTGGTATTTGGGATCGATCGTCGTATATATCCGGAGCCCGTCGCGATAAATATTGTATTGGGTACCGTCGGTTTTCCGGCAATCGAGCGATTCGAGGATAGCCTGCACGTCTTTTTTTAATTCGGCGCACAAATACGGGGCGGTGCCGTCGGAAAAAGTCACTTTTTTGAACCGGCTCATGTCCAGCGGGAGCACCTTCAGGCTGTCGTATTGCGCTTCGGTCAGGTAGCCGTTTTGCCACATCTGGTACAACACCACCATCCGGCGGCGGATACAGCGTTCGGGATAGGTATTGGGGTTATACCGCGATGGGTTTTGCAGCATACCCACCAGGGTGGCAGCTTCCTGGACCCTGAGTTTGTCTTGTGTGGTACCAAAATACACTTCGGCCGCCGCACGTATCCCAAAAGCATTGTTGACAAAATTCACCTGGTTGAGGTACATCGCCAGGATTTCCTCTTTGGTGTAGCTTTTTTCGATCTTGATCGCCGTAATCCATTCGCGCAACTTGCGGTAAACGAGCGCGACCATTTTCTCCACCTTGCTCATGCCGTCGAAATTGCGGTCGGAGTACAGGTTTTTGGCTAACTGCTGGGTGATGGTAGAGCCGCCGCCCGCACTCTGGTCGCGCAACAAAATGGTCCGCACAAACACCCGTCCCACCGCCTTGGCATCCACACCGCTGTGCTTGCGGAAGCGCTCGTCTTCCGTTGCGATCAGGGCGTTGACCAGGTGCGGGCTAAGGTCTTCGTAGGCCACCGGCACGCGGTTTTCGACAAAATAGCGGTCCAGCACCTCGCCGTTGTTCCCCAGCACCTCGCTGGCCAGGGCCGACTGGGGGTTTTCCAGCTCGCGAAACGAGGGAATAGCCGTATAGTTGATGATCAGAAAAAGCGCCAGGCCGCTGGCAATTCCCAAAACAGACAAGCGCCATATCCAGCGGATTGCCTTGCGGTATAGCGGCATACGTTGTTGTTGCAAAGCTGCTTTTATGGTGATGAGGCGTTGCGGTTCGGACGTGGTATGCAGCGACATGTGGATGGCTTCGATATGGGAAAAAACGATTTTGGACGAATAGCCGTACAAAAGTAGGGAATTTTATTGGTGCTGCCGGAGTGGGTTTGTCTTTTGCGGTTCCTTCATGCTTCTTTTGGAAAAATAACACCAGGCGATTTACTGCCCACTTCGCCGGCGCCCGGGCACGCCATGAAAGTGAAAAAATACAAAAAAGCCCGGGGCGCCGTTATCAGCAGAGCTATGACTTCGCTGGAAAAAGGACGGGGTTATGCGCTGGTTCTGATTAGCTTGCAATAACGGCCTTACCGCCGGAGCCATCGGAAAAACATAAAACCGTTCGGGCGGCCTTTTTGGGGCAACCGCAAACGATTTCAGCTGGGTACTTTTGTGGGGCAGATTCCTATTCCGCTCCATGATCTTATCCATCTATTCCCTCGTCGCTCTCGCTCTCGCCCTTGCCTACACCGCCGTGCAAGGCGCCTATGCGTATGCCTGGCGCCGGCTGCCGGCCTGGCAACTGCCCGAAGGGTATGTGCCCTGCACAGCGGTGACCGTGGTGGTGCCGGCCCGGAACGAAGCCGCACATATCGGAGCCTGCCTGACCGCCATCCTGAACGGCCGCTACCCGGCGCATTTGCTGGAGGTGTTGGTGGTGGATGATTTTTCGGACGACAACACGGCGGAGTTGGTTTCCACCGTGCAAGCCGCCCATCCGGACCGGGTTCGCCTTATCTGCTTGAGCGACCGGCCGGACACCACCTCCGGCGGCAAAAAACAAGCCCTGGCCTTGGCCATCCGGGAGGCCCGGGGCAGCCTGATCGTCACAACCGATGCCGATTGTCTGGCGCCGCCGGACTGGTTGCGGCACCTGGTATCGCTGCAAGAAACCACCCGGGCGGCGGCCGTAGTAGCGCCGGTAGCCGTTTTTCACGACCGCAACCTGTTGCAGCATTTTCAGGCGCTCGACATGGCCGGTATGATGGGCATCACCGGCGCCGGCATCGGCCTGGGTTGGCACCATATGGGCAACGGCGCCAACCTGTGTTATACCAGGGTCGCTTTTTTTGCCGTGGACGGTTTTGCCGGCTCCGAAGCCTGGGCCTCGGGCGACGATCTGTTTTTGATACAAAAAATAGCCCGCCACTACCCGGTCGTTTTTCTGAAAAACAACGCCGCTACGGTGTATACCGAGGCGCCGGCCGGTTGGGGCGCCTTCTTTCAACAACGGCTGCGCTGGGGATCTAAAAACAGGGCCTTGCCGGAAGCCGGCCTGAAAGCCGCGCTGGCCATCGTGTTGTTGCTGTGCAGCGCGATATTGCTCAACGCGCTGGGTGCGCTGTTTTTTCCGGAGCTTGCCTGGGTTCTGGTTGTTCAGGTAACAGTAAAAGCGCTTGCCGATTTTATGCTGCTCCGCACGATGTGCGCGTTTTTTCAGCGGCCGGGCATGCTGCGTTGGTTTTGGCCCTCCTTTTTGCTGCACGTGTTGTATATTACCTGTGCCGGCATCACAAGCCTGGCAGCCGGGCGTTATACCTGGAAAGGGCGCCGGCTGCACTGATGTTATTGCGCATTTTTTCCCGACCTTTCGGCCGGTCAACCATTTTTCCAACTATCCGTTACCTTTGCAGGCCAACTGCTCCGTCCTATGCGTACCACAACAACGTCCTTGCTAAAGGACACAGAAGCGTTCGTTCAGGCTTTTTTTGCCGAAAATGTCCCGCATAAATTTGTTTTCCACGATTTCGAACACACCGTTCAGACGGTAGCTGCAGCCAAAGTCATTGGCGAAGGATGCCAACTGGATGAACATACGCTTTCCTTGCTGCTGCTGGCTACCTGGTTTCACGATACCGGGTACGCACAAGGACCGGAAGACCACGAAGACCGCAGTTGCAATAATGCCGAACGGTTTCTCCGCGGTAAAATCGCAGATGACGACATCGATACGGTGCTTCGCTGTATCCGGGCGACCAGAGTACCGCAACAACCGCAAAACTTGCCGGAACAGATTATCTGCGACGCCGACCTGAGCCACCTGGGCATGGATATTTACTGGGACCGCAACAGCAGGCTCCGCCAGGAATTCGCGCTGACCCGGGGCCAGGTGATGAACGACCAGGAGTGGATGGATTTTGAACTCAACTTTATGCTCACCCATGAATACCACACGGCAGTAGCGCAGGAAATGCTCAACAAACGCAAAGGCAAGCATATCCAGCGCCTGATGAAGCAAAAACGCCGCCTCAACCCTGAAAAAGCCCCTACCATGGAAGAACTGGCCTTGCTGGACGAAAGCAATAAAAGCGGCGATATCAAAAAAGTGCTGCGCCAAAGCGAAAACGAACTAAAACTGGCCCGGTTCGGTCGCGGCGTGGAAACTATGTACCGCACCACCTACCGCACCCATACCAACCTGAGCACCTTGGCCGACAGCAAAGCCAACCTCATGATCACGGTAAATACCCTCGTGATCGGTATTGTAGTCTCCAACTTGCTGCCCAAACTCCTGGATGAAACCAACCACTTCAATATAAAACTGGGCATCCCTTCGGGTATGCTACTGGCCACCTGCCTGGGGTCCATCATCTTCGCCACCCTCAGCACCCGGCCCAAAGTCACGGAAGGAAAAGTTACGCGGGAGGCCATCAAACAACGCAAAGCCAACCTGTTGTTCTTCGGAAATTTCTACAATATGCCGCTCGAAGAATTCCAGTGGGGCGTCAACGAAATGCTCAAAGACCCCGAATTCCTGTACAGCTCCATGAGCCGCGACCTCTATTTCCTGGGTATCGTTCTGGCAAAAAAATACCGCTACCTCGCCCTTTCCTATAATGTGTTTATGTTTGGGCTGATTCTGTCTTTGTTATCCTTTGCCATTTCTTTTGCACTTTGAACCCACATACCTTCAAACCCTCCCGGTATTTTGTCTAATCTCGTTATCATACCCACCTACAACGAACGCGAGAATGTGGAGGCCATTCTCCGGGCAGTATTTTCCCTGCCCGAGCCGTTTCATGTACTGATCGTGGACGACGGCTCGCCGGATGGGACGGCGGGTATCGTCCGGGGGCTGCAATCCGCATTTCCCGGTCAGCTGCACTTGCTCGAACGCCACGGCAAACTCGGTCTGGGAACCGCATACATCGCTGGCTTTCGCTGGGGGCTCGAGCGCGACTACGCCTACTTTTTTGAAATGGACGCCGATTTTTCCCACAATCCTTCGGACCTGATCCGCCTGCTGGCCAAGTGCCGCAACGAAGGCGCCGACGTAGCCGTAGGCTCGCGTTATGTACGCGGCGGGCAGGTGGAAAACTGGCCGGCCGATCGCATCATCCTGTCGTATGGCGCATCGCTCTACACCCGCATCATGCTCTGGATGCCCGTAGCCGACCCCACAGCGGGCTTCATCTGCTACCGCCGGGAGGTGCTCCAAGCCATCGATCTGGAGCGGATCCGTTTTGTCGGTTATGCGTTTCAAATCGAAATGAAATACGCGGCATATACCCTCGGCTTCAAGGTGCGCGAAGTGCCCATCACGTTCAAAGACCGCGAAAAAGGACAATCCAAAATGTCGCTGAAAATCATCCGCGAGGCGGTCCTTGGCGTGTTGCAAATGCACTGGCGCAGTTGGTTCCGCTCGTACAGGAAAGGCGCTTAATCGCTGATGCGGCGCGAATCCTAGTTAGTCCACCTGCGTTTGTGCAATCCACGCACCTTGGCCATCAACAGTCCGTTTCACAAACTAAAACCTGTTTCAATGAAGTATAATTCCATCTTTGCCGCCGCATGGTTTCTACTGCTCCTCGCCTGTAAAAAAGAGGAAAACGCCCCCAGCCGTCAGGATTTCGTGGGCGACTGGCACGAAACATCCAAATTTTCGGTCTTTACGCACGATTCGCTCGGGCAGATCGTGGACACGGTCGATTACCAGGCTGCGATTTCCCTGTTCGACAACGGCGCCTACCAAACTGCGGGCGAACGTCCCTTTGGCATTTCGAATGCCGGAAGCTGGACGTACGACGATGCCGAAACCCGCCTGCTCTTTTTTCCCAACCCGGTGCTTCTTGGATGGCCGCAGGACACCGTTTATTGGGATATTATCTCGGTGGATGCCCGCACCCTGAGCGTAGCCCAGAAAAAAACGCTGACGCCGGTAAACGGCTCCCCCCTGGAGTCGAAAGCCTATCGCCAATTCAACCGGTAAGCGCGCATATCCGGCGCGTTCTCAGACGGTTTCTCAGTTCGCTTTGCGCAACTCCATGGTCTGGACATTCGCTTGTGTGGTGGATTTCCAGACCTGGCTGGAGCGTTTGTTTTTCATCACTATCCAGGATTTCGCCAGGTAACTGTTCCGGCTGATGATCGTGACTTCTTCAGTTGTGTTCCTCCAGGAGAAATCGCCGGCGTCAGGCTGGCGTACACCCCGCGTGAGGACAGAAATATCGTTGGTCCCGCTGCCGTTTTTCCGGAAAGTAACGGTACCCAGGTCGGAGGCTAGCTCCGTTTCGCCGTTGCCGAAACGCTGTTCGTAGCGCACGATTTCCCAGGTGCCCACCAGGCGCCGGTGAAAACGCCGCTCGGCGCTGCAAGAAGCCAGTGTGGACAATAGAAGCATTGCCACCGCAGGCCGGAAAAGCATTTTTACAGTCATAGTTTGTCTGATTTTAATGGTTGACAAAGCAGGCTGGTTTTGGCTACTCGGTCATAGTGAATTTAGGAGGGCGGTTACCGGTTTGGTTGGTCAGTGGACGTTTAAAATTTCGTTATGTCTGCCAGTTGGTTCAGTTGTAATTCCTCGGAAGTCGAGTTACAAAACAGTTCACACCCCATGGGACCCCCGAAATCTGGCACTGCGCGCTCCCCCTTTTAAGATTACCACATTTAGGCACACCCGGGCGTGTGTGTGGGTCCTTGTTTACCCCTTTGGCGCCCCCTCGTAAACGAACGTACAAGCCTCCTCGGAGGCAGAGTGTCGGCAGGCAGCAAGTGGAAACGAAGAGTTTGTTTTGTTAGTTATGTTTGTGAATATATCGGTAGTTAAGTAAGTCGGCTTGTGTTGGATAGGAAAAGCTGAGGGGGGGTTATCAACAGATTGCCCTGCAAAGATATACAACCATTTAGCAGCGCCGTACGCAACCACATCCACGCCGGCCCCGCTCACCCGCCGCGCGGCGGCATTCAGGTACTCCCGGAAATATTTCCCGCGTTTAGTGTGCACTTTCCGAAGGTAAAACATCCGGCCCCCAACTTCCATCTTTTAAAACACAAAAACATGAAGACCTGTTTGTTTTTGCTCCTTGTGCTGCTTCCCGCGGCCATTTACCAACCGAACCACACGGCGGTGCTCACTGGAAAAGTGACCGACGCCGCCGGCGAACCCCTGATCGGGGCCAGCGTCCTCGTCCGGCAGGGCGCCGACACCCGGCAGGGCGTTGTCACCGATTACAACGGCGAATACCGCCTGACCCTGCCGCCCGGTACATACACCGTTGAAGTGAGTTATACGGGGTATAAAACCCGGAAGGTTGAAGGTGTGGCGCTGCCCGACCAGCAGATTAACACTCTCGACGTAACATTGGAAAGCAGTGCGGTTTTGTCCGAAGTAGTGGTCACTTCGTACAAAGTTCCGCTTGTAGAACAGGACAAAACGTCCGGCGGCCAAACGCTCGCCCTGGGCGGTAGTCCGGCCGCTTCCCGGGCGAAAAAATCCACCGCCGCTGCCCCCCGGCCGGCACAGGCAAAGGAAAGCCGGAACATAGCCGGCCAGGGCGCCCGCGGCAACGCCGCCAACTACTATGTCGACGGCATCCGGATACCGCGCAGCGCAGCGCCGGCGCGGGAAACAGAAACAATAAAATATGCAGAAGCCCGGGCTGACACCCTGGCGCCACCGTCAGAATCGAACACCGAATCCTATGCCGCCATCCAGGAAAACCCCTTCCGGGAGGTCCGCTCCAACGCAGTTTCCACCTTTTCGATCGACGTAGATGCCGCCTCTTACAGCAATACGCGGCGCTTCCTGCAGGCGGGTCAGCTGCCGCCAGCCGACGCCGTGCGCATCGAAGAGTTGGTCAATTATTTTGATTACCAGTACCCGGCGCCCACCGGCGCCCACCCGTTTTCGGTAAATAGCGAGTTGGCCGAATGCCCCTGGAACCCCAAACACCGCTTGTTGCTCATCGGACTTCAGGGCCGTCAGATTGAAACCGGACAGTTGCCGCCGGGCAATTTTGTGTTCCTGGTGGACGTATCCGGCAGCATGTCCAGCCCCGACAAGCTCCCCCTGGTGCAGCAATCCCTGGCGATGCTGACCGATCAACTCCGCCCGCAGGACCGCGTCGCCCTGGTGGTGTATGCCGGAGCGGCCGGGCTGGTGTTGCCATCCACTCCGGGCAGCGACAAAGCCGCCATCAAAGCCGCTATCGAACGCCTCTCCGCCGGTGGCAGTACCGCAGGGGCCGCCGGCATCCAGCTGGCCTACGAGGTGGCGCGGAAAAATTTCGCCCGGGGCGGCAACAACCGCGTGGTTCTGTGCACCGACGGCGATTTTAATGTCGGCCTGAGCAATGAGGCCGAACTGATACGCCTGATCGAAAAAGAGCGCGAGAGTGGCGTTTTTCTAACCGCCCTGGGCTTCGGCACCGGCAACTACCAGGATAGCAAAATGCAACAGCTCGCCGACAAGGGCAACGGCAACCACGCCTATATCGACCAGTTCGGCGAAGCGAAAAAAGTGCTGATGAGCGAGTTTGGCGGAACCTTGTTTGCCATAGCCAAAGACGTCAAAATTCAAATTGAGTTCAACCCCACCCGCGTAGCCGGCTACCGCCTGATCGGTTATGAAAACCGCCTGCTGGCTCGCGAAGATTTCGACGACGACACCAAAGACGCTGGCGAGCTCGGCGCCGGACACCGCGTGACGGCCCTCTACGAAATCGTACCGGCCGGGCAGCCCCTGCCCATTGGCGTAAAAAACGGCGAAATGCGCTATCAGGAAACCCAACTCACGGCCGCAGCCGGCGCCGGCGATCTGCTCACGCTCAAACTGCGGTATAAACAACCCAAAATCGGCGCCGTCAGCCAGCTGATCGAAACAACCGTGGCGGACGTGGCTACAACTGCTCCCAGCGCCAATTTTCAACTGGCCGCTTCAGTAGCCGAATTCGGCCTGCTGCTGCGCAACTCGGCGTACAAAGGCCTGGCAAACTACCAACGTACGCTGGCCCTCGCGCAGCAAGCCGCGCGAACCGACCCCGGCGGCTACCGCAAAGAACTCTGCGATCTGATTGAAAAGGCAAGTCTGCTGGCCGCTACCGAAACAGCACGGAAATGAGTAACCAGCCGTTTCAGGTTTCAAAAACCGTCGAAACCTGAAAC
Source organism: Saprospirales bacterium (assembly GCA_016719895.1). Classification (GTDB taxonomy): domain Bacteria; phylum Bacteroidota; class Bacteroidia; order Chitinophagales; family Saprospiraceae; genus M3007. The sequence continues at coordinate 131,050 of JADJYG010000028.1, read as the reverse complement.
GGCTTAAATCCTTAGAAACCGGTGCGTTATCCGCCCGCCGTTTTCCAATTCGATCACAACGGCGTACAAGCCCGCAGGCCAGCTGACCGTGTCGAGGCGGTCGGGCAAGCCCGGGTAGACTTGCCAGTATTGCCCGCTGGTGTCGAATACCCGGGTATGTACAACAGCCGCCGGCAAATCCACTGCCTGAAGCGTCACGACGTCCACAGTTGGATTGGGGCTCAGGGTCAGTGCCCCCGCCGGTACGAGAGCGTGGGTCGGTACGGACGCACAATCGAGCCCAAACGGAGAATACACGCCTCCGGGCGCGCGGTAGCAGCTAAACTTGATATCGAACCCGTCTACGACACTTGCGCAGAGCGGCGCCTCGTCGGGGAAAAAATAGCTACAGGCCTCCATACCCGTGCTGAAGGGCAGGCCGACCATGCCCATGCCTTCCAGGATATCGAAGGCCCAGCCGGAAGGGTTGCCGCTGGCATTCAAATGAACCGCCTGCTGGCGGCGCAGGATAAAGCTGCCGGCCTGCACCGTATCGACCGCCTCGATGCGATACTGGAAAAAACCGTTGGCCTGATACACCGGCATACTAACCACAGCGCCGGGCGCCAGCGTGAAGTCGTATAATTTGACAAAGGTATTATTGTTCTCCTGGTAGGCGTACACCCGGTCGCCGTCGGCATAGGCGAAGCGGCTTTGCGGGTAGTTGAACGGCGCGCCGGAAACGACCATCTTCCGGCAAGTCTGGCCATTGATTACCGTGTCGGGGCCGGGCTGAAGGTTGAAGTAGTCATCGATGCCGATGAAACCGCCGGTGAGGTGGTAGGTCAGGATGCCGTCGGGCGCCAACCAGGTCTGGGCGCCGAGCGGAAGGGTGCAGGCCAGGAAGCCGGACACAAGCAGGGAAAAATGCTGTTTCATGGTAAACGAACGTTTACCGGAAAGACAGCGGAAAATACAAAACCGTTGGGTAGTGGATAGGATCGGGCCGGGCTGAAAAAAGCGCCGCTGCCCCATGCAGGCCGCGCCATTGCAGCCCGAGGGCGAAGAAGCGCTTAAGCCGGCTGCTCTTTCAGGGTAAAGATTTTGCGCAACAGGTAAATAGCGGCCAGCAGGAGCGTGTAAGAGAGGGTTGCGGTCATGGTGTGTGCAGTTAGATTCGATTAGAAACGGTGGTGGTGTTGAACCGGTTTTGGTTTGTTTTTTTGACGCGCGTTCCGGGCGATGGGTTGTACGCGGGCAGTTGATCGTTCGTAGAACGACAGGGTTTGGGGAAACGCTGCCGGGCTGCCGGAATTTTTTTATGGAGGAATACAAGGCGTCCGGTGATGGTCAAACAAAGGTTTTGAAAAAAGCCCTGCCCGATGATCCGAAGGCCATTGCCAGGGCGGCAGAACGCAAATACCCGTATTACCGCAGCATCCATTGCAAGTCCTGGAAATTCGCCAATTTTGCTGCCTGCAACCTGCACGGCGCCGCGTTTATGTCTGGGTGTTTATACCCGGCCCAAAGTTGCCCAAGGAAGACCAATGCGGCGGCGTTTCATTAAAATGACTTATTTTCCCATGAGCGCATTCACCGAACTTTCAAATATTGACCGCATTGCGGCCATGAAAGACCCCGTACGCCGGAATTTTCAGATCACCCAGAGTTATCACGAACTGTCGCTGGCGCTGGCAAAACGAACCGGTCCCTGCGCCAACTGGTGTACGTTCGCTACCTGGGCTTCCCGGCAGGCAGGTCAGACTATCCGGAAAGAAGACCTCGCCAAGGCCTTGGAAAACAACCTGGCCGCCGCCGCCGCCGTCGGCCAGGCCATTTACGACATTGCAAAAATAGCCCTGGAAAAAGGCGCCGGCATGGATAAGCAGGGTATCGCCAAGCTGGTGTGGCAAACTGCGGACCCCCTGGCAGCCATGTACCGGGCGGGTGCGGCCGTAGCCCGCGGGAACCGGAAAGTGTACGCGGAAATCGCCCCGGAGTTTGCCCGGTTTTTGGATGCCTGCGGGCACGACAGCGCTTACGACGCCGAAAAAATCGCCCGCTTTTGCAGCGCCCTCAAGCCCGGCGACCCGCCCGATGGCCAGCGGTATTTAGCGCAGGCATTCAACAGCTACTACCAGGCCTTTTTTGAGCCCAATAAAAAGAAAAAAGCCGAACATATTTTACTGGCCAACATCGAAATTGGCTTCCACGAACAGACCCGCCTGCAGCCCGAAATTGCCGAAGCCATGGAGGCCTCCGTGCTTGACCCCGGGCTATTCAAGGGAAACCTGCTCAAAACCCTTTTCCCAAATCAAACGTGGTGGCTGTCCGTCGGCTCGATATTCCGGAAATACCTCCATATGCCCACGCCGCTGGATATCGCCACGGGCAAATTTGCATCGGAAGCCCGGCGCCGCATGCGCTTGTTTCTCAGTGCCCGCATGATGGAACTCGGCTTCCCCAAAGGCGTGCGCCTGCACCTGGGAAAAGATTTGAAGGCTAATTTCCCCGCCGATTTGAAAACCCTGACCAACCCCGGCCTGCTGGCGTTGCTGAAAAAAATTGACCCCACGCCCAACAGCCTGGCAGATACGGGCGCTGTCGATTGGGCCAGTCTCTATGACCGGCTTCATTTTATCGCCGATATGTTTCGCTGCTACCAGGAGACGGCCGATCTCTTGCTGCCGCCTTTCGACCCCGCCAATACCCCGCTGACGGCCGGGGAATGACGGCCGGATATGCGCTTGCAACCGCAAATACCGGCACGCATTCCACGACGGGGGGACAGGGTATCAATTGATTTCCAACACAAGCGCCGACTTTCCATCCACCCGCAGGGCTTTATCGAGCGGGATGGATTCGCCGGAAAGTACGTTGCGTCCGGTGGCTTTTCCGGACAAGATCTCTTCAAACCGGCGGAGGTCCACCGAAACCGGTGCGGCATTTTTATTCAGGATTACCATAACCGTTTGCCCGGGAGTGTACCGGAAAAACACATAAACACCGCTGAAGGGGGCAAAATGCAGCGTTTTGCCCCAGTGCACGGCAACGGCGTTCTTGCGCCAGTTCAGCATTTTTTTCAAAAAAGCCTGGGTGCGCCGTTGGTTTTCGTTCAGGCCTTGGCCGGTAAACGCATTCGCCGCATCGCCCGGCCATCCGCCGGGGAAGTCGGAACGGATGACCCCGTGGTTATTCGGCGCCGCCGAATTGTCGGACAACACCTCTGTGCCGTAATAAATTTGCGGAATACCCCGTATGGTCAGCAGGTAGGTTAGGGCCATATGGGTCAAATCCACATCCCGGTCCAATTGGGTGAACAGCCGGTCCATATCGTGGTTATCGCCAAAAACGAGGATATTTTGCGGATCGGCGTATACAAAATCGTTGGCCAGCGCTTCGTACAAACGCGTCATGCCATTGCTGAAATCGGAGCCTTCCGGCGCTGTCAGGGCCTGCACCAAGGCGGCCTGCAACGGAAAATCCATCACGCTTTTCAGGCAGCCCGAATACTTGTCGTGGGTATTTTTACCCTGTTGCCAGTACGAAGTGATCAGGGGGTTGAGGCTCCATTCCTCGCCTACGATGTTAAAATCGGGATATTCCGCCATAATGCCGCAGGACCATTTTTTTAAAAAATCCTTGTCCGAATAACAGTAGGTGTCCTGCCGGATACCGCCGAGCTGCAAAGTTTCGATCCACCAAACCGAGTTTTGCAGGAGGTAAACCGCCATAAACGGGTTTTGCCCGTTCAGGTCGGGCATAGATGGTACGAACCAGCCCCGGGTGTGCAGGTTTTTATCAAATTCGGAGGCGTAAATATCCTGGTTGACCGTGCGGCGATGATTGGTCAGCAGGAGCGTATCGGGGTGGTTGAGCCAGTTTTTGAAGGGCAAATCGCGCATCCACCAGTGGCTGGAGCCGATGTGGTTCACTACCCCGTCGAAGATCAGTTTCAGGCCTTTTGCCCGCGCTTTTTCCGAAAGTTCCATGTACTCGTCGAGCGTACCGAAGCGCGGATCGACGCGGTAGTGGTCCGTGATGGCGTAACCGTGGTAGGAGTAGGCCGGCATATCGTTTTCAAGCAAGGGCGTGCTCCAGATTGCCGTGAAACCCATGCCGGCAAGGTAGTCGAGGCTGTTGATGATGCCCCGGATGTCGCCGCCATGCCGACCGCCGTCGAATTGGCGGTCGATATTACGCTCCTGCATCCTCCCGGCCACGTCGTTGCGCGCATCGCCGTTGGCAAAACGGTCGGGTGTGATCAGGCAGATGACATCGCCCGAATGAAAGCCTTGCAAACGGTCCGTACCAGGCTGCCGGGGAAGCAGGCTGTAGTTTTGGGAAAAAAGTGTTTTTCCGTTTTTTTGAAAATGAATGGGAAAAGCGCCGGGCCGGGTTTTGGGTGTAATATGCACATCGACGAACAGGTAATTCGGGCTGTCGGCCCGGTGCACCTTGCGCACCGTCACGCCTTTGTACCGGATGAGGGGCGTTGTTTCGCCAATGCCCTCGCCATAAATCAGCAATTGCACGTTGGGGTTTTTCATGCCGACCCACCAGTTGAGGGGTTCGATCCGGCGGACCTGGGCGTGCATCCCGCTGCACACCGCGAAAAAAAAGGCGAAAAAGACGAGTACTGGTTTAGTCATAGCGAGCGCCGCATGGATGGCCTGGAAAATGTTCGCGCCAAAGGTTGAGAAATTGTTTTTAATCCCGACTTATTAAACTTGTAGGTTTCGTAACGCATAAACTCAATTATATGAAAAAGCATTTGATCCTGAGCGCCATACTTTGGCTATGCGCGATAGCGACAGGGTTGGCCCAACAACCCGCCAAAGTTTTTCCCGAATTCATCAGCATTGATGATACGAATGCCTTGATGGCAAGAACCAACATTTTTCAGCGCTATTACCAGATTAAAAGTACGGATGAGCTGCGTCTTATGCGCACAAAAACCGACCACCTGGGCGTGAAGCGCGAAAAATTCCAGCAATACTACAAGGGCGTGCCGGTGGATGGCGCTACCGTTACGGTACATACCAGCAAAGCGGGCCGGGTAACGCTGCTGAGCGGGTTCTTTGTCGGCTTGCCGGAGACGAGCGTGCGGCCGGCCGTTTCAGCCGAGCGAGCCCTGGCCGCCGCTATCGCCCACGTGGGGGCCAGGCAATACAAATGGGATGACCCAAAAGAAGAAGCGCTGCTGAAAAAAATGACTGGGAACCCCAACGCAACACATTACCCGAAAGGCGAATTGGTGATCGCGGAGGCGACAAGCGGGGAAAAGACCCGGTACCGCAACTTCGTGCTCGCCTGGAAATTTGACATCCGCGAGGTGGAAGGCTTGCTGGACAAACGCGTTTTTATCAACGCAACAACGGGCCAGCTCATCAAGAGTTTTCCATTGGCTATCGAGTGCGACCCTGGCACGGCGGCCACCACCTGGCATGGGAATCAAACCATTCAAACCGACTTCAATGGCGCGAATTTCATCCTCTTTGACGACTGCCCGGGCCATGCCACCATCTCTACGGTACAGGAAGCCGGACTGGCGGAGTATACCGACGCCGACAATATCTGGAACGCCGCCGGCCAAACGGGGCCGGCTACCTCACACTACTACGGCCGGGAAACCATCGACTACTACGCGGCCATCCACGGCCGCAACAGCTACGACGATGGCGGCGGCGGTATCCAACTGCGCCACCGGGCAGGCATGGCCAATGCCTTCTGGAGCGGAGGCGGGGTGATCGTGCTCGGGGCAAATGCCAACGACGCCCGGTATTACAACACCCTGGACGTGGTAGCCCACGAATTCACACACGGCGTGGTCGAAACGGAGGCCGCCTTGGTTTACCAGGGCGAATCGGGCGCCCTCAACGAGTCGTTTGCCGATATCTTGGGCGAAACCTGCGAGCGCTGGAGCGAAAACCACCAGAATATCGACTGGCTCCACCGGGAAGACTATTTCCAGGGTGAAAACCGGAGCTTCATCGACCCCAACGACGAAGGCGACCCGGATACCTACGGCGGCACCAACTGGGCAAACACCTGCATGGGTTGTTCGGATGCCGGCGGCGTACACACCAACTCCGGCGTGCAAAACCACTGGTTTTACCTGCTGACCGACGGCGGAACGGGCGTCAACGACAACGGCGACACGTATTGCGTCAGCGGCATCGGTATCGGCCGGGCCGACAGCATTGCCTACCTCAACCTGACCGGCTACCTGAGCGCCAACTCGGACTATGCCGCGGCGCGCGCCGGCGCCATACTGGCCGCGCGCGCCTTGTACGGCGCTGGTTCGGCGGAGGAAATCGCCACCACCAACGCCTGGCATGCCGTCGGCGTAGGCGGCCCCTATAATTTCCCGCCTGCGATCACGTGCCCCACCATGCCGGCGACGCCGTTTAACAATGACCCGGGGTTATGCTCGGCGGTCGTCGCCTATCCGCCGCCGGTGGCAGAGACAAACTGCCCGGTCATCACCCAACTCAACGGCTTGCCTAGCGGGGCTGCCTTCCCGGTCGGGACGACCTTGAACATTTTCCGGGTGACGGATGCTGCGGGCGGGAGTTCCAGCGTTTGCGCTTTCACCATTGTGGTACGGGATGTGGAAAAGCCGAACCTTGCCTGCCCATCGGATAAAACGATCGGTTGTGAAGAATCCACCGCGCCGGCCAATACCGGCAGCCCGGCTGTTTCGGACAATTGCGGCATTGCGTACCTCACGTATGTGGACACGAAAACTCCAGGCGGCTGCCCCGGTAACTACACGATCAGCCGGAATTGGATTGCCGTGGATGTCAACGGCAACATGAATGATTGCACCCAAATCATTACGGTGCAGGATATAAAGGCGCCGGTAATCACCTGCCCGGCCAACATCACGGTGGTATGCGACATCAGCCCCGACAGCACGGGCTACGCCACGGCTGCAGACAACTGCGATCCGAATCCGGGTCTCACTTACTCCGACAGGACGACCGGCGGCAACTGCGACTGGCTGTGCACCATCGAGCGGACCTGGGTGGCTACCGATTACTGTGGCAACGTGTCGACCTGTGTGCAACGGATCACCAAAGACGTACTCCCGCTGCTGGAGAAAGCTTTGAAAAAAGATGTGAACGGCGACGGCGTGCCCGATCCCCTGGTGTTGGGCGTCAGCAACAGCACCCTGACGATTCCCCCCGGCCGGGGCAATTGCATCCAGAAATGGTTGCCCAGCACGGGCGCTACGCCGTCCGGTTTGAAGTTTGAAACCACGGTAGTTGGCGTGAATTGCCGGCCGGGTACCAACCCGGTGGCCGCCAATGGCAGCCTGGTCAATCCGCTTTTAGCGGAGGCCCTGTTTCTCAATATCATGGTGCGCCTGGATCCCGCGCTTGGGCCAACCAAACTGAGCGCACTTCCCTGCTCGATCGCCCCGGTGATTATCCATTACCTGGCGACCGACCCGGACATCAACGAACTGCTCCGGTTTACGAATACAGCCCTTGGCAACGTGGCAGGGCAGCCGCATTTGAAAGAACTTCTGGAAACGCTGAAGTGCATCAATGCGCCCTTGAATGTTTGCGGTTCGCAGGGTGTTGTGAACTAGTCTGAGCCTCCAAACCTGACAGGTGGCATTTAAAAAACCGGCCGGTTTTTTAAATGCCACCTGTCAGGTTACAAAAGACTCGTGGCGAAATTGCCGGTTTGTGCGCAGAGGATACCATGATCGGGGTGAATTATGTTTGCATAAGTACGGCTTTTATATGGGTGTTTGTCATTGCCGGGCCGGAGACAATTATGTACCGTTCCATTGGCTACATAGATTTCGGCCCCGGGGCCGGAAAAAACGAAAACATTATTTCAAGCCGGAACTCAATCCCCATTTCTTTACGAATTACCTTCGCTGAACCGATCAACGCCTGAGCAAGTATGCAAATCTTCGATTCCGAAAACAACGCCACATTCCCTAACCTGCGGCCGGATGCACCCGTGCTCTCCCTTTTCGCACACAAAACCGGTAATATTCGTGAGATAATGCCGTGGATGGATATGGCTACCATCGTGGATATAGTTACCGACCGAATGATCGAAGTCGTGAAAAAAGACCTCAACATGCAGGTCGAGCCGAAAAAAGCAGAGATGAAGCCACCTAAGTCGCGAAAAAAGTTAAAAAAATAGAAGGCCCCCCGTTCGGCAAGTCTCGGTTTCATCCTGTTAATTGCCTCACACCCCCACCCCCGGCAACCCCTTCACCAGCTCCTCCGTCTCCACACTCAGCCGGATCACCGACAGCAACAAATCCAGAATGTAGCGCGGGTTGCCCGCTTCCGGTGCTTCTGGTCAGGCATCGTCTCTGGGGTTGATCTGTTTTTTGCTTTTGCCCGGCGGCAAAAAATTTTCGCCCGTCACGACGTTTTTCCCGGTTTTTCCACGCCGTGATCTATCCAGTAGTCGGTGAGTTTGTTGCGCGTATCCTGCCCGCTCATGCGCTGCTGAATCCACTTGTCGCTGCGCCCGAGTTGTTTCCAGTGCTCGCGGGCACGGTCGAGACTTTGCTCCGGGTCGGCTATTTCCTGCATACGCTCGTAGCCGACTTTGGCAAGCCACTGCTTGAACGGCTCGGCTTTGGGCGATGGCACCGATTGGATTAGCCGCAGCAGTTGCCCGGTGTCGGCTACGTCGGTGTCACGCAATTTCCCGTCTTCGGCGCGCATTTTCAACTGTCCGATTTTTTCGGACAGTTGACTGCCTTCCTTTTGCAGTTTGTTTTTTAAATCGCTCCAATATTTGCGCGGGCGGTCGGTACCCGTGAGCGCCTCGATCACGTCGATGACGGAGAAATACCATTTTTGGTCTTCCTCACTCCAGGCTGCGCGGATTTGTTTGGCTTCGAAAAGTTGAATGCTGGCGTCTTGCTCCATAGCTGTTTGTTAAAAATATTGCACACTTTTTTCAAAAACTCATGCGATTTGTTGTGTCGAAAAGTTTACAATTATATCTTTGTTACATATTTTGTAAACTTTTACAATAATAATTTATGGATATCTTTGGAAAACGTCTCGCCGCAGCTCGTAAAATGGCGGGTCTGTCCCTTCAAGCACTTGCCGATAAACTTGACGGAGCTGTGGGCCGTCAGGCGCTCCACAAGTACGAGCAAAACGCGGCGCTGCCTAACAGCAAGGTCTTGATCGCCCTCTCCAAGGCCCTGAACGTGCCCGTGGATTTTTTCTTTGCCGAGCCGAAGGTGAGCGTGGTGCTGGAGCATGTGGACTACCGGAAAAAATCGTCCATGTCCAAAACCCAACAAGTGGCCGTAGAACTGCAGTGCACCGAAGCCCTGAACCGCTACCTCACGCTCGAACTGGCTATGCAAGACCAAAAAGCCGTGGAAGACTTTGTGTTCGGGAAACCCGTGTGCACGCCGGAAGACGCCGACGAAGCTGCCCAACAACTACGCCGGGATTGGGATTTGGGCGACGACCCGATCCCGAACGTGGTGGCCATGCTGGAAGACAAAGGTTACAAAGTCCTCGAATTAGAAACGGATGCCGATTTCGACGGCCTCAAAGCCCACGCCGGTGTGGCCCGCGTCATCGGTATGAACAAAAACATCGAAGATGCCTGCCGCAAACGCTTCACCGCCCTGCACGAACTGGCGCACCACATCCTGCTCTTCCCGCCCGATATGCCTGAACGCGAACAAGAGCGCCTCTGCCATTGCTTTGCCGGGGCTGTTTTATACCCAAAGGAGCAGGCATTAGAGGCCATGCACCGGGAGCGGTTTCACTTTTACCTGCCCGAACTCGTCCTGCTCAAAGAATACTGGGGCATTTCCATAGCGGCCATTTTTGCCCGTGCCAAAAACCTCGGCATCATCAGCGAGCACGTACACACCAAACTGATGATCGGTTACAACACCCGAAAATACCGCGACGGAGAACCCGGCAACTTCCGGGGCGACGAAAAAGCCCTGCGCTTCCGGCAACTGCTCTACCGGGGACTGGCAGAAGAAATACTCTCCATCAACCAAGCCGCTACCCTCAGCCAAAAGACGGTGGGGGAACTGCGAAATGAACTGGACCAGCTGGCATGAGAATAGTAATCACGGACACGAATGTCTTCATTGACCTCATCAAATCGGATGCGCTTACTCATCTTCTCCGGATTTGATCTGTTTTTTGCTTTTGCCCGGCGGCAAAAAATTTTCACCCGTCACGACGCTCTTCCCGGTTTTCGACTCCAATTCTTTGCGCGCATTGCGGGCTACCGCTCCGCCTTTTTTGCCTGCTTTTGCGTTGGCCGGTACACCTTTAGCCTGTTCGCTTTCGGCTATCTGGCGGGTGGAGAGTTCGGCCAAAGCGGTAAAAATCAACTCCGCTTCGCTCATGTGGTCGCGCAGGTTTTGCGATTTCAAGTCTTTCAGGTCTTTGTGTTGGCGCACGGTTAGCCCTGTCCATTCCTGGTGGATAATGTTGGTCAGCAAAGCGAACTCTTCCGGTTTTTCCACGCCGTGATCTTTCCAGTAGTCGGTGAGTTTGTTGCGCGTATCCTGCCCGCTCATGCGCTGCTGAATCCACTTGTCGCTGCGCCCAAGTTGTTTCCAGTGCTCGCGGGCACGGTCGAGACTTTGCTCCGGGTCGGCTATTTCCTGCATACGCTCGTAGCCGACTTTGGCAAGCCACTGCTTGAACGGCTCGGCTTTGGGCGATGGCACCGATTGGATTAGCCGCAGCAGTTGCTCGGTGTCGGCTACGTCGGTGTCACGCAATTTCCCGTCTTCGGCGCGCATTTTCAACTGTCCGATTTTTTCGGACAGTTGACTGCCTTCCTTTTGCAGTTTGTTTTTAAATCGCTCCAATATTTGCGCGGGCGGTCGGTACCCGTGAGCGCCTCGATCACGTCGATGACGGAGAAATACCATTTTTGGTCTTCCTCACTCCAGGCTGCGCGGATTTGTTTGGCTTCGAAAAGTTGAATGCTCGTTGCTTCTTCCATATTATTTGCCCAAAAAATGTTTGAAACAACAAATTTAATACTTTTTGTTTTTAAATAAAACAAAAAGTATTAATCTGCCCTACACCTCCACCTCCGGCAACCCCTTCACCACCTCCACCGTCTCCACGCTCAGCCGGATCACCGACAGCAACAAATCCAGAATATAGCGGGGGTGGCCCACTTCCGCCGCCCAATCGTTCGGGTCGTTGCGGATGCCGGAGTCCTTGTGCGTGGTGATGGTGTAGCATGATACCACATAATGCGGAAGTACCCTCTCCAGAAAACTAAACCTTAGCGAGTTGAACATGAACACCCCCAAGATGGTCAAAATCTCCATCAGTTGTGACCAGCGTAGATTCGGTTACTTTCGCTGTTGCCGCAATCCAGAGGTCGTTTTTCCCCATGCTACGATCATTAGAAAAACAATCTATGTCTACATAAGCCTCCAGGAGCTCCGGTGCACCCGAGCTTACATCTACAACAAATAAAACTTGTTCTATAAACGAGTTCAGTTGCTCCATCTTCTTTTCACCCCAACCGTTGCGTCGGGCTAAAACACGGATTTCGCCAATGGTTACAACCGATACAATGAGCTGAGCATCGTCTGACGTAAGATTTAGCCGTTTTTCGGCTTCAAGATACTGGGGACTTTGACGGATATAGGCTAGAACGATATTCGTATCCAACACAAATTTTCTCATTCGCTCAACATTTTGAGGTCGTTTTCATAATCCCCGGCGGCATCGGCCATGATGCCAATGAATTGGCCGAGCTTGTTGCTTGTCGTTTTCCTTGCCGCCATCTGGCGCTCCAATTGCTGCGTAACTGTTTCGCGCAAGACCGGTCGCGAAAAAAAGGAATCGCCCTCCTCGGCCAGTGAAACTTTACCAATTTCAACAAACCCCATTTGGCCGCTCGGCCTGAAATGGGCAGTGCCCCGAATGGTCACTTTCTTGCCCCAATACTTGGCCATTTCGCCTGCCGGAACTGCTTCGCCCAAAAAACCGGTTATGGCGCGGCCTTTATCGGGGATAAAAGTCACTTTGGCTTTTGAAAATTTCAATTCCTCCACGATGCCCGAAATGACTACGGGCTGTGGGTTAGGTGTTCGTTCTTCGATGGTTTTCAAGCGGGTAAAATCTGCCAGCCGCAATTGAAGATCAGGAAGGCTGCCCCGGTTGCTGAACTGAACTGTTTGCGCCTCATTGACCAATACCTTTTTGAAATTTTGCAGGTCTTTGAGCAAATGTTTGTCCAGCATTTCTGCCCCGCTTTCGGGGTCGAGTGCATCCTGAAAACTTTCCATGACCAACGAAACGGGTGTTTGATCGGGCAAGCGACGGAGAATTTCCGCATGAAAAAGGTTGCCCTGTACATTCCGCAGCGTCTCCCGGAACGGTTGGCATTCGAGGTGCAAAATTGTGCTGCCCGCACTTAATCCGCGCAGACGGACTTTCAGTGCATTAGCAATCTCCTGCGTTTCACGCCCTCTTTTGAAACTTGAACCGAACATCCGCATTTGGAGCGCCCCTTTTGCGATGTCGCGCATATACTGGGCAATAATTTCCAATCGGTCAAGGTCAATTGCCCCGTCATCGAAGGACGTGCCGGATAACTTTATTTCGTATTCCATGAATGCTTTTGAATTTTGATGGTGGGCGTTTTTAATAATTTACTAGGTCGGGAAGGCAAATTTAAACATTTCGGGTTTGTGCTTTCCGCCAAAAGTCCTTTAAAACTTCACCTCCGGCAGCCCCTTCACCACTTCCACCGTCTCCACACTCAACCGAATCACCGACAACAACAAATCCAAAATATACCGAGGGTTCCCTAACTCATCAGCCCAGTCGTTCGGGTCATTGCGGATGCCGCTGTCTTTGTGCGTCGTAATGGCATAGCGCTCCATGACCCACTCAATGGCCGATTTGCCGTTCACGATGTACTCGTAAGCCTCGGCGGGTATTTTTTCGATGCTGATGTGGCTGTTGTACAGGATGCGGCTTTTGTCGGTCTTGGAAGGGAAGCGCATTTTTTCTACCCGGAACCCCACCCCCGGCTTTCCCCAACAGGGAGGGGATGCGCCCCGGACGACTACGCCAATGGCCTCCGCCGAGGGCGCTTTCGCAAAATCATCATAGCCCAGGTGCAAATCAGCCAGCAGGCGGCCCGCCTTGCTGAAAGCCCAAAAATCCTTGGGCGACTCCACCAGCGGCAGGCGCGGCAGCATCTTTTTCAAATCCGCAGAAAAGCGCTCCCGGTACGCCGGACTATGCAAAAAGCCATAGACGTAGTAAAACACATCCTCTTTTGTCACGGTGCTGCCGTAGCGGTTTTTCGCCTGGGCGAGTATCCAGTCGCTCACACCGTCGCGGCGGATATGCTCTGCCTCAGTTGCCCCGTCGAAAAGCGAGGGCGCGGCTTTAGCGCGTTCTTCGTAGTAGTGGAGGGGGAAACATTGGGTGCCGCCAACAGAATCTAAGCACGGTATAGAATCAAAAATCAGGACAGAGAGGAATTTATTACTACCGGATAATCCAAGCACTCTATTTTCAGTATCCGCGCTGGGGAAAAGTTTAGACGCAAGCCCAGGGCTTTCAATAAAACTTTTGTCAAAATAAAGGCGTGTCTTCTGAAACGGTCGGTAAATACTGTTACGAAAGCACGTTGGTTCAAATTTGTGTTTCAGGTTTTTGCCGACATCATTTCTCAAAGCGCGAGTCCAACTAATTTGGGTTGGGTCTGTTTCAACAAATTCCCCAACTTCTAATTTTGGATTGTTCTGGCAGGCGTTTTGATAATTTTCAACTTGCTTGTTATAAAATTCAATCATGTGCCGCATGTTCTGTTCTATTCGTGTTTGCGAAAAATTATAAACCCACGCATCACGGTTAGTTGATAGGCCAATGGCATTAGTGTTAAAAAACGAGTGTGTTTTCAAGTCAAACTTTTTCTTCGGTTCGACTGGAATCATTTCCGAAAACGCATCATCCCGCTGGCTAATCCAATCGCCGTGTTCATTGGGTTGGATTTCCTGAAACGGCAATGCTGCCGTAGAGCCAAATTTTTGAATGAGGCCGAGTTTTTCTTCTCTCGATAAGTAGTCGCCAATGTCGTGGTAAAAAATACGTGCACCGGGTTCACCACTTTCATCGGGCTTTTTCACCAAAAACGTAATGGCAATAGGCGTGCGGGAGCCGGAGCCGAAAATTTTGCCGCCTTCTTTCCTCGACATTTCGCCGCTGGTGCGCTGATTTCCGCGAAGATTGAACACATAAATACTGGAAAATTCGCGCTCTAAACATTTGCGGAAACCGTCGGTGGAATTGCCGTCGAGCCATGCGCCGTTGCTGACAAAAGCGATGATGCCGCCGTGCTGCGCATCCAGCCGGTCGGAAGACCAACGGAAGGCTTTGATATAAGCGTCATACAGCGATTTATTAAGCCCGGCGGTTGATTCGTTGGCATAGGTGGAAGCGATACGCGCATCCAACTGTGCGTATTCCTGGTTTTGCGCATTGTCATTGGCAGATTTTTGGCCAATAGAATAAGGCGGGTTGCCGATAATTATTTGCAGCGGCGTGTTTCTTTGGGCTTCTACGCGGGCGGAATTTTCAACGAGGTAGTCTTTGAATTGAATGGTTCCCGGCTGGTTGTCCTTTGCCGAAGCTGAAAGGTATCTGTGAGGCAAATGCCTTCAAAGGGCGTGTATTGGTCGGTGCCGATGCCATCGTGCGGGTCGGGCGTCGCGTCGTGGTAGGCGTTTTCGATGTTGATGGCGGCGATGTAATAGGCCAGCAGCACGATTTCGTTGGCGTGCAGTTCGCGGGCGTACTTGCGTTCGAGGTCGCCGGGGCGGATGAGGCCGCTTTGCAGCAGGCGGGTCATGAAGGTGCCCGTGCCGGTGAAGGGGTCGAGGATGTGGATGTTTTCGTCGCTGATGCTGCGCCCGAACTCGCGTTGGAGCAGGTGTTCGACGGAGTGGAGGATGAAATCCACCACTTCTACGGGGGTGTACACGATGCCGAGTTTTTCGACCATTTTGGGAAAGGCCGTTTTGAAAAACTTGTCGTACAGTTCCACAATGATGCGCTGCCGCCCGGCGGCGTTGTCGATGCCTGCGGCGCGGGCGCGCACAGATTCATAGAATTTTTGGAGGATTTCCGTGTCTTTTTCGAGTGCCTGATCTTCCAACAGGTCGAGCATGGTTTGCATGGACACCGAGATCGGGTTGTTTTTCACAAACGAATACCCCTCGAAAAGCGCCTCGAACACGGGTTTGGTGATGAGGTGCTGGGCGAGCATTTCCACGGCTTCGGATTCCGCAATGGCGGGGTGGATGTTTTCTGCAAGCCCGGCGAGGAAATCGGCAAAGCGCGTTGGTGGTTGCCTGCCGTCCTGGATGAGGCGCTGGATGCGTTCGATGTGTCGCTCGGCAATGCCAGCCACGTCTTTGGCCCATTGTTCCCAGTAGCGGCGGTCGCCCACTTTTTGCACCATGCGGGCGAAGAGCACGCTTTGCAGCTGCTCGAACTGGATGGAAAGTTGGGGCTGATGCGGTTGGCGGCGTTTGGTAGGCGGCGGTTGCGGTCATCCTGCGCATCACCTTTTGTGCCATATTCCACCTCGTCGCCGGTGCGGTTATCAGGTCTGCCCACGAGGATTTGATCGGGGCGGCGTTTGTTGAGTTCTATTTTGTTGACGGTGGCATTGAAACGGTCGTCGTGGGCGCGTAGGGCGTTGAGGACGGTCCAGACGACCCGGAAACGCTCGTTGTCGTTGAGCGCTTTGTCGGGTTCCACGTCGGCGGGCACCACGACGGGGATGATGATGTAGCCGTATTTTTTGCCCGGCGCGCGGCGCATGACGCGGCCGACGGATTGCACCACGTCCACCTGCGAGTTGCGGGCGGAGAGGAACAGCACGGCGTCGAGCGAGGGCACGTCCACACCTTCCGACAAGCAGCGGACATTGGTGAGCAGGCGGCATTCGCGTCCCGAGTCCTCGGGATCGGCGGAGCTTTCAGCCATGCCAGTTTTTCGTCGCGGGTGGGCGTGTTCATGCTGCCGTCGATGTGCTGGGCATTGACCGTCACCAATTCCTCGCGGGCTTCGGTGGGCAGACTTTCAAAATAAACGTCCGCGGTTCCATTGAACGTGCGGGTGGTTTTTTCGGAGATTTTGATGTTTTGACAAAACGCGACGGCGCGGCGCATGGGTTCGGGGTCGCTTTCTTTGAGGATGCCTTCGTCGCCGAGTATTTTTTTGGAGAGCGCGTTGATGCAGCCGATGAGTTTGGAGGCGTCGTCGGCATTGATTTCGTGGTTGCTGTCGGCCACCATTTTTTGCACAGGTCCGGTCATGTCGTCCTCGCTGACCGTTAGAATCAGCACTTTGTAATCGGAAAGCAAGCCATCCTCGACGGCCTTTCCAAAGCCGATGCGGTAAATCTCCGAGCCGTAGATGCTGTCGTCGTCCATGCTACAAAGGATGGCGTCGTTTTGGGCGGCTTTCGATTTGGAGTCGTCGTTGAACAGGCGCGGAGTAGCGGTCATGTAGAGCCGCTTTTTGGCCCGGATGAAATCGTTGTTGTGGACTTTGACAAATGCCGACTCGTCGTTTTCTGCCAACGTGACCCCGGTAGTTCGGTGGGCTTCATCGCAGACGATGATGTCAAAAATACCGAAGGGGTTTTCAGCGCTTTGCTGCCTATCGTTCAAAGCCGCTTGTGCTGCGGCGATTACTTCAATGGATTGGTAGGTGGAAAAAACGACGGTCAGCGGGTGGCTTTTCGGTGAAGTGAGGGGGTGACTTGAAGTCACCCCCTCACTACTCTGGATTTGGTCAAACTGTTTCAAAATGCCTTTGACATCGGTCGAAGCGGGCAGGGCCAAATCCACGACCGAAAAGCCGTCGCTATCTTCATTTTTAGAACGCTTGCGGCTTACACCGGCATCAGAGCAAATACAAATGGCGTTAAACGGCTCTTCTGCGTCGGCAGACCATTCGCTCAGTGTTTGCCCCATCAGGGCGATAGACGGCACGAGAAAAAGCACAATGCCTTTGCCGCCGGTTTCCTTTTCGGCTATTTTGAGCGAGGTAAAGGTTTTGCCGGTGCCGCAAGCCATGATGAGTTTGCCGCGTTCAGCCGTTTGGAAATGTTCATGCGCAGCGGCGATGGCGGTAATCTGGTGGGGCCGTGGTGTTTTTTTCGCAGCACGGGAATTTGTGCCAGAAAGTCCCTCGCCTAATTTCCCCCAATCAACAGGTGCATTTTCGAGGTCGTGCAAGCCCAGGCGGGTGACTCGCGGGTGTTGGTGTTGGATAGTTGTTTCGGCGTTTTCGCCCCAGCGGTTGGTGGTGGAAATCCAGAGCCGATGCGTAAAGCCTACGGTTCGGAGTTGTTCGTCTTTGAACTGTTTGCTGGAAGTGGAAAGGAAGGAATCGACGGCGGGTTTGTCAATGGTGGCGTTTTCCTGGAAACATTTGCACTGGATAGCCCAAAAATCGCCGGATGTGGTACGGGCTACAAGGTCGATGCCGGTGTCTTTGCCGCCGAAATCCTTGCGGGCAAAAAAATCATTCCAGAGCCAAACGTTGGTGAACAGGTCGGCATAGCGGGGATCGGTTTGCAGGTAGGCCTGCATGAGCCGCTCGAATTTGTCGCCTTTGTCGCGTTCTGAGAGCGCGTATTTTCTGAAATGGGAGAGGATGGAATGGAATTTATTTTGGTTCATTTTGTCAGGCTGGGATGATTAGGTTGGCAAATATATGGAAGTGCCTCTTGGTTGATTGGCAGGAAGCAGACCAAATGAGCCAATACTGAAAAAAACCGAAGGTCATACCATCTTCACGTTCAATATTTCATCATTTAAGGCCAATAGCCTCAATTAGTTGAAATATTGTGGTGCAAGGATTTTGGTCTGCAAAAGGCCTGTCTTGATGGGTTTCAAGTAGTCGTATGGCATTTGCAATTGCCCGATCTTGGCTTGCTCTTGGGTCGGAACAAAGGCGGTCGTAAAGGCTATTACAAAAGGCTCGCTTTTTCCCTTCTTCTTCGTAATTCTCCAGATTCCATAAATCTTCTAAGATGCGATAATAGTTAAATCGCAACAATGATTGCTCAATCAACTGATAGTGCAACACCAACCAAAGTTCAAAAGCATCGTTTGAATAGGCAACATGCATTCCTGCATTCCGAGCAATTTCAATTGATTGATTAAAGTCCTGTTTTTGACCAACCTGTTCACCTCTAAAATCCATATCATATACACACCAAACTTCACGTCCAGAGTATTCCTCACGTTTTCTGAGTTCCAAAGCTCGCTTGACGAGAGCGGTTTTTGATCCGTGTCCTCCTTCAATTTTTATATCAACATTAGGAGCCGGAATTGAGCGAAAATAATAAGGTTCAGTGTTGGCGCCTTCACAGACAATCAGGAAGGTTTTTTGAGGCGATTCTGATTCGAGTGCATAAGGTTTTTTGAAAGACTTTCTTCGGTGCCATGCCTTATTTCGGTCTGTAACTTTTGTCAGTTTTGGCATGATTCAATTTTCAAAAATTTGCTCCAAACGATTCAGAAACGGGATCGCCTCGAATTTGCCACTCAAATAATCCTTTTCGAACGAAGCATCATTCCGGACGCCTTTATACTCTACCAGCGTTCGCAGTGTTGATGTACCGAATTTGTCCTTATGAACAAAACAGATTTGGTCGCGTCGCAAAAATGCTGGCTTAAGAAGGCTGGTGTCATGGGTAATAAAAATAAGTTGTGCGCCTTTTGGATTTGTTTTCCTGGAATTGAAAAGTTGTACTATTTTTTTTGTCAAAGCAGGATGTAGTCGGGCATCAAACTCGTCAATAAAAAGTGTATTACCTCTTTTTAGTGTTCGGATAAGGAATAGAGAGAGGTGAAACATTTTTTTAGTTCCCTCTGATTCCCAATTGTCAATATCATCGCTAACTGAACCTACCCTTTCCCCCTGCTCATTAAAGACTGCCCTATGAGTTTTGAATGAAGGCACGATCTTTAAATTGCCTTGTAAAAATAATTGTTTTAGTTCTTCTGGTATGCTTTCAGGTGGGCCATCCTCACCATCGCTATTTGGTTCAATGTTTTCAATATCAAAATCTGCTGCGCGCATAAACTCTAATACTTCTGCACGATCTTCTTCATGGTGTAATAATTCTTTTAAAAAAACCCGTATTTGTGGATCATTAAGGCCCGATACAACAGTTGGCCTTCCAATTGTTCCTATGATGCTTTTAGCAAACACGCCACCGAAGGCGGCAACGGCGCTCAAGAAAAGAGAGTTTTTTCTAAAAATTTCGCTGTCATTACTGCCCGCTAAATTTTCAAACTTTTTTGCCTCTTTGAACCATTTTGCATTGACCCGAATTGTCATATTCTCGCGAGTAAAATAATATACTTCCCCTCCCTTCGGCTTTCCAAATAGCCATTCAGAAATTATAATGCCGTTTTTTACTTCAAAACCATATCGGTAAATGATTGGCGCCTCTTCATTCTCCGCATGAAGAAAAACCATTTGAAAAAACGTAGGCTCATTAATAGATGTCAGGTTAAGTCTGAACGGTTCAATTAGCTTGGTTAAAACCTCTTCGTCCTTTACAGAAAGGCGAACCGCTCTGAGCATTGCAATCATTGCTTTTGCAATATTGCTTTTCCCTCCGGCATTATCGCCATAGATGGCTTTGCTTTTGAGCAGCTTAAGTTTAGGGCTAACTTCAAAAACATTATTCTCGTCAATTTCAGGATACTTTGAGTAAATATTAGCAGCCACCATACTCAAAGTGGTCATTTCCTGAAAAGACCTGAAATTCCCGAAACTAAATTCGATCATCATATCATGGGCGTATTTGTGAAATTTTCGTAAATATTAAACGAAGTTAATGGTATTATGTTTTTTAGCGGAAAAATTTACGAAAAAAATACAAATGAGTAATATGGCAGAGGTGCGGTTTTAAGGACAAATAAATTCGATTGTATGCCAAATCGTATGCAAATAAAAACGACTCATGCGAAGCAGTATCGCATAAGTCGTTGATTCTCATTGTGGGCCCGGCAGGAATTGAACCCGCGACCGTCTGATTATGAGTCAGCTGCTCTAACCGTCTGAGCTACGGGCCCTTGTTTGAACAAACCGAAAAGGGGGTTCGTAAAACGCTGCAAAAGTACATTTAATTCCAGAACTGCTGTCGAAATTTAGCGGGGCATATTCGCTTCAATTGACCTTGGCGGTAAACTCGTGCCGCAGCCCGCGGTATTCTTTCAGCACCATTTTGACCGACCCTACCGATACCGGCGATTCGATCAGCACCGGAATCCGGTTGGCATCGTCCGACACCCACACGGTCATCCGGGCGTCATCCTTAAAGACGTTGCCGGCGATCACCTGGGGTTCGAAGCGCATGGTTTTATACTTGCCCATGCCGTGTACTTTTTTGCGGCCGTCTTTGCCCAGGTAGCGCATTTTCAGCGGGAATTCTTCCTGATCCATGAAGATACGGAACGGTTCTTCTGCGCCTTTCTGGCGGCTGGAGAAGTCGATGGTGCGCAGGAAATACAAGATGGAAAGCACGTCGTGCACCTTGTCTTGCACCATGTGTTCGGTTTTTGTTTCGGCTTCGCCGCGTTTTTTAGCGCGCCAGACCGTCATTTTTTTTGCGGCCTGGTTGAAGGTTATTTTTTCAAAAATATGGTAGTCGCCCTCGTTGATGCTCCGTTCGGAATAGGTGGGCAGCAGCGAGTTTTTGTCTACCCAAGAGTCGTAGGAGTCTTTCACTGTAAAAAACCATTCGTAGGAATCGTAGGTTTCGCCGTAGGCGTGGTAGTGGTATTGTTCGCCCTCGTCGGTCACCTGGAACGTGACCTCTCCGGCTGCCAGCCAGACGAAATTCCAATTGTAATATATTTTGTAGGTCAGTTTCTCGCCGTGTTGAAACGTGGTATTGGCCGATTCGGTGGAATCGACCGGCTGCCCTGCCGGATTTTGCGGCAGGTTGGGTTGTATAAAGGTCAGCGAGAGGAAGCTGATGCTCAGGGCATACGTTTTAATCGTCTTCATGTCCAGTTGTTTTGGTAATGTTGACGTGAAAAAGGGAAAAGGTACCAATTAACGCGGTTAAAACGAGGTTTATTATCTCCAACGAAAAGGCATCGGCGGCCAGGCGTCCGGGGTATAAATGGCATGAGCCATCCTCCGGTAAGAGTGATGGCTCATGCGTATGGCGCCTGCCGTGGCAGGCGGTCGTTTCGAAATAAATTAGAAGCCGGAGGCTTTGTTGCCCATGAAGCGGCCTTTGCCGGCTTCCGGGCCTTCCGGACGGGCCTTATCGGTTTCGCCGGCTTTAGCTACGCGGAATTCAGCGCGGCGGTTGAGCTGCGAGGAGCCGGCTACCGGCACCATAGCGGTGGCTTCACCTGCCCAGTCCAGTACAAGGCGGGTGCGGGCCACGCCGTGTTGGTTGACGAGGAATTCAATGGCCGCCATGGCGCGGTTGTACGACAGCACGTTGTTGTAGCGCTCCGAGCCGGTTTGGTCGGTGTGGCCGGTAACGGCGATGCGTACTTCCGGGTTGTTTTTCAGCACTTGAGCTACCTGGTAGAGTTTTTCATACTCGCTGTAGTTAATGTTGTAGCTGTTCATGTTGAAGTTGATGATCGGCAGGAACCAATCGGACAGGCCTTGTTGCACCGGCAGTTTGAAATTGGCCAGTTTGGCGTCGACGATGCGGTTGACATCGGCTTCGGTGATCGGCTTCGGTACCTGAGCCACGCCATTGGCATCAACCGGGTAGCCCGGAGGCGAGAACGGCTCTTTGTCTTTGTAGTCGTCGACTTTGTCCATATCGCTGTCCAGTTTGACGCCGCGGGTATCCACGCGGGCGCCGGCCGGGCTTTCTTTTTCCTGGTCGATCATGTCGATGATGCCGTCGCTGTCGGTATCGGTCGGGTCGTAAACCGGACGGGCTTCCAGTGCGGCGATAGCGTCGCTGACCGTGCTCATCGGGTTAGCCCAGTAGAGCGGCTCCGATTTTTTCGCACCGGTGGCTTTGTCATTGCCGCCCAGGTTGAAGTTGAGGGTGAGGTGCGGGTAGTGCAGGAAGTCGCGGAACGTCGTCACATCGCGGCCGAAGTTGTTGCTGCCGTCGAGCAGGTCGGCGCCTTCGCCGAACACGGAGATAGCCGTGTATTCGAGGCCGATGTTGAATTTCGGATTGACGCGGAAGCCGAGGCCCACGCCGAATTCGAACTGGCCGCTCAGGTCGCTCTCGTAGCTACCTTTGAGGCTGCCATCTTCCTGGAGCACGTTGTCGTAGTCGGTGGTAAATTTGGAGACGCCCAAGCCGCCGAAGAGGTTTACGGCGAGTTTGCGGTAAGGTTTGTTGAAGCGGAAATTGTTTACCGTAACAACCAGCTGGCCGGAGCCGGAAAACCAGCTCATTTCGGAGCTGCGGTTATTATCGGTGTCTTCGCTTTTTGTTTGTGCATACAAGCCGCCTACGCGGATGGAGAAAATATGGTCGAGCGCTTTGCGGACGTGAAGCCCGCCGCCGAAGCCAAGTTTGCCATCCAGGTCGCCCGCAATGAACGGAACGCCGAGGTGTACGCCTAATTCCCATTGATCAGCAGGCGTGAACGAGCGGTAGGTACCGCCGGCCGGCGCTGCAGCATCCTGGGCGGAAAGGCCGAAAGTTGCAGAAATAAAAAGAACAGCTAATACAAAGTTTCTAACTGTCATAGGGTCACTGCATTTAGAATTAAAAAATGTTAACAGTTTAGTTCAGCGCTTTTGCAATGGCGTGAATGCAAAATTGGAAATAAAAATTCTTTATTTTGGAGAATTTCCAGTGTTGTTTTTTTAAAGAATTTCAAATACCCAACTTTCTGAGGGCCAAATATAGCGCATTAGAAGAAATTTTATTTGGTCGGGGGTTAATTTTTCTCACATCCGCAACCACTGGGCAAATAATGGCGGCGGCAGGGCTGAAAATTGCCGGGGCGTATCAAGCAGGCAAAAATCCCTGTCATGCCGCAATTTGCGATAAAATCCGGAAAAACGCCCGTTTTTTTTATCCGCAAACGAAATGGCGGTTCAGGCGTGTGTTGGTGGTTTCCGGTAATAACCGGGGCAAAAATAGCGTAAAACCAACCATGCCATCAATTTTTCGGCGGGAATATGAAACAAAATCCGTTTTTTGCCCCCAAAACTCGACGGCATGCTGCAGAACTGGCTCAAACCCCTACCCGCGGCGTTGCGCCAACCCATTGCACAACTCCCGGAGGCTGCTTTTGGGAAAAATATCCTGGTGCATGGCGACCGGTTTCCCGATTTGAAGGGCGTGCGCATTGCCTTGCTCGGCGCTGGCGAGCAGGAGGCCAACGCCGTGCGGGAAGCCTTGTACCGCACGATGAGCCCGTTTCCGCCGGGCGCCATCGCCGACCTGGGCAACCTGCGCCGGGAGGAACCTTCGGTGCTGATGCCGGTGGTGTTCGAATTGTTGAGCGGAAAGGTGCTGCCCGTCATTCTGGCGCATTCCGACGAGTTGGCTCGGGCGCAATTTTTAGCCTATCAAGAGGCCAAATCCCTGGTCAACCTGGCCGTAATAGATGAAGGATTTCGCCTCGCCGACCCTCAAAACGCAGCCGCCGGCCAGGCGGTTTACACCCCCCTGTTGCAGCCCCGCCACCCCTTGCTTTTCCACTTCGGGCTGGTCGGCTTCCAGTCGCACCAGGTGCCGCCGCCGCTGATTGATTTTTTGCAAAAAAATAATTTTGACGCCTTGCGCCTGGGTAAATCGCGCTCGTCGATCGAAGAGACGGAGCCCATCCTGCGCGATGCCGACCTGCTGACCTTTCACCTCAGCGCGCTCAAACAATGCGAGGCACCCGGCGTAGCCAACCCCTCGCCATCAGGTTACTTCCTGGAAGAAGCCTGCCAGTTGTGCCGCTATGCCGGCATGAGCGACAAATTGAGTTCCTTTGGTTTGTACGGGTATCACCGCGGGCACGACCGCGAGCGGCTGACCACGCAGGCCATCAGTCAAATGCTTTGGTATTTCCTGGAGGGTTTTTTCAACCGGAAAAACGACTTCCCGGCATCCAAAGACGGGCTTACGGAATACATCGTGGATTTTCGCCAGCTGCAGTATCAACTGACTTTTTGGAAAAGCACCCGCAGCGGCCGCTGGTGGATGCAAACCCCCGTGGCGACCAAGAAAAAACATCAGCGCCACTACCTCATACCCTGTTCTTTCCAGGATTATCAGGCGGCCTGCCGCGAAGAATTGCCCGACCGATTGTTGCAGGCGATGCGCCGTTTTGGGTAGAAGCCTGCTCAAAAATGGCTGTTCCCCCAAACGACTAATGACCGGCGCCGGCATCCAGCACCTGTTCCAGCCGCATTCCCCTGGATGCCTTGATCAGTATAAAAGTTTCCTGAAAATCTTGCCGCTTCAGCCAAGTCCGGGCTGCTTGCGCGTCGGGAAAATGCAGCAGAGCGCCGTTTTCAGTGCGCGCGCAACGGCCGAATTCGGGGCCAACCACCACCAGGTAATCCAGCCGGCACCGGGTTGCATAACGCAGGATAGCCTGGTGTTCTGTGGCACTTTCGGCGCCGAGTTCGAGCATATCGCCAAGAATGGCCACTTTGTGGGGCGCCTGCACCGCTTTCAAGGTGTCCAGGGCTGCCCGCATACTGGATGGGTTGGCGTTGTAAGCATCCAGAAATACGGTATTGGCGCCCCGTTTCAGGAGCTGGGAGCGGTTGTTGGCCGGCCGGTAGTTTTCGATGGCCGCTTTGATTTTGGTTGCCGGTACCTTGAAATATACGCCTAGTGCAATAGCGGTCATGATATTGTGGAAATTATGCCGCCCGATCAGTTGGGATTGAACTTCGACGGGTTGGTTGGATTCCGACAAAAAGGCTGCTGCAATAAACGGCGTTTCGGCCATCAGCCGGACGTCAATTTTGCTGTCCTCCAGGGCCAGGTCTTCCGAGGCGCCGTAGCAGATACGCTTGGGATTCCGGCGTGTCATGGCTTGCAGGTATTTTTCCGAGGTGTTTACAAAAACGCAGCCCCTGTGCCGGGCAAGATAGCGGTAGAGTTCGCCTTCGGCTTTTTTCACGCCATTCAGGTTGCCAAAACCTTCCAGATGTTCTTTTCCAATATTGGTCAGCAAGCCGTGCGTGGGGTGGGCAATAGCGCACAGTTGGTCGATATCGCCGGGTTGATTGGCGCCCATCTCCACCACGGCTACTTCGGTGTTGGCCGGCATGGAAAGCAGGGTGAGCGGTACGCCGATATGGTTATTGAGGTTACCTTGGGTAAAGTGGCAGGGGTAGTGGCTGTTTAATACGGCGGATACCAGTTCCTTGGTGGTCGTTTTTCCGTTGGAGCCGCCGATGGCAATGACGGGGATGTCGAATTGGCAGCGGTGGTGGCGGGCCAGTTGTTGCAGCGTATGCAGCACATCCGGCACCAGCAGGCAGCGCCTGGAGGCCGTCTGGCAGGCGGGGTTGTCGATAACGGCATAGGCAGCGCCGTTTTCAAGGGCTTTTTGGGCAAACTGATTTCCGTCGAAGGTATCGCCCTTGAGCGCAAAGAAGATACAGCCTGCGCTCAGCTGCCGGGTATCCGTACAGACGGCCGGGTGTTTTTGAAAAATGCCGTACAGGTTTTCCAAAGAGACCATAAAGGAAAAGATCAGTACAAAGGTGTAACAAAAAAACGGGAGGGGACTTGACGCCCTCCCGTTTTTCCAATTTGAACCGGCTTGCGGTCTTATTTATACCGGCGTTTCGGGTTTTTCTTCTTCGTTTTAAACTGGTTGCCGGCCGGCTCGCCGTTGCCGGTGGGCGAGCCCACGCGGGTCATGGCACAGCGGAAGCCGACGGTTTTGCTGGCTTTGCCTTCTTCGAGGAAGCGGCGGGCGCCGGGCGAGAGCCACCAGGCGCGGTCGGCCCAGGAGCCGCCCTTGATCACGCGCGCCTTGTCGCTGACCAGCGTGCTGATGCCATAGCGGTACTCGACTTCCGACTCTTTATCGCCGTCGAGGTAGTTGTACACTTCGGGGCGTTTGTAGTTGTCGCGCAGGGCCGTGCTGGTGGTGTCCATCATTTCGTACGCCAGGCGGCCCAGGCTGTCTTTTGTGACGGGCGCGCCGGTTTCCTGGTCCACGATTTTGGTCATAAAGACGTTACCGCGGTAGGGGTTGAGTTCCATGTTTTCGACGTCGACGAGGTCGGCGGAGGTCAGCGGGCGGTACAGGTCGGCCGTCCATTCATTTACGTTGCCGGCCATATTATACAGGCCGTAGTCGTTCGGCCAGTTGGAGCGTACGGGCGCCGGGGTAAAGGCGCGGTCGTTGAGGGCGCCTGCCATACCGCCATAGTCACCGCCGCTGCGCTTGAAGTTCGCCAGCATTTTGCCTTGGTAGCGGTTGCGCTTTTGATAACGCACGGTGTTGCCGTCCCAGGGGTAAATCCGGCGGTCAGTGATGAGCTCGTCCTTGCTGGTGGCCTGATTTCCCAGCAGCGAGAGGGCGGCGTATTCCCATTCGGCTTCCGTCGGGAGACGGTAGATAGGCAGCAGGATGCCGTCTTCCAGGCGCACATGGCGTTCGCCACCGGTACGGCGGTCAGGCAGGTTTTTGCGGACGGAGCCTTCGTACTGGCCTACCAGGTAGGCCTCGGTGTTGAAATTATTTTCGTTTTTCTGGTCGGGCGTATTTTCGAGTATACCCCGTTCGATGAGGATCATCTCGTTGACGCGGTCGGTGCGCCATTTGCAGTATTCGCCTGCTTGAACCCAGCTGACGCCCACTACGGGGTATTCGTCGTACGCCGGGTGGCGGAAATACGTTTCCACCAACGGCTCATTGTAAGCCAGTTCTTCGCGCCAAACGAGTGTGTCGGGCAAGGCGCGCCGGAATACTTCGGGATACGTGGAGCCCCACACATTGGCTACCCAGTACAAATACTCGCGGTAATTGATATTGGCAACTTCCGTTTCGTCCATGTAGAACGAGGAGACCGTTACCCGGCGCGGCATGTTGTTCCATTCGAACGTCACATCCTGGTCCGTCAGGCCCTGGGTAAACGTACCCCCTTCGATGAGCACCAGGTTCGGGCCCGTGGCTTGACCTTCGTAATCCAATTTTTCAAAGCCCCCCCACTTTTGGTCGTTGTATTTCCAGTTGGTGGTGGAGGAACGTTCGGTTTTCCGACCGCAGCTCGCCACTAACAGACCCAGCAGGAGCAGGCTTAACCCGTGAATGAGTGTTTTTTTCATTGTATTAAATAGCAGGTTTTGAAAAATGAGCAGCAAATGTAGGCAAATAAAACATTTCACAATCCAGGACTTTCCAAATTTAACGAAAGTCGAAAATTCGTCCACCGTCCACCGTCCACCGTTAATGAAACATCCCGGTACAATCGTTGAGGTCTGCGGGTCGTTTCCGGCCTTTGTCGAAAAAAAGCCCGAATGTTAGTTCATAGGTTCCGCCGGATCGGGCGGCGAGGCTGGAAACGGTGATATCGTAGCTCAGTCCGATTTTGAACATATCCTGCCGGAAACCGAGCATTAAAATGGCTGCATCGGCATTCCGGAAAGTGTGGCGGTACCACGCTCCGCCGAAAACCGGCCCCAGCGCGGTGTACGCCCCGACATTCAGTTGTTTGTATGGCCCCTGGGATACAAGCAGGAAATTCGGGGAGATAAACGAGGCAGGTTTGACTTTATTGCCCCTGTTAACAATGATTTCGGTACCGCCGTGAAGGGTATAGCGCAGCGGCAACCCGCCCGACAAATTATCATTGACCAGCAGAAATCCCTGCCTGGGGGTGTTCAGGTGTTTAAGCCCGAGGCCCAGCCAGAACCGGTCGCTGAGCAGGAGCAGGCCGGAAGACGCGTCGAACACGGTATTGTTGAGTTGATCGGGGCGTTGTTCGGTGGTGGTGATGACTGGGCCGTCGAGCGGATCGATCTGGTCGGGGAAAACCAGCCGGTCCCAGTCGAGCGCCGTTTGTTGCAGGCCGGCTTCCACGCCGATCTTGACGGCCAGGTTGCCGGTTATATTAAGCCGGTAGGCGTAGACTGCGGAAAAGCGGGTGGTGCGCAGGATGCCGTCGCCGGCATCGTCGCCTTCCAGGTTGAACCCGATGCCGCTGTTGAGGCGGTCGATGCTTTGTTCGTAAAAGGCGGCGTAGGTGCGGTAAGCGTTGTTGAAGCCCGACCATTGGTTGCGGTAGGCGGCGCCCAGGCGGGGCGCATGGCCGCTGCCGGCAAAGGCGGGATTGAGTTGCAGGGGCGCGGCATAGAACTGGGAAAAAATGGGATCCTGCGCCTGCGCTGACAAGCTGGCAAAGAGGAACAATACGAACAATAGTTTTCTCATAGGCCAATCACGCCCTTTGCGGGCCCGCATTTTCGGCGCGCAAGTTGAGCCGTTTTTTTGGGAAACGAAAATTGATTCGTTTTGTGTGGCGTGGAATTGCTTAAAACGGACAAAGGGGTCGGATTCGCTGGCGAAATGCGCCGGTTCACCCGAAATGGCTCAACACACTGCCTCCGCGATCCGCCGGATGGTATCCGCATCTCCCATGGTATAGTAGTGCAGGCAGGGCACGCCGGCGGCTTTGAGTTCGAGCGATTGTTGGATGCACCATTCGATACCTATCTGACGCACGGCCTCGTCGTTGGCGGCTTTCATCGCCTCGTCCACCAGGTCTTTGGGCATATTGACAAAAAACTTTCGCGGAATCGAATTCAGCTGATAGCGTTTGGTGAGCGGCTTCAGTCCGGGCACAATCGGCGCCCTGATGCCAACCTGCCGGCAGGCCTCCACGTAGGCAAAATATTTTTGGTTGTCGAAAAACATCTGGGTAACGATGTAGTGCGCGCCGGCGTCCACTTTCATCTTGGTGTGCGCCAGGTCCACCTCGAAATTGGGCGACTCGAAGTGTTTCTCCGGATAACCGGCAACGCCGATGCAGAAGTCGGTCTTTTCCCCGTCGATGATGTCTTCGTCCAGGTAGCGGCCCTGGTTCATGGCGGCCACCTGGCGAACCAGGTCGAGCGCGTATTTGTGCCCGTGTTCGTGGGCGATAAACCGCTCTTCGAATTGCCGCGCATCGCCCCGCAACGCCAGCACGTTGTTGATGCCCAGAAAAATTGAGGTCGATGAGGGCATTTTCGGTTTCGTCCATGGAAAAGCCGCCGCAGATGAGGTGCGGCACAGCGTCTACCTTGAAGCGGTGCATGATGGCGGCGCAAATACCCACGGTGCCGGGCCGTTTGCGGATAGCCGCCTTTTCATAATACCCCGATGGCCGCACCTTGTAAATATATTCCTCGCGATGGTAAGTGACGTCGATAAACGGCGGTTTAAACTCCATCAGTACGTCCAGCGTACGGAATATGGCCTGCATACTGCCCCCTTTCAGCGGCGGCAGTACCTCGAAGGACACGAGGGTTTTTCCGGCTGCTTTTTCGAAATGCTCGGTTACTTTCATGGATGGTCAGCGATTTGCACCGGGGTTGAAGTATAGTTGCGATCATTAAAAAATGACGCTGTTATTCGGCTGCTTTCCTGGCGCGTTCGGCCATTTCGGCAGATTTGGCCATATTTCCCTGTGTGGCATATACTTCGGTGAGGGCTTGTAAAACGCGCTCATCCTCCGTTTGGGTGGCCAGGGCATGTTCCAATACAGCAGCGGCATTTTTCAGATCATTGCGGTTTCGGAAAAAGTATTCATACCCCAGCGTATAGCAAAATGAATTGATCTTGTTCGGGTTGCCGCCGCTGGTGGCCAGGTATTGCATGTATTTGTCGAAAAAAGGCCGGAAATTGGCATTATTCGGAATTTTTTCCATGACCATGCCGAAGTTGTGAAACAGCTTGTCCATCTGGTGATCCTGCTCGAAGCGGGCGGCAGCGATGGCGCCTTTCATCACCAGGGCGGAACCGTAGTCGGGGTTGATCTCCAGCGAACGCCCGATGTGGTATTCCATCGTATCGACCAAGCCGGCTTTTTCCGCCGGGTCCTTGGTTTTCAAATACACGTTTTCGTATAAAGCGGTCACATAAAAACAATGCGAGCGTGCGCTGTTGGGCGAGGTGCGTACCGCCGAGCGGTTGAGCGACAGGGCGTCTTTCCAGTCGGGCACGCGCCGGATGGTCAGCCAACTCAATGCGCCGGTCAGGAGTGCCAGCACCCCTACACCTAATACATAGGGCCGGTGCGGCAGTTCCTTGAACCACGCCGGCATTTTTTCAGCCAGGAACCAGGCGGCCAGCAGGGAAAAGGCTACCGAGGGCATAAAGGCGAAGCGCTCGTTCATAAACGTGCCAACCGACACGAACAGGTTGGATACGATACTGAGCGTCAGGAGCCAGTACACTGCAGCATAGGCCGGAATGCGCCGGCGCTTCAGGTTTAACACCGCCCATATACCCAAAACGAGGTACATGCCCAGCGAGGCCAGCGCTTTCCAATCGGTCCAGCTCACCCGGGGCACATGATACGGATAGTAATCGTGGGTGAGCGGGTAGGGCCAGAAGAGGAGCTTGACATACCAGCCCAGGGTGAGGAAAATAGTGGCGATTTTGTCGCTGGCGCTCATGCCCAGGAAGGGGTTGTTCATCAGGTCGCCGACGGCCTTGCCGTGGTCGAGCATGAATCCGAGTGCTTTATAGCGTACGATGATGAACACCAGGGCCGCCACCGCCAGGGGGATTACCCCCGATCCAATGCGCCGCAGCGGCGCTTTTTGCAGGAACCAGGCGGTAAAGGGCAATACCGCCAGGAAAGTGAGCGCATTTTCTTTGGAAAACATACCGAGCAAAAGGTACAAACCGGCCAACCAACCCAGCCAGCCGCGACCGGTGTCGAATGATTTCAGGTAAGCCTGTAGTGCAGCCAGGCTGAGCAACAGGGCCAGAATTTCATCGCGGCCCTTGATATTCGCCACGGCCTCGGAATGAAGCGGATGCGCCACAAACACCAGGGCAGCGATGAAGGCCGGACTGAAATACCAGCGGCCGCCTTCTTTCGCCGGGAAGAAGTTCAGCACGATGCGATACAGGAGAATGCCCGTCAGGCCATACAGGAGGATATTGATGAAGTGGCTGATTCCGGGGTGGTCTTTGCCGAAAATACCGACTTCTGCGGCGAAGGTGGCCAGCGACAAGGGGCGATAACGGCCGCCTTCCAGCAGGTTCAGGTTTTCTTTCTTCTGGAAATACCCCATGAAACTATCCGCGCCAAAGATGTCGCGAATACCGGCAAAGCCTTTTTGTACGTAAGCATTCTGCCAGTATACCATCTGGTCGTCCAGAATATAGCCATACTGCAGCGCAGCGCCATACAGGATAAACGCCAAACCCGCCAACACGAGCGCCGGGAGCCAGTGTTGGCGCCAAAAGCCGGGTTGTGCAGGTTGCGCTTTTTGCCGGGGTGAAGTTCCGGCGGCCGCAGGGCTTGGCTTCTTTTCTACGGGGCGTTTCCGGTTATCTTTTGCTGCCATGTGTGCTGTTTTGATGTAAAGCGGGGCAAATATCGGAAAAGGTTTGTTCCTGTAACATGAAGCGAGGTTTTCTCCTGAAGGTTATCCCGTAAACCTGCTCCTCCTAGCGCAGCGCCAGTTTCCGCACCGCAGCGCCCACCTGCACCACGTACAGGCCGCGGGGCAGGCCTGCGGTATGCAGGAGTAAGCGCTCCGCGCCGGCCGGAAATACGGCTATTTGGATTTGCTGGCCGGCGGCATTGTATACCGTTACCGGAAGTTGGTCCGGCGCCGTCCGGTCCAGCGCCACCCACACGGCATCGTCAGCCGGGTTGGGAAAGAGCCGGAACCCGAAGACGCCGGCTTCCGGCGTATGGGCGCCCACTACCGGCGCCGGCTGTATGATAAACTTCGGCGTGCCGAAAAATCCGCCTTCGCCGTCGGTCACCATAAAGCGGAAACCGTCGGAAACATAGTTGGCGCCATAGTCAAAAAAGCGCAGGGCGCCGTTGTCGAGGTCCGCCTGGGTGAATTGTGCGCCGGCTTGCAATGGCGCTCCCCAGTTCAGGGCCAGGTGACCGTGTTGGGGCACGGTCAGGAGGGTGTAGAGCAGTTGGCTGTGGGTGTTATTGGCATCCTCCACCAGCAACAGGCCGGGTGTGATCCCTTTGTTATTGCCAGGGTCCAGGTACAGCGGGTTGTTGTTGACCAGGTAAGGTGGGCTGAGGGTCACTTCAGAGCAAAAGGTCAGCTGGAAGGCTTCCAAACTACCGCCGCCGCTGAATTCGGTGTCGCGCACGCGCAGCGTCCAGACGCCTTCGGAGCTTTGGTTGGTGAAGGCGCTCAGCGGGTTTTGCGGGCGGTAGGCATTGCCGTTGTTCGGCGGGGGGCAGGGCATCGGGCTGGGCGCTTCATCGGTCAGGCGGAAGTTGAAAAATCCATTGAAGTTGCCGCATTTTTTGGTCCAGAGTGTCAGGTCGACCCCTTGCGGACTGATCAGGTGTACGTCCAGGTCTTTAAAAAACTCGTGATAGCCCTTGATCTGACGGACCTCCATATTTTTGATCGGGCCGCCTTCGGTGACGTTGATCTTGGATTCGATCGTCGGCGTGCCGTTGGCGGTCATGGTTTTAGGCAGGTCGTAGGCCTCCCAGACGGCGCATTTCTCGGCAAAAGTGGAAAAGAAAAACGGCTCGGTCCAGGGCGCTTCCCCGCATTCGTTTTTTGGCCGGACGCGCCAGAAATACGGCGTGCCTTTGGCTAAAAAGACCGGTACCTTGAAGCTGTCGAGCGTGGTATTGCTTACGGAAGCCAGGAGGGTTGCGGGTGCGAAAGAAGGCGCGGAGGCAAACTGCAGGTCGTACGCTTCGGCGTCGGCCGCTTTTGTCCAGTGCAGGGTTTGGGTGAGCCGGAGCTCGGTGGCGCCGTTGGGGGGCAGAGTCAGGGTCAGGGCGGAAAAGTCGTTGCGCACGGTGCGCAGCACCACCTCGCGCTGGATCGGCGCGCCGCCGGCGGGCGTCGCCTGCACCACGATTGTAAATTCATTTTCTTCCGTCACCTGCGAAAAATCGAACGTCAGCGTCGCGCTTCCGCCGGGCTGGATGGTGGTAGCGCTGAACGATGCGGAAACATTGGGCGGGAGGTTCCCGGCGATGGCGAGGCTGACCGGCTGGCTGAATCCCTGCACGCCGGCGGTGGCGATTTCCACCGTATGTTCGGCCGGCAGGCACAGCACGCCGCTGTCGTTGTTCAGCCCCAGGGTGAATGAGGGCTGGGTCGGTTGCTGGATACTGAAATTCTGGTTGGAAATATCAAAAAACACGTTTGCGTCGGCATCCACCCGAACGCGGGCCGAGCCGGTGGGGAGGTCCGGTACGAGCACGTAGTGGCTGCCGTCGTTTTTGACGCGCCCGGCCAGGGTGATGGGGTAGGTCAGCCCGCCGTCGGTGCTGAGGCGGATGTTGACGTGGGTGCAATTGACCGGCGCCTTGTCGGTGTTGGCCACATCCCAGCGCACCTCGGTGTATTCGCCGATTTTCCAGCTGCTGGCGCTACTGTTGGGCGACAGCACGAGGAAGGGGCCGGCCTGGCCCCAGGATTTGAACGCCACATCGTCCCAGGCGAAGCCGTAGCGATGGTCGCGGACGACAAAACGGAAGGTCAGGTCGCGGGTGTACGTGGGCAGCAGCTCGGTGATGTCGTACGCGTTGTTGCGGATGGTGGTCAGGCGCGGAAAATAGCGGTTGGTGGCCTGGGCCGGGTTCCAGCAGCGGAAAAGCGGCGAGTTGGCTTCCTGCTCGCCCAGGGGAATCTCGGGTCCCAGGTCGATTTCCTCCCAGGCATAGCTGAGCGAATCGCCGTCGATATCTTCGGCGCTGCCCTTGAGTTCGAACGGCGTGCCGATGGGGATGAAAAAGTTGTCCTGGTACGCCAGGGAAACCGTCGGCGGGTGGTTGTTGGTCACGGTTTCCGTGCCGCACTGGCTGCCGGCTTCGTACAACACATAGCGGCGGATTTCTTCGATGGAGCCGGAGTGGAAATACAGCTGCCGGGGGTCGCCGATGTTGTCGGGTCCGCAGCCGCCGGCATACGACATGATGGTGGTGCCGCTGCCGGGTTCGTAGGCCGTGCTGTTGGAGCGCTGATCCTGGACACCACCGCCGCAGCGGTTCCAGGTATGGTTGCCCGCCAACTGGTGGCCCAGTTCCTGGCAGAGCACACCGATAAACCCGTTGCCGTAGGCGCCGCTGCCGGCAGTACAGCCAAATGATTTCCCCCCCAGGCAAACCACTCCAAGGCCGCCGATGCCGCCGCCGCCGCGCGTCAGCACGTGGCCGATGTCGTAGGCTACGGCAGGGATACCGGCGCCTTGCAGGGCTTGTTCGTTTTGGCCGGCCAGCGTACCGTTGTCGAAACCGGTGAAGGGGTCGGTGGCCGGGTTGGAAAACATGACCAGCAGGCTACCCTGAATGAGCGTGAAGCGAATGGACATGTCGCGCTCGTACGCGGCATTCACTTTATTGACGTATTCAAAAACGGCCGAATAGACGGACTGGGGCGTTCCGCCGTGGTCCTGCCCGAACTCGCCGGTGGTGGATACGACCAGTTTGTAGGTTTTCAGTTTGACGGGATCGACTTGTGTGCCGCGGGCTTCCACGGCCGGTGCGAAGGGCGCCGGCGTTTCCTGCGGCGCAGCGGGCAATACCCGGAAGGTTCCCGGAGCGGTGTTCCAATCCCCGGGCGGCGTATTTTTGAGATCGTACACCAGGTAAAATTCGTCCTGCCCCCAGGCATACGGTTCGATGAATTCGGCGCCCAGGTCGGGCCGGAGGATCGTGGCGCGAAAGCCGCGCAGGGTGTAGGTCAGGCGGACGGTTTTGCGTTTGTCGCGCAGCGATTCGCCGGCAAAGCTGCGGGCGAAGGGCATCAGGGCCGCCAGCGCCGGCTCTGCCGTGGGCACTTCCCACACGGAAAACGTTTCGAGGCTGCCGTCGGCCATCGGCAGGCTGAGCGTGCAGGCCTGTTGGCGCGCCGCTTCGCTAAACTCCGGCGGCGCCTGCTGCAAAGCGGCTTTTATGCCCGGATAGTCCAGGCGGTAGGTGTTGTATTGCGCCGGGATCAATTTGCGCTCCGCTTTTTCCGGGAGCAGGATGCTTTCTTCCGGAACCGGCTGGAAAAATGTGGGAGTTGTTTGGGAGTAAAGCGCGCTGCCGAGCAGGCCGGAAAAAAACAGTAACCAAAAACGCATGATTCGAGTTTTTACAAAAAATTTATACCGTGGTTTTTTGAAGGCCTGCGATCGTTCATCGAAGGTTTCGCAGAACGTAGAGTCGATTTTCCCGCAGATCGCGCAGAACTGTAGAGCGGTTTTCCCGCAGATCGCGCAGATTTCGCAGAACGTAGAGTCGGTTTTCCCGCAGATCGCGCAGATTTCGCAAAACGCAGATTTCGCAGAACGTAGAGCGATTTTCCCGCAGATCGCGCAGATTTCGCAAAACGCAGATTTCGCAGAACGTAGAGTCGGTTTTCCCGCAGATCGCGCAGATTTCGCAAAACGCAGATTTCGCAGAACCGTAGAGTAGATTTTCCCGCAGATCGCGCAGATTTCGCAAAACGCAGATTTCGCAGAACGTAGAGTCGTTTTTTCCATTTTTTCCCTCAGCGTAGCGCTGTTTGTCTTTTCCTTGAAAAAGTCCGCTCTACGTTCTGCGAAATCTGCGTTTTGCGAAATCTGCGCGATCTGCGGGAAACCCGCTCTACGGTTCTGCGCGATCTGCGGGAAAATCTACTCTACGGTTCTGCACGATCTGCGGGAAAACCGCTCTACGGTTCTGCGCGTTCTGCGGGAAAAACTACTCTACGGTTCTGCGCGATCTGCGGGAAAAACTACTCTACGGTTCTGCGCGATCTGCGGGAAATCTACTCTACGGTTCTGCGCGATCTGCGGGAAAAACTACTCTACGGTTCGGCGCGATCTGCGGGAAAACCGCTCTACGGTTCTGCGCGATCTGCGGGAAAAACTACTCTACGGTTCTGCGCGATCTGCGGGAAACCCGCTCTACGGTTCTGCACGATCTGCGGGAAAACCGCTCTACGGTTCTGCGCGATCTGCGGGAAAATCTACTCTACGGTTCTGCGCGATCTGCGGGAAAACCGCTCTACGGTTCTGTGCGATCTGCGGGAAAAACTACTCTACGGTTCTGCACGATCTGCGGGAAAAAACCAAACTGCGGGAAATACTTTTATATCCCGGAGTTACCACACCGCCAGTTTTCGCACGCCTCCGCCCCGCGCATTTTGCACCGACACGGTGTACAAGCCATCGGGCAAATGGCCCGTAGCGATGCGGGCCGTGGTCTGCCCGGCTGGCAACAACTGGGCATGGAGCAGGCGGCCTGCCGCGTCGAACAGGCGGATGCGGGTGTCCGAGCCGGGCGCTTCGCCAAATGCCAGACGCACGGATTCCGTCGCCGGGTTGGGCGCCAGCAGGAAGTCTAGCCGGCGTTCCGGTTCGTCGGCGCCGACGGGCAGCGGCTGGATGTGGAAACAATCCTGGGCCATGCCGCCGGCGCCGTCCGTCACAGTAAAACAGAACTGGTCGGGGGCGGTGTTCGTGCCGTAGTGAAAATACCGGAGGCCGCCGTTGTCCAGGTCCGCCTGGGTAAATTGGTCGCCGGGCGCCATTTTGCCGGTCCAGTACAGCTGCAATTCGCCGTGCTGCGGCACGGTCATCAGGGTGAAAACGAGTTCGGAGGCGCTGTTGTCGGCGTCCTCCGCCCGCAGCAGGTCGGGCGTCACGGCTTTGTTGTTGCCCGGCTCTACCGACAGGACGTTGTTTTGCACGATAAACGGCGGGTTGAGCGTGGTGTTGGCGCATATTTCCAGATCGAAAGCGGCGATCCGGCCGCCCGAGCTGACTTCCGTGTCTTTCACCCGCAACGTCCACACGCCGGCGGAATTTTCGCCGTTGAACGCGCTGAACAGTTCGGCCGGGCGGAACAGCGTCCCGTTGTTCGGCGGCGGGCAGCCGAGTTCGGCAGCGCCGCTGTCGTCAAAACCGAAGCGGAAATTGCCGTTGAAACTCCCGCATTTGGCTTTGAACAACAACACCTGCGTGCCTTTGGGGCTGATCAAGTACGCTTCCAGGTCTTTGAAAAACTCGTGATTCCCCTGGATTTTCGGGATGTTGACATCGCTGACGATGCTGCTGGCCAGCACGGTTATTTTGGATTCGATGGTCACCGCCTGGCTGGCAGTGATGTTTTTCGGCACGTCGCCCGCTTCAAACGCGGCGCACACATTGACCAGGGTGGCAAACGCGAAGGGGCCGACCCAGGGGCCGGGGCCGCATTCGTTGACCGGCCGCACGCGCCAGTAGTACACTTTGCCTTTGTCCAGCAGCAGGGGCGTTTTCAAACTGTCCAGCACGAGGTTCTGCCGATGCACCAGCACCGAATCGAAGGCCGGGTTGTACGCGATTTCCAACTCGTAGGTCAGCGCGTCCGCCGCGGTTTGCCAGCGCAGCACCGGCGCCTGGTCCAGGCCCGTGGCGCCGTTGGCAGGCGCCAGCAAAGCCATTTGGCCAAAGTCGTTGGAAACGACGGTGAGCGAGGTTTGCACGCTTGCCGTATCGGCGCCCACCACGCCGCGGATGACGATATCCAGCTGGCCTTCGCCGTACCCGTCGGGAAACGAAACGGCCAGCTGGGCGTTCTGGCCCGGCAAAACAGGGTTGGGCGTGAACAGCGCCACGGCGCCGATGGGCAGTCCCTCGACCGACAACTGGATCAGGCTGTCGAGGCCCAGCAAGGCGCTGGTGGTGATGGTGGCGCTGTAGGCCTGGGGCAGGCATACCCGGGCGACAACGGCATCCGTGCACAGCGAAAACGAGGGCGCGGCAGCGGGCGCAATGGCGAGGTCGGCGTCGGAAATGTCAAAAAACACATTGCCCGCGGCTTCCACCATCAGGCGCGCCTGTGTCGTTTCCAGTTCGGGCACCCGGATGCAATAGCTGCCGTTGTTGGGCACGCCGGCGGCCAGCAGATGGGGATAGGTAAAACCGCCGTCGGTGCTCAGGCGGATGTTGACCGTTTGGCAGAGCACCGGCGATTTGTCGGTATTGGCTACGTTCCAGGTCACCACCCGGTATTCGCCACTGCGCCAGATAGCTGCGGTATTCGGATTGGTCACTTTAAACGGCCCGGTGTTTTTATCCACGGTGATCAGCACGTCGTCCTGCGCCGTTTGGCCGCCGGCGGGGTTGTTGTCGCGCACCGTCACCCGGAAGTTGAGCTTACGCCCCACGGAGGGGAGTTTTTCCCAGTCGCTGCTGGCGCCGGGCACCAGGGTGGAGAGCCTGGGGAAATACCGCGCCGGGAGGGTGTCGGGGTTGAACGAGCGGAACAGCGGTCCGAGGGCGTTGGTCGGAATGGGCGGCATGACGGCTTCGTCGGCGTCCATTTGTTCCCAGCAATAGGTCAGCACATCGGCGGTGTCGGGGTCGCTGGCCTGAGCAGTCAGGACAAAGGGCGTCGATTTGGGGATGGTGTAGTCCGGGCCGGCATTCACGATGGGCGCCGTGCTGCCGCTGGGCGTCAGGAAGGGGCAGTTGTTGCCGCTGCCGTTGGTGATAAAATCCACCATTTCCTCCACGTTGACGCCGTGGAAATAGGCGTCGCTGTGCGGCTGTACGTCGGGCGCGCAAATACCGGCATAGCCCATGATGGTGGAGCCGCTGCCGGGTTCCATGGCGGTTTGGCCGCTGCGGCTGCAGGGGTTGTTCTGGGTGTGGTTGCCGCTGAACTGGTGGCCCATTTCGTGGGCGACGTAGTCGATGTCGAAGGGGTCGCCGATGGGCGCCGGCAGCCCGGTCACGCCGTGGGCTTTGCTGCCCGTGCACACCACGCCGAGGCCGGCAATGCCGCCGCCGCCGGTGCTGAACACGTGGCCGATGTCGTAGTTGGCCGAGCCGATCAGGTTATCGCAGGTGTTTTCGTTTTGCCCGAGCATCATGCCGCCGTTGTTGTTGGCATAGGGGTCGGCGTCGGGGTCGAGGAAAATCAGCGTGTCGTTGTTGGGAATCAGTTCGAACGTGACGGCCAGTTCGCGTTCGTACACGCTGTTGATCCGGTTTACGGAGGTCACGATGGCCGCCAGCACCAGGGGTTTGGTGCCGCCGTGAAACGCGGCGTATTCGCCGGTGCAGGCCATCGCCAGGCGGTACTGGCGCATTTGGCCGTCGTTGCTGCGGGCGGAAACCTTTGTTTCGTTTTGCAGAGCGGGGTTGCCGGAAAGCGCTGCCACACCGCAGATAAACGCCTGTTTCCGCGCCGGCGGCGCGTAATCTTTTTTATGGTAAACAACATAGTTCAAGGCATCGCCCTGGCTGTAGGGGTCGATAAAAACCGTGCCCCAGCGGGCGGAAGTGAGCATGGCGTGAAAGCCCCGGGGCGTCCGGTCGCACTTGAGCAGGGCCGTCGGGTCGTCGGGACTGAAGCCGGTGTAACTGCGGATTTGCGGGTAGCGCGCCTGAAGGTCCGGGGCCATCACCGGGGTCTCGCGCAGGCGGAAGGCGGCGGCGCTGCCGTCGGGCAAAGGGATGCTGAGCAAAGGCGGCGGCGCGCTCGCGGCGGCGCGCTGGGCATCCGGCGCAGCGGCGGCGTCGAGCACGGCCTGCAGGGCGGCAGGGTCGAGCTGCACCGTGCGGTAGCGCTGCGGAGCGATCCGGTATTCGGCGGCAGTGGGCGGGATGTCCGTTTCCGCGACGTCGCGCCAAATGGATTGCGCGGAAGCGGGTATGGCGCAAAGCGCGAATAATCCGAAGAGGAAGCGTTTGAACATAAACACAGAGGCTAAAATTGGTACGGAATGTTAACTGTTAGAAGGACTGTTTTTGCGGGATTATCCCCTATGTTTTCCGGTGATTATTTCCCGCAGATTTCGCAGAGTCGTTTTTTCCCGCAGAACTCGTTTTTTCCCGCAGAAATCTGCGGGTTCTGCGGGAAAAACAACGAACACATCACCGGACCACCAGTTTGCGCACGCCGCCGCCCTCGGCATTATCCACAGCAATGGTGTACAGCCCTTCCGGCAACTGGGCTACCTGCAACACGGCTGTCGCCTGCCCGCTGCCCAGCACCTGGGTGTGCAGGAGCTGCCCGGCGGCGTCGAACATCCGGATGCGGGTGTCCGAGCGCGGCGCCTCCCCGAAGGCGATCCGCACCGTTTCGCTTGCCGGGTTCGGCGCCAGGGTAAACTGGAGCGCCCGCAGGGTTTCCCGCACGCCGACCGCCAGGGGTTGCACGGTGAAACAGTCCTTGATCAGGCCGCCCTCGTTATCCGTCACGCTAAAGCAAAACGCGTCGTTGCCGGCGTTGTGGCCATAGTCGAAATAGCGCAGGCCGTTGCCGTTCAGGTCGGCCTGGGTGAATTGCGCACCCACCTGAAGCGCGCCACCCCAGTAGAGCTGCAGCTCGCCGTTGGCCGGCGTGGTCATCAGGGTGTACACCAGCTGATCGTCGGAGTTGTTCGGGTCGGTCGTTTTCAGCAGGTCGGGGGCGATCACAGCGTTCACGCCCGGGTCGAGCACCAAGGGGTTGTTGTTGACCAGCACGGGCGGGTTGAGCGCAGTGCTGGAGCAAAACTCGAGGTGGAAAGCCTGGAGGGAGCCGCCGGAACTCACCTGGGTGTCTTTGACGCGCAGGATCCATTGGCCGCCGGCGTTCTGGCCGTTGAATGCGCTGAGGGTTTCGGTGGGTTTGTAGGTGACGCCGTTGTTTGGCGGCGGGCATCCGAACAGGGCGGGCTTGCTGTCGTCGAATCCGAAATTGAAGTTGCCGTTAAAGTTCGGGCACTTGTTTTTAAACAGCAGCACCTCCGTGCCGGCAGGGCTGACGAGGCGCATTTCCAGGTCCTGAAAATACTCGTGGAAGCCCTGGACTTTGGTGATGTTCAAATCGCTGATCACACCGCCCGCGGGGATGGTCAGTTTCGATTCGACGGTGATGGCGGCTGCGCTGGTGATGTTTTTCGGCAAATCAGACGACTCGAAGGCGGCGCAAACGTCCACCAGGGTTGCGAACGCGAACGGCCCCAGCCAGTCGCCCGGGCCGCATCCGTTTTTAGGGCGGAAGCGCCAGTAGAACACCTGGCCTTTGTCGAGCAGCGTGGGGATTTTGAAACTGTCGGCGGTAATGCCGGTTTTCGAGCTCACCAGCGTGCCGGCGGCAAACGTGGGGCTGGTGGCCACTTCCACATCGTACGATGCGGCATTGCTCACGCCGTTCCAACGCAGCACGGGCGCCCGGTCCTGCCCGGCGGCGCCGTCGGCGGGCGCTTGCATGGACAGGGCCGAAAAGTCGAAATTGTAAATCGTCAGGCTGCTCAGCGTCGAATCGACGCTGGCCCCGGCGCTGGCTTTTATTTTGGCGTCAAACGACGTGTTGGGTTGGCCGGGCAGGAAATTCAGCGTCATCACGGCGTCGTTGCCCGGCAGCACGGGGTCGGGTGCGAACGCAGCCGTCGCGCCGGCCGGCAAGCCTTCCACGCTGAGCGTCAGCGGGTCGCTGAAGCCCATCGTGGCCGCCGTGTGGATGACGGCCGTGTAGGCGGCAGGCAGGCAGACGGTGTCGAAGGTTTGGGCCGGGCAAAGCGTAAAGCGCGCCGCGGTGGGCTGCACGATCTGGAAAGTGGAATTGGAAATATCGAAAAAGATATTGTCGGCGGCTTCCACCCGGATGCGGGCGCCGGCCGTGTTGACCGCCGGCACCTGGATGCAATAGCGGCCCTGGTTGGGCACGCCGGAGGCCAGGGTGTGGGGGTATGTCAGGCCGCCATCGACGCTGAGTTTGATATTGACTTTCCGGCAGTTCACCGGCGCCTTGTCGGTGTTGGCCACATCCCACTCGACGGTTTGGTATTCGCCGGGGTGCC
The DNA here is from genome assembly GCA_016719895.1 of Saprospirales bacterium. Classification (GTDB taxonomy): domain Bacteria; phylum Bacteroidota; class Bacteroidia; order Chitinophagales; family Saprospiraceae; genus M3007. The sequence continues at coordinate 89,125 of JADJYG010000028.1, read as the reverse complement.
AGGTAAGCTGGCTGGTGTTCGGGCTGGTGACGACAAAGGGGCCGGCCTGGATGGTGGCGTTGAAGCTGAGTTGAGACGAGATGGCGAGGCCGCCGCCGCCGGGGCTGTTGTCGCGGACGGAGACTTTGAAATTCAGCTGGCGGTTGTAGTCGGGCAAATATTCCGCCAGGTCGTTGCCATTGTTGACGATCGTCTGGATGCGGGGAAAGGTGCGCGTGGGGTTTGCCGTGGATTTGTACGAGCGGAAAATAGGCGTGGTCAGGATCGGGTCGCCCAGGGTGCGCACCGGCCCCAGGTCGTATTCTTCCCAGCAGTACGTCAGGTTGTCGCCGTCGGGGTCAGTCGCCTCGGCGCTCAGAGCGAAGGGGGTGCTGATGGGGATGTAGAAACCGTTGGTCAGCGGGATGCTCACTTCCGGCGCAGTATTGCCGGGATCGACATCGAGACCACAAGTGCTGCCTTCCTCCTGGGCAATAAATTTGGTGATCTGTTCGAGGTTGGCCACGTGGTAATAACCATCGCGGTTGTTCTGGTACACATCGACGCCGCCGCATACGGCTGCATAGCTCATGATCGTCGAGCCGGCTCCCGGTTCGAAGGCCGTGCTTGCCGTTTGCGCATCCTGGCTGCTCGGGCAGTTGTTGAACGTATGCGTGGCCGACAGCTGGTGCCCCATTTCATGCGCGATAATCAAATAATATCCCTCGCCCACCGGGCTGGGCAGCGAGGAGCCTGCCGCGGCTTTTGAATCGGTGCAAATGCAGGCCAAACAGGCCTGCCCGGCCACATAAATGCCGCTGCCGGGGTTTACCCGGGCGAAAACATGGCCGAAGTCGTAGTTTGCCAGGCCAACACGGCTGTTGGTGGGGGCCACGTTTTGCACCCGCCAGCTGGATACAAACTGCCCGGAATACGGGTCGGTGTCCGGGTCGAAATAGATCAGGGTGTCGTTGTTGGGGATGAGCTCCAGGCGCATGGCAAAATCGCGCTCCTGGATCAGGACAATAAAATCGAGCGCTTCCTGGATCGCATTCAGCACCGAGTTCTTGGTGCCGCCGTGAAACAGGCTGTATTCCGCCTGAGCCGCTACGGCCATCCGGTATTTTTTTACCGTCACCGGCGCTGCACTGCGCCGGGAGGCAGCCGGCGGGGTACTCAGGCCGGCAGGGGTGTATAGCGGGACTTCGTCCACACCACAAACGGCTTGACCTTCCGGCGTGTTCAGGGCATCGGGCAGGTCTTCCAGGCGGTATGCCATGTACACCCCGGTCATGCTGTCGGCATAAGGGCGTACGGTCTGAATATGCCCCTCCGCATCCAGAAAAAAGCCGTAAAATCCTTTTGGGCCTATACCGAGGCGGACGTTCATGCCCGGGCTGCCGTCGGCAGCGCTGCCGGCATAGGAGCGCAGGCCGGGGTATTTGGCCTGCAGTTCAGGGGCCATGACGGACGACTCCCACACGCGAAACCTGCGCACCGTACCGTCGGCTTGCGGCAGGTCGAGCAGCAGCGGTTGTTGGCCGCTGTATTCCGCCGGCGCCTGTTGAAGCGCTGCCCACAGGTCAGCGTATGCCAGCCGGTAGGTTTTGCAGGCGTTGGGCCGGATTGTTCGTTGGGCATTTTCGGGGAGTTTTATATTTTCTTGCCCGATGGGCACCCAGAAATTGTAGGCATTTTGTGCAGGCAAAACAGTATAGATACCGAGCAGGCACAGAGCAATCGCGATCAGACGCATGGTTACTTGTATTTGAAAAATTGGTAAAAACAGTATGATGTGTGGAGGCAAGCTACAAAAATCCGGCTTTTAACAGTCTCTTCAGTTGTTTTTCAGGACTTTGCTAAATGCTGACTTAAGAAATTTTTACACCAGCACACGAATGACCAACACTACGCCAAAGACCAACAGCGTAAGCCCGATCCCCTTCTGTACCCAACGGGTGTGCGCCGGCGTCAGAAAATGCCGGACGCGCTTGGCAGCATAGGCCTTCAGCGTATCGGTCAGAATCAGGGCGCCCAGCATGCCGCTGAAAAAAGCAAGCGTTTCCCTGGGCGCCCACTGGTTGGGCACCACCACCGCGCTGGCGATACCCAGCCAGAAAAAAACGGTGAACGGGTTTATCGTGTTGAGCAAAAACCCGCGCAGCCAGTATCCCGCGTAGCCCCACCGCATCCAGTTGTGTTCCACTCCCGGCTTTTCGGGGCCGTCGAGCACGTCGAGCACCCGGTCGGCCGGCGTATGGTGGTCGTCCGTCAGGGGCACGTTGCGGCGCAAAAGCGCCGTCAGGCCGAAGATCACCAGCACCAGTCCGCCGGCAAGCCCCGCCCACAGCCGGAAATGGGGCAAGGCCGTGAGTGCCGCCAGCGCATCCACGCCGTAGTACACCATGGTAATGTACAGCGCGTCGCTGGTCCAGATGCCGGCTGCCAGCGAGAACCCGGCCCGGAAACCGCGCTCCAGACTGGCCTGCACAATGGCAAACAACAGCGGGCCGACCATGAAACTCAGCGAAAGCCCCAACAAGGCGCCTTGAAACAACATAGGCAATACGGGATGGTTGTCTGCGGCGAAAATACAACGGACGCGCCGGTAAAACAGGCTTTGAAAACATACTGTTGAAAATGGGCGGGATAATTTTTTGCCAGCCCCTTACACACCCCCCCTTCTTCAAACCAAAAAAGAAATTCTGCGTTTAGTGTTCAAACACTTATATTTGTGTCATGAATATTGAAGCGGAACTCAAAAACTCCAAGCCCATGCCGCCGCGGCAGCGTGCCTTGCTGAACATTTTGTTTACGGCCAGTTGGCTGGACTGTATCCTGCAGCGGCAACTGCGCCATTTTGGTCTGACCCACCCGCAATACAACATCTTGCGTATTCTCAACGGCAGCAGTCCCAACGGGCTTTCGGTGCTGGATATCAAAGGGCGCATGATCGACCGCAGCAGCAATGTAAGCCGCCTGGTGGAGAAACTGCGCGAAAGCGGCTACCTGGAGCGGGTAGCGCATACCGGCGACCGCCGCATGGTGGTGGTGAGCATTTCGGAAGTGGGAAAAAAACTCCTGGCCGATATTCAGGCGGCGGGTTTTACCGATCCTTCCCGGATGCCTGGCAGCAAACTGAGTGAAGCCGAAGCCACCGAACTGGCGTATTTACTCGATAAATTCAGGGACTAACCCGGCGCCGGGTTTCAGGAAATTTTACTCCACACGCGTGCTGCCACGCCGGTCGACTCCAAATGAAGCCGCAGGCGCGCGTTTTCGGGCGCTTGCAGGGCGGGGTCGGCTTCGAGGATACGGGAGGCGATTTCGCGGGCTGCCGTCAATATCTGGCCATCGCGCCCCAGGTCGGCCAGCAAGAACCGGAGCATGCCGCTTTGCTGGGTGCCTTCCAGGTTGCCGGGTCCGCGCAGGCGCAGGTCAACTTCGGCGATTTGAAAGCCGTCGTTTGTTTGGACCATGGTTTGCAGGCGTTCGCGGCCATCGGCGCTGAGTTTGAACCCGCTCATCAGGAGGCAGTACGACTGGTCGGCGCCCCGGCCCACGCGTCCGCGCAACTGGTGCAGTTGGCTCAGCCCGAACCGTTCGGCATTTTCAACGACCATTACGCTGGCGTTGGGCACGTTCACGCCCACTTCGATAACCGTGGTGGCGACCATGATCTGCGTTTCGCCTTTTACAAAACGCCGCATTTCATAGTCTTTATCGGCGGCTTTCATTTTGCCGTGTACGATGCTGATCTGGTATTGCGGCGGCGGAAAATCGCGGCTCAGGGCTTCGTAGCCGCTCATGAGGTTGAGCATATCGGCCTTTTCCGTCTCTTCGATCATCGGATAAACCACATACGCCTGGCGGCCTTTGGCGATTTCTTCGCGCAGAAAACCCTGCACCCGCAGGCGGTGGTGTTCGTTGCGGTGCGTGGTGGTGACGGGCTTGCGGCCCGGCGGCAGCTCGTCGATGACCGACACGTCGAGGTCGCCGTAGAGCGTCATGGCGAGGGTGCGGGGAATGGGCGTGGCGGTCATGACCAGCACGTGGGGCGGCAGGCCGGCGCCTTTTTTCCAGAGGGCGGCGCGTTGTTCGACGCCGAAGCGGTGCTGTTCATCGATGATGGCCAGGCCGAGGTTTTTGAATTGGACCCAGTCTTCGATCAGGGCGTGCGTGCCGATGACCAGGTGCAGGTTGCCGGCGGCGAGTTGTTCGAGCAGGGCGGCGCGTTTTTTTCCTTTCACGGTGCCGCTGAGGAAGCCGACGTTGATACCGAGCTCGCCCAACAATTCGGTGATACTGGTAAAGTGTTGCTGGGCCAGGATTTCAGTGGGCGCCATCATACAGGCCTGGTAGCCGTTGTCGATGGCCATGAGCATGCTCATCAGAGCCACCACCGTTTTGCCGGAGCCGACGTCGCCCTGCACCAGGCGGTTCATTTGCTGACCGGAGGCCAGGTCGGTGCGGATTTCACGGAGCACGCGTTTTTGCGCTTCGGTGAGTTCGAAGGGCAGTTTTTCGCGATAAAAGCGATTAAAATAAGCGCCGATTTTGTCGAACACAAGCCCCTTGCTGGCGTCTTTCCGGCGGCGTCGGATTTGCAGCAGGCGGAGTTGCAGGAAAAACAACTCTTCAAATTTCAGGCGGCGGGCAGCGGCGTCGAGTTCTTGCTGGCTTTCAGGAAAATGAATTTTTTGCAGCGCTTCCCAGCGGGGAAGAAGCCGGTATCCCTCGAGCATAAAGTCGGGCAGCGTTTCCGGTATTTCCGCCCGGCTGATACCGTCGAGCAGGGTGCGCAGGAGCTTGCGCAGGCCTTTGGCGTCGAGGCCTTTTTGGGTGAGTTTGTCGGTGGAGGGGTACACGGGGTCGAAGCTGCGCGCACTTTGGGCATTCTCCGGGGTCACTTCTTCGACTTCGGGGTGTGGGATGTTCATCCGCCCGCCGAACTGGGTGGCCCGGCCGAATACCACGTATTCCTTTCCAACTTTCAGGTTGCGCTCGAGCCACTGCACGCCCTGGAACCAGATCAGTTCGATGGCCCCCGTTTCGTCGCGCAAGGTACCTACCAGGCGTTTGGCACGGCCGTCGCCGGCGGTTTCGAGGCGGCGGAGGATGCCTTTCACCTGGTATTGTTCACCTTCGGTCTGGATGTCGCTCACGCGGTGAAACTGCGTGCGGTCGATATAGCGGAAGGGGAAATGGAACAGCAGGTCGCCGCACGTGAACACCCCGAGCTCTTTCTTGAGCACTTCGGCGCGCTGGGGGCCGACGCCTTTGAGGTATTCGATGGCGGTGTCGAGTGGCATGGTGGTTGGGCCGTGCGCTTTCGCACCCGGCCGGGTGCGCGGCAAATATAACAAAAATTGTTTTAAATGGCGCTGCAGCATCGGATTTGATTTTCCGCCGCACGGCCGGCGCCAAAACATTTTTCGCCAAAAAAAACCGGCGCGTTCCGCGTGATCTGCTGGAAAACAAACAATCTTAGCCCCTAAAAAAAATACCGCATATGGCTAAGATCAACCGCCGCTCGTTCCTCCAGAAAACCGCTCTTGCCGGCGCTGCCCTCAGCGTGCCCGGTTTCGGCGCCGCCCAACCGTCCAGCCGCTCGCCGCTCGCCGCCACCGGCAAATCCAGGATCAACCTCGGGTTTATCGGCGTGGGCTTGCGCGGCCAGAGCCACGTGGATCTGGCGCTGCGCCGCGACGATTGCTCGGTTGTAGCCATCGCCGACCCCGATGCCCGCATGGTGGCCGGCTGCCTGAAACAGATCGACCAACGCGGTCAAAAAAAACCGGCCGTGTACGACCAGGGCAACCACGATTACCTGCGCCTGCTTCAGGACCCCAACGTAGACGCCGTAGTCATCGCCTCGCCCTGGGAATGGCACACCCAACAGTGTGTGGCCGCCATGAAAGCCGGCAAGTACGTGGGTACCGAGGTGTGCGGCGGTTTTTCGCTCGACGAATGCTGGCAACTTGTCAATACCCACGAAGAAACGGGCGCGCACCTGATGTTTCTGGAGAATGTGTGTTACCGCCGCGACGTGATGGCGGTGCTCCAGATGGTACGCGCGGGCCTGTTCGGCGAACTCCTGCACCTCGAAGGCGGATACCAGCACGACCTGCGCGAGGTCAAGTTCAACGACGGCGTTTCGCCCTACGGCGGCGGCGTTGAGTTTGGCGAAAAAGGTTTTTCCGAAGCCAAATGGCGCACCAAACACGCCGTGCACCGCAACGGCGACCTATACCCCACGCACGGCGTCGGGCCCGTTGCCATGATGGCCAATATCAATCGCGGTAACCGGTTTTTGTACCTCACAGCCACCTCCAGCAAGGCGCTTGGCTTGCACGAATACATCGTAAACCACCCCAAGGGCGGCCCCAGGCACCCCAACGCATCGGTGCGCTTCAACCTCGGCGACGTGGTGACCACCATCCTCAAAACCGCCAACGGCGAAACCATACTGCTCTCGCACGATACCAGCGTGCCGCGGCCTTATTCGCTGGGTTTCCGCGTGCAAGGCACTAAAGGTATCTGGATGGACGTACGGGAAAGCCTGCTGCTCGACGGCCAGACCAAACCACATGCCTGGGAGAATGCCCAGGCCTGGCTCGACCGCTACGACCACCCCCTCTGGCGCCGCTATGGTTCCGACGCCAAAACGGCCGGCCACGGCGGTATGGATTTTTTTGTGTTCCACCACTTCGTGGAGTGCGCCAAACAAAATATCGCGCCGCAAATCGACGTGTACGACGCAGCCACCTGGCTGGCAATCACCCCGCTCAGCGAGGCCTCCATCGCCACCGGCAGCAGCCCGCAGGCATTTCCCGATTTCACACGCGGGCGCTGGACGGAGCGGCAGCCAGATTTTGCTTTTGGGGATGACTTTTAACCTGTCAGGTGATTTTAGCAGGCGGCATGGCTGTGCCGGGCGTAGCCATGCCGCCTGCTAAAATCACCTGACAGGTTTGTTTGCAAGGTTTTACATTCGCGGTATGAAAATCTTCTGCATCGGTCGCAACTATACCGACCACGCCAAGGAGCTGAACAACCCGGTCCCCACCGAGCCGCTCCTTTTTATGAAACCGCCGACGGCCCTGGTGGTCAACAATAAGCCGTTTTTTTACCCCGACTTTACACAAGACCTTCACTATGAGGGCGAAATCGTGCTCCGGGTATGTAAAAACGGCCGCTCGGTGCAGCCCGGCTTTGCCGCGCGCTATTACGACGCCGTGGCGTTTGGAATCGATTTTACGGCGCGCGACCTCCAGGACAAGCTGAAACAAAAAGGCCAGCCCTGGGAGATCGCCAAGGGCTTCGATTATTCGGCGCCAGTGAGCAGGTGGACGCTGCTGAGCGATCTGCCCAACCCGCAGGATATTCATTTTCAGCTCCGGAAAAACGGCGCCGTGGCGCAGGATGGCCACACCCGCGACCTGATCTTTTCCTTCGACACGCTCATTGTGCACATTTCGAAATACTTCACCCTGCAAAAAGGCGATATGATCTTCACCGGCACGCCAGCCGGCGTGGGACCCGTGCAGATCGGCGACGTATTGGAAGGCTGGGTTGAAGGAAAGTTGATGCTGACCTGTGCGGTGAAATAAACCTTTGATTTATCCCCCCACAGGTGATAACCCTTTTGCCCGGAAGCGATATATTATTGTACTATTGCTCGTAAATCCCGGTAATGTACCCCATCATTCTTTTAAGTAAAACATCATTCTTCCATTAAATTGTTCAAAATGAAAACACAATTGAAGATTGCCATCTTACCCCTTTTCCTCTTTACCCTGGCCCTGAACGCTGGTGTTTTTGCCCAAAAAACGGTCAAACAGGAGATCGCCACAGCGGTGAACGATTGGCAAAAAGCGTACAATGCCGGCAATGCAGACGCACTGGGGGCCCACTACGCAACGGATGCGGTGGTCACGCTCGCCGATGGCTCTACCCTGACGGGGCAGGATCAGGTGAAGGAGTATTTCAGCACCGGATTTAAGTCTATGAGCGCTGAAGCCAGCGTCATTTTAAGCGATGTGGTCGATTTGGGCAATGGATTTGCCCAAACGTCGGGTACGTATACAATAAAATCTACTATGAAAGAGGGCGGCGATACGATGCAAATGTCCGGCAATTTTTCCACGCTCAGCCGCAAAGAAGACGGCCAATGGAAAATTGTGCGGGAACTGGTTTCAGAAAAGCCCGCAGCGTCCTCCACAGATAGGAACTGACCGCCTGGCTCTATGGCACCTCGTATGTTTTCCAGGAATTCAGTAGCTGAAATTTGACGGAAAATACGACCTTTCGCACCGCTATGACGAAACGGGTTATGCAGGGCTTTCCCCTGCCACCCGCTGCGTTTTGGCGGTGCGTTTTTTGTTTTGATACCAAGAGTTTAAATCGAATGACTGGCGTTTTACCGTAATTTCACACGGAGGTATTTTTCTGTTTACACAATTGTTGGCGATAGGTGTAGGCTTGCTCAAATGTACTTACACCCCGCTCAGCAATTCTCGGTTTGCACCAATTCTTCGCGTTAACGGGGGCTTGTCATGTTGGAAACAGCCACACAAGCCAAATTTTACGCTGAAATGTTGACTTGTGTGGCTGTTTCCAACATGACAAGCCGGTGGTTAAAGGCAAAGCGAGAATGACTGCACCCCATTGGAACTTCTATTATGGATTGTCGCTTGTGTTGCGGTAATATTTTTAGTCAGTATCGTATTGACAAAAACACTGCGATAGTTTCGCAGTCAATTTCGTAATCTCCGCTTTATGAAAAATATTCTGCATTTAGTTGCCGTTCTGGCCGTCTTTAGTGTCTTTGCACCCTCCCTTCCTTCCCAAACCCCCACCCCCGCTCCTCCGCAGAGCGGGGCCATTCTGCTTCTCGGCGCTACCGCCCATTTGGGCAACGGTCAGGTACTCAACAACAGTGCCATCGCCTTCGAAGGCGGCAAGATCACGCTGGTAGCCGACGCCGCAACGGTGCGCCTGGACCGAACGAAATTTTCCAGAATTTTCGACGCCGCCGGCAAACACGTGTACCCCGGTTTTATCGCCGCCGATTCGCGCCTGGGCCTGGTGGAGGTGGATGCTGTGCGCGCAACGCAGGATTTTGCCGAAACGGGCAACCTGAATCCCAACGCCCGCGCGATCATCGCCTACAATACCGACTCCGATGTGCTCCCAACCGTGCGTTCCAATGGCGTATTGCTGGCTCAGGTGGTACCCATCAGCGGCGCCATCTCCGGCAGCTCGGCCGTGGTGCAACTGGATGCCTGGAACTGGGAAGACGCCACGCTGCGCGCCGACGACGGCATTCACCTCAACTGGCCCTCCCCGCAGCCGCGGCGGCGCTTCGGCCGGCAGGGCGTGGACTCGTCGCAGCCGGAAGACAACGCGTACGACGGCGCCGTGGAGGAACTCCGCCGCTACTTCGACGAAGCCCGGGCCTACAGCCAGCAGCCGGCGCCGGAAGTCATAAACCCGCGTTTTGAAGCCATGCGCGGGCTGTTCGACCGCAGCCGCAACCTGTATATCCATACCAGCAACGCCAAAACCATCCAGGAATCGGTGCTTTTTGCCGAAAAATTCGGCGTACGCCCGGTGCTCGTCGGCGCCACCGACGCCTGGATGGTCACCGATTTTTTAAAAGAACACCAGACGCTCGTAATCCTCGCTCCGACCCAGCAGTTGCCTTCGCGGGAAGATGACGATGTCGACCAGCCGTATAAGACCGCCGTGGCGCTGCACCAGGGGGGCATCCCCTTTGCGCTGACGGGCATCGGCGGCTGGCGGCAGCGCAACCTGCCTTTCCAGGCCGGCCAGGCCGTCGGCGCCGGCTTGCCGTACGAGGCCGCCGTGCAGGCCATCACGCTCAGCCCGGCGGCCATTTTGGGCGTCGGCAACACCGCTGGCTCGCTCGAAACGGGCAAAGACGCCACGCTGTTTATCAGTGAAGGCGACGCGCTGGATATGCGCACCAACCAGGTGACCGCCGCCTTTATTCAGGGCCGGGAAATCAGCCTCGACAACAAGCACAAGGCGCTGAGCCGGCGTTTTGAAGAAAAGTACAAGCGGCAATAGGCGGTTCCAGGTTGTTAAAAACCGTTAATCCGCGACCCTTTTGCCGATTAATTCGTTTTAACCGGGCTTTTATCTGCAATTTTGTCTTTCCGGGTACGGCGGGGAATCAGGCGCCTGTTTTTTTAAACAAAGCAATGCCTCGTTTCGCGCTGCAGCCGGCCCGAATAGCCCACAAAAGTTAATCTTAAAGTTTCCCATGCAACGAGATAACTACGGCTTGCTCATCGAAAAACTCGATGGTTTTATCCGCAAATTTTACATCAACCAGCTGCTGCGCGGCTCCCTGTACGCCGTTGGCGCCGTATTGGGCCTGTTCATCTTACTGAATGTGCTGGAGTACTATTTCTACTTCAGTACGAGCGTTCGCACGGCTATGCTCTGGAGCTTTGTCCTGCTTTCGGGCGCTGCGCTGTACAATTGGGTGGCTTTGCCGCTGATGCATTACTTCCACCTGGGCAGGGTGATCAGCCACGAACAGGCGGCCCAGATCATCGGCAGCCATTTTGGCGATGTGAAAGACAAGTTGCTCAACATCTTGCAACTCAAACAACAATCTTCCGGAAATGCGATTTATGCCGATTTGATCCATGCCTCCATCGATCAGAAAAGCGAGGAGATCAAACTGGTACCGTTCAGAGCGGCTATCGACTTGCAGAAAAACCGGCGCTACCTGCGCTATGCCCTGCCGCCGGTACTGTTGTTGTTGTTCCTTTTTTTGGGCGCACCCAATATTCTGCGCGAGGGCACTATGCGCCTGCTGAACAGCACCAAAAAATTTGAAAAGCCCGCCCCGTTCCGTTTCCTGATCAATACGAATGCCTTGAAGGCGGTGCAATTTTCCGATTTCCTCCTCCAGGTTGACGTGGAAGGCCAGGCCCTGCCCAACGAAATGTTTATCGAAGTGGGCAATGTGCAATACCGCCTCAACAAAGAAGCTGCCAACCGCTTCTCCTACACGTTTACCAATGTACAAAAAGATACGGATTTTCAACTCTTCGCCGGCGGAATCGAAAGCGATGCGTATACCCTGTCGGTAGTGCGCCGCCCCAGCATCCTGTCGTTCCATGTCAAACTGAACTTTCCGGAATATATCGGCCGCAAAGCCGAAGAACTGGCGAATGTAGGCGACTTGGTGCTCCCGCAAGGCACCAGTATCAACTGGGTATTCAATGCCCAGCATACCGACCAGCTCGACCTGCGCTTCGGTAGCGATGGCGCAGTCGCCTCCAAACGCTTCGACGACGAACTCTTTTCGTTCAGCCGCCGGGCCATGCGCGACGAGCCGTACCGCATCTATCTCAGCAACCAGCAACTGCCGAAAGGCGACTCGGTAGCCTACACCATCACGGTAATTCCGGACTTGCATCCGCAAATCGCCGTCGAGGAATTCCGCGACAGCAGCAACCGCTGGATGTTATTTTTTGCCGGCGACGCCTCCGACGATTACGGCTTGCTTAACCTCACCTTCAACTACCAGATCAAACGCGCTAACAGCGGGCAAATGCCGCTCAGCACCGCCAAAATTTCCAAACCGGGGGGCAAACAGGCGCCGTATGAATACAACTGGGATGTCCGCAACCTCGACATTCAACCTGGCGACGAGATTTCCTACTATTTCGAAGTGTTCGACAACGACGCCGTCAATGGCAGCAAAAGCGCCCGCACCGGGGTGATGTTGTGGCGGATGCCCACCCTGCAGGAATACCGGAAGGACCAGGCCCAGTCGGCCGAGGAAATCCAGCGCGACCTGGAAAAAGCGCTCAAAGAAAGCGCCCGTATCCAGGAAGAAATGAAAAAACTGCGCAATAAAGTGCTGCAACAAAAAGAACTGGACTGGCAGTCGCGCAAGGAAATGGAGCGCCTGCTCGACCGCCAGCGGCAGCTGAACCAGCAAATCGAACAAGCGCGGGAGAATTTCGAAGAAAGTCAGAAAATGCAGGAGGACTTCGAGCAACAGCAGAACGAAGAACTGGTGGAAAAACAGGAGCAGCTGCAAAAGATGTTTGAGGAAACACTGAGCGATGAGATGAAAAAACTCATGGAAGACATCGAAAAACTGCTCCAGGAAATGAATAAAGACGATATGCTCCGGCAAATGGAACAAATGCAAATGTCGAACGAAGACCTGGGCAAACAACTCGACCGCCTGCAGGAACTCTACAAACAACTGGAAGTGGAGCACCTGCAACAACAACAAATCGAACAACTGGAAGAATTGGCGCAGGAAGAACAGAAACTCTCGGAAGAAACCGAGGACGGCGCTAAGTCAGACGAGCAGCTGAAGGAAGAACAACAGGCCCTGGAAAAGAAAATGGATGAAATCAAAAAACAGCACGAAGAAATGCTGCAAAAAAACCAGGAACTGAAGCGCCCGCAAAAGATCGAAGACAGCCGGGAGGAAATGGAAGATATCAAACAAGACATGCGGGACGCCCGGCAGGATGTGCAGGAGGGCCAGAAAAAAGGCGCTGCGAAAAAGCAGAAAAAAGCGGCCGAAAAAATGAAAAATCTGGCCAATCAAATGCGCCAGGGCCGCCAGGCCGGCGAGCAGGAGCAAATGGAAGAAGATATTGCCATGCTGCGCCAGCTGCTTGAAAACCTGATCGGTCTGTCGTTTGCGCAGGAGCAAAATATGCGCGACTTCGCCGGCACCAGCGTCAATACCCCGCGCTATGTGGAACTGACCCAGCACCAGTTCAAAATAAAAGACGACTTCAAGATCGTAGAAGACAGCCTGCAAGCGCTGGCCAGCCGCAATTTCCAGATCGAAGGCGTGATCACCGAAAAAATATCCGACATCCGGGAAGGCCTGAAATACAGCATTGACGACCTCGAAGAACGCCTGGTCACTTCGGCCAGCGAATTTCAGCAGCGCACCATGAAGGGCTTCAACGACCTGGCCCTCATGCTGTCGGAAGTGATGAACCAGATGCAACAGCAAATGGCCAGCGGCCAGCCCGGCAGCGGCAGCTGTAAGAAACCCGGCGGCGCCGGCAGCGGTAAATCAGGCAAGGAAAAAGGCCCGATGGATAAAATCACCAAGGGCCAGGGCGACCTGAACAAGCAAATGCAGGAATTGAAACAGCGGCTCGAACAAGGCAAAGGCCAGGGCCAGGGTCAGAGTGGTATGAGCCGGGAGTTTGCCCAAATGGCGGCCCAGCAGGCAGCCTTGCGCAATGCCCTGCGCCAACTCCAGAAAGAAAAACAGGAGCAAGGCAAAGGCAGCAAAGCGCTCGATGCGATCATGGAAGAAATGGACCGGATCGAAACCGACCTGGTCAACAAACGCCTCACCAATGAAATGCTGCGTCGCCAACAGGAAATCATGACCCGCCTGCTGGAAGAAGAACGCGCCGAACGCGAACAGGAACAAGACGAACAACGCCAGGCCCAAACCGCCCGGCAACAACAATCAAAACTGCCGCCGGCACTCGAAGAATACCTGAAAAAACGCCGCGCAGAAGTTGACCTTTTCCGCACCGTATCCCCGGCGCTCAAGCCGTACTATAAACAACTGGTGGAAGAGTATATCAAAGGAGTGGGACAGTAGAAAACGGAACTTTGAGCATTGAAAATTGTACATTTTAAAAGTGTTCCATTTTCAATGCCCAATGTTCAAGTTGGAGATTCATCCCCGCCCTGCTACCACCACCACGATTTCCCCTTTTACCTCCTTGGCGCTGAAATGCGCCAGCAGGTCGGCGAGGGATGCCGTTTTGACTTCCTCGTGCAATTTGCTGAGCTCGCGCGCCACACAGGCCGCGCGCTCGGGCCCGCATACAACGATCAACTCCTCCAGGCATTTCACCAGGCGGTAAGGCGATTCGTACAGCACAAACGTATGTGGCAGCTCCGCCAGGTATTTCAGCCGGGTTTGACGGCCTTTTTTGTGGGGCAGAAAACCTTCGAAATGAAAGGTGTCGCAGGGGATGCCGCTGGCCACCAAAGCCGGCACAAAAGCCGTGGGTCCGGGCAGGCATTCCACCCGCACACCTGCCCGTACACAGGCGCGCACCAGTAAGAAACCGGGATCGCTGATGCCCGGCGTGCCCGCGTCGGAGATGAGCGCTATGGCGGCGCCGGCGGCCAGCTCGGCCGTGAGTTTTTCCACAACGGCGTGCTCATTGTGGGCATGAAAAGACCGGAGCGGCGTTCCGATGTTATGGTGGTTCAATAACTTGCGGCTCGTGCGGGTATCCTCTGCCAGAATCAGGGCCACGTCTTTCAGCACCCGCAGGGCGCGCAGGGTAATGTCTTCCAGATTACCGATGGGCGTGGGTACGACGTAAAGCATATTCTGGCGGCAGGAAACGCTGCACTACGGTTTTAATTCGTAGGAATAGGTTTCCATGATCACATTGGCGAGCAGTTTCTGGCAGGCCGTTTCGACCGTTTGCCGGGCCTCTTCCTCGGAAGCGGCCTCCAGGGTCATGGATACGTGGCGGCCGATCCGCACATCGGCTACCCCCTGCAGGTCGAGGTGTCCCAGGTTGTTTACCACGGCCTTGCCCTGGGGATCGAGCAGCTCCTTGTGCGGCATGATATCTATTTCGGCAACAAATTTCATGATGGGCAAAATAATTAGTGGGTGATTCCGGGCGTTGGCGGACCGGTAATTTTATTTTTTGAAACCAGAGACAAACCGATGTAAAACAATATAACGAGCGACAGCCCCAGCCCTCTCAGCACCAGCAGCGCAGTAATGGACAAGGCCAGAAAAAGATATGGCATCTTGTTCTCCTGCCAGCGGAACGAGCGGAACTTCAAGCCAAACATCGGGATTTCGCTGACCAACAGGAATGAAAAAATAACCACCAGGGCGTACAACACCCAGGGCTGGCCGGCCATCAGGCTGCCGACGCCCCATTGGTTGTCGTGTGCCGCCAGGGTCAGGCCCAGCACAAACAAGGTGCATCCGGGGGTGCTCAGGCCGATAAAGTAGTCCTTTTGACGGGTGTCCAGGTTAAATTTGGCCAGCCGGTAAGCCGAAAACAGGGATAAAATAAAAGCGGGCAGGGCCGCCCGGCAAACGGGCAGCAAACCCAGCTCCATATCCGGAGCCACCGCTTTGGCAGTGACCGCCCAGGGGAAAAAGTCCGGAAAAGCAGCGCAAAAGATGGTAGCCAGCAGCCCGTACAACATAGCGCCAGGTACCACGCCGAAACTCACGACATCGGCCAGCGAATCCAACTCGCGGCCGATCGGCGAAGCCACGTTCAGCGCCCGCGCCATCATGCCGTCGCCCAGGTCAAAAAAAAACGACCCCAGGGTAAACCAGGCCGCGGCTACCGGCTGCCCGTACAACAACAATACCACCGCGCAACACCCGCAAAACAGGTTCGCCAATGTGAATACATTCGGAATTTGTTGACGCATGACCAGGGAGGCAGATGCGGACTAGAGCGTTTGACCAGCAGAATTTCTGCGTCCCGGCCCCCGGCCCCCCGTTTCTTGCCTCTTGCCGGCAAAAGTAGGATTTTAACCGCAACCGCTACAGGCTCATCGATACTTCCTCTATTTTCCTTCCGGTTATTTCATACGAATGGCAGATTTTTACCCCGAAAATCAGACTCCTATGGCAAGCGCGCAATTCAACCCCCTTCATTTCAGGGCTTTCCTGGTATTCATTGCTGTATCTATTGCCCTGCTCTGGGGTTGCGGCAACCCCCATACCCCACTCGATGCCGGTACCCGGCAAAAAATCGATTCCCTCACCGCCTTGGGGATAAATTCAGCCCGAAAAGAAATGGACAGTCTTTGCCTGCTCCAACGGACGACCGTGCTGCCGGGCCTCGTCGATTCCATTCGGAAAAAACGGCTGCGCGAGATCGAACGCCAACTAAAAACAGTGCCGAAATAACGCAGCAGGCTACTGCCTCAACCACGAACGCCCGCGTAAAGGCGATAACGCGTTCGGCAAATGTCATGAGGCAAAGACAGGCCGTTGGCTATCTTTGTCCCGATGGAAATCCTGCGCCTTTCCAAAACCGACCGGGTGTTGTGCGCCGACATTGCGCTCGACGGCTCTAAAAGCCTGAGCAACCGCGCCTTGATTGTGCTGGCCCTGGCCGGCGCCGACCCTTCGCAGTGGCTCCGGCGCCTGTCTGCCTCGAACGATACGGCCACGCTCCGGCGCTTGTTGGCTGCCCCGGTCAGCACCTACAACGCCGGCGACGCCGGCACTACCTTCCGGTTTCTGACGGCCTACCTGGCGCTTCAGCCCGGCGTGCAGGCACTCACGGGGTCCGCCCGCCTGCGCCAGCGCCCGGTGGGCGCCCTCGTGCAGGCTCTGCGCGCCCTCGGCGCCGATATCGAATACCTGGAGTGCACGGGGTACCCGCCGTTGCGCATCGGAGCGCCGGACCGGATGGGCCGGGGCGTCCGCCAGGTCCACGTCGATGCCAGCGTGAGCAGCCAGTTTCTTTCCGCCCTGTTGCTGATCGGCCCACACTTGCCCGAAGGCCTGGAGTTGATCCCTGAAGGCGCGCTGGTATCGCGCCCGTACCTCGACATGACGGTCCGGCTGATGCAGCACTTCGGCGCCCGGGTAGCCTGGCAAGACGGCGCTATCTGTGTCGAACCCGGCGCCTACCAGCCGCGCCCACTGACGATCGAGGCCGACTGGTCGGCTGCCTCCTACTGGTATGCCCTGGCCGCTTTTGCCGGCACGGCCGATTTGACCTTGCGCGGGTTGTTTGCCGGCAGTTGGCAAGGAGATGCCGTTCTCCCGCGCCTGATGGAGGCCTTTGGCGTACAGACCACACCCAGCCCGGATTCCGGCAGTATCTGCCTGCACCGCGCCGGCGCAGTGCCGCTGCCGTCGTTTTTCGAGTGGAATTTTATTGGTTGTCCGGATATCGCCCAAACCCTGGCCGTCGTATGCGCCGGCCTGGGCGTGCCGGCCGTTTTTTCGGGCTTGGATACCCTGGCGATCAAGGAAACAGACCGCTGTATGGCGCTGCAGACGGAATTGGGGCGAGTGGGTGTCGTTTTTGAGCCGGAAAACTCCGGCGCTGCCCGGTACCGCTTGAGCGGGAAGGCGCACTGGAAGCAACCGCCGCCCCGGTTTGCTACTTATGGCGACCACCGCATGGCTATGGCTTTCGCTCCCCTGGCGATGTTCGGCTCCGTCGAACTGGAAGACCCCGCTGTGGTGCGCAAGTCGTACCCGGGCTTTTGGGAGCACCTGGCAGCAGCCGGATTTTTAATGGAAAAAACAACTTTGCCATGAGCAGCCAACCCGCTCTCCGCCTATTTGCCCAGGGCAAACTTCTGCTCACCGGCGAGTACGTTGTGCTCGATGGCGCCCTGGCACTGGCGCTTCCGGTCCGGTATGGCCAGACACTGGAAGTAGAGGTGTCGGAAGCGGCAGGCCGCCTGTCGTGGGAAAGCCTGGACGAGAAAGGCCATGCCTGGTTTTGGGGCAAATTTTCCCTGCCTGGCTTCGATGTACTGTACGCCAGCAGTACCGAAACGGCTGCGCGTCTGCAGCAAATCCTGCAGGCCTGCCGGAAGCAAAACCCGGCATTTCTGCAGGACGGGGCGGGGTGGAATGTCCGCACGCGCATCGATTTTCCACGAGCCTGGGGCTTGGGTACGAGCAGCACGCTCATCGCGGCTGTCGCCCAATGGGCTGCTGCGGACCCGTACGTTGTTTTGTTCGATACGTTCGGCGGCTCGGGTTATGATATCGCCTGCGCCTTTGCCGGCGGGCCCCTGTTGTACCGCCTGGAGGCCGGCCGGCCGGTGGCCGGGCGGGCGCCGTTTGACCCGGTATTTGCCGGCCAGTTGTTTTTCGTTTTCCTGGGTAAAAAACAGAATAGCCTCGACGGTATCCGGCATTACCGCGCCCGCGCCCACTTCGATCCTGCCTTGATCGGCGATATTTCCGGTCTTACGCAGCAACTGCTCGACGCCCAAACGCTGGATCAGTGCTGTTCGGTTTTGCTCGAACACGAACGCCGGATTGCCCGGGCCCTCGACCTGCCCCGGGTACAGGAATTGTATTTCCCGGACTTTCCCGGCGTGGTGAAAAGCCTCGGCGCCTGGGGCGGCGACTTTGTGCTGGCAGCCGGCCGGAAAGCGCCGGCTGCCAGCATGGCGTATTTCCGGCAAAAAGGCTACGATGTGTGTATTCCATACCGGGAAATGGCGCTGTAATGCAAAACACGATCTGATAGTATAATTTCAGCTCCACACCTCCATTCCTGAACCTTCCTTGCCCTTCCCTGTTAATTTTTGTATTTTGTATTTCGCATGCCTACCACCTGGTACGACAGTATCGTCAGAAAAATGGAGCCTTCCAGCCCGACCGTCCGGCGCTTTTGGTTGGAGACCCCCGGCGCCGTCCGGCCCGATTTCAAAGCCGGGCAGTTTATCACCCTGGATTTACCCTTGGGCGAGAAGCGCCTGCAGCGCTGGCGGAGCTATTCCATTGCCAGCGCCCCGGCCGACGATCCCAACCTACTGGAGCTGGTGGTGGTGCGCGCGCCCAACGGCCAGGGGTCGCGGTATTTGTTTGAGGAGGTAAACGTGGGTTCGGTGTTGCGTTGGAAAGGGCCGGATGGCGCTTTTTGTCTGCCGGAAACGATCGATAAGGACCTGGTCTTCATTTGTACCGGCACCGGCATTGCTCCGTTTCGGAGTATGCTGCGCGACCTGGTCCATTCCGGGAAGCCGCACCGGGACATCCACCTTATTTTCGGCGCCCGCACGGAGGCCGACATCCTGTATCGCGCCGAGATGGAAGCGCTGGCCGGAGTCATGCCCGGATTTCGCTACGATGTGGCCTTGTCGCGCCAATCCGGCTGGCCCGGATACAACGGTTATGTGCACCAGGTGTATTTGGAACAGTATGCCGGCCGGCGGCCGGACGTAGCGTTTTACCTCTGTGGATGGAGTAACATGATCGATGATGCCGTAGCCAATTTAATAGTCAAATTGGGCTACGAACGTGCGCAAATCCGCTACGAGCTGTATGGCTAAAGTCTCGCTTAGTTCCTGTTGGGGGGTTTATCCTTTTCCAGCCAATATAGCCTGGTATTTTGCCCGGTCGAGCAGCAGCCGCACCGCTTCGTCCACTTCCGGATCGTTTTTCAGTTTTTTGCGCACTTTACCGCGCTGGAAAAAGAAGCGACCGACGATCTCCTGTTCGATTTCGTGAATGATGCGGGCTTTGCTCCGCTCCAGTTCGCCTTTCCTTTCCGCTTTTATTTTTGTTTCCAGCGCTCTGATTTCGGCAGCGAGCGGCAGGCTCTCTGCCGTGGCGAGCGCCTGGAGTTCCTGTAGTTTTTGCTCCGCAGCGCTCTGATATACGAAGTTTTTACCTTGAACGAAGCGGGTGAAATCGTCCCAATCCGTAAAAGCGAAGGTTTCGATGGAATCGATGCCCGTATGCCGGAGCGTCCATTGGGTGACGTAGTCGAAAATCAGGTATTGTTCCAGCAAGGCGCGGACCATACCGGTGGCGGTATCGTGTGGCAGCAGCACGTCGGGTTTGACGCCGCCGCCGTCGAGTACCGGGCGGCCGTTGCGCGTTTTGAACGGCGCGCGTTCGATATCCGGAATATCCACCGGTTCGCCGTTTTTATACCGCGCGGCCTGGATACAGCGTCCCGAAGGGATGTAGTATTTGGCGGTGGTGAGTTTGATTTTGGCGTTGTATCCGACGTCCTTGGTGTTTTGGACCAATCCTTTTCCATAGCTGCGCTGGCCCAGGAGCACGGCGCGGTCGAGGTCTTGCAGGGACCCCGAAACGATTTCGCTGGCCGATGCGCTCATTTTATTGATCAGCACCACCACGGGAAGGGTATCGTCGACGGCGTTGTGCAGCGTTTTGAAGCTGCGGTCCCATTCGGGCACTTTCCCTTTGGTGCTGACGATAAATTCGCTGCGCGGCAGGAAAACGTTCGATACATTGACGGCCTCGTTGAGCAGGCCGCCGCCGTTGTCGCGCAAATCCAGGATCACGCCTTTGAGGCCGGGAAATTTGCGCTTGAGTTCCTGCAGTGCATTGGCAACGTTTTCGCCGGCATCGCGCGTGAACGTGCTGAGGTTGATATAGCCAATGCCATCGGCCACGATACCCTGGTGCGGCACGTTTTGGGCTTCGATTTCGCCGCGTTCCAGGGTGATGCGCTGGTCTTTGCTTTCACCGGGCCGGCGCACCACCAGGTCGATCCTGGTGCCGGGTACGCCGCGCAGAAAGGCCAGGACGTCGTTTTCGCTGCGGCCTTTGGCATTCTGGCCGTCTATGCTGACAATGGCGTCGCCGACTTTGAGTCCGGACTTGTGGGCCGGGCTGTTTTCAAAAATTTCGCTGATGACCACCCATTCTCCCATTTTCCGGGCCCCGGCGCCCACGGCGTTGTAGCGGCCTTCGTAGAGGTAGCGGTACCCTTCGATATCCGTTTCCGAAATATAGTTGGTAAAGGGGTCCAGCCCCCCCAGCATGGCATCCATGCCGGTGCGCATGAGCTTGCCGGGGTCCAACTCGTCCACATAGGAATGGTTGATCTCTTTATAGGCATTGGTAAATATCTCGAGATTCTTGATGATCTCAAAATACTTGTTGTCTTCAAA
This sequence comes from Saprospirales bacterium, assembly GCA_016719895.1. Lineage (GTDB taxonomy): Bacteria > Bacteroidota > Bacteroidia > Chitinophagales > Saprospiraceae > M3007. The sequence goes on along the minus strand of JADJYG010000028.1, from coordinate 68,470 downwards.
ACCTTTGAAAGCAAACAAGCCGGCAGCAGCCAGGCAAATCAACAGAAATAATCGCTTGTGCATCGTTCGTTCAGGTTACTGGTTATTGGTTTGAGGGGCTTCAAGGATTGTTCGCGGGCGCAGGGTAAGGTACTGGGTAGCTGTACGGATTGGAATTATTTTCCGACAAAATTACGGGCAAGTGTTGGCAAGGGCGGCTTGTTGTGCTTGAAATTCTATTTTGGTCAAACATTCCCCGCTGAAACCCATCAACCCTTCAGCCGAGGAAAGCGCGGACGGTGGCCAGCAGCGCCCCGGGCTGGTCGGCATGCACCCAGTGGCCGGCGCCTTCGATGGTAGCGATTTCGGCTTGTGGAAACAGGGACTTGATGAACGTAAAATCGCTGTCTTTGATATAATCGGAGCGGCTTCCGCGCACAAATAACGTCGGTTTGTCAAAAGGATCGCCGCTAACGCCAGCCAGGATGTCCGGATAAGTGTTCCACAGCACCGGGAGGTTCATTTTCCAGGAGTAAGCGCCATCGGCATGGCGGGTGATGTTTTTTAATAAAAATTGCCGCACGCCAGCATCTGGAATGCGGGTTTTCAAAACATCTTCGGCCTCCTGCCGGCTGTGGATCTGGCTCAGGTCGAGGTCGAGCAAGGACCGGAAGATGGCGCTATGGTTGTCGTCTGCGGGGCCGGGAGCTATATCAATCACCACCAGTTTGTCCACCATATCGGGGTGATGCAAGGCATACTGCATTGCTACCTTGCCACCCATCGAATGACCGATCAGGCTGGTTTTGAAGATCCAGTGCTGTTCCAGGAAAGCCTTCAGATCGTCGGCCATTTCCGGGTAGCTGTGGGTGGGCAGGTGCGGGGAGCGGCCGTGGTTGCGCAGATCGGGTGTAATGACCAGGTGGTGGCTGGCCAGGGCTTTGGCAATGGTTTGCCAGTTGTCGGAAAAGCCGAACAGGCCGTGCAGGATGACGACCGGGCTGCCCTGGCCAAATTCCCGGAAAAATAATTGCATGGTCGAATGTCTTGTTCGCGAGGGGTAGCCCTCAAACAACGGCACAGGGGTATTATTGTTTAAAGCAGCTCCTGGGCGCCACAGCTGCAGCTGCGGCAATTTGCCTTCATACAGGCGCCGGTATATTTTTTGGTATTTGATAATCAGGCCGTTAAGATTAACGCCGGACCTGCTCCCGGCCTTTTATGAAATTAACCCCTTACCGGCCACCCAAAGCATGCTAATTTTGCCGTTCATTACCGCAAAGCCTTTAAATTCCCCTGAACGTTATGATGCGTCTCGTTTTATTCTTCTTTCTGACGGCCATTGGGTTTGCAACGCCGGGGTGCCGCAACGATGCCGGCAAGCAAAACGCTGCCCGGCCGGACGCCGGCCAGGATCCCGAATTGGCCAAACTCAGCCAACAGCTGGAGCAGGATCCGCAGAACGATTCCCTGCTGTTCCGGCGCGCTGAAGTGTATTATAACCTGGAGGGCTACGACGAAGCCCTGCGGGATTTGGCCCAAGCCATCGGGATCGATTCGCTGCGCCCCCAGTATTATCATTTGCTGGCAGACGTGCTGCTGGATTACGGCCGGCCGAACGATTCCAGGCGCGCCATAGACGTGCTGTTGACGGCCGCCCACCTGTTTCCCGACCGGATACAAACCCGCCTGAAACTCAGCGAATTCCAGCTGATTACCCGGCAGCACAGCGACGCCCTGGCTACCCTCGATTATATTTTGCAGCGCGACCCGCAAAATGCGGAAGCCTTTTTTATGGCCGGCAGGGTAGCGCTCGACATGGGCGATACGACACGGGCGATCGCCTCGCTCCAGAAATCGGTGCAGCTCGACGCCGACAACGGCGATGCCTGGCATTTTCTGGGCCGGATTTTTTCAAGGCGCAACAACCCGCTGGCTATCCGGTACTTCGACAATGCCTTGCGCGTCGATTCCAACGACCTGGAATCGCGCGAGTACAAGGCTGTTTTTTACAAATTCCGCGGCGAGTTTGACAAGGCGTTTCAGGTCTACCGGGAAATTGTAGAGCGCAATCCCGACTATTCCAATGCCTACTTCGACATGGGTACGATCTACCTGGAAATGGATTCGCTCCAAAAAGCCTTTGACCATTTCGATATTGCGATCAAAACCGATCCGCTTTTCGTGATGGCGTATTTCTACCGCGGGCATACTTTGGAATTGCTGGGCAATTTGGAGGCTGCAAAAGCGGATTACCGCCAGGCCAGCAAGATGTCGCCCGCTTACCCCGAGCCGAAAGCGGCCCTGGAGCGGCTGGGAGAAAAATAGCTGCAACAGCAAACAAATGCGCACCTATGTCATCGGCGATATTCACGGCTGCAACCGCACGTTTCAGGCCTTGCTCGGGCGTTTGGCGCTTCGGCCGGGCGATACTGTGGTGTTATTGGGCGACCTGATCGACCGGGGGCCGGATTCGAAGGGCGTTGTAGACACGGTTTGGCGGTTGCAGGACGAGCGAGGGGTACACGTGATTTGCCTGCGCGGCAATCACGAACAACTGTTGCTCGACGCCCTGGACGACCCTCAGCGCCTGGATGCCTGGCTCTTCAATGGCGGCCGGCAAACACTGCACAGTTTCGGGCTCGATCACCCGGAAGCCCTGCCGGCGGCCTACCTTCAGTTTTTTTATAAAATGCCGCATTGGCACGAAATCAAGGGTTACTTGTGCGTGCATGGCGGACTCGATTTTTCCGCCCCCGATCCACTGGAACGAACCGATGCCATGCTGTGGATCCGCCGCTGGTACGATCAAATCGACTATACCTGGCTGGGCGAACGTATTATTCTGCACGGGCATACCCCCGTCGATATGGAGGCCATCCGTGCGCAATACAATAAGCTGCCGGCCAAACAATATTTGAACCTCGACAACGGTTGTGTATACGCACTTCTGGAAGGAGGGCGCGCAGGCCTGGGCGCCCTCCTGGCAATCCGCCTGGAGGATCCGCGTGAATTAATCGGGGTGCAAAATGTCGAATAACTTCTCCATCTTTGCGGCCTTTTTTTACGGCAATCCGCCGAATGGGAAATGGCGGCACGCCGCACTGCATTTGAATACCCAAATTGTATTTTTTAACACATAAACGTATTAACACAATGAAATTCTCGATCAAAACCCTGCTGTTGCTCCTGGCTGTTTCCGCCGTGTCCGTCACCGCCTGTAAAAAAGACGATGAAAAATCGGCTGAAGACAACCTTACCGGCGCATCGTGCTGGAAACAAACCAAAAGCGAAACCTACAACCCGCTGACCAGCGCCTGGGAAGAAGACGTCGTGGATGCCTGCGACAAAGACGATTGTACGACCTTTAACAGCGACAAATCGATCTCGTTTGACGAAGGCGCCACCAAGTGCGACCCGGCTGACCCGCAAACCTCGACCGGCACCTGGGCCCTGAGCTCCGACGGTAAAACGCTGACGCTCAACGATGCTACCAGCGGCATCTCCTTCTCCGGAACGATTGTCGAACTGAGCAGCAACAAACTGGTTATCGAAATTGACATCCTCGGTTTCAAAAGCCGCCTCACCTGGCAGTCCTAAACTGATCCGGACGTAATTATTTTCCGGCCGCGCAGGTAGGCATCCGGTTCGTTTCAACACACCGGGCCCACCTGTGCGGCCTTTTTTTGCCCCGTTTCTTACTGTATCTTTGCAACCTTTTTTAACCGAATCCGTTTTGCCATCGCCCAACCTGGCGCTACACATGTTTCCAACCTACGATGTCATAGTAGTCGGCGCCGGCCATGCCGGCTGCGAAGCGGCGGTGGCTGCGGCCAACCTCGGCTGCAAGGTGCTGCTGGCTACCATGAACATGCAGACCATCGCCCAGATGAGCTGCAACCCTGCCATGGGCGGCGTAGCCAAGGGGCAAATCGTGCGCGAAGTGGATGCGCTGTGCGGCTATTCGGGCATCGTCACCGACCATACGATGGTGCAGTTTCGCATGCTGAACAAATCCAAGGGTCCGGCCATGTGGAGCCCGCGCGCGCAGAGCGACCGCATGCAGTTTGCCCGCAAGTGGCGGCAAATGCTGGAAGCGCACCCCCATATCGACTTTTGGCAGGAAATGGTGAGCGGCCTCCTGGTAAAAGGCGGCCGGGTGTGCGGTGTGCGCACAGGCATGGGGCTGGAAATACCCGCCCGGGCCGTGGTGCTCACCAACGGGACCTTCCTCAATGGGATCATACACATTGGTGAAAAACAATTTGGCGGCGGCCGCGCCGGCGAAAGCGCCGCCCGCGGCCTCACCGAACAACTTGTCGAACTCGGATTCGAAGCCGGTCGCATGAAAACCGGCACACCTCCGCGGGTGGACGGGCGTACGCTCGACTATTCCAGGATGGAAATACAATCCGGCGACGAGCCAGCCGGCAAATTTTCGTACACCGCCACCCCGCCACTGACCGAACAAATGCCCTGCCATATCACCTACACCAACCAAAAGGTGCACGATATCCTGCGCACGGGTTTCGAAAAGTCGCCCATGTTTGCCGGCCGCATCCAGGGCGCAGGGCCGCGTTATTGCCCCAGCATAGAAGATAAAATTGACCGTTTTGCCGAGAAGACTGGGCATCAGCTGTTCATCGAGCCCGAGGGCCGCGACACCTGCGAGATTTATATCAATGGTTTTTCTTCTTCGTTGCCCGAAGACGTGCAGTACAAGGCGCTGCGCGAAATACCGGGGCTGGAAAACGCCAAAATGTTCCGGCCGGGCTATGCCATCGAGTACGACTATTTCCCGCCCACCCAGCTGCAGCTAACCCTGGAGACCAACCTGGTAAAAAATCTCTTTTTCGCCGGCCAGATCAACGGCACCACCGGCTACGAAGAAGCGGCCGGCCAGGGGCTCATGGCCGGCCTGAATGCCGCGCTGGCTGTGCGCGATGCCGAACCGCTCGTGCTGAAACGCTCCGAAGCCTACATCGGCGTGCTCATCGACGACCTGGTGAACAAAGGCACGCAGGAGCCGTACCGCATGTTCACCAGCCGGGCCGAATACCGCATCCTGCTGCGCCAGGACAATGCCGACCTGCGCCTTACGCCCATAGCCCACCGCCTGGGCCTGCCTGGCGCCGATGCGCGCATGCACCGCGTGCGCGACAAACAACAGGCCGCCGCCGCCATCGAGACCTTCTTCCGCAATGCCTCCGCAGGCCCCGACGAAGTGAACGGCTACCTGGCCTCAGTCGATTCGGCGCCGGTGTTGCAGAAAGTAAAACTATACAACATCCTCCTGCGCCCGCAGGTCAACATCGGCAGTCTGGCCGCGGCCCTGCCCGAGCTGCAGCGCTTTTTGGCGCCGTACGACCCCGAGCATGTCGAACTGGCCGAGATCAACATCAAATACGACGGCTATATCCGCAAGGAAGAAGAAATGGTGCAAAAGATGGCCCGGCTGGAAGACGTGCGCCTGCACGAAAACTTCGACTACCGCAGCATCACGGCCCTCAGCGCCGAAGCCCGCGACAAGCTCGCCCGCCACAAGCCCCGCACCATCGGGCAGGCCACCCGCATATCCGGCGTGAGCCCGGCGGATGTGAGCGTGTTGCTGATTCATTTGGGGCGCTGAGCAGTGATACGTAGGCCACCTTTGATTTGGCTTCCTGTTACTGAAGCACCTTCGTATGAAAAACCCCGTTCCGGAGCCGGATGGTATCCGGGGCGCCGGGATACGGCCGCTGTTTTACGATATAGGTCGCCTCAAAAGTACCTTTGACTTCTCTTGTAACCGTATCGTAAGACAGAATGGTCATAAAACTGGAACTATCCGCTTCCAGGACATCGTAATAGCCCAGGAGAAAGTCGTCGTCATTGAAAAAATAATGTGAACCGACAAGCCCGTCATCCGTTTGGATAAATGTATTGTTCAAAGGGTAAGTGCCCGGTGCAGTTGGCGCCTTAGTAATACTGCATTTTTCTCGCTTCAGTCCATATTTATCGAGTTCGGTGAAGCTGAAATTTAGTTTGTTTTTGAGTACAGTATTCAGCGAAACCGAAGGATAAGGTGACCATGGAATACCATTTTTTCTACCCATGTAGTACCCCAATAGATACGGGGCTCTTCCGGAGGAGGAGATTCATTTTGGCAAGCAGTTAAAGCCACTGTCAGTATTGCCAGAAGTAATAAAGAGATACTTTTCATAAAACTGAAGGTTGGAGATTTGGACGTTATGGTTATTTGATGCACGTAAAATGAAGCGTTTTACGCATGTCGGCGCATTGAATACGCACTAAATAGTACCCCGCCGGAAGTCCGGTAATATCGATGACTATTTCCTCCAATCTGGAATCCCTGAAACGGCCGGTTTCCCGTTTCACCGCCTGACCGAACAGGTTGAAAATCAGAACTTCAAACGACGCATTTTCGGCGTCCTTTACCTGGAGCCGGATTTGGGCATTGGCCGGGTTTGGAAAGAGCGAAATCTCTGGTTCGTTTGTAAACGCATTGTGGTGCGTATCGGCAGGCCGGTGTGGGTCGCAGGGAGGGAAACCGGATTCTGCCGCCAGAATTCTTTTGGTCGCCGTGGCAAAAGGCCCTCCGCTGGTACCGGCCGACACCCTGATCCAAAGGCTCTCTCCCAAGGTTTGAGGTATTGTTGCCTGGAAATATTTCGAAGGTGAAGAAGATGGATTCAGCGGGGTATAATTGAAACCATCATAGCTGTACTGCCAAAAATATTGAATGGGCGATGATGCTTGGGAAATAACCGCTTCAACCGAAACTTCATCGCCGGGGCAGGCTGCTTCGGGGGCTACAATGTAAACCGTCGTCTCCTCCGAAACGACATAGCGCGAAACCCGGCAGGCGGCCTGCGCCAATGTTTTGGCATTGAAGTTTGTGGCGGGATTCCCTGTAGGCTGGTTTTTTACCTTGACATTCGGGTTGGAATAATTTGCGGTTCTGGCTGTGCCGGTACCATTGCAGACAGCCATAATTGTTTTGCCTTCCCATACGTAAAACGGCGCCGTCTTTCGCATTGTTTCGCCGTGTGAATGTGGCAGGCCGCTATTATCTCCCCGACTACCGCAGTCGTCCGGTATGCGTTCATGCCTGGCCCCGAACAGATGCCCCATTTCGTGGGCAAAAACAAAATAGGAAACAGCCAGGCCAGTTTCAACAATGGCAAATGCGCTGTCCCTGTCGTCGGAATCGTCTCCAAAGGCGGCGACAAAGCCGTTGCCATCAGTATAAGAATCGTCTGTAAAAACCACAACAACATCTGCATGGTACTCTGCTTTTTTCTGTAATATGTAGTTATTGGATGTCAATAATAAAACATCTTCCTCAAGGTGATCTTCACCTTGCTCGGTAAAATCAGACGAGCCAATCCCTAACGTTCCAACCAGTTTGATTTCAAGCAGGTTTTCGCTGATATGGCTTCTGCGCAAGCTATGGTTCATACCGGCTACGGCCATATGCATGGTGAGTAGTACGTCCGGATAGGCTGCGGCGGCCGAATCGGTGTAAAATGCCAGTACCCGCACCGGGCAGTGCGAATTGACATCGCTTGCGGTAGTATCGGCATAACGCCCGCTTGCCGTGCAGTCGATGCCGGAAAAAGTGTCCAAACGAATTTTTACCCAGGCGTTCAAGCCTTCGCCCAAATTCCTGATTTCATAAACAGTATTTTCCGCAGTGTGCAAGTGCATAACGCCGGCAGTGCTATTGTTTAACCGGATCATCGTCAGGGTGCCTTCCATACAATCGGTTTCCGTTGTATCTTCCGTACAAGGGCTTGGCGAAACCAGGGAGCCAGCCCAGGTGTAATCGCCGGTAGAATCCGAAATGACATACTCCGCGGCGAAGGTGTAGGTCGTAGTATCGCCGGGAATCTGCAGGTCGAGAAAACCATTGTGCTGGATTTGCGGCAGATCGCCAACTACCACATATTGAAGGGATTCGGTTTGGAGCAAACTCAGGATACGTTCTTTCCGATTCTGCTGACTCAGGGAGAGTTGTTTATCTGCCAGCGTTGTCGCCGAAAAGAGCTGACCGGCTTGGCCGTTCACGTCATAAATTACTGCCAATGGAATCATTAACAATAAAATACACTTGTTAATTAAAACTTGTGTGTGGAGGGGGGGGGGAATTGTGAAGCGCATAATGAAGCAGGTTTTAGTAAGAAAACTTGGAACAACCTTTCAACGATTACATTGCTGCGCTAAAAAAATAAAAAAACACCGCTTTCACGCATTTGAACTTAAAATTCGAGTGCCGGTATTTTAGATTGCCAGAGGAAGAACAAATTTAAGTAATGCCGTTAAAAATAGCACCATCGCAGGCCGAAATTAACACGTTGCCCGGCGTGAGCCCGGCGGATGTGAGCGTGTTGCTGATTCATTTGGGGCGGTAGAAAACCGTGCGTTGCGCGAGCTAATCCCGGTGTTCACTCAGGACCAACGACAGGACAGACTCGCTAAATTTCTCAATATCAGGAAACAAAAAATCGGACGTGATATTCTCTGTTTTTAACTTGGCAAGAATATAGGGGCGGAGGCTTTTGTGGAAGTTGATACATTCTGCAAAAAACTCCTGGTAGCCATATTGAGCAAAAAGATCAGCTCCAAGGCTGTTTTGAAAATCCAACATAGCTTCTTTATAAGCCGCTTCAATTGGCATTTCTGCATTCGAACTAAAGAAGAATACGCCTTCCTGATTCAAAATATTCAAGTTGTTCAGAATTTTGTAGGCACTGTTACCGGTGGACACAAACAGAATGGAGTGGGAGAGCAAATGCCGCTCATACTCAATAGCGCCATCCGGCTGGACAGCGATATCGCGGTCAAATTGAGAAATAGAATCGGCGAAAAAAGGATTAACGGTACTGACGATGTAGAGGGAGCAGTAGCTGTCAATATCCCGGTCGGATGGTGCAAAGATTGGGTTTTTTACAGCAAAATACAGACCGGAATACGGATTGGTGGTAAAATCGAGCAAGGGGGTGGGCATCCCGTAATGCTGCATATAGCTGAGGTATGCCAGCGCATTGTTGAGGTTAATGTTGTTTTGGGCAAAAAACCGCTGGACAGTTTCGTGGTTCCATTGCATGGAATGGGCAATGAGCCGCTGAATAAATTCGTGATACTTAATCCGTTGTTTTTTTATCTCCCGCTCATTCCAGTAACGTTGGGCAGAGGTGTATAGCTTGTATTTGGCTTCACTGCAGCCCCTAAACCGGTAAATGCCTTTGCCATCCAGATCGCGTAAGCGTTCCCAAAAACGGTCAAACTCTTTTTTGGTATTAACCCTTTTGCTTCCCTTGAAGAAAAAACCTGCTTTCTCCTGCAGGGTTTTATAGTAGGGCAACTTTCCCATATACTGCTCAATTAGCGGCGAGATTTGTGCCCGGTATGGCCTGAATGAGTTCCAGCAAGGTAAAATTAATTTGGGCGGACGACCTGTGATAGACATCAAAAGGTATAATCCCCTTTTGCCATTGATTTGTTAGGTGTTTTTGCCTGGACCATAAGAGAAGAACGTCATTCAATGGGCCTTCGTTGGTCTTTTTGACGTATTCCAGGAGCAGTTCAAACGCTTTTTCACTCTCCCCCGCTTCAATCAGCGCTATGGTTTCCGCTTTCAGCCCGTCGGCTTCGGAAGAAGGAAGAACGGTTTTGGATTTTTTTTCATGGATGTATGATTTGTCAAGGGTGATTTTACCGGACCGCAACTTGACCATCAGTTCCCGTAGTGGTTGCACAACGTACTCCCTCCACGCCGTATCGCGGTCGGTCCGGGAAGAGATCGGCAGGCTGTCTTTAGGCAGGGTGGAATACCGGTTTATAGGCAAACTTTGCCAATCGGCGGGCCGGATGATCACTGGAAGGATCAAGGTTTCGCCATATTTATGCCGGTCAAGGGCTATGCGGATTTCAGTTTGCTGGATATACTTTGAATCAATGAAATCGGCGCTGACCAGAAACAGGATAATATCGGCCTGATGTAAGGCTTCCGCAATTTTAGCCGGCCAAGGCTCGCCCTGCTTAATCTGGTCGAATGAAAATACCGAACACAGCCCTTCTTCCTCCAAGGGTTTCAGGTGCTGCCTCAACTCCTCATAATACGCATGGTCAGCGGCTGCGTAGGATATGAATAGATGAACTTTTTTGTTCTCCATGAGTTTGGTTAAGCCCCACAAATATAGCCGTATTTTCGATTCCCCGGCAGGATTGTATTCCTGCAGGCCGCTTTCACCCTTTTCAGGCGACGGTTCAATCCCTCCGCTTCACCGCATTTAAACGGACGCCTGAAACTCGACACGGAGCCTGCCGTACCAGAAGAGGTCTTTGTGAGCCGCGACCGGGCCGGGGAGTTTAAAACCGGGCTGGGTGGGTGACGCCCCTGTAGATATCGGTTTGACTTGCAACGCTTTCTGATCAGTTCGCGTTATCGCTCAAAAACTTCAGGCGCATCAGCTGGATTTCCTCCCAGGTGATTTCGTCGTCTTTGAGATCTTTGTACGCCGAGTCGAGGTCGTCGGTGGGGGCGCCGGCGAAGTATTCCAGGATGGTTTCGCGGACGTATTCGTCTACCGATTTGTTGAGGTAATAATCGAGCCGGAGTTTCGTGCCCGACATGACGATGCCGTACAGCTCTTCCATCAGCTCTTCCCAGCTCATGTCGTTGGATTTGGCGATATCCTCCGGCGGTATTTTCCGGTCGATGGCCTGGATGATGCTTACCTTGGTTTTCGACTTGTTGGCCACGGTTTTTATAGTGATATCCGAGGGCCGTTCGATCTCGTTTTCCTCCACGTATTTGGCGATCAGGTCGAGGAAGGGTTGCGCGTAGCGTTGCGCTTTGCCGAGGGATACGCCCTGTATTTTGGTCATATCCTCCATGCTGGTGGGGTACTGGGTGGCCATTTCCTCCAGGGAGGGGTCCTGGAAAATGACATAAGGCGGCAGGTTGTATTTTTTGGCGACGCTTTTCCGGACTTCTTTGAGCATGTTCATCAGCGCTTCGTCCAGCACGGCCGTTCCGCCTTTTTCATCGTCGAAATCGTAATCGGCGTCGTCGTAGTTGTGGTTGACCGTAATTTGGATCGGGTGCGGATGTTCGATAAAGCGCCGGCCGGCTTCCGACACTTTGAGCAGGCCGAATTCTTCGATTTCCTTATAGGCCAGGTTGTTGATCATGGCATGGCGGATGACCGAGGTCCAGAAGTTTTCATCGCGGCCTTCGCCGACGCCGAAAAGTTCCATTTCCGTGAAGCGGAAATCCTTCATTTCTTTGGTTTCGCGGCCCATGATAAAGTCCACGATCGTTTTCATCAGGTAGTTTTGGTTCAGTTCGAGGATACTTTCGAGCACCTGAACTATCTCTTCCTGCACATCTACCTTTTCTTTGGGGTGTTTGCAGTTGTCGCACATTTTGCCGCACTGTTCTTCCTCGAAGTTTTCGCCAAAATAGTGCAGCAGGAACCGGCGGCGGCAGGCGGCGGTTTCGGCATAGGCCACGACTTCCTGCATCAGTTGCGCCCCCATTTCGCGTTCGGCGACGGGCTTGTCGCGCAGGAATTTTTCGAGGCGCAGGATATCGTTGTAGTTATAAAACGCGATGCACTTTCCACTGAGGCCGTCGCGGCCGGCGCGGCCGGTTTCCTGGTAGTAGTTTTCGATACTTTTCGGCATGTCGTAGTGGATGACAAACCGCACGTCGGGTTTGTCGATACCCATGCCGAAGGCGATTGTGGCGCAAATGACGTCGATTTCCTCCATCAGAAAATCGTCCTGCGTTCTGGAGCGGGTTTTGGGGTCAAGGCCGGCATGGTAAGGCGCTGCTTTGATATCGTTGACGGAGAGCATCTGAGCCAGGTCTTCCGCTGTTTTGCGGTTCTGGACGTAGATGATGCCCGATTCGCCGCGGAATTCTTCCTTGATGATCTGGATGATCTGCCGGATCGTCTGGTCTTTTTTGATCTTGGCGCGGATTTCGTAGAACAGGTTTTCCCGGTTGAACGAAGAGACGAAGATCCGTTCGCCCGTCATGTCGAGGTTTTTCACAATATCCTGCTGCACCTTCGGGGTGGCGGTGGCCGTGAGCGCGATGATCGGAACGTCTTTGGCGATGGCGTCGAGCATGAGGCGAATCCGGCGGTATTCCGGCCGGAAATCGTGCCCCCATTCGGAGATACAGTGGGCTTCGTCGACAGCGACAAACGAGATGTTGCTGTTCTGGAAAAATTCGATATTCTCTTCTTTGGTAAGCGTTTCGGGCGCCACAAACAACAATTTGGTTTTGCCGTCCACGATGTCCTGCTTCACCTTTTTCATTTGGGCTTTGGTCAGCGAGGAATTGAGGAAGTGCGCTACTTCATCGGCGTCCGAATAGCCGCGGATGCTGTCCACCTGATTTTTCATCAACGCGATCAGCGGACTGATGATGATGGCGGTGCCGGGCAACATCAGGGCCGGCAATTGATAGCAGAGGCTTTTACCGCCGCCGGTGGGCATGATCACAAACGTGTCATTGCCATCGAGCAGGCTTTGAATTATGGCGCGTTGGTCGGCCTTGAAGGCGTCGAATCCAAAATATCGGTGTAAGTTTTCCTGCAGGGTGTCACGTTCAACGGAAATCGCAGACATCGTTCGAGTACTGGTTTAATATTTAAAAAACAGGCCGGTGCCGTTTATACCGTTCAAAATACGCAGTATTGTGCGAACGGCATAACCAACCGCCTGAGATTTTTAGCGGAATGTGGGAAGACGACATTTGGTCGGGTTTGGGCAGGCTCGCGGGCGCCGGGTAAGGGCAAAACGGGGTTAAGCAATGCATCGCAGCGCCTGCAACGGTTACTTTTTTACGACAAAAGCCCCGACAAAAGCAGGACAGTTTTTCAAAAAGCCGCCAAAGATACTAAAAGAAAAAGGAAAACTTGTACAAGATTTCGTCGAAAAAAGTGTTAAGGATTTTTGAATATTCCGGCAATAATTTTGATGCGCACGGAAATTACCGGCAATGTCAGAATAAAAATTGGTTATGCCCTGATTTTCCTGGCTCGCAAGGAGTTTGGGTGGAACAATAGCGGAGAAGATTTGGGAATTCGGCGGGTCATTCCGGCTGCCGGTTGCGGGCATTTCGCCGGTTGATCAGGCGGATATCGGTCCAAACGCTCCAGTCTTTGGCGTACAGGAAGTTGAGGCGGTCAACGGTTGGCGCGGGCAGGCTGAGGTCTTGCAAACCCTCGAGCGGACTGAAAACACCGGGTTTCAGACGGGGAAGTTCCGGGTTGAACACTTCACCGGCGTAGCCTACCCAGGATTTCCGGCCGCGCAGCACCGGCCACCAATTGGCCAGCAGCAATTTCTGTTTGACCGAAAACGCCAGCCACAGGGGCAGCGCCGGCAACAAAAACAAACACAACCCCGCGTCCAACACGCGTTTGTTTCGCCGCTGGCCGGGCTGGGCAATATTGTACCGCGTATCGGTGGTGTACAACTCGCCGGGTTCGTCCTTGCTGCTGCTGCCGATAATGCTCTGACTGCCTTCAGGCACGATTTTGTACGCAATGGAAGGCCCCAGGCGCGTCATCCAGTCCATGATCTCCGTTGCCCGGAGGTCTTTGGAGCAAAAAATAATCTCGTCGACCGGGAAGATCCGGACGGCCTCCTCCAGCCCGCCCGGGAGGGCGGGGATACGGCTTTGATGGTCCATTTCGGGATCAGAACTTGCGATTTGTTCCCTGGCAGTGTTCTTTTCCCGGAGGGAAGTAGCGGATTGCGCCCCGGGATGCACCTTAAGCGCCACACTGCCCTGCCCAGGAGAAAGCCGGGAAGGGCCAACAGTTCCGATAACATTTTTCACCACCCCGGCCTGGTTCAAAAGGCCCAGCACGCGTTGGCTTTCGCCCGGGCTGCCGGCGATGACCAGGTTTTTTACCCGCTCGCGGCCGATGCGAAAGTTGCGGAATTCGGCAAAATGCAGCAGCGCGCGCAGGCCCGTGAGCGCCAGCGCGGACCAGGCCGCTCCCAGGAGCAGCAGCGCGCGGGAGGGGCGGTACTCAAGGTCGAGAAAGCCGTAGATGGCAGCCAGCAGTACCGTGCCCATGCCGAGCCCGCGCAACAGGCGCCGCAGGTCGTAGCGCTGGTCGTAGCCGCCGTTGAGCCACACGGCCAGCAGCCACACGAGGGTGTACAGCGGGAAGTTGAACCACAATACCGGCGTCTTGAAATAGTACGGGTCTTTGTAGTAGTAATTGGCCCAGAAATCTTTGAGGTACGCCAGCCCGGCGTATACGAGGGCGGCGTCTACCAGCGGCATCCAGGCCAGGCGTGCGGCATTTTTCAGCAGCGTCAGGCCGGCGCGCAGCCAGATGGCTGTCTGCAACATCCCGATGAACAAACCGGCCCGCCGCCCGCTCAGGTGCTTGCGGGTAAAAATGATCATGGCCTGATAAAAGGTGCGCACATAGTTGAGGCTGCCCTTTTTGGTGCTTTCGCCCTTGTAATGAATGATCCGGGCGCCGGGGAAATAGTAGTTGCGGTAGCCGGCCTGAATGATCCGGTACGACAGGTCGATGTCTTCGCCATACATAAAAAATGCTTCGTCGAGCAGGCCGGCCCGCTCGAGCGCCGCCCGGCGGATAAGCATAAAACAGCCGGCCAGCACATCCACCGGGTGAGCGCTGTGCTCATCGAGGTGGCCGAGGTAGTAGCCGTTGAAACGCCGGCTTTTCGGAAACAACGCGGAGAAGCCGGCGGTTTTGCAAAAAGCTACCCAGGGCGAGGGGAAGCCGCGTTTGCTCTCAGGTAAAAAACGACCGCTGCCGTCGATCATGCGCACGCCCAGCGCGCCGGCATCGGGGTGCGCGTCCATGAAGTCGAGGCACTTGTGAAAGGTATCTTCCTCCACCACCGTATCGGGGTTGAGCAGCAGCACAAATTCGGCCGCGCTCTGCCGGAGCGCCTGGTTGTTGGCCACCGCGAAACCGGGGTTGTGCGCATTGGCGATGAGCCGCGCCTCTGGAAATTTTTCCCGCACCATGCGCACCGAGTCGTCCGACGAGTTGTTGTCTACCACCCACACCTCGCCGTCGATGCCCTCCATGGCCCGGCGCACCGAGCCCAACGCCTGCTCCAAAAAGGCGCGTACGTTGTAACTGACGATAATGACGGAGAGCCGCATGGCGCAAAAATGCGGCGGAAAACGGAGAGCGCAGGGAAAAGTTGCGCCGGATAAATGCAGACGGTGCGACGCTTCTAATAACTCCCCACCGACAACATCACCAGCGTACAGCCTTCCACCGTCTCGATGCCTTGCGCGCGGGCAAGGGCTTCCAGTTCGGAGTTTTCGGTGCCGGGGTTGAAAATAATGCGCCTGGGGTGCAGGGAAAGGATATAGCCGTAATACGGCGGCTGGCGCTGCGGGCCTACGTACAGCGTCACGGTATCCACTTCTGCTACCGGGGGCGTGCCCTGCAGGATGGGCACACCCGCCACTTCGCCGCGGCGGATACCCACGGGCACGGCCGGGTGGCCATGCCGCGCCAGCGCATGCATGGCCAGGTAGGCATAGCGGCCGGGATTGGGCGTGGCGCCCAGCACCAGGGTCTTTTTCATGGGAATAAAGAACAGCATTTCGCGGCTAAAGTTTGCCTCGTGCTATGGAGAAATGCGGAATTGGGGTAGTTTTGCGGCCGCCATGCTGCTTGACCACCGCAAATTGTAAATCGCAAATCCCATGATTCTTACCGATCAAAAGATACTCGAAGCCATGGAGGCCGGTGAAATCGTCATCGAGCCTTTCCGCCGCGAATGCCTGGGCACCAACTCGTACGACGTGCACCTGGGCAAATACCTCGGGGTGTACTGCGACCGCATCCTGGACGCCAAAAAACACAATCCGATCGAATTGATGGAAATCCCCAGCGACGGCTTCGTACTGCAGCCAGGCACCTTGTACCTTGGCGTCACGGAAGAGTACACCGAGACGCATGCCACGGTGCCTTTTCTGGAAGGCAAGAGCAGCGTAGGGCGCCTGGGCATCGATATCCACGCGACGGCCGGCAAAGGCGACGTGGGCTTTTCCAACACCTGGACGCTGGAGATCTCCTGCGCACAGCCGGTGCGCGTGTATGCCGGCATGCCCATCGGGCAGCTGATTTATTTCCGGATCGACGGCCGGGTCGAAAATTATTACAACCGCAAGCCGGACGCCAAATACAACCAGCGCACCGACAAGCCCGTGGAGAGCATGATGTGGAAAAATTTTTAACCACACTTCCCATACTTGCCGGATGGTATTTTTCAACAAAATGCTCCCGGCAATCTGCGCTGCCGCGTTTAAAGTGGCGTATTACCGTCAAATCCCGGTATTTTTATGGAATTAACATCCATAACTGCCGTGCTTCCGGCATAAAAAACTAATTTTGTAGCCTGCTAACCAACTTTACCCCCTCTTTTCAATCCAGGTTTCCTCCCATTTTCATGAAAAGAATGACCAGGCTTGTCGCAACTTGGCAGGCTTATTGGTAATCCCCTCTCAGCATTTTTGGCGTTTGTTAAACACCCTGTGTACATGGGACAAATACGTATGTTATTCCATTTCCAAATGCGCAACTGGATCGCCGGATTCCTGGCTTTTTTACCAGCTGTACTTTTTGCGCAATTGAGTGTCAGTTTTATAAAAACAAATGCGAGCTGCTTCGGCGATTGTGACGGCAGCGTCATAGCGGTGGCATCCGGCGGATCGTTTCCGTACTCCTACCAATGGAGCGGCGGAACTTCCGCCGCCGCCTTGAGCAATTTATGTGCCGGCGCCTACGCCGTTACGGTGACCGATGCCGCCCAAAATACGCTCGTCGATTCGGTCGTCATCATCCAACCGAACCTGCTGACGGTGGAAATTTCTCCGGAAAACCAGATCTGCGGCGTGGCTCCCGATGGCAGCGCTACCGCAGTGCCTTCCGGCGGTACCGCTCCCTACGCCTACCTGTGGAGCACCGGCGGCACGACGTCCAAAATCACCGGCCTGGCCGAAGGTACCTATACCGTGACGGTCACGGATTTTAACGGCTGCACAGCGGTCAATCAAACGCAGATATTTTTCTGGAATGAAGGCCTTTGGCTGATGATCACCCATACGGACATCCTGTGTTTTGGCGACAACAACGGTACCACGCACATCGGAGTCATGACCGGCACATCGCCCTATACCTACGACTGGGGGAGCGGATTCCCCAATGGGCCGGACCTTGCCAATCTCGCGCCGGGAACCTACACCGTGACCGTGACGGATGCCAACGGATGTTCCAATTCGGCATCGGCGACCGTTCTGGAGCCGCCGCCGCTGCAAGTGGCTGCCGATTCCCTGGCTGCTGCCTGCAATAAGCCGGGTGGCGCCACCGTGACGCCTTCTGGCGGAACGCCCCCGTATGGTGTACTTTGGAGCACCGGCGATAGCACGTTTGCGATCAGTGCTCCTGCGGGGCCGGTTACTGTGACCGTAACCGACGCCAACGGATGCCAGTTCTCCCTCGATTTGAGTATTCCCGACAACAGTGTTGTCCTGAGCGCTACGGCGGCGCCGCTCAGTAATGCCGGCTGCCTGACCGGTGGCAGCGCATCCGCCGCCGCAACCGGCGGCTCGGGCATCTATACTTTTAACTGGAGCAATGGCGACAGCACCGCCATTGCCGCCAACCTGGCGGCCGGCACGTATACAGTGACGATCACGGAAACCCCTACCGGCTGTTCGACTACCGCTGCGGTTACCATCGCCCAGTCGCCGGCGCCGGCGGTCCTCGCTGAAATCGCCGCTCCCGTGCGTTGCGACGCCTTGGGTACCATTACCGCTACCGCCTCCAATGGCACAGCTCCGTATAGTTATTTATGGAGCTCGGGCGACACCACGGCCACGGCCCCCGACCTGCCGGCGGGCACTTATACCGTCACGGCAACCGACGCCGCCGGCTGCACCGCCATCGACAGCGTTACACTGGTTCAGCCACTTATACCTATGGTAACCATCACTGGGGTGGTCCAGATCACCTGCCTGGCAACGGGCAGCGCTACGGCCACGGCCACCGGCGGTACCGCTCCCTACGTTTACTTGTGGAGCTCGGGCGACAGCACGGCGACCGCTTCCAACCTGACGGTGGGCGCTTACACCGTCACGGCGACCGATGCCAACAGCTGCCCGGCTACCGCTTCCTTCACCCTGGGCCCGCCGCCTATTCCTGCGGTGACTATCACCGGCGTGGTCCAGATCACGTGCCTGGCAACGGGCAGCGCCACGGCCACGGCCACCGGCGCCGCCGCTCCCTATTCTTACCTGTGGAGCTCGGGCGACAGCACGGCGACCGCTTCCAGCCTGGCGGTGGGCACCTATACCGTCACGGCGACCGACGCCGGCGGCTGTACGGCTACGGCTACGATAGCGATGGCTGCTCCACCCATTCCGCTGGTGGACATAACAGGTGTCGTTCACGCCACTTGCCAGAATGCAGGCAGCGCTACCGCCAATGCTTCGGGCGGAACGCCGCCCTACACCTTTTTATGGGATAATGCCGAAACTAACGCCACGGCAGTCAACCTGGGCCCCGGTATACATACGGTGACGGTGACGGATGCGGGGGGGTGCAGTGTTACCGGTACGGTCCAGGTCCTCCAGATCGGCGCGCCGACGGTCAGCGCACAAGCCGGCAATCCGGCCAATTGCCTGGGCGCCGGCGGCAGCGCCACCGCTACGGCAGCGGGCGGCGTTCTGCCCTACCTGTATGTCTGGAACAACGGCGATAGTACGGCCACGGCGACCAACCTGGCGGCAACCACTTATACCGTCACCGTCACCGACGCCATTGGTTGTACGGCCACCGCTACGGTCGCCATCGCCCAGGCGCCGCTGCCCACGGTTTCGATATCGGTCACAGCGCCAGCCACTTGCCTGACGCCGGCTTCTGCCCTGGCTACACCGGCCGGCGGCACGCCGCCGTATTCGTATGGCTGGTCGAACGGCCAATTGACGGCAGCGGCTACCGGCTTATTGCCAGGCGCCTTCACCGTCACGGTGACCGATTTAAACTTTTGCACGGCGGTGGGTTCCGTTGTGGTGGCTGAACCGCCAAAGCCTTCGATCAGTATTGTGTCTGCTACCAACGCGAATTGTTCCACACCCGGTAGCGCTACGACGCAGACTACGGGCGGTACGCCGGGCTACACTTACCTTTGGGATAACAATGAAACGACCGCTAATGCCACCAACCTGGCGCAAGGCGTACATACCGTCACGGTGACGGATACCGGCGGCTGTACGGCTACAGCGTCGATTACGATCGGCTTTTCCGGTACCGGCGGCATCAAGCTGGGCGATTTTGTATGGAATGACATTACACAGGATGGCTTCCAGGACCCCACCGAAACGGGCGCTCCCAATATCACCGTCAAACTGATCCAGCCCGGTCCGGATGGTATTTTCGGCAATGCGGATGACGTCACGGTGGCCACGACCATTACCGATAGCAACGGCAAGTATACGTTTGACTGTGTGACCGCGGGTACCTATGCCGTGAAATTCAGCGGCCTGCCTGCCAATTACGAATTCTCTCCCAAAAACAGCGTCAACAACGATTGCAAAGACAGCGATGCCAACACCAACGGCCAAACAGATCCGTTCACGGTCACTACCAGTCAGGGCAATAACAATTGCGTGGACGCGGGTATTCATGTGATTTGTCAGAATGTGACGAATGCGGGCACGGTCTGTTGTGCGCAAACTATTTGCGAAGGCGAAACACCGGCTTTGCTGTACGAAACCGTGCCGCCTTCTGGAGGAGTGGGCAACCTGATTTATCTCTGGATGCAACTGGTTCAGGTGGGCGCCGCACCGCCTACCTGGATGGCTATCCCCGGCGCTACGGCGCCGTCGTATCAGCCCGGGCCTTTGTATGAAACCGCGTATTTTATCCGTTGTGTGCGCCGCGAAAATTGCCCCAACTTCCTGGAAACCAACATTGTGCAGATCACAGTACTGCCCGCCGGATCGTCGAATTGCCCGCAGTTCTTGAACTATTTCCGCGTATCTGCGCTCAGCTCCGCCACCGTAAAACTTGAATGGGAAACCCCGGCGGAAATGATCCAGTACCTCTACCAGGTCGAGCGATCCAGCGATCAGGCGGTTTGGGTTACGGTGGAGGAAGTATTCGGTCATAAGGAAGCCATTTCCAACGCGTACACGGTGATGGACCACGCCCCGAACGGCGGCATGAACTATTACCGCATCAAACGGCGCAGTGCCGCCGGAACAGAAAGTGTTTCCGATGTGCGTGAAATTGAATTGTCGATCGAATGGAGCGAATCGCTGGCGGTATACCCGAATCCGGCAACTGACGTCTTGTATGTTCGCAACCTGACGCCCTACGACGCCGATGCCCGGGTACACATTTTAACCGCCAGCGGCCAATTGCTCTATTCCTTGAAAATACCCGCCGGCACGCTCCAACAGTACGAAATACCGGTAACCGGCTTGCCCGAAGGCCTCTATCTTACACGGATCCGCTTTGGCAATGGCGATATAAAAACCTTAAAAGTCACTAAATTCCGGCAACAATAGCGCGGTTTGCGCATTCGTAGAGTATTTCCCGCAGATTTTCGCAGAAAAAAATGCGCAGAATCACCGCAGAATCACCCTTGCAGGTCTGCGAAAATCAGCGTCTTTTTTCTGCGGAAATCCGCGGGAAATACTCTACGGCTGGTAGCGCTACGCTAATTGTTAAAATTTCCGAAGTGTTTAGCGCGGTTTGCGCATTCGTAGAGTATTTCCCGCAGATTTCCGCAGAAAAAAATGCGCAGATCACCGCAGAATCACCCTTGCAGGTCTGCGAAAATCAGCGTCTTTTTTCTGCGGAAATCCGCGGGAAATACTCTACGGCTGGTAGCGCTACGCTAATTGTTAAAATTTCCGAAGTGTTTAGCGCGGTTTGCGCATTCGCCCTCTAGAGTATTTCCCGCAGATTTCCGCAGAAAAATGCGCAGAATCACCGCAGAATCACCCTTGCAGGTCTGCGAAAATCAGCGTCTTTTTCTGCGGCGGGATCAGGTGGAGGCACGCTATTGTTAAACCAGGTGTTTGCGCAGAGATTTCCGCAGATTTTCGCAGAAAAAATGCGCAGAATCACCGCAGAATCACCCTTGCAGGTCTGCGAAAATCAGGTGCGTCTTTTTCTGCGGAAATCTGCGGGAAATACTCTACGGCTGGTAGCGCTACGCTAATTGTTAAAATTTCCGAAGTGTTTAGCGCGGTTTGCGCATTCGTAGAGTATTTCCGCAGATTTCCGCAGAAAAAAATGCGCAGAATCACCGCAGAATCACCCTTGCAGGTCTGCGAAAATCAGCGTCTTTTTTCTGCGGAAATCTGCGGGAAATACTCTACGGCTGGTAGCGCTACGCTAATTGTTAAAATTTCCGAAGTGTTTAGCGCGGTTTGCGCATTCGTGGAGTATTTCCCGCAGATTTTCGCAGAAAATATGCCAGAATCACCGCAGAATCACCCTTGCAGGTCTGCGAAAATCAGCGTCTTTTTTCTGCGGAAATCTGCGGGAAATACTCTACGGCTGGTAGCGCTACGCTAATTGTTAAAATTTCCGAAGTGTTTAGCGCGGTTTGCGCATTCGTAGAGTATTTCCCGCAGATTTTCGCAGAAAAAAATGCGCAGAATCACCGCAGAATCACCCTTGCAGGTCTGCGAAAATCAGCGTCTTTTTTCTGCGGAAATCCGCGGGAAATACTCTACGGCTGTAGCGCCAGCGGCCCGCCCGGGCCCCGGCCCCTTGAAAACAGGTTTTGCAAACCGGAAACCTACGGCTGGTAGCGCTACGCTAATTGTTAAAATTTCCGAAGCCTGGATCATGCTGAAAACTTGCCGAAACGAGGTATAGCATGTTGGGGATTTTCTTGCCGGCCCCAACATGCTTAGGCCAGCAAGAATTTCCGCACCAGGTTCAGTCCATAGGTGGCGGTGAGTTGGATGTTTTTCAGCCGGTCGCGGCCAAAAATGTATTTTTCTGCGGTGGTCCGGCGGCGGTCGGCCACAGCCATCCAAACGGTTCCGACGGGCTTATCGGGCGTGCCGCCGTCGGGGCCGGCAATACCGGAAACGGCCAGGGCGACATCCACACCCAAGGCATCCAAGGCTCCGAGCGCCATTTCACGTACGGTTTCTTCGCTTACCGCGCCGCTGCGGACCAGTGTTTGCGGCTGTACTCCCAGCAGCTTGGTTTTCATTTCATACGAGTAACTGATGATACTGCCGGGGAAATAATTGGAAGCGCCGGGCACTGACGTGATCAGGTGGGCGATATACCCGCCCGTGCAGCTTTCGGCGGTGCCGAACTGCAGGCGACGTGCTTCCAGCAAGCGTCCGACTACCTGTTGCAGCGAATCGTTGTCGTATCCATAGACCAGGTCGGGCAGCAAAGCCTGGAGTTCGGCGGCTTTATTTTCCAGAAGTGTGTGCAGTTGCACCCCGGCGTCGGGGTGGAGCGCTTCGTCCCAGGTTGCCGTCAGCCGCAGGCGTACCTGTCCGAGGCTGGGCAGGTACGCCAGTTTTACGTTGGCCGGCAGGTTGTTTTCGAAGGCTTCCAGGCGACTGGCAATATTACTTTCGCCCTCTCCGGCGGTCAGCAGGGTGCGGTGCGCGATGGGCTTTCCGGGGAAGCGGTCCGCCAGCCGGGGCAGTACTTCTTCCGCCATCAGGTATTCCATCTCAAACGGCACACCCGGCAGCGAAATAAATACTTTTCCATCCCGCTCGAACCACATACCAGGCGCACTGCCTGCCTTATTGGTCAGGAGGAGCGCCTGCACGGGTTGGGTAGCCTGAATGCTGGCTGCAGCTGGCAGTTGACGACCGATCCGGGCAAAATAGGCTGCCATCCGGTCGTACGTTTCCTGGTGGAAGGCCATTTCGGAGCCGAAATAATCGGCCAGCGTTTTTTTGGTGATATCGTCTTTGGTAGGACCCAGGCCTCCGGTCATAATGACTACATCGGCACGGCTGACAGCCTGTTCGAGGCCGTGGATGATCGCTTCCTGCGTATCGCCGACGCTGCTTTTCCCCGTTACCCGGAAACCGCGCAGGTTGAGTTGGCGGCTCATCCAGGCCGAGTTGGTGTCGGTAATTTGACCGATCAGGATTTCGTCGCCGATGGTAAGCAAATGTACATTCATATGGCGCTTTTTGTTGTATGTACCGGATAGTCCGGCGCCAGCCTGTTGGTAAGCGAATTTAAAAATTTTTATTTTAAAAAGAAATTTATTTTAAACAAAAAGTATTTTATTTTTGCTGCTAGCTATGCAGTATGATGAATTTGGTTTTGTCGAAGTAGTGGCGCCGGCGCCTGCTGGGCCGCATATCCCAATGCGGGAACAATTCCCCGTAGCCGGCGCTGACTATATGGGTGGCCAAAGCGATGGCTGGGAATATCGCAGCGTATTCGGGGGCGCAAAGTTGGCGTACACCTACGAAATGGTAAAACAATTCCTGCTGGAAGAAGGTTACGGCGACGTGCCGGTACCCGCCAATGCGGAACAACTCCGGCTGTTTCGCCGGCCGAGGGGGCGGCAATTGCAATTGTTTGGCGAACAAGGGTATATCCACAACCCGGTCAAAATCCTGTTTCCCCCTGATCCCCGCCAACACAACACGCTGATCTTATGCGTGTACAACGAACAGGCGCCCGGGCATCTACTGCGATTTCACGGTGTGACCGGGATTTGAAAGGTTCGGACAGGATCATTTGCCCGGCGCGATATGAGGCGACAGGATCAGCAGGATTTCTCAAGATGCACAGGATTGCCCATATTGGCTAAACGGGTGGTTGCAAAAACGGGTTGGTATGCGTTATATTTAAAAAAATATAAACGAAACAACTGTCCATTATGAAAATCTGTAACCCTTGTTTGCTCCTTGTTTTTCTCACGGCCGGCTCGCTCGGCGCCCAGAATTTTCCCTTCCCCACTGCCGACGCCGAGTGGGTTACCACCCACGTTTCCAACTACTGCATCGGCGGCAGCAATATCTATTTTCTCTGGCGCGAATACCTGGGCGCCGATACCGTGATTCAGGGTAAAACCTACCAGCGCTTGCTTTTTCAGCCAGAATGCGAGCATATTACCACCGGCCTACATTGCACCGGTTTCGACCGGTACTATAACGGCGGACCAATTACCGTCGGGGGGATCCGGTCAGATAGCCAGAAAGTTTTTTTTTACAAGTTTGACCTTGCCGATTCGCATTTTGACGTGTATGAAACCGCGTTGAAAAAGATACCGGCCGGGCAGGATATTTTGTTGTACGATTTCAACTGGGCTGTGGGCGACACGGTTGTCGTTCAGATGCAAGGCGGTAATCACCTGTATATGCGCGTGCTGGAAATCCATGTTTTTAACGGCAGAAAAGAAATTGTGGTAAGCCCGTTGTCGGGAGTCGCTTATCAGTTGAATATTGTGGAGGGCGCCGGAGCGGGCGCCGGCCTTTTTGGATTGTACTATTCGCCGGCAGCGTCGTTTTATCTGCCGTTGGGCACGTGTTTTTATCACAACGGAGGCGTTGTGCTCAGCGGCCAGTGGTGCGGGGTCTGCGGGCTGGTGAACGCCCCCGGGCAATCCGGCAAGTTACCACCTGTGCGGGTATACCCCAACCCCGCCAGCGAGGCCGTTTATGTGGAGGCGGACCCCGGAGGCGGCCCATACCAGCTCCGGGTGCATGACCTGCAGGGCCGGCTGTTGTATGCCGACGGGGCTTTCCCCGGCAATACCAGCCTGGCCGTCAGCCGCTTGCCAACCAACGGCTGGGTGCTGCTTTCCCTCCAAACGGCTGGCGGGTCGGCCAGCTGGACCGGGCGGGTGTGGGTGGGCCGCTAACCGCGATGGCTCTCTTCCGGGATACCCGGCAAGGCGCCGCATCAGGTCGTGCCTGACCTGCAGGCAAGTTCACTGCCCTTTGGCCTTTTGCAGGCATTCCTCCGCCTTTTGCGCATTCCCGATGGCGCGGTAGGCGATCGCTAAGTTTCGCCAGGCATTGGGGTTTTTCGGTTCGAGTTGGGCGGCTTTTTCAAAATGCGGGATGGCTTGTTCATTGCGGCCCATCATACCGTAGGCTGTGCCGAGGTCGAGGTAAACCGTAGCATCGGAATTGCCGTAAGCGATGGCTTTTTCCAGCAGTTCGGCAGCGCGCGGCAGGTTATTGTTTTGTTTGCCTTCCATGCGGCCCCAGGCCTGGTACGTCCGGCCGATATTGATACGGGCAAGGCCGTAGTTGGGAGCCAGCCGGAGTACTTCCTCGTAATGGCCGATGGCTTCGGCATATTGGTTCTTGGAAATGGCGGCGTTGCCCAGGTTGAGAAAAGAGACGGGGTTTGGGCGGATGGCGATAGCAGCGCGGGCGTGGGTTTCGATTTGACGGATCAGATTTTCTTTTTCCGCAGGCGGCATTTCATTTTCCTGTACGACTTGCAGGTACAGTTCCGTACCTACGCCATTGTGTAGCCGCACGCTGTTGGGCGCCTTGGCTACATCGGCTTCAAACAGGGTGAGGTTGGTTTTCCAATCGGGATTACGGGTGATGGTTTTCCAGCCAAAAGCAATCGTTATCAGCGTCAGGATGGCCGCTCCCAGCCAGATTTTGGTTGTGGGCGGAATAAAAGCCGTCTGCCCGCGCAAGTCAAGTCCGCTTAGTTGCCAAATGCCAAATACTGCCGCGGCGCAAAACCACAGTGAAGGCGCATACATCAGGCGCTCGCCCAGCAAAGTACCGATCACCAATGGCAGCTGGCTGTAGAGGGCTATGCCGCATAAAAAAGCTGCCAGACAAAACGCCACTGCCTGGCGGCGCAGCAAGCCGCGAACGGCAAAAAAAGCCAAACCGCCGTACCAGGCCAAGCCAGCCAGCGCCTGCCAATGGGCCCAGCCCACCACCGGCAGGTGGCGGTACGAATAATCGCTGAGCAGGGGATGCGGGAAAACGAGGAGCTGGAAATATTTCCACAAGACCATAAAACTGGTGGCCGAGCGCTCGGCAAATCCCTGCGCGGCCACGATGGGGTTGTCCATTTCGCTCACCTCAAATTGGTCTGCCGTTTGGCCGAGCACCACGGCGCGTACCAGCAAAAACACCACGGCCGGTACGGCAAACAAAAGCGCGTGCCCGCCGCTTTGCCGGGCCGTTTTGTCAAAGAAAAACCAGCTGACCAGCGAAAAAACGGGTAACAGCGTGATAGCGCTTTCTTTTGAAAGCAAGGCCAGGAAATAGGCGCCCAGCGCTATACCGGCCATGGCAGCAGACGGTTTTTCCAGCCAGCGCGCCCAGCCGTACAACGCGGCGGCACTAAAAAACAGGTTCAGGATTTCGTCGCGGCTTTTGATGTTGGCCACCACCTCGGTATGCAGCGGGTGCACGGCAAACAACAGCGCCGCCCCGGCGGCCCAGAGCCAGTGATAACCGCGGAAGCAACGCCGCAGCGCGGCGAAAAGCAAACCCACCGTGAGCGCATACCACAAGGCATTCATGAAATGCCCCAGGCCCGGGCTGCCCGGCGCCAGGCTCCACTCGATGGCGAAAGTGACCAACGACAGGGGGCGGTACAACAACGCCGAAGCGCCGGCGCCCTCGGTGCCAGCCCGGTAGTGGTGGGCGAACAAATCGGGTATGCCGGCAATCCCCTGCTTGACCAGGTCGTTTTTGCCGATCGCCAGCGGGTCGTCCAGCACGTATTGGTGCCCGAGTGTGTTCAGGTATAACAAAAATGCTACCGCGGCCAGGCCGCCGCTGATCCATGCGAAATGGGCATTGCCGGGGCGGCGCTCCCGGGCGGTTGCGGGCGTTGCAGGTATTTGTTGCCGTTTGCCTGCCGGTTTTACGATTTTTTTAGCCATAATCGTGAAGCGGGCAGCGCCGGCATAGTTGCACACCGGCGCTGCCCGCCCAAAAATAGGCCTTTGTCTGAAATTGTAAAAAAATCCTGCTATGCTTGGGGCCTAGCCCTGTATTTCGGTCAGTACGATGGAAATGTTGTCGGCCGGGCTGAATTCCCGGATAAGCCCGATGCCCGGGGCATAAAACTTGTGTTCGTTCACGTCGGGGGCCGAACTCCGTCCATTCCCGCGTTTTCAGGCAATTATCGAACGTGCCGAATGGAATAGTGACCTGCATGTGCGTTTCCAGTACTTCGGCTTCATCTTCCGCTTCGTTGAAATAATACTCCTGCCGGTAGCTCCTGCCCGGCTACGCCAAGCGAGGTAATAAAAATCAACTGTGTAAAAATCAGGTTTTCCCTGACCGAACCCGGTGCTTGTATCAATTATTCCGGGGATGCGCTGGCAGGATTACCGGCGACCTGAACCGATTGATCAATGATCGTCTTTTTCCTCTTTTTCCTGTTTGAGCAGCTTCCCATCGCTCGAGAACAGGGCTTCCACTTCAATTTCCGTATCTCCGTCTTCGTTTTCCAGGACAACTTCATACTGCATCCCTCCAGGCGTTTCCACCTGCTCGGCCTCGTCTATTTCGTAGCCGGGAAACTCCTTGGCAATAGCAGCGCGCACAGCTTCCGGCAAGGCGCTTTTTTTGATGGCCATTTCGGTTTCCAGCCAAGTGCCTTTGGCATCAAATGCAGCCGACATTTTTTTATTATCCAGTTTAAAATCGGCTTCAAAGACGCCTTCGTCTTCCGTTTCCCATTCCACGGCTTGCGCAGCGGGGTATTTTTGTTGAAAAGCAGCCAAAACGGCGGCCGGTGTCTGGGCAAAAGCGGAACACGCAAATAAAGCGAGTAAATAAGCGAAAAGATATTTCATTATGATATGGATTGATTTACGGTTAGAATTCAATTGCTGCACAAATATACCGGCCAATTCTGTGATTATTCCGGGAAAACCTTTGATGCGCGCATTCAATTCGGCCTGATGGAACGGTTTGGTCAGATAATCATCGGCGCCCCGTTCCAGGCCGGTAATTTTGTCTTCCAGGGCATTTTTCGCCGACAGGATCAATACGCCCGTCTCCGGGCAATTTTTTTTGAGCGTAAACAGGAGATTTAAACCATTGCCATCGGGCAGGCCAATGTCCAATATAACAACATCATACGTGTAGCAATTTACTTTTTCTTCGGCAGCCTGTAACGAAACCGCTGACTCGCAGCGGTAGCCGTCGCGTGTCAGGCAGTGCTCGATGGTTTCCAACAAGGCCAATTCATCTTCCACCAGCAGAATTTTCATCTTCCAAAGATAAACCGAAAATTCTGTGAAAAATCTGTAACCGGATTTATCCCGGATGCGTTTTTTGGGATAAATGATCAGATTTATCGACCTTTGGAAGGACATCTGTTTATCTCTAATCAACTGGCCACCCATGCTTTACCATTTGTTCCAATCCATTCGCTCTGAGGAGGAGTTCGATGAACTGCTCCATCTGACCTTTACAGAGCACGAACGCGCCATGATTACCGAGCGTTGGAAAATTTTCGATGCGCTCGACCGGGGGTTTTCCCAACGGGAAGTATCTAAAGAAGTGCCCTGTAGTATCGTGACGGCTACACGAGGCGCCAAAGTGTTCCGCGATCACAAATCCGCGATCCAAAAGTTTCTCGACGTCTGGCGAAAACCCTGACCACCGTTCCCGATCCGGGTTTTTATTCAACGGCGAGGTATAAATACAGCCATTGCGATCCGCACGGCCCATATCGGCGCCGGTTTGTTGCCGGTTTGCGTGGGCGCCACTCTTTTGTACGAATCCGATCCGGAGCGCGAATTAAAGGTGACGAAGACCGAGGCAGGGACATTTATGGCGGCTGCGAGCGATTTTGGGCATCAACGGATTACGCCGCCGTCGGAGGCGTGCCGGCAATAGCAAGCGCTACCCGCATACCTTCTTCAATGGCGCGTTTGGCATCCAACTCTGCAGCCAGCTTGGCGCCGCCGATTATGTTTACCCGTACGCCCGCTTGTTCGAGGGGCGCCAGAAGGGGGCGATAGGGCTCCTGGCCGGCGCAAATAACGACGTTGTCGACTTCCAGGAGTTGGGGCTGACCTTTGACGGTCAGATGCAGGCCGGCATCGTCCACGCAGTGGTATTCTACCGCGTTCCACAGGTGTACGCCGCGGTTTTTAAGCGTCAGGCGGTGGGCCCAGCCGGTAGTTTTGCCCAGGCGTTCCCCCACTTTACCTTTGGAGCGTTGAAGCAGCCACACCTGGCGCGGCGCCGGGGCATGGATGGGGTTAGTCAGTCCGCCGCGATGGCTGTACGTATAGTCGATGCCCCATTCCTGCAAATATAGCCGGACTGTTTCCGGCAGTTCCGGGCCGGCTGCAGCGCCGGTTGTGGCTTGGGCCCGGGCATCCGGCTCGGTCAGGTACAGTGCCACATCAAAGCCTACGCCACCCGCGCCGATGATTGCGACCCGTTTGCCAACCGGTTTGTTGTGGAGCAACAGATCGAGGTACGACAATACGCTGGGGTGTTCGATCCCGTCGATATCCGGCATGCGCGGCAACACACCAGTGGCCAATACTACTTCCCGGAATCCCTTTTCCAGGAGTAGTTTGGCGTCTGCCCGGGTGTTGAGCTGCAATTGCACCCCCGTTTTTTCGATCATTTTTCCGAAATAACGCAAGGTTTCTGAAAACTCGCCCTTACCTGGTATCCGTTTGGCCATATTGAACTGCCCTCCGATCGCGCCGGCAGCCTCGAACAGGTGTACGTCATACCCCAGGGCTGCCAGTTCGGTGGCACAGGAGAGGCCGGCAAGGCCGGCGCCGACGACGGCTACGGAGCCCCCCCCTGGCCTCCCCAGGAGGGGGGAGAACGGGGGAAGGGCGCTTTTTCGGGAAGGGTTGCCCATCCCCTTTTCTTCCGCTTCCGACCAAGCGTTGTTACCTGGCAGCCCTCCCCGGAATCTTGTCGCTTCCCCCTCCTCCCCCCTCATTGGGGGGGCTGAGGGGGGCGCCGTCGCCCTCGGGTTTACCAGGCAGGAGGCTTCCTTATGTTCAAAAATATGGTCCAGGCAGGCCTGGTTGCAGGCAATGCAGGTATTGATTTCGTCGGCCCGCCCTTCCATCGCCTTTCGGGCAAAATCGGGGTCGGCCAGCAGGGGGCGAGCCATCGATACCATGTCGGCATGGCCTTCAGCGAGAATTTCTTCCGCTTTTTCGGGTGTATTGATGCGGTTGGTGGCGATAAGGGGTATGCGTACAGTGCCCTTTAGCCGCTCGGTGATCCAGCTGTAAGCGCCGCGCGGGACCATCGTGGCGATGGTGGGTATGCGGGCTTCGTGCCAGCCGACGCCGGTGTTGATGATGGTTGCGCCGGCCAGTTCAACGGCTTTTGCCAGCGCCACAACCTCTTCCCAGGTACTGCCGTCTTCGACCAGGTCGAGCATAGAAAGGCGGAAGATCACGATAAAGTCGGGGCCGGTTTTTTCGCGCACGGCGCGCAGCACCTCCAATGGAAACCGGATACGGTTGTCGAAGGCGCCGCCCCATTCGTCGGTGCGTTTGTTGGTGCGGGGGGCTATAAACTCGTTGATCAGGTAACCTTCACTTCCCATGATCTCGACACCGTCATAGCCTGCTTCACGGGCCAGTGCTGCCGTACGGGCGAAGTCGTAAATAGTGGCACGGATCAGGCGCGGCTTCATTTCCCAGGGGCGGAATGGCGACATATGCGCCCGAACCGGGCTGGGCGCCACGATCAACGGATGCACGCCATAGCGGCCGGCGTGCAGGATTTGCAGGCAAATTTTTCCGCCTTCGTCCCGTACAGCCGAAGCGACCACCCGGTGCTTGCGCATTTCCGCTGCGGTGGTCAGTTTGGCGCCAAATGGCGCCAGCCAGCCCTGCCGGTTGGGGGCTATGCCGCCGGTAACCAGCAGGCCCGCTCCGCCGCGTGCCCGGGCGGCAAAATAGGTAGCCAGCCGTTGCAAACTGCCTTTGTCTTCTTCCAGGCCGGTATGCATTGATCCCATCAGAATCCGGTTGGCGAGTGTGGTGAAACCCAGGTCGAGGGGAGTAAAAAGGCGGGGATACTGCGGGTGTGGCGGCATTGGCGTGTAGATGTTTCAGCAAACGACAAAAATTCCCAGCTGCCGGTCGCAGGCCGGCGGCTGGGAAGCAGCGGGGCAAATATGAACAGGAACGTTCTTAAAACCCAAAATTAATACGGGTAAGAATCGTATTTGCGATACAGCGGCCCGATTGGAACCCTTCTTCACTGGCCCGTCTGAAGTGAACGCCGCTTATAATTTGGCTGCGCACGGCTTCTTCGCCCGCCTCGGTAAGGGAGGTAAAGGTGCGTTCCGGTAAAATAAACGGTCCGCCGTCAGGCGTGAGCAAGGGGCTGCCCAATTGGGTGCGATCTACAAATCCGGTATCGCCAAAGACAGTGATCAGGATGGCTGGCCCCGCCCCGCCCAAAATAGCAGATCCGGAGGTGTAATCCGGGTAGGGCGTCGTATTGATTATGGGAGTCCAGTTGGGGTTGATATTTTCGCGGATATACGTGATAGGTCGGAGCATGAAATATTTGTACTTGACAAACCAGGACGCGCTGAACCCGTCTGCAGCAGCGAACCCGATGAGGCAATAGGTTTTGGCACATACGGCCAGGTTCTCGTTTTCCCGTTCGAGCAGTTGGCGGGCAATATTCACCCAATGGCCGGCAGCGCTGCTGGTGCGGCCCACGCCGTTTTCCCAGTGGTAGGCTATGGCCTGGTTGCCGGGCGAGCGTTCGGTATCGTACACTTCCCGGGCTTCCCGGAAAAAATCGCTGTCCTGATTTTCCGAGTAGGGGAAAGGCGGTGCGGGTTCGCAGGCCTGGGCATTGTCGATGACAAAGGTCCGCAACGTACCCCACATCGGTTCGACGGGCTGCTGGCCCAGGGTGGCGGGATCCCAGTACCAGGGGTGCATTTGGTCGCGGCTGGGAATGACCGGCACGATATTCCGGATAATTTCACGGCCGTCTTTGCGGACCCGGTCGGCGATGCGCAGCCCGATGCGCCGGCCCAGGTCTTTGGAATCCTGGCGGGTCTGTTCACTCAACCCGTTCTGCACCAATTCGTTTTCCTGGAGGGCAGCCAATACATCCACCTGGCTGCGTTGCGCATTGTTGATATTATCGATCAGGAAGGGGAAAACGGCCTGCATGGCCGAGCATAACACAATACCCCAATCGTATTCTTTGGTGTTATCAAAGGATGCCGCTACCGGATAATCGTTGATTTGGCCGGCCAGGCTTTGTCCTTCTTCAAGGCCATGGCATACCGATTCCCAGGCAGTCAGGCCAATATAACCGAAAATGCGCGCAGCCTGCGGGCCATAGAGCTGGTTCTCCCGGATCATGGAATTTCCCAGCTCTATCCACTGATGGGCGAGCCGGCCTTCGTATTGGGTGGCTTTATACGTGAGGGCGCGTACGAACAGCGTATCTCCCGATTTATCGCAGCCCGTAGGCGCCACCAAAGCGAGCAGAGTGATTAGCGTAAGAAATTTTTTCATCGTTCAAAGGATGTTTTGTCGGCTATCAGACAAGGGATTAAACGGGCACAAAATTAGCAAATGTTTCTGGAAAACGGGTGGAGCAAAACTATGCCCATGCCGGAATTTGGTACGGAAATTGCCCACGTCTTCCCTTAGTGATACGCATTATGACTAATCCGTCCATGAAATTTCTGAATGTTTTGATCGCCGACGGTCACCCGATTTTCGTTGAAGGCCTGCGAAATGTATTGAATTTCCCCAATGGGAGGTTTCAGTTTCAGATCAAAGGGGTTATTCAAAGTTCATCGGGTATGGCAGAATTATTGAGCAGGGCCTCTATCGATCTGCTCCTCATGGACATGAATCTTTCCGATAGCGAAGGTTTGCAACTGCTACCTGCACTGAAAAAGTCCTACCCGAATTTGCGCATCCTGTTGTTCACTCAAAGCGATGATGCCCGCCTGGTGAAAGCCGCCTTTCGCGCGGGCTGCGACGGCCTGCTGCTCAAGTCTACCTCCCGCGACGAGCTCCTTCGGGCCGTGGATGACATCACGGCCGGTAAAACATTTCTGGGTAAAGGCGTTACGCTGACCGACCATCTGCTGGGCCTTGGCTCCGACTCCGCGTTGCCCGAAGGCCGGTTTGCCCGCAAATTCGGCCTGACCCGCCGGGAAATTGAAGTGATGCGTTATATCGGGCAGGTATTAAACAATAAAGATATTGCAGAAAAACTTTATATTAGCGACCAAACGGTCAGCGTGCACCGGAAAAATATCATGCGGAAACTTGGTGTGAACAACACCGCCAGCCTGATAAAGATCGCCTTTGAAAACAATCTGGTGTAGAAAACCATCTTCGACAAAACGGAAACGCCAGCTGCCGATTAAAAATACCTGCATACAGGTAGGTTTTTTTTAATTTGAGGCACTGTTTTTGCTTTAAAGGGCTTTGCCCGGCTGAAGCTGATGCATGCAGGCTGGGAAAGTGTGAATTTTCGTTTCTTTGCAGCGTTTTTTCCCCGCTTCAACCTGCTTTTAACTTTATTTCTTCATTTTAACTCTTTATCTTAATCTCATGACAAAAGCGAACTTTACATTTGTCGCTAATGTGTGGAGCCTGTTGCTGGCCTTTGTTATTGTCCTGTCGGCCAATAACGCCGCTTCGGCCCAGTGTACCCTGGTGTGCAACAACCTGGTGCAAATTTCACTCGACGAGGATTGCTCGGTAGAACTCGAACCCGACATGATCCTGGAAGGCGGCGGCTGCCCGAACGGCAACCTCGTCGTAGAGATGAAAATCAGCGGCGCCTGGGTTCCGGCCATCGTCACCAGCGCACACATTAATCAAACCATTCAGGTCCGGGTACGCGACCTGAACAGCTCCAACACCTGCTGGGGGTATATCCACGTGGAAGACAAACTTGCTCCGGAACTGGTTTGCACCGACGTTTTCCTCTCCTGTGCCATCACCACCTACACACCCAGTTACCTGAGCACCGTGCTCGACATCGCAGAAGCCTACCCGGACGTGAATGAAAACTGTGGTAACTACACCACTTCTTACAGCGATACGTGGTATGACCTGGCTTGCGGGGCTTCCATCAACGGCCATAACGACATCAGCGCGTATGTGAAACGCGTTTGGACGGCCGTGGATCAGAGCGGCAACCAGGCCAGCTGCACGCAGTACATCTACTTCGAACGCCGCCACGTGGGCGACGTCAGCTTCCCGGCGGATATCACAGTGTCTTGTGAAAACCCGAATACCAGCCCCGATTATACCGGCGCTCCGTATATTCTGGATTTCGATATCGAGTTTCCGCTGTATCCCCAAAACACGTACTGCGAAATGAACGTCGTGTACTCCGACCAGATCCTGCCGATCTGCGACGGTTCGTACAAAATCCTGCGTACCTGGACGGTGTACGACTGGTGCCTGCCCACTACGCCAAACCCGCCGAGCACCAATCCGCTCTACTATATTCAGCTGATCAAAGTACTCGACGGTGAAGGCCCGTCTGTGGCTTGCCCGGATGATTTGACCGTGGGTACCAATCCATTTGACTGCCAACGCGACCTGGATTTGCCGGATGTGATCATTTCTGACGCCTGCTCCCGGATTGCGTCGATTACCGCCCAATATTCTATCAATGGCGTGGGCCAAACCCTGAACGGTACCCTGACAACCTTCTCGGGCAACAACCTCTGGAACCCGGATACGCTGGGCGTGCTGGGCACGGCCAACAACCTGCCATTAGGGGCGACTACCGTGACGTACATTGTTGTAGACGATTGCGGAAACTCCACCACCTGCCAGTTTGATGTTACGGTAGAAGACGATACGCCGCCAGCGGCGGTTTGCGACGAATTTACACAAGTGTCGCTGGGCGTTAACGGTCAAATTTTGGTAAATGCCTCCACATTCGACGACGGCTCCTATGATAATTGCTCGCCGGTAGCCTTCAAAGTCCGCCGGATGGATGCCAACGGCTGCCAACCCAGCAACCGGTTCTACGACCAGGTTAAATTCTGCTGTACCGACGTAAACGATACCATCACCGTGGTCTTCCGCGTGTACGATGTGCCGGTTGCACCCGGTGAAGTGGCGCTGGATTATGAAGAAGAAAATTCCAACGACTGCATGGTTCAGGTTTTTGTCGACGACAAAATCAAACCGGCCTGCCAGGCGCCCGCACACACGACGGTTTCCTGCGAAAATTTCGACCCGAGCCTGTGGGCTTACGGTTTCGCAACGGCTACCGACAACTGCTGCGTGGATACCATCACCACCACCGTTAACTACTCGCAGTTCGATACCCTGTGCAACAAAGGCACGATCACGCGTACGTTCCGCGCGTTCGACTGCGGCGGCCTCAGCAGCCAGTGCACACAGCGCGTGGTGGTGAACTACAACCAGAATTATTTTGTGAAGTTCCCGAACGACGTTATCGTATCGACCTGCGACGGCACCGGCAACTACGGCGAACCGACGTTCTTCGGTGAAGATTGCGAACTGTTGGGCGTATCCTATGAAGACCTGGTATACACCGTTGTACCGGATGCTTGCTTCAAAATCGAGCGCACCTGGACGATCATCAACTGGTGCACCTACGACCCCAACACCGGCTGCATCGAGGTGCCGAACCCCAACCCGAATGCTACGACCAATCACCCGACGAACCTGCCCGGCCCAACCGTATCGGCTGCCGGCACGCCGGCGCCCTGGAACCCGACCGTGGTGAAAATCAACCCGACGGACCCCTCGGCAACGAACTACTCGATCTTCTGGAGTGCCAATGCCAACTGCTATAAATACAAGCAGATCATCAAGGTGATCGACACGCAGGACCCGATCGTGGAAAATTGCCCGGTCAGCCCAGTACAATTTTGCGACCTGACGCCCAACGATGGCAACTTGTGGAACGAATCGTACTGGTACGACAATTCCATCAACAGCCACAACTTGTGCGAAGGTCCGACCGACCTCACCATCACGGCTACCGACCTGTGCTCGGGCTCCAATATCAACGTTCGTTACCTGTTGTTCCTCGACCTGGACGGCGACGGCACCATGGAAACCGTGGTCAGCAGCACCAATTTGCCGGGCTACAACACGGTATATTTTGATAATGCTGCCAACCCGAACTTCCAGGGCGGTACCCCGCGCCAGTTTGACGAGCGCCCCGTATTACCCAACCAGAAGTATGGCTTTGCGCTGCAAACGACGGTAAACGGCTCGAAAAAAGTTGCCGGCGTGCGGTGGAATACCCAACAATCGCCAAACACCTACGTCGTTCCGGAACTGCCCTACGGCACGCATAAAATCAAGTGGATTGTGGAAGACGGCTGCGGCAACGAGACGATCTGCGAATATACTTTTGTAGTAAAAGACTGCAAGAAACCGACGGTGGTGTGCATCAACGGCCTGAGCGTGAATATCATGCCGACCAAAATGATCACGCTGTGGGCTTCCGACTTCCTGCAATACACCGAAGACAACTGCACGCCGTCGAACCTGCTGAAAATCGGTATCCGCAAATCGGGCACAGGCACGGGTTTCCCGCTCAACCCCGACGGCACGCCGCAAACCAGCGTGACCTTTACCTGCGACGAGCTCGGCACCCAACTGGTTGAACTCTGGTCGATCGATCTGGCCCTCAATGCCGACTTCTGCGAAACTTACGTGATCGTGCAAGACAATATGGGCGCCTGTGGCCCTGCCGGCTCGAATGCCACCGTGGCCGGCGCGCTGAAAACGGAAGGTGACCAGGGCTTGCTGGACGGTAGCGTCGAAATGGCCGGAACGCCGCCGAACGGCCTGCCGCCCTATACCATGTTCGAACAATCGGACAACAGCGGCCTGTATGTATTCAGCAATGCCTTGCCGCTGGCTTCCAACTACACCGTAACGCCCACGAAGGACAACGACCCGCTCAACGGCGTCAGCACCTTCGACCTGGTGCTCATCAACAAGCACATCCTGGGCCTCGAACCGCTCAGCACGCCGTACAAAATGATCGCGGCCGACGCCAACAAGTCGAAGCTCGATCACGACCTACGACATCGTTGAACTGCGCAAACTCATCCTGGGCATCTACACCCAGTTGCCGGGCAACAGCAGCTGGCGTTTCGTCGACAAAACCTACGCGTTCCCGAATACGAGCAACCCGTTCCAGGAAATTTTCCCGGAAACAAAATCGGTGGCGAACGTACAAGCCAGCCAGCTGACCGACGATTTCGTGGCAATTAAAGTGGGCGACGTGAACGGCAATGCTGCCGCCAACCTCAACTCCGGCAGCGACCGTTCGGCCGGCACAATGTATTTCGACCTCACGGACCGCGCCGTAAAAGCCGGCGAAGACGTTCTGGTTGATTTTACCGCAGCCGACAAGATGGCCGCCTTCCAGTTCACGATGAACTACAGCGGCCTGGAAGTGGTTGAACTGGTACCCGGCGAACGCATGACGACCGACAACTTTGCTGTGTTTGCCGGCGAAAAAGCGCTGACCGCTTCCGTGGAAGGCGCCGCCGCCTTCGCTGTCAAATTCCGCGCGCTGCAAAACGGCCAGCTGAGCCAAATGCTCGGCGTCGGCAGCCGGATTACCAAAGCCGAAGCCTACAATCAAGACGGCGACAACTTTGATGTGGCGCTCCGCTTCAATGGCGCAAACGGCGCCGTCGTGGCCGGCGCGGGTTTTGAACTGATGCAGAATACGCCTAACCCGGTGCAAAATACCACCAGCATCGCGTTCAACCTGCCCGAAGCTGCCCAGGTTACCCTGACCATCAGCAATGCAGAAGGCCGCATCGTGAAAGTGATCCATGGCGCTTATGCCAAAGGACTCAACTCGGTCACGCTCAACCGTGCCGAACTTGCTGCCGGCGTCTTGTTCTACCAACTCGATACGCCGACCAACAGCGCAACCCGGAAGATGATTGTAGTGGACTAATCTGCGCGCCATCGCTTCCCGAACATACCGGCGGGTAGTGCCTCTCAGGCGCTACCCGCTTTTTTTTATGGAATTAGGGAAAACCCGGAATTCAGCCCGGCAGAACCATTATTTGTAAAAATATTTTTTTCACACTTTTAATCTGCCGAACTTTGGCCCGCTTTTTGATTTGGTGCTTTTAATCCTTTTGTTTTCGTTGTAAAACAGACAGCATTTTAATCCGCATCCGGTTTTTTCCAATTGACATCCGTTCTAATCCTTAACCAATTGTTATTCCCATGACTCAACGGTTACTACTGTTGGTAGGCCTTTGGCTCCCGTGTTTTTTCAACCTTACCGCACAGCCGGTTGGCTTTTCCCTGCCAGTCCTCAATAACGTGAGCGCCGGCACCGTCATTACGATGCCGGTTTCGGTTTCCAATTTTGATAGCATTGTCGGCACTCAATTTGTTATCCAGTGGGATACGCAAGTGCTTTCCTTTCTTACGGTACTCAATTATAACCTGGCCAATATGTCGGCCGAAGACTTCGGTTTGGGCGATGCTCACAGCGGTACCCTGCGTTTTGCCTGGGAAGCCCCTTCGGTCAGCTCGGGCTTGAGCGTGCCCGACGGTACCGCCATATTTTTGCTGAAGTTCAGTGTGGTCGGTCAGATCAATCAGGGCTCTTCCCTGGTTTTTACGGAAAGCCCGCCCACTGTTTTCGAAGTGGTGCAGGTGGGCCAGCCTCCCCTGGGTATGAGCGGTTGTATGTTGGCGAATGGCTACGTTGCGGTTGGATTTACGCTGAGCACCGACTGGCTGGAAGGCCAGAATACCCTTCCGGTAGCGATTTCGCCCAATCCTTTTTCCG
Source organism: Saprospirales bacterium (assembly GCA_016719895.1). Classification (GTDB taxonomy): domain Bacteria; phylum Bacteroidota; class Bacteroidia; order Chitinophagales; family Saprospiraceae; genus M3007. The sequence goes on along the minus strand of JADJYG010000028.1, from coordinate 29,661 downwards.
TTTTCACGACAGCCGTTTTCGATCTGGATTCTGCCGCCGATGTTCAAATGATCCTTACAGACGCTGCCGGGCATCCTGTTTGGACAAAACGGAAAGCGTTTTCCGCAGGGCAACATGGCATGGAAATTGCCTCCGACCAATTAAAAGAAAATGGCATCTATTATTTAATACTGCGCACGCCGGCCAATTCCTGCGTGCGCCCTTTGGTTAAACTTTGAGAAAATCTTATTTTATCATCATCCCTTTTCCGCGTTAAAGATGAGACCGATTCTTACGTACCTCTTCACGGCAGGCTTGTTTTGCTTCGCTTTTCAGGCGTCGGGCCAACCCCTGACGACCACTTTTTCGCCTGCAACGGTCAATGCCACACTCGGCAGCACCGTGTCACTCCAGTTGAAGGTGACGGATTTTACCAACATCACGTCACTCCAATTCCCAATCACGTACAACAGTGCGGTGTTGCAATTCACTTCGATCAACAACGCCACGTTGCCGGGGTTCACGGCGGCCAATTACAACGCTTCCGCGGGAAAAGTGACCGTGTCGTGGTATCCGGATCTGTCGCAGTATCCCAACGGATACACCACGGCGGCTAACAGCACTATTTTCACCGTTAACTTTACGGTGCTGGCCAACGGCTCGACTACGGTGAACCTGGCGAACGTATCGCCCGGTATCGAAGTAACGCGCAACAACAACGTCATTCAGGTGGCGTTTGGCTCCGGCGGCTCGAACGTAACGGGCGGCTCGGGCGGCCCCGGCCCCCTCGCAGGCTTCCATATTCTGGCCAACACGATCCAGATACCGCAAGGCCAGACGGCCTGTATGCCTGTGACGGTAAACGATTTTACCAATGTCGTGTCGGCGGCATACGCCATGCACTGGGACCAATCGGTGCTGCAGTACCAAAGCACGAAGGCATACAACCTGCCGGATTTGAGCGCTTCCAACTTCAACCTCTATCCGGCCGGATCCAATACCCTGCTGATGAGCTGGTTCGACCAAAACCTGACCGGAGTCACGCGGGCCAACGGGACGGCTATTTACGAGGTTTGCTTCAAAGCGGTAGGCGCGGCAGGCAGTCAGACCATGGTTACAATTGATGGAACCGGGTTTCCGCCCAGCGGCGGCGGCGCCGAAGTGATCAATACCAGCAGCGTCAATATTTGGAAAAACGACTCCGGCGTGTCGGACACGCTGTTTATCGTGACGTCGCCTCCACCGCCGGATGCTGTGACCTTTAGCGCCGATACCATCAGTGTGCCCACCGGCCAGGTCGGTTGCGTGGAAATAACCGTGAAAAATTTCACCGATATTATTTCGACCCAATTGGGCTTTAAATACGATGCCACGAAACTGCAGTTTCAATCGTTTATGTTCGGCGCAAACCCGCTTGGACTGAGCAACGCCAATTTCAATCCCAATATCCCTGGCGAAATCAAATTTACCTGGTTTGATCCCAACGCCCTCGGCGTGGACCTCCCGGACAACACCGTCATTTTCAAGATCTGCTTCACGGCAGTAGGAGCCGGCGGTATGGCCTCCACCGTCACGTTTAGCAGCCTGCCGGGCTTTGCCATCGAAGTGGTCAAGGAGCCGGGCGGCGAGGTGACGCCGGCCCTGAACAATGGGTTGGTGAATATTACGGCGTTTCAACCGCCGGTAGTGCAATTGAACGCCTTGCCCGTGTCGTGCAGCGGCGCCGCAAACGGCTCTATTTCAACTACCCTGATGAGCGGCACCAACCCGACCTTCGTATGGTCGGGCCCGGGCGGCTATTCTTCCACGGCACAAAACCCGACGGGCCTGGTGGCCGGTATTTACACCGTAACCGTTACGGTATCCGGCGGTTTGACGACCACGGCAAAAGACACCGTCACGGCGCCGGCGCCCTTGTCCATACCACAGGCGACGCCAACCGGTGCGACCTGTAATGGCGGCCAAAACGGCTCCATTGCCTTGCAAACATCCGGTGGCACCGCGCCCTATTCGTTTTCCTGGGCCGGCCCGAACGGGTATACCAATACGACCACCAGCACCACCATCAACAATCTGGCGGCCGGAAACTACACCGTTACGATTACCGACTCCAAAGGCTGCACCTTCGTTTCTGCACCCCCGATTCAGGTAGGCCAGCCCGGCGTCATTGCAGTGGCGGCCAGCCTCGTGACGGTAAGCCCGGTCACCTGCTTCGGGCTTACCAACGGTGCGATCGCCTTGCCTACACCCAGCGGCGGCACAGCGCCATTCAGCTATTCCTGGTCCGGCCCCAACGGGTATGCGGCCGCAACAAAAAATATCACCGCCCTGGCTTCCGGGCCCTACACGGTGACGATCACCGATAACAACAGCTGCACCAAATCGTTCCAATTTACAGTAAACGGCCCATCGGCCGCCTTGTCGGTAGCGCCCAGTGGCACACCGGTAGCAGCCACCTGCTTTGGCGCCAACAACGGGCAGGCTTCCGTGACCGTGTCGGGTGGAACCCAACCCTGGGTGGTTTCGTGGCGCCTCAACAGCCCGACCGGCCAGACGATCGCGACCGGTTTGAATACCAACAGCCTCGTACCGGGCAACTACTTCCCGGTTGTGACCGACAACAACGGTTGTACCATCACCATGGGCAACGCCATCATCGTCGGCGGCCCAACCGAAGCCATTGCGCTGAACCAAACCGTCGAGCATGTCGAATGCGCCGGCGAAGCCAATGGTTCGATTACCCTTGCGCCCAGCGGCGGCAATGGCGCTCCTTTTACTGTGTCCTGGAGCGGTGGCCAAACGGCGCTGCAGATCAGCGGCCTTTCCGGCGGCGCTTACACGCCTACCTTGACGGATGCCAAGGGCTGTACCACGGGATTTAACCCTATCACCCTGAACGAGCCGGCGCCCATCGCCATCGCCGATTCCACCATCATCCCGCAAGACGGCCTGGTGCTGGGTTCTATTACGATCAGCCAGGTGACCGGCGGCACCCCGCCATTTACCTATAAATGGAGCGGTCCGAACGGCTTTGCTTCCACCAATCAAGACCTCACCAACCTGAATTTCGGCATTTATCACCTGACTATCACCGACGCCAACGATTGTACCCTGGTCACCCAGGCAGAAGTAAAAAGCACCAACATTCTGCTGCTCACTACGGTCAGCCCGATCAAATCTTCCTGTAATGACGACGGGTGTATGACCTTTAATATTCCCGCCGGCGCCGTTGGCCCGATTCTCATCAGCCTGGGTGGAAATTCGTATGTGCCGGATGCCGATACCTTCCTGATTTGCAACCTGCAGTCGGGTGTTTATCAACCCACAATCTCCGATGCCGCGGGGAACGCGTATACCTTCCCGCCGCTGACGGTGCCGCAATTGCAGCAAGCCCTGGTGGGCGATTCGCGCACCAACCCGTTTGACGACTTTAAAAACGGCTCCATTGCGCTGAATCCAATCCCGGCAAACGCCAACCTGCAATTCCTGTGGAATACCGGCGCGACGACAAATGTTATTTCCAGCCTGGATTCCGGCACGTATGTGGTGACGGTCACCAACCTCACGTCTGGTTGCACCAGTGTAAACGTGTATAAATTGGTGCGTACCTATCAGCCGTTCTCCTGCCTGCCGCCCCAGGTGACCCAGTCCGATTGCCTCAATACGGACAACGGCGCCATCAGCATCAATGTGCAGGGTGGCGACGGCCCGACATACACGTATCAGTGGGCCGGCCCGAATGGTTTTACGGCATCTACCAAGAATATTTCCGGTATTCTGCCCGGTACCTATACCCTGACCGTTATGGATGAGAGCAATAACCAGCGCCAGTGCCCGGCCATTGTGGTCGGCTCGCAATCGCAACTCGCGGTGACCAACGTAAACGAACAATCGGATTACAATGGCTTCCAGGTGAGTGGCGCTACGGTTTGCGACGGCAAGGCAACCGTGGTATATGCCGGCAGCTCCGGCAATGCCAGTGTGCTGTGGAGTAACGGCAATTCGGGCGCTACCAACACGGCGCTTTGCGGCGGTGTATATTCCGTTACGGTGACGGACCAACTGGGTTGCACGGCCGTTTGGTCGGACTCCCTCACCTACCCGCCGTCTATTGTGGGCAGTTATACGATTACCAGTAATTTCAATGGTTACGCCGTGAGCTGCTATGAAAGCTGCGATGGTCGCGCCAACGTATCTGCCGTCGGCGGCATCGCACCCTATACGATCAAATGGCCCAGCGGTCAGTTGGATCTCAATGTTCCGGTTGGAGGCGTTTCACAGGCCAGCCAACTTTGCGGCGGCGATTATGCGGTGACCATCACGGATAAAAACCAGGTGTCTGCCGTGTATGTTTTTACCATCGACGAACCGGAGCCACTGGAAGTCGAATTTGCCAGTGTGGCGCCTTTTAGCTTTGCGTCCTGCGACGGCGAAGTTATTGCCTCGGCGCCTGCCGGCGTCGGCACGATCGCCTATACCTGGTCCACCAACAACGGACAGAGTGGCGAAGGCCCCCGCGCAGAAAATTTGTGCGCGGGTACGGTCATCAGCTATGTGGTGGAAGACGCCAACAGGTGTACGGCAGTTGGCAGTTTCCTGGTGCCCTATCCGGCTGACGGATGCATGCAGGTACGTCCCGTGATCACGCCCGGCCAGGCCGATGGCAATAACGACTACACGTTGATCACCTGTATTGAAAGTTATCCGGAAAACACCTTCGAGGTGTATAACCGCTGGGGACAACTGGTCTATCAAACCACCGGCTACAACAATGGCGACCACCGTTGGGAAGGGCTTACCGCCAGCGGCCAACTGTTGCCCGACGGCGTGTACTTTTTCGTGCTCAAGTTCGTGGACGACAACGGCAATGACCAGGAACTCAAAGGGTATATCAATTTGCTGCGGTAAATGTTCTGTATAAACTAATTGCAATATCTTAAACATTAAAAATATTAGTTCATTAAACCCTGTAATCCGGCTCATTTTTTCAAATCACTCCCATCGCATCGATTACCATGAAAAAGACGTTCTCTACCCTCATATTCGGGCTGTTCGTTTTCGCCGCCATGGCGCAGGAACAAGCCCTGTACTCCCACTACCAGGTGTTTCCCCACCTGATCAATCCCGGCGTTACGGGTTTTGACAACAGCTATATTTTTCTCGCCAATGCCCGCAGTAGCTGGACGGGTTTCCCCGGCTCCCCGACAACCTATACTTTTATGTACAACGGCCCAATTGGCGACAAACTTGGCCTGGGCGGCAGCATCCTTTCGGAAAAGATCGGCGCGCAAAACGTCACCCGCTTGCAAGGCAGTTATTCGTTTCGCTTTCAGGTGCAGCGCGCGCGCATTGGATTGGGCCTGACCACCGAGTTTTTGCGGCGCCGTGTTTCCGGCGACGTGCTGAACAATCCTATTGTGGACCCCAATGATGGCGTGCTGGAAGGCTCTGTCGATGGGCAACGCTTGTTCACCTCGTCTTTTGGCGCCCACTTGTTGTTCGACGAGCGCGTGTTTGCCAGTCTGGTGTTACCCACGGCTATTCGCGCCCGCCTCGATGAAATTCCGTTGGATGACCCGCGTACCGAAAGCGGTTCGGGCATTCAGTATTACATTTTTCAGCTGGGCGCTATCGTGGATGTGCCGAGCCAGAATTTCAAACTCGTGCCCTCCATTGCCATCCGCAATGTGCGCGACGTGCCCTTTCAGTTTGACCTGAACCTGCAAGGCCGTTTCCTGGAGGACAAACTTATTGCCGGATTGACCTACCGCCCCAACACCGGCGGCTCTATGGCCTTCCTGCTGGGTACCCATTACAAACAATTCAATCTGTTTTATACCTACGATGTGTCGTTTGGGCCTTTCCAGCAATACAACAGCGGTTCGCATGAATTTAGCGTAGCCTATGCCTTCGAGCGCAGGAAGTCGCGCGTCCCGCTGGAAAAAACCGACCTGTACGAGCAGAACCAGTGAGTGGTTTTGCTGCCGTTCAAGATAGATGTCTTTAACAATTGGTTTTTGGGATGGCCTCTCCGCGAAATGTCGCCGGGGGGGCTTTTTTTTATTGCGCCGCCAGGCATTGGGCGATGCCTGCCGCCAGCCGGGCGTTGTTGCAGACCAGTTCGATATTGGCCTCCAGGCTTTTCCCACCCGTAATTTGTTCGATACGCGCCAGCAGAAAAGGGGTGATGGCTTTGCCGGCGATGCGTTTTTTTTTCGCATCGGCCAGGGCGCTGGCAATGGCGCTTTCCATCAGCCCGGGATCCAGTTGGCGTTCGACCGGTATGGGATTGGCGACCACGGCGCCTCCGCGCAGGCCCAATGCCCATTTGATCCGGAGCAGCCGGGCTACCGCTTCAGGGCTGTCGAGGCGGTAATCTAGCGCAAAGCCGCTTTTTTGCGTATAAAAAGCGGGGAACTCGTCGGTTTGGTAGCCGAGTACCGGAACGCCAAAGGTTTCGAGGTATTCCAGGGTAAGGCCCAGGTCGAGGATGCTTTTGGCGCCGGCGCACACGACGGCTACCGGCGTTTGGGCCAGTTCCTGCAAATCGGCCGAAATATCCATCGTGGCCGGGGCGCCCCGGTGCACGCCGCCGATGCCGCCCGTGGCGAACAAGCGGATGCCGGCAAGAGCGGCAATGATCATGGTGGAAGCGACGGTGGTGGCGCCACTTCGGCCCTCACTCAGCAAATAGGGCAAATCCCGGCGGCTGGCTTTCGGTACTGCCGGGCCGGTTTTGCCCAAATCCTCGATTTCAGCTGCGCTGAGCCCGGCCTTCAGCTGGCCGCCGAGGATGGCGCAGGTGGCCGGAACGGCGCCCGAAGCGCGCACGATTTGTTCGACGCAAAGTGCCGTCTCCACATTTTTGGGATAGGGCATGCCATGTGCGATGATCGTGCTTTCCAGGGCAACTACGGGCCGCCGCTCGGCCAGGGCCGCCGCCACTTCCGGGGCGCAGGTCAGGTATGGTTTCATATGTTGGCAGGTGTGTTGGACAGAAAGGTATGTGCAAATATAACGGCGCCTTCTAAAAGGCCTGTCAGTAAGCGACGGTTTGAAACCTGCTGCTACCTGAAATTTTTTAACAGCATCTGTTGTTTTTGCCTGAAACGCGCTATACCTTTGCCCCGCTTTTTAAAGAAGCCTCATTAGCTCAGTTGGTTAGAGCGGCGGACTGTTAATCCGTAGGTCCAAGGTTCAAGTCCTTGATGAGGCGCAAAAGGGTCACTGCTAAACGCGGTGGCCTTTTTTGTTGTGTTACCGGAAAGCCGCATCTTTGCGCGCTTGCGCCGGGAAGGCGCTCCATTAAAAAAGAAAACTGCATGAGTTTAGTTGCTGTCGGCACTGTTGCCTTTGATGATATCGAAACGCCTTTTGGGCGTGCGGAAAAAGTGATTGGCGGCGCCTGTACGTATATTGCGCTGGCAGCCTCCTGTTTTGTACAACCGGTGCGGATCGTATCGGTTGTTGGAGGCGATTTTCCGGAGGAAACGCTCGAGTTGCTGAAAAACCGTGGCGTGGACCTCGACGGCCTGCAGCGGCGGCCCGGCGAAAAGTCGTTTTTTTGGGCCGGCAAATACTACCGCGACCTGAATACGCGCGACACGCTGGATACCCAGCTCAATGTGTTGGCCGATTTCGATCCCGTTTTGCCGCCAGCCTATCGCGAACCCGAATTTTTGATGCTGGGCAACCTCACGCCGATGGTGCAGATGCGCGTGCTGGAACAATTGGAGCGCCGGCCCAAGCTCATTGCAATGGACACCATGAACTTCTGGATGAACACCGCCATGTCGGACCTGCTTCAGGTGCTGAAAATGGTGGACGTTCTGACCATCAACGATGAGGAGGCCCGGCAATTGTCGGGTGAATATTCCCTGGTAAAAGCCGCCCGGGTGATTCATCAGATGGGGCCGAGGTTTTTGATTATCAAAAAAGGTGAACACGGCGCCTTGCTCTTCCAGGGCGAGGAAGTGTTTTTTGCCCCCGCTTTACCCCTGGCGGACGTGGTGGACCCCACTGGCGCCGGCGACACGTTTGCCGGCGGTTTCATGGGCTGGCTGGCCAGCACCGGCGACATCTCGATGCCGAATATGCGGCGCGCGGTGGTGTACGGCTCGGCAATGGCCTCGTTTTGTGTGGAAAAATTCAGCGTGGAACGGCTGCAGGAAGTAACGCCGGAAATGATCCATATCCGGATCAAACAATTTGCCGATCTGGTGCATTTTAAACTCTAAACCATACTTTCCTCCCTTTGCAGGCGTTTATTTGTCCAACTAAATCGGAATACGGATGCGCATTTTTTCTCTTCTGATCCTGTGCGGCTTCAGCGCCGCCCTGACTGCTCAAAACATCACAGAAAAGCTGGTGGCCAGTTTTACGTTCAGCGAATGCAAAGGCACCGATGAAAGCGGCAATGGCTCCAGCGGCGCCCTCATCGGCGGCGCAACCTGCGTATGCGGGGTGCGGGATTCGGCCATTTATTTCGACGGCGACGACGACGCGATTTTTTTTGTGGGCCCACTGAGCGACGTATTCACCAACAGCGACTTTTCGATCAGTTTTTACTTCAAACCCGCGCCGGTACCCGCGTCTTTCGGCGGCTCCCAGGTCTTGTTTTCAAAACAGGAAAATTGCACGACCAGTCGCGCATTTTGGGTGCGGTTTAACCCCAAAAGCAAAAAAATTAGTTCCGGAATCAGTCAAAATGATACCCTGCTCGCCCTCGTTACCGCCGACCTCGACCAGGCGTCGTGCTGGCAGTATATTACCCTGGTGCGCAACAACACGGTTTATTCCATCTATGTGAACGGACAATTGCGGGAGAGCAAAACTTCGGCAGCCCGCATCGACCTCACGTCCAACTCCGTTTTTAAAGCCGGAGAACCGATTTGCGCCCTCGACCGCGCCTACAAAGGCGAAATCGACGAAATCCGCATTTACAGTAAGGCCCTAAGCCAGGATGACATCGACGCCCTCTATTTGCGCCCCGACCGTATCCTGACCGGCGATACCGTTGTTTACCTGGGCAATTCGCTGCAAATGAGCACCCAGTCGTCCTGTACCAGCGATTTTTTTTGGTCGCCGCCCACAGGCGTTTCCGACGATATGGTTGCCGAACCCGTGATTACCCCGACGCTGACCACCACCTACAAGGTCAGTTTTTCATACCCGGGTTGTACGGCCACCGACACGATCCTCATCAAGGTCATTGATCCGGACACCCTGGACTGCAACAAGATATTTATCCCCAACGCCTTTACACCCGGCGTCAGCACTGGCCGCAACGATGTGTTTGGCATCAGCAATCCGTATTCTGTGGATGAATTTATCTCTTTTGAAGTGTTCGACCGCTGGGGCGGGCAGGTGTTCCATGCGGCTACGGTGTTCGACACTTGGGATGGCGCCTTTCAGGGGAAGCCGCTGAATACCGGCGTGTACCTGTACCGTTTGCGGTACCGCTGCGACGGTGTCGAGCAGGTGAAGGCGGGAGGTCTTACCCTGCTCCGGTAAGCGGATCTCGAAAACGATTGCGGATAAAAAGAAGAAGCCCGGCGGCACATTTGCCCCGGGCTTTTTCACTAAACCGTTTCTATTGTATGAAGCTACAATAAGACCATCCAAACGTGTGCCAAATCCGAAAAATTTCCCCATTCCATCAAATTTTTTTTTAATCTGGCAAATGCCCGGCTCCAGCGGCATAAAAAACCCTGTCAAATATTTCTACTTGACAGGGAAAAACAAAAAACAAACACTATGAACAAACACTATTTTTAAATCGACGAAGCAAGTCCGGCAATTTGAAGCCGGAACATATTAGATTGGTCAAAGATACGGCAGGAAGAAAGTATTTTCAACACGAATATTTGTTCGTACAACCAAACTAGACGAATACGCGCCTGAAACTGCCGTTTAGATTTTAACTATTCGAAATAATACGCCAGGCCCAGGCATTTCGCCGGATTCTCCGACATTTGCACTCCAATTTCCGGGCCAGGATAACCGGGCATATGCGCGAACGATTACTTTTTTGCTTTACGGCAGGGCTGTTGTGGGCAGCGGCAGGCTGCACGGCAGGCGACAGGAGCCCTGGTCTGGCTGCCGCCCCGGATGGCGCGGCTGTATTCCGGCAGTATTGTGTTACCTGCCATGGCGCGGATGGCTCCCTGGGACTCAGCGGCGCCAAAGACCTCGCCCAATCCACTTTACCGCTGGATGGGCGTATCGCACAGATTTCCAAAGGGAAAAACCTGATGACGCCTTTTGAAGGCATACTCACTCCGGCGGAAATCAAAGCCGTGGCGCAATACTCCCTTACGCTGAAAAAACAATGAGCGAAACAAAGATTCTGCTTACCGGCGCCACCGGCTTTATCGGCGCTTATTTCTTGCGCCTCCTGCTTCAAAAAGGGTATGCCGTTCGCGCTATCCGGCGTTCCGGAAGCCCTATGGACCTGGTTCGGGATGTCGCCGGCCAGGTGGAATGGCTGGAAGCCGATGTGACGGACCTGGTAGCCCTGGAAGAAGCATTTGCCGGCATTACCCAGGTGTGCCATTGTGCGGCCATGGTGTCGTTTCATCCGCGGGATGTGCGGCGCATGATGCAAATCAACGTGGAAGGCACCGCCAATATCGTCAATATGAGCCTGGATTTTGGCGTCCGGAAGTTAGTGCATGTGAGCAGTATTGCGTCCCTTGGCCGCCTGAAGACGCGTCCTAACCTCGATGAAGACGCCCGTTGGGTTCCTGGCCCGGGCAATAGCCAGTATGCCATCAGCAAGTATTTATCCGAACAGGAGGTTTGGCGCGGCCACGCCGAAGGGCTGCCGGTGGCCATAGTGAATCCATCCGTGGTGCTGGGCAGCGGGTTTTGGAATGCCGGCAGCGGGCGCATGTTCGGCCAGGTGTATCAGGGGCTTAAGTTTTGGGCGGTTGGCAGCGGTGGCGTGGTGGATGTGCGCGATGTGGCGCAGTTTATGCTGCTGCTGCTGGAAAGCGATATTTCCGGCGAGCGGTATATTTTGAATGCCCGGAATATAACCTTCCGCGATTTGTTTTTCCAGATAGCCGATGCGCTGGGCGTCCGGCGTCCGTTTATCCGGGTGACGCCGGCGCTGGCTGAAGTGGCCTGGCGGGTCGAGTGGCTGAAGGAAAAACTATTGGGCGCCGAACCCGTTGTCACCCGCGAAAGTGCGCGTGCCGGCGTATCCCAATACTTTTATGATCATACCAAATCATTAACGCTGGAGGGTTTTTCCTACCGCCCCTTGGAACAAACCATCCGGGAGACGGCTGCGCAATTTCTGGAAGCCGCCCAAGCAGGAAGCCGCCCGATGATCCTGCCGTTTTGATAATCGCCTCTGCTTTTTGTTTTAGGCCAAATCCTTCGTTTTGTAGACAAGGCACGTATCTTTGAAGCCATTTTTAATCCTGCTTTCGGTATGAATGACTATCTGCTTCAATTCGCTCTCCTGCGCGAACGCGCTTTTCGTGAGCCGAACAACCGGGAACTTTTCCGGCATCTGTTGATCTGCACGGAGTTGGCATCCAACCATGCAGACAGCAAGGCGTTGTACAAGGCTGTTCTGGACGAACACCCCTATTGCAGTTACGCCTGGTACAATCTGGGTTGGGCATACGTCCAACTGGACGAGCCGGGCGAGGCCCTCGAAGCTTTTGAATACGCCTATATCACGCAACCGTTTTTTGAGGAGGCCTACCGGGCCTGCGCCGAACTGGCCGTACAACACGGGATGCACCGGCGCGCCCTGCAATGTTATATCGAAATGAATGCCCATGCGGAAGCGGACAGCGAGGTGCTGATGCGCATGGGCGAATGTTACCTGCGCCTGGGCGACCTCGCCCAGGCAAAAAAGATGTGCCGCAGCGCCTTGCGGCTGGACCCCCACAACGCCGATGCATGCTATCAGTTGGGTGCGTGTTATGCGGCCGAAAAAAATTACCGGCAGGCCATGCGCTGGCTGCGGGAAGCCTTGTGCCTGGATGCCCGCCGGGAAGAGTTTCACAGCCTGCTGGCTGGGGTATACGGTTTTTTGGGGCAAGCGCAAAAAGCATTGTTTCATCTTTGGAAAACGGTTGAACTGGCGCCCGAGGAGCCGGCTTCCTGGATTCAACTGGCAGAGTTTTTACTGTTGTCGGGAGATGTCCAGGAAGCAACCGAGGCGCTGGAACAAGCGCTTGAAAATACCAGCAGCGCCGAATTGTTGTATTGCGCCGCAGCCTGTCAGTTTTTGTCCGGCGCGCGCACGGCAGCCGTCAACACCTTGCAAAAAGCCCTGCTCGCCGATGTAAACCGGCACCCGGAGATATTCCGTTGGGCGCCCGGTTTGCAGCATGACAGCGAAGTGCAGGGACTGTTAAGCAGTTATCGTTGAATCGCATTTGGTTTTTTTGCGAACGCATCGTACCTTTGCCCGCCTTTTGAAAGGCATACTAATTTTATTGTTCAAAAATTCTGATTCACAACATGTTCGCAATCGTTTCCATTGCCGGTCAACAATTTAAAGTTGAGGAAGGTCAACAGATCTTCGTCCACCGGCTGGCAGCAAATGAGGGAGATTCAGTCTCCTTCGACGCCGTGCATCTGATAGATCGCGACGGCCAGGTCTCCATCGGCGCCCCCAATGTGCGTGGCGCCAGCGTCAAAGCCAGCGTGCTCGGGCACGTGAAAGGCGACAAAGTGATTGTTTTTCACAAGAAACGCCGCAAGGGCTATCGCAAGAAAAACGGTCACCGGCAGGCGTTCACCAAAATCAAAATCGACGCCATCGCCGGCTAACCCCGCCGGGGTCTGTAAAAAAACGGCAACAGGACCGATCCCCAAGTACTTTTTTCACATCCAACATTCAACATTCTACTCAATACGGAGTTATGGCACACAAGAAAGGTGTAGGCTCAACCGATAACGGCCGGGACAGTAAAAGTAAACGACTCGGCGTAAAACTCTTTGGCGGCCAAAAAGCCCAGGCCGGCAACATCCTCGTTCGCCAACGCGGTACGAAATACCACCCGGGCGAAAACGTATACATGGGGCGCGATCATACCCTGCATGCTTCAATCGATGGCGTGGTAACCTTTACGCGCAGCCGCAATGACCGCAGCTACGTACATATCCTTCCGTTCGCGGAAGTGCCGGAAACTATAGCTCCGGCTGCAACGCTTAAACCGGCGAAAAAAGCCGCCGCTCCGGCCGCTGAAAAACCAGCCGCCAGGAAAAAGCAGGCGCCCGCACCCGTAGCCGCGGAGCCAATCGTTGAAGCGGCCAGCGCCCCGGCGGCAACAACGGAGACCCCGGTTGTGGAAGATACCGCAACCCCGGTGGCCGAAACCGCCGCTGCACCGGCAGCCAAAAAAACGCCGGCTAAAAAAGGCCCGAAACTAAACGACCTGAAAATCATTGAAGGTATCGGCCCGAAAATAGAACAACTCCTCAAAGACGGCGGAATTGCAACCTGGGAAGAACTGGCCGCCGCTTCGGTTGACCGGCTCAAAGAAATTCTCGATGCCGCCGGCCCGCGCTACCAGGTCCACGATCCGAGTACCTGGCCCGCACAGGCAAAATTCGCTGCCGAAGGCAAATGGGAGGACCTGAAAGACTACCAGGATATGCTTATCGGCGGCCGCGATGTGACAGAATAGTAAATTTTAAGGCGCATGGCTTGCCAGACTGCCCGTTTTGCGTTATTCTTGCAACCTTATTGTTCCGACAAAAGAAGTTTTTGTTTTCATAGCTTAATTTTTTAGTTGTTGCCCCGGCTGCAATCAGTCGGGGTTTTTTTTGCCGCAGGAAAGATTTTAGTACCAGGCGGTGTGCGAAATGCAAGGGTACATTTGTCGTCGGAAGCGTTGAGGGCTTCAAGGTTTGAGGTTACCTCGCGTTTGAACCCACCCCATTTCCAGGGCTGCAATTTTCTGAAATTCTGAAACCTGCTTCATTTCCTATGCACGACGTCATTCGCCCGCACGCAGAAACGGTTTACGCCGCTGAACTGGAAGCCCTGGCCAAATCCGACGATAGGCCCCGTCCTGCCGGATGGCGCCTTTCCCCTTGGGCGGTGGTGACCTACCTCGTGGGCGGGCAGGCCGAAAAAACGGCCATTGAGCCCAAGTATTTCGGCAATCGCCGGCTTATGGAAATTGCGGTGGCCACCCTGGCTACCGACCGCGCCCTGCTCCTGCTCGGCGTACCCGGCACCGCCAAAACCTGGGTGAGCGAACACCTGGCGGCAGCCATCAGCGGCGACAGCACGCTGCTGGTGCAGGGCACCGCCGGCATTCAGGAGGAAGCCCTGCGCTATGGCTGGAATTACGCCCGGCTGATCGCCGAAGGCCCGTCCGAACGGGCGCTCGTGCCCAGCCCGGTGCTCGCTGCCATGCGCGACGGCAAGCTGGTGCGCGTCGAAGAACTCACCCGCATCCCTGCCGATGTGCAGGATGCCCTGATCACCATCCTGTCGGAAAAAATACTTCCAGTGCCGGAGTTGAACACCGAGATACAGGCCCATCGCGGCTTCAACCTCATCGCCACGGCCAATGACCGCGATAAAGGTGTCAACGAACTTTCCGCCGCCCTGCGCCGGCGGTTCAATACGGTGGTTTTACCCTTGCCAGCTACGCTCGATGAAGAAGTCCATATCGTTCAAACCCGGGTGGCAGCCCTCGGCAAAACCCTCGAACTGCCGCCGGAAGCCGCACCGCTTCAGGAAATCCGCCGGCTGGTGACGGTCTTCCGCGAACTCCGCAGCGGAAAGACCGAAGACGGCCGCGAAAAACTGAAAAGTCCTACGGCTACGCTAAGCACTGCCGAAGCCATCTCTGTTATTCACCAAGGACAATCGCTGGCCGTGCATTTCGGCGACGGCGAACTGCGCGCCCACGACCTCGCCGCCGGACTCGCCGGCGCTGTGCTGAAAGACCCGGGCGCCGACAACGCCGTGTGGGCGGAATACCTCGAAACGGTAGTGAAAAAACGCGCGGGCTGGCAAGACCTCTACCGGGCTTGTAAAGAACTGGACGAGCGGGTATAAGTGGGGAGGGGTTATATGTCCAGCCATTCGTTTAGTTTTTCCTGGTATTGCCGGAAGTTGCGCAGGTTGTTGTGGGCGCCACTCTGCACAGTAACAAATTCATCGCCCGGCTTCAGGCTGCTCTTCAGGCGGGCAGCCGACTCGTAGGGCACTACCCGGTCGGCCGTGCCGTGAAAGAGCAGGGCCGGCAGCTCACATTGGCGCAGGTGCCGGTCGTTGGGGAAAAAAAATGCCGGCCGGAAAGGGATATCGGGGCGGCCCAAATGACTGGCCATCAGTCCGGCAATGTTGTCGAAGGGGGTTTCGAGAATCAGTTTTTTTGCCCGCACATGCGCGGCCAGGTAACACGCCATTGCGGTGCCGAGCGATCGACCGTACAGGATAATGTTGTGTGCCGGCCAGGCGCTGTGCAACCAATCGTACACCAGGCGCGCATCGGCGTAATAGCTGCGCTCGTTGGGCTCGCCGCTGCTTTTTCCATAGCCCCGGTAGTCCGGCGCCACAAAGTCGAAGCCCCGGCTGGTAAAATCGGCGTGCATATTCCCCCAGCGCTGCAGGTTGCCGCGGTTACCGTGGAAATACAAGACCACGCCGCGCCGGATACTCAGGTCGCTGGGAAACTGCAACAGGTTGAGCCTGGCGCCATCGGCAGTATCGAGAAAGACTTCCTCAAACGGATGTGCAAACGCAAAGGCATAGTCTTCCGGTAGCTTGACCGGCCGGAACAACGCTTTTTTTTGCAGGTATGCCGTAAAGGGTTCGATTAATCCAAGCATAGCCGCTTATTGCCGAAGTTTGGGATTGCCGGCATGCCGCGAAGCATCCCGGCGGGTCTTTTTTTCCAGATTTTTCTGCAAGGCCTCTGTCAGGTCAATCCCGGTTTGATTGGCCAGGCAGATCAGCACAAACAACACGTCGGCCATTTCATCGGCCAGGTCCTGCCGGGCGGTTTCGGCTTGTTCGGGTGTTTTGAACGACTGGTCGCCGTACAGCCGGGCCAGCAGGCGCGCCACCTCGCCCACCTCTTCCATCAGGACGGCCGTGTTGGTCAGTTCTGAAAAATAACGCACGCCTACGGTGCGCACCCATTGGTCTATGGTTTGTTGTGCTTGATTTATGGTCATGGTGTAAATAAAGTCAAAAGGTAACCTTTTCTCTTCCAAGAAAGTTGTATAACTGCGGCTAATATGGGGTTTTCAGTTTTATCACCGTTCGTACTGTCGCGGCTTTTTCATTAAAAACGTTCACGAGGTAAACGCCCGCGCTCAGGGTATGCAGGTCGAGGGTTGCCGGTGCGCCGCCCTGAATTTCCGCCTGGCGAAGCAGGTTCCCGGCAAGGTCTGTCAACAGTACCTGAAAAATTTCTCCCGGTTCGGCAGCTGCTGTTACCCGCAGGTAGTCCGCCGCCGGATTGGGCGCCAGTTCAATTGGCACTTCGGGCAGCTGCGCTTCTTTTGAATCCAGGATAGCCGGCCCCGACCATTTGACAATAGCCGGGATAACTGTGTTGGAAACGTCATATTTCCAACCGCCACCCCAGCCATTGGCCGGCGATATAAACTGCATACAGCGAATCCGGCTGTATGGCCCGGGTATAAGATTCCAGGTCTGTCCTTCGTCCAGGGATAACCATTGCTGGTAAACAAGGCCCGCCTGCCTGTAGCCATAGGCGATATATGCGCCGCCGGAGCCGGGAATTACCGCCAGGCCGAGCATTCGAAACACGCGGTTCAGGCTGCTGGAGTCGGTTATAGGCAAACGCTCCCAGCTCAGGCCGCCGTCGTGTGTGCGGAAGCCTTCCACGTAGGCGTAAATTCCGCCCAGGCTATCGCTGAGCATGGTAGCGGCAATGCCGTTCCGGGCGTCGCGGAACGATACGCTGTTGGTGGTTCGGGAATGAAAATACGGAATATGCAGGGTGTCCCAGGTCATGCCCTTGTCGGTCGTGCGGTAGATTTTCGAACGGGCGGCGCCGAACCAGGCCGTGTCTCCAACCACCGAATAATGCGTGTTGCCCCAATCGAGAAAAAATTCTTCTCCGAAAACTTCAGGCACAGCAGCCAACTGCCAGATTTCGCCGCCATCCTGGGTGTAGTAGCATTTGATATACCATTCCGCTGTGTCTTTTGCCATGGCATACGCGAAGCCCTCCGCATCGTTAAAAAAATGGATGGAAACTACGGCTGTGAGCTCGGCTGCGAACGGAAGCTTTTTTTCCTCCCAGGTATTTCCCCCGTCGGAGGTCTTGTAAATCCAGCAAGCTTCCGGGTATAGGTCGGGCCAGCGCCACAGCGTGGCCCAGGCTGTGTCGGCGTTCAGGGCATGTAAATTGACAAATACGGCGGACGGGTTCGCGCCGGTAACGGTTTTATGCGTCCAGGTTGAGCCGCCGTTTGTCGTGCGAAAAAAAACATTGGAAGTGCCACTGGCGTAATTCCGCGTCATCGATGCCCAAACAACCTGGCTGTTTACCACCGACACATTCCAAACCATCGGGGTATTTCCCTGTAGCTGGGCGCCATTGTAGGATGGCATCCATTGGGCAGTTCCGGTTTGGGGTACGGCTACGTGCAGAAGCATCAGCGCAAATAGCCGGGAAAACAAACTGTACCATTTCATAACGTCGGATTTAACACCTGAAAAATTGCCTCTAAATTAGAGATAATTTTCAAATTAAACCCACACGCTGCACCCTTCCGCGCAGTTGGTACAGATATCGATTTCCTTGCGCCCCTTCAGTATGTTTTGCCGGAAATTCTGGTAACCCGGCCCCTGCCAAATAGCCCTGAAGGAAGTTTCCTTCAAATCGCCCAGGCGGTGCGAAGCGTCTTTGTCGAAACAACAGGGCACAACGACGCCGTCCCAAGTGACCACGCAGGCGTGCCAGAGTTTCCAGCAGTGGTTGCGCAGCAACAGCCGGGGCGCCCAATGACCGTCGGCCATCTGGATGTATCGCGCGTACCGTTTCTGCCTTGGGATCAGGGCATGGCCGTTTTTATAATCGTATACCTGGGCTGTTTTCAATTTGACTTCGTCGACTCCGATCTCCCGGGCCAGCCGTTTCAGGTCATCGATTTGATGTTCGTTGGGCCGTACGACGAGGACCTGGAAAATAATGTGCGGGCGCCGGGCGCCCAGCCGGCGCTTCCAGGCTACAATATTCCGCGCACCCTGCAGTACCTTTTCCAGGCTGCCGCCGATGCGGTATTGCGCGTAGGTGTCCTGCGTGCTGCCATCTACGGATATGATCAGCCGGTCGAGGCCCGACTCCACGGTGCGGCGGGCATTGGTATCATCCAGAAAATGCCCGTTGGTACTTGTCACTGTAAACAGGCGGCGCTCGTGGGCATATTGAACCATTTCGAGAAACTTCGGGTGGAGATAGGGTTCGCCCTGAAAATAAAAATAGAGATAAAAAACATCGCGGCAGGTATCGTCGACCAGGCGCCGGAAAAAATCGGCCTCCAGGTTTCCGGTGGGGCGGGTAAATGCCCTGAGACCGGAGGGGCATTCGGGGCAGCGGAGGTTGCAGGCTGTGGTGGGTTCCACACTCAGCGTCACCGGCAGCCCCCATTGGATCGGCCGGCCGGTCCAGCGAGTCAGACAATACGATGCCAACACGTTGATCAGGTTCCACAAGCGGCGCAGGGTCCATTTTCGCCCAAAATTCAGGCTGTCGTTCCAGTTGAGTTGCATGCCGTACACACAACAAAGGTAGGTTTTTGGGGTTCACCTAAGTGGAGCGTACTTTTGCAGGAAATATATTTCTTTACAAACGGCCGGGCAACGGCCCGGGTAACCCAACATGACGACGGAACAGAAAAACAAAGCATCCGGTAAAAACCGGGAAGTGATCCTGCTGGTGGTCATCGCTCTCATTGGCGCCGCCGGCCTGATCGTACTTCAACTGGCGCGCAAAACACCCGCCACGCGCACCGACGAACGGTCCATGGTACAATCTGGCACACAAAAAAACGGCGGCGCAGCGGTCACGTCGGCGCCCATTCAGCACATCCCCGGCAATCTGGTCACCCGTGATGAAGAATATCCGGAAGTAGGGCAGCCCTTCCTGTTCCGAATGACGAATTTTGCACTGGGGGCCGTATACGAACTCGACCCGGGCGATGGGAAAGGGCGCCGGACATTTTCGCAGGGGGCTTTAAAACACACCTACGACAAAACAGGCCAGTACCAGGTGTCCTTATATGCCAAATATGAAGGCCAGGAGGTGAAATTGCAGACCGTCACCAAAAAAGTAGTGGTTCCGCCCAAAACCGAACGGGTGGAAATCAGCCCCTTGATTGACAATTGAGCCCGCAGGCGCAGGTTGACAATCGAAACGGGTTTGCGACTAATATGGGTGACTTTCCCTGGCCGACTCATGAGGCAAAAAAATTATACGTTTGTGCAATAAGATGCAATACCTTCCTGTTGTAAGGTTCGTTTTTCCATTTGAAGTGGTGGACTTTTAAGCCGCCCGAAGCAACACATAATCCATTGTTCATCCTAAACCGATTCACCTCAAATGAAAGCACCAGGCCACGGTCCAGCGTCTTCCATACGTTTCCTTTCCCCCTTTCCGTCCACCGGCATTTTACGCCTATCCAGGCTTGAGGCCGGCAAATTGCCCGGGCTTGTCCGCAGGATTTGCGGGCACGCTTTGCTGCTTCCATTGAATTTTTTGCAGGCCAATTTGGCGGGCATGGCGATTTGAGTAGTTTTGTCGCTGGTGTATCATCAGATATTGAAATTCAAAACGCAAAACGGATGAAGAAAATCGGAATTTTACATGGCAAGGAGACAACCTTTCCCGAAGCTTTTGTGGCGCGGGTAAATGCCAAAAATGTGAAAGGCGTACAGGCCGAAGCCGCCCTGGTGGAAGAGTTGATGCAAGGTGAACCAACGCCTTATGCCGTCATGATCGACCGGATCAGCCAGGACGTACCCTTTTACCGCGCTTATTTGAAAAATGCAGCGCTCAACGGCACGGCAGTGCTCAACAACCCATTTTGGTGGAGCGCCGACGAGAAGTATTTTAACAACTGCCTGGCCACCAAGATTGGCGTGCCGGTGCCCCGCACCGTGCTCCTGCCATCAAAACAAATGCCCCCCGATACCAGCGGCCAAAGTTTTCGAAACCTGAAGTACCCGCTCGAGTGGGAACGGATGATCGAATATCTCGGCGGTTTTCCGCTCTTTATGAAACCGCATGCCGGCGGCGGCTGGAAAAACGTGTACAAGGTGCACAACTTCGATGAGTTCTTCGAGGCATACAACGAAACCGGCACCCTGGTCATGCTGCTTCAGGAAGCCATTGATTTCGACGCCTATTTCCGGTGCTACTGCCTCGGCGGCAAACATATCCGCATCATGGATTATGAACCGCGCAACCCCCACCACCTGCGTTACGTGGCGGATCACAAAGTGTCGAAAGCCCTGCGCGACGAAATGTACGGCCACGTGGTGCGCCTGAACGACGCTCTCGGGTATGATTTCAATACCGTGGAGTTTGCCATTCGAGGCGGCATTCCGTACGCCATCGATTTTTGCAATCCGGCGCCCGATGCCGACGTTCATTCCGTTGGGGAAGAGAACTTTGAATGGGTGGTGGAAACTGCGGCCAATATGACCATTGAACGGGCGCTTGCACACCAGGACGGCGCCAATAACCTCAGCTGGGGAAGTTATGTGGGCGGCGCTGTCGACGGCCGTTTGCCCGGATTACCAGGCCAGAATTCTACCCAAGCAGCGGTAAAAATAGCCCCTGAAAAGGCTTCAAAAGTTAAAAAAGCATAAGAAAGCGTTTTTGGCACGCCGTTTGAAAAAATACCTGCAAGTACGCAAATTGACTTGCAGGTATTTAATCCAACGGCGACGCTTTCCAGCCTGCTTCTACAAATGCGAAAGTAGCCGCCTCCAATACACACACCAAAACCAAAACCGATCCTTAAAATGAAATCAATCTTCTTAATCCCGGTCTTTTTCCTTGCGTTTGTCAGCCTCTTCGCTGGCACGACTGCTTCCATGAACGCTAACAGCAACCCGGACGAACCTACATTCCAGGATTTTCTGGCTCAGTTTCCGAAAGCCAGCTTGCCGTACACGTTCTCCGCGGAAGAGCTTCAGGCTCAATTCGAGCAGCATGGCGCCCAACCCAAAACCAAACGCCTGGCCTGGGAATACTACCAGTTCCTTCCCATGCTCGAAGAAAGCGCCCGCTTCAGCCGCATGCCGGTGTATCCGGAAGCCATAGCAGCGTTCGAAACAAAAGAATACCACGCTGTTGTGTACAATACCGGCCGGAACTTTACCAAAAATATGAAGAGCTATCACATCGCCGTTTTCGATAAGGCTGGCCGGCACTTGGCTACACACTTCGTTGCAGGCGTTAATGCTACCTCGCTCACGGCGGCTACGATCGACGAAACCTTGCATGCCACCGTTCAGGCCTTTCAGATCAACTGGGCTAAAGATTACCAGGAAAACGGCCGCGAAGGCAACTCGATCGCCAGCATCACCCCTGCCGGCAAACAAATCATCGAACTGACCAGCGGCGGCATGGTCGAACATGTCAACTGGGCCTACGTTCCGGGCGACTCCTCCAATAACAACACTACCGCCGACGCAAAATAATACTTGATTCCTTCCGGCAGAATAAACGTTTGCCAACCCCCGTCCGGCTATGCGGCTCCTGGACGGGGGTTTTTTTATTCGGACGAACGCGCGTTAAATAACCGGAACGTAGTGGTGGTGGCACCAGTGCTGCCTCCGGCCAATAACACTGGAATATTTGAGGGTGGTTGGTCGTCAATCAAAGCGGCAAAAGCCGATTTTATCGGGCATAAAGGAGGTTTTTGTCAACGCAGAGTGCCGGCAAACCACTCCAAAGACTGCGGTGTTATTGCCCGGGCGCGGCACTAGCCAGCCATGGCCGCCTCAGGGGCGTACAGCGGGAAGTTTTTCATAAAAGCATTTACCGCCTTGCGCACGGCTGTGTGGTGTGCGGTATCTTCCGGCCGGGAAAGTACGGCGTCGATCCATTCCACCGCCTTCAAACAATCCGCTTCGCGAAACCCGCGCGTCGTCAACGCCGCAGTGCCCACCCGGATACCCGAGGTCGTCATCGGCGGCTGCGGATCAAAGGGAATCATGTTTTTATTCACGGTAATATCAGCGGCGCCGAGCGCATTTTCGGCCACTTTTCCCGGCACATTTTTCGAACGCAGGTCGA
This sequence comes from Saprospirales bacterium, assembly GCA_016719895.1. Classification (GTDB taxonomy): domain Bacteria; phylum Bacteroidota; class Bacteroidia; order Chitinophagales; family Saprospiraceae; genus M3007. The sequence goes on along the minus strand of JADJYG010000028.1, from coordinate 7,405 downwards.
TGAGCATCAGGTGGTTGTCGGTGCCGCCGGAAATGATGGAATAGCCCCGTTGCATAAATTCCCGGGCCATGGCCTGGGCATTTTTGACCACTTGCTGGCCATAGGCTTTAAATTCGGGTTGCTGCGCTTCGGCAAACGCCACGGCTTTGGCAGCGATCACATGCTCCAGCGGGCCGCCTTGCATACCGGGGAAAACGCCGCTGTCAAGAATACTTGACATCCGGATCGGCGTTCCTTTTTTCGTGCTGCGCCCCCAAGGATTGTCAAAATCCTGCCCCATCAGAATGATACCGCCGCGCGGGCCACGCAGGGTTTTGTGGGTGGTGCTGGTTACTATGTGGCAATGCGGCAGGGGATTGTTGAGCAGGCCGGCAGCAATGAGGCCGGCAGGGTGTGCGATATCGGCCAGCAACAAAGCGCCTACGCGGTCGGCAATTTGTCGGAAGCGGGCATAGTCCCAGTCGCGGGCATAGGCGGAAGCGCCGCAAATAATGAGCTTGGGCATTTCTTTCAGGGCAATTTCTTCCACGCTGTTCATATCGATCCGGCCGGTGGCTTCGTCCACACCGTAAAATGCCGGGTCGTATACTTTGCCAGAGTAATTGACCGGCGACCCGTGGCTGAGGTGGCCGCCGTGGGCGAGGTTAAAGCCCAGGATTTTATCGCCGGGCTGCAGGCAAGCCAGGAATACTGCGGCGTTGGCCTGTGCGCCGGAGTGCGGTTGCACATTGGCCCAGGCAGCGCCGAACAACCCTTTTATCCGATCGATAGCCAGTTGTTCGACTTCATCCACGATCTCGCATCCACCGTAGTACCGCCGGCCGGGGTACCCCTCGGCGTACTTGTTGGTCAGGCAGGAGCCCATAGCATCCAGGACCGCCTGGCTGGTGAAATTTTCAGAGGCGATCAATTCCAGGCCGCGCTGCTGGCGATCGAGTTCTTTTAGGATGAGCGAAAAAACGATATCAGGCATGCCGGATAAACATTTCGGGTTAAAGTATGGGAATAAATACGGTGCAAAAGTAGCTATTTGCGGGTTTTCCGGCATAAAAAAAGGGCCCCACATACCATCGGTGCCCTTGCTTTTCTTTCCGGGAAAATAGTTTACGGCGTTTAACAATACGTTTCGTAGGCTGTTTTCAGGTTGGCTGCAATAATATCCGCCGAACGGCCTTCGATATGGCGGCGCTCCAGGAAATGCACGAGTTTTCCGTCTTTAAACAAGGCAATACTCGGCGATGAGGGAGGGTAGGGCGCAAGAAATTCGCGCGCCCTGGCTGTGGCTTCGGCGTCTACCCCGGCAAAAACCGTCACCAGCCGGTCCGGCTTTTTGCCCGATTCCAGCGAGATTTTCGCACCGGGCCGGGCATTGGCAGCGGCACAGCCACAAACGCTGTTGACCACCAGCAGGGTAGTGCCCTCCTGCTTCGACAGCACTTGTTCTACTTCATTGGGTGTAGTGAGCGATTCGAAACCGTAGTTGGTCAAATCCTGGGCCATCGGCGTGACTAATGCTATTGGATACATATAAGAATGTGTTGATGTGGTCAATGAATTGGCTGGCAAATTTATAAAAACAAACAATTCCGGAACTGGTTCAATGCTGTGCCGGTTGGAATATCTTTTCTGGCGGGGAGTCACGGGTTTCCAAAAAATGCCCGGATGGCTGCACATACGTATTCCAATTGTTGCGGGCGCATACCCGGAAACAAGGGCAGGCTGAGGCTTTGTGCCGCGAGCTGCTCAGCTACCGGAAATTGACCGTTCCGGTAGCCGAGTGGGGCAAATGCGTCCTGTAAGTGCGGCGGTACCGGGTAGTGGATCATGGTTTGGATGCGCTGTTGTGTCAGAAATTTCTGCAGGGCATCGCGTTCTGCGCACTGCACGACAAACAAGTGCCAAACATGGGTGCAGCCGGACGCTACCACGGGCAATTGCAATGCAGACAACGGTTGAAGGTGTTTCAGATATTGTGCAGCAAGGGCCTGGCGTTCGGCATTCCAGCGCTCCAATTGCCGGAGCTTGACCAGTAATACGGCAGCTTGCAGTTCGTCGAGCCGCGAGTTGACACCGGCATACTGGTTAAAATATTTGACCTCAGAGCCGTAATTGCGATAGGCCCGGGCAAAGCGCGCCCATTGGCTGTGATTGGTAGTTATTGCGCCGCCATCGCCCAGGGCGCCCAGGTTTTTAGTGGGGTAGAAGCTTGTAGCGTTCAGGTGGCCGATACTGCCGGTCAGCTGGCCGGCACTGCGCGCACCATGGGCCTGTGCATTGTCCTCCACCACAAAAAAACCGTTGCGTTCAGCCAGTTGGAGCAGGGGAGGCATGTGGCAGGCCTGACCAAACAGGTGCACCGGCATCACGGCCAGGGTGCGTGGGCTGATCGCCGCGGCCACTTGCGTGGCATCCAGGTTGTGCGTAGCCGGATCCGGCTCGGCCGGTACCACCGTTGCCCCTGTGGCTGCTACTGCCAACCAACAAGCCACATAGGCATTGGAGGGTACGATCACCTCGCGGCCCGGCCCGGCGCCGAGGGCTCTCAGGGCGATAATCAACGCATCCAGCCCGGAAGCGACCCCAACGGCATGTTCCACACCATTCCAGGCGGCATACGTCTGTTCAAAATCGGCTACCTGCCGGCCCAGCACGTACCAATTGCTGTCAAAGCATGCAGCCATTGCTTCCAGCACTTCGGCGCGTATGGCCTGGTGCATTGGCTCGAACGAAAAAAAAGGTACCGCTTCGGCAGGCATAGGCTCAGGGGGGAGTGTGGCCGGGGTAAGTTCGCTCTTCCTGCCGGGCCAGTTGCCGGAAGGTGTCGTAGCTCCGGATGTAGTCGGCAGGGGTGTATTCGGTGCTGGCCAGCACCATCTGCACGGCATCGTGCGAATACTCCATCACATGCCAGCACAGTGGCGGAATGTATACCCCTTCGGTGGGTTTATCCAGGTTGAATTCGAACGTTTCGCCCGAAAGTATTTCGGTCATCAGCCGGATACGTCCGTGTACGGCGATGATGACCATTTCGGTTTCCAGATGCGCATGCCGGCCTCGCGTAATGTTGTTGGGCGTGAAATACGTCCAGAACACCCGCCGGATGACAAAGGGCACCCCCTGCTCCAGCGAAGCCACTGTCAAATAACCCTCTGCACCCGAACCATTGGTCTGAAACTGCAGTACCGTCGGTTTGTCATACGCTATACCCATCCGGTAATTTTTATTTTCCTGATTTATTGCCCGCTTCTTTCAACACCACTGCTATTACGGGCTTCTTCCCGTTCGTAAACCGTAACATAGCGTTTGCCTGCCGGCCGGTATTGGCGGGCCTGTGATTCGTCCAGAATAAACTTCGTTTCCTTGAGGCTCAGCATATCTGCCCAGGCAATGGGGCGGTAGTTTGTCCGGGCATACTTATACGAGCCCTCGTAGAGCGTCATGTTTGATTTTTCTTTTGGCATCCAGGAATATTCAACAAAATTGAAAACAATAAAGCGCGGCGCTAGGGTGGTCAGCGCACCCAGCGCTTCCTGTTGCCAGGCATCACTTTCCGGAATCGGGCGCATCGTGAAGGCCATGTAAAAATGCCGGGAGGGCGCTTTTTTGTCCAGATAAATATAGTATTGCGGCTCGGATCCCAATACCGCCACCCGGTCGCCAGCCCGCATTTTAGACTTCAGCACGTCGCTCAGCACTTTATCTTCGACAAATGGATTGCCCGGCGACATGGCCCGGAGCAGGCGATGGCTGTCGCCTTTGAACAAGGTGGGGCTGTAACGAACCACTGGCAACAGCAGAATCACTGCTGCTGCTACCGCCACCACGGGCTGCATGTTCAGCCGCCGGAAAAGCACTGCCAAGCCTTTTCCAAGGTGGTAAAACAAGGCTCCCAAACCGGGCGCCGCGCCCCAAGCCATCGCAGCGGCTTTTGTTGTAAAACGACGCCAATTGAATGGCAGGCACTCCGAAAAAAAGACTCCCGATTGTTTGACCAGGGTTCCGCAGGCCAATAAAAATCCGCCGGCATACAACCACCCGTTACCCTCCGGGGTCGTCGAGCCGGAAGATCCGGCTTGCGCCTGGATGTGCTCCCAATGCATAAAACAATACAAACCCGGTAAAACAAAGCCCATCAGCACCAGCTCGGATTCGGCAAAAATGGCATAGGCAAACGGGTTTACAGCAAGCAAAACATAACAAAGCCCGGCCAGAAATCCGTAAAACCGACCGAAAAACCGCATGCCGATGGCCATGGACTAGCCGCATTCAGGAACGGAGAACATGGCCCGCCATATGCAACCCTTCCTGAATAACCGAACAACGCTACCAACGCAGCGTAACTGTACAACAACAGCGGCGGCTTCATCTCATAAACATCGCGATAGGGTAACGCGCCATCCAGGATTGTTTGCCGATGTAGGCATAGGCCGATTCGTCGCGCTCCAATGGTATATCGAGAAAATGCCAGCGCAGCGCAGCCAGAACGCCACCCAGCAGCGCCAGACCAATGGCTACCGACCATCCGGTGGAAAGGTTCCACAGCGGGCGGGTTGCTACAGGTTCGGCAACCCGTTTTGCAAGCGGCGTTGGTTTGGATGAAACACCGGAATTTCGTTTTGCTTTGGGTACTTTTGCCATAAAACTAATTCAAACGCAAAGCGCATTGTTTTGTCCGGCTTGAATATTCATCCGGCGCTGAAAACCACTATATTTCAGCAGGCAAAGATGTCAAAAATATGATATGAACACGCAACATAAACTTGTGCTCAATTTTACCCCCACAGGCATGGTGCCGACCAAAGCCATGACACCCATGTGCCGGTCGGCGTTTCCGGAAATCGTGGAACAGGTACATGCGGCCCTGCAAATCGGCATTACGCTGGTGCACCTGCACGCCCCGCGATATACCTCCGGCGAACCGAAGCTTACCCAAGGAAATTTGAGAAATCGTCGAAGGTATCCGCCGGCATTGCCCCGAACTGGTTATCTGCCTGTCGCTGAGCGGACGCAATTTCAATGAATTTCCCCAAACGCTCGGAGGTATGAACTGCAACCCGATATGGGCAGCCTGACGCTGGAAACCGCTCAACTTCCCACGTCAAAGCCAGTGTCAATGCGCCGGACATGATCGATAGCCTGGCTGAAAAAATGGAGGCCTACGGCGTTCACCCCGAACTCGAGGTGTTCGACCTCGGCATGATCCATTTCGCCCATTACCTGATCCGGAAAAACCGCATCCGGCCGCCATTTTATTTCAACCTGATTTTTGGGAATCTTGCCGGTATGCAAACCGATCTTGCCGAGATCGGCCTGGCACTCCACCAGCTTCCGCCGGATAGCCTTTGGGCCCTGGGCGGCATCGGCCGGCAGCAGTTGCAAGCCAACGCTATCGCCATCAGCACCGGTGGCGGGGTGCGCGTCGGGCTCGAGGACAACCTGTACTTCGACCGCGATAAGAAGATATTGGCGCGCAATGCCGACCTCCTGAAGCGCATCCATACCCTGGCCGAAATTTTCGAACGCCCTGTGATGACGCCGGCAGAATTCAGCCAACTCGGATTCTACAATACCAAAATCCCCCGAACGGTTGCCCAATGATGAAATTTTACATCCTCGGTCAAAGCAATTATGCGGTATGCGTATTGCTGGATACCCTTCGGGAACTTTACCCCGGAACAGCGGTTTCGGTCGAGATCGTAGCCAATATACCACCCGAACAGAACGATTCCTTGCGCTGGCCCACATACGCCCGGCATCGCCGCCGTGGAGATTACCGGGCGCAGTGGCAACCGAACCCGACATACCCTGCCTGCCGGGCTCTGTTGATGGTCGCGCCGCGTATTATTCAGTTTTGAAACCCATTTCCGAATCGGCCCGGAGCGTTATACCAATACCATCCATCCCTTGGCGATCGTGCCGCCCACCGCAAGTCGGCCGCGGCATCCATCTCGGCCGGGAGCCGTGGTGGCGCCACATGCCGGTCAGGGCGATTTTGTAGTGCTCAACCGCACCCGTATTGGGCTCTACCGTGTTGGCAGGCGACTATGTGAGCATCAACCCCGGCGTTACAGTATCGGGCGTTTGCCGGATCGGCCGCGGCGTCACCATCGGATCTGGCGCCACCGTGCTGGACCAAATCACCATCAGTGAAGGCAGCGTGATCGCGCCGGCTCGGTGGTCACCAAAAGATATTCCGCCCGGCGTGGCGTACGGGTACCGGCAAAAGTGGTGCGCCCCTGTTAATACGCGCCCCGGCCCGTGCGAAGCAGTCGGGGAATTAGATCTTCACCGAACGGGTAAATTTTTATCATTTTTTTTCACAGGAGCGTTGGAGTCCAAACGGGCATGCAAATCCTTTTTGCGCGTGGCTGTGCCTATTGAGGGCGCGGGCCGGCGTGGAATGTTTTTTCCAGTCTTCGGAAAACACCGAACCGGCTACAAACATTTTTCCTTGCCGTCTGGCCTATTCGCGGATCCTCGCCTTGTTTTTACCCGCTTTTCTGATCGTTATCCCGGTTGTCGCCATGTGGCGTTTTTTTCAAAAGTCCGATGAAAAAAAGCAAAACCATAGTATTGCGGCAGTTGTTGCGGCTAATCCGCCACACGGGTTTCTTGCTGAGCGTCCCCCCGGCCAGGACGCAGGGTTTCGGCCGCGCGCTGCAATATTTTTCCAGCGACATGGCTACCGCTTTTTCTGCTTTCGACTGGATCTACTTTGCCGGAAAGGGTAAAGACCAGGTGCGCTTTTTCCCAGGGGCCGGAAAAGGCAGGTGAAAACGCTCCGCCTCCATTCGATGCAGCCCGGTGACGGATTGCCGTTGCTTTTTCAGGATAACCAGTACATCGACTGCCGCGCAGCCGCCCAGGCTCATGATCATCAGCTGCATGGGGCGCAAACCGCCGCCGCCGCCGGCTGTTTCCGGCAAGGAAAGCCGGATTTCGTTGCCGGCTTCGTCGGCGCCCAGCATGGCGTGGCCGTCGGGGAGTGAGTTGGAGGTGCAAACGCATTAAAAGGATGGGTTGAAGCGTGGTGGTGAGCCGGCGGATAGCCGTGGTTACCGCTACTTGCGGCCTGCAATGTTGCTCAAACAAAATCCGGGAAGGATGGTTTTCACGTGGTTGTCAGTTTCTCAGGCCCGCAAGATGGTGACTGCCTCGCCGTGCAGGATATCGTACAGGAGGTCGTGGTATTCCGGAGGTACCGGCAGATTGTTGTGTCCGGCGCCTTCAATAGCACACAAGTGGATGTTGGCTGGCGCCAGGGTCCGGAGCATTTCGCTTTGGCGGTAGGGGATGAGGCGGTCTTTGCGGCCGTGCGGGATGTACACGGGGCATTGCTTTTTTTGATAAACCGGTCGGTACGGATATGGTAACGCAGTAGCCAGCGGATGGGAAAGGATAAACC
>JADJYG010000027.1 GCA_016719895.1 Saprospirales bacterium | reverse complement strand
TTCGTCCAGAATAAACTTCGTTTCCTTGAGGCTCAGCATATCTGCCCAGGCAATGGGGCGGTAGTTTGTCCGGGCATATCTATACGAGCCCTCGTAGAGCGTCATGTTTGATTTTTCAGCATCCAGAATATTCAACAAAAATTGAAACAATAAAGCGCGGCGCTAGGGTGGTCAGCCACCCAGCGCTTCCTGTTGCCAGGCATCACTTTCCGGAATCGGGCGCATCGTGAAGGCCATGTAAAAATGCCGGGAGGGCGCTTTTTTGTCCAGATAAATATAGTATTGCGGCTCGGATCCCAATACCGCCACCCGGTCGCCAGCCCGCATTTTAGACTTCAGCACGTCGCTCAGCACTTTATCTTCGACAAATGGATTGCGCGGCGACATGGCCGGAGCAGGCGATGGCTGTCGCCTTGAACAAGGTGGGGCTGGCGAACCACTGGCAACAGCAGAATCACTGCTGCTGCTACCGCCACCACGGGCTGCATGTTCAGCCGCCGGAAAAGCACTGCCAAGCCTTTTCCAAGGTGGTAAAACAAGGCTCCCATAGCCAGTGCCAGCACCGGCAGGAATTGCAGCCAGTAATGACCATAAAACCGGCGGCCAGGCGCTACGGCTGCAAACGAAAAGATCGCCAGGCTCAACAGGATCAAGCGTTTTCGGCCATTTAGCACCGGAGTGCCCAAGGCTAACAAACCGGCCGCACCCAGCACCCAATACAACACGAAGTTTTTGGTCAGCAGGTTAAAATTGGACGTGAATGCCAAGGCCCACAAATCCCGTTTTAAACTGGAACTGTATATCTGGACATATTGCACATTCCAAAACCAAAATTCATCCCAAACGCCAAGGGCTCGCATCAGCAGCAGACAAGTTGCCACGGGCGTCGCCACGCCGGCTGCCAACCAGGCGCCGCGCCGCAGCAGAAGCCGCCATCGCAGCGGCTTTTGTTGCCAGAAAGCGAGCGCCAATTGAATGGCAGGCACTCCCGAAAAAAGACTCCCGGATTGTTTTGACCAGGGTTCCGCAAGCCAGTAAAAGTCCGCCGGCATACAACTACCGTTACCCTCGGGGTCGTCGAGCCGGAAGGTCCCGCCGCGCCTGGATGCTCCCACTGCATAAAACAATACAAACCCGGTAAAACCAAAGCCCATCAGCACCAGTTCCGGATTCGGCAAAATGGCACAGGCAAACGGGTTTACAGCAAGCAAAACATAACCAAGCCTGGCCAGAATCCAAAACCGACCGAAAAACCGCATGCCGATGGCCATGGACCAAGCCGCATTCCAGAACGTGAGGAACATGGCCGCCATATGCAACCCTTCCTGGGAATAACCGAACAACGCTACCAACGCAGCGTAACTGTACAACAACAGCGGCGGCTTCATCTCGTACACATCGCGATAGGGTAACGCGCCATCCAGGATTTGTTTGCCATTGCCGCGCAGAGGCCGATTCGTCGCCCAGTGGTATATCGAGAAATGCCGGCGTAGCGCAGCCACAACGCCACCCAGCAGCGCCAGACCAATGGCTACCGACCATCCGGTGGAAAGGTTTCCACAGCGGGCGGGTTGCTGCAGGTTCCGGCAAACCCGTTTTGTCAGCGCGTTGGTTTGGATGAAACACCGGAATTTCCTTAGTTTGGGACTTTTGCCATAAAACTAATTCAAACGCAAAGCGCATTGTTTTGTCCGGCTTGAATATTCATCCGGCGCTGAAAACCACTATATTTCAGCAGGCAAAGATGTCAAAAATATGATATGAACACGCAACATAAACTTGTGATCAATTTTACCCCCACAGGCATGGTGCCGACCAAAGCCATGACACCCCATGTGCCGGTCGGCGTTTCGGAAATCGTGGAACAGGTACATGCGGCCTGCACGATCGGCATTACGCTGGTGCACCTGCACGCCCGCGATATACACTCCGGCGAACCGACTTACCACAAGGAAATTTACAGAGAAATCGTCGAAGGTATCCGCCGGCATTGCCCCGAACTGGTTATCCTGCCCTGTCGCTGAGCGGACGCAATTCCAATGAATTTCCCAAACGCTCGGAGGCTATTGAACTGCAACCCGATATGGGCAGCCTGACGCTGACCCGCTCAACTTCCCACGTCAAGCCAGTGTCAATGCGCCGGACATGATCGATAGCCTGGCTGAAAAAATGGAGGCCTACGGCGTTCACCCCGAACTCGAGGTGTTCGACCTCGGCGGCATGATCCATTTCGCCCATTACCTGATCCGGAAAAACCGCATCCGGCCGCCATTTTATTTCAACCTGATTTTTGGGAATCTTGCCGGTATGCAAACCGATCTTGCCGAGATCGGCCTGGCACTCCACCAGCTTCCGCCGGATAGCCTTTGGGCCCTGGGCGGCATCGGCCGGCAGCAGTTGCAAGCCAACGCTATCGCCATCAGCACCGGTGGCGGGGTGCGCGTCGGGCTCGAGGACAACCTGTACTTCGACCGCGATAAGAAGATATTGGCGCGCAATGCCGACCTCCTGAAGCGCATCCATACCCTGGCCGAAATTTTCGAACGCCCTGTGATGACGCCGGCCGAATTCGGCCAACTCGGATTCTACAATACCAAAATACCCCGAACGGTTGCCCAATGATGAAATTTTACATCCTCGGTCAAAGCAATTATGCGGTATGCGTATTGCTGGATACCCTTCGGGAACTTTACCCCGGAACAGCGGTTTCGGTCGAGATCGTAGCCAATATACCACCCGAACAGAACGATTCCTTGCGCTGGCCTTACAATACGCCCGGCATCTCCGCCGTGGAGATTACTTGGGCGCAGTGGCAACCCGAACCCGACATACCCTGCCTGCCGGGCTCTATTGGCCGGTCGCGTCGCGCTAATTATTCAGTTTTTTGAAACCCATTTCCGAATCGGCCCGGAGCGTTGTACCAATACCATCCATCCTTGGCGATCGTGCCGCCCACCACGCAACTCGGCCGCGGCATCCAGTATCAGCCCGGAGCCGTGGTGGCGCCACATGCCGGTCTGGGCGATTTTGTAGTGCTCAACCGCATTGCAGTATTGGGCATCATACGGTGTTGGGCGACTATGTGAGCATCAACCCCGGCGTTACAGTATCGGGCGTTTGCCGGATCGGCCGCGGCGTCACCATCGGATCTGGCGCCACCGTGCTGGACCAAATCACCATCGGTGAAGGCAGCGTGATCGGCGCCGGCTCGGTGGTCACCAAAGATATTCCGCCCGGCGTAGTGGCGTACGGCGTACCGGCAAAAGTGGTGCGCCCCTGTTAATACGCGCCGGCCCGTGCGAAGCAGTCAAGGAATTAGATCACCGAACGGGTAAATTTTTATCATTTTTTTTTCACAGGGGCGTTGAGTCTGGCATGCAAAGTGCCTTTGCGCGTGGCTGTGCCTATTGAGGGGCGCGGGCCGGCGTGGAAATGTTTTTTCCAGTCTTCAGTAAAACACCGAACCATACAAACATTTTTCCTTGCCGTCTGGACTATTCGCGGATACCTCGCCTTGTTTACCCTTGCTTTTCTGATCGTTATCCCGGTTGTCGCCATGTGGCGTTTTTTTGTCAAAAAGTCCGGATGAAAAAAAGCAAAACCATAGTGTTGCCGGCAGTTGTTGCGGCTAATCCGCCACACGGGTTTCCCAATGAGGCGTCGCCCCGGCCAGGCGCAGGGTTTCGGCCGCGCTGCAATATTTTTCCAGCGACATGGCTACCGCTTTTTCTGCTTTCGACAGATCTACTTTGCCGGAAAGGTAAAGCCAGGTGCGCTTTTTCCCAGGGGCCGGTAAAGGCTGGTGAAAACGCTCCGCCTCGATATCGATGCGCAGCCCGGTGACGGATTGCCGTTGCTTTTTCAGGATAACAATTACATCGACTGCCGCGCAGCCGCCCAGGCTCTTGATCATCAGCTGCATGGGGCGCAAACCGCCGCCGCCGGCTGTTTCCGGCAAGAAAGCCGGATTTCGTTGCCGGCTTCGTCGGCGCCCGCATGGCGTGGCCGTCGGGGGTGAGTTGGAGGTGCAAACGCATTAAAAGGATGGGTTGAGCGTGGTGGGGAGCCGGCGGATAGCCGTGGTTACCGCTACTTGCGGCCTGCAATGTTGCTCAAACAAAATCCGGGAAGGATGGTTTTCACGTGGTTGTCAGTTTCTCAGGCCCGCAGGGCGGGTGACTGCCTCGCCGTGCAGGATATCGTACAGGAGGTCGTGGTATTCGGAAATTCCGGCAGATTGTTGTGTCCGGCGCCTTCAATAGCACACAAGTGGATGTTGGCTGCGCAGGGTCCGGACATTTCGCTTTGGCGGTGGGGATGAGGCGGTCTTTGCGGCCGTGCAGGATGTACAGGGCATTGCACTTTTTGATAAACCGGTCGGTACGGATATGGTAACGCAGTAGCCAGCGGATGGGAAGGATAAACCCGTAGCGGCTGATGTGATATAGAAACGAATAGTACGGGCGTTCAGTAGGAGCAACTGGGGGCTGTTCCAGGGAGGCGATACGGGCCGCCAGGCCGCTGCCCGGTGAGCGCCCGTACAGCACAATGCGCTCTTCGCCGTATTGGCCGGCCAAGCCATTTGTACACCTGCTGGAGGTCGGCATACAGAATATCTTCGGTGCGGCGGCCGCGGCTTTCACCGAAACCGCGGAAGTCGAGATAAAAAATCAAAACCCTTCCGACAAAATCCTTGGCAAACTTGCCCCATCCCTGATACTGCGCGAATTGCCCTTGATATAAAAACCACACCCTTACTGTCGGGTACGCGGAAATGCAGGGCATTCACCACGCCGCCGTCTTCCATATCAAAATTGACCTCTGTAAACGGGAACGGGTATTTGTACGCAAACCAGTGAGGTAACCGTTCGGGCCGGAAAAAAAACAGGTCCTGCCCAAAAAAAAACAGCGCGCACACGGCGGCGTACACCGCTCCTAGCCAAAACAAAATGGAAAGCCAGACATCCATGACAGGAACTTTGATGCGAATGTATGCCAAAATTAACAGCGGGCAAATGGTTTTCGCACGCTGTTCCTCCCTTCCACCCTGCCGCGACAAGTCTCTTCAGCAACCGGTATCCGGCGGCATTTATGCCGGTATTGACAATTTTGCCCTGCTGCAATACGCCGGCGATACCCTGCCGGACCTATGCCGGTGTGTATTCTACGACGGGGATGCTGTTTTTCATCAAAAATTTTTCAAAAACTGAATCCGGCGAACAATCTTTACCGGGTACGATAAAACATCCTGATCGATGATAAGAGTTCCGATCTTTTTGCTGGCATTCCAGCTGTGTTGGCCCAGCGGCCATGCGCAGAAAGTTATTACCCTCGACGATTGCTTTACCTTTTTTAAATTTTACCCGCAGACCGCCGATCAATACCGCTTTGGCCCCGATGGCCGCCACTACCATCAGGCAGAGAGGAAGGCAGTATCGTTGAATATGGGCTGGCGACCGGCCGGCAGTCGCGTACGCTGGTGAAATCCACCGATCTCCAGGCTGTAGGCCCCTGGGAAGAATATGTTTTCAACAACAGCCTGTCAGAGTGATGCTCCGGACCAATACCGAACAGGTGTACCGCCACTCTGTGCTGGCCGATTGTGGGTGTTCGACCGGCCGTCAAAAACAGCGCGCGCCTCTATACCGGCGCAAAGGTGCAATTCGCCCTGTTTTCGCCCGGCGGTGAAAAAATAGCCTTTGGCTGGCAATAACCTGTTTTACAAAGACCTGACTACCGGCGCCGTATCGCAAATCACGGCCGACGGCCCGGAAAAACGCCATCCTCAACGGTATCCCCGACTGGGTGTATGAGGAGGAGTTTAGCCCGGTGGACGGCGAGGTATGGTAGCCACATCCTGGAGCCCGGCGGGACCAGGCTGGCCTTTATCCGCTTCGATGAAAGCGCCGTGCCGCAGTATCCGCTCAGCTGGTATTCCGGCGGCTTGTACCCGCGCTACACGGAGTTCAAATACCCGAAAGTGGGCGCGCCCAACTCCCGGGTGAGCGTGCAGGTGTAGCTAACCGCACCGGCAAAACACCAGGCGCTACCCGGCACCGAAGAACAGGATATCTACCTGCCCCGCTTGTATTGGACGCCAGACAACCTTTTGTGCATCTATGTGCTCAACCGCCTGCAAAACAACCTTTCGCTGGCTCTCTATCACCCGGATACCGATGCTTCGGGTATGCTGCTGGACGAAATGGACGAGGCTTACGTGGACCTCGAAGTGTGCGACAACTTGGTTTTTCTGCCCAACAACCGCGAATTCCTCTGGATGAGCGAGCGCGACGGCTATACGCATTTGTACCTTTTACCGCGGCATCCGGCGGCGGCAGTATCCATCCGGCAGCTGACCAGTGGCGCATTCGATGTGACGCACTTTTACGGGTTGGACACGGCCAGCGGCAAATTTTACTACCAAACAGCCACGCCGACGCCCATAGACCGCCAGGTGTGGGAGGGCGCACTCGATGGCTCGGCGCCCCGCTTGCTCACGCCCGGCGCCGGCGCCCACGAAGCGGTATTTTCGCCGACATTCGATTTTTATATCCACCAATACTCCACCATCAACAATGCGCCGGCGGCCGACCTGCGCACCCGAGCCGGCGAACCTGCGTACGCCCCTGGTGCGCAACGACCGCTGGACCGCGCCCGGCGCGAATACGGCTTTGCGCCCATCGAGTTTATCACGCTGAAAGCAGCCGACAGCACCGATCTGAATGCCTGGATACTCAAACCCCTGAACTTTAACCCGGCAGCCCAATATCCCGTCTTGTTCGATATTTACGGCGGCCCTGGTTCCCAAACCGTTCAAAACCAATACAATGGCGATGTCGCCCCCTGGCGCCAGCTGCTGGCACAAAAAGGCTATATCACCGTAAGCGTGGATAACCGTGGTACCGGCGCACGCGGGCGGGCGTTTAAAAAGTGCACGCAACTCCAACTGGGCAAATATGAAACCGAAGATCAGATCGCCGCTGCCCGGCAAATTGCAGCCCTGCCCTACGTCGACCCCAACCGCATCGGCATTTGGGGGTGGAGTTATGGCGGCTACCTCAGCAGCAAGTTGTGTGTTGAAGGGCAACGACGTGTTTAAAATGGCCATGGCGGTGGCGCCCGTCACCAACTGGAAATGGTACGACTCGGCCTATACCGAGCGCTATGTACACCCACTGCCGACAATTCGGCCGGATACGAAGACAACTCCCCCATCCACTTCGCCGACCGCCTGCGCGGTGGAAACTACCTGATCTGCCACGGCATCGCCGACGACAAGTAATGCACTGGCAACAAACCGTGGAAATGGTGAACGCGCTGATCCGGGCCAACAAACAATTCGAAACCCATTACTACCCCAACCGGAACCACGGTATTTACGGCGAGAACGCCACCGCCATTTGTTTTCCAAACTGACTAGTTTCGTACTGGACAAACTATAAGCCCCATGGCTCGAATTTTTAATTCACCTGTTTAACACGCTGGGGTGAATTAAAACTTCGCCCCAGCGGGAAAAAGGTTATCTTCGTTCAAAATAAAACCGGTTGCGCTATTTTCCAACGTACCCTCCTGTTCTTTGCCCTGTGCTGGGCCACCCAAACGGCGCATGCCCAGCAAGCCTTTGGGAAACTTGTCGCCGGCATCCAGATGGGCTTCGACGTCAATCAGTTCACCGACGGGATAAAGCCGCGGTTTATCCCTGCTGTGCAGATAGAGGTGCCGGTGGGGCGTTTTTCATTCGGCGTGGGCTTTGGCAACGAGGTGTACCGGCCGTATGAATATTATACCTGGACGGGCGAAATTATCGAGCGCATCGAAGACGAAAAACCAGTTCCGTATTATGTTTCAACCTGCATGAATTCCGCCCGGCATACTGGACCGTGCCGGTGAAAATAAATTACCGGTTTCACCGCTGCTACTGCGTTTTTTTGCACGCCGGCATGAAGCTCGACTTTTTCGACGACCGGCCCAAAGACCGCATAACGTTTGAAGGCGCCCAACTGCGCGAGGCCCCTGACGGAGGTCGGCGCGAACAATTGTTCAAAAAATCGACAAGAAGCATGAATTTGGCGTCGGGTTCAAGCCACATTCCAACGATTATATCCGGCTGGTGGCCCTTCCCACGTTTGTGCTCAGTGAAAATCCGGAAATTTATACCAATGGGCGAAACACATCCCTACGCTCCGGATGATGTTCGGGTTTCAATATACCTTTATCCGCTACGAATAACTACCGTTTGAGATTCGATTCGTAGCGCGTGATCCATTCGTCCATACTGACTTTTGCATCAGCTGCGCGATCAACTCAAAGGAATTTGTTCGGTTTTTTGAACCGGATACAACTTTCCCCATGTCCAGTTTGGCCTTGCTGTGTTTGGGGTATTCGAAACAAACCAATGCAGTAGTTCTTCATCGGCATACAAGCCCATGTGGTACAAAGCAATGAAATTTTTTTGCGATGCGATACTTGCAAAGGGAAGCGGCTGCTTCGGGTCGCAGTGGTAGCCGGCCGGGTAATGGCGGTGCGGGACGACATAGCCGATCATGCCATAGCTGATACCCTCTTCAAAGCCGTCGGGCAGGTTCTCCAAAATGGTTTCCCGGAGCTGGGAAAACGCTTTGCGCCGCTCATCCGGAATTGCGGCGAGGTACTCGGATGGTGTGGATACAGGATAAGTCATAAGCGCAAATTTGGGTGGTTTCAAATTATTTCAACACACCCGGCCAGGCGCCCGACGAGAATACGGCCGGCGTTTTTTCCAGAACGACGGCTTTCCCGGAACGCCAGGCGCGCATCGGTTGGCTACAGATCCATTCCCCGGCGCCGGTAAGGTCTTGTGCCACAGTGAATGCCGTATCCGGCTGCAGGGTTTCGAGTGCGACCTCCAGCACCATTTGGCTGCGGTAGGGCGTTTCGATGAAGAGTTGGGTTTGACCGTGCTGACGGGCATGCTGTTCGAGCCGGCGCAAGTCGCGCGCCAACTCGGGGCGTTTGGGGAAGGTAGCCGTGAAAGGCAAAGGCCTGTCCGTTCATGCCCGACGCCATCAAGGCCAACAACAACGACGAGAGGCCCTACCAGCGGAACCACGCGAATGCCTTCGCGGTGTGCCAGGGCGACAATGGCGGCGCCCGGGTCAGCAACGCCGGGCAGCCGGCTTCCGACGCCAGGCCGACATCGTGCCCGGCGCGCCTGCTTCCAGGAAAACGCCTTCGGCTGCTCCGGGTGCATCGTGTTTGCCGATTTCCACCCCGGTAATTTCCGGCAAAGGGTTTCTCCGGGCCCAGGCTTTTTATAAAATGCCGCGCTGTTTTGGCCCGCTCGGCAATAAACACGTCAGGCGCCGGGCAATGCCGACGACGTAGGGTGGGAGCGTATGCAGCGCATCTGCTGCCACCGGGCAAGAGATGAGGGTAGAGCGTGGTGTTGGCGTCATGGCGGATCTTCCCGGGAGCGGTTGAATGCCCCTATGCCTGGCAAAAATAGAAAAAAAACCAGGCCCGCCGGTTTGTTCCCCGCGTCAGGGCTTTCCGTACCTTTGCATGTCCATTGGTTCCGTTGGCCGCAATAACGCTGGCACAAGACACGTTTACGATCAAACTTCCGGCTTTCGAAGGGCCGTTCGACCTGCTGCTGTTTTTTATCGAGCGGGATGAGTTGGATATTTACAATATTCCAATCGCAACGATCACCGACGACTTTTTGGAATACATGCACCATATGGAGGCGATGAATATCGACCTGGCCTCCGAGTTTATCGTGGTGGCGGCCACCCTGATGCGGATCAAAGCGAAATTGTTGTTGCCGCGCAAACAGCCCTGGACGACGAGGAGCAGCGAGATCGACCCCCGTTCGGAATTGGTAGAGCGCCTGCTGGAGTACAAACGTTACAAGAGTGTGCTGGAAGACCTGCGGCGGATGGAAGAGCTGCGCGCCTTTATGAGCCCCCGCGGTTTTGCGAGCACTGAACTGCGCAAACTGGCGGAAACCGCCCTTGCCGACGCCGAAATGGAAAGCGTCAGCCTGTACAAATTGTTGCGCGTGTTCGAACGCCTGCTGGCCCGTTTGAAGAAGACCAGAAAGCGAAGCGTGTGCATACGGTGTACAATTTTAACTACAGTATCCAGGGCCAGCGCGCGTATTTGCAGGGGAGATTACAGCGCGGCATAAAGTCTTCTTTCGAAGAAGTTTTTCTGGCGCTCGAAAACCGCATCCACGCCATCGTTACCTTCCTGGCGCTGCTTGAATTGCTGAACGAACGGAAGTGGCGCTCATCCAGGGAGAAGGCCTGAATAATTTTTGGTTGGCCTTGGCGGCAGATCCAACGTGAGATGGGGCGGGTTAAAACAACAAAAAAGCCCCGCTCCCCAAGCATTCGGGGAACGAGGCGACTTAGTTTGAGTTGGCATCGACCTACTCCCGTCCCGGGACCCGGGGCAGTATTATCAGCGCCGGTGGGGCGGGTTAAAACAACAAAAAAGCCCCGCTCCCCAAGCATTCGGGGAACGAGGCGACTTAGTTTGAGTTGGCATCGACCTACTCTCCCGTCCCGGGAACCCGGGGCAGTATTATCAGCGCCGGTGGGGCGGGTTAAAACAACAAAAAAGCCCCGCTCCCGAGCATTCGGGGAACGAGGCGACTTAGTTTGAGTTGGCATCGACCTACTCTCCCGTCCCGGGAACCCGGGGCAGTATTATCAGCGCCGGTGGGGCGGGTTAAAACAACAAAAAAGCCCCGCTCCCCGAGCATTCGGGGAACGAGGCGACTTAGTTTGAGTTGGCATCGACCTACTCTCCCGTCCGGGAACCCAGGGCAGTATTATCAGCGCCGGTGGGGCGGGTTAAAACAACAAAAAGCCCGCTCCCGAGCATTCGGGGAACGAGGGGACTTAGTTTGAGTTGGCATCGACCTACTCTCCCGTCCAGGAACCGGGGCAGTATTATCAGCGCCGGTGGGGCGAGGTTAAAACAACAAAAAGCCCCGCTCCCGAGCATTCGGGGAACGAGGCGACTTAGTTTGAGTTGGCATCGACCTACTCTCCGTCAGGAACCCGGGGCAGTATTATCAGCGCTGGTGGGGCGGGTTAAAACAACAAAAAAGCCCCGCTCCCCGAGCATTCGGGGAACAGAGGCGACTTAGTTTGAGTTGGCATCGACCTACTCTCCCGTCCGGAACCCGGGGGCAGTATTATCAGCGCCGGTGGGGCGGGTTAAAACAACAAAAAAGCCCCGCTCCCGAGCATTCGGGGAACGAGGCGACTTAGTTTGAGTTGGCATCGACCTACTCTCCCGCGGCAACTACCGCAGTACCATCAGCGCTGGTGGGCTTAACTGCTCTGTTCGGAATGGGAAGAGGTGCACCCCACCGCTATAGACACCAACATTTCTTTGCCCTGTTGATCCACCCCTGCATACGCGCGGGCGGAAGGAGGCGTTTTTTTGTAATGACAACCTGGGAAAGAAGTAGTTCGTCGGAGTTTGGGATGGCGGGAGTGTCGGCTTTCGAGCCCGGGCATGCGCGCTTTGCGGCAGTCCTTTCGACACTTTTCGAGCGGCGGGCCATCCATTGACGGATAGCCGCTTTTTTTAAAAAAAATGGAAGCTTACGGGTTATTAGTACGACTCGGCTGCGTATGTCGCCACACTTCCACCTGTCGCCTATCAACGTAGTCGTCTCCTACGACCCTTAATCGGAAGATTCATCTCAGAGTAGGCTTCGCGCTTAGATGCTTTCAGCGCTTATCCCGGCCGAACATTGCTACTCGGCGCTGCACCTGGCGGCACAACCGATACACGCGGTTCGTCAACACGGTCCTCTCGTACTAGTGTCAGGTCTCTTCAATCTTCCTGCGCCCACAACAGATAGGGACCGAACTGTCTTGCGACGTTCTGAACCCAGGCTCACGTGCCGCTTTAATGGGCGAACAGCCCAACCCTTGGGACCTTCTCCAGCCCCAGGATGCGACGAGCCGACATCGAGGTGCCAAACCTCCCCCGTCGATATGAAACCGCGGGGAGATCAGCCTGTTATCCCCGGAGTACCTTTTATCCTTTGAGCGATGGCCCTTCCATGCGGAACCACCGGATCACTTTAGCCGTCTTTCGACCCTGATCGACCCGTCGGTCTCTCAGTCAAGCACCCTTATACTAATACGCTCTTCGCATGATTACCGTCCATGCTGAGGGTACCTTTGCAAACCTCCGTTACTCTTTAGGAGGTGACCACCCCAGTCAAACTACCCACCATGCAATGTCCCCCGAGTGCTCGGGGTTAGGACTCAACTAGCCAAAGGTGGTATTTCAACGTCGACTCCCCGGCGGCCAGAACCGCCGGATCATTGCCTCCCACCTATCCTACGCATCAACAAGTCAAGCCCAATGCAAAAGCTGTAGTAAAGGTTCACGGGGTCTTTCCGTCCCGTTGCGGGTAATCGGCATCTTCACCGATACTTCAATTTCACCGAAACCTGGCTGAGACAGTGCCCAGATCGTTACACCATTCGTGCAGGTCGGAACTTACCCGACAAGGAATTTCGCTACCTTAGGACCGTTATAGTTACGGCCGCCGTTTACCGGGGCTTCAGTTAAGACCTTCCCCCGATTGCTCGGGGTGAGCCCCTTCCTTAACCTTCCGGCACCGGGCAGGTGTCAGGCCATATACCTCATCTTTCGATTTCGCATAGCCCTGTGTTTTTCTCAGAGGCTCTATTCCGTCAGAACCTGTCCACCACGTCGATGCGTCACTTTCTTTGTATAGCAGGCGCAGGAATATTAACCCGCTTGCCATCGGCTTCACCTCTCGGCTATCCTTGGGTCCCGGCTCACCTGATCCGATGAACGTAGATCAAGGAACCCTTAGTCTTTCGGCGATGACGTTTTCCACGCCATTTATCGTTACTTATGCCTACATTTGCTTTTCTGTTCGCTCCACCAAACCTCACGATCCGGCTTCAACGCTACAGAATGCTCCCCTACCACTCTTTCGAATCCAAAGTTTCGGTACATGGTTTGATGCCCGTTTATTTTCCGCGCAGGAACGCTCGACTAGTGAAACATTGCACTCTTTAAATGAATTGCTGCTTCCAAGCAAACATCCTGGCTGTCTGTGCATTCCCACCTCGTTTAACGCAACTTAACCATGATTTAGGGACCTTAACTGTTGGTCTGGGTTGTTCCCCTCTCGCCCGTGACCTTCGCACCCCGGGCTCACTGCTGGTACTATGTGTTGGCATTCAGAGTTTGTTAAGGGTTGGTAGGCAATGAAGCCCCCTAGCCTTTTCAGTGGCTTACCTCCAACACACATTCGTCCAACGCTGCACCTAAATGCATTTCGGGAGTACAGACTTTTCTCTCCGGTTTGATTGGCCTTTCACCCCTATCCACAGGTCATCCGAGTTTTTCAACCCTTACCAGTTCGGTCCTCCAGTCCGAGATTATCGGACCTTCAACCTGCCCATGGATAGATCACTCGGTTTCGCGTCTATCCCCACTGACTCGTTTCGCCCTGTTAAGACTCGCTTTCGCTTCGCTTCCGTACCTGAAGTACTTAGGCTGCCAGTGAGGTATAACTCGTAGGCTCATTATGCAAAAGGCACGCCGTCACCCCCCCGAGTTCTCGGGGGACTCCACTTGCTTATGGCGTATGGTTTCAGAGTCTTTTCACTCCCTTTCTTAGGGTTCTTTTCACCTTTCCCTTACGGTACTGGTTCGCTATCGGTCTCCCGGTAGTATTTAGGCTTACCAGATGGTGCTGGTAGATTCAGACAAGGGTTTCACCGGCCTCGCCCTACTCAGGATCCTGCTAGGTAATGTATGCTTTTCGCTTACGGGACTTTCACCCTCTGCGGTACCCCTTTCCATGGATTTCAACTAAACATACATCTTCCACAGCGCAGTCCTACAACCCCTATGGGCACGCCCATAGGTTTGGCCTCTTCCGCGTTCGCTCGCCACTGCTTACGGAATCACTACTTGTTTTCTTTTCCTCCGCCTACTTAGATGTTTCAGTTCGCGGGGTTTGCGACTCTTGGTCTACACGTCTTCAGCGTGTCGGGTTGCCCCATTCGGACATCAACGGATCAAGGTCGTTTGCACCTCCCCGTTGCTTTTCGCAGCTTACCACGTCCTTCGTCGCCTCCGGGAGCCAAGGCATCCCCCATACGCTCTTTCTTCGCTTCCAACTCTTTAACTCAGGTCCTGAAACCCTCGCCAAATTGTTCTTCATCGCCGCTCGCATGTCTATGTTCCCACCAACACGCACGCTCTTGTTCTTGGCTCGATTGCTTTTTCTCCTCTCTTCCCTCTTCTCCTCCTTACTACTTCTTCTTTTTCCCAGTCTTGTCAATGAACTCTTTATATCTATTCATGAATTATGCACAGCAAAAAATGAATTTCCATCCACCTTTCCCCTCACAATCCACTCAAATATAATCAACTTTGTTTCTTGCTCAACTCCTCTTTCTCCTTGTGGAGGATGTCAGTTCGGACCGATGACCCCTAAGCTACCAAAACAGTGCTCTAGCCAGTAACATTTAATCCCCCCTTCTCCCTTTACAATTCTAAATTTATCATTTGAATTTTAAATTAAAAAATCTTCTAAATTTAAAATGATAAATTCAAAATTTAAAGGAGCTGCTCCGTAGGGCTAGGCGATTTGAACTTTCGAACCTCTACGTATCAGTGTGGCGCTCTAACCAACTG
>JADJYG010000026.1:0-75000 GCA_016719895.1 Saprospirales bacterium | reverse complement strand
ACACTGGAAGCCTGCGGGAAAGTGTTGTTGGAGGCATACGGAGTACGCCTGAGCATGGCGACGATCGCCATTGCGATACATTCATCCATGCCCGCGCCATGAAACGCATCCTTCCATACCGCATTCGCGACAAGTTTTACCTCTCCAGCCTGCTGGATCAGCTGCTCCATACCCTGGAAGCGTGTCCGTTGCAGGTGCCGTTAAAAGCGCTGAGCTACGACGCCCAAATTCCGGAACAAATCTTCATCCGGCTGCAAGTCCTGCACCAACACCCTGAAGACGCGCCAAACATTACCGCGGAAGATTTCCACATCCTGTTTGCCAATATATTGTTCCGCTACCCTACCATCCGCTTGTACGAACTGCCCGACGGCCGTATTTTTTTTAAAATGTGACGACAGGCCAAATTTCCCTGAACTGAATTGACTCCGTATTGTTACTTTTGCGTGGAATAAATCCAAACAAAGAGATTCAACACATGGAAAGTGCGGTAAAAAGTCCTGTCATGCTCTATACGGAGCAAACCCCCAACCCGGAGGCGCTCAAATACGTGACCAACCGGTTGTTGTACCACGGCATCGCTGATTTCAAGGAAAAAGAGCTGGCGGCGAAATGGAGCCCGATGGCCAATTCCCTGATGGAGCTGCCGTATGTAAAAAGCGTGTACTTCAACAACAACTACGTCACGATAATGAAAGAATTCAATTATGATTGGGCTGATATCATGCTCAAACTGAAAGAATTCATCAAAGATTACGTCGAAAATGGCGGCGTAGTGGTGAAAGACGGTTTTGCCGAATTTGCCGGCCAGCAAATGGCCAAAAGCAACGCGGCCCAGTTTGCCGGTGAAGACGGAGAAATCGCCCGTAAAGTCAAAGAACTGATCGACACCTATGTCAAACCGGCCGTTGAAATGGATGGCGGCAATATAGAATTCAAAGCGTTTGAAAAAGGCCGGGTGTTTGTGACCATGCAGGGATCCTGCAGCGGCTGCCCCTCCTCCACCGTCACCCTCAAGGCCGGCATAGAAGGCATGCTGAAACGGATGGTGCCGGAAGTGACGGAAGTAGTGCAGGAGATGGCGTAATAAGTGGCTGGAATCGATAAACATCCGCCCGTTTGTTCATTCCACCCCGGCGAATACTATTTTATGCCCTGCACCTTTCTATCCGGTCTCTACCTTTGCCAAGAGCCGGCGCCAGATTGCTGGCTGGACTGCACATGTCATTACTGAAAAAACTCGCCGGCGAGACAGCCCTCTATGGCCTGAGCAGCATTGTCGGGCGCTTGCTCAACATGTTGCTGGTACCCTTCTACACCCGGGTACTGGCCACCACCAACGAATACGGGGCGGTAATCGACCTGTACGCCACCTCGGCGTTCATTATGGTATTGTTTTCATACCGCATGGAGTCGGCTTTTTTCCGGTTCGGCACTCCGCCGGAAGACCGCGATCGGGCCTATTCCGCCGGCATGTGGTCCCTGCTGACAAGCACCGCCATTATTGCCGCCGCCTTGTTGCTTTTCGCCCAGCCGATCGCCGGCGCACTGGCCTATCCGCAACACCCCGAATATGTGCGTTGGTTTGCTCTGATCCTGGCTTTCGATTGCCTGGCCGAATTGCCCTTTGCCCGCCTCCGGCTGGAGCAGCGGCCGCGTCGGTTTGTATTCATCAAACTGCTCAATATCGGCGTGAATATCGGGATGAACCTGTTCTGGCTGGTTTTTTGCCCCTGGGCGGCCCAACATGGTATAACTGCCGTGCACGCCGTATGGTCGCCAGGCTTGGGCGTGGAATATATTTTCCTGTCCAACCTGCTGGCCAGTTTAGTTACTCTTTTCCTGCTGATTCCGCAGTTGCGGATGATCCTGCGGGTGTTCGACCGGAGTTTATGGTGGCAAATGATCACTTATGCCGCACCGCTCATTATCGTGAGCCTGGCTGGTATTGTGGATGAAATGTTCAGCCGGGCGATGTTGAAGTACTTGCTGCCCGGCACGCCACAGGAAAACCTGGGCCAGGTGGGCATTTTCGGCGCCAACTATAAGCTGGCGGCGCTGATCACCCTGTTCACCCAGGCATACCGGTATGCAGCCGAGCCGTTTTTTTTCCGGCACGCCAAGGAAGACCATGCGCTGCATACGCAGGCGCAGGTAACCAAGTGGTTTACCATCACCTCGGCCGGCGGCATGCTGGGCATCCTGTTGTTTCTCGATCTGGTCAAGTATTTTATCGCACCCAAGTATTGGGGTGGGCTGCACGTAGTGCCGGTACTGCTGACAGCCAACCTGCTGCTGGGTGTGTACTACAACTTTTCCATCTGGTACCGCCTGAAGGACCGGACCGGCCTGGGCGCCTGGATCTCCGTCATCGGCGCGCTCGTCACAATTGCCCTGAACATGCTGTTGATCCCTGTATTCGGATACACCGGCGCAGCATTTGTCACCCTGGCGTGTTACACCTTCATGAGTGTAGCCACCTGGTACACTGGGCGGCGGCATTACCCCGTGCCGTATGAACTGGGGCGAATGGCGGGGTATGTCGTACTGGCGCTGGGTCTTTGGGCGCTGAGCCTGTTCCTGAACCGGTTACTGCCAGACTGGCCGGCACTGGTATGGGGGCCACGGGTTTTGATGTTCGCCGCATTCGCCGGGGCCGTTTACCAGTGGGAATTAAAAAAAGACTTTCCAGCGGTTGTGCGGGTATTTGGCCGCCGGGATCAGCATTTGCCCTGAAACCAATGGAGACAGGACCCGGCCACCCGTGAAGCATACAGAAGAAAATGGGCGCGTATCCCCCTAAAAGCGGGCAAGCCCACCACCATGGGGTTCACAGCATTTCCTCTTCGCCCAACTCCGGTATCCCCACCGAGCCGAACCCGTTTTCTTTCAAATAGTCGCGCCATTTTTCCTGCCGGTCGATGGTGCCGTGTACCAGCCATATTTTTTTGACCTTCCCCTGCTGGTTCCGGATAAAATCGAGCATTTCCACCCGGTCGCCGTGGGCAGAAAAAGAATCCATCACTTCCACATCAGCCAGTACCTGCAGATTTTGGCCGAATACGTACAAACTTCTGGCGCCTTCGCGCAGCTGTCCCCCCGGCGTATTCGGCGTGCAGTAGCCGACGATCAGGAAGGTATTCCGTTTGTTTTCGATATTATTGAACAAGTGGTGGCGAATGCGTCCGGCATTCATCATGCCGGAAGCGGAAATAATGATGCAGGGACCGTGGATGGTATTCAGTTTTTTACTGCCGTCCACCGAACGGATATACGACAGTCCGTTGAAGCCGAAAGGATTATCGTTGTCCAACATATACTGGTGCAATTCGTGGTCAAAACACTCGGGGTGATTGACAAATACTTCGGTGGCATTTACAGCCAGCGGACTGTCGACAAACACCGGCACTTTGGGCAGCTTGCCGGCCTGATGCAGCTGATCAAGCATATACACAATTTCCTGTGTTCGGCCGACCGAAAAGGCCGGGATGATCAGTTTCCCTTTCTTTTCCAGGCAGGTGTGGTGTACGATCCGGATCAGGTGTTCCGCCTCGCCGGGGGCCGATTCGTGTTCGCGATCGCCATAAGTACTTTCGCAGATCAGGTAGTCAGCTTCCGGCATCGGCAGGGGGTCGCCCAGTATCGGGCGGTGCGGCCGGCCGATATCGCCGGTAAAACCAAGCCGGATAGTACGGTCGCCTTCTTTGATTTCGAGCGTGACGCTGGCGCTCCCCAGGATATGACCGGCGTCGCGGTAGAGCACCCGCACATTGGGGTGCACCTGAAACCACTGTTCGTAGTTATAACTGACAAACTGTTGCATCGCCCGGCGCACGTCGTCCATCACGTAAAGCGGCTTCTTTTCCGGTTGGTTGTGTTTATTTTTTTTATGGTCGTACTCAGCGTCGGCTTCCTGGATTTTGGCCGAGTCGAGCAGCATGATCGCGCACAGGTCGCGGGTGGCGTGGGTGGCGTATATTTTGCCCCGGAAGCCGTCGGCCGCCAGCTTCGGAACCCGGCCGGTGTGATCGATATGGGCATGGCTGAGGATCAGGCAGTCGATATCGCGTGGGCTGAACAGCCATTTTTCATTAAAACCGGTGATGGGGTTGGCGGTATTGCCCGAGCGGCCGTCATCATCGCCGCCCTGGTACAGGCCGCAATCGAGGAGAATCCGAAAGTTGTCTTCAAGCGTGATGAGGTGGCAGGAGCCGGTGACTTCGCGCGCTGCGCCGCAGAATTTGATCTTCATATTTTGCCGGATAATGGGTAGATAAGTGCGGAAAAATAGGTGGATTCGGCCGAATAGAGACGGTAATGGCGTAATAAAATGAATTTGCACATAAAAATGTCCGTTTCCACGGGCATCAGTCCGTGGGATACACCGAACCAAAGCGTCCAACTATTGTTGCTTCCTGCAAGAAATCCAGTTTCGAGCCCGTAATTTTGAACCCGAATACATCACCTGCCCTATGTGTAACAAGGCCCTTGCAACGATTTTTGAACGCGACCTGCGCCAACTGGCCGTGGAGATCACCTTATATAAAAACGAAGGCGATCTGTGGATCGTCAAACCGGGCATCAGCAACTCCGCCGGCAACCTGTGCCTGCACCTCATCGGCAACCTCAACCACTTCATCGGCGCCGCCCTGGGCCATACCGCATATATTCGGGATCGCGACCGGGAATTTACCGGCATCGGCGTGCCGCGCAGTCAACTGCTCGCCCAAATCGAGGCCACCATCGGGGTAGTAACCAAAGCCTTGCACGAGATGCCCACGCAGCAATTGGAGCAGGATTTCCCCCTGGAGAAACGCGGCGAAATCGTAAAAACCGATTTTATGCTCCTTCACTTGCTCGGGCACCTGAGCTACCACCTGGGCCAAATCAACTACCACCGCCGCCTGATCTGAGACGGGGTGTATTGTACTGGGACAAAATCTGGCCGGCCGGCCGGATATGAATTAGACAATCGCAGACTGGCCTTATTTTAAACGACTGCCGTTCGGCAATTCTGCCGGATTTTCGGGCGTTCAGAACGTAAAACCACTTTTTCAATCAATTCAATCATGTCAAAACAACGACTCTACCTCTTTTTGGGCGGTTTGATTGCCCTGGCGGCGCCTGCCTATGCCCAACCCAAAATTGAACTGAACGCCTATGCTTCCGGCTTCACCCGCCCGGTAGACATCGCGCATTGTGGCGACAACCGCCTCTTTATCGTCGAACAAGCCGGCTATATCTGGTTGCTCGACAGCCTGGGCAACCGCCTGCCCAACCCCTTTCTCAATATCGACGCGCGGGTGCGTTCCACCGGAAACGAACAAGGCCTGCTTGGCCTTGCTTTTCCACCGAATTACAGCCAGACGGGGTTCTTTTTTGTCTATTACACCCGCGAAACGGACGGCGACACGCGGGTTTCGCGCTTTTCGGCCAAGGCCGGCAATCCAAATGAAGCCGACCCGGACAGCGAAGTCATCCTGTTCACCCAGGACCAACCTTTCAACAACCACAATGGCGGCTGCCTGAAATTCGGTCCCGACGGCTATTTGTACATCAGCCTGGGCGACGGCGGTTCGGGTGGCGATCCGCAAAACTTCGGCCAAAATAAAAATACCTTTCTGGGTAAAATCCTGCGCATCGATATAAACGGCAGCGCGCCCGGCTTATCCTATGCGATCCCAGCCGACAACCCGTTTGTGAACGATTCCGCATTCCGGCCCGAAATATGGTCCTGGGGTTGGCGCAACCCCTGGCGTTTTTCATTCGACCGGCTCACCGGCGATCTGTGGATCGGCGATGTCGGCCAGGTTACTCGCGAAGAGATCGATTTTGAACCCGCCGGTACCGGCGGCCGCAATTACGGCTGGCGTTGCTACGAGGGTACCTTGCCTCACAACACGGCCAACTGCCAACCCGCTTCAGGGTACACCGGTCCGATTTTCGATTACGACAACAATTCCATTGGGTGTTCGGTAACCGGCGGATTTTTATACCGCGGCAACCAATATGCCGACTTGTACGGCGCTTATCTTTTCACCGATTATTGCAGCGGTCGCTGGTGGGCAACGCGCCGGATGCCGGATAGCACGTTTTCTACTACCCAAATAGCCGATCTGGCCAACAACCAGTATTCCACTCTGGGGGAAGACCGCTTGGGCGAGCTTTACGTAGCGGCCCTTTCGCAAGGCGCCATTTACAAAATCAAGGAATTGTGCTCGCCATTCCAGATTTCCGGCGCTGTGACCGATGCCACTTGCACCGGCGCGCTCAATGGTATTATTGACCTCAGTATCAGTGGCGGACTGCCCCCCTTTTCGTTCACCTGGAACAATGGCCAAACCGACTCCACAATCGTATACCTCGACCCCGGCGCTTATTCGGTACAGGCAACGGATGCCCGCGGTTGTATCCGGCGCGACACCTTTGAAGTCAGAGGGGTTGTTCAGGTCCCAGCGCCTGTGCTCAGCGCAGTTTCCTGGACGGCGCCCTTGCCCAACGCCGTCCTGCTCTGCAACAGCGATACCGTGTGGCTGGAAGCAACGGCAGCGCCGGTGGGATTTGAGTACAAATGGTTCAAAGACGGCACACCGGTACCCGGCACACCGGATCAGCGCCTGGCAGTGCAAATACCCGGAACTTACCACGTTAAATACGCCGATTTGGTGTGTACCTCTACCTCTTCGGCCGAAATAACCATTGAAGAATTGGGCGCCGCGTTTATTCCCAGCGTACAACCAGCCGGTCCGGCCGTTTTATGCCCGGGCGATACCTTACATCTGCAGGCAACCAATTATTTATCCGGATTTTCCTTTCAATGGTACCGGAACGGCGTGTCACTGAACGGGGCTGCCGGCCCGCAGTTGGCTGTCAGCGCAGAAGGCACCTACACCGTTCAGTATCAATACCGCAACTGCAATTTACCAGCGTCGGCCGGCATCGGCATTTCCGCCGAACTACCCCCCGCCGGCCTGGCCGTACTGTACCAGAACGATACGTTGCGCATATCCGCAGGCGCCTGGCCGGAGTACCAGTGGCTCCTGGATGGCCAGCCCATTGCCGGCGCCAATGCGGCTACTTTTGTCCCGGTGCAAAGTGGCTTTTATGAATGCCTGCTGACGTCTGCCAATGGGTGCGCATACCGGCCGGGGGCGCAGGTTACTGTGGTTTCGACGGCTTTGCCGGCTTCCGTAGAGCAGTTTGTACTGGCGCCCAACCCGACATCCGGAACCGTACAGATCGCCCTGGCCTTAGTGCGCAGCGAGCAGGTTTCCCTTACCCTGTGCGACGCCGGCAACAGACAATTTTTTACTAAATCAATTCGGGGGCAGCGAATGACGGAAGAATTTGATCTAAGCCATTTGCCAGCCGGCACGTATTATTTGATGGTCCGGCTGGAAACGGGCTATTTCGTACGGCCGCTTGTCCTCAGCCGGTAGACCAATGGAATGTTTTGCCATTCCCGCACAGCGCCGTACTTTTATGCCCTAAACGGACCGTCTGTCTTAGACACCTAAACTTATTGATCCATGCAAAAAATACTCGTACTGTTTGCCTTTGTCTGTCTGACGCTGCCGGCGCTCACGGCGCAAAATACCCGCCGTGTTGAAGTATTCTTTATGAATGTGCATACCAAAACGGATTTGATGAATATCCAGGCCGAGCTGGGTGCACAGAAAATTACCCTGGAGTACACCCATATGAAATTCGATGCCGATGGCCACCTGCAGGAGTTGGGATTCACGGTAGATTGCCAGGATGGCTTTAAAGGCTCGGCGAAAACCGACCAGGCGCCTGCCGATCAAAGCTTCGGTTTCTACCGCGACTACCGGCCGGGAGCTGCCCAGCCGTTTGGCGCCGGCGCCGTCAGCAAAGAGTGACGAAATACGACCGGTTCGCCTTTTCGAATGGGAGACATTTGTATTATCCCTTACCAAAATGGTGAACCGGTCGTACATCGTACTTCATCTGCCGTTTACCGTCGAATCATCATCCGGAACCCCGGACCTCCGCTTTGGCCCCCCCCCATTTTATTCAGGGAGTATGTGAATTTTAAGGTGGCAAAGCGGCCAAGCGCGGCAGTGCGCACGTCTTCGACATAGTTCAGGTTGGCCGTGCGGTTGATCCCGACGTTGCGGTTGAGGAGGTCGCGAACGGACAAAGTGAGTTCCCCGCGTTTGTTTTTAAGTAAAAACCGGGAAATACTGGCATTCCAGATCGGGATGGCCTGGTCGTAGCCGGCGGCCAAGCCAGTGTTCTGCGTCACGTTGAGCGCGGTGTTGAGCGCCCAGTTTTGGGGCAATTCCAGGTTGATTTCGGCGCTGTAGGTCTGCCGCACGTATTCCTGATTGAATGCTTGGTCGATGGAATACCGGGTTTGATTCCAGCTCAGTTCGGCCGATGCACTCAGGCTGAACCAGTCGGCCGGATTAAAATCCCAGGATACCGCCTGCCCCAACACCAGCCCGGTGGTGTAGTTTTCCACATCGTTGATCAGGTTAAGGCCGCGGTTCACCGAACCTTCGGTGCGCAGGCTAAACCGGCTTTTTATCTTTTTCCAGGGCATTCCGTACGCGAGGTTCCCGAACAGGCGGTAGTCCGATGCGACGTTGACCGGCCGGTACCGGCGGACAAAAAACGAGTCGACCGACTGTGCGTTCAAGATCCGGTCCTGCGTGTAGGTAAAAAACAGCATGCTGAAGAAACTGCGCATTGTTTCGGGGTTGAACTGCACGAAGCTGGCATTCAGGCTATGGGCGTATTCGGGTTTGAGGTTGGGGTTGCCCTCGATGACGTTCAGCGGGTCGCTGAGGTCGGGTATGGGCTGGAGTTGCTGGACGGAGGGCGCATTGATATTGGTGGTGTAGCCGAGGCGCAGGTGCCTGGAAGGCGTAAAATCGTAGTTGAAATCGAGTCGGGGTAGCAGGTGCCCGAAGGTTTGGCGCAGGGGTTGGCCCTGACCGCTGGTCACTTTACCGTCGAGTGTGGCTGATTGGGCATCGATTCCGGCGCTGGCATTCCAGGCCTTTCGGTTGAAGCGCAACCCCAGGCCGGCCCGGTGGTAGTCGAAACGGTTGGTATAGGCATTCGACAGCAAGGGGTTAAAGTTGCGCTCGCCGGCGAGCATATCGTAAACGGCTTTATCGGCGCGGCTTTCCGTCAGGCTGTAGTTATACGAAACCTCCAGGTAGCGGCGTTTGCCGAGCGGCTCGGTATAGGTGGCGCGGGCGCCCAAATTCAGCACGTCATTTTCGAAATCCTGTACTTGCGCGATCGTATCGCTCTGAAACGGCAGGTTGTTATCGCCGAAGAAACGGTTAGCGGCAAAGCTGCTGCTTTCCGACTGGCTGTTGTTCAGCCCCGCCGTCAGGTTGGAGGAAAAAGAACGGCCTTTTTTTGCAAATTTTTGCCGGTACAAGAACCCGCCCGTCCAGTTGATGCCCGTAGCATCCGATTGGTAATCGCGGAGACCGTCGTTCTGGCGGAAGCCGGCGGCGTCCAGTGTTTCAGAAACCGTGTTTGAAACCGAGCGGGTATCGGAATAAGCCAGCGCCGAAGTAAGCTGGACGGAATGGAAAGAATCGATTTTCTGTTCGAGGGTGAGGTTGAGGCGGTGGTTGTCTGCAACATTATCTTCCACGGACCGGTCGGTGGATTGAAAATTGCCCGTTGGCAAAAACGATTCCCGGCTGGCGCTGCGCTCGTAATCGCGGTCAGCCTGGCTGAAAAAATAGCTGGTGTTGAGATCGCCGGTTCGTTGTTGGCCGTATTCCTGGTTGAAGTTAACGCCGCCGGCCCACGTATTCAGGAAGCCTTCTGTTTGGCCTCCGAAGTCGAGTGGAATACTGCTGTCGTCGGAATTGATCTGAATACGCATGGCGCCGCCGCGCCCACCCATCATTTGGCGCATAGCGCCGGAAAAGGCCATATAGTCGTCGATAGAAAAACCGGCCTGGTTGGCGTTATTACCCATACCGAGCAGGGATAATTGTTGTTTGGGTTTAAATCGGTTGAGGCTGGCACGGCCCTCGTAACGGAAATCGTTGGGCGTTTCATTTAGGTCGCTGCCGGCGCCGGCGGCCAGGACGCCAAACCAGCCGTTTTTCTTGTCTTCGCGCAGATCGAGGTTTATGGTTTTTTCACGCTGGCCGTCGTCTATACCGCTAAAAACGGCCTGTTCGGATTTTTTATCGTACACCTGTACTTTATCCACGGCGTCAGCCGGGAGATTCTGTGTGGCAATTTTGGGGTCGGCGCCAAAGAACCGTTTGCCGTCCACCAGCACATTTTTCACCTCTTCGCCCTGGGCTTTCACCGTGCCGTCGCGTTCGACTTCCACGCCGGGCAGTTTGCGCAGCAAGTCTTCCACCATCGCATTTTCTTTTACCCTGAACGAGCCGGCGTTAAATTCGATCGTATCGTTTTTGATGGTAACGGGGTTCGCCTCCCCGGTGACAGCCACTTCGCCGAGCAAAGTATTTTTCACTTTCATGCGCAATACGCCCAGGTCAACGACCAGGTTCGAACCGCCGACGGTCAGCGCCTGCTGCACATTTTGATAACCAAAAAAGGTGGCGCGCAGCAGGTAATCGCCGGCAGCGAGGTTTTTAAACTCAAAACTGCCGCCGGTTTGGGAACGGGTGAAAAAAAGCAGCGAACTGTCCTTCGGGTTCAACAGCATGACGGTTGCCGCTTCCAGGGGCGCCTGTGCGGTATCTTGCAGCGCAGCGTGCAAAGTGTATTTCTGAGAAAAGACGAGCGCCGGAAGAAATAACCCGGCGCCCAGGAGTACGTAATATTTTGTTTTCATATTTCCATTCTTCATGACAGTGGCTGACAACAGGCTCAACACCCGGGGCAAAGGTATCGCGCCGGCTTGGCCTGGCAGGTTAAGTACCGTTGAAGGAAGGTTAAAAAAGGTTAAAGGCGGATTTTTTGAAAATGTAATAAAATTGTTGGTTCCTGTTTGATATTGTATACCTTTGTCCCGCTTTCCTTTGGAATCATTCTTCCTTCCTGCCTTGGTTTGGGGCGAGTTGCATGTTGCAATTTATTTATCCTGCTTTTTTTTATTTAGAAAACACGTCATTACTTTTTCTAAAGTAATCGCCGGAAGTACCCATTGTGCTCTTCCCACCTGCCGTAAGAATTCGTTTTTCCAATTAATCTGACACCTCCCTTATTCCCCTTTTCCTTTTGTCTTCGGTAGCCCGCTGCGGTTATACCTCCAATCTGCATTGCAGGTGGCCGTGGTTTCCTCCATCCATGTAAGCTAATACGTAAGACAAATGATCAAAACCTTATCCCTCAGCAAATTAACCCAAGTTGCCATTGCTTGTCTTTGGCTGACTGTTCCTTTCTCCGGGCAAGGCCAAAGCGGTCCAATGCAGGAAGAAAACCTTGTGGCTGGCATTCGCCTGCGATCTACGCCCGGCACCCCGGCGGGCCAACCGGGGTTTTCGCTCCTGGCGCCTCCTGCCGCCGATTTGGACCAATACCGCAACGGCCCGTTCGACAATCCGATCAATATCTGCACCAATTGGGTAAACGGCAACGCCGGCGAGCAAAACTCGCACTACATCGAGGGTTGGTCCATACCCTATCGCTGTGTAATGACCAACCTCCCGCTGAATACGTCTATTACGCTGACGCTTGGATACGATATCAAAAATGGCGGTAAACATGCGATCGACTACCTGACGTATTTCCACCGGATGACGCCGCACGATATTTTTTGTGGCAACGCCCACGTCGTCCAGGAATGCGTAACACCGGCAACCGGCGCCTTCAGTACGTTTCTCATACCGGCGCCTTCGTCGGCCGGATCGCCGGTGGCCGGAATGCCGACCAACAGTTTCAATGCGTTACCCGCCGGAGAACGGCGCATGCGTTTGTACGGTGGAATTATCGATACCATCTATTATGGCACGCAGGGGAGTCTTGGCGCCAATCAGGCAGAAACGACCATTAAAGTCGTTTTTCGCGCCACCAGCGCCGATGCTGTGCTGGCATGGGGCGGGCACATCGCCTCCCGGCTGGACTGGGGTTTAAATAACTCGGCAAGCGGTATTAGTGGCTCGCCATACCACATGCGCCTGATCAGCTGGACCTTAAATGGGCTTGGCCAACAAGACCGGTCTCTTAGTGGAGGCGCCGTGGCGCCTTTCTGCAATATCCTTGGCGCCGATTCCCTTTGCACCGGCGCCACACAACAATACTGTGTTGCCAATCAAAGCGGTATCAATTATACCTGGTCGGTTGAAAGCGGCGATGCTGCAATATTAGGTTCCAATACGGGCAATTGTGTCAATATTCAAGCCGGCACCACAAATTTTACCCTAAAGGTTGTACTCACTTCAAATAATGGTCTGTGCAGCGACTGTACCCTTTCTGTCGTTGTGCTTGGTACGGGCACATGTTCTATTGACGGGCCTGCCCAGGTTTGTCCCGGCGCCAGCACACAACATTGTGCGCCTCCCGGCGCCAGCTCGTATGCCTGGTCGATTTCCGGAGCGGGTTCGATCAGTGGACCTGACAATCAACAGTGCGTAACCGTAACAGCCCATGCTGACTGCAATAGCAACTATACGCTGAGTCTATTCGTTGGAAATGCTTTTTGCGGTTCCATTTGTTCCAGATCCGTTACCGTCCAGGATATCACCCCGCCCGCCATCACCTGCCCCGGCGACGTGACCGTCTCCTGCGCCAGCGAGGCGCCCGCCGTCAATACCGCCGCTGTCACCACCTCGGATAACTGCGGCGCTACGCCCGCCGTCACCCACGCCGGCGACATCCCCAGCGGCGCCTGCCCGGCCGTGGTCACCCGTACCTACGAAGCCCAGGACGCCTGCGGGAACACCAAACGATGCGCACAGACCATCACCGTCGACGACAAAACCCCGCCCGCCATCACCTGCCCCGGCGACGTGACCGTCTCCTGCGCCAGCGAGGCGCCCGCCGTCAATACCGCCGCTGTCACCACCTCGGATAACTGCGGCGCTACGCCCGCCGTCACCCACGCCGGCGACATCCCCAGCGGCGCCTGCCCGGCCGTGGTCACCCGTACCTACGAAGCCCAGGACGCCTGCGGAAACACCAAACGATGCGCACAGACCATCACCGTCGACGACAAAACCCCGCCCGCCATCACCTGCCCCGGCGACGTGACCGTCTCCTGCGCCAGCGAGGCGCCCGCCGTCAATACCGCCGCTGTCACCACCTCGGATAACTGCGGCGCTACGCCCGCCGTCACCCACGCCGGCGACATCCCCAGCGGCGCCTGCCCCGCCGCCGTGGTCACCCCCCCCCCCGCCCGCCCCGTCACCTACCTACGAAGCCCAGGACGCCTGCGGAAACGCAAACGATGCGCACAGACCATCACCGTCGACGACAAAACCCCACCCGCCATCACCTGCCCCCGGCGACGTGACCGTCTCCTGCGCCAGCGAGGCGCCCGCCGTGAATACCGCCGCTGTCACCACCTCGGATAACTGCGGCGCTACGCCCCGCCGTCTCCCACGCCGGCGACATCCCCAGCGGCGCCTGCCCGGCCGTGGTCACCCGTACCTACGAAGCCCAGGACGCCTGCGGGAACACCAAACGATGCGCACAAACCATCACCGTCGACGACAAAACCCCGCCCGCCATCACCTGCCCCGGCGACGTGACCGTCTCCTGCGCCAGCGAGGCGCCCGCCGTCAATACCGCCGCTGTCACCACCTCGGATAACTGCGGCGCTACGCCCGCCGTTTCCCACGCCGGCGACATCCCCAGCGGCGCCTGCCCGGCCGTGGTCACCCGTACCTACGAAGCCCAGGACGCCTGCGGGAACACCAAACGATGCGCACAAACCATCACCGTCGACGACAAAACCCCGCCCGCCATCACCTGCCCCGGCGACGTGACCGTCTCCTGCGCCAGCGAGGCGCCCGCCGTCAATACCGCCGCTGTCACCACCTCGGATAACTGCGGCGCTACGCCCGCCGTTTCCCACGCCGGCGACATCCCCAGCGGCGCCTGCCCGGCCGTGGTCACCCGTACCTACGAAGCCCAGGACGCCTGCGGAAACACCAAACGATGCGCACAAACCATCACCGTCGACGACAAAACCCCGCCCGCCATCACCTGCCCCGGCGACGTAACCGTCTCCTGCGCCAGCGAGGCGCCCGCCGTCAATACCGCCGCTGTCACCACCTCGGATAACTGCGGCGCTACGCCCGCCGTCACCCACGCCGGCGACATCCCCAGCGGCGCCTGCCCGGCCGTGGTCACCCGTACCTACGAAGCCCAGGACGCCTGCGGGAACACCAAACGATGCGCACAGACCATCACCGTCGACGACAAAACCCCGCCCGCCATCACCTGCCCGGCAGGCACAACCGTATCGTGCAGCAGTGAAATTCCGGAGCCGGGAAGCCTTGCGGCGTCTGATAATTGTGGAGACTTGGTAATCGGGGAATTCGTCCGGGATTCGATCAGCGGACAGGCATGTGATAACCGTTTCATGCTCACCCGTTTTTACCGGGCCACCGATGCATGTGGAAATAGCGCCACTTGTACGCAGATAATCCGGGTATATGATAAAACGGCGCCATCGATCAATTGCCCGGCCAACCTGGAAGTTCCCTGCACCAGCGACGTGCCTGTTGCCGATCCGGGTACTGTAGTGGCCGGCGACAATTGCGCGGGGGCGGTTGTTACGTTCCACATGGGGGATGCCGTCAACGATTACACCTGTCCAAACAACTACCGGCTTATCCGGATGTACCGGGCTTTCGATGCCTGTGGAAACAGCAATTCCTGCTTTCAGTCCATTTTGGTGAATGACCAAACGCCCCCTGCTCTGCCTGTGCCGATAAACATTACCGTTTCCTGCATCAAGAATATCCCCTGCGATGGTTCGGACCCGAATATGGCGGCAGCGATGGAGCAGATCAAATCCGCCTTCGTGGACGAATGTGGCGGCGCCATGCAGGTCGCCTATCTGTCCAACGATCCTATGCAAAGCTGTACTTATCAGGGAGGTGTAGGATATACATATTACCACACGTTCCATTTTATGGTAACTGATGCCTGTGGGAATGCAACTGCTTATCCGGTTACGTTCTCTGGCGCTTGTTTCTGCACGTATACTCAAGGGTTCTGGGGCAACCCGAATGGCAAAGCCAATGGCCTCACATCGACCCAAATTCTGGATACATTGATGAAGTACGGCCCGATCCTGGTTGGCGACGGTCAAAACTGTGGTTTTGCCGTGGCCACCACTTCCTGTGTACTTGGAATTTTGCCGGGAGGCGGGCCATCCACGCCACTGGATAAGGGCTATAAACTTGTTTGTAACAAGGCAATTAAAAATACCCTGGTAGGCCAGTTGGTGGCTTTGCAATTAAACATCCGGTACAATGCGCACTTCAGGGACTTGCACCTCGAATCTATGGTACTCGCCGAATCCTGCGCTGTGTTGCCCGCCCAGCTGACCGCCCTCGGTTTGGCAGACACTTCTACTGTCCTGGATTTGATCAAACTGGCCAATACGTTTCTGTCCAGCAAATGTACGGGCAAGACGTATGCGAACGGATACGGCGGCCAGTTGACCACAGCGTTGACGGCCTTAAATGAATATTGGGATGAATGTAAAAGCGAAATCCCTTGTGAAGAGGAAGAACCCGTATCCGGCGAGCGGACCAGCGGTGTAATGACTGCCTCCCAGGGCGCTGTCCGGATTGCACCTAACCCAGCTTTCTCTATAGTGAGCATCCGTTTTGAGGCAGCAACAGAAGGCGCTGTAAACCTTCGCATTTTCAATACGGCCGGCCGGCTTATGGATAGCCGGATATTACGCATCCAAAATGGAGAAAACACCACCGTCATAGATGTGTCCGGATACGGACCCGGCATGTACTGGGTCAGTCTGTACAACGATGAAATGGCAGTGCAGGAGCGGTTTGTCGTTTATCGCGATTAAGAGGTGCTTTGTTAAAAACCAAGCCGTCGGCCTGTACAGGGTACGACGGCTTTTTTTATTGGCTTCGTATCCGTCTTCCCGTGCGCTATTCACCGGGCCAGCTTTTCCAGGAGCCACTCCCGTTCCGCCAGGTAAGGCTCCTCGATAGGTATTGTTTCAATAAAACAGATATAAATTTATGCTTTGATTATCAATTATATACAATAGTTTGTGAAGAATTTTTAACCCATTTCTATGTTTTCGGCATTTTTGATAAGGTTAGACTAACACGTAACCCTGCAAAAAATAAATTCCAGTATCATTCTTTTTCACAAAAAGCTGATTTTCAATCCAGGGCAGGCGCATCAAAACTGCGGGCGACCTCGGAGAGGTCTAATATTGGTAGCAACCATCCCATTCGCGCAATTTCCACGACCTCGGAGAGGTCGAATATTGGTAGAATCCGAACAAATGCCACGAACATTCGACCTCTCCGAGGTCGTGGGGCCTTAAAAATCGGTTGTCTCTACCAACATTTGACCTCTCCGAGGTCATCCGCAGTTTTGATGTGTTTGTCATGGATTTTTAGAAGGCTTGGAAGGCTAAATTCTTCACGAACTATTGATATAAACAAGTGATTTTAAATTTTATACTGACAAATCAGAAAAACTGTGTTTGCTCGTCTGGCAAAAGACCCGGACTTTTGCCAACGTAATACCGATTTTTGAATACTTGCAATCTTATGAAAATGAAGAAAATACAACTCCTTGGCATCTTTCTGGCCCTTTTCTGGGGCGCAACCCTGTCTGCACAGGGTTTTCAACAAATATACGATCTCAACGGACCGGGCCTCGCGGGCAGCCGGATTATTGCCGTTGCGCCCACCCCTGACGGTGGCTATATCTTTTATGGTACAGCGTCGCAAACAGAAACCTATCTGGTCAAAACAGACCCCGATGGCGCCATTGTGTGGTCCAAACCTTTCACGGTTAGCAGTTCCGACGATCCGGTGGCTGATTTATTCGTGTTGCCCAATGGGCATTATGCGCTGGGGGTTTACATTGAAGCGACACAGACCACCAGTACGGTTTTGATTTTCGACGGCATGGGAAATCTCCTGCAACAACGCAGTTTCTCCGGCCTCACGCGGATGTGTCCGACGGTCGACGGTTTTTTTGTTGTAAACCGGACAGGCAATCAAAGCATGTTGCTGCGCCGCCTGGATACCACGCTGAATTCCGTTTGGGAAAAAACACTGGCTACTTCCCGCATGCTCTTTATGCCCGACATGATCACCACTTCCGATGGCGGGGTTTGTGTATTGGCGGCATACGATTCGCTGCCAAACAACCCGAACAGCCCAAAATTGATCAAGGCCGATGCCGACGGCAATAAACAATGGGAGCGCGAATACACCAGTTCGAATTTCACGTACTTCGGCGTCCTGACCCAAACACCTTCTGGCGATTACGTGCTAAATACTACCGACGGCGTGAGCAGCGTAGTGATCCGAACCAATAGCGGCGGCACTTTACTTTGGTCAAAAGAGCTCACCTCCTCTTTATTTTACCACTGCCTGACCCCCGATGGCGGTATCGCCCTGGCCGGTACGGATGTCAATCAGTTCCAGCCGAACCTGACAAAGCTGAATTCGGCCGGAACAGTGGTGTTTAGCCGGAATTTTACCCCGAACACCAACGGCGGCGAATTGTTTCATATCCGCCCCACCCCGGATCAAGGCCTGGTCCTGTGCGGATACGCCATCGACGATGCCTTTATGCACCAGGGCCTGCTTGTGAAAACCGACGCTTCCGGCAATATTTACACCAATTTCATCCGGGGCCAGGCATATTTTGACCAAAACCACAATTGCATGGCTAATGCCGGCGAGCCGGCCCTGGCCGGCTGGGTAATAACAGCCATCAAAAGCGGGCAAACTTTCGTGGCGCGGACGGACGATGCTGGTTTTTATGAAATCAACCTTCCCCCCGGCAGTTATGCCGTGCAAATTCACTCGCCCGGGCCGCTTTGGGACCCTTGCAACAATGGCTTGTACAATATATCCGTCATAAGCCCCGCAGATACAGCCGAACAGGACTTCCCGGTAAAGGATTTGGCGTTATGCGCCCTGCTCGATGTTTCCATCGCCACGCCATTTCTGCGCCGTTGTTTCGACGCGGTCTACGAGGTATCGTGGTGCAACCAGGGTACGTACGCCGCCAACAATGCCGCCGTTCAGATCGTTTTGCCGCCGCAGTTGGATTATGTATCGTCCACATTACCCGTGGCAGCCCAAACCGGCGACACACTCTGGTTTGACATCGGCAATGTCGGGTTTTCCGCCTGCGGCGACTTTCAATTGAAGGTAAATATCAATTGCGATTCCACCGTGCTCGGCCAAACCTTATGTACTGCTGCCCGGATTTACCCCGATACCCTGTGCGTGCATCCGGCCAACTGGTCGGGGGCGCACGTCAAGGCGGCTGCGCGTTGTGCCGGGGATACCATCGTTGAATTCACGCTGAAAAATATCGGAACGGCGCCTACCAATACGCTGGATTACATCATTACCGAAGACCACGTCGTGTTGCTCATGGGCGCCTTCAATCTGGCGCCCGGCGAGCAGATGTTCATTCAACGCCCCGCCAATGGCGCCACCCAACGCATACAGGCAAATCAGGCGCCCAATTACCCCTTTGCTTCCATGCCCTCGGCAGCCATCGAAGGCTGTGGCGGATTCAGCTCGCTCGGATTCATCGGTCAATATACCCTGGACGACGGCGACCCGTTCACGGATATCGACTGCCAGGAGGTCCGCGGCAGTTTCGATCCCAACGACAAGCGAGGCTTCCCCACCGGTTACGGCACCGAACATTGGATTGAGCCGGAGACCGAAATCACCTACCTGATCCGGTTCCAAAATACCGGTACCGATACGGCTTTTTACGTAGAAGTACGCGACACACTATCCGCCTGGCTCGACCCGGCCACCTTGCATATCGGAGCGGCTTCCCACCCGTTCAACTGGAATGTGCAACGCGCGGGCGCCCTTTCCTTCCGGTTCGATCATATTCTGTTGCCCGACAGCAACGTCAACGAGCCCGCGTCACACGGGTTTATTCAGTTCAAAATCCGGCCGAAGGCCGACGTTCCCCTGAATACCGTTGTTGAAAATACCGCTTGCATTTATTTCGATTTTAACGCGCCAGTAGTGACCAACACGAGCTGGCACCGGCTGGGGCGCGATTTTTACACGGTGGTATCGGTATTCGACCGGCCCGGCACTTTGCCGGTGACCGTACAACCCAACCCGTTCCGCCAGCGGGCGCAGTTGGTGTTGCCGGAAAATGCCACCGGGCAATACCGATACCAGTTATATGATGCGGGCGGCAGGATACTGTGCGATCAGGCATTCAGCGGCCCAAGGCTGGAACTCGATGCGGCAGGTCTCCGGCCGGGAGTTTACTGGTTTGCGCTGCGCGAAAAAGACGGCACGCTGGTAGCGCAGGGAAAAATGGAATGCGGGCTGTAGCGCAAAGCGGTAGAAGCTATAGTCGTTCTCTAAGAAACCGTCTGACCCCCCCCAGCGAGGCGAGAAGGTGTAGGTTTTGGTGTCAGGCAAGGCTCTAAAACCCATTGCTGCGTTGCCGCTCCAAAAAGGTGCGCACTGCGCTGAAACTGACCGTTTCGCGGCAAAAGTAATCCTGGGCAGCGGTAGATTCTGCTGCTGTAGCGCCCAAATGATGCAGGATATTGGTAAGGTGCATTTTCATGTGCCCCTGTTGGATTCCAGTGGTGACTAGCGAGCGTACAGCAGCGAAATTCTGCGCCAACCCCACAGCCGCCACGATCATCATGAGCTCCGGCGCCGAGGGGTTTCCGAGCAGTTCGAGGGCTTGTTTAGCCAAGGGATGCAGGGCTGTCAGGCCGCCGACCGTACCGATCGGCAGGGGTATTTCCAGCTCGAAACGGAACACGCCGCGCTCAACCCAAGCCCGGCTGAGGCTGCGGTATTGCCCATTGCGGCAAGCATAGGTATGCCCACACGCTTCGATAGCCCGAAAGTCATTACCCGTTGCCAATACCACGGCATCGATGCCGTTAAAAATACCTTTGTTGTGCGTGGTAGCCCGGTAGGGGTCGATACCCGCTATGCGCACAGCCGTGCAAATACGATCGACGGCGGCGTGGCCGGGCAAACCGGCGTCGCGGGCCAGGTCTTCCAGTTCGGCTTCCGAACATTCCACCCAGGCGCGCACCAGGCAATTGGGAGTATAATTGGACAGGATGCACATGATCACTTCGACGTCGCGGTCCTTGTCGCTCAGGTCGGGGTGTGTTTCGATAAAATGTTCGAGCTGGTTGCCAAAACGTTCGAGCACCGAATTTATAAAATTGGCGCCCATGCTGTCGCAGGTTTCAAAGGAAGCGCGCAGCTGGTAATATTCCGGTTCCAGGTGGGTAAAATCGAGCAGGTTGATCTCCTGCAAGCCGCCGCCGCGCTGGCGCATATTGGCGGTCAGGTCGGCAGATGTGGCAAAGAGATGGGCTTTAAGCGCCGGAAAAAGAGCGCGCAGGCGGGCCGGATTGCCGCCCCAGCGAAAATGCACTTGCCCGAGTTTTACCGTTCCCAATACTTCCGCGTGAAAGCCCCCGCGGTCAAG
Source organism: Saprospirales bacterium (assembly GCA_016719895.1). Classification (GTDB taxonomy): domain Bacteria; phylum Bacteroidota; class Bacteroidia; order Chitinophagales; family Saprospiraceae; genus M3007. The sequence goes on along the minus strand of JADJYG010000026.1, from coordinate 54,393 downwards.
CCAGAATTTGGCGGCGCTGGATGCCGCGGCCACCACGCTGCTTTCCTCGATCACCATCGGCACGGCGTATGCCTTGCCGTTGATCATAAAATTAGGGGCTACGCTGAACGGCAAGGTATAATTGCTCACCGCATTTTCCGTAAAGCCGTCGATGATATTTTGCTGCTGCTCGTCGGGCCGGCGCCAGGCGGTAAGCGTTTGTTCCGCAGCGGCCGGGTCCTCAAAAAAATTGGCCGCCAGCCATTCGATTTTTTGCCGTTTGGAAAGTTTGGAGAAGCCCGAAATTGTTCTTGTCATTGCAGTTGGGCATTAATAAAGTGGATTGAACATTTTACCGGCGCTAAGTTCGGGAAAGTTTTTTTCTCCAAATCAGCCGGCAAACGGTCAAACACCCGTTTGACGCCGGAAACAACAATACGCTCAACGCTTTGTTTTCCTCAAACGCCGGATAACGCCTGCACCCACCGCAAGTACGGCCCCGATAAACAATACCCATACGCCAGGTTTTTCCCACCACGAGCCGGAGAGCCGGACCGGGTCGGATTTGCCGGTGAGAACAAAACCGGCCCAAAAATACGGAAACGCATTGCCCGCCGTATTCAGGTAACTGCGCTTGGCATTTGCCAAAGCTTCGTCCTTGTCCTGCCCCTGGCGGATGTTTTCCAAGAACACCCGGATCAGATCGGCTGTAGCGTCGTCGCGCACTTCCCACAGGCTCATCACGGTGGCCGGGCAGCCGGCAGCCTGAAACGCGCGGGAAAGGCTCAGGGTGCCTTCGCCCAAGGCCACTTTACCCATGCCCGTTTCGCAGGCGCTGAGGATGACCAGGTCGGCGCCCAAATGCGCCTGATAAATTTGGTGCGCAAAAAGGCAATGTTCCCGTTCGGCCGGCGAGAGCCGGCTGGCAGCCCCCCCCAATGTCATGGAAGCTGAAAGCGCTTTCGGCAGAAATACTTTTGCTATCGGCCGTCCTTTGGCCGTAAAGGCCATCCAGGAATAATCCGGTTCCGAATCGGAGGCTTCGGCATGGCCGTGGAAATGAATGATCGCATACCCGGCCGCCTTGTTCAAAAAGGTATCCAGGCAGGCATGGGGTCCGACATAGGCTTCGCCTTCGAAAGCCGCCGCAGCGTCCTGTACCACCTTGGCTCCGGATACGACCTGGCCCAGCGCACTGCCGGAATAATCCGGCGCAAAACCCACGTATGGCCCTCTATGACGAATTTTACCGTTGGCGGCGTTAAACAACTCCAGGGAAGCCGAGGGCACGAGCCGGGTTTGGCTGGCTTTCACCAGCAAAGGCAACGCTGCGTAATCCGCTTCGGCGGTGTCTGCGGCTACGGATTGGTGCAACAACACGTCGAACGGCAAAAGCGCCAGTTCGCCGTCGGGGGCCAGGGCCAGGCGTTTGGGAATCGCGCCGCCGGTGAAAACCGGTTCCAGCAGGGTTTGAAACAACTGTCTGCTTTGCCGGACAAACGCCGCGAACAAACCCGGGTCGCCCGAGCGGTTCTCCGCCAGGGCCAGGGTATTGAAATTTTCGATAAAGTGGCGCACGGTATTTTCCCGGTATGCTTGCCGTTTCCAACGCACCCCTTTTTGGTCCACGGCGATGATATACAACAAGCTGCTGTCGCGGTCGGTGAAATACGTCACCCAGGTTTCGCCCGGGCGCAGCAATTTTTTTTGCACATCGGCTACAGTTGCAGCGGGCGTTTCCTGTTTGTCCAGTTCGATGTGATACGCTGCGCTAAGGTGTTCGCGCAGGGCCCGTAGTTCGTTTTCAAGGTAAAAAAGCCGTTGGCTGTTTACTTTGGCGGTGGAGTCGTCGAGCGCTTTGCCTTCCATTTGCCGTTCGAACAGCTCGTTTTTTAAGGTTGCCCATTGTTCTTTCAGGTCGATTTCCCGTTGCCGGAGCGAATCGGGTAAGGTCGCTTTCGCCAGCGCGGCGTCGGCAGCCAGTTTTTGCCCCAGTAAAACGGCTTTGCTGCGCTCGGAATAAGCAAAAGCCCGTTCGGCCGCCTGGCGGTCGCCGCCGGCTTGCCGGGCGTACAGGATACGCATCATCCGGTTGAACAGGCGCCGGTTTTGCTGGGTGGAATGGAGCTTGGACGATTCGTACACGGCCGCGTCGCGCAGGTTCTCCATCATTTGAACGGCCAGGCCAGTGGTTTCGCCGGCCAGGTCCAGGTGTGCCGGCGTAGAATTCGATTGATATAATTGCCAGAGGGCTTCGCCTTTCAGGTCGAGGGCTTCGGCCACGGCATTTTCGGGATCGATCCAGGATGGGTCAGGATTTTGGGTGTACGCATCGGCGGCGATATTGGGGAAGAGGCGGTGCAGGGCTTCCTGCGACCGACGCAACGCGGTGTGGTAATCGTTTTGAGCGCAAGCCGTCCAGCCGATAGTATTGACCAGTTTAACTACTTCGCGGGTTTCCACCGAGCTCTCCTTATTCGCGTTGCTGTCGGCGAACGCCAGGGCGGTTTCCAGGGTGCGCATGGCGCCGGAATCGTCTGCAGACTGTTTCTGGATATCGGCCAAACAGGTATACGCGCTGAAGCGATACCGGACGTTTTCCGGCGGGAGCACAGCCAGGGCTTCCCGGATTTTTTGTTCGGCCGGGCCAAGCTGGCCGTAATAGGCCAGTACGACGGCAACACTCGTAAGCAAAAGCCCTTTGGCTTTGGCTACATCGGACGTTTGTTCTTTTATCCCCTGAAGTACGGAAAGGCCTGTCTGAAACTGTTTCAAGGCTTCAGCATAGTTTTCCATATTCTGATACGCGGCCCCCAGGTCGTTGTATACGTTTGCCCGGTCGACCATATTGCTGAGCCGGTTTTCGGCAACCGTGTCCTTTTCCAGCAAGCGCAGCGCTTCCAGGAGCAGCTTTACCGCTTCTTCGTTTTCGCCAAGCCGGGTTTTGATGTTGGCCAAACTTTTGTAAATGACCCCGGCGGGGTCGTCATGAACCCCACCATACCGGTCCGACAATTCCCTTGCTTTTTCATAATAAATTGCAGCGGAATAATAGCGCTCCAGCTTGCGCAAGGTCCACCCTTGCAACATATATAACCAGCCTTTAAGGCTGTCTTCTCCCCACCAGGCCTCCGATATTAACCGATTCAGTACTTCATTCAGGCGCTCCCGGTCTGTATTTCGATAAAGGGAAAAGTATTCGCCAGCGGTTTCCATTCCCTTGTTCTTGTCGCCTAGGGTACGGAAGCCTGTCCACGCCGAATCCAGCAGCAAGGGCTTCAGGCCGGTAGTGTCTTGCAAAGCCTTTTCCAGACAGGCGTTGGCGTGTTTAAACAATCGGGCAGAATCGGCCGATGTCATCGGCGCCGGGCGGCGATTCGTTTTTTTGTTATATGAAGCCTGTTGGCAAGCGCAGCAGGCGATCATTATTCCGGCAAACAAGAGGAGGCTTATGGTTCTCATAGTGTATTTATTTTGGGAAAGCAATGCCCCTACAAAGCGGCCTGCCCGCTCAAAGGAGCAGGCCGCTTTGTGGGGAGGCTTAATTCAGCCAGCCGAACTCCTTGCGCAAGCGATACGAGAAAGTGTAGTGCAGGTAGATGAACGCATTGGAATACCAGTGCCGCTGGCCGCCGATTTGCGTGTTGCGCCAGCGGTATCCGGCCCCAAGCGACAGGCCCGGTTGGCCGATCAGGTTGAGAAAATCGGCGGTGACGCTCAAGCTGTGGTCGAGGCGGTCGGTAAAAGACATTCTTTCGAAACTCGTATCGTCGGCGCCATTGCGCTGGCTGCTGAACAAATAGGAGCCGGTATAGCCTGCCGAAAGCCCCCATCCGCGCTGGATACCGACACTGCCGATCCGGAGCGGCGGTTTTTTGGCGATAAACCGCAGGACAAACGGCGACACGTCGATATGGCGCACAAAAAAGCTGTCGTTCATGGCCGGCCGGTGCCGCGTTTGGCCGTATCCCAGCTCGCCCTGCCACCAAAACAGAGGGTAATTTTTCTTGTTGATGGCATGGTTCAAATGCGCCTCAAAGCCCGGGTTTTTCACCTTTCCGAGCGGGTAGCGCGCGGTCAGGGCGAGGCCCCAGCCGCTGCGGTGTTCGTCGTTGGCAAGGTGGTAGGCGAATTTCAGGCCGAAAAAGCCCTGGGAACAAAAGGCCGGGATACCGACCGGGATTTTAGACACATCCGTTTTCACCTCACTTAGTCCCATTTTTACCGCTGCCTGGGCGTAAATGGTATCGCCTGTTTTAAAAACATACCCGGGTTTGGTTTGCATGGTGTGGGCAACATGCCCCCAGGTGGCGCCTTCCGAAAATCCCAGTGCACGGGCATCTCCCAAGGCGTTGAGCTTACAAGTCGGGTCTTCGATTAATGTCTTTTTTGTGGACCACTCGATCACGTGCGGGAACGTCCGGATATCCAGGCATGCCGGGTAAGATGATCCGGGCACTACGCCTTCCGGGTTTTGGAGCGGGTCGATCCCAATGGTTACGCGTAAATCATCTCCATCTGCCGAAGCGCTGCCGTCGTTTTGAAAGTGCACCTCGTAGGACAGGGTTTCATTCATGGCGCCAGGCGGGAGCATGAGCGGATGCCATAGAATAAAGTTGGGATCGGAGGCGTAATTAATAGCAACCGGCGACATTTCTTCCCGGTAAAAATCATACACTTCCTCGAAGTTATTCTCCAGTTCGGAATCCGCAACCCCATCGGCGCCTGCCTTCGAGGTACCAAACAAGATATCGAAAAAAGGCGCCTCTTGCTTGGCGGGTGGCGGAGCAGCGGTTTTGGTGACGGCGATATCCACCACGTCGGAGCCCGGATCGGTCGGCACGGTCGGTCCGGTGGAATCCAGCGCATCGCTGCCGTTGTCATACCCGATGGCAGCAAACACGGTGGCTTGCACCGTCGACGTATCATTGATTTCGGTAGAGACATTCGCCGGCACCTGAACATCTATAAAAATGGTTTTTTCACCGTCGTCCGCCCTAAGGTTGGTGAATTCCCAGGAGAATCCTTTCAGGGCCTCCGGCGTGCGCAGGCCCGCCGGAACGTCCTCCCGCGAGCCTTCGCTGGGCGCCCGTTGGACATCCACAATCTCCAGGCGTTCAGCTGAATGTAAAAACAATACCTTGCCGCTGATTGCCGATTGCGAGCGCACGCGATACGTGATGGCAAAGGTGAGTTTGCCCGTTGGCCTGGAGGCGTACCAGTTTGCAACCAGTTTGAGGGCGTCGGTATCCGGCAGCATTTGATATGCCGTATCTTTTTTAGCCGGATCCGGCCCCGGGGGCACTACGATCGAAAACGTGGCTTTAGGTTTCTTAAACGGATCCTTGTCGTCAGAATAGATCGGCTTGAGCGCCACCTCAACTGTATAGGTACCGGATTCTTTAAACGCATGCATCGGCATGGTATCGCCGCTGTACGTCTCATCATCAAAATTCCAGAAATACATCCACTTTGCCGTATCGACCTGGTCCGGATGGATCGGCAACGGGGGGTTGTTATGACAGGTAGCAGCATCGCCTGCCCAATCGACGCTAAACTGGAAGTAATTGGTGTATAGTGTCCCAGGCGGAGCGTTCGGAACCTGAACAGGCCGGAACGTAATCACCGGCAGGGCGCTTTCCGGGCAGGTTTCCGTAGGGTGTTGTGCCAAAACTATGCCGGAAGAAAAAACGAACAACAGGGCCACCGACAGGCCTTTGATTAGATGCGCAGGCTTCATAGTACAGTTAAGTAAGTTTTACACGTTGGTTAACATAGTCGGGCGGTATCAAAAATGATCAACCTTTTTCAGGCATAAAAAATAAAACCCGGCCGAAGATATAAGACGTTTCCCACACATGTTAATTTTAACCTGCCACAATTAGCATTAAAATTTATTTTTAAACTCCGCTAACTTAACGGCCGGATATTACTCCAATTTAAAATTTGCCAGTATTTTCGTTGCCGGGCGCCGCTTGGCGTTTATCCGTTTTTTTACCTCCAAACCTGCAATACGAATATAACCATGCCCGATGCTGTTTACCGCGCTATCCCTGCCTGGGCCGAAGAAGACCGTCCGCGCGAAAAAATGTTGTTGAAAGGCAAGCACGCCCTTTCCGATGCCGAATTGCTGGCTATACTGCTGGGCTCCGGCAGCGTCGGGCAAAGCGCCGTAGCCCTGGCGCAAGGTATTTTATCGTCGGTAGAGGGCGACCTGCAAGAACTGGGAAAACGCTCCGTAGCGGACCTGCGCCGGTTCAAAGGCGTGGGGGAGGCCAAAGCTATTGCGATTGCTGCCGCGCTCGAACTGGGTCGCCGGCGCCAGCTCTCCGACCTGCGCGAACGCCCGCGTATCGGCGGCAGCCTCGACGCCTTCCGGGCGCTGGCGCCGCTGCTGACCGACCTGCACCACGAAGAATTCTGGTTGCTCCTGCTCAACAAAGCCAACGAAGTTACCGGCCGCGAGCGCCTCAGCACCGGCGGTATGGCTGGTACGGTGGTAGACGTAAAAATGTTGTTTAAAACGGCGCTCGACGCGCGCGCCGCTGCCGTCATCGCCCTGCACAACCACCCCTCCGGCAGCCTGCAACCCAGCCAGGCAGACATCGACCTGACCCGCCGCCTGCGAAAAGCCGGCGAACTTCTGGACCTGCCCCTGTTGGATCATCTGATCGTTTCCGAACGCGGCTATTACAGTTTTGCAGACGAGGGCATGCTGTAGAACTTCTTATTTACTCTCGCGTTTAAGAAACTTTTTACCACCTTAGAGGCCGGTAATTTGCCTAACGAAAACAATTATGCAGCAGAACAGTACACGCTTTCGGGCCGCCCCCGCAACCCTTCTCTTCTGGGCGCTTCTGCCCCTGTTCGGATGCGGGGGCGATACCTGCCAGCCCATCCAGGGCCGCTGGTCAAACAAAGAGGGGCAAGCGTTCGAATTTAAGGAAAACGGAAAAGCCCTCTGGTTTGTCCATTTCGGCAGCCAGGTCGATACCCTGACGATGCAATACCGCTACAATTGTAAAAAGCAACCGCCGGAGCTGGACCTGAGCGGCTTTACATCCGGCCCCCTCACCGGTAAAACCCTCTTCGGTATCCTGGAATGGAACAGCGATACTTCTTTTCGCTTTGATGCAGAAGCTGGCTACGGGCCGGAATCCCGGCCTGCGACCTTCGACAGCGACCAAACTCAAAAGTTTTTTATGGAAAAATAACCCTGCACACCACACGCCCGCAGTGTCAAGCCTGCGCCGGCGGGGTGTTAAAATTCATCGGAGGCAAGGGGGGCTGTTCCGGTTCTTCGATTTTTCCGAATTGCAATTCATATTTCTGCACATTATCCTTCAGGGCTAACAACAGGCGCTTGGCGTGTTGTGGGGTCAAGATAATACGCGCCTTCACTTTTGCCTTGGGCACGTTGGGCATCAGCCGGATAAAATCCACTACAAATTCGGCGTTCGAATGCGAAATGATCGCCAGGTTAGAATAAATTCCTTCTGCTATCTCTTCCGAGATTTCAATGTTGATGGCCGGTTGCTGACTGGTATTTTCTGCCATGATTATGGATTGATTGCGTGAGCGGGTGCTGGCGTGATCGGGGTCGGCGGGCTGCAAAGGTAATCGATTTGAAACGCAAAAACGCCACCCTCTCCTTTGTGCAATTAAAATCCCTGTGTAGCGCGCCCAATGGCCCGATGCACGCTGCAGCCGGAGAAAAAGAACATCCGGGCCCGAATAAATATTGCGATTTTTGCCGCATGCAAACCTGGTTATCTCTTCCCACCGATACGGATTTTTCCATTTTCAACCTCCCCTACGGCATTTTTGTTGCCGCCGACGGGCAGCCCCGCGCCGGAATGGCCATTGGCGACCACCTTGTCGACCTGGCTGCTGCCGCCGACGAGGGCCTTTTCGGAAAACGCCGGTTTTTCCGAAAACTGTTCGAACAGCCCGTCCTGAATGATTTTATTGCGCTGGGCAAACCGGTCGCCAGCCGCATTCGCCGCAAGGTACAAAACTGGCTGTGCTTGCCCCAGGCGCCCGGTAATGCCGGCCGTATCCTGCGCGAACGCAGCGCTGTCCGCATGCTCCTGCCCATACATATCGGCGACTATACCGACTTTTACAGCAGCATCGAGCATGCGACCAATGTGGGCAAAATGTTTCGCCCCGACAATCCCCTGCTGCCCAATTGGCGCTGGATACCGGTGGGCTACCACGGGCGCTCGTCGAGTATTGTACCGGATGGTACGCCTATTCGCCGCCCGCATGGCCAGGTCTTGCCGAAAGGGCAGGAAACCCCCGTTTTTTCAGCTTGCAAACAACTGGATTTCGAGCTGGAAATGGCGTTCATTATCGGGAAAAACAGCGCCCTGGGCGAACCCATCCCTATCGAACGCGCCGAGGAATATATTTTCGGTATGGTGTTGTTCAACGACTGGAGCGCCCGGGATATCCAGCGCTGGGAATACGTACCGCTCGGGCCGTTTCTCGGTAAAAACTTCGGCTCATCCATTTCGCCCTGGATCGTGCCGCTCGAGGCCCTGAAACCCTTCCGGGTAAAAGGGCCGAAACAAAATCCGCCGCCGCTCGATTACCTGCGGGCCGCCGGCGCCCGCAACTATGATATCCGGCTCGAAGTGGCGATCCAACCGGAAAACGCTGCCGAGACCATCGTCTGTCGGTCCAATACGCGCTACCTGTACTGGTCAATGGCCCAACAACTGGCACACCATACTATAAACGGCTGCAACGTGCGCGTTGGCGACCTGATGGCTTCCGGCACCATCAGCGGTTCGCAGCCCGGCAGCTTCGGCTCCCTGCTGGAGCTGTCCTGGGGGGGGCAAAAACCGGTGCCCCTGGCAAACGGCGCCACGCGCACGTTTCTGGAAGATGGCGATACCGTCTGTATACGCGGATGGGCGCAAAAAGACGGCCAACGGGTCGGGTTTGGCGCTGTTTCCGGTAAAATTTTGCCGGCCTGAAGAGCCTGTCCTATAATTTGCGCGACCTGACCGCAAAGGGGCCGTTCAGGATATACGCACAGCTCAGTCCCAGGGTGTAAAACCAGTCGCCTTCGGCGGGGTTGGCGTTTTGGCTCACGCCGTCCAAAATATCCGAATGTGCCGGCCGGGCGTTGGCCTCCAGTGCGAATGCCAGGCGCTCGTTGAAAATCGCCCGGAGCCCTCCCCCAAAGGGCGTGACCAGCAAGGTGTGCCGTTCCTTGCCGGCTTCCGGGATGGGGGTGCGCACGAAATAATCGCGCCGGGCCGGATCGCCGTAGTATTCCACCCTGGCCCGGCTAAACAAGGCGCCCAGGCCGGCAAACAGATAAGGAGCGAAAAAAATGCTGCCGCGGCCGGAGGGTGGATCAAACTGGTAGGTGCCCAAGGCAAATTCGAGCAACCCGGAGGGCTCCAGGAGAAAGGTTGAAAACCGGAAATTCCGCCCGGTATGCGTTGGGGAATTCCGGTCGTCGCCGGCAATCTTCCCGGCAAACAACTGCCCGCGCAGGAGGACGAACGGCAATAACTGGTAACGGACAAACAGATTGCCGCCCAGATTGGCCTGGGCAAATTCGACGTGCGCCTCGGCAATGTCGCCGGAATAGTTCGTGGCAGCCAGCCCCATTCCCACTTCCACGTATTTTCCGGAAGGGGCAACCTGGGCAATGAGGCGAATGGCCAGGAAAAATAAGGGCAAGCAGAGGTTTTTGCGTATGGTCATGTTGTACCGGACTTGGAAATTGACCGGTAAAAATTGCTCCATTTCAGCAATTTTTCACCGTTTGGCAGCTGAAGTTTTTACAAAAAATATGGCGCGTGGCTTATTATCTGAAACTTTATGCGCTCCTGGAGCTTGACACCCGTCGGTAATTTTGTGGGTTGGCAGCAACCCGCTTTCATTAAAAACCGGATATTATACCACACAAAACGTTGGTTTATGAAGTTGATTTACATAGCGCTCTTTTTCGCTCTGGTCTGTTCTTTACCGGGTCTTCCCGCCCAAACCTATTATTCCCAAGGCACCGGCAACTGGGAAACCTTGTCTAATTGGAATACCGATCCAGGCGGTGCAGGAACGGCGCCAGGCAGCATTCCGGATGATCCGGCAATTAATATTGTGGTGCAAAGCGGCCATACGGTAACTATAAATAGCGTAGGCAATTACGACGTGCATAACCTGACGGTAGATGGCACCCTGTTATCTTCAACCTCTTCCAGTACAAACCGCTACATTAATGTATACGGAACCGATCTGAACGTCGATGGCACATTAGGAGGCCCCGACAACGGGATGAGCATCGACGTCAACGGGCCGTCTTGTTTGTTTTCCGGTAACGGCACGGTGCAACTCTCCCGGTTAAGAAAAGACCACGACGATGCCGGCGTCTCCCTGGTTACGAACCTGACCATAGATATAGATATCACCCTCAGCTGGGCTTCAACCGCAGCTTTTTACTACAATGGTATCGGCACAACGGCAAAATCATTCAACGTAACTATTAATACTGGCAAGACGGTAACCGTTACCAGCAGCGACGTATCGATCGACGGCATCGACGGCACAAACAGCTCCTGGGCCGACGGTACGTTCACCATTAACGGCACCCTGGACGTGGGCAGAGATCTGTATGCGACCACAGCCCCCCCCCGGCGGCAACATTTTGTCCTCCCCCCCCCCCCCCCCCCCCTTTTGGGGCGCGCTCGCCCCCCCCCCGGGCCGGGGCGGCCCCCCCCCCGGCGCCCCCGCCTGTTCAGAACGGCGGCTTGCTTCAGGTCACCGGAAGTATATCCGCGGTGGTTTTTGCCAGCTTGTCGGTATCATTGAATACTTTTAGCTTCCTTACCGGCTCCACGGTGGACTATGCCGGCGCCAGTACGCAAATCGTGGAAGAGAGTTTTTCTTATCATAATATTACGATATCCGGCGGTGGGCAAAAAAATCTGGAAGGAAACACCAGTGCCAACGGCACCCTGGATTTGGTGAATGGTATCATGCTTTGCTCAACGTTCAATATGACCGTCAACCCGGCGCGCCCCCTGGCGGCTCTTCCGCTTCCCCCGGGACTAATAACACCGGCGCGTTTTTCAGACGGCGAGGCGACGCCCGTAAACTATCCGTCGGAAACAGCACCTCAATCCTGCAATATTGACCGAATGCCGGCGCCAGCGATATCTTCTCCGTCCGGGTTACGGACGATGTTCTGCTGAACGGTACACAGGCCGCCTTTCCAACCGCGTGGTGGATCGGTTTGTGGAGGAAACTGTCGCCGAGGCAGCGACCACCCCCACCTGGAACACCAGCCACCTTGCGGTTGTTCGCGCCACACGGGCGCTGGCTGGAACGGAGACGCGCCCGGCGCCGCTTCGGGGTCGAACCCGTATACCCGCAGCCGCAGCGGCTTCACCGCCTTATCTCCCTTTGCCGTTGGATCGGGCACGAACCTGCCCGTCGAGCTCCGCGATTTCCAGGCCCGCGCCATTCAACGCCAGGCCCTGCTGCAATGGTCGACCGCTTCCGAAACCAACAACCACTATTTTGCCGTGGAGCGCAGCGCCGACGGTGTTGGTTACGAAGAAATCGGACGCCTCAGCGGCGCCGGTACGTCGCGAACCATCCGGAATTACGATTTCTGGGATAATGCGCCCTTAACCGGCGCCAACTATTACCGCCTCCGGCAGGTAGACTACGATGGCCAGCCGGCCTTCAGCGCCGTTCGCCGGGTTGAATTTCACCTGAATACCCCTTTCCGGGTTTTCCCTTCGCCCGCTTTTGTGCAGATACAACTCGCCTGGACTGCATCGCCGCCGGCAACCGATATGGATTGGGGCATTTACGACACCGCCGGCCGCTGCCAGCGCCAGGGTAAATGCCCGGCCGGATCACCCGGCCTCGAAATCCCGGTCCACCAACTACCGCCAGGCATCTACCTGCTCCGCCTGACCGGCGACCGGCAAGTCTGGTTCCATACTTTTGTAAAGCAATAAATACTTTCAACTTTAGCCGCCGTTTCTTGTTCAGCGCTGTATATGCCGACGGTCAAACACCTTTTATTCGATAATGACGGTACCATTGTCGATTCCGAAGTCATTGCAGTGCGTTCGATGCTGCAAATGCTGGCCGCGCAAGGGCTGCAATTGACGGAAAAGGAGTACTGCCAGCGGTTTCCCGGCCTTACCCTGCGCGATATTATGGGTATCCTGGCCGAAGAATTTGGCCTCCGGGAAGCGGATGACCTGCTCGAACGCGCCCGGCAGGAACATATTCGCCTGTTTGAAAGCGAACTGCGGGTGGTACCGGGCATGTACGGCTTGTTTCGCCGCCTGCAAACCCCGAAAAGTATGGTTTCCAACGGAAGCATACGCCATGTCGAACGAAGCCTCCGGCGGGTCCGGCTCTTGCGTGCGCTCGACGGGCATATCTTTTCGGCCGAACAGGTCCGGCGCCCCAAACCCTTTCCCGATGTATACCAATATGCCCTGGAAACGCTCCAACTCCCGCCGGCCGAAGTATTGGTGGTGGAAGACAGCCCCGTAGGCGTTCAGGCCGCCAAATCCGCCGGTTTGCCCGTGATCGGCTTCCTTGGAGCTACCCATGTTACTGCCGGCCATGCCGACGCCTTACTGGCCGAAGGCGCTGATTTTATCGCCGAAAACGCCACTGAACTAGGCAAATTATTGAACAAACACGGGATTTTATAGTATTTTTTACCGATGTGAAAAACAATTGTCTTGTTAACTTGCACGATTGAAAAACGGCGCCGTATATTTGTGGTCACAATCAATTGAGCGTCCCGAAAAAGAATTCTTCCAAAGTATTGATTGATATTTTTTCCTGACGTAATTTTGACCGTTCAATAGCAACATCTGCAGCCTTTTGGCTGTTTTTAAGAATAGTTTTCATTTGGTTTTTTGGGGTTTATTAGCCGCTGGACACGTAAGTGTTTCGGCGGCTTTTTTTTGTTATGCCTTTCCTGGGGCATTGTCGCGGTTTCCTACTGTTCACACCCAGTTTGTCAAAGATTATTTACACCCACCCGAAACCTTCCGGTGGTTGTCACACCCGGAAATTTCCAGGCAGCCGGGTTTGCATCTTAATTTCCAGCTCTTCCAGCTGTTGCAATTGTTCCAGATCGAGCTCGATCCGCCGGAATGGGTTGTTGCTCAGCTCCAGTGAGCGAAGTTGGGTACAGGCAGCTAAAAAATCTGGCAGAACCTCGAGTTGATTAAAGCGGACATTCAGGCGCTCCAATTTCCTGGATTGCTCTAAAAAGTCCAGCCGCGTGAGGTTGCAACGCTGAAGGATAGCCTCCCGCAAACGCGGAAAAGGCCCCAACCGTTCTTCACCTGAAATGGGATAGCCCTCGAGGATCAGCTTTTCCAGCGATAGGCTGCCATGGGGCCCGCCATCGGGGACGGTCATAGGATACCGCGGTCGCAAATTACCCTTTCGAAGGATAAGCGTTTCCAAGCTAGGCAAAGCAAAAAGCTCGACCGGGAACGCCTCTGCACGGATATTTTCGATGATTATGATTTCCAGCGGGAGCTGTAGCAGGAGCGGAATAGCAGCCGGCAGGTCAAAATCTTTATGCCCTGGCAGGGCAATAAACCGCAGAAACTGCAGGGTGGCCAGGGCGGGCGAGAGCGTGTTTACCTCCAGGCGGCGCAGGTTGAGCGTTTGAAAAGCCGCCAAGGCATTGCTGCCATTTCCGGACCGGTCGCGGTGCCACTGGCACATCTTACTGGCCAATAACAAGTCAAACAAATCAATCTCTTCGCTCTGATAGCGGCTGAAGTATTCCGCTTCGTCGTAATGGTAAGCCGCTGTTTCGCGCAATTTTTGTGCCTGGCGGATCGTCGGTTCGGCAGCATGGCGCTGAAGCAGGGCCATCGCCCGGCCGGAAACCTCCCTTGACGCATGGAAAACGGCAATGCCAAAAAGATAGCCCAGCAGCCGGCGGTTGGCGCCACCACCTTCCACAAGCCCGAGCAGCAACGGAATATTATCCGCCTCCGTATCGCGCAATAACCGCGTGATTTGGTTGGTATATGTTCCACTACTGTCCGTTTCCAAATAAATTTCAGGCTGCGGCATGTCGTTTGAATAAATGAAACGCACCAGCGGCAAATTGCCGGTAATGGAATCAACGTTTTTCCGCGGATAAAGTTAACCCAATTGTTTTGGGAGCGCGGAAACAAGCTGCCCGCGCAATTTTCATTTTTTTTTGAAAACAAAATCGCTTCAAATGGCATTTAATGAAAGGGCATACTAAAATGACGTACCTAAACCTATTTGCGCACGTATGGATATCCAGGAAGGCAAACAAAAGTTCATCGAATCATGGGGCAAAATGGCCAGCGACTGGGGTATTAACCGGACGATGGCCCAGGTGCACGCCTTGTTACTCCTTGCGCATGAACCGCTGACCGCTGACGAGGTTATGGAAGGCCTCTCTATTTCCCGGGGAAATACCAATATGAACCTGCGCGCCCTGATCGACTGGGGGCTGGTGCATAAACAGCTAAAATCGGGGGAGCGCAAAGAATATTTCTACGCAGAGAAAGATATGTGGACGGTGGTGCGGCAGATCATTATTCACCGCAAAAAGAAAGAACTCGAGCCCATGCTCAAAGTGCTCGACGACGTAGCCGGTGTAGAAGCCAAGTGCCCGGAATCAGAATCCTTCTGCAATGTGGTAAAAGACCTCCGGATGTTGTCGCAAAAAGCCAACCAAACTCTCGATACGCTGATCCGGGCAGATTCAACCTGGTTTTCCAATATTTTTTTCCGGATGGTCCGCTAAACTTCAACATACGGTTACCGGTACAAGGCGTTCAGCCATTTGTTTCCCATTCGCCAGACCCGGAAGTAGGGGGTGAGCTGCCCGCCGAATGCCCGGAAAACGCGTTCGATGCCGGGCTCCATACTGCCTTCAAAATCCAGCGCCAGGCCGCGTTCCGAACAAAACCGAATCGCCTGCCAGTAAAGGCTGTGCAGGGCGCCGGGATTTCGGGAGGCCGGGTCGAGGCCCGCCAGCAGCACCGATGCCTGGCGGTCGTCGAAGGCGAGGAAAAGTCCGGCCTGTGGTATTCGGCTCCGGCGGTCAACAGCCACAAAACCCGCCGCCTGCCCCCGGAGCCGGAGCGCTGCATGCAGGCGATCGAACGCTTCCGGAGTAAAGGGCTGGCGCAGCCCTTTACGCGCATACGACTGTTTGTTCAGTTGAAAAAAAATGCCGGCGTCGTCGGCTGGCGCCAGCTCCAGGCCCTGTTCGGCGTGTCGCAAATCGGTGCGCAGGGTGTTTTTCAATCCGGCATACAAGCCGGCCAAATTGCCGGTGGCTGGCAGCATATACGTATAACGAACCGTTTGTTGAAAACCAGCCCAATAAAAGGGCAGGATGTTCCGGATTTCCGGGCGAAACGTCTGGTGAAAAAAAAACACCCGGGGCAATTGTACGATCAACCCGGCCAGCAAGCGGTGCTCGATGGCAAGCCGTTTGTACGGAGGCAAACCACCGGCAAGGTGCCACCAGGGGCCGCCATAGGCCGTCAGGGCCGGCTGTTGGATCAGCGGCAAGCCCCGCCGACAATAGGGCAGCACACCGGCGCCGTGGGCATTGCACGCATAAGCAGCCTCCCACCCCCCGGGCTGACACACTGCGTCGAGCCACCAGGGTTGCAGGTGCAGGGGTACGTAGGTGGTTTGGCAGAATTCCGTATAGCGTTCTTTGCTGCCCGGCATAGATGCGGTACATTTGCCCATCAAATATACAACCCGGCCAACGTCCGGCCAATTTTACCCGATACGCATGACGCTACGCGAATTTTTCGACTACCTGGGCGAACACCCGCAAGCTATTGTGGGCTACTTTCTCGTGCTTCCACTGATCGCCCTGCTGGCCGGCTGGATGAGCCGGGGCGACGGGAATCAATCGCCCTGGAAATATCTGCACGCCCTTGTCATTTATGCCGTGTGTATACCGGGAATATTTTCCATTGCGCTCAGCGTGTACCTGTTTCTGTTCGAACGCGGGGGCAGTATCCTCAATACCAACATGCTCACACAGGTGGCGCCCGTCCTTTCCATGGTGCTGACCCTGGGCATCATCCGCCGCAATGCCCGCTTCGAACAAATTCCGGGATTCGACAAACTGTCCAGCCTGATGATGACGATCGGTGCGGTATTCGTCCTGATGTATTTGCTCGATCGCACCCACCTTATAGCATTTGTACGGGTACCGGTGCAATACCTGCTGCTTATTGTCGTGGGCCTGCTGTTGGTATTCCGGTATGGATTTCGGCAACTTATTTCCTGAAAAGCACCCTTATGGACGACATTTCCCGACGATTACGCCCCAGGTGGTATTTCGTACTGACCGCAGGTTTTCTTGCAAGTTTGATCGCTTGCGACGCTGCCCACCAGAGCGACGAGCAGCTGTACAGCCCGGAAGATACCCAAATCGAAGTAGGCCGTGACGTGGAAATTTTATATTCCGACAGTGCCATCGTGCGCGTGCGGGTGACGGCGCCGACCCTGCACAATTTTGTCGATCGCGAAAACCCGCGCCAGGAATTTCCGGACGGTATAAAAGTCGAATTTCTAACCCCGCAACTGCGCGTGCGCAGTACCCTGACGGCGAAATTCGCCATACGCCAGCAGGAAAAAGGGCTCGTCATTGCCCGCGACAGTGTCGTGTTGACAACCGTGGAACAGGAGCAGCTCGAAACGGAAGAGCTGATCTGGAATGAAAAAAGTGAAATGGTCAGTACGGAAAAATTCGTCAAAGTGACCAAACCCGGCGAAGTGATTTATGGATTTGGCCTGGAAGCCAATCAGGATTTTTCCTTTTGGAAAATAACCGTACCGAAAGGTACCATCAAAGCAGAACAACTGGATAAGGCGGCGCAATAGGCAGCAGCGGGGGCAGCAAAACAAATACCAACATGGACGAATCGCGAACCCGGTACTCCGGATGGAAAAAAGCCCTTCAGATCGGCGGCCACTCCCTCCCGGCAACCCTGGTGCTGACTGCACTGGCCGTGGTTGCCGCCTTGTGGTGGGTACCGCCGCTGGCTTTTGCGCTGGGCAGCGGCTGGGCAGCGCCGCTGGTGGTGGCCTTGTGCCTGTTTTTTTTGTTGTTTTTTTTTCGAAAAGCCCTGTTTTCCCAAGCTATCCAACCTACCCCCTATGGCGATGAGGCCCTTTTGGAGTACTTTGTACAACAAAACACAGGCTCCGGCCCCGAAGAAGAAGTGGCCGTTGAATTGATGGAAAACGCCCTGCAACTCAAGGATCTGCGCGCACACGATTGCATGGCTCCCCGGCCCGAAATCGTGTACATCGACGCCGGCGCCCAGGTAGAAGAACTCCGCCAGATTTTTATTGAAAGCAGCCTCTCCAGAATCCTGGTCGTCGATGGCGAACTGGACAAAGTACTGGGCTATGTACACGTGCAACAATTGTTTACACAGCCCCGGCGCATCCGCGACATCGTACTGCCGATTACCTTCGTACCGGAGACGATCGCCGTCAACGACTTGCTGCACAAATTTATCCGTTCGCGAACCAGTATCGCCTGTGTGGTGGACGAATATGGCAGCCTGGCGGGATTGGTTACGCTGGAAGATGCCCTCGAACAATTGTTCGGCGCCATCGACGACGAGCACGACCAGGAAGAATTTATTGAAGTGCCCCTTTCCGAAACGGAATATTTGTTTTCCGGCCGCCTCAAGGTGGATTTCCTGAATGAGAAATATCCCGTCCTGAATATTCCTCCGGGCGAGTACCACACCCTGTCAGGTTACCTCGTTACCACCATGGAAACCATCCCGGAGCAAGGCGCCCGCCTCAACCTGGAAGGAAAAACCTACGTGCTGGAATTGGTCAGCGACCGCAAAATAGAAACCGTACGGGTACTGCTCGCCGGCGTTTAAGAACCCGCCCCGCCCGCTGTATCTGCTGGCCCTGCCTGCATATCCGGTTCGATTTCCACCAATTCCTTGGGCTGGTCGCGATATAAAATGGAGCCCACCATCATGATCAGGCTAGTCGCCAGAATCACAAAAAACAAGACGCCTTCGTCGAACCGGTCGATGCGCTGCCACTCCGGTATTTTATAAAACAACAGCACGGTGACCAATCCCCGAGGGATATAAAACAACTCCGGAAAAAGGTCGTAGCGATGTACGATGCGCAAATAAACAAACCGGAACACCAGCAAGGCCGCCACGATAACCGAACCGGTGATCAGCACTTCGCTGTCCTGCACAAAGTGCACATCGATGCCATACCCGAAAATGATGAAAAAAAAGGTGCGGATGAGAAAAGCCGATTCGGCAGTGATAGATTTTAACAGCCCCCGGACGTTGTCCACGCGCTCGATGGTAAAATGCCGGTGCAACGGTTGCCAGCGCAACAGTTCCCAGTTGTTCACCACCAAACCAAAGAGCAGGATCGTCAGCAGCGATGGCAAGTGCATCATTTTTCCACCTACATAAATCACAACAAGCACGGCAAAAGCGAGAAAAAACTTGATGTTGATCCGGTTCCGGACCAACAGCGTCATCAGCAAAAAACATACACCGACCGACAATACGATACCCACGGGGATGCTGGCGATGAACCAGATCACATCATTGCCCGTGATCGTTTGACTGACGGTAAAAAAATTAAAAACCATGATGCCCAGCACATCGGAAAAAGAGGCTTCGTAAATCAGAAATTCCTTCTTTGAATGACTCAGGTGGTGCACGCTGGGCAATACAATGGCGCTGCTGACAACGCTCAGGGCAATTGCATAAACCAAACAATTGATAAAGGCAGCCTCGGGCAGCCGCCAGGCCAATATCCCGGCAACGCCGAGCGTGGACACCAGAAAAATAACCAATGCTGAAAAAAAGGAACCCCGGATGAGGGCAATCTTTTCCCGGCTAACCTCCAGGTCGAGCCCGGCCTCCAGCACGATCATGATCAGGCCCACGGTGCCCAGCATTTCGATCAGGGCCGGCGGTAATTCGAACGGGAAACTAGCCCACCCGGCCAGGTACCGCAAGCCTATGCCGGTGCCCAGGAGCAGCAAAACCGACGGAATACGCGTAGCCCTGTTCAGCACGGAAAACAGGTAGGAGAGAATGATCAGTCCACAAAAAATAAACAGGACGGTGTAAGCAGTGCCGAATTCCATTTATGGGCGAAGGTTGGTTTTTTGCAAAGAAGCGGAAAACCCGCAACAATCGGATACTGGACAATCGCTATTTTTACCCGGAGTTTTGTACTGCAACCCGGGCCGCAGTTTTTTTTTGCGTAAAAACGCCGCCCGGATGTTTTTTTAACCGGCTTAACCACTTCCAATGACAACAATCAAAGGACCGGCTATTTTCCTGGCCCAATTCATGGGCGACACCCCTCCGTTCGACACCCTGGAAAGTATTTGCCGCTGGGCAGCCGCACTCGGCTACACCGGCGTTCAGATTCCTACCTGGGATGCCCGCCTGATCGACCTGGAAAAAGCCGCCGAAAGCAAGGTGTATTGCGATGACTTGCGCGCCCGCGTGGAAGCCTGCGGCGTGCAAATCTCCGAACTCAGCACCCACCTGCAGGGGCAGCTGGTGGCGGTACACCCCGCTTACGACCTGCTCTTCGACGCCTTCGCGCCAGCGGCGCTGCGCGGCAATCCCCAGGGCCGCACCGAGTGGGCCGTACGCACGCTGAAAAACGCTGCAAAAGCCAGCGCCAACCTGGGCCTCCGGGCACACGTGACGTTTTCCGGCGCGCTCATCTGGCATACCGTTTATCCCTGGCCACAGCGCCCCAAAGGACTGGCGGGCGCCGCGTTTCAGGAACTCGCCAGCCGTTGGAAGCCGATACTCGACGCTTTCGAAGATGCCGGCGTTGACCTCTGCTACGAGATACACCCGGGTGAAGACCTGCACGACGGTATCACGTTCGAACGGTTTCTGGAGGCCGCCGGCAACCATCCGCGTTGCCACATCCTGTACGATCCTTCCCATTTCGTCTTGCAGCAGCTCGACTACCTGCAGTTCATCGATTTTTACCACGAGCGCATCAAAATGTTCCACGTCAAAGACGCCGAATTCAACCCCACCGGCCGAAGCGGGGTGTACGGCGGTTACCAGGACTGGGTGGACCGCCCGGGGCGTTTCCGCTCGCCCGGCGATGGGCAGGTGGATTTCAACGGCATCTTCTCCAAGCTCGCACAATACGACTTCGGGGGCTGGGCCGTGCTCGAGTGGGAATGCTGTCTAAAAAATTCCGAACAAGGCGCCCGCGAAGGCGCGCCCTTTATTCGCAACCATATTATTCAGGTCGCCCAAAAAGCTTTCGACGATTTTGCCGGCGCCGCCACAGATGAGGTACTGCTGAAAAAAATTATCGGGGTGGCGCGCTAAACATACCGGAACATGAATAACCGAACCGGCTCCCTTCGAATACCCTCCGCCATGCTGCACAAGGCCGGTAAGTTCTGTTTTTCGTCCTTGAACATGGAACATTGGGCGTTGAACATGGAATATTTTTAAATCTAAAATTCCTGAAATGCCCAATTTTCAATGTTCAATAACCAATGTGCAAGTAGCTAACCGGCCTTCCACCCTGTTGCGAGGGGTAGCCCTGGCAGCGCTGACGGCCAGCATGAGCAGCTGCGCCCGGGAAGAAAGCAAAACCGTATTCGATTTTATCCAGTACTTGCTCAATCAGGATACCTGGCTGCGCTGGGTTGCCTGTATTTTGCTGGCCTATGCCGTCCTGCAAACCTGGCGGATCGTACGCCTGGTTTTGCGGTATTCCTTTCGCTTTCTAAGAAAAAGTTACCGCTTCGTTTTTGTGTGGGGCAAGCGCAACTGGATCATTATTGCCGCGCTTGGCACCTTGCTGTGGGCGCTGAGCAACCCGATCATCGACTTGTTGCAGGACATCGAACAGCGGTTTTTATACCCGGTATACGCAGATGAATACAGCCAGCTCAGCGAGCCGCACCTGACGGCCATTTTCGAAGCCGAGCTGGGCAAACGCGTGGACCCCTACCAAAAATCCGTAGTGATCCGCCGGACCCGTGAAACGGCAGCCCGCATCGGTTCCATCCCCCTGGCAATCTATGAAGCCGCCTACCTCGAGTGCGGGCTAAAGCCCTTTGAAGTGCGCAGCGACCTGGTGGCTGCGGGTTGGATTCAGTTTACCCGGGCCGGGTTGGCCAGCCTGGCGTATAAAGGCAAACCGGTGACCTTTGACGATGTGCTGCGGGCCTGCAAATCCAAAGACATCGATTTCATGATGGACCTGACCGAATTGTACCTGCTGCGTAAATACGAGCAATCGGGTAAAAAGCCCCTCAACAATACCATCGACCTCTACCTTGCGCTCTTTGCCCCGGCCTACATCGGCGCCCCGCACCAACGCATAGTGTACCAGGGTTTTGACAACCCGAGCTACTACAAAAACGCCGGTCTCGACGGCTGGTATGCCCAGCCGGATGCCATGGGGCGCCGGCAGATTTTTAACAAACGCTCTGGCCGCGACGGGAAAATTACCATCGAAGAAATCTACCTGGCCCTGGAATCGAAAAAAAACCGGCTCCTGGCCCTCTACCTTAAGTGAGCGGCTGGCGCCGGGACGGCGATTTCCTGCAAAGAAAGTTTTTAGATTTTTTAAATGCTTTTTTACCCTGTTTGGGCTACATTTGGCTCAGTTTTAGTGGTTTATATTCTTATTTTAATCCATTTAAAGTGTCTTTGATTTAATACTTTCCATTAGTCAAACACTTACACCGCCTTATATATGAAAAACTTCCCTCTACTATTCTGCGCGCTCTTTTCCGTGTGCGCCCTTACCAGTCTGCAGGCCGCTACGAAGTCGGAGCAATTGGAGCGTTACCTGGGGTCGTTTCGCTATAAAAACGACCGGCCGCTCGGCACGGTAAAATTTATTTTTCAAAAGGCTGTGTTAAAACGGCAGGGCGACGGCAAAAAAACCTACGAGCAATTGCTGTTCAACGAACGTTACTTTTCCAACCGGGACAATGCCGGCCAGCTGATCGGTATCCAGATCGTACACAAGGGGGTGACCAGCACCATCCGGCCGGAGTCGCCCAAAGACCCCGACGAAGTGGAAGCGCCGGCCACCACAGCCAGTACACGCGTACGGCCGGCTGCCAGGGCCAAACGGGAGCCCGAGCCCGAACGCCGGGCCAACGCCGACGAAAAACCGCAAAAAAGCCGGGAGGGCGCGCGGCCGGTGCGCACCGCCGGCTCTGCAGCGGCAGCGGCGGCAGCCCTCAGCAGCGATCCGGTGCGCCCACGACAAAACGACGCCCCGCTGCCGCCGTCGGGGATCAGCCTGCCGGATTCCGTGACGGTAGCCCGGAATATCGACCAGGCCAAGGAAACCATTACCGGCTGGAAGGGCAAAATGTGGCAAACCGTGCGGCCGGCATGGGAGTTTGTGATGTGGATGTTCAGCAGCATCATCGTTATGCTGATCTGTTTTGCCGGCATTTGCCGCTATGTGGCCAAAACGGCCGCTACCGAAAGCCTCATCAACAGCTACGGCCGCATCATCGTGGGCCGCTGGATCGTGTCGGCGCACCAGAACGCCGCGGCTATGCTGCTCATCGTCACCTGGATCATCGCCATTGTGCTGCTCGTCGATGTGTTCATGTGGCTGGTGTTCCTCAACCTGCCGATCTGGACCTTACTGGTAATCTGGTTTCCCATCCTGTGGATCGCCGAAAAACTCACCAGCTGGATCGTACCCAACATTACGGTAATTGGGCCGGGCGGCGCAGAGCACAGATAGACAGTTTGCGAAGTGCTGGCGGAATGGTTCAGGCAACGGGATGCAGCCGGACAGCGTCTTTTGTGCGTGTTGAAGCCGGCAATTTATATGTGTTCGTTCAGGTGGTTCGGGCTATTCGCACTCCTCTTGTTCTTTTTTCCCTGCAAGAGCGCTGCGCAGGCGCTGCGCTTGTACGTATCACCGGAAGAGCGCGCCGCCTTCTACTCGGCCATCGAGGGATGGAAGCCCGGTCTGGCAGCCATCGCGCCCGATACTTTTTTACTGGCAGCCGCTGATTCCGCCGCAGGCCCACGCGCCTTGCTCGATCACCTGCGGCGGCAAGCCTATCTCACCGCTTCCATCGACAGCTTGTATGCCCACCCAGACAGCACCGCTACGGCCCGCCTTTACCTGGGGCCCGCGCTCTACTGGCTTCAGCTGCGCCCGGCGCCAAACACCCCCGCCCGCTGGCTCGATGCTGCGGGATTTCGCGAAAAATTGTTCGCCGGTAAACCCCTGCGCTACGACGCCCTGTTGCGGCTCGAACAACAACTGCTCGAACAGGCGGAAAACAACGGCTTCCCCTTCGCCGCCGTCGGCCTCGACAGCGTGCGCGGCCACGCCGGCGGTGGCATGAGCGCCCAACTCCGCGTAACGACGGGTCTTTTTTTTACGTTCAGCAGCCCGAAGCAAAGCGGCAACCTGCGCCTGCCCAAATCCTACCTGCAACACTACCTGGGCCTGCGCCCCGGCGCGCCGTTCAGCCGCGCGCGCGTATTGCGCATCCGGGAGCGGCTCAACAGCCTGCTTTTTGTCGAAACGCTGGCTAGCCCGACCGTTACCTTTGCCGGCCGTGATGCGCGCGTCAACCTGCTTTTGCAGAAAAAACGCGCCAGCCGTTTCGATTTTATCGTGGGCCTGCTGCCCCGGCCCAACAGCGCCGACGGCCGGCTGCTGCTCACCGGCTCCCTCAGCGCCGCTTTTCTGAACGCCCTCAACCTGGGAGAGCGCCTCTCGCTGGAACTGGAGCGCCTGCGCCCCGAAACCCAAAAACTGGATGTGCAAGCCGGGGTACCCTACGTGTTCGGGTTGCCCTTCGGGTTGGATGGCCGGCTCGGTATTTTCCGGCGCGACAGCACCTGGGTAGATGCCCAGGGCGAGATCGGCGTGCAGTACCTGCTCGAGGGTGGCGATTACGCCAAGTTTTTTTGGGAAAACAAATCCTCGTCGCTCCAAACGATCGATACCTCCGCCATTATCCAGAGCCGCCGCCTGCCGGCCGTGCCCGACCTGCGCCAGAACGGTTTTGGCATCGAAACGGCGCTGAACCGGCTGGATTACCGCTTCAACCCCCGCCGGGGCTGGCTGCTGACCCTGCGCGGCATGGCGGGTTTCAATACCGTGCTGCGCAATACCCGGATCGAAGCCCTGCGCGACCCCGCCAATCCTGAATACCGATTTTCGGCGCTGTACGATTCTGTGGCCGGGCGCACGGCGCGCTTCCGGCTGGAATGCCGGGCCGAGTATTTCATCCCGCTGCTGGCGCGCAGCGCGCTGAAACTGAGTCTGCGCAGCGGTGGCATTTTTTCGGAAAAACCCGTGTATGCCAACGAGCAATACCGCCTGGGCGGCAACAAACTGCTGCGCGGCTTCGACGAGGAGAGTTTGTTTGCCACGCGTTTTGCCGTGGCTACTTTCGAATACCGGCTTTTGATCAGCCAAAACGCCTTCCTCTCCGCCTTCACCGACTACGGTTACCTGGAAAACCATACCGACCGCCTCCGCCTGTTCCAGCGCCCCTGGGGCCTCGGCGCCGGGCTAAGCTTTGAAACACAGGCCGGTATCTTTGGCATCAATATCGCCGTGGGCCGCCGCGACGCCGGCCAGGCCGTGGAGTGGCGCGCGCCGAAGTTTCATTTGGGGTATGTGAATTTGTTTTAGGGCGACTACCATTTCCGGCGCGCCACCACTTTCAACGACACCGGTACCACGTCTTCGATGATTTTATCCCTGGCCGTGCCGAGCAGGCCTGAGCGGAACTTGAGCCCCCACTTTGTGCGGTCGAGGATAAAACTGGCCGATTCGGCTCTCAACTCATCGCCGTCGATGGTCAGTTGAACCGGCACGTTTACCGGGTGCGTCTGGTCTTTGATGGTGAGGTTGCCGCGGATCACCCAGTTAAACGCCGGCAGGTTGCTGGGCAGAATTTCGTCGATCACAAACTGCGCCTGCGGGTATTTTCTGACCTCAAAAAAGTCTTTGTCCTTCAGGTGCGATTCCAGGGTGGCTTTTTCGCCGGGGTCGTTCATGTTCGTCACTTCGATACTGCCCATATTGAATGCCGCCTGGCCGCCGACGAGCCGGCCCCGGTTTACCATAAGCTCGCCACCGGCAAGGGTTATGGTACCGTCGTGCGCTTTGCCAATGGCTTTTTTGGCCGACCAGTAAAGGGCGCCTTCCACGATGGAAAAGGGAACGGCGCCTTCGGCCGGCACGGGATCGATGCGGACGGTATCGGGCGCGGGTCCGGCGTTGGCCGTTGTTTTGGAATACGTTGCGTCGTTTTTGCAGGCAAAAAAGAGCGCGCCGGCAAGCAGCGCCGGGAATAAAAACAGGGATATTTGTTTCATGCTGTTGGAGGGTAATTGAAAAGCGGCGCAAAAGTACGCCGATTGAAAAAAAATGGAAGCGCAGGCAGCGCTTTTGATCCTGCCGCGTTTTTCTTGCGCACCTGCAAACACCGGAAATATGCCAATTTTTACGCTAAACATGTGGATAACAGGCCTGGCTTTGCTGGCGCTGGCCGGCTGCTCTGCCCCAAAAGACGAGGAGCCGGATATCGTGGTCACCCTCGATCCGGAATTCACCGTCGACCTGTACCGGCAGCACGCGGCGGCCGATGGTACGCCGACGTTCGGGTTGTGGGTGGAAAGCAACCAGGTGTTCGACTGCAGCAATTACCGGATCAAATCTACCGTACAGCTCCGCCCGGGGGCCATCGATGTGCAGCTGGACGGAATCGGGGCGCCCGACACCTGCCTGGGCGGGCCGGCGCCGGCCAAGGGGTTTGTGCCCATCGGGGCGCTGGCTGATGGTACGTATGCCTTCACGCTTGCGCTCAACCCGGTGATTCGCAGCGAAGGCACACTGTCGGTGTACAATGGCCGTTATGACCTGCACTTACCCCGGCAGCAAGGCATCGACTTTCAAAACCGCTTGCTGGAATCAGTGCCGGCCGGCTACCTCTGGGGTTTTGCCCGCACCCCATCAGAGCAGGACCAACCCGTAGCCGATCAGTTTATTCAAGAGCTGAAGTCGATCACCGGAGAGCCGGCGTTGCCGGCCGGTTATTACGGCTATTTCACCGTTTCGGGGGCCGGGCAGTATTTTTTCCACCGAAGTGTGGCGCCGGCCGGGGCACACAAGCCTTTTTTGCGCCGGCTAAGCGGTCCGGCCGACGCTATCCGGGCCCTGCTTCAGGGGTACCGGCATAACACCGGCCATCCGTTGGATATCCGGTGTTATTCTACAAAAGGGGTGTTGTAAAACGGCTTATTTTTTCCGCTTGCGGAAATTGCCGTAGTTGCGCTTGTTCCGGTTTTTATTCCCGCTGCTGCCGCCATTATTTTTACCGCGGTTGCGCTGGTGCTGGCGCTGCAGCTCGCGGTCTTTTTTGTTGGCGCTAAAGGCCAGGATATCGAGTGAACTATGGCCTTCGTGCAGCTCGAGCTGGCTGTCGGACAGGATTTCCAGATCGTCTTTTACGACGTCGTCCGAAACATAGTGTTCGCGGTTCCAGGTTTTGTACGCCAGTTTCATGTACGATGCGATGACTTCCACAAAACCTTCCTTCTTTGGCCCTTCGGGCATTTCGATGGCTTTTTTGATCAGTGTTTGCACGTTGTAGCCATAATGGCGCAGGCGCGTGGCCGTTGGCGGATAGGTAAGCCGTTCGGGCCGCGTTTTGTCTTCCGCGCGCCGGATCGCGATGCCGGCAGGCGGTGTCACGTCGAGGTCGTAACCGGCAATGGCGAAGGCGTGGTTCCAGAGTTTTTCGCGGTAGTCGTCCATATTCCGGTTGCCGACGGGGTTGAGCTGCTGCATCAGTCCGACGATGGCTTCCACGGCTTTTTGCCGTTTTTGCTGTTCCGGAATGGTTTTGGCGTATTCCAGCATTTCCTGAATGGCGCGGCCGTATTCCGGGTACCGGATATCCTTCTTCGCGGTATTGTATTCAATGTCTATTTTATTCATTTTTTTTCTGATATCAAACTATTCAACGGTGACTGACTTGGCCAAATTGCGGGGTTGGTCCACATTGCAGCCGCGCAACAGGGCGATATGGTAGGCCAGCAGTTGCAAAGGTACGACAGACAACAATGGGGTGAGCGGTTCTTCCGTGGCCGGGATTTCGATCGTGTAATCGGCCAGTTTTTTGATGGACTGGTCGCCCTCCGTCACCACGGCCACCACCACGCCTTTGCGGGCTTTCACTTCCTGGATATTGGACATGATCTTGTCATAGGCGCTGGGGTTGGTGGCGATCACAAACACCGGCATATTCTCGTCGATCAGGGCAATGGGACCGTGTTTCATTTCGGCGGCCGGGTATCCTTCGGCATGAATGTACGAAATTTCTTTCAGTTTCAACGCGCCCTCCAGCGCAACCGGGAAGTTGTAACCGCGCCCGAGGTACAGGGCGTTGGTGGCGTCTTTAAACTCGCCGGCGATATATTTTACCTGTTCATGGCAGTTTTCAAGCAAACGATCCACTTTCCCGGGGATCAGCGAAAGTTCCTGTACCAGTTTCTGGTACTGGGATTTGGGTAAAAAGCCGCGCTCGTAACCTAACAACAGGGCCATCACGGTGAGCATGGTCACCTGGCCCGTAAATGCCTTGGTGGAGGCTACGCCGATTTCGGGGCCGACGTGTATGTACGAGCCGCTATGCGTCATGCGGGCGATGGACGAGCCGACGACGTTGCCGATGCCGTACGTGATGGCGCCACGTTCCCTGGCCAGCTCGAGGGCCGCCAGGGTATCGGCCGTTTCGCCGGATTGGGAGATGGCCAGCACGATATCCTGATCGCGCACCACGGGATTCCGGTAGCGGAATTCGGAGGCATACTCCACTTCCACCGGAATACGGGCCAGATCTTCAAACAGGTATTCGGCGATCATACCGGCATGCCACGAGGTGCCGCAACCCAGAATTATCATGCGTTGGGCGTTGATCATGCGTTTTTTGTATTCTTCCATACCGCCCAGGCGTACCCAGCCTTTTTCTGCATTCATGCGGCCCCGCATACATTCGGCGATGGTGGCCGGTTGTTCGAAGATTTCCTTGAGCATAAAAAAATCATAGCCGCCTTTTTCCAGTTGTTCGATCTCCAGTTCGATTTCCTGGATCGTGGGCGTCATGATTTCGTTGCGCAGGGTTTTGATGGTCATCCGCCCGTCGCGGGTGACGGTAGCCACCTCCTCGTCGTTGAGGTAAACTACTTTTTTTGTGTGTTCAACGATCGGGGTAGCATCCGACGCGATCAGAAATTCATCTTTTCCGATGCCGAGCACCAATGGGCTGGATTTGCGGGCGGCAACCAGCTTGTCCGGGTCATTCCGGTCCATCACTACGATGGCATAGGCGCCGTGTACCTGGGTGAGCGCCTGCCGGACTGCTTCCTCCAGGTGCAGGTTTTCGCGCTGCTGCACTTCTTCGATCAGATGTACGAGCACTTCCGTATCCGTTTCACTGACGAAGTCGTGCCCGTGTTTTTGAAGGGCGCTTTTCAGTACGGCGTAGTTTTCGATAATACCGTTGTGGATTAGCACCAGCCGCTGATTGCCGCTGATGTGCGGGTGGGCGTTGGTATCGTCCGGCTTGCCGTGAGTTGCCCAACGGGTGTGGCCCATACCGGCAGAACCGGAGACGTTTTTATCCTGGGTAAATTCCTCCAGATCGGAGACTTTGCCTTTCTTTTTATAAACGTTGAGTTGGCCGTTTTGCAAGGCGATGCCCGCACTGTCGTACCCCCTGTACTCCAGACGGTGCAACCCTTTGATTACGATGGGGTAAGCTTCTTTTAAACCGATGTAAGCGACAATTCCGCACATTTGATAGTCTGAGTTTGTGGCCTTAGCGGCGAGTTGGCGGGGGGGGGATTTCAACTCACCCAAAACCGATTATTGAACTTTGGTGAATTTAAGCGCCAGTTTGGCGGGATAGCTCGAATTGCGTGGGCCGTAAAAAATTGCCCGCTGAGCGGACCGGCTCTGTGGGTACACATTGATGTACAGCGTTTGGTCCCTGACATTTCCGGATTGGTTATCCACCATGTCCTGAAAACGGCGGGTCAGGGTCAGGCGGTAGCGTTCGACCATGTTGCCGTTGTCGGATTCCATTTCAGGAAATCCGCCGAAGCCGGTAAAACCACCGTTGAGGGTCGGGCCGAGGGAATACAGCACATCTGATGTGAGCGTCAGGGTGGTATCGCCAATCGATTCGGTAAAGACCAGCTGCCCGGCAGGGGTGAGCAGGGGGTTGTCGCCGGGCAACGAAAGCATGGTCAGCTCCAGTTCGGCTTTATTGACGGCTATGTTTTCGAGCAGGTGCGCGTATGGGATTTCCACCCTGAGCCGCAGGCCGCCCATGCCTTGAACGAAAAGCTGGTCGTCGGCTGCTTGGTTGATGTATGGCGCTACGGTAGACGCCGAATAATCGTGGGTAAAGTGGGCAAACTTGTTGCCCCCGACAAAATTATATTCAACGATACTGGACGTAGTGTCCTGCGGTTGTTTGTAATACAAGCGGATCAGGCTGAAGGCCGCATTATTCAGATCGAAAGCCATCATGGCGCCCGGGCTGCCGGCGGATTCGGCGGAAATGCGCAGGCCGCGCAGGCGTTTCCAGAAGCTGGTGTCGGCGGTCATGTCTGCGCTGTCAATATCGAGCAGTTCCTGCCCGAATGCATGGTCAAGCGGGATACGCAGGTACGGCGCTTTCGATGCAGTGTCGAATAAGGCTGCACTGGTACTGGGTTTGGGCAGAAAACTGACCAGCTCACCGATTTGTTGCCCAACGGGGAAAGACTGGTGCGCGTAGTAGTCGGCATCCCAGCGCAATAGGGTGTCTGGAGCCAGGCGGTGGATCCGGAGCGTTTGCGGTTGGGTGGTATCGCCATAAAAGCCGGCGGCGTCGTAGCGGAGGTAAAGGACGATGGAGTCTACCGTCGCGTCCTTGAAATCGGGGCTAAGGCTTTTCAGGCGGAACAAGGTAAAAATATCGGACTGGGAGCGGCCGAAAACCGGGTCGTTGAGCTGGCCGCAAAAATGGAAATCGGCAGTGGAAGAGCGGTCGGAGGTCAGGACGCTGTCTTCCGGCAGGACGCTGCAACGAAGCGTCAGGGTATCGGAATAAAAGAAGTCTGCAATTTCATCTTCGAGCAATACGGAGCCAAACGGTGTTGGCTTGGTGCAACTATATCCCCAAAGGAGCCCCAGGAATATGGCGAGCAGGGTGGAAAAATGTGGAACTGCGGTGTGTTTCATGTATTTGGACGTGGCCGGTATTGCCGGATGCAAAAACGCTGCTTGTGGTTGTTTGTTGGCAGGAAATGGTACGCCCGGCTCCTGCATGCGTTTTTCACGGCAAAGACGCGAAGGCGCTAAGTGTTTAATTTTCAAAGAAAGTTAAACTTAGTGGTTTCGCGTCTTTACGGTGAAAAATAAAAGCCGGTGCATTGGATTGTTGCCGGTTATTGCGATACCTCTGCCTCGGTAAGCTGCCTTAAAAACTCCAGGGCAGAAGCCTGGAACGCGTCTTCACCTTTCCAGGGGAGAACGGGTTTGTCTTGTGCAACAGACAGGTAATCAACGCTGGTATCCACCGATTCGCTGCCTATGGCGATCGCATCGGCGAACGCGCAAGCGCCCTTATGCATCGAAATGCCATCGCTGTCGCGGAAGGCCTCCAGGTCTTGTTTGGACAAGTTGTTGATCGCCGCTTTTTCGAAAAAGCGGTCGCCGTTCTGCCGGTCATGCGCGTTGGGGTACACGTGGTACACCACCGTGGCATTGGCAAAAAGCGGTTCGGTTTTATAGGCCGCTTTGAGGTATAGGGGGACCAGGCTGGTGAGCCATCCGTGGCAGAGGATGATATCGGGCGCCCAACCGAATTTTTTCACGGTTTCGATGGCGCCTTTGCAAAAGAAGGCTGCGCGGTCCGGGTTGTCTTCAAAGGGCTGGCCGCTGGCGTCGTCGAACACAAATTTGCGTTTGAAAAAATCTTCGTTGTCGAGAAAATAAACCTGAAGCCGCGAGCCGGGCAGGGAGGCTACTTTGATGATAAGGGGGTAATCATCGTCGTCTACAATGATATTCATCCCGGAAAGCCGCACTACTTCGTGCAAACGGTGGCGGCGTTCGTTTACGACGCCGTAACGGGGCATTAAAATCCGCAACTCATAGCCGTTGTCCTGTAAAAATTTGGGTAATTGCGCCACCAGCGCGGAGATGTGGTTCCCTTCCGTATAAGGCTCCATCTCTTGGGTGACGATGAGCAAACGCTTCTTTTCCATGTATGCAACCTGACTTTTATGTTTGATCCCATCAAGGGTCGCCGCACCTTTTGCGCGGCAGAATCGGCTGCAAAATTATAAAAAAAATGCGAGATTTTTAGGTTGTTTTCATCAAATGAAAATTATCAACACTTGAAAAAAGTCGAAAAAGCCTGATAATCAAGCCTCCGGGCCATCGGCCGGCTGTATGCGCTCGAGTACCCGGAAGGTATAGCCGAATTCGTTTTTTTCGTCGGCGGCATGCGCCTCCCGCCAGATTTCCCGCCATTCGAAGGGATCGAGTTCCGGGAAAAGCACATCGCCTTGCGGCGCGGCATCCACTTCGGTCAGGTATAGCCGGTCCCAAAGCTCCATACTTTCCCGGTATATGGCGCCGCCGCCAATGATGAAGGCTTCTGTTTCTCCGTTGTCGTATGCCAGCCCCAGGGCTTCCTCCACCGAATGTGCCACCAGTACGCCTTCCGCTGTAAAAAAAGGGTCGCGGGTGATGACCACGTTCGTGCGCTTGGGCAGCGGCCGGCCAATGCTGCTAAAGCTGTTTCGCCCCATCAGGATGTGGTGCCCCAGGGTCGTGCGTTTGAAATATGCCAGGTCGGCAGGCAGGTGCCACGGGATCTGGTTGTCTATCCCGATCACGCCGTTTGTAGCTACGGCAACGATGGCAGATACAATCATTTCAATCGGGTTTTATAGTTCGCGCACCAGTTCCCGGACCAACAGGCTGAGATTCGGCCCGCCTGCACGGGCAATGGCGATGACTTCTTCCACAGTGGTTTCCCGGATCACGCCTGGCGGAAATGCCACATTCGTCACCATAGAAAGCATCAGCACCGGCAATTCCATATGGCGCGCCACCAGCACTTCGGGTACCGACGACATGCCGGTGCAGTCGCTGCCCAGGTGGCGCAGCATGACATACTCGGCAGGCGTTTCGAGGTTAGGGCCCTGCATAGCCGAATAAACGCCTTCGAATACCCGCACCCGGCGCTCCCGGGCAATAGCCAGGACCCGCGCGCGCAGCTCCGCATCGTATGGTTTCGACATGTCGGGGAAACGCGGGCCCAACCGCTCGTCATTTTCACCCCGCAACGGGTTTTCCGGCAGCAGGTTGATATGATCGCGCACTGCCACAATATCGCCGCCCTGGAAATGGGGGTTGACGCCCCCGGAGGCATTTGTGATGATCAACCGTTCGATGCCCAGAAATTTGAGCACCCGCACGGGAAAGGTCACCTGCTGCATGGTCCAACCTTCGTAAAAATGCAGGCGGCCTGCCATCACGACCACCGGGTGCCCGTCGAGGCGGCCGAATACCAACCGGCCTTGGTGGCTTTGCACGGTGCTGACGCCAAAATGGGGCAATTCGCCATACGGGATTTCCGCCTCTGTTTCCACATCGCCGGTCAGGTTTCCCAGCCCGGTGCCGAGAATAATTCCGGTGCGGGGCTGGAAATCTGTGCGCTTTCGAATGGCCTGCAGGGTTTCCTGGATTTGGTCGTATACTGTCATGACGGAATTAGCCCTTTTGCGCCCGAAGGATGCGTTGTGCAATTATAAAATGCGAAATCAACAACAAAACATTGTCAGCATGGGCAATCAGCGGCTCCCGGGGAATCCGGCTCAGGGGGAACCCGATAGCCGCGATGATCAGCATGGCGGCCACCCAAGCGTCTATTTTTTTCGTTCGGATAAAACCGACACCAACTGAAATTAAGCTCAGGGGGAACAATATCCCGGGGAGGTACAAGGCCACCAAGCCGCCAATACCCAGTTTTTGGTGGAGTACATTCTTCGCCGCCACGTCGAAAACACCGGTTGCTTCGCCATAGATACCGTCCACGCCAAAATTATTCCCACCTATGCAGGCATAAACGGCCACCAGAAAGCCAATGGCGGCATACCGGGGCCATTGCGTTTTCATGCTGTCGTACATAGCCTGAAAAGCAGGTATCCAAAAGGTGAAGGCCAGCACCTGGAGCCATCCGGCCTGGATCGTTAATACGCCATTGGTCCAAAAGAATTGTGAAATTAAAAGCAGCAGCGGCGCCAGGAGCATGGAAAGATGCCAAATAGTCGTTTGAATTTTGCCGGAAGAAGAGTTGTCCATAGTTGATTATTCCGCTATTTATGACGTTTTGTTGTAAAGTGATCACCAGCGAAGGCAGCCGGCCATGGGGGGCAAATTTCGTAAAATTTGGCGCGCATTTTCAGGCTATTTGTTTTTCCGCCGCCACCAGGCGGCCAGGCTCATACCCGTCACCAGATCCCAGATGCCCCACCAGGCGGCGATGAGCGCCATACCGCCCAAACCGTTGAAAAACCGGAAAATCAGCAGCAGGCCAAGGGCGGTATTATGTACGCCTGTCTCGAAGGCCAGCGTCCGGCAGTCGCCCTCGGGCAGGCGGTTGAGCCGCCCGAACCAATAACCCGACCCCAAGCCCAGCGCATTATGCGCCAATACAATGGTAAAGGCATAGCCCAGGTAGTTGACGAGGTTTTTACCGTTGCCGAGCAAGGCCAATACCAGGATGGTAAAGAAGATTATCAGGGCTATTCTTTGCACCCAGGGGCGGATGCGGGCAACCCGGTCGGGGTACCGGCTGTTGAGCCACATCCCCAACAACAACGGCGCCAGGATCAGCTCGACGATAATCAGCGCCATATCCCCAAAACCAACCTCAAACGACCGGCGCAAAGCTTCCGAGCCGGGTACGAACTTTGCCCAAAACAAAAAACCGGCCGGCGTGATCACAGTGGCGCACAGGATGATCACCGCATTCAGCGTCACTGACAGGGCTGTGTTGGCCCGCGAATAATGAACCAGGAAATTCGTCATGTTCCCCGAAGGACACATGCTCACCAGAATCATCCCCAAAGCCATACTCACCGGCGGCCGAAATACCTCGATAATACCCAATGTCAGCACGGGAAACAACAGGTACTGGGCCACCACACCCACTGCAATGGACTTGGGAAACTGCACCACTTTGCGAAAATCAGACAACCGGATATCCAGGGCCACGCTGAACATCAGGAATGCCATCGCAATATTCAGCAGGCGCAGTTGGCCGGCATTAAAATTTATAACGAGCGTATCGGCAGGGTGCATAAACGGTGGACGGTGGACCCCGAGACTTCGGGGGTGGACGGTGAACGGTGAACCCCGAGCCTTCGGGGGTGGATAGCCTACCCCCGGGGTTTCGGGGCAGGCTGTCCACCGTCCCAATAAATCCGGTAAACCGCGTCGGCAAAATCATCCGACACGAGTAAGGAACCGTCGGGCAACCATTCCAGGTCAACCGGCCGGCCCCAGACTTCGTCGCCAGCTTGGAGCCAGCCGCTGGCAAAGGGCTCATAGGCAATACACCGGCCCTGGGCATCCAGCCGGATAAGGCTCAGGCGGTACCCGGTCTTTTGGGTCCGATTCCAGGATCCGTGTTCTGCTATGAGAATTTGGTTATTATATTCAGCCGGCCAGACCGCGCTGCGGCCAAATTCAAGACCCAAAGGCGCAACGTGCGGGCCGAGTTTTTGGGCAGGCGGGGTAAAACCGGCGCAGGGGCGCTGATCGCCGAATTTAGGATCCTTCAGATCGCCCTGGTGGCAATACGGAAAGCCGAAATGCATGCCCTCGCGGACGGCGTGGTTGAGTTCGCAGGCAGGTATATCCTCGCCGAGCATGTCGCGGCCATTGTCTGTAAACCAAAGTTCACCGGTTTGCGGGTGCCAGGTAAACCCGACGGTATTGCGCACGCCGTTTTGTACCACTTCGGGGCCCCGCGCTGGATGGTCCACATCGAGCCGGGTGATACTGGCGTAAATGGGGTTTTCGCGTTCGCAAACATTGCAGGGAGCGCCGACGGGTACGTACAACTTGCCGTCGGGCCCGAAGGCGATATATTTCCAGCCATGGTGTTCTTCGGTGGGGTATTGGTCGTACACCACTACGGGTTTGGGCGGATTGGCCAGCCGGTTTTCGATATCGTCGAACCGGAGAATGCGGTTCACCTCGGCTACATAAAGGCTGCCGTTGCGAAACGCTACGCCATTAGGCATGCGCAGGCCGGTGGCAAGGGTATAGCGCAGGTCGGCTACCCGGTCGTTGTTGGTGTCGCGCAGCGCGTACACGTCGCCGGCCTCCCGGGTACCAACGAAGAGTGTGCCGCCCGGGCTGAGGCAGAGCGAACGGGCATTGCGCACATTTTCAGCAAACGTGCCGATACGGAAACCCGGGGGCAAAACAATCTTGTCGAGTGGCAAACTGCCGGAATAAGCCGGCGCTACGGAGGAGGAGGCCGGTTCCGGATCAGCAGCCGTTTGCTTGGGTGGACCGGGTGTGGTGCAAAAAACCTGGGCTAAAGCCAGAAGTAACAAGAGGAGCAGGCGCATAGGCGGCGGGTTTTGCTTTCGGGCAAAAGTAATGCGCCAGGGGGACAAATACATGCCCGCCTGCGTCTACATTATCATTTTCCCACAGATCCTGCCGCAGCCGCTGCGCCGGCTGCCGGTATCTGTTCGGGGAGAAAAACATCCAGTGGGCGCATGGATTTGCCGTTGGCCCACTTGCCGAGAAAGCGTTGTTGGGGGGTATTTCCAAATGCCACGTCGCCATACAGGCCCTGCCGGGCGAAGCCGATCAGCGCATCGCCCAGTTTCCAGTAACAGTTGAAGTCCACTTCGTTGAGGCGGGAAGTTTGAAAAACGCGTTTGGCGGTATAATTCCGCACACCGGTATCGAAGTCGAGGTCGTAGCAATAAGGCTCGGAGTGTGTGGCCAGTAGCCAGCGGTGTCCGTCGGTATCGTGGCGCTGGAGTATGAGGTTGCGGTTCGGGGTGTTTACAGCGGTTTCGAACACCAGTTGCCCAAATTCGTGCCCCACCACATAATCATCCTCACCGACAATAACGAGCAGGTTCAGGTCGGGCGAAAGGCCGCCGTAATTATCGAGCCGGGCGCCCTTGAGCGGCCCGGAGCCCGGTTCGCACAGGAGCAGGGCTGCCGGCTCCGGGATCTGGTATTTTTCCCAGTGAATGGCCAGGTTGGCTGTAATGACGCCACCGTACGAGTGCCCAAAATAGGCCACTTCGCCGGTGCGGGGGCGTACGTGGTCGCCGGTGTGGAGCTGGGCCAGCGCATCGCGGATGCCTTTGGCTGCATTGGCCGGAAAAGCCTCGGGGCGCGGCATCAGGAGGTTTTTTTGATAGCGCGGATAGATAACGATATTACCCTTGGCCACCAGATGTTTGATCCACTTGCCGTAGGCCATCGGGTTGTAGGCGCCGTAGCCGTGCATAAACACCACCACTTCTGCGGAATCCGGCTTGGGGTCGGCCGGTTCGAAAAGCCAGTAGCCGTCGGCGCGCGTTGCGGCATCGAAAAACGCCACCGAACGGTGCCGGTAGTCGGCGCCGCCCGGGCCCGCCGCCGGCTGGCCTGCGTACGGGGTGTTTTGAGCCGCGGCAAAAAGGCCCTTGAAAATCAATGCTGCCATGAAAACTGTGATGCGCATGGGTAAAAACAAGTTGCGCCTATAAACGCTGCAATCCGGGTTTTCGTTTATAAAAATTTGATCAGCACCTTGTTTCAACAGATAATCGCGGAAATTTCCGGTACTTTGCCTATGCCGTTTACAAAACTATTTCCCTGCGTTTATGAAATATCTTCTCGTAATATGTATTGGTGCGCTGTTGTTCGCCTGTGGAGCCGACCCCCAAAAAGCCGCAGAATCTACCCCGCCCGGCGCCAAAAGCGCAGAAGCCGCCCCGGAGCCGGCTGCCAGAAAAAACGCAGCGCCCCCGGAAAGCGGCCAGGATACCTTGCCGCCGGAAGTACCAGTGCCCAAAAACGGCGAATCATACCACCCGGCGCCCCCTCCGGCAGCGGCAGCCCCGGGATTTGGCCAGCAGGGCGATATCCCCGGCGGGTTTGTAGACCTGGCGCTGCTCGATACCTCCATCCAACTGGATATCCGCTACGCCACGACCAACAATTTCACCGAAAGTAAAATCTACGACTGCGCGCGCTGCCTGCTGCGCATCGAAACGGCCCGCGCCCTGGTGCGGGCGCAGCGCAGCCTCCGGCAACAGGGCCTGAGCCTGAAAATGTACGACTGCTACCGGCCCCGGCCCTACCAGCAGCGGCTGTGGGACAAGGTGCCAGACCCGAACTACGTGACGCCTCCCGAAAAAGGCTCCATGCACTCCCGCGGGGCGGCAGTCGACCTCACGATTGTGGACGCCCAGGGCAACGAACTGGACATGGGCACGCCTTACGACTATTTCGGGCGAGAAGCCCACACCGACTATACCAACCTGCCGGCGACGGCGCTGAACAACCGCCGCTTGTTGCGCCGCGCCATGCAGTCTGTTGGCCTGCGGGGCATCCGCACCGAATGGTGGCATTTTTCGTACCAGGGCAAGTCGTTTCCGCTGTCGGACTGGGTGTGGGAGTGCGGGGGGAATTAATCCAGTTGCCCTTGCGTTTGCAGGAAATTTTCTGCATCAAAGTATACCGGCATCACCCACTTGATCTCTACAATAAATATCCGCTTATGCGGACGCTTGACGTACAAAAATAAGCCGTGTATTGCGTTTGGCCAAGGCCGTCCCTGGCGCATTTGGAGTTTGAGACTTGTGGGTCCGTCCTTTTTTTCCCAAGCACATTCCCTACCTTTGCGCCCGTCCTGATAATTCCTTGAACCAGAAACCATGCAACCATCGTTTTCCATGCAAAAAGATTTCTTCCGCAAACTCGGCGTGAAAGCCAAAAACCACGGCACCTGGACCGGCCGGGAACATCTCTCCCGCAGCGCCCGCAGCCTGCACAGCCATTCGCCCGTAGACGGCGAACACATTGGGTCGGTCACGATCACCACCCGCGAACAATACGAGCAGGTCATCGCCCGCGCCGAAGTGGCATTCCGCATCTGGCGCGACATACCGGCGCCCCGGCGCGGCGAGATCGTGCGGCAATACGGCGAAATCCTGCGCCAGTACAAAGACCCGCTGGGCCGGCTGGTGAGCTACGAAATGGGAAAAAGCCTGCAGGAAGGCTGGGGCGAGGTGCAGGAGATGATCGACATTTGCGATTTCGCCGTGGGCCTCTCGCGCCAGCTGTATGGCCTGACCATGCACAGCGAACGCCCCGGACACCGCATGTACGAACAATGGCACCCCCTGGGCGTCGTTGGCATTATTTCCGCATTCAACTTTCCGGTGGCGGTATGGTCGTGGAATGCCATGATCGCGCTGGTATGCGGCGACGTGTGCGTGTGGAAGCCCTCGGAAAAAGTGCCGCTGTGCGCCATCGCCTGCCAAAACCTGTTTCAAAAAGTGCTCCAGGCCAACAACCTGCCCGAAGGAATCTGTTCGGTCATCAACGGCGACTACAAAGTAGGCGAATACCTGACCAAAGACCAGCGCGTACCGCTTATCAGCGCCACCGGCAGCACCCGCATGGGCAAGATCGTGGGCCGCGCTGTGGCCGAGCGCCTGGGCCGCAGCCTGCTGGAACTCGGCGGCAACAACGCCATTATTATCACGCCTTCGGCTGATTTAAAAATCGTACTGACCGGCGCGGTATTCGGCGCCGTGGGTACCTGCGGGCAACGTTGCACCTCCACACGCCGGCTGATTATCCACGAAAGTATCTACAACGACGTGAAAAACGCCCTGGCGAACGCCTACAAGCAACTGCGCATCGGCGACCCGCTCGATGCCAGCAACCATGTCGGCCCGTTGATCGATAAAGGCGCGGTGGAACTATACCTGCACGCCATTGCAGCGGTTAAAAAAGCCGGCGGCAAATTTGCGGTGGAGGGCGGTGTGCTCAGCGGCGGCGGTTATGAAAGCGGTTGCTACGTGAAGCCTTGTATCGCCGAAGCGCAAAACGACTGGGCGATTGTGCAGCACGAAACGTTCGCCCCGATCCTGTACCTGCTAAAGTACAAAACCATCGAAGCGGCCATCGCCCTTCAAAACGGCGTGCCGCAGGGCCTGTCGTCGGCCATCATGACCAACAACCTGCGCGAAGCCGAGCGCTTCCTGTCGGCAGCCGGCTCCGATTGCGGCATCGCCAACGTCAATATCGGCACCTCAGGCGCCGAAATCGGCGGAGCCTTCGGCGGCGAAAAGGAAACCGGCGGCGGCCGCGAATCGGGCTCCGACGCCTGGAAAGCTTACATGCGCCGGCAGACCAACACGATCAACTATTCCGAAACCGTACCGCTGGCGCAGGGAATCAAGTTTGACTTGTAAAGACCGGATTTACCGATACCTTTGTTATGAGCATGTCGGAGATTTTCCCGCCGGGCCAAAATACCCAACATGCGCACAAATCCTCCTGCACATGCAAACATTCCAATCCGTCAGCCGGGTATGGCTGCTGCTGCTTTTTTTAAGCCGGATTCCAGTCCCTGCTTTTGCCTTCCAAATCACCAACGCCAACCCGGTGTCCGAGGCTCCTGCCGCCGGCAAGTATATCTTTTACTGGAATAACCTCCAGTGCACGCTGCTGGAAGAAACCGGCTACAGCGGCACACTGCACACTACACCCGCCGGTTTCCGGCAAATGTTGCTGCACACCCCGTATTTGTGGAACGGCAGCACGCTGCTCGACCATATTTCCTTTACCCTGGAAGGGCAACGGGTGGATGCCTCCCGCGATGGCCATGACTACAACCGGATCATCAGCTTGCTGGATGAAACGCTGGGGCAACGCGTCGCCAGCGGTCAGGCGCTTCGTCTCACCGGGCTATCGCTGGGGCTTGACGAAGCCACCGGCAGTATCGATATTATCCTGGAAGCGCCGCAGGACCAACCCGCAAGTCCGGCCGCCTCGAGAAATACCCCCACAGCAGGCGCCATGAATACTTCCGTATTGGAAAAAGTGATTTGGGGCCGCGAGGATATTTATGAAAACGCCAACCGCGATTTTTTTTCCGAAACAGAGTTTTGGCAAACCGTGCAGCAAC
Organism: Saprospirales bacterium; assembly: GCA_016719895.1. GTDB lineage: Bacteria > Bacteroidota > Bacteroidia > Chitinophagales > Saprospiraceae > M3007. Next base: position 14,072 of record JADJYG010000026.1, on the reverse strand, counting down.
TGCCCTATGTCGAGTGGAAAATATACGCTACGCCCGTGCCCCTTGCGGCCAGTATCCGGATATCGGATCCCAACCAGGTTTCGTTTGGGCTGGTGGCCGTGCTCGAGCCGGCGGCGTACCGCAGCATGGTTCAGCGCCTCGAACACTACAAACACCTGCTGAAACCCGGCTCGGTCGTTAGCCTGACCATTCATACCGCTGAACAGCACGACCAGCTGTTTGAAAAAACCATGTATATAGTGGCCGGCAGCGATCCCCGCCTGGCGCTGCGCCGCAACCGCGACAGCCATACCCTGGAAATTGCCTGGGGCGGCTGGCGGGAGAAACTGGATAACCTGTATTTGCTCCAACTGAAAGATACGCAAGGAAATATCATAGCAGCCGATCCGCCCATTCAACTAAACCGGAGCGTCTTCGACGAAGCGGATTTCCGGGCTATAGTAAGCGCCCGCCCGGATATCCGGATCGACGGGCAGTTGCAACCGGAAATATCCTTCCGGCTCAGCGCGGGCAGCCGCACGACGGTTGTCGGTCCCGGCCAGCCCATTCCCGACAGCCTGGACCTCGTGTTTCCATCCGAAGGCGCAGCACAGGATATTGCCCGGCTGGATTCCATTCAAACACCGGGGTATGCGTTGCCGCAACTCGCCATCGTGATAAACAAATACACCTTGCGAACCCCGTTGATGGTCAGAAACGACTTCCGGGCGCTGTTGGCCACCGCCGGCAGCGTCCGGATCAAACTGTTCGACCCGGTGTTGGCCGGCAACCACTACCGGATCGATTATGAACTGCCCGAGCCGGGACGCATCATCCTGAGCGTTTTCGATACGGAGGGCACCGGTTTGTACGTCGTTGATCAACAATCGGGGCAGGGCAGGAATACCGCCGTTATGCCGAAAAATATATTCATCCGCCCGGGTAAATACCATTTTTTCCTCAACACCTTGCTCGGCGTGGCCCACCAGGAATTGGTTATTGAGTGATATGGAATAGCACCTATCCACCCCCGAGGTCTCGGGGTCCACCGTCCACCGTCCACCGTCCAACAATGTTCACCGGAATCATCGAAGCCCTCGGCGCCGTCCGAAAAATTGAAAAGGACCGCTCCAACATCCATTTCACCCTGGCCAGCCCCATCAGCAGCGAGCTGAAGGTGGATCAGAGCGTAAGCCACGATGGCGCCTGCCTCACCGTGGTCGAAAGGGGTAGCCTGGACGGCGCCGCGGTGCACACCGTCACGGCCGTGGAAGAAACGCTGCGCCGCACCAATCTGGGCGCCTGGCGCATAGGCACGTTGGTCAACCTCGAACGCTGCCTGCCCATCGGCGGCCGGCTCGACGGGCACCTCGTGCAGGGCCACGTGGATGCAGTGGCGCATTGCGTGGAAGTGCTGGAAACGGGCGGTTCCTGGCGGTTTGCGTTCCGCTACCGGCCTTCGCCCGGGCATTTACTGGTGGATAAGGGCTCCGTTTGCCTCAACGGCGTCAGCCTGACCGTGGTGGAGCCGCAGGACGATCTGTTTTCCGTGGCGATCATTCCGTTCACCTGGGAGCACACCAATTTCCGGAATATCGCCGTTGGCGACGCGGTAAATACCGAGTTTGACCTTATCGGAAAATATATCTCCCGTTACCTTGCGCTGTACAAGTAAAAACACCGTGCGCCTGATTTCGTGTACCGGATTCCGTTTTGCTCATTCCCGTTCAAACAGCCACCACAAAGGCCGGCGCTGCTTTACAATGCGATAATTCGCCACCAGGTATTTGCGGATATGCGCTACGGCTTCTTCCGGATCGTCGGTGAACAGCAGTAATTTCATATCTGCGGGCGAGATCGTCCCTTGTTCGGCCATGAACGCCAGGAAGTCGCGCAGGGGTTTGTAAAATTCCGTACCCATGACGACCATGGGAAAATCTTCGATTTTTCGGGTTTGGATCAGGGTGAGCGTTTCAAAAAACTCATCCATGGTGCCGAAGCCGCCGGGTAGAATAATAAACGCATAGGAGTATTTCACCAGCAGCACTTTGCGGATGAAGAAATAGCGGAAAAGCACGAATTTGTCCAGGTACGGGTTTTCCTTCTGTTCGTGCGGCAGGATGATGTTGCAGCCAACCGAGTTCCCGCCGGCTTCGCGGGCGCCCCGGTTGGCTGCTTCCATGATACCGGGCCCGCCGCCGGTCATGACGGTCATGCCCAGCTCCGAAACGATCCGGCTGCCCGTTTGCCGGGCCAGCTCGTAGTACCGGTGCCCTTCCTGAAACCGGGCCGAGCCGAATACCGTGACCGCCGGGCCGGTGAAGTGCAGCGTGCGCACTCCCCGGAACAGCTCCCAAAAGACGCGAAGCACGAACCCCAATTCATAGATGCGGCTTCTGGGGCCTTCGAGCCATACGGATTCATTGCGGGCGATAAGCGGGCGGCGTGATCTGGTCATATGTACAACGGTTTGCTCTGGCGGCGGGAGCGGTGCCTGATTTTTTTCCTCTGCCGGCAAAGGTCAAAAAACTCAATCAATTCCGCATACCGCCGGTTCACGCCGCGATTGCCTACCTTTGCAGGCCTAAAGCGATTTTCGGGTATCCACGTTCCCTTTTAACACGATTCGAATGGCTGAGCAGAATTTTGTCGACTATGTAAAAATCCTGTTCCGTTCCGGCAAAGGCGGAGCGGGCAGCGTGCACTTTTTCCGCGGCCCGGGCACACCCAAAGGCGGACCCGACGGCGGCGACGGCGGGCGCGGCGGCCACGTCATTCTGCAGGCCGACCCCAACGAATGGACCCTGCTCGACCTCAAATACACCAAACACCTCTTTGCCAAAGACGGCCAACCCGGGCGCGGTGGGCTCAAAACCGGCTCCGACGGCGACGACATCGTCGTAAAAGTTCCCCTGGGTACCGTGGCCAAAGATGCCGAAACCGGCGAATTGTTGCTGGAAATTACCGAACGCGACGACAAAAAAATCCTACTCCCCGGCGGCCGGGGCGGTAAAGGCAACAATTTTTTCAAAAACGCCACCCACCAAACACCCCGCTATGCCCAGCCGGGCGAAGGCGGCGTGGAACAATGGATCGTACTCGAACTTAAGGTCCTGGCCGACGTGGGCCTCGTCGGGTTTCCCAACGCCGGCAAAAGCACCCTGCTGAGCGCCGTCAGCGCCGCCAAACCGAAGATCGGCGACTACCCCTTCACCACCCTCGTGCCCAACCTCGGTATCGTGGAGGCCCGCCCGGGCCAATCGTTCATCATGGCCGACATCCCCGGCATAATCGAGGGCGCCCACGAAGGTCGTGGCATCGGCCACCGCTTCCTGCGCCATATCGAGCGCAACAGCGTGCTGCTGTTCATGGTGCCCGCCGACACCGACCGAAACCTCCAAAAAGAATACGATATCCTGGTCAACGAACTACGCGAATTCAACCCCGAACTGCTCGACAAGCCGCGCCTGCTGGCCATCAGCAAGGCCGACCTCATCGACGACGACCTGGAGCGCATGCTGCGCGAAACCCTGCCGGATGGGGTACGGGCGATTTTTATCTCTGCGGTGACAGGGAAGAATATACAACAGTTGAAAGATATGTTGTGGGGAATGCTGAATGGAGCCGGTTAGCGCCCGTTTTGAACCCATTTTATCCTATATTTGCTGCATGTCAAAACGCTATTCCCAAGCCTTGTCCATAAAAATTAAGGCGCTTCCCCACCTGGTAAACATAACGCTCTTTTTACCAAAACCCCTACCTTTGCGTCGCTTTTGCCTACGCGCCAACCAATAACCCTCTAACCAGCAACCAGTAACCGTTCTCCGCACATGACTTCCCGCGACATCCGCCGCCAGTTCCTCGAATTCTTCGCTTCCAAAGGGCATAAAATTATCCCCTCGGCGCCCATCGTAGCCAAGAGCGACCCCACGCTCATGTTCATCAACTCCGGCATGGCGCCGCTCAAGGACTTTTTCCTTGGCAACCAGGCGCCGCCCGCCAAACGCGTGGCCGACACCCAGAAGTGCCTGCGCGTGACCGGCAAACACAACGACCTGGAAGACGTGGGCCGCGACGGCTACCACCACACCATGTTCGAAATGCTGGGCAACTGGTCGTTTGGCGATTATTTCAAAAAAGAAGCCATCGCCTGGTCCTGGGAACTGCTCACCGAGGTGTACAAACTGCCCAAAGACCGCCTCTATGTCTCGGTGTTCAAAGGCGACGAGCGCGAAAACCTGCCCTTCGACCAGGAAGCCTTCGACGAGTGGAAAAAATACGTACCCGAAGACCGCATCCTGCCCTTCAGCAAAAAAGACAACTTCTGGGAAATGGGCGACCAGGGCCCCTGCGGCCCCTGCTCCGAAATCCACGTCGACCTGCGCCCCGACAGCGAGCGCGCCCGGAAAGACGGCCGCGACCTCGTAAACGCCGACGACCCCAACGTGATCGAAGTGTGGAACAACGTGTTCATGCAGTTCAACCGCCGCGCCGACGGCTCGCTGGACGAACTGCCCGCCAAAAGCGTGGACACCGGCATGGGCTTCGAACGCCTCTGCCGCGCCGTGCAGGGCGCCGCCTCCAACTACGATACCGACCTGTGGAAGCCGCTCATCGGTTTCCTGGAGCATTACGCCGGCATACCATATGAAGGCACCTACCCGGATATTCACCCCGGCTGGAAAAAGACCGACGTGGCCATGCGCGTGGTGGCCGACCACCTGCGCGCCGTGTGTTTTGCCATCGCCGACGGCGAATTACCGTCCAATACCGGCGCCGGCTATGTCATCCGCCGTATCCTGCGCCGCGCCGTGCGGTATTCCTACTCGTTTCTCGATCTCAAAGAACCCGTGCTCTACCGCATGGCCCCGATTCTCGGGGAAGAGTTCAGCGATGTGTTTCCGGAATTGAAGGCGCAAATCGACTTCGTCGTCAAAGTGATCCTGGAAGAAGAAAAATCCTTCCTGCGCACCCTCGAAAGCGGGCTGAAGCGGATTGAGGGCCTGGACATCCAACACAACGCCATGAGCGGCGAGCAGGCCTTCGAACTCTACGACACCTACGGGTTTCCAATCGACCTCACCCGCCTGATTGCCCGCGAAAAAGGCTGGTCGGTGGACGAACCCGGCTTCGAAAAAGCCCTGAAAGAACAAAAAGACCGCTCCCGCAAAGACGCCGCCAAAGAAGTGGGCGACTGGATGGTGCTGCGCGGTTCCCCCTCTGCAGGGGGAGGCCGGGGGGAGGTCGAATTTGTGGGCCACGATAAGCTCGATCTCCGCGATGCCCACGTCCTGAAATTCCGCACGGTCGTGCTCAAAGAGCAACCCCAATATCACCTGGTGCTCAACCGCACACCCTTCTACCCGGAAGGCGGCGGCCAGGTAGGCGATACAGGCTGGCTGGAATTCGCCCTCTCCGTTGGGGAGCGGGATGGGGTGGAAAAAATACGGGTGCTCGACACCAAAAAAGAGAACGACCTGGTCATCCACATCGTGGAGAAACTGCCGCAATATATCCAGGACCCCAGCGTGCACTGCCACGTCGATTCCCGCAAGCGGCGCCTCACCGAAAACAACCACTCGGCCACCCACCTGTTGCACGCCGCCCTCCGCAAGGTGCTGGGCCATCACGTGCAGCAAAAAGGCTCGTACCTCGACGATCAGACGCTGCGCTTCGATTTTGCCCATTTCCAGAAAGTGACCGACGAGGAGCTGGCCGAAATCGAGCGGCTTGTCAATGAAAAAATCCGGGAAAACATCGCCCTCGAAGAAGCGCGTAACTTACCTATCGAAGAAGCCCAAAAGGCCGGCGCCATGATGCTCTTCGGAGAAAAATACGGCGAAAAGGTGCGCATGATCACCTTTGACCCGCAGTATTCCCGCGAGCTCTGCGGCGGCTGCCACGTGAGCCACACGGGCAAAATAGGCTATTTCAAGATCACGGCCGAAAGCGCCGTGGCTGCCGGCGTGCGCCGCCTCGAAGCCGTGACCGCTGAGGCCGCCCAGCAATACATAAGTGCGGCCGACCGCGAACTGGCGGCCATCCGGCTCCTGCTCAAAACCAAAGACTCCGCCAGAGCGGTGCACGAATTGCAGGAGGAAAACAAACGGCTGCAAAAAGAGATCGACCGGCTGGTACAGGAACAAGCCAACAGTCTGCGCGAAGGACTGCGCGGTAAAGTCATCACGGTCAACGGCATCCGGTTCCTGGGCGCCGTATTGCCCCTCAGCGATGCCGGGGCCGTCAAAACCCTGGCCTACGAGATCGAACGCGAACTGGGCAATGCCGTAATCGCCTTCGGCTCCGTCTACCAGGACAAACCCCTGCTGACCGTCCGCATCAGCGATCAGCTGGCGAAAGACAAAAGCCTGAATGCCGGCGCCATCGTGCGCGAGCTGGCGCAAAAGTTCCTCAACGGCGGCGGCGGCGGCCAGCCCTTTTTCGCTACCGCAGGCGGCAGCGACGCCAGCCGGCTGGCAGCGGCGGTGGAGGAAGTGCGACAATTCCTGTAAGCCTGGCGCTTGCTGACATTTTTTATCGCCCCACGAAATACTATGGTGAACCGGAGAAGGGTGCGGTTTTCTGATATACGCTGGAATGGCTGAACGTTAATTCTGGAAGATTCTCCCATGTTGAAGGCGGTTCCTGAAAAAATATAATCTTCATCTACGATCAGCGTGGCATATGCCGAATGCAGGTTGACGGGGAGTGGAATAGCCCTTATTTCACCTTATCCAACTCCTCCAGCATCGCATACCTTCGCTTGTGCCGCTCCCGGAATTCCCGGACCAGCAGGGCGGTATTCTCCTTGCCGTTGGGATATTTAGCCAGGTTTTGAAGCAGGGCGACCACCTGTTGGTAACCATCCCGGTTCGAGGCCTGGTCGGCGGTTTCGCGCAGCCATTGCACGTACAGTTGCTCTGATTCCTCCGGAAAATACTCCAGCATCGGGGTCTCGTAGCGCAGCAACATGTTGAACCGCGCTTCCCTGCGAATGCAGGCGAGCATGCGCGGCCAGTCTTGTTCTTCCTCCAGTACGGGCAGCAGGTATTCGGCGATATAATCCCGTTTTTCCAGTTCGGCGATGATCGGCCGGGCCACTGCCGGCCACTCCGCCGGTGGATAGCTGGCTTTGATAATTTTGAAATACTCCAGCCGGTAACGGTCCGTTCGGAACAGTTCCAGGGCCATTTTCCGGATTTCGTCGCGGTCATTACGGAGCCGGGCGATGCGCAGCAGCTGGACTTTCCACTGCGTCACTGTGCCGGGGTGTTTTGCCAGCTGTGCCAGGGAAATACCTTCGTGCAGCAGGGCAAGGGCTTCGTCCCAACGCCCGGCCTCGATGGCCAGGTCCACTTTTATCCGGCGGAATTCGGGCACGTGCAGGTTGGCGTCGAGCAGGGCGATCGCCGCTGCGCTGCGTTCCAGTTTGCGGTACAGCGCGATTTTCCAGCGGAGCCAATAGTTGCGCTGAAATTCCCAGTTATAATCCTTCCGGCCTTCGGTGTCGATGCGGGCCAGCTGTTTGTCCAGCACTGTGTGCAGGCGGGTTTCCGGTTCGCCCGCTTGGCTGAAATCCACCAAAATCTGCATGATTTCCCCGTGAAATGTCCCGCCATATTCGAGGTACTTGGGATCGGGGCATTGTTCCAGCAGATAGTCCCAGAGCCCGGCTTTGAGGGCTTGCGCGGCGTATGGATTGGCGAATGTTTTTTTAAAAAACGAAACGCCAGCGTGGATATAGCCCTGCAGGTAGCCGCTGTCGTCGGTGTCGGTCGCAAAACGCTCGCTGATCACTTCGAGCAGCGCCTGGCCGAGTTGCACCGGGCCGGTAAATTGATGTTTATCGATCTGAATCTGCGCTTGTTTTATGAGCTCGTTCATCGGCTTGTTGATCTTGCGCATGCCCCGGCCGTCTATATAACCCCAGCGACTTACACCGCTGCGCAGGATGTTTTTCACCAGCCTGGTGTAGCCTTCGCGGCCCTGGGCGTTATCGGGCTCGGCAAAACGCGCCATGAACAAATTGCGAAAGTCGCGCTGGCGGCCAAACGCCTCCTTGATAAACGATTTTAATTCTTCGGGTTGCACCCGGTTGAGAATATCTTCAAAGGTCTCCTTCTTCTTACGGGTTGGCTTTTTAAGGACAGGAGATTGGGTTTTCCGGGCCGGCCTGGCCGGCACAACGGCAAAGCGGTCGCGCAGCGCAAGCAGCACGGCGGCAGCGTGTTCGCAGGGCATCGTTTCGGCGCCACAATCGCAGGCGCAGCCGGTAACTTCAGCGCCGGCGAGTTGAATCTGGACATCGAAATCTTTTTTATCCCGGACAAAAGCGATCCAACTGCCCGGTTTGACTTCTTCCAGCTCGTCCACCTTGCCCTGGCGCAGGTATGTTTCCGCCTTCTTAAGCAAGGCCGCCGGCCAGGAGCGGTCGATCGCCGTTAGAATATGATTTAATTCGTTCATTTACAATTTTTTATAAAAAAACAACGTAGAAAAAAGGTGCGTGCGACTTTCAGTGCCGGCATTTGCTGTAAATTTATCCGTAAATTTAAGCTGACCGCTCCAGATCCTTGGTCAGTTTTGTCGCCAGCAAAAAAATGATTCCCGCGCTCCCCCTCTCCTCCGACGAATGGCAACGCTACCTCCGCCAGATGACCTTGCCTGGCTGGGGGCTGGAGGGTCAGTCGCAGGTGCAACAAGCGAGCGTGCTGGTGGTAGGCGCCGGCGGTATCGGGTCGGGGCTGCTGCCCTACCTGGCTGGAGCCGGTGTGGGGCGGCTGGGCATCGTGGATGCCGACCGGGTGGAAGCCACTAACCTGCACCGGCAAACGCTGTATTCGGCCGCCGATCTCGGCCAACTCAAGGCCGCCGCCGCCGCCCGGCGGCTGTTCGACGCCAACCCGAACTGCCGGATTGAATCGTTTCCCCGCCGTTTGACCTCTGAAAACGCCGCCGGGCTGATCGGCCCGTTCGACCTCATCGCCGACGGCTCCGACAATACCGAGACCCGCTATCTCGTAAACGACACCTGCCTGGCCCTGGGCAAAACCCTGGTTTGGGGCGCTGCAGCCGGATTTCAGGGACAGGTATCGGTGTTCAACCTGCCCGGCCGGGATGGCCGGCGGGGCCCCAACCTGCGCCACCTGTTCCCCAATCCGCCGGTCGACGCCCCCGATTGTGTGGATGCCGGCGTGCTGGGCCCCGTACCCGGCATCGTGGGCGCTGTAATGGCCGCCGAAATCCTGAAAATCGCCACCAGCGCTGGGGAACCGCTTTCCGGAAAACTGCTGGTATTCGACGCCCGCAGCATGCAATGGCAATCGATCCGGTTTTTCTCCGCCGCCCCCTAAACCTCAAATGTTAAAAAAGGAAAATTTAATCCGCTTATGTATAATATCCAACCGCGAACTTTAGTTTTATAGCCGAATTTTTTCAAGAACTACCAAATCGTTTGTTTTTCAAGCCTATGGAAGAAAACTACACATATGACTCTTTGGTGCAATTTTTGTACCATGACATGCCGGCCGATGAAGCAGTATTGATGACCCAAGTGCTGGAGGAAGACGCTGAAGTGCGCGGGATATTTGACGCGCTGCTCGAATCCAGAAACCTGCTACCCAAAGCCCGCTTCAACCCCTCGCCGGCTGTCCTTAACAATATCCTTCAATACAGCACAAAAACGGCTTTGGAGGCCCAAATCTAACCAAATAAGGCCTCCTGCCAAAAAAGTCCGAACCCTCGCCCCGTGTAAAGCGGAGCGGGGGTTTTTTCATCCAAACCACCTACTTTTGCCCCCCTGATGACGCGCAAATCCAAATCATTTATCGCCCCGGCCGTACCCATCCACGGCGTGGCTGACCGCGGAAAGGGCGTTGGCCGCACCCCCGATGGGCTGGTGCTGTTTGTGGAAGGCGCCGTGCCCGGCGACGTGGCGGATGTGTTCGTACAAAAGAAAAAAGGCGGTTTCGGCGAAGGCCGCATCGAACGGCTGCTGCACGCCTCGCCCGAACGCACGGAGCCGTTTTGTCAGCATTTTTCGGTATGCGGCGGCTGCAAATGGCAGCACCTCCAGTACGAAGCCCAACTGCAACACAAACACCAAACCGTGCTCGACGCTTTCCAGCGCATCGCCAAAGTGCCAGTGGAGGAATTCCTGCCCATCCTCGGCGCGCCGGAAACGACGTATTACCGCAACAAACTGGAATTTGCGTTTTCCCACAAACGCTGGCTGCTGCCCGATGAAATGCCGCCGGCCCCGGAAAGCCCCCCGGACAGTGAACCTGCTACATCGGACCTTGAACACACGCCAGCCTGGCCCGGCCTCGGCTTTCACCGCGCCGGCGCCTTCGACAAGGTTGTGGATATCCACCACTGCTGGCTGCAGGCCGACCCCTCCAACGCTATCCGCAACGCCGCTCGCGCCACCGCCCTGGAACAAGGGCTGCCGTTTTACGACATGCGCCGGCACCAGGGCTTTCTGCGCAACCTGATGATCCGCCGAACCACCACCGGTGAAGTTATGCTGCTGCTGAGCTTTGCCTACCCCGATGACGCGCTCCTCCGCGCTTACCTGGATGCCTTGCTGACGCAATTCCCCGGCCAGATCACCACCCTGGTGTACTGCATCAACCCCAAGCTGAACGACACCGTTTTCGACCTCGACATGATCAACTATTACGGCCCTGGCTTCGTGGTGGAGCAACTGGGCGACCTGCGGTTTAAGATCGGCCCCAAGTCGTTTTTCCAGACCAACTCGGTCCAGGCTAAAAACCTGTACGAAACCGTGGTTCAGTTTGCCGGCCTGAGCGGCACAGAAAATGTGTACGACCTGTACACCGGCGCGGGCACCATCGCGCTGTACGTAGCCCGGTTTTGTAAACAGGTGGTGGGTATCGAGGAAATCCCCGAAGCCATTGCCGACGCCGGGGAAAACCGCGCCCTGAACGGCATTGAGAACGCTGTTTTTTACGCCGGCGACGTTAAAAATGTGCTAACCCCAGCTCTTATCGAACAACACGGAAAACCCGACCTGATCATTACCGACCCACCGCGCGCCGGCATGCATGAAAAAGCGGTTCGCTTTCTGCTCGAACTGGCCGCGCCGCGCATCGTGTATGTCAGCTGCAACCCTGCCACACAGGCCCGCGACGTGCAGCTGCTGGCCGAACGTTACGATGTGCTGAAAGTTCAACCGGTGGATATGTTCCCGCATACCCAGCACATCGAGAATGTGGCGCTGCTGGAAAAACGGAAAGACTGAAGCAAACAAGTAATTTTCCTGCGGAACCCGGGAAATCGCTTATTTTAACCGCCGGAATTCCCAGCTTCACCCGCAACATCCGAACGTATGAAACAAACGAAAAACACCTCTTCCCGCCGTGCTTTTGTGAAAAAAATGGCCGTCGGAGCAGCTGTGCTGACCACAGCCGGTCCTACCATCCTGGCCGGACAAAGTGAAGTCCGGCAGTTTTTCCTCGCCCGCGAAAAAAGCCGGGCGCCCAACGACCATATCCAGATTGCCCTGATCGGCGCCGGCGGCATGGGCACAGAAGACGCCAAAACGGCCCTGCAAATCCCAGGCGTCCGGCTCGTGGCTGCTTGCGACCTGTACGCCGGCCGCCTGGAAGACGCCCGCCAGCGCTGGGGCAGCGATATTTTTACCACCCGCGACTACCGCGAAATTCTGGAACGCAGCGATGTGGACGCGGTCATCATCGGCACTCCCGACCATTGGCACAAGCAAATTTCGGTAGACGCCCTGCTGAAAGGCAAAAGCGCCTATTGCGAAAAACCCATGGTGCACAGCATTTCGGAAGGCCCGGCCGTCGTTCAGGCACAGCAAAAAAGCGGCCGCACCTACCAGGTGGGCAGCCAGGGCATGAGCTCGCTGGGCAATGAAAAAGCCAGGGAACTTTTCGAAAGCGGCGCCATCGGCCAGCTCATTTATGCCGAAGGCTTCTGGGCGCGCAACTCCCCCGTCGGCGCCTGGCAATACGCGATCCCCAAAGACGCTTCTGCCGAAACCGTCGACTGGGAACGCTACCTTTCCAATACCACCCGCCGCGATTTTGACCCCCTGCGCTTTTTCCGCTGGCGCAACTACCGCGACTACGGCACCGGCGTGTCGGGCGACCTGTTTGTGCACCTGTTTTCCAGCCTGCACTTCATCACCAGCTCCATGGGTCCCAACAAGGTGATGGCCACCGGCGGCCTGCGTTTCTGGAAAGACGGTCGCGAAGTGCCCGACGTGCTGCTGGGTATGTTTGATTATCCCGAAACTGCTGCGCACCCGGCGTTTAATCTCTCCCTCCGGGTAAACTTTGTGGACGGCACCTCGGGCAGCACCTACCTGCGCATGGTCGGCAGCGAAGGCGCAATGGATGTCACCTGGAACGACGTATTTCTCCGGAAAAACCTCACCACCGACCCCATGGACGCTTTTATGGCCGAAAAAGCCGATGAACTGGACAAGGCGCTTTCTGGCCGCAAACGCATGCTGCCGCCCGCCGAGGCGCACTACACCGTGGAAGAGGGCTACAAAGGCGCGCATTTCGACCACTTCGCCAACTTTTTCAACGCCGTGCGCAACGGCAAACCGGCCATCGAAGACGCCGTTTTCGGCTACCGCGCCGCCGCACCTGCCCTCTTGTGCAACGACAGCTATTTTCAAGAAAAACCGGTGCGCTGGGACCCGGTGAAGATGCAGCTGGGGTGATTGAACAGGATTTTTTTGGGGCACAACACGTTTAAATTTTTTATATCTGGTAAACATGAAAATCAATCTTGTCCTTTTTGCCGCATCGGCCGCGCTGCTGCTTGCCAGCGCCTGCTCGCCCCAAATGAATACACTCAGCGGCACAGAGAAAAAAGCGGGCTGGCAACTGCTGTTCGACGGCAAAACCACCGGCGGCTGGCATACCTATGGCCAGGCGGCCGTTCGCGGCTGGGCCGTCGAAAACGGCGAGCTGATCGCCCTGGGCCAGGCCGGACACGAAGGCACCGCCAACGACATCGTCACCGAACGCACGTTTGAAAATTTCGAACTCGTGCTGGAATGGAAAATGTCGCCCGGCGGCAACAGCGGCGTTTTTTTTAACGTCGTGGAAGATCCGGCCAAATACCCGGCGGTGTATGCCACCGGCCCGGAATATCAGCTGGTGGATGACATAGGCTTTCCGGAAAAACTCGAAGACTGGCAAAAATCGGCTGCCAACTACGGCATGCACGCTCCGGCCCGCGCGGTGCTCAAACCTGTGGGCCAGTTCAACCTGACGCGCATGGTGGTCAATAAAGGCCACGTGGAACACTGGCTCAACGGCGTGAAAGTGGTCGCCTACCAGCTCTGGACCCCCGAATGGGAAGCGCTCGTCCGGAAAGGCAAGTGGAAGGATTTCCCCGGCTACGGCCGCGCCCGAAGCGGGCGCATCGCCCTGCAGGACCACGGCAACCAGATCTGGTTCCGCAACATCAAAATCCGCGAACTATGAGCATCCGCAAGATTTTCGGGGCAATGGCTCTTGCAGTTCTGGCCGCTTGCTCCGGCGCCCGCCATGCCCCGGCCGGCAGTATCTCGCTGTTCAACGGCAAAGACCTCTCGGGCTGGGAAGTGTACGGCACCGAACGCTGGTATGTCCAAAACGGCGAACTCGTTTGCGAAAGCGGCCCGGACAAACAATATGGCTACCTCGCCACCAAACGGCCATTCCGCGATTTCGACCTCAGCCTGGAATTCAAACAAGAGTCGAACGGCAACAGCGGCGTATTTTTCCGCTCGTCCATCGACGGGACCAAAATCACCGGTTGGCAGGCCGAAGTGGCGCCGCCCGGCTTGCACAGCGGCGGCATTTACGAATCCTATGGCCGGGGCTGGCTGATCAAGCCCGGCGCCGAACAGGAGAACGCCCTGAAGATGGGCGAGTGGAACACCCTGCGGATCCGCGCTGCCGGCGACGAAGTGACCACCTGGCTCAACGGCGCCCAAATGATCGCGCTGAAAGACGCCAAAATCGGCGCAGCCACGGGCCAGATCGCCCTTCAAATCCACGATGGCGGCGGGATAAAAGTCCGCTGGCGGAATTTGTACATCCGGG
>JADJYG010000025.1 GCA_016719895.1 Saprospirales bacterium | reverse complement strand
AAAATATACTCGCTGTTTAGCAAATAAGCGCCGGAAATAACGACCACTTCGCCGGCAGTTAAACCATGTGTGATCTCGGTGAAATCGCGATTGTTTACTCCGGTATGCACCATCCGGTTTCAAAAGCGCCCAAAGCGTTCTGCACCCATACAACGGCGCCGTCTTTGCCCTGGAGCAAAGCGTTTGAGGAGCACGGCTACCGTTTGACGGGTTTTGCTCTTCAAGGTGATCCATAGCTTGTACCCGGTTTGTACTCGCCCTAGGGGTTGGGAATTTCCACCTGCACCAAAACAATCTTTGAAGTTGTTTCGAGGTTCGGATTGATAAATTCTATTTTCCGTGCAAGACCCGGCCAGGTAGGCCGCCAGTTCCACAAAGCCTCTTTGGTTTGATTTAAAAACGGCAAGTCGTGACGTACAACTGCGCTTCCACCCAGAGCGTGCGCAAATCGGCGAGCCGCAGCACCGGCGAGCCTTCGGTAGCATAGCCGCCTTCCACTACCGGCGTTTCGAGCACATAACCACTATACGGGCTGTAATAGGTGACGATATTCTGTACCTGGCGGATTGTTCCAGAAACTTTTGAATTTGTGTCCGGTTCATACCCAAAGAAGCAGTTTATTCCGGGCGGCGTCGGCCGGCGGTGAAATCGAGATCATTGCTCCCGTAGCGTTGACGGCTTTGCAGCGCCAGCAAATAGTCTTGTTGGGTAGCCAGCGTTTCGCTGTACACTTCGAAAGGCTTGTCCTTCCCGTACGTATTCACCGTGTTGCGCAAAGGCGTTCGATCCGGCCGGCTACTTTGGCCGTCATGGTATTAATAGCAGCCTGGTTCTCCCGTAGCGTGGCAGCCAGCGTTATTTCTTCACCGACCGGACGCAGATGCACCGTGTCGGTAAGGATATTGGCGAGGCGGATTTGTTCGGCGTTTAGGTGAATGCCTGTGCCCTTTTCAGGGAATGCGTTTCCACGGGTACCAAATCCATGGGCAGATCGGGCAGGCGCCGGGTTCCTGTTGCGTGACCTGCGGGTGCATGGAACAGGTGTAATATATCTTGTTCTGCGCAACTCGGTGGTATTGTTTTTTTGACAAGCGGCCAGGAGCAGAAGGGAGACTACCGCGGTCATTGTTCTTTTCTGAAAGGGTACATAATCGTTCAATTTATTTACAAAACTCTCGCTGTCCATCAGGAACCGGGCGTTCTCGGCAATTTCATCCTCCGTGCCGATACCCGCAATTACTTCTATCCACCCATCTGTCCGTATCCCGCTTCGTATTGCGCGTGTTTGAAATACGCCGCCTTTTTTACAAATACGACGTGGTTTTTACCCAGATCGAGACTGGCGGTTTCCGGAATCCAAAGTGCTGTCCGACTGCCCGCTTGCACGGTAGCCCGGAGCAGGGCGCCGGGTTTTAATTGCCCACCCGGGTTCGGCAAATAAACCCGTGCCCGAAGGTTTTTCCCACCGGAACTGTACAACGGCTCGATATAGTCGATTTTGCTCTTGAACGGCCGTTCAAACGGCTCGACATGGATTTCAACAACCTGCCCGGTATTCAGCATCGAAACGTCGGAAGGGTAAATTCAAGCATCGCCCAAACCGTGGCTAAACTTTGCAGGCCAAAGGGCCGCTGACCGCAGCTGGACGTACATGCCTTCTTTAAGACAGTTCGCCGGGGCCGGCGGAGCTGGGACGGTTTTGAGCCGGTGCAGCGGTATTGTTCATGTTTTCGTTCATTCCGGGAGCGGCTGAGGCCGTATTATTGAGAGAAACACTATTGTCGAAAATTAGCCCCCGAATACAGACTAAAAACGGGCAACGACAGAAGAGGCTTGCGTTCCGTTTCCACTTGCCGGATTTGCTCCCGGTAAGGCCCAGGAGAGAAAGGCGTTTACGGGCATTTTCAAGTAAAACTGTGTTGGCCGGGTCGTTTTCCAATAAAAAAATCAGTTCCTGTTGTGCCGTGGCAATTTCGGGACTGTAAATGTCGAGTATGCGTTGCCCTTTGCGCACGGGTTGGTACGGGTAGCGCGCGTAAAGGCGCTCGATACGTCCGCCAAAGCGGGCACTGACCACGTTCAACAACCGGGGATCATACGCCAAATAACCGGGCGCGTCGAGGCGCAGCGGCATCGTTCTCTGTTCCGGGATGCAAGGGTTTTGCCAGTGCTCAACACTTACTCGTAAGTGGGTTTTGCAGCATGTCCAAAGTCTCCGATGGCAGATACGCCAGCCTCGGCGGAAGAAGCATGGCCGTGCATTTCCGGCGTATGCGATGAATCGGACGGTGCGTTACCGGTTGATTTTCTTTTTTACCAGGTCCATTTTACAAATCGGGCAACTTGCCGGTTTGTCGCGAATGATTTCAGGGTGCATGGGGCAGGTATATTGCGCGGCTTCATGCCCTGAATAATCCTGGTCGTGCCGGTGTTGTCCGGCATCGGGATTCCGGCAAGCCGTCGTGAGCAATACCGGAAGCAAGGCCCACAAAGTGTATTGTTTAGCGATATTCCGGCTCTTTTTCATAATTCCTTTTGATTGAAGCAATTGTTGCAGCAGGTCGAATTGGGCCAGGCGGCTCATTTTCAGTTCCAGCCAGGCATCGAGCACCATAAACAGCTCGTCGGTATTCTGTTCCCAGGCGAGCAGGGTACTCTGAAAACGTTTGCGTTGGTTTGGGATGATGTCGTCGTCGTAGCGTGCGATCTGGGTTTGCAAGGTCTGCATCATCACTAATTGCTCGGAAAGGGCGCCCCGGATTTGGTTAGCCAACGCCGCTTTGTCAAGTTCGAAGGCGGCAAGCCGGTGTTCGATGCCCTCGATTTTGACTTTGATGTCTTTGTTCGCCCAAGGTGCTATGGGCACTGTAACCATGCCCATGAGCGAAAACTGCCAGGGCTGGCCGCCGAAAGCGAACATGTGATCGAAACGCAGACCATATTCGGGTTTGAGTTTCGAGCGCTGCCATTCCTGCTCCAGGCGGGCAATACGAAAATTGGTTTCGATGGCCTGAAAATCGCTACGGGCGGCAATACGCGAGGTGTCGGGCAGTGGCGGTACAAGTGCCGGACCGCTTGGCATTAGGGTGTCAATTTCGAACACGCTTGCCGGGCCGAGTTGCATCAGCGTCGCCAGCATGACGCGTTGCCGGCGGATTTCACCGGCGTACATCGCCTGCATCCGGTCGAGATCGGCCAGTTCGGTTTTGGCTTTGTAGATGCTGCCGAGTTTTTCCCGGTTGTACTGAAACCGTTGTTCGGCGCTTTCGATCAGCAGGCGCAACGCCCGTTTACTTTCTTCCAAAACGGCGATTTTCTTTTCCAGCACAAGCCAGTCGAAATAAGCCGTTTTCGCCTCCGCGAACAGCATATTGCGCATTACGCCCTTTTCCGCTGCCTGCATACCCGACATGGCCGACATGTAACGCGCTTCGGCTTGCTGCATTTTCCGGTTGGGAAACATTTGCTGCGCCGAAACCATGACGGCCCCCATACCCTCGCTCCAGCGCGCGGGATTGTACGCCGTCATCCACATACCGCCGCCTACCTGCGGTGGAGGTAAGGTGACGGCGCCTTTGGCCACGACGTCGAACTCCCGCCCGCGGGCGTCGGTGGCTTGCAGCACCGGATGCAGACGCTCAATGCGGTTGAGCACGGAGTCGAGCGGAAGCGGGTTTTGCGCGGTAATCCTTGCGGCAAAACAGAGGCAAAACGCCGCCAGAAATTGTATTTTCAAAAAAATATAGCGTTTCATTTTCAAAAAAATTGATGTGACAAGCCGGTAGATAAATAAGCGATGCGTTTATTCTTCAACCGGGATTACCTCGATTGCGCCGCTGCGCCGCAGTTCGCGCTCCCGTGTCATTTCGAATACGACCGGGGTAATCAGCAGCACGTAAATCGTCGAGGAAATAGTACCTCCGATGAGCGGCAGGGTGATGGGCAGCATAATGTCGCTACCGACGCCCGTGGCCCAGAGAATCGGGATAAGGCCGAACAGCGAAACCGAAACGGTCATTAGTTTGGGCCGCAGGCGTTTGGCGGCGCCCCAAATCACCCATTCGCGCAAGTCGGCGGGCGTGATCGTATCCCGCGAGTTGCCTTTTTCGGCAACCAGGCGCTGCATGGCCTCGTTGAGGTAAATGGTCATCAGCATGGCCGTTTCGATAGCCATGCCAAACAGCGCAATGAATCCTACCGCCACGGCCACCGAAAGATTTATCCCGTAAAACCAGATCATATAAACACCGCCGATGAGCGCAAAAGGCACCGTTATCATCGTAAGCGCCGCTTCTTTTGCCGACTTGTAGGTGAAATACAGCACGAAAAAAATCAATACCAACACGATGGGCACGATCAACCGGAGGGTTCTGTTGGCGCGAATTTGATTCTCCCATTGTCCGCTCCATTCGATGAAATACCCTTTCGGCAATTTTTTCACCGCGTCATCGAGTGTTTGCTGCGCCTCGGTGACGGTACTGCCGAGATCGCGTTCCCGCACGTTGAACAAAACCGTGCCCCGAAGCAAGGCGTTCTCGGAATTGATCATCGGCGGGCCTTCCGAAACGCGGACATCGGCCACGGCTTCCAGCGGAATGACGCCGTAGCGCGATGTTTGTACCTGCAAGCGGCGCAACGCGTCGAGATTGTTGCGAAAATCCTGAGCAAAACGGGCATTGACGCTGAAGCGCTGCCGTCCTCGACGGTGGTGGTCAGGGTCATGCCGCCCAGGGCGCTTTCGACGAGCATATTCACGTCGTCCACGGCGAGGCCGTAGCGCCCGATTTCGTCCCCGTTTCACGACGATGTCGATGTATTTGCCGCCGGTGATGGGTTCCACGTAAAGGTCTTGCACACCGGGAATGTTTTCCAACTGGCGCTTGAGTTGTTGCGACAGCG
Organism: Saprospirales bacterium; assembly: GCA_016719895.1. Taxonomy (GTDB): domain Bacteria; phylum Bacteroidota; class Bacteroidia; order Chitinophagales; family Saprospiraceae; genus M3007. The sequence continues at coordinate 37,987 of JADJYG010000025.1, read as the reverse complement.
AAAAAATGGTGTCGAGGTTTTGTCCGTACACCTTAAGCCCCACGTCGGTGCGGATGCCCGTGGAAAGCATGTTGATGCGGTTGATGATCGGCTGAGTCCAGCCGTTCACCACGCCGGAGATTTGAAGTTTGGCGTTCAACTCTGCGATGAGATCGTTTTTCGTCAGGCCCGGCCGCCATTCCGATTTGGGTTTCAGCAAAATAATGGTTTCAATCATGCTGATCGGCGAGTTGTCGGTAGCCGTGCTGGCCCGGCCTGCTTTGCCAAGTACGTGGCTGACCTCGGGCACGCCGGCGATGATCCTATCCTGTACCTGCAACAGGCGTTTGACCTCCGAATTGGACACATCGGGCAGGGTAACGGGCATGAAAAGCAGGGAGCCTTCGTCGAGCGGCGGCATAAATTCGGAACCGAGGCGCATCATCATAGGGACGCTTACGGCCAGCGCTGCAAGCATGATTGCCAAGGTAGTTTTGCGCCATTTGAGGCACAGTTTTAACACGGGGGTGTACAGGTTTTCCAGGAAACGGGTGATCGGGTTGGCGCTTTCGGGTTTGAATTTTCCCCGGAGCAGCAGAGCGATCAGAACGGGCGTCAGGGTAATGGCCAAAAAAGCGTCCACTAACAAGATAAATGTTTTGGTCCAGGCCAGCGGTGAAAAAAGTTTCCCTTCCATTCCGCTCAGCAGGAATACCGGCAGGAAAGAAGCGACCGTTACGATAGTAGAGAAAAAAACGCCCGGCCCTACCTGTTTGCAGGATTTGGCAATGATCGCAAGACGTTCCGCAAATCCTGGCTTTCCCGGCGCTTCCGAGAGGTGCCGGTAGGCGTTTTCGACCATCACGATACCGTCGTCCACTACCACCCCGATGGCCAGCGCGATGCCGGTGAGTGACATGATGTTGGAAGAAATACCAAAGGCGCTTCCAGCAAAATAAAGCCGATAGCCACTGAAATCGGCAACTGGATCAGGATAACCAGGGCGCTTCGCCAATGAAACAGGAAGATCAATACGATCAACGACACGGCAATCATTTCTTCGATAAGCGTTCCTTTGACCGATCTTACGGCAGCCTGGATCAATTCGCTCCGGTCGTAACTCACCTTGAATTTCACGCCTGCCGGCAACCCCTTTTCCACTTCCGTCATTTTCCGTTTCACCGCTTCGATGACGTTGTTGGCATTTTCGCCGTAGCGCATGACGACAATACCGCCAACCACCTCGCCCGTTCCGTCCATGTCAAAGATGCCGAGCCGCCCCTCGCCGCCCATTTGAACGGTCGCCACGTCTTTCACCCGTACCGGCACAGAACCGTAATTGCCGACGGGGATATTCTCGATGTCCGACGTTTTTTGAATGTAGCCCAGCCCCCTGACGATATAGGCCATGTCGGACATCTCGAACTTGCGTCCGCCCACGTCGTTGTTGTTCCGTCGGATAGCATTGAGTACGTCCATCAGCGGGACGTTGAAATAGTTCAGTTTATAGGGATCAATGGTCACCTGGTATTGTTTGCCAAAGCCGCCGAAGGAAGCCACTTCGCTAACGCCCGGTACGGTTTGCAAGGCAAATTTGACGTACCAATCCTGCAAGGCGCGTTGCTCGCCCAAATCCATACCCGGCGCATCGAGATGATACCAGAAAATATGCCCCACGCCGGTGCCGTCGGGGCCAAGAGTCGGTACGGCGCCGGACGGCAACTGCCGCTGGGCGTAGTTGAGCCGTTCGAGTACCCGTGTACGCGCCCAGTAGATGTCGGTCTTATCCTCGAAAATGACATAGACGAAGGACATGCCGAACATAGAGGCGCCCCGGATATTTTTAACCTGCGGAATGCCTTGCAAGTTGGAGACAAGCGGATAGGTGACCTGGTCTTCGATCAGTTGAGGGCTGCGCCCCATCCATTCCGTGAAGACGATGACCTGGTTCTCCGACAGATCGGGGATAGCGTCGATCGGGTTGTTGCGCACCGAGTAAATACCCCAGGCAAACAACCCGAGGGCTGCCGCAAGCACGAACAGCCGGTTTTTTAAAGAATTGGTTATCAGAAAATTGATCATAATGCCGGCCGTTTTCGGTTCGAACTTTGGTTGAAGCATTTTACCCGGTCTTGGCGAGCTACCATTAGAGATAGCCCGCCAAGACACTGCGGTAGTCAGTTCCCAAGGTTAATTTTGACCCTGCATATCGCACGATTTCGCCGTGCCTGGCGCGCCGGAACGATCATATTGGCAGCAGCCGTGCAGGGCGTTGTAGGCCGTGTCCGGGGCTTTGTACCCCACATTGTCGTAGCCCGATTGGGCGACGGTCTTTTGAATCGCGTCGGCGGTAGTTTTAGCCGGGTCGAACGTCACGGTGAGCAAGCCTTTATCCACATCCCAAACGGCCGACGTAGCGCCCGCCTGGGCGGCGGCTTTTTCAATCGTGCGTTTGCACATCCCGCAGTTGCCGAGGACTTGAAACGATTCGGTTTGAAGGGCCGGGGCAACTGCGACGGCCTGCTTTTTCTTCATCCCCTCGGTTTGTGCGCCGACGATATTGATGGAAAGCAAACCTAAAAATAGAACAGAAAACAAAAATTTGAGTGAACTCATCTCGGTTAAACTTTTATAGGTGAATAGAATTTACAGTACTTCGACAGTGATTTTCATTAAAATGGGTCAATGCTTGTGCCCTTCTTCGCCATGATCTGCCGGCTTTTCGGCCCGGACAAGGTCCATCCCGCACTTGGAACATTTATCACCGACTTTGCCTGTGATTTCGGGATGCATCGGACAAGCATACGTGGCATGGGCATCCGCTTAACAGGTTCTAAGTCCATACCGCATTTAGAGCAGGTGTCGCCTGCTTTCCCGGTGATTTCCGGGTGCATTGGGCAGGCGTATGCGGCAGTTTGGTCGGTATTGGTTGCTTTGGGGGTGTTTTTACAAGCGACGAATACGCCGAGCAACCCAGCGAGTACCAAACCCGCAATGAGTAAGTTTTTCATACAAGGAGATTTTAAGAATTAGAAATGAAGATCAGACTGGAAGAAAAGCCTAAAACCCGTTCGGAAAAGGCTTATAGCCATCCGAAACGGTTTTACACGCGATAATAAAGGTCTGAAATGGGCACACGTCGGGCCGACGCGGCACTAAACGCCGATCTTAGGCGGCTGCCAGATGGGGAGAAATACGGCTTCGGGCAGGTGATCGATGAAATAAAACGCGGCTTTACGCACCGAGGCCAATAGGTTGGGTAATTGAAAATTGTCTCCCAAAGGGAGAGCGAAAGAAGTGCCGGAAGAAGCGATCAGACCGCATCCAGGGCAATGGCAGCCACCGTGTTCATGGTCGCATGGACAATCCCCGCTGGAATGCCGGTGTTCGTCGCACGGGGCGCTGTCGGAAACATGGAAAGCGCGCGCTTCGTCCGTTTTTTTGCAGCAGGACTTTCTTTCTTTCACGTCCCCTGACTTTGTCGTACCTGCGGTGTGTTCGCTACCGCAAGCCCACATACGATTTGTGGGCGCCGTGACGAACACACCGAGGAGGAAAAACCAAATATGGACGCTACTATGTCTCATTTTTAACTAAAACAACTATATTATCGAAGTGGTTGCGACAAAAACGCTACTTCAAACTTCGTCGCAACAACTGTGCATTCAATGCCACCACGATGGTGCTGACCGACATCAATACCGCGCCGAAAGCCGGCGAGATCATCAGATGCGGGTAAAAAATACCGGCAGCCACCGGGATGGTAACCAGGTTATATGCCGTGGCCCAAAACAGGTTTTGTACCATTTTCCGGTACGTCGCTTTCCCAAAACGTACTAGGCGCAGAATGTCTTGCGGATCGCTGTTCACCAGGATAATATCGGCAGTTTCGGCAGCCACGTCGGTCCCGGAACCCACGGCAATGCCCACGTCGGCCCGGGCCAGCGCCGGGGCGTCGTTCACGCCGTCGCCGGTCATAGCCACAAACTCGCCCTGCTTTTGCAACCTTTCCACGATCTCCACCTTTTGATGGGGCAGCACCTCGGCATAAACGTCGTTCAGGCCCAACTGCCGCTTGACGCTTTCCGCCACCTGCTTGTTGTCACCCGTAGCCATCACGACTTTGACGCCGTCTTCGTGAAATGCGTCAACGGCCGCAGCGGATGTTTTGCGCAGACGGTCGGCCAGGGCTATGAATCCGGCCAACCGGCCCTCCACCAGCACGAACACAATCGTTTCGGCGGCATCGCTCAGGATATTTTCGGGTAATGCAATGTTATTGTCTTTGAGGTAGTTGGGACTGACTACGAGTACCTCTTTGCCGGCAATTTTACCGCGAATTCCCCGCGCGGTAAGCGATTGAAAGTCGAGGACTTCGAGCAATGCAAGGCCCTGCGCTTTGGCGTGTTTCACAATACCTTCGGCAATCGGGTGTTCAGAGTTTTGTTCCAGCGAAGCGGCCAGTTGCAGGATGTCTTGTTCGCCGTAAGCGGTGGAGTGCGTGGAAATACGAGTCACCCCGAATGCGCCTTCGGTCAGGGTGCCCGTTTTATCGAAGATAATGGCTGTGATTTTACGGGCGTTTTCAAAAGCCGTGCGGTTGCGGATCAACAAGCCGTGTTGCGCCGAAAGTGCCGTGGAAATGGCTACCACCAGGGGAATGGCCAATCCCAGCGCGTGCGGACAAGCGATTACCATGACCGTCACCATACGTTCGAGGGCGAAGGCCATCGGTTGGCCGGCCCAAAGCCAGTAAGCCAGGGTGAGCACTCCGGCGGCAATGGCCAGGTAGGTCAGCCAACGAGCGGCGCGATCGGCCAGGTTTTGTGTTTGGGATTTGCTGGCCTGGGCTTCCCGAACCAGACGCACCACTTTTTGCAGGTAGCTGTCCTGCCCGGCGCCGGTCACTTCCATTTTCAATGCGCCGCTACCGTTTACCGACCCGGCGATGACTTTGGCGCCAGTTTCTTTCACTACCGGCTGTGATTCGCCGGTAAGCATGGATTCGTTCACAAAACCCGAACCGTCCGTTACGACGCCGTCCGCCGGAATCTTTTCATTGGCTTTCACCAGTACCAGGTCGCCGGGTTTCAGGTGTTGCACCGGGTGATCCTGCACCGAACCGTCGGGTTGAATCACGTGCGCCTCGGCGGGCATCAGGCTCACCAGCATTTCCAGCGCCCGTGAAGCGCCCGACACGGTTTTCATTTCGATCCAGTGGCCGAGCAACATGACGACGATCAGCGTGGCGAGTTCCCAGTAAAAATCCATGCCCGGCAACCCGAATGTGACGGCAACGCTGTACACAAATGCCACCGTGGTCGCCATTGCGATGAGGGTCATCATACCAGGGTTGCGGTGGCGCAACTCCGCCACTGCACCCGCCAAAAAAGGCTGATTGCCGTAAGCAAACAGCACGGACGACAGACCGAACAATACCCACTTTCGTCCCGCAAAATCCAGGTGGAATCCAAGGATATGCTGCACCATGTCGGACAGCAGGAGAATCGGGATTGTCAACGCAAGCGACAGCCAGAATTTCTGCCGGAATCCTTCTACGGAATGGCCGGCGTGTTTGTCGTGTTCCCCATGCGTATTTCCATGCATGGAATGACCATGCTGATGGTGCTCCTCCACAGGTTTGGGCGCCGGTTTTTGCGGTGCCGCGACATGATGATGGTGATGGTGGTGCTGTTCCATTGAGTTCGACATATTGTAGTGCAATCAAAAGGTTAAAAAGGTTGCATGGCGGCCTGAAAAGTAACACGACAACCGGAAGCCATTATGGCAAAGGGGTTCCCGGGCCGTTTTTCATGGCGGGATTACCTTTGTACGATGCAAAGTTCGGGGCGATGCCCAGGGCGGGCATTACGAAATTTTGGAAAGGATTTACGAAATTACAGGCGGTACGCTAACGTCACGGTTGAACCACCACCTTCCGAAAGAAAAACCGTGTCCCCGTTTCGATCCTCAAAAAATATACGCCTGCCGGACCGTCCGGAAGTGTCAACCGAATTTGCCCGGCATAATCCGGGATAAACTCATTCTGCCAGCGGCGCAAGATTTTTCCGGAGCCGTCCGATAATACGATGGATCGAACGTTTTCTCCTTTCGGCAATACGCCTTGCAGGAATATTTCGCGATTCGCCGGGTTGGGGAACACCGTAAAAACAGGGTCTGTAAGAACATTGTCTACCGATACTGACGACGCCTGCCCAGGCAGAATACGGACCATTCGGGCTTCCGATGGAATATCGTCCACCATCGCCCACAACAAGTACCAACTGGGCAGCACTTTCAGCGAATCGTCGGGGATTTCCGCACTGACGGCTTGGTTTTCAACAGAAAAATTCAAATCGAGAAAACGGTTTTCCCCGCAGTTCATCATGTGGGTGACAGCCTGTGTGCTTTGCAAAACCACCGAAGTGGGCGCGTTGGTGCGCGCCACATCGAAATGTATCGTCTCGCCGCGCTGGTAATCGGTTTTTTCCTGGTTCAGGATTTGCGGACGCACGCCCCGGAACAGGTACGGCGGCTCGTAAGCGTCAATAATGCTCAAAGGCGGCTCGTTGCCGGGTGCGCCTTCCCCGCCGACCACTATAATGCGACCGTCGGGCACAAGAATCGCCAAAACGTGGTATTCCCGTTTGCGGGGCATCGGCGCGAGCCGCCGCCAGGTATCGGCATAAGGGTCGTATTGATCGGTCAAGTCCATGTAGCCCCATTGGTTCACGGGCGCAGGGTCGGCTGGGTCTTCTTTGGCCCCGGCGAGCACGAGAATACGGCGGTCGGGAGTCAGCACCGTCTCGGAGCGGGAACGGAGCGGCGCAAAGTGCGTGCGCAGCGACCAGGCGTTGGCGACCGGGTCGTAGCGTTCAACAAGTTTTCCGCCGCTGCCCGCCGGGAACGGCTTAAAACCGATGGCAATGACATCACCTTCCGGCAGATGCACCAGTTCATGATCCACATGGTCGCCGTTAGGCATCCGGTTGCCTTGCACAAAATCGGCGGCCAAGTCCCATTGTTCGGTCACCGGGTCAAACAGTTGCGGCGGGCGGAACGTCATCAGGACTTTGCCGCTGTACAGCGTCAGGATGGGTGATTGCTCCATGCCGATGGCCACCGTATCTGCCCATTCGGTCGTACCGGCGATGGGGTCGTAAAGTTCGGAGGTTTTCACGCGGACGGGGTTGTTCAGCCCGCCTCCGCCTACGATGAGCAGCCGCCCGTCGGCGAGTTGGGTCATGGCGGGATACCAGCGGTAGTCGAGCATGAGCGGCAAGGACTGCCAGGTTTGCGCGGCGAGGTCGAACTGTTTGATTTTCCGCGTACCGGGACCGTAAATTTCCTGGTCCGTGCCGCCCGCCATGATGACCTTGTTGTTCCAAAGCAGTTTGGAGGCAGCGCAACCCTGCACCTGCATATCGCCCGGAATGGCAAGCGTATCGTCGAGCGCGGGGTCGAACACGAAAGGGTCTTTGGTATTGTGACAGTAATAAATACTGCCGTCGGGCAGCAAAACGCCGAGGTCGGTTCCGCCGAGCGGTTCGGGCGAATTCATGATGGTCGTCCACTGGCCGGGCTGCGTTTCGGGTTCCAGTTGCGCATCATGAATGACCGTGCCGACGATGCCCGTCGTGGCGTTTTGGAAAAGTTCGAAGCCGCGCGCGGCCACGTTGAAAAAGAAATAATACGGGTCGAGATTTTCAAAACGATAGACCCCGTTGACATCGGTACGAGCCTCCCGGAACATGGAAGTGTCGTTGAGAAAAATGGTCACGCGGGCATTGGGGACGGGTGTGCCATTGGGGGCGGTGACAGTGCCGGTGAGGGTTTGGGCGGAAGCACTACCAATGGTCCCGATAAAAAGGAAAATGAATCTGATTTTCATACAGTTAGATTAAAATGCTATTGTTTAAAATAATTGGTTTGGGCCGGCTCCTGTAATTCAGAATAACTTGCTGAACATCGCTTCTTTTCCTGTAAATACCTGGTTGAATGCTCACCAGTCGCATTGGCGCATACCTGTTTGTAAAAGGCAATTGGATGAATTTGACACTCCCTTTGTATTGCTTCGGTTCAAATTTAAAAGGGTAGTCATCCGTGTTCGCTTTAATGACAAGGCGAACCTCGTTTTCATCTTCAAAGTCCCCGTCGATGTAAAAAGCGCCCATTTTCGAAATACCTGAAACTGAGAATATGCGTCCGAATTTCTGCATAATGGCCTCGCTTATCTGATTCATTATTAGTTTTTTGGGTAATAATTCCTCCTTACGATAGTAAACTACCCGAAAATCGGGAACATTAGGGGTGATTTGAAATTCTAACCTCACTCCGAATCCCTTGTCGGCAAATCTTCTCCATAGAGCAGATTCTGTCTCGTTGGAAAGCGTTGCCGGGTTTGCAAAAGAAGCGTAAAAGGTTTCTTGCATGATTTTCTCCCAATACGGTTTATTATTTTCGTCATGTTTTTTGTCGTAACCAAGCAACCCGTGATCTTCATAAAAAGGTCGAAAAAATTCAGCACTTTTACGTTTCAATAGGTTAAAAAGCCACAACTGCTTCGATCTAACGATGTTCGAAAAATTTTCAAAGGTGGTAAAGTGATAAAACTGTCCTGCTGGAATGTGAGGATAATAGTAGTCGAAAACTAAATTAGGTAATTTCTTGGTCTTTATACCAAATCGATGTTTTTTAGGCCAATCACTGTTTCGTAAAAAAGACCCAATGAACCATAAGTCGTCCGCAGTAATTTTAATTTCACTTTTCAAAAACTGGTTGATTATTTCTGCGGCCTCACTTCGGCTTTGACGATTCAGTCGGTCATTTTCCGACTGTTGTTTAAGCCAAAAAATTGTTTTTTCGTAGTTCATGTTTTGAAAAATGTCTGTCCGGCGATTATCCTCCCGTTTTCGCCCCGGATTTTCAGGAAGTATATTCCGGTAGCCAGGCGTTGTACCGAAATACGCTGGTCGGGCGAAATATCTTGCCGTAAGACCAAATCGCCGGCTCCTGAAAAAATTTCCACTTCTATTTTGCCCTTTGGTGACGACACATTGAATTGCAGGGTCAGAAAATCTATGACCGGATTCGGCAGAATTTGGACGGAATTACCCACTTCTGCTTCCGAGGTGGCGCTGTGATGTTGAATATAAATAGCCGCCGCGTTTTGATGCCATAAAACCTCGTTTACAGGAGCATAATAATTGACCCGGATGCTGTCTTCTCCATTGATGATTGGTTGGAGTATGACACCGATACTTTCGCCAAACGATAAATCAAGCGTATCGGCAGATACAGCCGGTATTTGCGGAACGCCATTGCGAACGACCACTGTCGCCGACAGTATTTCGGGGAAAATGACTTCCCGGCGCCCGGCGCCGAAATGGGTTAGCGTTAGGTAAACCGGCAATTGGTCGAGCGCTGTAAAGATCGCAACGTTACCATCATAATCGCCCAATGCATCGCCGTACTGACCGTTGATAACAAAATAATCCGGAGAAAATGGGGACAGGTTCCCTTGTTGCGGCGGATTCAGGCGCCATTCCTTATCAATTTCCCCCAGGAGCCAATGATAATCCTTGAAATATTGGGGGCCTCCTGTGTAGGCTCTTTTCTCTCCGCCGGCGGCCAAGACAGTACATAGGCCTGCCATGCCCATTTGCCCGTGTACCGGGTTTTGTAATCCGCAGTGATAAAAATAATCGCCTGTTGCACTCGCCCAGAACGCAAAAACGGATGTATTGCCAGGTTGAATGATCTGTGGATTTACCGGCTCACCGTTGTTGGAGGTGTCGCTTCCGAATCCGTGCAAATGAAAGGTGTGCGCCATACTGCCGGCGTTGTACACACTAATTCGAACGCTGTCGCCTTCTGCAACCACAAGCCTTGGACCGGGATATGCTACCGGACTGCCACCGGGTATCTGAAACCCCCAAACGGGCAAATTTGCTCCGTCGGGCATTTTCACCGTGCCGTCTTCGGATGCCATCAGTTGAAAGGTTTTCAGTGGTTGCGCCGGCAGATTTGCCGATAAAATTAATGCAATCCAAATGTACCAACTTTTCATCGACATTACTTTTTAATGGTAGCGAGCATGCGTTCTTTTTGCCCCTGTGTAAACTTATTTTTGCAGTCCGAGCGGCAAATCTACCTGTTGAACCATTGGTATTCTCTTCACGGGTCCTTCTTGCTTGCCGAAAGTATCTCCAAGGTTCCGAAAACAGTCTGAAACCGTTCGTGCCGCATTACTTCCCTGAACCCGGCTGCTGAAATCATATTGGGTACCAACCCTTGCAGATTGGCAGTAGTGGTTTCGAACCCATCGAGCCACTGTACCAGGTAAAAAAGGAGCCGTTGCGATCGGTTGGCCGGAAGGCCCCAATCCGCGATGACCAGTCTGCCCTTGGGTTGTATTATCCGTAATATTTCGCGGAATGCAGATTGCTTTTGAGTGCCTGTCAGATGGTGCATGACCAAACTTGACACCACACAGTCGAAGGTATTGTTTTCGAAGGGTAGCCTTTCTCCTCCATAATGTACTAACTGAATAGCAGTATCGCCGATTTTAGATTTGGCGATACGCAGCACCTTTTCATCCACATCAATAGCCGTTATTTGCAATCCGGGAAGGGCCTTTTCCAACATCAGCGATAGTGTAGCCGTCCCGGTACCGAAGTCCAAAATTTTTTCATCACCACAAAGCCCGGCCCGGCTGATCATGGCTTGTTTAAAACGACGTTCAGGCATAAATAGCCCAACAACGGCATCATACATTTTCGTCAGCCAATGGAATCGTAGTGCAGGAATGTACGTTGTGCCGCTCATGTGTTTTTTTTTACCACATTATTTACTTCTCCAAATCGATTTCGACTTCTTTTCCGTCCACCATATTAGCAATGCGAAGGGTATTGCCTTCAAGGTGGTGAATTGTCCAGACATTCCCGGCCAATGTGAGTTTGGAGTTGCCTTCGTCGGCACTCCATGAGCCGGATGTGGGATGGGTGAATGGTGTGATATTGGTGGTAATTTCAAAAATGTTCCCGGTTTGTAAATGAAGGAATAGGGTCGTAGCAGAAGGAGATGCAACGCCATCAATTTTGATAGAAGTGGAATTCCACTCGGCGGTTAGTTGCTCGGTGAACGTCTCGTCTTTTTTGCAGGCTGTAAAGGCCAAACCCACCAGGAGCAGTGCGAAGAATACAGGCATGAAATGTTTCATTGTTGTTCAATTTTATGTTTAAAAGAGAATGAATTCGCGTGTTACTGAATTTCATAATTGAGCATCATCCCCGCGTCCTCATGTTCGAGATTGTGGCAGTGGAAGACAAATTTGCCTTTGAGGTCGGGAAAACGGACGATGATGCGCACTTTTTCGCCGGGGAATGCCAATACCGTATCCTTCCATCCTTTTTCCCAGGGTTGTACGACAGCCCGCCCCCCGCTGCGATCGAGAACCTGAAATTGTCCGGCGTGAAGGTGCATCGGATGCGTTTCTGCACCGTTGGTATTGTCGAATTCCCAGATTTCGACCGTTCCGGCTTTCACTACCTCGTCGCGCCGGTTGGGATCGAATGTTTTACCGTCGAGTGGGTGCATGACCATGCCCGACATACCGCCGTGTTCCATCGTATGCCCGATATTGAACTTACGGGTAGCCACAGCCTGCGAAGCAGACAACAGCTCTACGGGCATCAGAGAGACAGGCGGTGTGAAATTGTCCGATTCTTGACGGGTAATCTTGAATTTCAAGATTTTAAAAGATTGTGTGCCTTGTGAAGGCGTGCCGGCAAAGGCATTGCTTTGCAGGTATAAATCGGTACCGACTGCCAGGCCATTGAAATTGACCAACACATCGGCTCGTTCACCGGGTGCAAGCAGGATAGCCGATAATTCCAGAGGAGCGTTGAGCAGACCTCCATCCGTGCCGATCAACTGAAATTTGGCGCCGGTCGAAAGTGCAAAATTGTAAATACGGGCATTCGAACCGTTGAGGAGTCGAAGCCGATACGTTCTGGTAGCAACTTCCAATACCGGCCCTACCGTACCATTCACCAACACCGATTCGCCGAACATACCGATGCTAAGATCATCTATGTCGGGATTGTAGTTCAGTCCACCTTCGAGTCGCTTGTCTTGAACCACCAGCGGCACGTCGTACTCCCCGGTCGGCAGGCCCAAGGCTTCTTCCTCCGTGGAGGAAACAAGAAAAAAACCAGCCAATCCACGATACGCCTGGCTGGCTGTCGCCATGTCGGGATGCGGATGATACCAATAAGTTCCGGGGCGATTTTTTACCGGAAAACCGTACTGAAAAGTGCCGCCGGGAATGGTCACATCGGTCGGATAACCGTCTTGAGAAGCCGGTACTTCCAAGCCGTGCCAGTGGACATTGGTTGGTTCAGCCAAATTGTTGGTGAAAGCCAAATTGAACTGCTCGCCCTGGTTGATGCGAATTGTCGGCCCAAGAATAGGCGCGTTACCATAGCCGAGTGCATTGACGGTGACGCCGCTTCCGAGTGAAGCCGTCCCGGGCTGGGCACTGAAATCGGCGTTGGTGCCGTTCAAAATGGCAGGGATTGCCAGCGGGTTGGAAAACCCGCGCTCCACCACTTTCCGGGCTGTTGCTGCATCACTGTTGTTCATTTTTTGGCAGCGCGCGCAAGAAAGCACAAGCAAAGCCGCCATCACCGCCAGTCCGGGTAATTTGATTCGTAGTTTCATTGTGTGAAAAAATTGCCGTTAAAAATGAATTCGCAAAACAGCGACAACTAAAAAATCAAGTGCAGCACAGCGCGGCGAAAAGTTGCACGAGCCTGAAAAAAATTTAGAGAAAATAAAATCCCCATGCTGCGCGCGCAACACAGGGGGTAGTCGAGCATTTTGGGCAGCACTTGCCATTGCTTCGTGAAAAAATTGTCCTGCTACACCTTGTTGGAACCGGGGCCGTAGACTTTCTGGTCGGTGACCGTACCGGTGAGCGTTTGGGCAGAGATGGCGTGGGTGGTCAAGAGGGCGAGGAGCGGGAGGTAGCGTATGGTAGTGAATTTAAAATACTGGAAGGACGATGGTGTTTGAAGTTTAATTTTTTTACGTCGAAAATGCTTCTGAACCTACCGCACCACAATTTCGCGTGACAGCTCCCCTTGTGCTGTTTTTATTTTCAAAAAATAAATACCCGTCGGGAAATTGCCCGTCGGCACGAGGGTTTCGCGCCCGGCGGCTTTTTTTTCAAATATTTTTTCCCCAAAAACATCGAACAGGGAAATCTCTTGCAACTCTTCGGCTTCGCTTTTGACCCAAAAGCCGCCCGCTTGAACGGAGGGGTTGGGAAATACCAAAATGCCCAATGCGGCTGTCGGTTCATCGGTCGAGCTGATCAGGGTCAGCCGCCCTTGCCGGTACAGCACTTGTTCGGCAGAGGCATCCACATAAATCAGGTGGAAAACCCTGTCGCGGAATGCCAATGAGGGCAATTGAAGTGTATGGTCCGGCGCAGCGAAGCGAGTGCTTTGGTCAGTCAGGTTTGCTGTGCCTTTTGTGGAAAAATGGAACACGAGTTCTTTCGCCTTTTCCAAAAAAACAACCCCAACCGTGTCGCCAATAGCGGCCACGTCTGCTTGGCTTTGAGCGGCTTGAGGCCCCAAGGGCGTGGGGAAGCCGAACTGTTGCCCGGCCTGCATCGTGCCGGCATGGAGCGTGCTGAGATAGACACGACCTGTGCCGCTCGCTGCGCTCATCCATACCGTAATGAGGCTGTCGCCCGAACGCGCCATATGCGGCCCAGCGATGGGGCAAAAATTGAGTTCCCAGTCCGTATTGTCCACATCGGTGGCCGTGTCGAACGTGGCCGCCAAATCGGTGGAGCGGCTCACCCAGATGTCGCGGAGGTTTTGGTTGTTGTTGCGGAACAGCAGCCAAACAGAATCGCCCGAAGCCAACAGGTCGGAAGTACAGCACTCGCAGACAGCTCCACCGGGTGCGGGTGCGTTGGCCGTAGCGGGTTCATTGAAGGAGAGGCCGTCGTCTGTGGAGCTACGTACGTGGTATGTCACTCCGTTTTTGTGGTGGATGTAACTGACCACCGGGTTGCCCGTGCCGTCCACCACTACCGACGAGAAGGTGGCATAGCCGCCCGAAATAGGGCCTTGCACCGTGGTGGGCGGGCCAAACGTGAGGCCGCCGTCGTAAGACCTCACCAACATGATGCCCTGCTGTAATTGCTCAAAAACGACGAATACTTGGCTGTCGGACACCGCCACGTCGTAGCCGCCAAAACCGAACAAACTTGGCTCAGCGGGGCTTTGAATCATACCTACTGGTGTGCTGAATGCGCCACCTTCAAAGCGGGAGCACCAGATTTGGGAGGGGTTGCCGCTCGTTCCCCATGTTACCAATGGCGTTCCGTCGGGTAGCAGGGCGATGCGGGGCGCGGTGACGGGCAGTGACGAGGAAACAACCACGATTGAGTCCGCCCACTGCACAGTGGTTTGCGCCGGGAGAGAAAGGTACGAAAGGGCGAAAACGAGGTATAACAGGATGTTCGGCAATGTGGCGCATGACTTCATTTTCTAATCAGTTTATGAAACATCGGTGAAGTAACTACAAACAACGAAAAACCCGAACAAATGGTCAACAGCCCCAACACCGAAAAAGCCCGCAAAAGCCAGTTGCCAATATGGTCACGGCTTTCGTAATCCATGACATGCAGCATCCAAAGCCAATCGAAAATGCGCCATTTTTCATTTCGAAATTTTTCCACCGTGCCCAATTCAGCAGCGACGTACACGATGGTTTTGGAAGGGTGTTCAAAGGTGACGGCCCAGGCGGGCAAAGCATTCTGGCGGTACTCGTGGCCGGGAGGCGTTTCATCGAGAAAGACTGCCGACTTCAAGGTCGGCGTGCCGTTGAATTGCCGGGCCGCGACTTCCACCGCTTCTTCTTTTGACAAGGCCCGGCGCAGGGCACCGGTTTTGGCATCGGCCAGTCGCACTTTTCGCGGATGCCGGTGCCGGGCATTTTTTTCAATAAAAACTACCTGCCAGCACACCGCGTCCAGCACCGGCACCAAGCGCAGGCCGAGGATGCTGTCGGGGCTTTCACCCTTTGCCCGCAGGTTCTGCATGACCACCGAGGGCGATACCCAGCCCGCCGTATCCGGCACAAGCAGCGGGGCCGGTCGGCGCTGGTAGTCGCCGTGTATCTCGTCCATGTCCGACCAACTGAAATAAAGCCCGCCGACCGTCCAGAGCAAGAATTGAATCCCGATGGTCACGCCCATGTAGCGGTGCAAGCGACGGAGGTAGTATTGACGGGTATGGTGCATGAAAAGAACAGGTTTATAGTTTCACAAAATTCGCCTGCCCAATGACCGCTCCATCCTCATCACGCAAAAACAGCCGATAACCGCCCGCTTCCAAGCCTGCTACCGTCAATTTATTTTCCGTAAGGTCCGTAATGCACACCAACTGCCCGGCTGCCGACCAGATTTCGGCTTGGTGAACCGTTTGCCCGCTGTTGGCGCCTTCGAGGGCGAAGTACACCGCTTCGGAAGCCGGATTCGGCCACAGTCGAAGGCTACTTGCCGAGGCTGGGTCTTTCACCCCTGAAACGGTAGAATCCGGCACAAGGTGTACCGTCAAGGTGTAGGTATCGTCTCCGCTCAAGGCGTGATTATGATTGGCGACCAACCCTGCCAAGTACAGCGTAATGTTGCCCACGTTGGTTGCGGGCGCTTTCCAATGAAATGTCCAGGAAAGACTGTCGGGCGGAACGGCATCGGCGCCGCAGGGCGTGTGCGATACGTATTTGCGCGGGCCGTCGTTGAACGTCCGGGTGCGCACCATGTCGTCAATCGTAAACGTGCCGATGGTCGTGTTGCCCGCATCTTTTAGTGCCAGCCCGACGAACCCGAACTTGTCGCGCCCCGCCTGTTTCATCACGACCGTCGCGTCAAACGTCTCGCCGGGCGAATACAGCAAGGTGGTGTCGCCGAGCGTGAGCGTCAGGCTGCCCGGGCCGGTATTGGCCGTGCCGCCGTGGCAACCCGTGCAACTGGTTTCGCCCGGCGCGCCGGCGTGCCCGCCTACCACGGGTGAGTCGCAAGGGCCAGGTGGGGAAGGGGAAACGTTCGCCAATGCGAGAAAGGCAGCGGCGAGCATTGGAACGAGTACTGGTTTGATTGTCATGGCTTTTTCGCTATTTTATGCATGATATGATGGTTGTCGCCGAATTTGCACAGCGCGTCGCAATGCGTCCGCAGGTCGGAAAACAGAATTCAAGACTTAACCTTTACAGCCATCCGAATTTTCAAAGCTTCCCAAGCCATTGAAATACCGCCGTCGGCAGCATCGCCCATCGGAGGCTCCACAAAATATTGCAATCGTTCCGTGTGCGGAACAGGTTCAGGTTTGACCTCCGTGCGCACCACGTCGTCTTTCGGATCGTACTCATCCGCAAGGTGTTGTTCCCAGTTCTTGTTCAAAATCAGCGTCCAGGTTTCCTTTCCGGGAATGGTAAAAAAGGCATACTTGCCCGCCGGAATCACCGTGCCGGCCACTTCCACGGCGCGGTCGAACTCGATGGAGGTGGCATTGTTCGCGCCCGTGACCCACACTTTTTCAAACGGCACCAATTCGCCCCAAATCGCCCGCCCGCGCACTTTGGGGGAGGAATATTGAATGGTCGCGGTGACCGCCTCGATTTTTCCGACGGTCATCGCTTTGATGCTTTTGGGCATGGTGTCGTTTTCGATCGCATTCGGATTGTCATAAACCACTGCCTGGGCAGCGACAACCGGCTTCTTTTTCAAAAATCCCCCCTTCGGCCCCACCCCGTGTTTATGCACCAACTCAGCCCCGTGATGCCCCGAAACCGCGACTGCCGTCGCTGCGCCAAGTAATGCCAATGCGGTCAATGCAGCCAAAAAGAATCGCTGCCGAAAATAAAGTTCGACGCCTTTCAGCACAGCTCCAGCGCCGCCCAGATACACCGACCAACGCGCATAGAATTGGTGTTCGTCAAAAATTGCCAGCACCGCCGCGCTCACCGCTTCCCGCTCGATTTGCGGGTGTCGCCAGGCGGCGGCAAAATAGGCTAAGGTGTAGCCCAGCACCGCCAAAACCAGAATTGTGTAGTGGAACCCCTTGTTTTTTACAAAAAAGCCCGCCAACTGCATCACTGCTGCCAGCAACAGCAACACAATCGGGAAGTGGACAATCATGGGGTGATAGTTTGGAAAATCTTCCATATCCGTTATTTTTCTTTCATTAACCGAAAACCCGCAATACGCCCTGCGGATTCTATTTTTACGAAAAGCAATCCATTGGGAAGCCCAGCCAAGTCGAGCGTACTGGCAGCATCAGCGCCGTAATCGCGCAGCAACCGGCCCACGCTATCAAATATGCGAATGTGCATCGGCTCGTTCCAGCCTCCGTTTGCCCGCACCTGCACACGGTCAAAAGCCGGATTTGGGAACAACCGCAGCGGCAATCCGTATTGGCCCGGCTCGTCGGTGGCCGTCACCAAGCCGCCGTTGATTTGGATATCATCGAGATACAGCCGGTTGCCGCCGTCCGTTACGTTCACGAAACGGATTTTGACATACTGCTCGGTTTTGTATTGGAAAAGGTTGACCGTCACTTTTTTCCATTGCGCGGTGGTGGGTATGAACGGTGTAGTCTGTGTCGGGCCGGTCACGAGTGCGTTGCCCGACAGGGTCAGTATGTTGGTGTAATTCACCCCGCAGTCTTTGGAAATCTGCACAATGAGTTCGTCCGAATAATTCGGGTCGGAGCGCGCGTAAGCCCACCAAAAAGTCAGCAACAGCGCCGAATCGGGGTTGGAAGTGCTCAGGTCGAGGAAAGGCAACACGGTTTCGTCGCGGGTGCCGTAGTTGGTGTTCACCAAATTGTCAATGCGGGCAGAGTAGGGTGCCGAATGGGCAGCCGCCGAGTCCAACTCCCAGGTGATGCCGAGGTCGGGATTGTAGATTTCCGCGCCTGTCGGCGGGAAAATCCCGTCGTCGAAGTTGGCTGAAAAAGGCAACAACTGGCCGATGCCCGGCTCGGTGACGTTGATGTAATTTTCCAAAAAGAGCGTATCGCTACCGTTGCTGTTGGCGGCAATGAGCGTGACGGAAAACGTGCCCAGGCTGTCGTAAGTCACGGTAGGATTTTGAAAAACGGAACTTGCGGGCGTGCCGCCGGGGAAAAACCACTGCCAGGAAGTCGCCGCGTTCAGCGAGCGGTCTATGAAATAAACCTTCCCGCCGAGGCACACCTGCGGGGTTAGCGTGACGAAATCCGCCGAAACAGGACAGACTGGCGGCGCCACGTATGCGCTATCGCAGCCGGTGGCAACCAGATTGTCGGGCGACCAAATGAGTGTCCGAACCGTATCGAGCGTGGCCGTGATGCGGTCTTTTTGCCCTGGGTGAACATATTTTTGCATTCGTCGGGCGTATAGTCCATGTAGTTGCGCACCTGGTCGGGCAGGTTGGGGTTGTCGTTTCCGCAGGAATTGGCGTTCAGGTTGCAGGCGAAATTAGGGTTGGCTACCGGCGGCGTATCGCACACGTAATCGCCGTCGGCGCAGGTATCCTGTCCACAGGCGCCGTTGAACGTGTGGTACAACCCGAACCAGTGCCCTACCTCGTGCGTCGTCGTCCGTCCGCCGGAGGCTGCGGCCGTTCCGTTGTCGCCAAACAGGTTGTGCCGCACTACAAGGCCGTCTTCATCGGGCGGTGAATGCGGAAAAGAAGAATAACCGCCCACGTTGCCGCTAATGCTTTTGACCACATACATATTCAGGTAGCGGGTGTTGTCCCAAAACGAGAGGTTTTTCAAGGTGGCCCCTATCTACCGGCTGGTGGTTGGTCAGGGTTGTTTTCAGCCGCACGATGCCGTCGGTGCAGCGACCCTGCGGGTCTGTTTTTGCCAAACAAAACCGCACTCGTGTGTCCACGCCCGCGCCGTCGCCGGGGCTGCCGGGCAATTTGCCATAGTCTTCATTCAGGATTTCAATTTGCCGCTCAATTTGTGCCTTGCTGATGTTTTCAGAGCCGCCATTGTGGATGACGTGTACCACCACCGGGACGATTCGGATGTCGTCGTTATTTTCTGTTACACCGTTTGGGTTCTGTTTGCCGACTGCCGCGCCGATGCGCGACTCTGCCGCTTGCAGCGTTCCTGCGGGATGCAGCACATCGAAAAGGCAAGGCGGCTCGCCGACCGGTATTTGGGCCGACAAGCCGCCTTGCATACTCACGAGGAGCAGGAGCAGGGCGTATTTTTGAAAACAAGAGTAGTCTGACTTAGATCGTTTCATGTCAAATTTGTTGCTGTTCTTTTTAAAAACGCATCCCTCTTACACGCACTTTTCGCTATCGGGACGACAACAGCACCCGCTCTGTACGGCTGCCTTTGTCACTGGCAATTTGTACGAAATAGTACCCTTCCGATTGTCCAGACAGGTCAACGCGTACCGACGAGTGGCCGGTGACGGATTCATCCACAACCAATTGACCCAAGGCGTTCAGGACGCGCAACCGGTAATCGGTTACAACATTGCCCGCTCCGAATCGGACCTCGAAAGCCTCGTCGGTCGGGTTGGGCGACACCGAAAATACCGGTCCGTTGCCCGGCTCGTTGGCCGCTACCGTGAACGGGGTGTAGTCCAATTGATAGACCCTGTTTTGCGTGGTGTTCACGTACCAGATTTTCCCGTCAGGCCCGATTTCAATGCCCATGATGCCGCCGGGACCGGTATCGAATCGACCCAGTTCCACGCCTTCGTCGCCGCTGCGGTCGTAAAAGATGATTTCGCCGGTTCCGTAATCCGACACCAGCAGATAGTCGCCGATGACCGCTATGCCACTCGGTTTGTCGAGGCTGTCGATGTATACCGACCAGTCAGCGCCGGTCACGGCCTTATATTCATGCAAAGGCTCGGCGTATGGTGTCAGGTTACTGGTTGGCGTACCGGAATGGATGTCCAAGCGAAGCACTCGCTTGTTACCGTTGTCTACGATGTAGAGCCATCCGCTTTCGCGGTCGAGTGCCAGGTGGTTGGAGATATTGTCGTCTATGCGATTCACCGCAATTTCGGTGTACCGATGGACAATGCCATCGGAGTGGTCGTCATTGCCGGGGCCGTGGTCTTCGCCAAAATCATAGCGTACAATGTTTTTGTTGTAGCCCTCATACACCCAACACACGTTATCTTCCTCCCATTCGATGGCCATGCAGTACGGGCTTTGATGCAGCATGTCGAGGTGGCTGCCGTTTCCACCGGAAGGCTCGGCATATACCGACCAATCACTGTTCCAGAGTGCCGGACCGGTGAAATGCGAGGCGCCGCCTTGGTGATTGGCGTCAAGCACGCCGGGAGAAGTGGCAAAATTGCCATTGTAACTGAAAGCGATGCCCGTCGGTAGCGACATGAAATGCCAGGAGTTTTGGTCTTTTTTCAGTCGGGCATCCTGAGTAGGTAATCCTGCATCGAAATACGTCACCGTGCTGCCACCGCTACTTTCCGTTTTCTTGTTCACTACCCACAGGGTTGGCGCAGGTGTAGGCGCAAAAGCCAGGTCGCGGGGTTGATCCAGACCGTCGGCAGCCACGCCGATTGTTTTGACAAGTACGGAATCCTTTAGGTATTGGTCAATCAGCACAGGCTTTGGCGCTCTGAAATAAACCGCTTTGCCAAGCGTGTCGTTGGCCGTGTTCAGATCGGCATTGCCGTTGATTTTGCTCAACCAAACTTGAAGGGAGTATAATCCGGTATCTGTCGGCATCCACAAATTGGAAAAATTGAAATGAGCCGATGTGAACGGCTCGACGTTCAGGCCGATAAGCGTCTCGGTCAATAACGCGCCACCGTTCACCGAATAACTCAGGTCAATAGAGTCAATCGCCGAAGCGCCCATATTGAAAATCAGGCCATGTACTGCGGTCGGTTTCAGGTCGTTGAAGCCGTAAGTGCCGATTCTCGCTAAAGCTGCGTTGTTAGCGAGTGGCAGCGTAACGGTGAAATTGTACTGACCTCCGTTGCTCACGCTTTTAAACTGATAGACCGGGTAGGCGCCTATCATAATCGTGAATGTTGCGCCGCCGTCGCCATAATCGTCCACATGGTAAAGCGTGTATGCAGAATCGGTTTTCAGGCACCAGGGGCCGGCGTTGACGGTTGCGTTGTCATTGTAACCGAAAGCGGTGGTGGCGTCCTGCTGGCCGCCGCCGTTGCAGCCTACCTGATTAACATTGCCGCCGGTGGTGATGGGTGTTTGGTTACAGGGATTACCGGCAGGTACCAGCGACCAAAAGGTTTCGTAACCGTAAGTATCGGTTTCGATGATGAGGCGGACTTCTGTTTCATCGGATTGGCATTGGGCCGACAGGGATTGACCGGCAATTATCAATAGGCAACTCAGGCAGGTTAGACGTAGTACTTTCAACATAAGGGTAGTTTTAGAATAGTTAGTTGCGGAACATCCCGCGATTTTTAGATCAGAAAGGAGACTTATACGCCGCGTTGTTTAAAAACGTCTCGTCCGTCAGCGTCTTCAAAAACGCTACCAGATCGGCTTTATCCTGTGCGGGCAATTGCAAGCCGCCAGGTTGCACGTTGTATTGCAGCAACTCATCCATCGTTACCGACTGTTTCACGCCCGTATCGTAGTGGTCGATCACTTCTTCCAGGGTAGTAAAACGCCCATTGTGCATGTACGGTGCGGTGAGCGCGATATTGCGGAGGCTCGGCACCTTGAACCGGGCTTTGTCCATCGGATTGCCCGTTACTTTTTGGCGACCTTCGTCGGTTTGTTCCGCGTCGGCATCGAGGCCGTTATTCATATATTCATCGTTGGTAAAATTGAACCCACCATGACAGTGGAAACATTCTGCGCCGCTCTCTGAGCCGAAGGGATCGAATTCTGTGAAAAATAGAACCCGGCCTCGCTCCTCGCTATCGGTCAGAGTAGCCGTGCCGTTTTTCCATTTGTCGTATTTTGAGTTGTTCGATACCATCGTGAGCATGAATTGCTCCAGGGCCAAGGCCATACGTTCTGAAGTAACCGCCGCATCGCCGAATGCCCGGATAAACTGATCGGTGTACCGTTTATCGGTGGAAAGTTTGGTCACAGCGTTGGGTAAGGTTTCATTCATTTCCAGCGGATCCTGTATCGGTTTCAATGCCTGGTCGCGCACGAGTGGAGCGCGTCCGTCCCAAAACAAGCCATTGAGGTGCCAAGCCAGGTTCATCACCGGCATGGCTTGGCGTTTTCCCGGCAGACCTTCCACGCCGATGCTGAATTGGCGCATGTCCGAAAAACCGTCTTTTTGCTGGTGGCAATCAGCGCAAGACTGCGAGCCGTCCTTGGAAAGCATTTTTTCGTAAAAAAGCATCCGGCCCCGCTGTACGCCGGCTACTGTCAGTTTGTTGTCGGCAGGCAAATCGGGGTAGGGGAAATAACCCACGTCAAGATTATAAGGCGTGGGATCGTATGTAGCGGGCGGTTCAACGGGGTCTTTCGAGTCGCAGGCTAAAAAATGTGATTGCGGGGAACAGGAGTATAAGCAATTTTTTCATGTTCAGTAAAATCAATGTTGACGAAATTTTGGATTGTTGACAAAGGCTTCATCGGTCAGGCTGCGCAGGAATGCCAGCAGATCGGCCTTTTCGCCGGCACTTAAGCCCAAAGGCCGCACCAGCGAACTTTTGTTCGGATGCGGTTGTCCGCCGGAATTGTAATGCTCGACCACGGCTTCCAGGGTTTGCAAACTGCCGTCGTGCATATACGGCGCAGTAAGCGCTACATTTCGTAAAGTAGCCACTTTGAAGCGCGCGCGGTCGCTTTCCAATTCGGTCAGGCGGAACCGGCCGGGGTCCGGGTAATCAGCGTAAAGGCCGTTGTTTTCAAAAGCATAATTGGTAAAGTTGAACCCGGAATGGCACTGCGAGCAGTTGGTTTTTTCGGAAAAAACAAATCCATGCCGCGTTTTTCCGCCGCCGTCAACGCCGAAGTTTTCCCTGAAAAAATACTGGTCGTAACGGCTTTGTCCGCTCACGAAGGTTCTTTCGAAAACAGGCAATGGAAC
The DNA here is from genome assembly GCA_016719895.1 of Saprospirales bacterium. GTDB lineage: Bacteria > Bacteroidota > Bacteroidia > Chitinophagales > Saprospiraceae > M3007. The sequence continues at coordinate 14,912 of JADJYG010000025.1, read as the reverse complement.
GGGTAATTACGAAAGCATCCGGTTCGCGGTCGTAGGCCTCGCGGCTCATTCGGACATAAGCCGTGTCGCGTTTCAATCGCTCGGCAATCAGCAGGATGTTAAAATCGAATTCGTTGTGCTCCTGGATCGGCACCAGGGTTTGCATTTCCAGCGTCGGTACGCCGCCTTCGCGGGTGAAATACGGGTGGTAGCCGATGTTGGCCAGCGTGGGAGAATTGCGCACGCCGGGCCGGCCGGCCACACCAGGACTGAATGCCATCGTATCGCTGAAAGCGTTCGAAGCGAGGTGACACGATGCGCAGGACACCGTGCTGTCGTTCGATAGGACCGGGTCGTAAAACAAACGTTTGCCCAAAGCCCAGCGGGCAGAGGTCAATTCGTTCCCGGATGGAAATACGGGGGCCGGAAAGCCTGGTGGTACCGCCAACAATGGCTCGGGCTGCGTGACCGGTTCCGGTACGTCTTTCTGGCAAGCAATGAAGGCCAATGCCAGCAATATCGCTACGATGTACAGTTTTTTCATTGCAAAAGAGGGGTGTGCAATCGGAAACTACAGGCAACCGCCGCACACCCCCTGCTTATAAAAAAATACTTTTACCGGGTAATCACTAATTTTTCTACTGCTACCGGGCGTTCCTGTTGCCACAAATGCACGAAGTACGTGCCGGCATTTAATTCGTCGGTCAGCGGATACGATTGGCTATCGGCTGAAATAGGCTGGTTTATTACCACCCGTCCGATCAAATCGGTCAGCGTAACACGGTAGGAATAACCCGCCGGAAGGGTCATCCTGACCATTGCTTCACCCGGAGCGGCCGGGTTGGGCGATACTGCGAAAGCGCCTTCAAACGTAGGGTCTATCGTCATGGTTACCATTTCAGCGGTGAAAACTACATTTTGCATGTTGTTCATCAAAGACACGGCCTTCCCCGTGGAACCGTGTACGATCAATCCGGCCGACACGTTGATCGAATTCAAAACCTGGGCGTAATCTGCAATAAGGTGAATGGTTTTATCTCCGTTGGCGTGATTTTCTGCGATAGTGGCGAGCGTCACGGTCTTGTAATTCGCGTCACCCAAGGCGTGGATTTCATAGTCGTTGGCGAAGTTTGTACCCGCTTTGCCTTCGATGGCCACGAACCGGTAACCCGCCGACCAGCCCCATTGCATAGCCGGATTTTGTGGCGCCAGCGGATGGTTGGCCGGATAACTCGCCGGGTCCAGGTGATTATGCGCCTGGTCAACACCCACTGAAAAAGTGATACTTTCTACGTTGACAATACCTGGATAAGAGCCGATCTCGTACATACTGTCCACCGCCGGGCGAACAAGCAGGTACAAATCCGTCACCGGTGTTACCTGGCCGCCGTCGTGGGTGATTTTTATTTCCGAAATGTAATATTCCAGTCGCGTGATTTTGTACTCGTAAGACCCGGCTGAAACGGGGGTGTTGAGTGCGAATGGCGCAGCGCCGAGGCGTGGCGAAAGGTGCAATTCGATGTTGTTTTGAGCCTGAACCGCTAAAACCGACAGGAAGGACAGGACAGAGAGGAGCAGTTTTTTCATAAAACTTGGATGTTGTTTAATTTGAGTGAGGAAAGCAGGTTAGTTTGTTTTTACAACTTTGAAAACCGCCGTACCACGGGCAGTAAAAATTTGGATGGAATTCATGCCCGATGCCAGCCGGTCAACGGCTATCCGCGTCGCGTTCCGTTCAGTCAGCAACAAGCATCCGTCCTGGTCGTACACCTCTATCTGGATCGGTTCCCAGCCGTTATCGGCGCTGATTTCCACTTTTTCTAAACCCGGTGCGAGCAAGGTGGGCGAAACGCGCAGGTGCTCCTGTGCGGCGTTTTCAATGGTACCCGAGGAGGCAGAATTGACGATAAACTGTCCCATCATGCCGGTATCTTCATGGCTCAGGATGTGGCAGTGGTACATATAGGGTATGTGGGGATCGCTGAAAGCCTCGTACCGCAGAATAAGTTTCACCGATCCGTTCATGGGCGGAACGACCACGACATCTTTCCTTCCCCGCAAGTTGGCGGGCGGCGTGGCACCGTTCACCGACAGGACATAAAAGTGCATTCCGTGGATGTGAAACGGGTGCGCCATCATGGTCTGGTTTGTGATGGTCCAGATTTCCGTTTTACCTACCTGCGTGTTGAAGTTGACCGTTTCCATATCGAACTTCAAGCCGTTGATAAAGAAATTGGTCATGCTCATCATCGGTTGAGCGGAAAGGCCGAACGAGCGGGACGAGGCGCCCGCCTGCGGCCATGCGGTATTCGTCGTTAGGGTCGCTGGAATAGCCGTCACGGCATTGGAAGTGGGTGCGCCGACCTGTATGGTCAGTAAATCGAAATCCGTGTTGTCCTTCGGACCCGTCATGCCGCCCATCATCATCGGGCCACCAGGGTAACCCTGTGGTAACTGGGTACCGAACTGCTGGAATTTGAGATTGCTGCCTTGCAATTCGCTCAGGTCTACGAGGATTTCGGCGCGTTCGCCTGAACCGAGGATAAGTCGGGTCATTGATACCGGCGCATCGAGCAGGCCCGCGTCGGAGGCAATTTGTTTAAACGTAAGGTTGTCGGCAAAGCCGAAATCGAAAAACCGGTGACTCGATCCATTCAACAAGCGCAGACGCACGACTTGGGCAGGCAAATGGAGCGTGCCGTTTATCGTGCCGTTAACCAATACCTCGTTGTCCACCTCGTCCATCTCCACGATTTGCTTCGCCGAGTCGAAAGTTTTCCATTGAAAAACAAGGGGTATGTCGTCCACCCCGTAGGTACGGGGCAAGTTCATGGCGGTTTCTTCCGGATCGCGGACGATGATGAGTCCCGCCGCGCCTTTTACGACCTGGTTAAGCGTTTTACCGTGCAGGTGCGGATGGTACCAGTAGGTCGCCGCCTTATCCATTACGGTAAACGATGGCGACCAGGTTTCTCCATCCATTACCGGGTTATGCGGGCTGCCGTCGTTTGCCGGCGCTACATGCAGGCCGTGCCAGTGGGTGGTAGTGGTGTCGCTCAGTTGGTTGTGCAGGTTAAGCGTCACTTGCTGCCCCTGGTTCAGAATAATTGTGGGGCCGAGGAAATTGCCGTTGTAGCCGATGGTTTTGGTGGCCACGCCTGGGTAAAACTCCCGCGTTCCGTTTTGCAGGGTCAGGTTGATCACATCGCCGGCGAGGGTATCGGGAATCAAAATAGTCGTTTGTGCAAGGCTTTGTCCAGCAAGGAACAAAGGGATTGCGATTGGTATTTTATTTAAAAAATTGAATTTCATTGTTTTAGAAAATTAAAGTTTAAAACTCAATCATGCGTTCAACGAAACGCCGGCTTGTCCCTTTCCTCCAAAAAACGTTGGTGCCACGGATAGCCCCCAGCCCGGCGAAAGGCGGTATTCCAACCCCGCTCCGAACAACCAGGATACGGAATATTTGCTGCGTTCCGCAACCGTCAATACAGGCATTCGTCCGCTTGCAAAACACAGGTCGATACAGGTTTCGGTAAAGTGATCCACACGGGCCGATGCGCTACCGGGCAGGTTGATCTGTACGCCGCCTTGCACAAATCCCTGCCAAAGCCCCTTGCTGAAGGTTCGTTTTACGGCCAAGGGTAGTACCCAATCCGAACTACGCCGTGTGGTGCGCATATCGAGGGTGAAGGGTTCGTCGTCTGGCATCGTGTTCGCCGTGTCCACCTGGGCGATATGCACGGTCAGGTTGGACGTGCCGCTGCCCGAGTACAGGTGGTATTGAAACTCATATTCTTTCGGGGCATAATCGTTGGGATTGAGGCATACTCCGTCCATAAGCCGGAGCGTGGCAGTATGAGAAGCAATCTGCGTGGTCTGGCGCCGGAACAACCCCGCGTTCACCTTCCAGTGCTGAGATAGCTCGTATTCAACGTTCACGCCCTGTTGCCAGCCGGTAGCCGCGCCCTGCCGGTGTTCTGCAAAGCCAATGTGCCCACCGTGATGTGGATCGGACGGTGCTGATGTTTGCCAAAGCCAGACCGGTCCAGTGGCGGCGGCGATTTGCCAGCGCTGTTCGCCTATTGTTTTAGTATGAAGATGGAAGGGCTGAATTTTAGGTAAATCGTAATTCAAAACCGGCAATGGGAAAAACAATGATTTCAATGGCATCAGTGTCACGTCGGATGCGGTGACAGGTAAGTCTTGGACTGTTTCGGTATCTTCAAAAGGTGGTCGTTCCGGTAAAATGCCTGACCGCAGCGTATTTGCCTCGGGAGCGTCTTGGCTCAGAGTAATTGCATCGAGATCGGCAAGGAATTTAATTACTGCTTTAGGGTTGGCCACTCCAGGGCCTAGCTTTGCATGAGGTATAGGTGCCGAGGAGGTAGATGTTTCTTTACCTTTTTGCTTCGGCGTAGTTCTGATTGCAATGTCTTGTTTAACTGCCGGTACCAATTCAATACTACGGGGTTTAGGCGTTGATAAGCCGCTCTGTCCAGCAAAGCGATAGCCGATCCCCACCAAAACCAACGCTGCCCCGACACCGGACACCCACCACCACAGTACCGGGCGTCGTCGGTAGCGCTTCGGAAGCCGCGCTTCGATGCCGGCCCAGAGCCGGTCGGGCGCTTCCGGGGCGAAATGCTCCAATTGGGCTTGCAATTGCCGCTCCAAATCGTCGTGTTCCGGGTGTAAGGGTGTATTCATAAAAATATCAATGTTTTGTCTATAAGCCGTTTCAAAAAAGCCTTGGCACGGCTGAGTTGGGATTTCGAGGTTCCTACAGTAATATTCAGTTCCCGGGCGATTTCTTCGTGGCTGCGTTCTTCCAACACGTAGAGGTTCAGCACGGCACGAAAGCCAGGAGGCAATTGTTGAAGCAATCCGACCAATCGCCCCGGTTCGTCTCCTTCGCCGGCGCCGGTTTCTCCTTCTTCAAAAAGCAGGCGTTCCAGCCTTTCGTTGTCCAATCCGGTTGTTTTCAGGCGTTGTTGTTTAAGGTGTTGGATAGCGGTGCGCACCACGACCCGCCTTATCCAGCCTTCCAGGCTGCCTTCGCCCCTGTATTTTCTGATGTGTCTGAATACCTGGATAAAAGCCTCCTGCAACCAATCCTCCGCTTCCTGGGGCGATGCGGCAAGCCGCAGACAAACGCCGTACATCCGGTTTTTGTACCGTTCCCACAACGCGCGTTGGGCTTGAGGTTCGCCGGCATGGCAAGCGGCGGCCAATTCCAAATCGTCAGGATCGGGCGGTGTCTGAGCGTCTTGCTTGTTTGCGTAATCTGGCATAGTAGTTTAGTACCGTCGGGAGAAAGGTTGCATGAGCGTTGGAAAAATTTAGCCGACAAAGCAGAATGCTTCGCGGCGGCAACCGAACGGCATAGCGTGTCGCTAAAATGGAGTGGCGGTAAGGACTGTAAAACACGACCACTTCGGTCAACACGATGCGTCAACCGTTTTGACAAGGCATACCATTGGCTGTCCAGAATTAGGACAAAATGTTTGGCGGGAGCCAAATATCCAACGAAACGTTGGGAAGGGAAGGGGACTGATAGGGGAGGTACGCCCTCGAAAACGAGATGAAAACGGGCAGGAAAAGTTCGACTTCTGGAAATAATCCCACACTTGAAACCGCCATAGGGCAGGAGCAATGGCCACCGCACGTACCGCCGCAGCGACCGCCGCAACCATCTTCGTCGCCGTGATGGTCTTGGTTTTTGCCTGTCGAAGATCGGTTTTTGCTGCAACAGGAGGCTTCGTCACCGGCACTGGCACAGCAGGAGGCTTCACTCGCAATGCTCTTCGTCGCACTCTTGCCGGTACTGCAACCCTTACTACAACCGAAAGCGTCACCCGGCAGGAGGGTAAAGCTCACGGCCAAAAGGAATGGTAGAATGCCGAAGAAAAGAGGGCGCATACGGGCGATAAAAATTAAACGAGCGCAAAAATAGCCATTTTGAAATGCACGAAACGCGCTTTTTAGTTCAACGACAACGTACATGCTAAGTAATTCGTGGAATTTGATCGAAAAGCCGGTAGCCGGTTTGCAAATCATATCTTTTAGGCCCTATATTTGCAACGAACAAATGCGCTTCAAAAAAATAATACTGACGCAGGGCACTAAAGGCCCCGAGCACATCAAGCCCCTCAAAGGAGAATTTCAGCCTTTCGCCCTGCCCGGCTTTTTGTCTTTCAGGAAAATCGCACAACATGACTAAGCAATACGGTTTTACACTAATCGCACCTACCAAGTTTGAGGCCTGGCTTACCGCACAAAGTGTTGCCCGGACGGTGTTTACCTTACAGCTGCATCATACCTATGCTCCAAACTATGCCGGCTTCAACGGCAAAAACCATTTCGCCCTGCAAAAGGGGATGCAGCATTTTCATACCCTGATGAACGGCTGGCAGGACATCGGCCAGCATTTCAGCATTTTTCCCGATGGTATGATCGTGACCGGCAGGAGCCTGGAATCGTCTCCAGCCTGTATTTTTGGATTCAATGCACATTCCATCTGCATCGAGAACATCGGCAATTTTGATATTGGCGGCGATGAGATGCGGCCGGAGCAGCGCGAGGCCATTTTACAGGTAACCGCGGCGTTGTGCCGGCGTTTCCGAATCCCGGTCAATTCCAATCAAGTCGTGTATCACCACTGGTTCGACCTGAAAACGGGCCAACGCACCAACGACGCCGGCATGACCAAATCCTGCCCGGGCTCGAATTTTTTTGGCGGCAACACCGTCGAAGCGGCGGAAACGAACTTTCTCCCACATGTCCAGGAAATCCTTGACCATCAGCCGGATCAGCCACCGCTATCCATCGCCTACTATGCAACTGTGACAACCAATAACCTCAATATTCGGGACAAACCGGATGTGACCGGTCGCCGGATAAATGTCACGTCCACCGGGGCCGTCCTGCGTGTGTACGAGGAAAAGAATAACTGGTGCAGAATTGCGGCGAACCGGCAGGAATGGGTTTCAGGAAAATACCTGAGAAAACAGGCTTAACAGCAAATACTATTCATCCAAATTAAAGCTACCGATATGGTCTTCTTCGAAATTTCAATCAACGATTTCCTGTGCGGGAAATTTAGCAATGGAACCTTTGCCGATGAACATGGCGAAGATGTCGGGTACAACAAAATCCCAAATATCGAAAAATTGAATGCCGAGATACTGGGGCAGATACAGCACCGGGATCCGAGTCGGCCAATATCCGCCTACCGACCCGATACGCTTGAAGTCGGTAAAGCGAAAATAGTCAATACCGGTGGCCAATGCGGTGAGGTGTTTTTGTCGTCTGTGGCGATGGTTATTTATCGGTGCCGCTAATTCCAAGATTTGATATGAACAAGCGCCAACCCAAACGTGTCGCTCCTAAACCTAAACCCGGAACACCCGACCTTTCCCGTAACTTGCTGTTTTTCGGGTTTTGCCTTTGTGTCGCGTGGATACTTGGGGAAGCCAATAAAAAATACGCTGGCCGGGAACGTCCTCATTTGCGCGACATCGACCTGCCGGGTTATGTGTTCAAGGTGCCGGGCGAACGGTATAATTATCGCTCCGCGCAACTCACCCTGGATCAACTGGACTCTCTGCTCCGAAAAGGATTGATCCGGCGCGTCATCCGCTTGAATGGCAACGGCAAAGACTCCGGTGGGGTACCTGCTGAGCAAGAAGAGGCGTTCTGTGAAAAACGAAAGGTTGATTTCAAATTGATCAATGCGCAGGCCGGTAATGCCGCTTCGACTATTCACTGGCAGCTCTTGGAAGGCCGCTGCCTGATCCATTGCCTGCATGGGTACGACCGGACAGGGGCGATGGTGGGGTATCATTTGCGGCGGTTGGGGTACTCGCGGGATGAAGTGATTCGGTTTAATGGCTGGGAGGGGTATTTGGAGCGCAAAGGAGCGACGTATAGAAAGTATTTGGAACTGGTTGAATAAGGTGAGGAGCATGCCATTAACTAGCTTTGAAGTGCCGCCCTTAAGGGTTTGGTGCGATCTAAGGTGGTATTTAGGGTATATGAATTTGGATTTTTAGCAAACATGAAAAAATATCGGCCAATAAACTTTGATGTAAATTCCGAAAATCCCGACATTTGACGAAAATTCCGTCAAATGCTTGCAAACAACCTGAAATATTTACGGAGGCAACGCAAGGAAACACAGGAGCATGTGGCGGATGCACTTGAAATAAACCGGACAACCTACGCAGATTATGAAAGAGGCAAAACGGAGCCCATCGCCAGCCTGTTATTAAAAATTGCCAGATATTTTGATGTAAACCCCACCGATTTACTAACTGTTGATTTGGGTGTTCCACTGTTTCATCAGCGAAATTCAGAGCCTCCCAATATTTATGCTGATGGCTTACGGGTGGTTGCGGTTACGGTCAATGAAAATCGGAAAGAAAATATAGAATTAGTTCCGGGAAACGCGGTCGCCGGTTATGCAATCGGCTTTAGCAACCCCGAATTTATTCAAGATCTACCCCGTTTCAACTTGCCAGGACTATCCGATGGGACTTATCGGGCATTTGAAATCCAAGGGAAATCCATGCCGCCCATCCACCAAGGTTTTATTGTAGTTGGAAGGTACGTAGATCAGTGGCAGGATTTGAAAAATGGAAAACGATACATCCTGGTGTTGAAAAACGAAGGTGTGGTTTTCAAAAGGGTCATCAACGAGATCGGGCAAAACCGGAAATTGGTATTGTTTTCCGACAACCCAGAATTTTTACCTTTTACAGTAAGCGTTACGGATGTGTTTGAAGCTTGGGAAATGGTTGCCTACCTCGGATTTCCAGATGACCCCAGCAATACCAGCGAAGCGATTTTTGATAAATTGCAAGCCATCGAACAAAAGCTGAGCATTCTGACTTATAACAACCACTAAAGTGAGAAACTGTAAATGACCGCCGGATTAGACATCATTAATTTGCTTGATTTTACCCTTGGCGTCGTAGACGTTGAAGCGGATGCCGGCGGATTGTCTGCACTGAAGCGGCATTACGTCAACCAGGTCAAGGAGAATGATTTTGGCATCGATGCGATTTATTTCTCAGGAGAATTTCCTTCAGTATATTTCAAAGCAGTGCCGGATTTTCGGGAGCCGGTGCTGAAAAAATTGCTCGCTATTCAGCGAAAAATATGGAATCAGGGCAAAGTACCGTTTTTGTATGCCGAAAGTCCGGTAGAGATTCGGATTTACAATTGCTACGAAACGCCTCGCAACCTTACAAAAGATGCAGATCAACTCGAACTTTTCCAGGCAACCAAGCAGGCAATCGACGATCTTAATACCTTAAAAGAGGTATTTCATAAAACATCCATCGAAACGGGTGGGTTTTGGAAACAGGATGAGTTCGCCAGGCAAGTTAAAAATGAAACCCGTGTTGATCGGGCCTTAATCGATAGCCTTAAGCAGACTCGCCAAATTCTTTACAAAAAAGGGCTACCCCTGGAGGTTATCCACGATTTACTACTCCGTTCCTTGTTCCTCTTATATTTAGAAGACAGAGGGGCGACGGATGTTCGACTATATGAAGCAAAGAATGGTTACTTCGAAGTCCTTGATGACCTGAATATCACCTATCAGGTATTCGACAAGCTCGAACGGTCGTTTAACGGCAATTTAAGCCCGGTTACCGAGACAGAACGGAATATCGTCAATCATGGCCATTTACAACAAATCAAAAGATGCTTTTGGCCGAACATGAACAGTCTGTTTCCGGATTGGCGTATTTTTGATTTTAAGGTGATTCCTATTCAACTCATCAGTGAAATTTATGAGGACTTTTTGTCCGAAGAGATCGGCGAGGCACAGAAAAATGCTGCCGGCGCATTTTATACACCGCACCCGTTAGCAGAATTTGTGCTCAACGAGGTTTTGCCACACGCTTCGGACGAAAATAACAATTACAACATCAAAGTTTTAGATCCCACATGCGGGTCGGGAATTTTTTTGGTTGGAGTATTAAGCCGCCTGATTGACCGGTGGCAGATGGCAAATCCGGGAAAACAGATCACTTATGACATTGCCAAACAAATTGTACTCGATAATATTTTTGAAATTGAGATAAAGAAAGAAGCCATAAAAGTTGCCGCTTTCAGCCTATACCTTGCCATGATTGATAGGTTGGAACCAAAAACACTTTGGCAAACGGTAACTTTCCCTTACCTCATTTATGACCCTAAATCTGGAGACCCGGATAGACAAGGAAATAATTTGTTCTGCATGAGTAGCCTTGAAAGTGGGTATTTCGAGATGGTCGAATACGACCTGCTGGTGGGCAACCCTCCATTTGGTGGCCGCACGGTTGATAAAAAGGTACGAGCATATTTGGAAAAGCGCGGCTTTGGAAATGAAACCGTCGAAGCCTTTTTGCATCGCGCTACCGAACTTTGTCCTACCGGCAAAATTGCCCTTATTTCTACCAGCAAAATCTTGTTTAATACGGGCAACAAACACCGGAACTTTCGGCGCTTTTTGTTTAATGATTGCTACGTCGAGAAGGTGTATAATTTTTCCATCCTACGCCGGGTGCCGCAAGGCAGGGGCAGGAATTTGTTTGCCTCTACAGTTCGGCCGATAAGCATTTTTCTTTACTCCGCTCAAGTCCCAGTGCAGCCTTCTGACAAGGTGATGTATTGCGCTCCGACTACTGCCATTAAAAACCGCATCATCGACGGCATCGCTATTGACCCAACTGATGTGAAGTACCTGCCAAGGGAAGAGTGCCAGAAGGTTGATACAAAGATTTGGAAGGCGGCGATGTGGGGAACGGAGCGGGACTACACTTTGATAAACAACTATTTAGGGTATCCCAAACTGGAAGAATATTTAAATGCCAATGAATGGGAAAAAGGAGTAGGCTTTAGACTGCTATCGCAACGATCTAAACCCACAAAAGATGAAGAAATCAAAGAGTTACCATACTTAGCTGCGAAAAGAATAGTCCGCTACTTCACGCCAAAAGGAAATACTCAGAAAATTGAAACCACCTTGTTTAAAAGACTTGGCAATAAAAAAGTCTTTAATAGCCCACATATTCTAATAAAAGAAGGCCAAAAGGAAAGGCGTTTTTGTGCTGCTTTTTCAGACTATGATTGTTCTTTCCAAGATACCGTGTATGGAATTCAATCTATTAATGAAACGGATTTAAAAATATTAGTAGCCTTTCTTAATTCAAAAATTGCGTTTTATCTATTATTTTTGACTACGGCTGACTGGGGAATTGAACGAGATCGTGTCAAACCTAATGAAATCCTTGAACTCCCTGATCTTTGTTTTTCTCTCTCTATAGAAATAAAAGAAAAAATAATCAGCCATGTAGATGATATCATTGCTAATCAAAAAAATGAATTTTTTTACGTTGAATCACAAATAGCTGCTTTGGAACGTGAAATTGAGGCTACCTTTTGGGAGGCCCTAAACCTCTCCGAAACTGATAAAATCTTGATTGAGGATTTACTAAACTACCAACTTGACGCCTTTCAGTCAGGGCAAAAATCTAATGCATACAAACCATGTTCATTGGATGACAGCAATGCCTACGCTCATTACTTATGCAAGACTATAAATGAGTTTTTGAAATACACACCTGAAATATCTGTTTCGGCTTCCATATTAGATGTTCACAAAGGGACACCTCTCAATGTAATAGTTCTGCATTTAAATCAAGGGCAAGAATCTGACACTATCCGACAACTTCCAGGGAGTGAAATCAATCAGATATTGACGAAATTAGAACAATATACCTATCGGGAGCATTCCGAGAGTATTTACTATCGAAAATTTTTACGTTACTATAACGATGATATTATTTATCTCGTCAAACCAAACGAAAAACGTTTCTGGACTCGCTCAATGGGATTGAACGATGCAGATGAAATTATCCTCGAAATACTAACTGTTGAACATGAACAGGAGAGTTAATAATACCTTCGTACAAGGTGTGAAGTTTAATTTTGTCATGCTCTGCTTAGAAGCTTTGCAGCGTGGTTATGACAAAATGGTATCCGATAGAAAATATGATGTGAATTGGAAAGAAGACAAGATCACTGCACATCTTGTTGAAAAGATTAAGCAGACTGGGTTTTTGCGCTCTAATCAAATTTCAGTCAATCATCAGGTGCCAATTTATGATGCAGGTGTGACGGAAGGAGAAGATGATCCGTTGGGAGCACCAAGAGTAGATTTTAAGTTTACCCAATGGAAACAAGAGGAAATGGATTTTTACGCCGAAGCCAAAAACTTGTCGCACGATGACTGGGAGAAAACAGACGGCTCAAAGGTCAGCGCTTCCAAATATAGAGGAAGGTACATTGATACCGGCATAGAAAATCTTGTTTCAGGGAGGTATCCTGAAGGCTGTTTGGTTGGCTATATTGTGCAGGGCAATGAAACCCAGGTAATTTCTGCCATCAATAGGCTAATTCAAACCCGAAACCTTTTACCTCGGATTGGTTTGATTCAAAAAGACGAAGCAGCATCATTTGCTATTTGTTATTTCTCATCACATACCCTGGACGACCGACAATTCATTATCAGGCACCTCTTCATGCAATTTTAGAAGTGTAAAAGAATTCCCGGCATTTCCTTGCAAATTCACGTTTTTTAACGTCATATTTGCAACATGAAACCCAAATCACCCCCTCGCAAACAACCCCGTCGCACCCCCACCGTCCCGCCCACCTACCGCGACCTAAAATCCCTCCGCCGCCAAACCGGCCTCTACGACCCCTTCGATTTCAGGGACTACCTCCAAGCCCGGCTGCGCAGGCTAAAATCGGAAACGGTGAAAGCCATTGCCAAATACCACCGCATGAAACGCCCGGTGGCCGATCAGGAAATGGTCGCCTGTGGCTGGCCGAAACCATTTTTGAAAACCGCCTGGCCAGGAACCCCATTCCCTTCCTGCCCGGCAAAAAACGGTCATCTATCTGCCCAACGGGGAACAACACCAGGGGCAGTTTGCAGTCGTGGACCTGGCCCACATCAAAGCCAGTCACGACGAGCAGACTTTTGCCGATACGCCGGGCTATCCTCGCAACCTCGCCGGTGGCAACGTCAACGACCGCAATTACGCCGGCGATCTGGGCGCCCAGGCCCTGGTGGACGAATACGCCCGCAACCTGGAGCCGGGTCTGCTCGTCAGCACCGGCCGTACACCGGAGGGCACACCTATTATAAACAAGGAGGGTTTCGTGGTCAGCGGGAATAACCGGACCATGTCCACCAAACTGGCCCGGACGAAATACGCCGGCCCGGGCTACCAGGCCTACCGGGACTTTGCAGAAGAACTTTCGGCATTCGGGATTGCAGAAAAGGATTTTGCCGACCGCACCGTTTTTGCCGGCCGGGATGGACAGATCGAAGCCCCGTTCCTGGTCCGCATCGACTACAATATTCCGGCGCTTACCACGGAGGAATTGGCCAAATACAACCAGGCCAGCACCAAATCCGAGCGGCCGGTGGATAAGACCGTCAAACTGTCTAACATCCTGCGCGAAAACTCGGCCTGCGGCAAACAAATCCCCAAACTGTTCGAGGACGACGACACCATGAGCGAGTTCTACGCCGACGCTAACGCGCAGAAACAACTGCTCTGCATGCTGCCTCCTGCACCTGCTCACCCGCCAACAGGTGCCGGAATACTACACCGACGGGCACTTTACCGAGGCCGGAAAATATTTCCGTGGAGATGACCCTGGCCGCCATCGTGCTGCGTCCGCTCAGCTTGCAGTCCGCCGAAACCGACGGCGTGGCCGGGCCTGCGCAAGGCCATCGTCAATGCCCTGCCCGTCCTTATGGATAATATCGCCCTGCCGACACCCGGCGCCCGGCTGATCGACGCGATCAACGCCGCCGTGGTGTTCCAGCAGAAAATGAAGGCCTCCAAACTGTCTTTCGCGGATTTCATCGGCCAGCAAAACCTGCTGACACCGAGCCGTATTCCCGTGAAATGCTGGTGCTGAACTTGCTGATGAATACCGGTCAGCGAGCGTTCAAATCCGCCATCGCCCGGTACAACGAAACTGTGAAGGCCAACCAGGGCGAGTCCTTGTTCGGCGAGGAACAAGGTAAGTCCGGCAGAAGCCTTCGAGCGGATCATTGTCGAAGCCCTGGATGCCGGGGAGCAAAAGGTGATCGGGCAGTACCTCAAACAAGTGGAAGGACAAAACGCCTTGGTTGAAACAGACCCTACCCAAAGCATCGAAGCCTACACCGGGGGCGTTCAACAGGCTTTCCAGGAAGGCAAAAAACTGACCATCACCAGGCTGCGCAAAATCGCCGCTGCTGCCGGCATAGACACCGGCAACGAAAAATACCTGTGGGAACTGACGGAACCCCTGCTGGGTAAAACTGGTCCGGAAATTAGCGGACGCCCAGATTTGAGAGGAGGACAAAAACCGCCGCCTTTACGCCGTGGTGGATTTCTACCGGCGCGTTCAACCAACCTACACCGGCCTAGACAGTCGGCCAAAAGGTGTTCCAACAATACAGCACCAGCGCACCGATTGCGTTGCCGGCCGGTTGGTTTATCGGCGACCCGCGACACGAAAGGCGTGTTACGGAACCATCTTTGCCGGAAATGGCCTGTTGACCATCTTCTACCCGGAGGAAATGACGGTGGTCAACGAAATCGACCCAGTGCGGTATGCCCACTTGAAAACCCAGCCTTTCCGGGCGATACACCAGATGGATGCGTCCGTACCGTTCCCGGACCGGTTCCATCGCGCCTTCGATGTGGTGCTCACCAACCCGCCGTTTGGCCGCCTGGTCGAGGTCAACCGCGATTTCGGGTATCCGTTCAAAGCGCTCGATCACGTTCATGGTCGCTCATGCGTTGGAATGTATGCGCGATACCGGCCGCGCCGCCATCATCATCGGCGGCCACACGGAAATCAACTACGGC